>JBLMZI010000004.1:0-685681 GCA_050258755.1 Solirubrobacterales bacterium | reverse complement strand
ATTACTCGGGTGGGCGAACCTATAAGGATGTCATTGTGCAGGTCTCAAATAGTCCAACCTTTGAAACTGGCAGCATCCAGGAATTGTTCAACAATGACGCGGACAATTCGACCGGTCAAGGTCAGGGTGCCGACGCTCCGTATGCGGAAACTGCGAGCGGCAAGAGCATCGACGGAAAGAACAAGAATGCCCGCTATGTCCGGGTATGGTCCAATGGAAGCAACATCAATCAATACAACCATGTGGTGGAAGTAATGGTGTTCGGGGAGGACGCGGCTCCGCCAGTGGTCTCTGGGATATCGATTACACCCGCTTCCTTGACGTTAGACGTCGGCGGAAAGCAGCAGCTGTCCGTGACCGCGAATTATAACGATGGGACCACGGGTAACATAACGAATGCATGTACCTTTGCTTCATCGGACACCAGTATTGCAGCGGTAAACAGCACAGGAACCGTTACTGCGGTTGCACAGGGAAGCGTGACCATTACTGCAACAACCCAGGATGGCAGCAATACCGCAACCAGTACGGTCCAAGTTGCCGTGCCAGTCACCGGGGTAAGTCTGAACAAAACCACGCTGACACTGGCGGAAAATGGCGCGGGCGAAACGCTGACCGCAACGGTTGCGCCAGAGACGGCAGGGAACAAAAATATTGTCTGGAGTTCCAATAACAATACTGTGGCCACCGTTGATACAACCGGCCTGGTTACTCCTCACGCACCCGGAAAGGCAACCATTACCGTTACCACGGAGAATGGCGGGAAGACGGCAAGCTGTGAAGTGACCGTCGGGATTCCCGTTACCGGGGTAACACTGAATAAGTCAACATTGACATTCATAGAAAACGGTACCGGAGAGACACTCATTGCCACGATTGCTCCTCCAAATGCCACGAATCAGGGAGTTATCTGGAGTTCGAGTAACACTTCGGTTGCCACGGTGGATAATAACGGCCTGGTTTCTCCCCATGCGGCTGGAACGGCTGTTGTCACTGTTACCACGGAGGATGGCGGGAAGACGGCAACGTGCGAAGTGACCGTCGGGATTGCGGTAACTGGAGTTACCCTGAACAAAACCAGTCTTTCGCTGAATGGAGCCGGCCCGGGCGAGACACTTGTCGCCACAGTCACTCCGGCTAACGCAGCCAATCAAAACGTAACCTGGAGTTCGAGTAACACTTCGGTTGCCACGGTGGATAATAACGGCCTGGTCACGCCGGTTGGTGCTGGAACGGCCACAATTACGGTAACCACGGTGGTTGGCGGGAAGACGGCAACGTGCGAAGTGATTATCACAGCTTCGGTTACCGGAATTACGCTGAATAAGACGAACCTGACCAAGAGCACCGGAGGCACAGAAACACTTGTAGCTGTGATACTCCCGGCGAATGCAGCGAACAAAACGGTCAACTGGAGTTCAAATAATACCAGTGTTGCAACGGTGGATGAAAACGGTATGGTAACAGCCGTTGCTGTCGGACAGGCGACAATCACAGCAACGACCGAGGACGGCAATTTGTCTGCAACCTGCACAGTGAATGTCGTTGCGCGGGTATTTCCGGGAGGCGGAACGGGAAGCGAAGGCGACCCGTATTTGATTGCCAGTGCGAGCGATTTAAACCTCATGCGGAATTACCCGGGAAGCTATTTCAAACTGACCCAGAATATCGATTTAGGGGTTGCCCCGTATAATACAGGCTGGACGCCGATTGGCAACAGCGCAAGCAATCCGTTTTATGGTTATTTCGATGGAAATAACAAAACCATATCCAGACTGTATATAAACATCCCGACCGCTGACGGCGTGGGCCTGTTTGGCTGTGCCAGCGATACCAATCTGCTTGAGATCAAAAACCTGTCCTTAAGCAATATCAATGTCACATCGAACGCAGCCGGCGGGGTTGGAGGCCTCGTCGGGAAAGGCCCATATTTACGGCTTATTAACTGCAGCGTGACTGGACGGGTGACCGGAAATAGCATGATGGTGGGCGGGTTGGTCGGATTCTGCGGAAATAGTACGCTCACGTCTGCGGCAACGAGTCTTATCAGCAATTGCGCCTCGGCGGTTGAAGTGACGACCCAAGGAGAATACAAATACGCCGCCGGGATTGTGGCACGTATCGCGCCTAACTCCGCCTCGCGGGTTACCTTGGAATACTGCCGAAACACCGGGACGATACAGAGTGCTGATGCCGGGGGCATTGTCGGTCTCGGGTACGGAACCGCAACGGATAGCATTGTAATCCAGTACTGCTGGAACTCGGGGACTATTAAGTCAACGTATAATAGCGGCAGGGCCGGAGGGATTGCTGGAATCTTTGGATACGGCACAATGACCGATTGTTACTCTTCCGGCCAAATTACGGCAACAAGCGGGCTGCAGTACAAGCCGAACGGGGCTGGGATTATCGCGCAAGGTGGGAGCGGTATGAGCATCATCCTGAAAAATTGTATTTCGACCGGAAATGTTTATAAATCCGTGTTGTATATCGCTCAGGCAATTGTCGCAGGTGCCGCGAGCGGGACCATCAGCAACAACTATTATGATTACCAGACCACAGGATTAACCCAGTCAACCTACGGTGCTGCAAAATCGACCGCTCAAATGAAGACCCAGGCTACTTTTACCGGAATCGACTTCAACAATATCTGGGCGATCGAAGATGGTGTGACTTATCCCTATTTGAGAGAAAATCTGCCTACATTTACGATTCCTGCAAGCCTGTCCGTCACACCGGCGACAGCGACAATTGCAGTTGGCGGAACCCAGCAATTGTCGGTTACAGCCGTTATGACAGACGGCACGTCGAAAGTCGTAACCAATAAAGCCTTATATACTTCTTCAGATCCGACCGTAGCCAGTGTGAGTGAACTCGGACTGGTAACCATAAACAAAGCCGGAACGGCAACTGTTACGGCAACTTACGCGGGCACGACCGCCACGAGTACGATATCGACTCCGGCGGCAAACAGCATGGCGGTAACCCCATCGCCATTGAACATGACCGCCGGTAGCACAAGGCAACTCATTGCGGCAGTGACCTTAACGGATGGAACGGTGCAGGACATGACAAGCACCTGTACGTTTACCTGCACGCCAAGCAGCATTGCCTCCGTGAGCAACACCGGCCTGGTGTCGGCCATTGCCCCAGGACAGGCGACGATAACGGTCACATCGCCGGACGGAAGCCAGGTCGTTACTGTTCAGGTATCGGTGATTCCGAATGTATTTGCAGGCGGGAGCGGTATTGAAGGCGATCCGTATCTGGTTGCCAATGCAAGCCATATGGACCGCATACGGGATTACCCGGGATGCTATTTCAAACTGACTCAGGATATCGATTTAGGCGTTGCCCCGTACAATACGGGCTGGGCGCCGATCGGAAGCAACGCGGGCGATCCGTTTTACGGTTATATCGATGGGAATAACAAAACCGTATCGAGACTGTACATTAACAACCCGGCCGCTGAGGGTGCTGGCCTGTTTGGCTATGCCAGCGATACCAATTTGCTTGAGATCAAAAACCTGTCCTTGAGCAATATCAATGTCACATCGAGCGCGGCCGGCGGGGTCGGAGGCCTCGTCGGGAGAAGCCCATATTTACGGCTTATTAACTGCAGCGTGACTGGACGAGTGACCGCTAATAATTGCTCGATGGCGGGCGGATTGGTCGGATTCTGCGGGAACAGTACGCTCACGTCTGCGGCAACGAGTCTTATCAGCAATTGCGCCTCGGCGGTTGACGTGACGATCGAAGGAGAATACAGATACGCCGCCGGGATTGCGGCACGTATCGCGCCTAACGCCGCCTCGCGGGTTACCGTGGAATACTGCCGAAACACCGGGACGGTACAGGGTGCTGATGCCGGGGGCATTGTCGGTCTCGGGTACGGAACCGCAACGGATAGCATTGTTATCCAGTATTGCTGGAACTCGGGGACTATTAAGTCAACGTTTGATAGCGGCAGGGCCGGAGGGATTGCAGCAATCTTTGGATACGGCACAATAACCGATTGTTACTCTTCCGGCCTAATTACGGCAATAAGCGGGCAGCAGTACAAGCCGAACGGGGCTGGGATTATAGCGCAGGGTGGGACGGGTATGAGCATCATCCTGAAAAATTGTATTTCGACCGGAAGTGTTGTCAAAACCGCGTTTTATATCGCTGAGCCAATTGTCGGAGGCGCCGCGAGCGGGACCATCAGCAACAACTATTATGATTCCCAGACCACAGGATTAACCCAGTCAACCTACGGTTCTTCAAAATCGACCGCCCAAATGAAGACCCAGGCTACTTTTGCCGGATTTGACTTCAACAATATCTGGGCGATCGAAGAAGGAACGACCTATCCCTATCTGCGAGGCAACCTGCCGAATTTCGCATTGCCTTCAGGAATTTCGGTATCGCCGGCAGCGGTTACCTTAACCGTTGGGAAAGCGCAACAACTGGCTGTGACCCTTTCGAAAACCGATGGAAGTACAAGTGACGCAACCAGTACGTGCACCTATACGTCGTCAGCCAGCAGTATTGCTTCGGTGAACAATGCTGGATTGGTCACCGCGGTTGCCGAAGGCACCGCAACCATTACCGCGGCAACGTCGAATGGAACTTTCACGTCAAGTTGTGTAATCACCGTAGATCCGCATATTCCGGTATCGCAGATTACGGTGAATCCGACCCAGCTGAACATGGAGATGGGCAGCGCGCCGGTTACGCTGGTGGCAACCATCAGCCCCAATAACGCAACTAATCTGAAAGTAATCTGGACCTCCGACCATCCGGAAATCGTTTCTGTTTCCAGCAATGGAACGGTGAATGCGCTTTCCCCCGGGACCGCGACGATTACCGCGACTTCCGAAGACGGAAACAAAACGGCAATCTGTACGGTGAGTGTTATCGTATCGATCACAGGTGTTGAATTAAACAAAACCACCCTTTCTCTGCAGGTCGGGGCGACGGATACCCTTGTAGCTGCGGTAACTCCTTTGAACGCCACCAACAAAACGGTCTCCTGGAATTCGTCAAATCCAGCCGTAGCAACCGTGGTAAGTGGCGATGGACAAAGCGCTCAGGTGACCGCAGTCAGCGTCGGAACAACAACGATTACGGTTACCACGACGGATGGCAGTTTCTCCGCATCCTGCGAAGTCGAAGTGAAAATAGGGGTTACTGAAGTACGACTCGATTTGGAAAGCCTCGAACTAGTTTTAAATCGGTATTCGCAAACGGTTGAAGCAACTGTGTTACCGGCAAACGCAACACACAAAACAGTAGCTTGGAATTCCAGCAATACTTCAATAGCTGTTGTGGATCAGAACGGGACGATCACTGCTAAGGGGATTGGAACCGCCGTTATAACGGCAACCGCAGACGGCAAATCAGCATCCTGTGCCGTGACAGTCAGACTTGGTGTTACCGGGATCACACTGAATAAAACCAGCATGTATTTAAAACAGGGAACTTATGAGCAATTAGTGGCTACCATTGTTCCAGCCGACGCTCCGAATAAAAAAGTATTGTGGTTAACCAGCGATTCAGCTATCGCGGGGCCGGATCAAGATGGATGGGTAAGGGCTAATTATATGACAGGTACCGTTATCATTGAGGCACGAACTGAAGATGGCAATTTTCGCGCGGCCTGTTCGGTAACTGTGGTGGCCCCTGTTAATCGCGTAACGCTAAATAAAACCGCTCTCGATTTGTACATTGACGGGGAGCTGGAAACGCTGGTGGCAACCATAGAACCAGAGGGTACGATTAAAGACGTCACTTGGAGTTCCAGTGCACCATCCGTCGCGTCGGTATCGCCAACCGGGCAGGTAACTCCGCTGGCCCCGGGCCAGGCAAGGATTACTGTAACAACCGTGGACGGCGGTAAAACGGCATTCTGTGATGTGACGGTGTATTCGGCAAGAGTCCCGGTTACCGGCATTGTTTTGAATACAACGTCCCTAACCAAGCCGGTCGGGGTGACAGAGACCCTTGTAGCCACGATTTCTCCTTCAAACGCGACAAACAAGACCGTCGTCTGGAGTACCAGTGACCCGACAATAGCCACGGTTTCCCCGACCGGACAGGTAACGCCGGTAGCGGTAGGTCAGGCAAGGATTACCGTAACAACCGCGGACGGCGGTAAAACGGCATACTGTGACGTAACCGTTGCCAATGTGCATGTTCCCGTTACCGGCATTAGTCTCGATAAGGCAGATTTAGCCGTGGTGGCGGGCGGCGCGCCAATGAAACTCACTGCGACGATTACCCCGGCGAACGCCACCGACCAAGCTATTAGCTGGTCCTCATCCGAGCCCAGCAAAGCTTCGGTTGATCAAACCGGCCTGGTGACCGGGCTTTCTGCGGGCAGCACGGTCATTACCGCAACCACCCACGATGGCGGAAAAACCGCCACGTGTGCAGTGACGGTCGCAGCACCTGACACGACAGCTCCCGCACTCGGCTCCGCAAGCGCCGCGGGAACAAACCTCGACCTAGTGTTCAATGAGCTTTTATGCAACGAGACTCCGGATGTAAGTGCTTTCACCGTAAAAGTGGATAACACGGCCGCGGCCGTGACGACTGTCGCAATCAACAACACCACGGTTTCCCTGACGCTGGCTCAAGCGTTGGTACCCGGTCAAACCGTTATCGTGAGCTACATACCTCCAGCGGCTAAACCGATTCGTGACCTTTCCAACAATGCGTTACCGGCCTTTACGGATTACCCGGCCACAATTGGCGAGCGCAGCAATCTGGTTAAGGCTGTCCTGAACGGGAAAACGCTCAGGCTGACATTCAGCAAGACCCTTGATTATCAATCGGTGCCGGACGCCGCGGCATTTGCGGTCACGGTAAACGGTGCCAATGCCCAGATTCAGACAATCGTGGTCAGCGGCAAAAATGTCAGCGTCAACCTGGCATCGGCAAGGGTCGGAACCGATACCGTCACTGTGAGCTATGCGATACCGACCCAGAATCCCCTGAAAAACACGCAGGCGGTACCCGTGAACGGCTTTACGGCCTACACGGTGACGAATCTTACCCCGAAAACGATCAATGTGGGCGTCGCCTACGAGTATGACAAGAACAACCGGCTGAAGGTAAAGACCGGCACGCCGAAAGGCTACGAGTACGATAAAAACGGCAACTTGATAAAAATCAAGCCGCAGCCTTAAAGCGAAGCTTTTGATAGGGGAGGGAGCAAGATGAGATTTCTAACTTCGAAAAAATGGATCGCGATAATCATTGCGATTGCGATGTTTGCAGGCAGTCTTGTGCCGGTTGGCAGCCTGTCCGCTCAGACGGGTCAGCCGCTCACAATCGAACAAGGTTCGGCGGAGACCGCCGGGGTAGGGGCGGATGTCTACGCTTCCGCAGCTGTGCAGGAAACGGCTGCATCCGGACTGAGGACGCCAATCGAAACGGCAACCCCGCCTGTTCAGGCCGACACCGGAACGCAGCCGGCAGTCGATACGCCGGAACAACCGGCGGTCGAAACGGTGAAGGGCCCGTCGACTGCGGAAACGGTATACGGGCAGGAAGAAGATCCGCCGACTCAATCGGTTGCGAAGTCCGTTTATGAAACGGAAGAGCTGGCGGCGGACAGCAAGCTGAACAAGGACAACCAGAACGTTGAAGATTCGGTCTATGACCAGGTATATGCCAAGCCGAAGACCATAGCGATGAGTACGCCGAAGCGAGTGGGGAGCACGAGTCTTCTGGCCACAGAAGTGGCAGCCAGTACCCCCCTGAACTTCGAATCCATTCATCGGATTTCGAACCAGATGAATGGGATCGTCGGCCCGCGGTCGGTGAACCAATCCGACAAAACGGATCTTGGGGATCGCTATCGCAGTTCTGAATCCATAGACCCGCAGTCCGGTCACCTGACGCTGACCCAGACCGACCTGAGTCTTCCCGGAAAAGACGGACTGAATCTTGATATTACGCGATGCTACCGGTCAGACGATGCGAGCATCGGGAATCGCCAAACCAAGTTTGATGAGAATGCTACATACTTCTACAAGGGCGCTGAAACAACCGGCCCGCCGCCGGTTCATCTCTGGCTGAAAAAACTCGATGGAACCTATGAAAATCTTGGCTTTTGGCGCAATGACCAGTATATCGCGGTTGGCAAACGTGTAGCCGCAGCCTATCCGGAATTATATGAAAACAACATATATACTTCCGCTGATCAGCTCGCGGATGGCGGAATCTACTATTATGTCCGAAACTACACGAACGAAGAAAACTTCTTGAACGATAAATACGGGCTTGGAACCGGATGGTCGTTCTCGTTTCCGTATATTCAGATGATTTCGGTGACCGATGCGAATTCTTCGGATCATTACGATTACGTTCTGCACGATGGCGCCGGAAGATCTTACGAAGTAGACTTCAATATCCCCGAAACGCATCTGCGGAACTGCCCGCAGAAAACCGCCAGCTTCAACAATGCTGCTCCCGGCAACAAGTATTCGGCAGCGTTTAGTTTCGTTGACGAGGCGAAGCGCACCTACTACTTCAGCAGCACGGGCAATCTGCTGGCAATTGCCGACCGGCTCGGCAATGACATCCTGTTTGAATACAACGGACTCCGGATAACGAAGATTACCGACTCCGTACGGCGTGTCATCAATTTTTACTATGCCGATAACGCCGATACTTCTGGTGAAGTTCGCATTGTCGTATCCTACCCGAACAATCCGAGAACGATCGAGCTCCGCTATACAAGAGCCGCTCGGGAAGTCTTTATCGAAAACGAAAACCTGTACTGGCAAAATGACACCAATGACCGGAACGCGCGAAACAAACCGGTATTGCAGCAGGTGCTCGATCCGGAAGGAAAAACAACCAGGTTTGGTTACCAGACGACCTATGCCGGATTTACATACCTGTACGATGCGAATACCGGAACCGACCAATTCAGTTTCAAAACATGGGGTACCCAGCCGTATTTCTGTCTGAATTCGGTCGATTATCCGCGCAGTGTGACCCATTACGATTACAGCATTATCGATGGACGGCTGGGGCAAACCGGTTATCTGGTCGCCGATCCCCGGGTGCAAAGACGATGGGATCAGCAAAAGACGGCCGGCGGCGGACAGGATTCCCGCACGGTCAACGATCTGGCATATGTGTACGAAGGGAATTATCTGAACGCCAGATTTGACGGACAGCAATACAAATGTACGGTCAAAGACCAAAACCGGAACACCAGTCTGGAATACGAGTTCAACGAAAACTGTCAGGTGTTTCAGACGCTGTTCACTGATAATGGCGACTTACGCAAGGCCGTAAGCCACACCGAATATGATGCGAGGTTCCCGGCCAAGCCGACCAAAACAACCATACTGGACGCAAACAACTATTCTGTTGTTGAGCGGCAGGAAGATCACACGTACAACGAATGGGGCGGAATCCTTACCACAACCGAATATGATAATACTGGTCAGACCCGAACTACAACGGTCGCGTACGATACCACCAACCCGGATAACAAGTATCTAGTGAACTACAAAAAGGTCGAAATGACAGGACAGACTCCGTCCGAGGAATGGTGGAAGTATGACGGTTTCGGCCGAATTATCGAATACACCAATCCCAAGCTGGAAAAAACGACCTATGCCTATTCGGGCAGCAATAACGAAACCACAACGGTTACCCGCGCGCTTGAGAATAACAAAAGCGCGGTCAGTGTATCGACTTGCGGGCCGGAAACCGGATATGCATTCCCAACGGAGAGCAAGAGCCGGTTTACGGACAAAACTGGCACTCTCAAGTGGATTACGGTGAACAAGACCTATGACATGCTGCTCGGAACCGTAAAAACCGCTTCCGATGGATCTGGCAAGCAAACGATTTATGACACGGACATCCTCGGTCGGGTCGTGAGAGTTCAAAACCAGGACAGTGCGGGGCAAATCACCGACGCGACCGTAACTTACACAAACAACGTCGGAATGAGCGACAGTTGGGTCATTTCCGGAAACCAAAATCTGCTGACGACCGTGGTTCAAGAGACGGCGTTTGAAAACGGCGTAAAGCATGCCGAGACCAAGAGCTACTACAATGCCTTCGGGCAGATGCTGGCTGAACAAAACCGGAATTGCGCCAACGGGGATTGGATTGTCACCAGACAGTACCTTTATGACGGAGCCATGCGCCCGGCAGCGTTCAGCGACGCCGCAGGCTATCAGGAAACCTATCAATACGATGGCTCGGATAATCCGACCCGCATTACGGATCCGCTCGGCAATAGTTTCATTACTGAGTATAAGGTTGGTTCGCGCACCACGGAAAGCTATGTTCAGGTAGCCGGGAGTTCCGAGCGTCTGAACCCGGTCAGCGTTGTCTATGATCAATTCGGCCGGGAGACATCAACGACCAATCTGGCACGGCATGAGGGATACGAATACGATCTGCACGGGAACGTAACGAGTTACGTCGATCCGAATCTCAATCTTTTCCGCTTCAGCTATGACAGCCTGGGACAGCTGACCCAGGTCAATGATCCGGAAGGAAATAAGACCGATTATCACTACACCATTCTCGGTGCTCTGGATACTGTCACCCAGTATGACGGCGGCGTACCCTACACCACCAATTACTACTACGATGAACTGGGACATTTGCTTCATAAGCAGGAGCCCAGTGAGTCGAGTCAGCTGGTGGATACGTATTACGAATATGATAACTACGGAAAGGTCGTGAAAACGACCGATCCGAACGGGACCCAGATTCTTTCCGCATACGACCGGTTGGACCGCCTGAATGGCATATCAGCGACGACCACCGACGGTGTCTCCGACAGCATTACATACGTGAACGGACCGTACGGCGTCGTTAGCCTGACCGGTACAGGCGGCACGACCTCGAATCAATATGACGGATTGGGCCGGCTGAAACAAAGCACGACAACGTACAACGGCAAAACCCTGGGATACCAGATTACCGGCTTTGATATCCTCAACCGGATGCTTTCGATTCAGGATTGTAGTGCATCGCCGTTTGCTGCGCACTATTTCTATGACCAGACCCGGGTCGACAAAGTCCAGGTGAACGGCAGTTTAACCCGGGATGCCAACGCACCGGCGGTGAAATACGAGTATTATCCCGACGGCAAGCTGAAAACCGTTACCTATCCGCAGTTGTCGAATGGAACCTATCTGAAAACGGATTACACCTACGATGAATATGATCAGGTTACCAGTCAGGTCAATTCGATCGATGGAAAACCGATTTCACAGTATGACTATACCGTTTATGACAACAACGGGAATCTGAAAGACATGGCAGAATCCAGCGGATCGATTCACTATGAGTATGACAAGCTGGACCGGTTGAAAACCGTGAAACGGCTGGATGAAAAGACAAGCAATTACTCATTTGACGGCCGCGGCAACCGGAAACAGTGGACCGGCGATTTGATCAAACCCGAGGAAGCGAACGCCGATCTGGCTTTCACGCCTTGGAATCAGCTGAAGTCCTATACCAGCGGCACCCAAACGACAACATTCGATTATGCGCCCACCGGGTTTCGGATCAGAAAAACGGGACCGGATGGCCAGGAAACGTACTACAGCTATGACCACGCCGGGAAACTGATTGGCGAATATGACGCCGGCAATCAGCGCAAAGCCGGCTATATCTGGGGACCGGACCGGCTTTTAGCCCGGATCGACGCCAATGGTATATACTACTATTTGTATAACGGCCACGGCGATGTCGTACAGATTGTCGATACCGACGGCACGATCGTCAACGAATACCAGTACGACGAGTACGGCAACACCATCTACGCGATTGAAGAGATCGAGAATCCATTCCGGTACACCGGCGAGGTTTTTGATAAAGAAACCGGATTATACTATCTGAAAGCTAGATACTACCAACCCGTGAACGGCCGGTTTATCGGGAAGGACAGCTTCGAAGGCGACACCCCGAATCCGCTGAGCCTGAACCAGTACGGATACTGTGAAGGGAATCCGGTTGAATTCGGCGATCCCTCCGGGCATTACCTGGAAACCGCAGCCGATGTTGTCTCGTGGGGGATGAGCGCCCACGACATGTATGTCGAACCAAGCCTGGTGAATGGACTCTTCTTGGCGTGGGACACTGTTGCTGTAATAGGCGGAGGTGTTCCTGGATCCTGGGTTGTACGCGGCGGGAAGAAGATCTGGAAAGCAGCAGGCAAGCGTGCGCTGAAAGCAGCTAAGAAGGGGAAGAAAGCAGCCAAAAAGGCTGTTAAAAAGGTTGCCAAGGCTAAGAAGCCAGCAAAGGCAAAGGCTGCGCCAAGGAACTCCTCGCCGAGATCGGCCACGGTTGCCAAACAGGCTTCTAATCAGGGCGAGGATATGGTCAAGGTGTACCGTGGTACGGCAAATATGCTTGAACAAGGCATTTACGAAGAGACTGGAGAATTAATGTCTGATGCTGCTAGACAGGCTTACATGGAGACTGGGAGCGTATCGGAAGCTTATGCTGCTGCAGAAGCTACCCATCAGGAATGGGTAGGTATCTGGGGGGACCAAGCAACGTATGTTGAAGCACATGGTGCCTTCGGTACGGAGTTGCCCCAAGCATTTGGACTTCAAAGAACAATGATATCTGTGACAACCAGTGAGAACATCGCCAAGGTTTTCGCTGGACCCAACGGAAGAGTATTTGAGGCTAACGTTCCCGCGTCTAACATAATACCGCAAACTTTGGATGGAGCAGCTGAAAGTGAGTTTCTCATGTTATTCGGCGCAGGGGGATTCAATTAAATGGAGAACGTGTTCAAACGGAGCGAAATACTGGATGGGCAGGAGGTCTTTCTTCTCAACATCGACAATTGGCGCTCCAGAGACGCCATCCCCAGTATTGACGGGGTACCGCTCGCGGAGGGCGAATTGGTGAGGACAGCGTTACAATTGGTCGATTTCATTCATGAGCATCCGGGGTTTGAATTGGCATTCTTTAAGGTCCGATTTGGCCCCACGAAATGGTCGTGGTTATTCAATTTGACATATACAACAAAAGAGGGGCTGCAAAGAGTTCAAATTGAGCAAACAACATGTGAACAGTGCCACACTCAACTGTGCGTTGCCAACCCGACGATTCCTGATTTGTATTTAATGGTCCCGAATTGGCAAGTTGCTATGAATCGCGGATGGAGCCAACCTGTCGTTTCCTGTCCAACTTGCGGCGGCGGGCTAGAAAGACATGCGGTTTGGACGGAACACGCGTGGGAACACGGGGACGGTGTTAGTGTTCCAAAATGCCCAGAATAGAAAGGGATTATAATTTAACAATTGTTCATAAGGCCCACCGAATAATCGGTGGGCTTTTTTTGTCGGATTTCGGCCTGGAGAAATTCCATGGGAATAGGACAGGGGAGGCCAGAATGCGCGGTGATTCATCAATAAAGGTGATGCAATGGATTCATAAAACCGGTTTGGACCCCGGTTTTGATTATCGAACAATGTTGCAAAATAAATGCCCAAATGTGGATATTTATTAGATCGTCCAAAAATATAATATAGTGTGACAATTTTGAAATGATGGAACGCTGGAGTAAAAAGAGGAGGGTTTGAAAAATGGTAGGACTGAACATGAACAAAAGGTGGTTTTTCATGAGCGGAGGGGCCGGTATGGGTGTGCTGGTCGTTTTGCTTTCGCTGCTGGTTTTCACGGGAACTGCATTCGCGGCATTCCCGATGGCCGGGGTAGGGGGCTTTGTGGTTCACGCGAGCAAGATTGTCGGTCAGAATTTCGAATTGATCCCTTCGGTGACGGATACAAACGATTCGAGCGTCTCTGAACCGACCAAAAAGCTGTACTGGCCGTGTTCCCAGACAGCGATGGCGATCGTCGACATTGACGGGTTGGAGATCACCAAGGTGATGAATATCGGTCTGCTTATGCCGGGGAAAACCGCGACGGTGAAGGTGACCGCGGCCAACGGCGTTCACGGAACCGGTCTGGTTATGCAAATGAGCGGACTGGAATGCACTGAAGCCTATTTCGGCCAGGCGATGGAAATGGACGAAAACATGACCAAGACAATCGGCGGCACCGAGGTTGTACCCTCGCCGATATCCGCACTGGGTATTCCGATCGGCATGAATGCGCCCCGAATTGAACTGGCGAACGCCGATATCAATACCCATAACATGAAGGCGGCGACCATGCGAATTCCCTCCATGAAACTCTCTGTTGATGTGAATTAGCGGCGCGGTTTGGAACGGAGAATCACCTCTTGATGAGCTTTTCTTCACCCAATTCACATACGTTAAAGTAGGGACATTGTGTTCAAGGGGGAATTGCCTTTCATGAAGCGGATGAAAATGCCGTGGGCCTATTCGATGCTTGGCTTATACATTGGTACCCTGGTCGGCCTGAGAACCTATCACGAGGCAGGCGCCTGGTGGGCGGCCGCCGCCGTGGTCGTGGTCACGCTGGCCTTCGGGCCTTGTTTTGGCAGTTGGATTGCCAACCAGCCGGAACGCGATCAGAATGTCGCAGCCCACGGGATTGCAGGGACGCTGATCGGCTTCTTTGCCGCGGTAACGGCTTTCAAATCAGATCCGCAGATCATCGGACTGTGTGTTCTGGCCGGGGGTATCTGTTTTGGCGCGGGATTCGGGCTGCTCGTGAATTTATGGAAGCAGAGCAGCCGTTATGAAGCCTACCGGGGGGACGCTTTCTGGATTTCCGTCCTGGGCTGTTTCGGTGCTTTGATCGGGTACGGCCTGAGTTTAGCGTTGATGGGAATTCGTGGCGGGGCATTGATGACCGGCGCGTACCTTCCTACGATCGTGAAACTTCTAATGATCCTCATTTTAAGTTCAATAATGAGCCTTGCCCCGGGCATCCTGTTCGCCGCGAACCGGAAAAGACCGGCGATCGGTGCGCTTTTCGTCACCCTCGGCGGCGCATTGGTACTCTGGGTCGGGATTAGTATCGCCCCCATCCTCTTTCTGCCGGGCAGCGGGCTGTACTGGTCCGGGATGGTGATGGGCCTGGTCCTGACCGGTTTAGGTTTCATGGCCGGTTTGGTCCCGCGCTATCATCTCGGGATCGGGCTGGCCGCGATGGTGTTTTCGATTTTGAGCTTTGTCGGTGCTGCAGGGGGGCTGCTGGTTGGCGGTTTACTCGGGCTGACCGGCGGCGCGTTCCTGGTCAGTTGGATCGAAGCAAACCCTGCCAGCTCGGAGATTCCGCAGGAACAGCCGGCAGACGCGGGCCCTGTCGTTGAGGAAGTCAACCATGATATGCCGGATTCGATTCAGGTCAACGAACCCGTGTACGGCATTGTGCCAGAGGTCTCGGCCGTTGCAGAGCAATGCATTGGAGGGGAAATATGAAGGTTCGAAGCTGTCTGGTCATAGCCGCGGTCCTGGCAGTACTTTTTGGGATCATGACCCCCGGTTTTCGTCTCATGGGCGCCGAGGGTGAATCGGCCGGGGCAGGGGCTGCGGGCGAAGCCGCTGTTTCGCCGGATTCCGGGAACGCGGCCGGGACGAGCCAGGGATGGGCGGAAGTAACGGCGATCGTTCAACAGGTGCAGGACGCGGTGAAAGATGTCTTTGTGCCGGAGTCAAAAGAGTCTGGTCCAAACAATGCTGAAGATAGAGGCGGCAGAGAGGGGCGGAAAGACGCATCCGAATCAAGGGATGCGAAGGATGCGGCGGAATCGGATGAAGGCAGGGAACATGGCGAGGATTCAGCCGCGCCAGCCGCAGATGGGCAGTCGGATGCTGCCCCCGCCGGAGCCGCCAATTCCCCGGCCAGGCTTGAAACCGGGGATGCGCTTCAGAATATAGCCGGACAGGTTGCGGGACCGTTTTTTCCCTATAACCATGACCCGGGCCAGGTGGTTGTGGTGCAGGCTGAAGGAATGCAAGGCCGTAACGTGATCCTGGATAAAGTGGCCGCATCCAGTGTGGGCCGCCGTGCCTTTCTATTCAAATCCGGAGCGGCGAAAACATGGCTGGCCCGGATTAGTATGGGAAACGTGCTGTTTACCCGGTTTTCGATGAACTGGAATCAGGTTGTACCGGGCATGCGGCCGAGCCAGGTCTGGATTGGCAGCACCGGCGCTGAACCGGTCGACGCGCAGGGGGTTTCCATGGTTACCTCGGAAATAGCGGCTGAAGAGCTGGATAACGGCATAAACCTTTTACAAAATTACTGGACAGTCGAGCCGGAAAACGATTTGCCCGGCCGTGCTCCGAAAGGCAGCTTGCCGGCTTTGAGAGGAAGCCGGGTGAAGATGGTCGGACATTCGCTCAGAATGGAGCGGGTCTCCATTCCGAATTTCTCGATCACGGTTGGGCCGATGCCGGCGAGCGACTAGCGTTTATGCTGGAGGGGAAGTACGATTTGAAGGATAGAAATACAAACTGGCGGCATTTTTTGTTCGCTATGGGGATCGGCCTGGCGGCAACTCTGGCCATGATCTGTACCATGGCCTACACTGCATCGGCCACGGGCATTGAGCTGCATCTTCCGGACTGGATTGGCAGTGACACCAGCGGCTTTGTGATTACAGCGGATACGATTCGGGGCCGTGGGATGTCGATTCAGCCCGGGCAGGCGGTCCAGAACGCGAACGGCACGGTTTCGCCGGCGACCATACGCTTGGGCATGAGCGAGGTCGAACTGATCAATATGAAGATCACTAAAACGGTTGATTTACGTCAGGTTATCAGTCGGATTGGCGGTCCCACGGATTGGAACGGGATAAGAATCACTTTTGAGGGCAATGAGATACCCAGTGTCGGTATTGAATGGGGGGCGGACTTAAGCTCGTTGAACAGCATGCGGGCCGATTATATCGGTCTTGAAATGTCCGCTGACGGTCAACTGGCGGCGAGTACGGTGGTGCTGAAGAATCCTCAGCTTTCGGTACGGAAAACCTGGTCGAAGACGATGCGGATTCCGGGGCTGAAGGTTACAGCCGAACCGATGGTCATTACCGAATAGGACTGGACGGGCCGGATGAAGGACTGGCATGATCAGCAGCAATACAAAAAATCGGCACTGAAAGCTGGAGACTTCACAAAGTATCCAGCTTTCAGCCTTTAATAATCTCGACATATCGGCGGATAAGAGACATATTCCGCGTCGCAGGAAAACACCTAAAAGACCAACACAGGGATATTCGACAAAGATAGACATAATTCAACAAAGGATATCGGGTGACAGTCCAGAAAAGAAGATCTGACAAAGAAAATGTCCTGAAATACCGAAAGTTAATCCGACTCGCGAAGATGCGGCGAAAAAGGCCATTTTTAGACAAAAAGGCCTCAAACGATTCGAAAGGTGGAGTTATTGTGCGGAAGCAGTCCTTTGTTGTTGTGGCTATGGTTTTATTATGGGCGTTCATGGCGTCCACTGCGTATGGCGCGATCAGCCAGAAGGTTAACGGCGCCGGAGCGCCAGGCGCTGCCCCTGTAATGCAAGGCGGGTTGGTTTATGTTGATGCCGGTGCCCTCGCAGCAGCAACCTCGGGAAAGATGACTATTGCCGGGAAAACGGTAACCCTTCAGGGCGGCGGCAGGGTCCTGGTGATGACGGTGGGCTCTCCCAAAGCAAAACTCGATGGTAGGACGGTGAGTCTTGCCGGCCCGGCCAAAATGATGAAAGGCCGGCCGATGGTGCCAGGACAGTCGACTGCGGCGCTGTTTGGCTGCAGCTTTACCTATAACAAAGCGCAACAGACGGTAGCTATTGATTTCCAGGTTCCCAGACTGTATACGGCGGCACAATTGATGGCTGAAGCGAATGATGTCATGAGACAGTATAATACTACAAAATCGTCTTTTACGCTTACCTGTCCAATGAGTGTCACTGTGACACCGCCGGTTATGTCCATTGCGCCGGATGCGTTTTTCATGAACATGGAAGCAACGATGCTGATAAAAGAGGATCCGAACTATTGTTATACGAAAACAACCGGGACGACTCGATTGCTGGGCGAAACCACCGTGGAGATCACGGAAGAGGTTGAAACCGCGGATTCGATTTATACCCGAAATCCAGCCCAAGGCGACACCTGGTATCAGGCGAAGAAAACTGAAGCGGAACAAGCGGCGTCGGAATCGGACTCAAACGCGGCGGCCCTTGTTTTAGGGCTTGGCT
This sequence comes from Solirubrobacterales bacterium, assembly GCA_050258755.1. Classification (GTDB taxonomy): domain Bacteria; phylum Bacillota; class Syntrophomonadia; order Syntrophomonadales; family DTU052; genus JBLMZI01. The sequence goes on along the minus strand of JBLMZI010000004.1, from coordinate 667,555 downwards.
CGATGGGGACCGTCTATTCGTATGACCGGGATCAGATGAAAAACGGGCAGATGTATTGGGTCATCAATATGGGATTGCCGCAGGAAGCGAAAAAACAGTTTTACGATGGAATTCTAGGCGATACGAGCAGCCCGGACCAACAGGTGAGTCTTGGGGATCTCACGTTTAAGCTTTGGGTAAACCAGAAAACGAAGACCATCGATTACATGGACATGTTGCTGAACATGAACATGAGCAGTAATGTTTCCGACGGGGTCACAATGCTGATGAAGATGCCGTGCAATTTCCATTTCCGGTTCTATGATTTCAATGTGCCTTTTACCGAAATCATGCCGGAGAAGGTTAAAGATATCAGCGAAATGCCAGTGGAAAAAGAGGAATAAAGTCACGTTAGCATAGGGCAATGGAGGATTGGTTTTTGAAAAGAATGCGTTACAGTGTGCTGATCGCCCTGGTATTCACCGTCATGGTGGCCGCCGGATGCCTGGCCTCGGAACCGGTCAGTGTGACGATCGGCATGGAGAACGGGCTTGGGAGTAATAAGGCGGCTTATCTGTGTGATGGGGCAGCCGATGATCTGCAGTGGCAGGAAGCGATCGACTTCGTCACGCAGAACGGCGGGGGCACGGTCTACGTACTGCCGGGAACCTATTATCCTAAAAAAGAAATTGCGATGAAGCCCAATGTAACGCTCTTCATGCAGCCCGGAGCGGTATTAAAGCTTCCCGATCAGTTTATCAGTCAGCTGACCGCGGACTACACGGGCGGAAACACGATCACCGTCAGTGATGCCTCGGGTTTTGCGGCTGGGATGCAAATCGGGGTTTCCACGGCTAATACTGGCTATGTTCAAGGTAGCTATACCACGGTCCGGTCGATCAGCGGCAACACTCTGACGATTGACCCGGCTTTGGACAAGCCTTTTCATCAAAACGACTTCTGTTTCTCTCATTACAGCCTGATTGCGGTCCGCAATAATATCGACAACGTGCGGATCATCGGCGGTGAGTTGGACGGGAACCGGGCCGGCAGCCTGGTGCATATCGTGAATGCCGATTCGATGTTCAACGGCATTGCCAGCTATGGGGACAATGACAACCTATTGATCAGGAACGTATATGTTCACGATATGCTGTTCCAGGGGATTCACCCCTGGGGACCGCATCCGAACTTGCTGATCGAAGGGTGCCGGGCGGAAAACAACGACGCCGGCGGCATTGTGATCGATACGGTCAATACCTACGCAGTCTGCCGGGATAATATCTGCAATAACAACAGCACCGGCCTGTATTCGGTCAACTCGTATAATGTGACCATTCAGGGCGGGGAATACAACAACAATCGGCTGAACGGGGTGGAGGTCGGGCATCCGTACGGCAATCAGAATGTGAGTATTTCCGGCGTCAAATGTTCCGGCAACGGGAACGGGATCTGGCTGGGCCATCTTGAAGGGGCGGTTGTCAGCCAGGTCACGCTGACCAACAACCGGGAATGCGGCATTAAGCTGGCCACGGCCTGCAGCAATGTGGTTATTGATGGGGCTTCGATTTCCGGTTCACCGACCGGGATCAGCGAGCACAATTCGGATCAGAACTACACCCTGAACTGTGCCTATGCCGGCTGCCAGGTCAACACGCACTGGACCGGCGAAAATTCACGGGACCTCACCGAATCGCCCCAGTCAGCGTTTCGCCAGGCTGCTTTCTTGAGTAATGCATGCCCATTGCCGGCTTCGATCCGCGCCAATGCGGTCCCGGTGACGCTCAGGGGGAACCGGGTCAGCAATCTGCTCGGGGACAGCGGCAGCATCGCGCTGCATAAAGCGGAGTACCAGCGTTACGGGACTTACGGTTGCCTCAATCTCTGGTTGGATAATATGGTGAAAACCGTGGACGGAGAAGCATGCATCGATGGGTATTGGAGCGATTTTGACTGGGCCAATCAGGCCTACCGCGCCAATTATCTTCGAGTGCCTGGCATATCGGGACACAAATACGCGCTGATCTTAAAGAGCAAAAAATATATGTTTATGGAAGAAATTGATTCCCGGACCGGGACGCCGCTTGGTCGAATCGAGCGAACCACGGCCGGGTGGGAGCCGTTGGTTTATGTGACGAACGGGAACGGAGAAGACCTGTTGTTTTTCCTGCGAAACGGCTATGTCACCCCGGATGCCGGCTACTACCGCGATCTAATGGTGATTGATCTGACCGATAGCGGGGACGATGGCTTGCCCAACGACCAGATCATCAGCAAATATGGCACACTGCAATACATCAGCACACAAAACGAGGTGGCAGCCGGTCCGATTTCTTTCCATTTTCCGGTCAGCCAGAGCGGCGATCTGCTGCGGGGAGCCGGCAACTTGGAGATACACTCGCAGGACTATCGATTAACCGGGAAATATGGATGCTTGTCTATTTGGCTTGATAACATGGTGAGAACTGTCGATGGGGTTCAATGCCTGGACGGGAAATTCAGCGATTACCAATGGCCGGTAACCCGGGCCAATGTGCTTCGGCTGAACAGCATCGCGGACCACAAGTATGTTGTGGTCTTGAAAACCAAAAACACGTTTTCGATCGAACAGGCCGATCCGGCAACCGGCGCGATCATCGGGAGGGCCAGCGCCAACAGTGCGGACTGGACGCCGATGGTCCTGGTGGCCAGCGGTACCGGACAAGAGATGGTCTTCCTGCTGCGGTCCGGGTACATCACCGATGATCAGGGTTATTGCCGGGATATCATGGCATTTGACGCAACCGCCCGGGGCGATGGCGGTCTGACTGACGAGCAGCTTGCGGCCCAATATGCCGCGCTCACGTTCTCATCAATCGTCAGCCAATCGACGGCGGTTAACCTCCCCTGCGAACTGCGTAGCATCGGCCCGGCAGCGGACGAGATCAGCTGGAATGGGATTCTGACCCGTCGGATCAAGCAAATTGAGCTTGGCGGCGATCAAATCGAAAGTCTGTCGCCGGGGGCCAGAGCTGACCTGGTAACGACCGTCGCCTGCCTGCCTGACGCCTTGCCGCAGTCTGACGGCATTGACCATACCATTGACATGGTTGGGAAGTACGAAGCCGCACTGGCGGACCTGGACAGCCCGGAGGGCATCGGCAAATTTGCGGCCATTCAAACACCGGAAGGCAGTCGGCTTGTATTTGCGGTCACGAAAGGCCAATTCGCCGCTTTATCGGATTTCCAGGCGTTTTGCCAGAGCAATCCGCTGAAAGTGAAATACATTTTGCGTACGCCGGAAACGGCTTCGTTTCCGAATTACGCAGCCCTCGTAACCGGTGGTGCCGGAGACGTGATTCTGGTGGAAGGGGCGGCAGTGGGCGCAGTTCCGGAAATCATTCTAACCTGTCCGGAAAACATGGCCGCCCAGCGCCAGCTCAATCTTGAAATCGATCCGTATGTCACCGATAAAGGGATGTTCCTGCTTGAGCCAGGTCAGGTCTCGGAAATTGCGGTGTCGGGCGATACCAGCGCGGCGATTCCGGAAGTCGGAAGCGTTTCTTTCGGGAATACGGCGGGTATTAAAGACCAGTTCGGCAGCCCGGCACCGGGCGAAACGGTGCGCTGGTCAGTGATGGGACAATCCAGGGGGGTTCTGATAGACAGCGGGTCCGGAATCATTGCGCTCAGCGATACCGCGATTTCGGGGCCGATCGCGGTCAAAGCCGCGCTTCAGAAAGATGGCCGGACCGCCGGCATCAGGACTGTTCAGTTAATGCCCGCTCCGCTTCGGCAATTGCAGATTGAGGGGATGAATGAGGTAGTGATTCCTGAGAACGGGACCACTCAGTGGCAGTATGTGGCAACCGCTGTCTATGGGCAGCTAGAAGCCGCAGCATGTACCTGGACGCTCGCGAGTGCCCCATTCGGAACGGCATTGGACCCACATACCGGCATTCTCAGCGTGGCATCCGGTACCGCACCAGGATCGGTGACGGTCGCCGTCTATTCGGCTGCGAACGCCGGCGCCGCCGCTTCCAAAACAATCACGATTGTTCCGGATCGCGAAGTGCCGCCGGTTCCAACTGAGCTGACTTTAACGCCGTCCCGGACGTCGGTTTTGCTCAATTGGGCCGCCGTCAGCGGGGCATTGAGCTATGATGTTGAAACTGACGGAACTGCGGTGATAAACGTCACCGGTCTTTCTTACCGGCATGACGGGCTGGCGCCGTCCCAGCAGCACAGCTACCGGATCCGGGCTCGGAATGCAGCCGGTCCGGGGGAGTGGGGTCCGGTAAAACAGGGCACGACACTGCCCGAACTGCCAGGGCTCTGCAAAGTAGCAGTCACCACAACCAAAACCAGTGCCGTGCTGTCCTGGTCGCCAGCGGCCAATGCAGCCAGGTATCAGGTGGAGATTGATTTTAAGCGGCTGGTGACAGTTCAAGGGCTTGTTTTTCAACATACCGGGCTTAAGACGGGATCAACTCACGCTTACCGGGTTCGCGGCGTTAACGCCTCCGGCCAGGGTCAGTGGAGCGCACCCGCGATCGTCAAGATTAAAGGTAAACCGGCGGTCCGCAAGCCTGTCCTCAAAAGGTGATTCGCGCCCCCATGCACAGTCAATAACAGCCGCGCTGGTTCTCCGGCGCGGCTTTGCCATCATGCACGGATCGATCTTTTTTACCCAAGCGAGTCGTGGTTTCTGCAATGGTCATACGATCGGGCATCCGAAATGATTCCGATTGGTGGAATTTATTTAATTTGGTAGCGTTTTGCGACCGGTGTGTGAAAAAACCGGTTTTTTAATTTATTCACACAATTCATTGTCAAATGAAAGGAAAGGCGCAATAACCGTCGAATTATATATTACAATTAAGATATAATTATTCCAATAATCCCAACAGGTACCCTCCATTGACAACCAAAATACGATATTTAAAAATAGAATCACCTTATAATCTGTGATTGGACAGCGTTGTTTGCCATACCCAGATTCGGTGCCAAACGCGAAGTCGACTTGATGTCAATCTTTATACTGACGGCTGACGGGAGGCATGTGCTTGGAGATTCTCCTCGTAGATGACAGTGATGTTTATAAAAAAACAGTTGCCTTTTTACTTGGCATTATTGGGCATTCAGTGACTTGTGCCGCAAATGGAGCGGAAGCGGCCGCGCTTTTACAAACCCATGGTTTCGAACTGGTGATGACCGAAACACGAATGTTTGAAGCCGCCGGTTTTGATCTGGCAAACCTTGTGAAGAACACAGCAACCGGGGGCGTCCCGGACGTGGTTTACCTGACGAATCCCACGGACAATAACGCCGAATTGAAAATGCAAACTGACGGACTATCCTACATCGTCGAAAAACCCATGCATATAACCAGCCTTTGCCAGTTGGTGGAACGCATTATCGAACACCGTAAAGCCGTATCCGATACGTTTCCACCAGCATTCCTGCCCAGATCCGAAGCGCAAGCCGCCCAATATGTCCCCCCCTCCTGGCAGATCATGGGAGAAATCATCTGGCGCGGAAAAGGGCAAAAATCATCTCGAAATCACTCGGTAATGAGCGTTTCGTCCTCAGAAATGAAGGATCTGCTGCTTCAGGCGGAAATGCTTCACCGAAAACGTGAAGTCAGTGTTCTGCTTGAAGGCGAAACCGGTACCGGAAAAGAACTGTTTGCGAAGTATATTCATTTCGGCAGTGCAAACCAGGCGGCTCGCCAGCCGTTTGTGGCCGTGAACTGCGCCAACCTGAATCAAGGGTTGATCGAAAGCGAACTCTTCGGATATGAACCGGGCGCCTTTACCGGCGCGCTGGCTCGTGGAAAACAGGGGAAGGTAGCGCTCGCCAAAGGCGGAACCTTGCTCCTGGATGAAGTGAACAGCCTCAGCCTCGAATCCCAAGCCCGATTGCTTCGATTTATTGAGGATAATTATTATTACCGGGTCGGCGGGACCGAACTGATTGAGGCCGATGTCCGGATTATCGGTGCTAGTAACCGTAATTTGCTGGAGATGAGCAAAATATCGAATTTCCGGGCTGATTTGTATTACCGGCTCGGTACGGTCCGGCTCGTGATTCCGCCACTGCGGGAACGCCGGAATGATATTCTTCCGCTTGCCAATTTGTTTTACACTCAAGCGATCGGAAATGATAAAGCCCGAATCCCGTTGTCCCCCAAAGCCGAAATGCTGCTGTTGGACTATCGTTGGCCCGGCAATGTGCGCGAACTGAAGAATGTCATATCGTATGCCGCAATGCTTCAATCGGATGGTCTGATCGAAGAAGAGCTTCTGGTTCCGGTTTTGGGTTCGGAGGCCGGCGGCGGCACCGCCTGTGCCGCGGAAAGCCCGGGGGTGCCTTCCGCTCCCAACGGACCGAATCTGTTGGCAGACGGGTTTAATCTTCAGGAATACCTGGATCAAATCACCATTCAGATCATCTCTGATACCCTGCGTGTTTTTCGCGGCAATCGAAGCCGAACCGCTGAGTACCTGGGCCTGTCCCGCGGCGCGCTTTATCGTCGTATGCAGGAATTGGGCTGCTAGTCCACCGCTCTCAGACACGGATGTTCATCACACCCCACCGTATCCCGCTTCACGCATCAGCCGCATCATCGTCCAAAAGTAAACAAACATAATCGCATCGCTGCCTCCGCGGCAAACTGAATCCGGTGGTGCTGCTGCATTCTGTCGCTTGTGGCTGTTCGCAAACAATACACCATGGTCAAATTCTGTTTTGATTGCGGACACTTTGCCGCCGGGCTATTCGGATCATAAAGTGTCCCAATCTCCCCAAGATTCGGAATCATCTGCCGATGGCATGCTCTTTGCATTATGAGAGGACACTGGAATAATATGCGGCCGAGGTGATCGGATGGACGTGCCTGCGAAAACGCTCCAAAAATACAGCGACTTCCTTTATGAAACGACCGGGATTCTCTATGGCAAACCGAAACAATCGGTTTTGCGGGGTAAGCTCGCCCGACTGCTGGCGCGCAAAAACTTAGAGTCAGCCGATGATTTCCTGAAACATATCCTTTCGCCGGGTCACGCTCACGACTGTCAGGATTTTATTGATGCGATGACCACAAACACCACCGAGTTCTTTCGGGAACCGGATCACTTTGAATATATCGAGGCCCAATTGCCGTCCATTATGGCCAGGAATCCGCGTATAGAACGCTCGAGGACCATCCGGGTTTGGAGTGCGGCGTGTTCCACCGGCCAGGAACCGGTGACCATCGCAATGGTTCTGTCCCGCCAGCTTCCCAAGGACATTCAGATCCGAATCCTGGCAACCGATGTCAGCACGCAGGCTCTGGTGAAGGCGATTCGCGGACACTACAGCGAAAGCGACGTACAGGGCATACCCCAAAAACAATTAAAACGCCATTTTACGCCTTACGAGGGCGGACATCAGGTGAGCGAAGAGATTCGCGCGCTGATTACCTACCGGCAGTTCAATCTTCAATCGGAGTTTCGATTCAAGCATGGCTTTGATCTCATCTTCTGCCGCAATGTCATGATTTATTTCGACTACAACATTCAGCAAGCGCTGACCGACAAGTTTTACAACCAGCTCGTCCCGGGCGGGCTATTGTTTGTCGGTCATGCCGAGAGCCTTTTTAATAAATCGCACCGGTTTCATTCGATCGGTCATTCAATTTATTTGAAGGAATACTAGGGGGTGCATCTATGGACGTTGAGGAACTGCTTGATGTTTACCTTGAGGACTTGCGCGACAATTTGCTGGTCTTCAGCGACAACCTGATGAAATTACAGCACGGCAGCCAGGATGCCGGTACGATCAACAATCTTTTTCGGGTCGCCCACACCATCAAAGGCAATTCGGCTTCGATGGAATTTATGCGGGTTGAGGAAGTCATGCACAGCCTGGAGGATATCCTGCAGGAAGTGCGTGACGGGAAACGGACATTTACGGAAGCCGTCTTGGATGTCATGTTTCTATGCCACGATTTTCTGGATGATTTCATCAGCGTGGTCTCCCGCGATCACTCAGATCAGGCGGTCGTCACCACCCCAATTTTAGAGAAAATCAATCTGGTGAAGCTTGCACCCCCCTCGAACCAAAACAGCGCAATTTCATGTATCATCGATGAGCATACGGCTGATGACGCAATGCTTGAGGTTGTCGCCGCGGGGATCCGTCAAGGCTACAGCGCGCATGAGATCATCGTTCATTTTAATGCTGACAGCATGATGAAATCGATACGGGCCTGGATGGTTTTTGAACGCATTGACGACCATGGCGTGCTGGTTTTTTCGAATCCTGAACGGCCAACTGAGGATCAGTTCCGGAATCCGGGATATTGTTTTGAGGGAAACGAACTCAAACTGGTGGTGATATGCCATAAACCCATTGACGAACTGGTTTTGGCGCTGGATTTAACAGATATCCAGGAAGTGACCTACCGGCAGTGCGCCACGGTGAATGAGGTCCACGAACTCTTTGAACGAATTCGGCAAGAACAAGCCCTGAAAAACCTGGTGGCCGAACTGGGTGTTGCGGCATTGGAGGAACAGATCACAGCGCCCGGGATCAGAACAATGATCGATTATCTGGCCGGTATTACCGGGCTGAGCCATCAGGTTTGCCCGGCCGTCATCAGAAAAACCGCGGCGGAATCCGCAATGATTTTGGGCGATGCCGCTGAAAGACGGACCCGGTTGAATCAGTATGGCCGGGAAGCAGTTGCGGGCATGGTTAAAGTCTTTTCGGACTATCTCGAGACCAACGATCCAGTCGGGCACGAGAACCAGGAGGAGAAGCTCCGGGACTATTTGGAGCAGCTTCGGGCCGGACTCATTGAAGAGCAGAAGCTTGGGGAAATTCTGGTTCAGCGCGGATTGCTCGATGAGACCGATGTTGCCGAAATTCTGCACAAACAGCAAACCCTGCATCCGGATCTGAAATTCGGCCAGGTTGCCGCGAAAGAAAAGAAACTCCCCGCCTATGACGTGATGCAAGTGTTAAAGGAACAGGAAGCGGCACCCGAGCCGAAACCGGAAAAGAACGCGGGCAAGGTGGAAAGCGGCTATGTTCGCGTTCCAGTCGGCAAGATCGACGGCCTGATGGACCTCATGAGCGAGCTGCTCATTCTGCAGTCCCAGCTCAACGAGAGTGTGGAAGCGATCGCAGCCGGAAACAACACGACCACCGGGCTGCTTTCCCGGACTTCCAATATGATGCGGTCGATTCAAAGCCTGTCCATGTCGCTGCGCATGGTCGAAATCCGGCCCACCCTTCACCGGCTCAGCCGAATTGCCCGGGATACCGCGCATGAGCTGAACAAGCACGTGTCGGTGACGCTTGAGGGTGAGGATACCGAAATCGACCGCAGCGCCGCCGACCGGTTGTTTGAACCCCTGATGCACCTGGTCCGCAATGCGGTTTCGCACGGAATCGAGTCGCCTGAGGATCGAATCGCCGCGGGAAAAAGCGCGGAAGGGAAGGTTGTCATTTCCTGTTACAGCAAGCGCGGCAGCGTGTACATCGAAGTGGCCGATGATGGCGCGGGTATGGATTTGAGCCGTATTCTGGCCAAAGCCCGGGCTTTAAAAATGGCGGACGAACACAGGGAGTACACGGAAGAAGAAATCCTGCGCTTCATTTTCCGGCCCGGGTTTTCGACCCAGGAGCAGATCAATAGTATCTCCGGCCGTGGTGTGGGAATGAATGTGGTAGAAGAGGAAATCCGTCATGCGGGGGGGCGGATTGAAATCCAGAATCAACCCGGAAACGGCTGCGTTTTTATTCTTCGGATCCCGATCAATCTGGCCGTGGTCAATGGAACGATTGTGGACGTTTCCGGCTCCCGGTATATCATCCCAACCCTTTATATCAAAGAATTTTTCGTTGCCGAGCCGTCTCACTGGGTCAGCATGCAGGGCAATGATTGCGCGGTCCGGCTGCGCGACAGTGTCATTCCGGTGCTTTGGGCAGACCGGGTTTTCGGGATTGCCGGGGAGGAACGCCTGAATGGCGCCCGGGAAATGGTCATTATGGAGATGGAGCAAAAACTGCTCGCTTTCCCGGTGAGCCGCATTGTTTCGCGGCAGGAGATCGTTTCCAAACCGTTGATCCAGGAGCTGAGCCAGATCAGCTTCGCCTCCGGCGCCGCCATCCTTGGGGACGGCACCGTGTCCCTCATTCTGGATGTCGAGGCTTTGTTCGCCATGAATTCGGCGCAGGCCGCCTGACCAAACCGCCGGCAGGGCGGGAAGCGACGTCAACTGGGTCATCATGGCCCGTTCAAGATAGACGACTGGCGAAAACGGTGAAAAGGAGGTAAGTTGAATGGCCGTACAAACCAACAAGTTTCTCACCTTTATGTTGGGTGAGGAGTATTACGGCATTCCGATTCTGAAGGTCAAAGAAATCATTGGGATGATGACCATCACCGGCGTGCCGAGAATGCCGGACTTCATGAAAGGGGTCATCAACCTGCGGGGCAAAATCATTCCGGTCATGGATCTTAGAATCAAATTCGGCATGGCGGAAAAGGACTATCACGACCGGACCTGTATTATCGTCACCGAAATGGAATCGAAAAACGGCCGCAACCTGACCGGCGTGGTGGTTGACAGCGTTTCGGAAGTCCTGGACATCGGGCCGGAAAGCATTGAACCCCCGCCCAATTATACCGATTGGGAAGTCGATCAGGAGTTCCTGACCGGGATGGGCAAAGTGAAGGAAAAGGTCGTTATGCTGCTGGATGCGGATAAGATCTTGACCGCGGTGGAACTGAACAGTCTGACAACGCCCCGTGAATCGGTCCCGGTAGAGGCTGCGGTATAGAAAAGGGAGATCATCATAAATTGAAGGAGGTACCGTATATGAGTTGGTTCAATCAGCAGAAAATCAGTGCGCGAATGATCATCGGTTTTGTTTTAGTCGCAATAATTGCCGCAGGGATCGGAACCCTGGGAGTTATTAACCTGCGTCAAGTTAACGCGGATTATTCTGACTTATACGTGAATTACGGCATCGCATTGGGCGATACCGGCTACATCGCTTCGGAGTTTCAACAGGTTCGGTCTGCGATGCGGGACACCATGCTGGATCGGGGCTCGGCCAACCGCGGAAAGTATATTCAGGAGATTCAGACGTCCGATAAAATCGTTCAGGAAAAAATGGCCGCTTTCGAAAAAACCATTCAATCGGATGCAGTCCGAATGGAATTTGACCAGTGCAAGGCCGATTACTTGGCTTATATGGAGACGGTCAATCAGATAACGGCGCTGGCCTTAGCGAACCGGGAAGACGAAGCCCTGACGATGGCCCGGGGCAGTGCGTCTCAGATTGCCAACAAGACCGCCGAGGAAATTGACAACTTATTTGAGAAGAAAATGGCGAATGGTGAATCGGCGAGCGCTGACTTGACCGCGCAGGTGAACCGGACCATCGTTATCATGATCATCGCCGTATTGGCAGCCGCTGTGATTGCGCTGGGCCTTGGTCTTGCGATTTCCCGGGGGGTGAATACGGTTCTATCGGCCGTCACTGATCGGCTTTCCCAGGCATCGAACATGGTGGCTTCCGCTTCCGCCCAACTGGCCGCCGCCAGTCAGCAACTGGCCCAGGGCAGCAGCGAGCAGGCGGCCTCAATTGAAGAAACAACGGCGACCATGGAGGAAACCTCTTCGATGGTGAAGCAAACCGCCGATAATACCAGGCAGGCTTCGGCGATTTCCGGACAAGCCCGGGATGCTTCCGCAGAAGGAACCTCCCAGATGAAAAACATGATCCAGTCCATGGATGAAATCAAGAAATCGAGCGACAACATTGCCAAGATCATCAAGGTAATTGACGAAATCGCTTTCCAGACCAATATACTCGCGCTGAATGCGGCTGTAGAGGCTGCACGGGCCGGCGAAGCCGGGCAAGGTTTCGCTGTGGTGGCTGAAGAGGTCCGTAACCTGGCCCAGCGCAGCGCTCAGGCCGCTAAAGATACCACCGATATCATCGAGCGGAACATCGAACTATCCAAACAAGGTGTTGATATTAGTTCCCAGGTTGGAAAATCGCTGGAACAGATCAATACCGAGTCAGACAAAGTCAGCCGGATCATTCAGGAAATCGCGGCGGCCAGCGACGAGCAGACCCGTGGGATTCAACAGGTTGCGCTGGCCATGACCCAGATGGAGCAGGTCACGCAGCAAAACGCAGCCACTGCGGAAGAAAGCGCGGCTTCTTCGGAAGAGCTGCAGGCGCAGGCGGCTGAACTGGAAAACATCGTGGACGCTCTGGCGCGTCTGGTGAAGGGCGCCGACTCGATTGCGATGGAAGGGCAGTCCTACCGGCCTTCGCATCATTCCGCGGTCCCAATGGCCCCACGGCACCGTAATAATACGGTTCCCATCGGATCGGCACACGTACTGAACCGGGCCCAGCAGCCGAATGCGAAACCCGCGTCGTCGACCCGCTATCTGGTCGCGCCCCAGGATGTGCTGCCCCTGGACGAGGCCGACGAATTCTAACCGATTCCATAGCCGGCGGCGGTATCGGCTTCAAAGAAACCGATACCGCAACTGAAGCCGGATAAAAGCCGGTTGCGTCTTCGTTGGGGAGGTGGAAACCATGACAACCGGAATGCTGCTTCAAACATTCATTCTAGCTGTCCTGAATACAGGGCTGTTGTACCTTGCCGTTCAAGCCGCCACCAGGTATCAGCGGCAAGGTGAATTGACGGGCAGTAAATCCGGGTCGTCTCAGACCTGCACTGAGATGAAAGACGTTCAGACCAAGGAGGAACGATATCAACTCATCTTTGCGGCCGGCAACGAGGGCCTTTGGGAATACGACCTAATCACAGGACAATCCTACATTTCGGATCGAATTTTCGAAATACTGGGATATGATCAGGATATCGACGCCAGCGTGTTTTCCCTCGATGCCATCACGCAGCTTATTCACCCGGACGATCTGCTGAATTATTTGGAGACCGAACAGGCGCTCCTGGCAGGAAGCGTACCATTTCTTCGGGTAGAATGCCGTATATGCTGCAAAGATGGGCAGTATCGGTGGATTGCGGCGAAAACCACAGCCCTGCGCGATCACCACGGTATTCGGCGAATTGCCGGGTCGATCACCGATATTCACGAACGAAAACTGCAAGATCAGCGGGTCTTTCAGCTTGCTTACTATGATGCCTTGACTGGTTTGCCCAATCGGACCATGTTTTTTGAGGTGTTACAACAGATCGTTAAAGAAAGAGAAGCTGACGGCAAGGCAGCGGCGGTGCTGTATATCGATACCGATGATTTCCGTTCCGTTAACGAGACCTTCGGCCACTATCATGGGGATGTGGTATTGATCGATATTGCGAAAAACCTTTCGAGCATCGTCGATCCCAAAGACTGCTTTGTCGCCAGAATCGGAGGAGATACGTTCGCGGTCGTGATACGAAATGTTGATCAATACGAAAAACCGGATTTGACAGCGGAAACCATTTTAAACCAACTATCGCAGCCATTTCATAATGACGAAATCGCTATGCATCTGACTGCAACGATCGGCATCGCCGTGTTTCCGGACGACGGAAATACGGCGGATGTCATCGTTCGCAATGCAGAAACAGCGATGTATCAGGGCAAAGAAGAACACGGAAACCGATTTGTCCGCTATCAGGCCAGCATGAATGAAAACGTCGCCCGACGGCTGCTCATGAGCAACCGTCTGAGATACGCCGCGAATCGCGGCGAGCTGGTGCTGTACTATCAGCCTCAGATCGATGTCGCAAGGCGGCGGATTGTGGGATTTGAAGCTTTGCTTCGGTGGATCAGCCCTGATTATGGGATGGTTCAACCGGCGGCTTTTATTCCGCTGGCCGAAGAAACCGGCCTGATTCGCGAAATCGGCGCATGGGTGCTCCGGGAAGCGTGCTGCTTTGCCGGACGGGTCAATCAAAATCGGTGCGACCTGATTTCCATTGCGGTGAATGTATCACCGGTACAATTGATGTCGGATGACTATGTCGATCAGGTCGTGGCGACATTGAAAGAAGCTGGACTGCCGCCCGAACTGCTCGGGTTGGAAATCACCGAAACCGCGATGATTCACATGTTCGCCAGCGGAACGGAAAAGCTGAATCGCTTGAAAGAACTCGGGATTTCAACCCAATTGGACGATTTCGGATCCGGCTTTTCTTCCTTGATTCACGTATGGAAACTTCCGATCTCCTGCCTCAAGATTGATAAAGGTTTTTTGGCCGAGAGCGCCAATGATGCCAGGGTGATCCGGTTGATTCAAATGATCATCGATCTTTCGCGCGATTTGGGCCTCAACACCGTCGCAGAAGGCGTTGAAACGCATGACCAATTCGATATGCTTCAGCGGTTCGGCTGTGATATTGTGCAAGGCTATCTTTTTAGTAAACCGGTTCCGGAAGCCGAGGCCATCCGACTGATCGGTTCCGGGCAGAGTGATTTGTCGATGTTTAGCGCAGTATGGCCGGATGATGCTTTGAACCATTAGCGGATCGCTCATGGATCGATCGTATTGACGCCTTCGTCCAGAACCTGCTGAAAGATTTCATTCGCAATCGTTTGGAGATCAGGGTACAAAGAGAGCCGGGTTACGCCGAAATGACGGAGTTGGGCCCGAATCTCCTTAAAGAAATTGGCGTCAATCAGGATTCGGGTCAGATAGTTTCCGGCATCAGGCAGTTTGTTCAAGGCGACCACGTTTTTCATGAGGGGAAAGACGGTAAACGTGCCGCGCTGTGCGACGATCCGCGTTGTGTTGTTCGGGCCGATCGCGGCCGCGGGTTTCGGATTGCGATTCTTGCTTTCGGGGCCGAAGAGGGTATTAAACGAAGCCTCTTCGACGTTCGGGATATACCCCGGCTTCAGGAACGAATGAAAGTTGAAGGCCTGATTCAAGGTCACGGGATTCAGAATCCAAACCGCGGCATCGATGTTGGGCCGAATCGACGGATCCTCCTCATCGGTGGCGAAGAATAAACCGGTCAGCGCGTCGCGGCTCCAATCCAGAATGCGGGCCGGCACGCCATAATGACGCAGCATGAAAAGCCAGCTCCAGTAGGGTGTAATTCCGCCGGGCAGCGGGAACGCGGGCAGTCCCTCCACGAACGGAATGGCGAGCGATTTAAATTTGGAGAGAAACACAGTTTCAAACAGCGGGTTAAGCTGAAGCCCCTGGCGTTTGCGGGTAATGGTCGGCAGTAAATCAAAATCCTCGCGGACCTGGCCTCGGTACCAGAGTTCGCAGTTGTTTCCCTGGCTGAGCGAACAAAGCGATTGAAAAACCGAGTTAACCGCCCTCAGGTACTCCGGGACCGATGCCACCCGGATCTCTTTAAGCCGGACCGGATTTTTCAGCCGCCGGCGGGCGGGACGGCGGGCAATCCCCGGCTTGGAGCCGGCCTTTCTTACGCGTGTTTTTGCCATGTCAAAACCCCTTTTCACCATAATTCGAATCAGCTGCTCTAGGATTACCATATTCTGCATGGTGGGAAGGGTGCCCGTGAAACGGCGATATCCGGGGACGAATGATAAAAAAGGATCTTCCAGCGGTCTGATGAAAAGCTGCTTATGAAAGATCCTTTTTTTGATGCGGATTGGGGTTTTCCCGGAGCACAGGATCGATTTAACCGTTATGCGGTAAACGAAGCCGTGGACCCGGCTGCTGCATCGGTTGAATCAAATGGGTTTTGATATAACTGCATCACGGTGTTCAGAAGCATTTGCTGCAGGTACCAAACGCGCTCCTGTTTCTGCTGATCGTCAGAGACGCCGCCGGTGCTTGTGGAATCCTCGCTGTTCGACGAAGCCGAAGCGGCGGATGTGTCTTTCTCCGAACTGCTCATCAGCCGTTCTGCGACATCTTTCAAATCATCCATGATTGCCGACCACTGGTCTTCGGAAAGGCTGCTCAGGCCGCTCTGGGTGGCGGACGCCGCGCTTGCCGCGCCGGAAACGGCTTGATCAGGGGGTGGGCCGGGCGGCGGACCGGGCGGTCCTCCGCCTTCCATACCGGCACGGCCGGGCGGTTTCTGCGCTTTTGAGACCAGATCGGCAAGGCTGCCAAGGATGCTTTGGACGTCATCCGTTGACACGGATTCATCATCGGCTAAGGCCTGGATCTGTTCTTCCAATTGGTCCACCTGGTCTTCCATGGGATTGGAACCGCTCGGACCGTTACCGGGCGGCGGCCCCGGGGTCTTTTCTTTCATCTGGGACATGATGTCCTTGAATTCGGTAAGCGCATCGGCAAGATCTGTTTTGGATACCGAATCGCTCTCCGACAGGGTTTGAATTCGCTCCTCCAAGGCTGCCAGCGATTCTTTCATCTGCTGCATGGCTTCTTCCATATCGGACGACCCGGTTGAGGATGCCGAACCGGTCGAAGTCATCCTGCCGTACAAGTTGTTCATCTGGGTCATCAGGCTGGCCAGGTTGCTCTGGGACAGGCAGCTTGAAGCCCCGGCGCTGCTGGAAGCAGCGGACCGGAACCAGCCGCTGTTTTTCTGGGTTGAGGATGGGTTCTGCTGCAGCGCATCCGCCAGCGTAGACATCTGGGAGCTTCGCCACATCGACAAAGCGGATGACCCTAAGGCATTGATCGATGAAATACTCACATTGAAACCTCCTTTCTCAATAAGTTGTCATATAAAAGGGATAACCCCTGCCGCACCCGGTTTAGTCCGATAATTCCGTAACCAAGGCAAAATCGTCCCGTCTGTTTCATGCATCGGTGAACCGCTTTTGATTTTTCTTTGAAAATCTAAAGCATTTCAAAACCTTTGCATTTACAATCAAGCTAAGGAATGGATTGCATAAACGGGCAGGAAGCTGTGAAGGGAATGGCCTGATGCGGGTACTGGTGGTAGAGGACGAAAAAACGTTGTCCGGCGCGCTGGCCCATATGCTGAAAAAAGCGGGCTATGGGGCCGATGTCGCTTCAGATGGTCAGATCGGTTACGAAATGGCGGAAACCGGCGTTTACGACCTGATTATCCTGGACCGGATGCTGCCCAAACGGGACGGCATCTCCCTGCTCAAGGAAATTCGGCAGGAGGGGATTGAAACCCCGGTACTGCTATTAACCGCGAAGGATTCGACCGAAGACCGGGTGGAAGGCCTTGACGCCGGCGCCGACGATTACATGGTCAAGCCGTTTTCCGGAGAGGAACTGATGGCCCGGCTGCGGGCACTGACTCGCAGGATGGACAAGCCAATCAGCGCAAACCTGCTGGAGGCAAACGGAATAGTCCTGGATCCGGTTCGCCGTGAAGTCGCCTGTGAGGGCAGAATCGTTCACCTGACCCACAAAGAAGTGCTGTTGCTGGAACTCCTCATGCGGAATCAGGGGCTGGTCGTCAGCAAGCAGACCATTCTTGAGAAGATCTGGGGCTATGAATCCGAGATTGATCTGTCCAATGTGGACCTGTATATCCATTACCTTCGGAAAAAACTGAAAACCAACTTGATCAAGAATGTGCGCGGAATCGGGTACTACATGGCCTTGAAAAAGGGAGAACGATGATGTTTGCAAGGCTTCGAAACCGGCTGGTCATAGTTAACCTGATCGTGATTGCCGCCCTGTTTGGCATTCTAATCACCGGTACCTATTTGGTTACCGGGAGTTACGCGAAAAAAAGCGCCGAAGACATTATGTACGGCATGGCCTCAGATCTGTTGGCGGCTGAGCCGGGGCGCCCGCTACCGCCTCCGCCGCCGGCTTTTTCATATGTCAAAGTTGATGCCGAGGGGCACGCTGCTGAACGGTCGCCGTTTTCGGCATTAAATGACCGCGCCTGTGAATCGATTGCCAGATCGATTTCACGGAACGCTCCCGAGGAAACGCGGGTTACGAACAAAGGCAGCGAATATCTTTGTCTGCAGTTCGAACTGAAGGATACCGGCGGTCGGCTCATCATTCTGCATGATTTCACCCGGGAGCGGATGCTGCAGAATGCTCTGGCATCCGCATTGGGATTGATCGGTCTGCTTTGCCTGCTTCTATCCATGGCGGCGAGCTTCTACCTGGCCAATCGGGCGATGCGGCCGGTAAAGGCGGCCTGGGAGCAGCAAAAAGCCTTTCTGGCCAACGCGTCGCATGAGCTACGCACACCGCTGGCGATTATCCGGACCAACATTTCGGTGCTGCGTGAAGAATTGCCGGCAATGGCTGATATGGAACAGAAATGGTTGGGTAATATTGAAGAAATGGCCGAGCGGATGACTCGTTTGGTGGATTCACTGCTCTTTATTGCCCGGGCCGACGCCGGTCAGGAAGGCATCAAATCCACGTACTTCCCGCTGGGAGAAGCGGTGCTGGCCGCTGCGGAACCGATGAAAAGCGTGGCTGCCGTCAAAGGGGTGGCACTGGAAATCGGCACCTTGAAGGCAGTGCCTTTTCGGGGTGACTGCGGGCAAATCGAACAGCTTATTACCATTCTGCTGGATAACGCGATTCGGCATACTTCAAACGGGGGTACCGTTCGGATTGGAATGACTAAAAGCGTAAAGAATGCCGTCGTGACCGTTCAGGATACCGGTGAGGGCATTGCCGCAGCGCATCTGCCCAAATTGTTTGACCGGTTTTACCAGGCCGATCCGGCACGGTCGGCCGCCGGTTCCGGTCTTGGACTTGCCATTGCCCGGGTGATTGTGGAAAACCATGGCGGAACGATCGAGGTCATTAGCGCGGTTGGAAGCGGAACGACATTTACGGTACAGCTGCCGGTGGATGCGACGGCGGGCGCGGAGACATGATGCCGGTCTTCGGGAGTTTTTAAAACCGAGCAGGAAATCGAAGGCGGCCGCAGAATTGAATGTATGGCAGTCAACGAAGCGAAAACCGGTCCCGAAAACTTGTTGGGACGCGTAAGGGGGATAAAGATGGAAATCTACGGATTGGTCCTGCCGCCATGTGACGAAATGAGATGGCCAACGGATGTTAAAAAGGTGTTTCAGGCTCTGGATGGGAGCCAGAATGGATATAACTGGCTGATCACCGGGCACGCCTTTACCGTGCTGCCGCAGGAACAACCGGATGGCAGCATGGAGCGGGTGTTGGGTCGAACCATGAACTGGGGTGCGATGGAGCTTTTTCAGAATCCCACGGTGTGGATATCCGGCGAGGAATTGAGCGAAATGATCGATGAGTACCCGCTGCAGTTTGTCACCGGCGTTTTTGCCGCCTTTCCCAATGGGAGCACCTTTAATCCCTGGATGCTGGATAGCGCACCGGCAGGCGGGGCCGATGAACTGGTGGCCGCCAGAGAGCCTCGGATCAGGTATCCAGAGGCCGAAATCGAAATTATCTGCGACAACATGAACAGAACAGTCTTTCTGACCAAAGACGTTGATTCCGCAAAGCGCTTTAGAGCACTTTTCCCGGCAGCGCTGGATCTGAGGGATTACACGGAACCGGCCGAATAGGCTGGTTCCGGTTTATGTAATGAAAAAAAGGGTTTGCGGCTGAGCCGCAAACCCTTTTTTGGCTGATCTAATAACCGACCTGGGGAACATCAGAAGCGATAATCTGCAAGGAGTATTTTGAATACAGGTCAGTACCGTTGCCCCAGACGACAAACTTGAACGGAGTAGGTTTGCCGACAATGCCGACACTCTTTAGCTCAAAATGCCTTCCATTAACCATGACGCCATTTTTATCGTAGATGGTTACAACCGCCCACGCGTTGCATGAGGTAGCGGTTTTGGAGGCCAGCAAACCTGAAATATTAACACTGTATTTATCAAACGTTGAATCAACAGCGGTCAGCGAAAACTCTGGCAAAAGGTTATTCAGTTTTTCCCAGTTGATGGTCTTGATCTGCAGTTTGACCGTT
This sequence comes from Solirubrobacterales bacterium, assembly GCA_050258755.1. Lineage (GTDB taxonomy): Bacteria > Bacillota > Syntrophomonadia > Syntrophomonadales > DTU052 > JBLMZI01. Next base: position 647,742 of record JBLMZI010000004.1, on the reverse strand, counting down.
GAAACATCTCTGCCATTCGTGTTTGAAGCAAAAACGTTAACTTTGGCATGGGGAGGAATAACATGAATCGTATACTCCGGGTGCTTATCCGGACCGTCCGGGAGAACCTCTTTTCCCGCGGCGTCATATGCCAGGAAACTATATTTTGTCTGATAAACTGACCATTCACTATTCGGATTTTCCACGGTGGCCATCATCGTATATTCGCCGGTGCCGTTGTTGAGCGAGCGAATTGATTCGTTCGATATAATCAGCGGCTGCTTCGCTGCAGCTGGGGCCGCGTCAGCGGCCAGAACGGGGATAGCCGAAACAAAGACCAAAATCAGTGCGCTTACAAGGCACAACACCATTCGGCGGTGAAGGTGTGTCGATCGTTTCATCACCAAATAACCTCCTGTTCTACCTAATTGACAGTACACGACGGTGCGTCAAAAGATGTGTTCCAATAACCGCGTGCAACCGATTGTGAAACTGATACGATATATCCTTTTTCACCGTTCGGCCGAAGAATCGTTTCGCCGAATGACGGCTGATCCGTGGCCCGCTCCCCTTCAATAGACACGGTGACTTCAATGCGCGCGTCTTCATACCAGGCGTGAAGCTGCTTGACAATCTCGTTTAGCAAAGCTTCCTTTTGGGATTGGGTGGCTGTATGCCAACCGCTCGGATTGCCAATGGCTTCCTTCATAACGATATTAATCATGCAATACTGAGCAGTGCCGCTCTCCACATTGATTGTATAATCCCCGAACCCGGTTCGCTGGCCGAAGCGTTGAGTCAAATCTGACCGAATATCCGTGGGCGGTGTCTTGGACAGCGTCTGAACCGATCCGGTCATAAAGATCATGCCGGGGATTTCGGGTTGTTCCATGGGATTGCTGGTCGTCTTGGTTACTGTTGCAGGCTGGGCAACCGGCTCTGCGGCAGCCGCAATTTCATTGGAAACGATCGAAGCCACGTAAGACTGACTGTTCCAGTCCACCTTCATTTGCAGGGCTTCGCCGATAAAGCGCAGCGGCGCCATGAGCCGTCCCTTGATGATGGTCAGCGGGACTTCCGGTTTCAGTTCCTTTCCGTCCAGGGACGAACTGCCGCCAACCTTCATGCGGACCACGCTGCCGTTTTTGGTTACTGTAACGGTCTGCGTATAATCATTCCAGTACACGTCTGCACCTGCGGCTTCCATGACCGGCCGGATCGATACCATCACCCGTCCTTGAATCATCACCGGTGGGGAGTCAAAGCTGATTTCTTTGTCATTCACCGTGACTCGTGCCGTTGCTCCGGCTGCGGCACCAGCGATTCCGATCAGGAATACGGCTGTCAATAAGAAAATGAACGCTTTACGCACCCGTAACCCTCCTAAAAATCCGAGTTGATTACAACCATTGTACACCAGACTGTATTGATTTTTCCATTGTTTCTATTCGATCTGCGGATTTTGCCGCTTTTGCAGGATTTCGTCGCTTCTTGTGGAAGAATGTCACAAGCGGCGCGTACACGCTTCAATTCCATGAGGACCATCGACCGCTGAAAAAGACGGAAAGGTGATCATATCATGCTCACGCCACTGGATATTCGCAAACAGGAGTTTCCCTCCCGCATGAATGGCTATAGCCCGGCCGAAGTGGATGCACTGCTGGTTGAACTGGCGGAAGCGTTCGAGGTTGTGTTTAACGAACATTCGGAACTGAAAGCCAAGGTGCACCGGACCCAGGCGGCTCTGGAACGGTATGCCCGTATGGAGGAGACCCTGAAAAAATCCCAGTCAATTACGGAAAAGTATGCGGATATGATCATGCTTAACGCCAAATCAGAAGCCGAACTGTTAATGCAGTTAGCGCAGAACCAGGCCAGCCGGACGCTGATTCATCATGCCGGCCTGCTGGAACGGACCCAGGTGATGCTCACCGAGATGAAAAACCTGCTCGCGACCCAGCCTGATTTGATGGCTGGCGGTGAGTACGAGCTCGGATTGGACGAGTCCGGGAGTATTATCGCAGAACTGCTGCAATCCAATGATCCGACTGGCCGCTTGCGCGAACTGCTGGAAGAAGGGATCGATCTTGGCGAACTCGCTCCGCCGGTTGTGCGCTTGAAGCGCCTTGCTGATACCGGGACCAGTGCCGAGATCACGGATTCCGCCCTGAGCCAAACCGCGGCAGCTATTATGGAAACCGCCGGGATTGCCGCTGAAGTGCCGGTTCCCGAAACAATTGCGATATCATCCGAACCGGATCTCGAATCGGCTTCGGCCGCTGCGCGGGAAGAAGTCGTCCCACGGAAATCTGAAGGGGTATCCGGGGAAACTCGGGACTGGGGGCCCTTGGGGCTGGAACGATTTGAACTGCCTACGGGGCGCCCGGAGATGAAGGCGTTATATGGGAAAAAACGGCGAGGCCCCGAGTGGCTTGGGAAAACGGCTGCGGCAGTATTGATCGTGGGACTGTGCGGCGGCGCGTTCGTGCTTGGCAGCTGGCTTTCCGAGCGCGGAGAAGAAAAACAGACCAATCAGGGAAAACCGGCGACTTCCGTGCAGGTTTCCGGGGAACAGCAAAAACTGAACCAGAAGTTGATTGAAGCCGCAAAAGCCAATGACACGGCAACGACGAAATCGCTCCTGGCATCCGGTGCGGATCCGAATGCACTGGATGCAAAAAAGACACCGGTTTTATTGCTGGCAATCACCCAGGACGACGCGGTCGCTGATGCGCTTTTGAAGGCCGGCGCAAAACCGGATTTGACCGATTCCATGGGTGTGACCCCATTGATGCAGGCTGCCTGGTATGGCAAGGTTGCCACGGTGAAGGCCCTGCTGGATCACGGCGCGAACCCGAATCTGAAGCAGAAAGGCGGCAACACGGCCCTGATCGCTGCCGCATCGCAGGGAAAAATCGATGCCATCAAGCTGTTGGTTCCGGCTGGCGCGGATGTGAACGCGAAAAACGAGGAAGGCTGGACCCCGCTTTTGTGTGCCGCTTACATGGGCAAACCACTGACCGTAAAGTACCTGATCGATAAGGGTGCGGACGCAAATGCCAAAAATAACCTGGGATGGAGCGCTTTGGGGCTGGCCTTATCCACCAACAATCAACAGTCAGCCGCGATCTTGAAACGGGCGGGGGCGACCTCGGCGGCGAGACCGTCCTCGGCGCCGGCCAGCCCGGACAGTGACAGCCTGAACCGGCTGTTTAACAGCGGGCAGTAGGAAGACTTTGGAAGGCCAAACCCCGCCACACCGGCGATTGGCCTCCGAATAGTTCGGAAAATAGTCCTTTATTCGGACTTTTGCCGGTGGTATACTGGAATTGTCGAAACAGGCTTGATCGATGAAGACGCTGCCGTGGGAAAAGCGGCAGCACCGGCTTAGATTTTCGCTATTTCGATAACCTTTGACAACTTCAGGAAGCGGGTGTTTGGGATCGTCGATTGGCTTATCGCAGCCTTTGTCGTCATAACCGGTCTTGCAGCCGGCAGTTTTCTAAATGTCTGCATCGACCGGATTCCAGCCGGGCGGTCGGTGGTGTACCCGCCCTCAGCCTGCGATTCCTGCGGACATCCTCTTGCATGGGCTGATCTGGTTCCGATTGTGAGCTGGCTCTGGCTCAGAGGAGAATGCCGATATTGCGGCCAATCAATTGGCCTGCAGGCCATTTGGGTGGAACTGGCCGCCGGAGGGCTTTATTTTCTGGCGTATCTCAGGTTCGGACTGACGTTCTCCACCGTGCTGGCCATCGTATTTTTCAGCATTCTACTTGTCGTTTCGGTGATTGATTACCATCTGCAGGTGATTCCAGAGTTGGTTCTGCTATCCGGCGTGATTCTGGCGATTCCGCTGCAGATCGCGATTTCGTGGGACGGTTTTCTTGGGAGTCTGATCGCGGCGGCAGGGGCCGGCAGCGCCATGTACCTGCTCTACCGGCTGGTGCCGGGGGGGATGGGGTTTGGCGATGTCGAGCTGGCTGCGTTTTTAGGTCTTTTTCTCGGTCCGCGTTTGACCGGACTGGCAGTGATGATGGGCTTTATCATCGGCGGTGCGGTCGGCGTCGGATTACTGGTTACCCGGATCAAGGGGCGCAAAGATGCAGTACCGTTTGGACCGTTTTTGGCGGCTGGAGGCGCGCTGGCGTTGCTGGCCGGTCCGGAACTGATTCGGTGGTATCTGGCATTCTGGCAATAGAGCGCTTACCATTCTGAAGGGGGTGTCACCCGGAACACTCGTAACAGTGAGTCAAAGCAATCGATTTCAAGTAAAAAGGGGGTACATACCGACTATGATGAAAATGCGCAAACAAAAAGGTTTTACACTGGTCGAAATGATGATCGTTATCGCGATTATCGCGATTTTGGCGGCGGTTTTGATTCCGAAAGCGGGACAGATTCAGCAAAACGCCAAAAGCCAGGGTGCTGATGCAAATCTGCGGGTCACCCAGGGACTTTTGGAACAGTATAGACCCCGAATGGCTACTCTTGGGGAGTTGAGAACGGTTTTGCGCCAGCAGTTGGTTGCATCCGCCTTGACCAATCCGATTAACAAGTCCGTTTATATGAACGATGACGTAGCCAATGCCGGCCCAGGTATTGCTACTTCCGTGTTTATATCCAGAACGGCGCCGTCCGCTACTACGACGGGGGATAACTGGAAGGGAATCGTCTATGTCTTTTTCGATTCCGCCAACGACAATATCGTCCTCCGGTCCTATGACGCCAACGGCGTGATCATGACCACGACTACGATCGACTAAAGGCATTGTGGGGAGTTCAGCTTGTGAAGCAATATCATGCACAGGCCGGTTTCAGCCTTCTGGAGCTGATGATTGTGGTGATGGTGATCCTGATTTTGGCCGCGGTTTTAATCCCAAGGGGTGAAACTGTTCATTCAAAGGCGAAACTGGTTGGACTCAACACCAACGCATCCACACTGCATGCCATGATTGAAGCCGAAAGGGCGAAATACGGATCCAGTGAAGGAGCACAGGTGGAACAGATAGTCGCGAATCGAGTAAACCGGATGGCGGCGGACCGGGTCCCGGCCGCCGCCGACCGGAACCGATCCGATTTAGAGAACCCTGTGACCGGAGCCAAGGGCATGGTTTCCTACGATCAACTGACCGATGATAATTCGATATCGGCCGCCGCTTGTTACTTTACCGGCGGCGAGGATGAGGAAGCTTTGTGGAATGGCGATACCGCCCGAAAAAGGCTCCGCGGCATCGTTGCGGTCAGCCTATTTCCCCAGGAAGGGGAACTGGTCGCAAAGCTGTACCCGTTCGATCAGGATGGGCGTATCATGAAAGACCAGATTCGGTTGGTTCGATAGCGAACCAGCCGATATTTATATAGGGGAGGATTCGGATGGCTGCGCCAACGCCCCAGCAGAAGTTGCGCCTCGGCGACCTGTTGGTCAAAGAGGGCATCATCACTCAGGAACAGTTAGGGAAGGCCCTGGAATCACAGAAAAAATCCGGGCTGCGGCTTGGCGATGCCCTGGTGAAAGAGGGTTTTATCACCCAGCGGCAGCTTGCCGGCGTGCTCGAAACCCAGCTCGGGATCCGCAGTATCGATTTGCGGGTCGCTCCGCTGGATATGGAGGCCGCCAAGCGGATTCCCGAAAACCTGGCCCGCCGTCATATCATTATTCCGGTTCAAATCACCGAAGGCAGCCTGATGGTTGCCATGAAAGACCCGCTTGACCGGGTGGCTATTCAGGACGTTCGCTTAATTGCCGGCATGCCGGTCACTCCGCTGCTTGCCATTGAGACCGACATTCTCCAGGCGATTGACCGCGTCTTCAGCCAGCAGCGGGCCGCCGACCGGGCGGCGCAGGACCTGACGCGCGCCATGCCGGGCACGCTGGAAGCCGCCGTATCGGTGGAAGTGGAAAGCGCACCGATGGTTCGGCTCGTAAACAGTATCATTGAGAATGCGGTGCGCAGCCGGGCCAGTGACATTCATATCGAGCCCAAGCAGGACATTGTCCGCATCCGCAACCGGGTGGACGGTGTGCTGCATGAAGTGCTGACCACGGAGAGTAAGGTCCACAGCGGCCTGATCAGCCGCATAAAAGTCATGGCGAATATGAACATCGCCGAAAAACGGCTTCCGCAGGACGGGAAGATTTTGGTGGATGTCGACAACCGGAGAATCGACCTGCGTGTCGCCTCCATGCCGACGACGCACGGTGAAAAACTGGTCATCCGAATTCTTGACCGGGCGTCCTTTTTTGTAGGAAAACAGCACCTCGGGTTTTCCGAGGAGGATATAAAACGATTCGACCGGCTGGTGAACCGTCCCTGGGGGATCGTTCTGGTGACCGGACCGACCGGAAGCGGAAAAACCACTACCCTGTATTCCATGCTGGCTGAACTGGATACCGTGAAAAACAACGTCATCACCCTGGAAGACCCGGTGGAATATGAAATGGAAGGCCTGTCCCAGACCCAGGTCAATGTCCAGGCCGGTTTGACTTTTGCCAGCGGGCTTCGGACCATTCTGCGCCAGGACCCGGATATCATCATGGTCGGGGAAATCCGCGACGGCGAAACCGCCGATATTGCGGTACGATCGGCTTTAACCGGTCATTTGGTGTTTTCCACGCTGCATACCAATGACGCCCCTGGCGCGGTGGCCCGTCTCATGGATATGGATATCGAACCATACTTGATCGCCTCCTCGCTGGGCGGCGTGGTTGCCCAGCGGCTGGTCCGGAAAATATGCCCGGACTGCCGGGATACTTACGAGCCGGATACGCGTGAACGCCAGATTCTCGGGCTTGGCCCGGAGGACAAGGTTCTGCTTTCGCACGGCCGCGGCTGTACCGCCTGTCACGGGACTGGCTACACCGGACGGCTCGGCGTTTTTGAGATTTTGGAAATCGACCGGGATCTGCGCAATCTGATTGACCAGCGGGTTCCGAGCGACGTACTTCGGGAAGCTGCCATCAAAAAAGGGATGCGTGAACTCTGGGCCGACTGCCGGGAGAAAGTGCTGGGGCATGTTACAACCCTTGAAGAAGCTTTACGCGTAACGCAGACCTACTAGAAATCAAACCATTTCGGGAGGAGAACAAACCGTGCCCGAATATGTTTATCAGGCCATGGATCAATCCGGACGAATGCAGGAAGGCCTGTTTATGGCTGAGACCGATGCCATGGTCCGGCAGGCGCTCCGCGAACGCGGCATGGTTCCGATTAAGATTTCGACCAAACAGGCCAGTTCAACCAAAGAGCTGTTCGGCCGGAAGACCGCCAAAGCGGATTCGCTGGCAACCTTCTGCCGTTTGCTGGCGATGGTGTTAAAGGCCGGTATGCCCATGCTGCGGGGCCTTGAAGTCCTGCAGACCCAGATGGGCGATGCGGTGATGAAAACGGAGTGCCTGCGGCTGTACCGCGAGGTCTTAACCGGGCACAGCCTTTCCGAGGCGATGCGGGGGGAAGGTACCAAGATTCCGCCGCTGCTGGCCCGAATGGTGAATACCGGGGAGGCCTCCGGGAACCTGGATGTCATTCTGCGGGCGATGGCTGAGTATTACGAGCAGGAATATGTTGTGCAGAAAAAAATCCAGGGTGCCATGGTGTACCCGGTGATTCTGCTGATGGTTTCCATCGGAATGATTCTCTTTGTTTTCAAAGTGCTGATTCCGCAGATCAAGGATCTGCTGGCGTCTTCCGGCGCCGAACTGCCCTGGGTGACCAAGTTCGTCATCGGACTGGGCGATACGGTCGCCAACCAAGGAATCTTTATCCTGGGCGGCATTATCGGGCTGGTCGTACTCTATACCTATTACGTCTCGACCCCGGCCGGACGCATGTGGCGTGACCGGTTCCGCACCAAGATACCGGCGCTCGGCCCGGTGATTCAAGCCACGGTAACGGCTCGGTTCGCGCGCACCGCCGGCATTGTGTTCCGGGGCGGGATTCCGCTGCTGCAGGGGCTGGATTTGATTAAACAAAACGTTGGCAGCGCAGTGGCCGAAAAGGCCCTGGACGATGCCATCGAAGGGGTCCGCAAGGGAGAAACGCTGGCGGACACCCTTGATATTGCCAAATTTTTCGATCCGATGGCGATTCAGCTGATTCGGGTCGGAGAAGAAACTGGAAACATGGAAGACCTGATGGATCAAATGATGGCCTATTACGACCGGGAAGCGACGAACGGAATCGCGCAGCTGCTGACCCTGATGGAACCGATTATGCTGCTTATTATGGGCGTCGTGATCGGCGGCGCGATTGTCGCTTCGATCCTGCCGTTGTTCAGTCTGCTCGGCACGATTGGGCCGGGCGCCGGAGGTTAGAAAATGGAAATGCTGAAACACTATCAAAAAAGCAGCCTAAAGTCAGGATTTACACTGGTCGAAATCGGCATGGTTATGGCCTTGATTGCGATTATCATCGCGTTTGCCATCCCGAATTTTAAACCGTTAGTGACATCCTCGAAGGTCGAGCAGTCGGTTCAGCTGTTGACGGCCGAACTGCGCCGGGCGCGTCAGGAAGCTTATGAGAACAGTGCGGGCAACAGCGTAACGGTGACTTTTACGAAGAACGGAACCCAGTACCAGGCAACCGAGAACGGCAGCATGCTGTTTACGAAAAACCTGGAATCCGGCTGTGTTTTTACTGATGATACGGCGGAGGAAGCGGTGTTTGATTCCAACGGATCGCCGGTTTCCGCAGTCGATGATATTGAAGTCAAGGTCAGTGATACGAACGGCAATAACAAGCGTTCGGTTTTCATTCGAAGAGGCACGGGAAGGGTCGAGTTTAATTGAAAACGGTTAAACGAACCTATTTGCGGAACCAAGCGGGGTTTTCTTTGCTGGAAATCGTGATCGCGGTGACCATCATGCTGATTCTTATTGCCGGATTTGCGGTCATGATTACGGCTTCGGCCAGAATTCTGGTGTTCAATCAGCGCAATTTGCAGCGAATGTATACCGGACGGGCCGTATCCGAAATCGTGCGCGCACGGCCGGAGAAGTTCAACGCCTCCTCCTGGGTGCAGGTGGACGGAATCACGCTCAATGATGGGGTCAATAACGTAGATATTCTGAACTACCGGCGAAACGCCGCCGCTCCGCCTTTCGACTGGCGCGCGATGGTTCGGATTCGGGGGCTTTCGATCATGGTGGACGTATACGCACAGAATGCGGCGGACGAGTATTGATTGCCGCAATGGAGCGACACGCTGATGACAAACATGATTCGTAACGGGATACAGCGCATACAAAACAAGCGGGCCGCAAAGCCTGGCTTTACGCTGCTGGAATTAATCATCGCACTGACGATACTGTCATTTGTGGTTGTGGTGATCGGCTCCGTGATTTCGAACTACTTTCGAATGCTCAATCTGGTGACGGTGGACCGGGAAAACATGAACGAAGCCCGGTTAGCCATGGAGACGGTGACCGATTTGATCGCATTAGAGCAGCGGCCGCCTTTGTTTTCCAGCCTATATGCCGTTGAACGTGTGAAAGACTCTTATTATAGGATCGACGCCCAAAACGATGTGGAAGGAATGCATCGATTCATCCGCACCGTCGCGGGTTCGTCGGCCGGCCCGGAAGAGCTATGGATTGATAATACCGATACCACCAGATATCCTGTGAGCTCGCTCTATGGCGATTTGCGAAATACAGCGGGAACCGTGTATGCAAAAGGGGTGCGGATTGAGTTTTTCCCGGTCACCAATGTGTCGGTCCAACTCCCGGGATCGCAATTTGGCCTGAATGACAATCGCGTGATCGGCATCGCGGTTTATGCCAATACCAGGCCGAACATGCCGCAGACCGAATACTCGCTGGTAACCTATGTTTATGCCATGTAAAGTATGATATTGTAGACATCAGCAGAGGATTTACACGATTTTTGCCGCGGGAGGGGATTCGGATGAAAAGACTGCGGAATCGTTCCGGTTCAGCCCTGGTCATGACGATTGTTCTGGCCATGGTCCTGCTGACCATCGGAACCACAATGGTCCTCGTGAACACCTCCGATACCAGAACCATGAGCCCATCCGGGCAGGACCAGTCCGAATCCGGTGTGGCAAGCGTTCTGACCCCGTATGCCGATCCGCCGGAAAGCGCACAGCCGTTAGAAGCGGACCAAAATGTCACCCTTCGAACCCAAACCCCGGGCGCAACGATCTATTTTACCAGGAGTGACTTGCCGGCGGTTTATGCGAATCCAGATCTCCTTGCCAACCCGGAACCCGGCGGAGCGGGGGTACAGTCGGGTGCGAACAGTGAAGCAACCGTGGCGGTAAACCCTGGTTTATGCACGATTAAAGCGGTTGCCTACCTGAACAATAAACGCAGCAAGATGGCCACCTTTACCTACAAAAAGAAGCCCCAGAAGCCGTCGGTGACAAGAAACAACTTACACTATACGGTTACCGCCCAGGAAACCATCGGAGATGTCGTGTATCTGCATATATCTGGAAATGTGTCCCCTGAATCGGCAGGCAATCCGGCGGGCAGTTCATCACCGCAGTTCAAAGTATCGTTTACAGATGCGTTGTCTTATGGAAGCACCAATTTAAAAGCGCAAACGGTCATAGCCGGAGTATACAGCGATCCGACATGGGGAACTAGTTGGAACGCAGTCCCACCGGTACCGAAGCTAGATTATCGTTACGGGAAGCTATTACTATTGGATCCTACGGTGAATACCTTTGTGTATTACATGGAAACCTCAAGCAACGTACCCACAGCTGATACGAAAAACCCGGAAAAGTACGTGAACCAATGGACATCGCCCAAGGTGCTGACTGGGAATGGGTATATCTGGGCGGTACGCGGAGCCGAGGGATATCCTCGTACCATATGGAGCGAGGTTTCAGCACCGCTGCCATATAATTTTTCCCAGGGTGTAATTACATTTAAATGGATACAAGCTGGTGATTGCATTACTTCGGATGGTTTATGGAATAATTCGAAGTCACCTATTGATTGGATTAAGTCTGTGCCACCTGATAAATTTGATGATGACGAGCCGCATGTCGGGAAATATCTTTTGGATTTTGAAAATGATTACGGAATTGCATCTATTTACTATACAAAGGATCCAACCGGCTACAATAAGGCAGATATGCGCGATCCGGTTCAAGATCCTTTTGTTAACGTCAATTGTTTTTACTTGTACGAACCCGGATATTACGTATTCAGAGCCTTGGTGTACAGCGCTGATGGCAAGACAGTCCTTGCCAGGACCGCAACCGACTTTGAGCTTCATATTGAAGAAACTCTGGCGGTACCGGGGCCACCGAGCAACATCAAAAAGGAGACCTGGTTCTCAAGTCCGATTTGGGTACTGTGTGGGCCGAGTTATTCGAAATACTCAGACCCGGTTCCATTCGAAGCTCCAGTCGGCGCCGAGGTGCACTATAAAGTATCTCCGACGTTAGGTGAAGCGCCTGGGGATGCAATACTATGGCAAACAGGAACTTCGTGTAATTTGAATAATAAGAACTCGACAGTTTCGGTCTACGCAAGCAAGAATAACGTTCTAAGCCAAACCGAGACCTACCATTGGGCGGTAAACTACAATGGTATCTACGATTTGGGCAAAAATTTATCCTGGCTGGAGGATCTTATCGCAGACCCGCCCTGGTACCTCGTACCGGTTGTTTGGGCAATAAAGAACGTTGTGAAATTGATTATGTTCCTTCAAGATTATTTTCCCGGGCTATTCCATTAGCAATGACTCAAGCTTCCGGGAAAGTACCCGATGATAATATATGAGGTTTTATAGTTCGGCGGCTTCTTTATGTGACAGCCGCCGCCCTCTTGTCCGGGTGAAAAAGCTCGGCGAATGGCACACAAGCGGCCTCAAATGATATGATCTTGGAAGCGGGAGGCAGTGCAGTGCAGTTTTTCAAACGTCCCAGACTCTATTTGGATATGCATGACAGCTACATTCGCGCGTTACAATCGGGCGGGACCCGGACCACCATCGAAGGGTTTGGCCATTTCACGATGCCCGTGGTACTGGATCGTTGGGCCGGTGAGGAAGAAGCCAGAAACAGCGGGCTTGCGTTACAGGAATTTTTAAACCGGACCGGTCTTAATGCCGTCGAGGTTTCCATCGTACTGAGCCGGGACGGCATTATCACCAGAACGACCCGGGTTCCTGCGATGGAGGAGTCTCTGCTTACCGGCTTTATGAGCAGTGAAATCTCCGAATTCCTTCCGGTCGATCTTGCCGAATACCGGTATGATTACCGGGTGATGCGCAGTTATCTTGCCGACGACGATGGCAAGGAATACTTTGACCTGTTAATCGGCGCGGTGCCGAATACGATGATCCAGCAGGTGATGCAGCTGATCGAGATGACCGGGATGGAAATCCGGACCATCGACATTCTGCCCAATGCCCTCCTGCGATTGTTTTCCCGCGCCACCAAAAATGATATCGCCGTTCTCGACGCCGGGCAGGATGGAACCCGAATGAGCATATTTACCGGCAGCTCATTGCTGCTGTATACCGACATTCCATGGCGCCTGGCCGCCGAAGCTCCGGAATTCGCTCTGCTGCTGGAGGAAACCCGGGGCTATTTGAATTTTTTCGCATCCCGCAATCAAGGACGTCAGCCCGATGCCTTGATTGTGATTGGCGAACTGGCGCGAATTCCGGAAGGCGTACAATATTTGAAATCCAGCCTGGAATTACCGGTTGAAGCCAGATTAGATCATCTTATTCCGCTGTCCTTGCATGGAAACGCGTATGCGGATTTTGAACCATTTATCGCTGAATTTGCAGCCAATATCGGACTGATGTTCAGAAAGGACTAAGCCGTTGAAAGTGCCAGCCAGGGATCTGAATTTCCTGCCGGCTGACCTGCTGGCGGCCAGGGAAAAAAGACAGAAGCTCCGAATGATGTCCCCGCTGATTGCAGCCGGGGCTCTGCTGGTGATCCTCGTTTTTGCCTGGCAGCCGGTGATGGCCTGGTACTATCAGAACCAGATCGATGAGGAGCAGCTGAAACTGGCCCAGCTTCAAGGGGCTGAAGGATACTACAAGCAGCTGACCGATCTCAAAGCTTTGAACATCCAGTACAATCAGGCTATTGGTTCGATGAAAGGGACCTGTGTCGATGTAGCCGCTCTGATGGACGAAATCGCCAGCGTGCTGCCTGATAACGTGGAGCTGACCTCCCTGGAAGTCGATGCCGGATGGGGCGTTACCTTGAAATTTGAAACCGACAGTGCCTTGAAAACGGCGCAATTTGTGCTCGGTCTGCGGAGCCTGAACCGGTTCCAGCAGGTCGAACCGAACACGGTGCCGCTGCGTGAAGGCACCGCCGAGATAGAACTTGAGCTGCCCTTTGCCGGAGTCACTTCGGAACGGGTGGTTGCGGCCGCGGAGGATGCCGTGGCATCGACCGGAGATACGGTAAAAGCGCAGCAGGGGGCCCCGATTGTCATGCAGCAAACACCGGCTGACACTGTGCAGCTTGACACTGCCGCGCAGCCTGCGGCTCAACCCGCTGCGGGGAGTCAGCCCCAGGGAGCACCGGCCCCGGCGGCTGGTCAATCGGCGGAAAAAGGAGGGAATCCAAGTGCAGGAAGCACTGGCCAACCTCAATAGCAGCTGGCAGGGTTTAAGCCAGCGGGAAAAAATAATGGTGGCCGCCGTTTCCGTGCTGCTGATCGGATACCTTTTGTACTCCTTCTATTTTATGCCTCAGCAGCTTGCGCTGGATGCCGTCAAGCAGCGGTTGACGCAGACCCAGAACCTGGCTTTGGATGCCCAAAACCGGGGCCTGGGCGACATCCCGAAGTTAAAGGAACAAATCAAGGCCTTCGAGCAGCAGAATCAGGAGATGCAGGCTTTGGTGCCGGCATCGAAGGATACGCCGGATCTCCTGGTTCAGCTCTACGAGCTAAGTCTGAGAGACAAAGTGGTCTTAAACGGCGAAGATGCACAAGGAGCGACCATGGAACTCGGCGAGGTCAATCAGCATGAGACCTATGCCGATTACGATGTTCATATGGTTCTGTCCGACAAAGGCGCCAGTATCTATCGGTTTGTCTATGATGTGGCCCGGCTGGACCGCATGGTGAGCTTGAACAAGGTGGCGATTACCCCCGCAGAGGGGAACCGGCTGAAATGTGATCTTACCCTGCGCGTTTTTATTCTCGGCCAGGCGCAACCTGATCCGGATCCGGGCTCCTATCCGTTTGCGCCGGAACGGTTGGTCACGGAGACGCCGTACGACATGTTTAAACCGGTGACCGGCCCGCCCAGCACCAGCGCGCCAAGTCCGAATACGGGCTCATCAGCTGGTTCGGCCGGAGGGTCCGTGCCCTCCGCGCCCGCTCAAACGGGATGGGACTTCAGTCCGCCAGGTGTCAGCAAAAGTCCAGACATTTCCGCAGCCGTTCCGTTTCTAAAGCCGCCCGCGGCACCGGCTCCGTAGATGACCCGTTCGGTAAATTGCCCGTGGGAGAATAGGGAAAATGGGTAGTACGTATCGGAAGACAATCAGAAATATAGCCCATAATGCCCGGATGGCTTTGACAGTCGGGCTTTTTGTCTTGATGACGCTGTTTAGCCTTCCCGGACCGGTGATGGCCCAAGCGCCAAATGCGGCTGGCGGTTTTACCGGGTACGCCCGTTATACCTGGTCACCGGGCGAATACTACCAGGGGTATTTCCGCAATGGTTTGATGGATGGGACCGGTGTATACGTGTGGCCGAACGGTGATCGCTATTCCGGCCGCTTTGTTCGTGGTGTGAAATCCGGACAAGGCGTTTTTCACTGGGCGAACGGAATGATGTATACCGGTAGTTTTCAGGATGACCGGATCACCGGAACCGGGACGATTACCTGGCAAAACGGGGAAAAATATCGCGGAGCTGTCGTGGATGGTCAGCCGAACGGTCAGGGGACCTATACCTGGCCGAACGGCAATTCATATACCGGCACCTGGATCAAGGGTAAACGTACCAGCCCGGGGAAGTATACCTGGGCTGACGGCAGCACTTATGAAGGAAGCTTTGTGAATGACCAGCCGGAGGGGTATGGCACGATGACCTGGCCTTCCGGGGACGTTTATACTGGGAGCTTTGGCTTGGGCAGTCTTTTTGGGTTCGGAAACTATTCGTATAGAAATGGAACGCAAAAGATCGGTTACTGGAACCGGGGGGTATATGATAAAGGGGTTTCCGAGTTCATTAATCCGATTACTCCGAAGGACTGCAGAACACTCAAGTACGAGGTAACGTATCAAGGGAAGCAATTCACTATTGGGCCGGTAAATCTTCCGGAAACGCTTGCCTGGAAATTCGAATCCATGAAAAAGCTGTGGCAGAGAGGCCCCCGGATGTATTCCTGGTCCATCCAGCCGCCCCAGGTTTCGGCTTCCGTTTACGCATCAGGCCAGCAGCAGGACTTGCTGCTGGCGCCGGTTGTTCATTATTTCGAACAGATTGCTTATCAAGAAAAAATGACGGACCGGCAGTTGGCGGATTTGACGGTGTCCGTTGTCCGCAGCCTTCCTGGCGCTCAGGAGAGCGTGACAACGAACTTTGACGAGACGATCCAGTATCCCATGGAAACGTTGATACGAGGCGGGGACAGCGAGGATCGTTCGCTGCTGCTCGCCGTTCTGCTGAAAAAGCTCGGTTTTGACGCGCGGTTGATCTATATGAACGCCAGCCAGCCGACCCATGCGGCGGTTGCCATATATGGCGATCTTTCGTTCAATGGATGGAATACGTATACAAGCGGCAAACGATACTATTATCTTGAAACCTGCGCCGTGGGGGGCAAGCCGGGCGAAATCCCGGATGCGTGGAAATCGTCGTCGTTTCAGGTGATTTCGCTTGACCAGGCGGCAGCCCCGAGTATTCGTCGGGTTATTTCGGCAAAATGAACCGGTGGGCATCGCCTAAAACCGGGAGCGTTCAGGTTGTATTCAGGAGGATCGTGTGAAAAGGTACCTGTTTCCCAATATGTATGTCGACTCGATTCTGGACATCCCGTTCGAACAGTTATGGGATGCCGGGATACGCGCTTTTCTGCTTGATTTGGACAATACCGTGACCGAGTGGAACCGCATGGAGATCTCCGAGGAAATCATCCGCTGGGTGGAAGCGGCCCGAAATCATGGTTTCCAGGCCTGTCTGCTGTCCAACAACGACAGCCACCGCAGGGTGTTTGGGGTCGCGGAGAAACTCGGTGTGCCGTATATCCTGAAGGCCAGAAAACCGAGGAATCGAGGCTTTGCGAAGGCCATGCAGCTGCTCGGAACCCGGCCGGAGGAGACCGCGGTGGTGGGTGACCAGGTGTTTACCGACGTCCTCGGGGGCAACCGGATGGGGATGTACACAATCCTGGTGGTCCCGATGAACCCGCGTGAATTTCTGGGAACCCGCTTTATGCGACAGATAGAGCGTTTTGTCCTGCGCGACATCCGTGAGGCGGCCGACCGTGGGGACATCAATAACCTGCCAGAGGTAAAGAACGGGAAAGAATCTGATAAGCCCGACAAAACGGGATAAAGCGGCCCTGCGATTAGGCGGCCGCTTGAAAAAAGCCGCGTTATCTGCAATAATCTTGGAAAACCCTGTATTTTCTGAGCACTTCGTTTTTATTCCGGAGGAACGTACATTGGTCATTACCCCATCAACCAAGCTGTTCGGCCTGGTCGGATATCCGGTGGCGCATTCGCTTTCACCGGCGATGCACAACCGGGCGTTTTCGCATTTGGGCCTCAATGCGGTGTACCTGCCGTTTGCGGTGGAACCCGAACGAATCGGACAGATGGTACAAGCCGCGAAAACACTTGGGATTTGCGGATTCAACGTTACGATTCCACATAAAGAGACAATCATCGCCTCTCTGGACGAACTGAGCGAAGAGGCTGCCGCTTTTCGGTCTGTGAATACCGTTGTGGTGAAAGACGGCCGGGCCTGCGGCTACAATACGGACGGGCCTGGATTTATGGCTTCTCTGAAGGAAGCCGATGTTTATCCAGCCGGGGAAGTCGTTATCCTCGGTGCCGGCGGCGCGGCTCGATCGATTGGATATGCTCTGGCGAAGGCCGGATGTATCGTAACATTTATCGATCACCCGGTGGAAAGAGCGGCCAAACTGGCCGGCGACATCGGTCGGCTGACCGAAACCGAATGCCGCAGCCTGGACTGGGAGCCGGCCGGATTAAAACGGGTGCTGGATCGGACTTCACTGGTGATCAATGCGACCCCTATTGGCATGTCCCCATCGGTCCATCAAGCGCCATCGCTCGAATTTGACTGGATCAATTCGGGCGCGGTGATTTGCGATATCGTATATAACCCGCTGAAAACGCGGTT
Organism: Solirubrobacterales bacterium; assembly: GCA_050258755.1. Classification (GTDB taxonomy): domain Bacteria; phylum Bacillota; class Syntrophomonadia; order Syntrophomonadales; family DTU052; genus JBLMZI01. Next base: position 630,427 of record JBLMZI010000004.1, on the reverse strand, counting down.
TTTACAGCTGGCAGCGGAAAACGGGCACCGGACGGTGAGCGGTCTAGGGATGTTTGTTCACCAGGGAGCGCTGAGTTTTACCCACTTTACTGGGATTAAGGCGCCGATTCAAATCATGCGGGAGACGATTCAATCTCTTCTGGAAACGCATGAATGAGTTGGGAAAAGGCAATACTCTCGGTGAACGTTGCGGTCTTCTTGGCCTTTCGAAGTATGGATCGGTGAGGTTTCCGTGGTATTTGACCTGCTGTTTATCTTCTTTGCACGAATCATTGACGTTTCGCTGGGCACCATTCGCATGATTCTGGTGATCCGCGGCGATCGGTGGATTGCTGCTTTCATCGGTTTTTTCGAAATCATGGTGTATGTGATCGCGTTGGGCAAGGTCATTGGCAGCCTGAACGAGCCGTTGCGGCTGATTCTGTATTGCTCCGGTTTTGCTTGTGGCGTGATTGTCGGCAGTTGGATCGAGGAGCAGATTGCCCTCGGTTATCGCGGAGTTCAGGTGGTTACCACGAAAGAGAACTGTGCGCTGGCCGAACAGCTGCGGGATGAGGGTTTCGCAGTCACCTGCTGGGAAGCCGAGGGGATGGAAGGCCCCAAATTGGTCATCAATCTTCTGCTGAAGCGGAAAGCGGCATGGAATGTTGCAAAACGGATCAGACAGCTCGACCGGGACGCCTTCATCATATTTACTGAACCCACCAGCTTTGAAGGCGGTTATATCAAGAAAAAGTAGGACGGAGGAGGTGCGGCTTTGCTGCGGATAACAACTGCTGGCGAATCGCACGGTAGGGCCTTAGTGGCGGTCATCGAGGGAATCCCCGCTGGTTTATTCATCAGTGCAGACTACATAAACGAGCAGCTCGCGCGCCGACAGGAAGGTCATGGCCGGGGCGGCCGGATGAAGATTGAAAAGGATCAGGTTCAGATCATTGCCGGGGTTCGGGGTGAGGAAACCATGGGCTCTCCGATTGCGCTTGAAATCCCCAATCTGGATCACAATAACTGGATCCGCCACATGAGTCCCGGACCGATCGAGCCCGGGCGCGAAGTATGGCGGCCGAGGCCGGGTCATGCTGATCTGGCCGGCGGGATGAAATATGACCACCAGGACTTTCGGAATGTTCTGGAGCGGGCGAGCGCGCGGGAAACAGCGGCCCGGGTCGCTGCCGGCGCGATTTGCCGGAAATTTTTAGCCGACCTTCACATAAGCTTATACAGTCAGGTGGTTGCCATTGGCGGTGAAACCAGTCCGACCCGCGGTCAGTGCTTGAATGCGCAAATGGCTGAAAAAGCGGCATTATCGCTGGTCGGCTGCCCGGATGAGGCGGCTTCGGAGCGAATGGTTCGCGCCATTGAAGCGGCCAAGGATGCGGGTGAATCGCTGGGCGGGGCGTTTGAAGTGGTCGCATTGGGTCTGGTGCCCGGAATCGGGAGCTTTACCAGCGGTGAGGCACGGCTCGACGGCCGGATCGCCGGTGCGATGATGAGCATTCCCGCCATCAAAGGCGTCGAGATTGGGGACGGGATCGCTTCGGCGGCTGCCCCCGGTTCCCAGGTCCATGACGAAATCCACTTTGACAACCAGAAGGGCATCCATCGGAACACAAACCGGGCGGGCGGAATCGAGGGCGGCGTGACCAATGGGGAACCGGTGGCCGTTCGTGCCTACATGAAGCCGATTCCGACGCTTTACAAACCGCTGCTGAGCGTGAATACCCGCACCTGGGAGCTAGAGCGCGCGGACATCGAGCGCTCGGATATCTGTGCCGTTCCGGCGGCGCGGGTGGTCGGGGAAGCGATGATGGCTCAGGTACTGGCCGACGCAATCCTGGATAAGTTCGGACATGATTCGATGAAAGAGATCCGGGAAAACTACGACAGGTATGTATCATACCTGGAAAAGGTGTGGAAATGGACAGCAACATCATTTTGATTGGTTTTATGGGCACGGGCAAGACCGCAATCGGTACGCGGCTGGCCGACCGTCTGAAGCGTGAATTCGTTGACACCGATAAAGAGATTGAACGGGTAACGGGCATGAGCGTCCGGGACATTTTTTTGAAATATGGCGAAGTACGGTTCCGGTCTGAGGAATCTGTCATGACCCGCAAACTCTCGGAGCGCCGGAATATGGTCGTCGCGACCGGCGGCGGGATCGTGCTGAACCGTGAAAACGTCGAGCAATTCCGCAAGAAGGGCATTATCATCTGCCTGCGCGCAAATCCGGACGAGATTTTCCGCCGGGTCAGCAAGAAACGAAATCAACGGCCGCTGTTGAAAAAGAACTTTACCGTCGAAGATATTAAAAAAATGCTGGCCGACCGGGAAAACTTCTACGGTCAGGCTGACATTGAAATCGAAACCAGCGGGCTGGATCCGGATCAGCTGGTGGATATCATCATGGAGAAACTGCAGGAGTTCCACAGTGCAAAACGTTAAGGTATCCCTTGCCGAACGAAGCTACGATATTCGCATTGGATCGGGACTGATTCAATCAGCCGGCGACATCGCCGCTGAAGCCATCGGCACGAAGCGAAAACTGTTGGTGGTCAGTAACCCGACCGTGCATGCGCTGTACGGGGATACGCTTTTGACCAGTCTGCGTCAGTGCTATGATGCGGTGCGGTATGTGGAAATACCCGATGGTGAGGAATTCAAAGCGATGCCTTACGCAGAGCGGGTACTGGATGCCGCGGTCGACTTCAGGATGGACCGCCAGGATGCGGTGGTTGCGCTCGGCGGCGGGGTAATCGGCGATCTGGCCGGCTTCGCCGCGGCTATTTACCTGCGCGGGGTTCCGTTCGTTCAGGTGCCGACCACCCTGCTTGCCCAGGTGGACAGCAGTGTCGGCGGCAAAGTCGCCGTGAACCACGCCCGGGGGAAGAATCTGATCGGCGCTTTTCACCAGCCTAAATTGGTTATCATTGACCCCGATGTGCTGGCAACCCTGCCGGAGCGGGAGTATACCGCCGGGTTGGCTGAAGTGGTTAAATACGGCATTATTCTTTCCGAACCGTTTTTCACCGGGCTGGAAGCGCAGTGTGCGCCGATTCAAGCCATGCAGCCGGAGGTTCTGGAAGGCGTCATCGCTGAATCCTGCCGGATCAAAGCGCATATCGTCGAAGGTGATGAGCGGGAAGAGAGCGGCCTTCGGGAGGTTCTCAATCTGGGCCATACCTTCGGACATGCGATTGAAAACCGGGCCGGATATGGCGTATATCGCCACGGAGAAGCGGTGGCGATCGGCATCCGAATGGCAGCGCAGCTCGCGTACCGGATGGGTCTTTTGGGCGAACCGGACGCTCACCGGATTATGAAACTGATACATAATTTCGGACTTGACCTTGCCATTCCCCGGTATCCTTCTGATGAAATGATGGACCTGATGCGCGGCGACAAGAAAAATCGGGCAGGCGAAATTCGATTCGTTTTGCCGGCCGCGATCGGAAAAACGGTGGCAACAGCCAATGTCCCGATGGATCTGGTAACCGCAATTCTGGAACAGGGTTAACCGAATCAAACGAGCGATTAGGCGATAAGCAAGTTCTGTTTTTCAGACTTGCTTTTTGGCATTTGCGGCTGTAAACATCAACATGGCAAGCTGTTCCAGGAACGATTATAATCATAGGTATTGGACCGGATTGACCTTGTCCGCAACGAAAGGCCCATCAGCCTGAAGGCAACCGGCAGGCTGATGAGAATGCCGCGGAATGGGAACGATAGGAAGGACAAAGCGAAATACCCGTGCAGGAGCGATATGAATGCTTGAAAAGAAGATGATATCCAGGGTACTGACCCAGGCGTTAACCAAAGGCGGCGATTTTGCCGAGATTTATTGCGAAGAAAAAGAAATGACCGCTATCATTTGTGAAGACAACAAGGTGGAGCGGGTCAACCTGGGACGCGAGATCGGCGCGGGAATCCGGGTGGTGACCGAAGGCAACACTGCCTATGCGCATACCAACGATCTTTCCGAGGAAGGTCTGCTGAAAACCGCTGAAACGGTAGCCCATATTGCGGAAGGCATGGCGAAGACCGTCGAGATCGCGTTTCATTCGGTCCCGGCGGGGCCCAGCCTTGAATTTTTGAAAATGCCGGAGCAATTTCCATTTGAGGAGAAGGTCGAAACGGTTTTGGCCGCTAATCAGGCAGCCCGGTCGGTCGGCGAGGAGATCAAGCAGGTCATGGTTTCCCTGGCCGATGTGCACAAACGGTTCCAGATCGCCAACTCGTCGGGCGATCTGATTGAGGATGAACTGGTCCGTACCCGTTTTGTGGTCAATGCGGTAGCCGCGCGCGATGGCGTGATCCAGACCGGCTTTGACGCGGTCGGCGGCGTCATTGGCTGGGAACTGCTCGATGAAAACGATGCCCGCGAGCTTGGGCGCAAAGCGGCGCAGCGCGCGGTGCAGATGCTCGACGCCAAACCCTGTCCGGCTGGCAAAATGCCGGTCGTCATGTCCAGCGAAGCCGGCGGCACAATGGTACACGAAGCCTGCGGCCATGGGCTGGAGGCTGACCTGGTGCAGCGCGGCCTTTCCGTGTACGGCGGCAAAATGGGCCAGCAGGTGGCGGGGGAGGAAATCAGTGTCATCGACGATTCCACCCTGTTCAAAAAGAATGGCACGCTTCGCTATGATGACGAAGGGACGCCCGGCAAAAAAAATGTTCTGATCGAAAAAGGCATTTTGAAAAGCTACATGCAGGACCGGATTACCGCGCTCAAGGATGGCGTGGACCCGACCGGCAACGGACGGCGGGAATCGTACCAGCACAAACCGATTCCGCGCATGACCAACACCTACATTGCGTCCGGTTCGGATGATCCGGACCAGATTATCCGGGACACCCAACACGGCTTGCTGGTCCGCAAAATGGGGGGCGGGCAGGTTAATACCACCAATGGTGATTTTGTTTTCGAAGTCCAGGAAGGCTATATCATCGAAGATGGCGAGATCAAGTACCCGGTGCGTGGGGCCACGCTTTCCGGCAACGGGCCGGAAGTGCTGAACAATATTGACCGGATTGGCCGGGATATCGGCTTTGCGATCGGCACCTGCGGCAAAGACGGCCAGGGGGTGCCGGTATCGGACGCGCAGCCCACAATGCGGATTAAATCGATTACCGTGGGCGGGGTCGGCGGAGCCGACGGGCCGCAGATCAAGCGCATCCGCCGGCTTTAAGCTGGAAACCCGCATCAGACGGCATCATCCACGATAAAGTCAGGAGGATCACCTTGAAAGAGAAACTGCTCGAAGTTGGAAGCTGGACGGTGGAACAGGCCCGGGCCAAAGGGGCCGCGGCTGAGGCGTTTCTGCTGCATGGCGAGGATTTGACCGTGGAAGTGGTGGACGGTCAGGTTGAGACTCTGAAACAATCCGAAGAAATCGGCCTGGGAATCCGGGTGTTCACCGGAAACCGGATGGGTTTTGCGTTTACCACCGATCTGGACCGCACAGCGGTGCAGGAGACGCTCGAAAAGGCCTTGAAGGGGGCCAAGTATACTGCGGAGGATTCTTTTAACGGGCTGCCGCAGACCCACGAACAGTATCCGAAGCTGGATACCTTCGATCCAGCGATCGAATCCGAAACCCTGGAACGAAAAATCGAAATGGCCCGCGAGGTGGAACGCCAGGCGCGCGCCACCGACAAACGGGTCAAAGTGATCGAACGCGCCGGCTACGAAGATTCGCGGTACTCGGTTGCCGTCATCAGTTCCGAAGGCGTTCGGGTTTACCAGAAAGGGGCCTATGCCGGGTTATTTGTTTTCGTCATGGCCGAGGAAAACGGTGATGCCCAGACCGGCTTTTCCGTCCTGGCGAAGCGGCGGCTGAAGGATCTCGATCCGGTCTTTGTCGGGAAAGAAGGCGCGAACGATGCGGTTCGAAGCCTGGGAGCGAAAACCATTGTCTCCAAGGCGATGCCTTGTGTGCTGGAACCGTATGTTATGACCAACTTCCTCGGCGTGATCGCCGACTCATTCAGTGCGGACGCGGTTCAAAAAGGAAAATCGGCGTTAAAGGACAAAATCGGCCAGTCCCTGGGCAGCCAATGGGTTACGATCATTGACGACGGCACCTTACAAGAGGGGATTTCGGCTTTCCCGTTTGACGGGGAAGGCTGGCCGTCCCAGCGGACCATGTTGCTGGACAAAGGCGTGCTGAAGGGCTATCTGTACGACAGCTATACCGCGCGCAAGGATAAAACCTATTCGACCGGAAACGGGGTGCGCGGGAGCTTCCGCGGTCTGCCGTCGGTCGGCACCACCAATGTATTTCTGCAGCCGGGCAGCGGAACGCCCGAAGCGCTGATCAGCGACATTAAACAGGGTTTATATATCACAGAAGTGATGGGGATGCATACGGCCAATCCCATTTCGGGCGATTTCTCGGTCGGGGCCAGCGGCTTGATGATCGAAAACGGCAAACTGACCTACCCGGTGCGCGGAGCAACGATCGCCGGCAACCTGCTGGACTTTTTAAGCGATATCGAAGGCGTTGCTTCGGACCTGCGGTTTTATGGGGGCACGGGTTCTCCGACAGTTCGGGTCAAGGCATTAAGCGTCGGCGGCGATTAGGCGCGATATTGGAGGGGGATGGGGTGAGGGCATGAAAAAGGTACTGGTTGTCAACGGGCCGAACCTGAACCTGTTAGGACAGCGTGAAACCGATATTTACGGATCGGTCACCCTGAACGAAATCGAAAATCGGCTGCGTGACCAGGCGGCGGTGGCAGGACTGGCGATTACGTTTTTCCAGTCCAATCATGAGGGAGAATTGATTGATTGCCTGCATGGGCATCGTGGGCAAATCGATTGTGTCTTGATCAACGCCGGCGGCCTGACTCACACCAGCGTGGCGCTGCACGACGCGCTCCGGGCCATGGAATGCCCGGTGATCGAGGTGCACATGAGCAATATCTACCGCCGCGAGCCGTTCCGGCATCAATCCCTGGTGGCCCCGGCGGCGGTCGGCGGCATTTTTGGCTTTGGGCCGGACAGCTACACGCTGGCCCTTGAGGCCGCGGCCAAATTATTAAGCGGAAGGACGCTTTAAGTGACTGCGAATCGGCTCACCCGTTTCCGCCAGCGCCTGGATCAGGAAGGCCTCGGCGGTTTCCTGATTACCAATCCTGCCAACGTCTACTACCTGTCCGGGTTCACCGGAGAAGGGCATTTACTGGTGGACGGGCAAAAAGCGGTGATCGTTACCGACCCGCGCTATACCGAACAGGCCGAAGCCGAATCAAAGGGATGGGAGGTGCTAACCTCCCCGAAGGATTCAGGCGTGTCGGCACTTGCCGCCGGAAGCCGACTCGGGTTCGAATCCACCCATTTGACGTTCAGGCAGTATCAGGACTGGCGTGAAAAGCTTGGTCAAGGTTTGACCGGCACTTCCGGGCTGATTGAGGATTTACGGATCATCAAGGAATCTGCTGAGCTGGACCACATTCGGAAAGCATTGGCGATTGGCGATGAAGTGTTTTCGGCGATTCAGCAGGAGATTCGCCCCGGTACAGCGGAACGGGATCTGGCGATCTCGATCGAATACCGCTTGAAAAAAGCCGGCTGTGAAAGGGAGGCGTTCGAAACGATAGCCGTTTCCGGGCTGCGGTCCTCCCTGCCGCATGGCCGCCCTTCGATGCGCCGCCTGGAGGCTGGCGACCTGCTGACCCTCGATTTTGGCGGGATTTGGGAACACTATGCGGGAGACATGACCCGAACCGTGGCGGTGGAAAAATCCTGCGCCCGGATCCGGGATGTTTATCATCATGTGCTGGATGCCCAGCTATCGGCGATCGAGGCTGTGGCGCCCGGGGTCCTTTGCAAAGAGGTGGACGAGGCCGCCCGGGGCACTTTGCGCCGGGTGGAACTGGACAAGCATTTCGTGCATTCAACCGGTCACGGGCTTGGACTTGACGTACATGAGGCGCCGACCGTATCCTGGAAGAGCGATGTCGTTCTAAAACCGAACATGGTGATCACAGTCGAACCAGGGGTATATATTCCCGGCTGGGGAGGAGTTCGGATCGAAGATGTCGTATTAGTCACGGAGAATGGACATGAGGTCTTAACAAGCAGTATCAAGGATCTGCTTGTGATTTAAACGGAGGGGTGTTTGTAGTGGTTTCTGTGAACGATTTCAAGACCGGTCTTACGGTTGAGCTGGACGGCGGCGTTTGGGTTGTCGTGGATTTCCAGCACGTTAAGCCGGGCAAGGGCGCCGCGTTTGTACGCAGCAAATTGAAAAATCTGAAGAATGGATCTGTGGTTGAAAAAACCTTTAACGCGGGCGAGAAAGTTCCGCGGGCACGGGTTGACCGCAATGAAATGCAATACCTGTATGCTTCGGGCGACGAATATGTCTTTATGAATACCGAAACTTACGACCAGATCTCGCTGTCGAAAGACCAGATGGGTGAAGCGCTGAAATATTTGAAAGAAAATATGAATATTACCGTTCTTCAGTACAATGAAGAAGTGCTCGGCGTTGACGTCCCGAATTTTGTGGAACTGACCGTCGCCGAGACGGAACCCGGCATCAAAGGCGATACTGCTTCAGGTGCCAGCAAGGTCGCCACGCTCGAAACCGGTGCTGTCATCAAGGTGCCTCTGTTTATTAACGTCGGTGAAATGGTACGGATCGATACCCGAACCGGACTCTACATGGAACGGGTAAAATAAGAATCACCAAATTTTAGCGAATGAGGGCCCCCTCGAGCCGAGCATACTATGCGAAAAGGCACGAGGGGGTTTACTATGCTCCGGCTCTCAGAAAAAATCAGCTACCTTAAGGGTCTGTCCGAAGGCATGAATGTCGCGGAATCCGGGCCGCAGGGAAAGCTGATCGTCGAACTGCTGGATGTGATGTCCGATATGGCGAATGTCACCGGTCATATTAAGCAGGAACTGGATGATTTCAAGATATATGTGGAAAGCATTGACGAAGATCTTTACGATCTCGAAGAGGACATCTACGGGGACGAAGACGTTGAATTTGCGGAAATGACCTGCCGTCACTGCGGTGCCGATGTTTATTTTGACGCTGACGTGTTAGACGATGATGAGAGCATCGAAGTGATTTGCCCGAATTGCTCAGGCATTGTCTATGTCAATGACAGCTCACTGGATCTGCAGCCGGACCTCGCCGGGACCCCCCTGGAAAGCAGCTCCATGTAAACAAGCTGCTTTCTTCAACGCAATAAGCTTAAAAAAACCGATAACCCGCTTCCTGACCTGTGTTTGGGAAGCGGGTTTTTGTTGCCCTACTTCAGAAAAATGACCGCAAAAAGCCCGCCGTTTTGGGAGCATAATTCGAACCGGCACCCCATATATCTGGTAATGCAAGGGGGTGCAAGCAATGAATGGGATTCGGCCCAACCAACATATTCAGCAACAGATTCTCCCTTATCTGCCAAAATCACTGCGGGAGGGGCTCGAGCGGCTTGGAACGGACACGCTCAGCCAGCTGCAAGAGATCAGGCTGCGTTCGGAGAAACCGGTTGCCCTGGTGATTCATGGCCAGAGCAGTTACTTGGGGGCCGACGGCAGTCTGACCCGCGCGCCGGAATTGGCATTGATCACTTCCGGTGACGATTTCCGGCGGACCTTGAATGCCATCACGGAAAACTCACTGTATGCCTTGGACGAGGAACTGCGGCGCGGGTATGTGACGCTGCCGGGCGGACACCGGGTCGGACTGGCTGGCCGGGTCATCCTGGAACGCGGCGCCGTTTACCGCATGAAGGACTTTTCCGGGTTGGCCATCCGAATTGCCAGGGAACTTCCCGGCTGTGCGCGGTCGCTGATTCCGCGCCTGGTCGACCCGGAAGGCAACCTGATGAATACGCTGCTGATCTCTCCGCCCGGATGCGGAAAAACAACCATCCTGCGCGATCTGGCACGCAGTTTTTCCTATGGCTGGCCAGATCGATCCCGTACGGTTTCTATTGTCGATGAACGCTCAGAAATCGCAGGAAGTTATGAAGGCAAGCCGCAGCTGGATGTCGGTCCGTGCACCGACGTGCTGGACGCCTGTCCCAAAGCACAGGGAATCTTAATGGCGGTTCGGGCTTTATCCCCCGAGATCGTGGTCGTTGATGAAATCGGGGGTCCTGAAGATGCCGCGGCTGTCTTTGAAAGCATAAACGCCGGCGTCCAGTTGATCGCCACCGCCCATGCCGCGACCCTTGACGAGGTTTTACGGCGCCCGGTCCTTAAGGAACTGACGGCCCGGGGTGCGTTCCAGGCTCTCGTTGTACTCTCACGCCGCAATGGCCCGGGAACGCTTGAAGAAGTGGCATATTCGGTCCCATGGGGAGGGGAAGGGTATGATTTACAAACTGGTTGGCGCCGGGTTGATTGTCGGCGCGGCAGGGTGGAGCGGCCTCAGCAAGGCCAACCGGCTGGCTCGGCGAACAGCCGGCCTGCGCAGGCTAAGATTGGCCCTCAATTACCTGGAAAAGGAGATCGGCTACGCGCGCAACCCGCTGCCGCAAGCCCTGCAAAACACCGCACGGGTGATTGACGGGCCGGAAGCGGAACTGTTCGCTGCCAGCGCGCGGGTTTTGGCTTCCAGCCGAAACGCTTCCGCCCAGGAAGCATGGACTTCGGGCATGAGCGAACTGCGCCGAACTGGGATTTTTACCGGCGAAGATCTGGCGATGATCGGGATGTTGGGCGGCCGCATCGGCGGCTCAGATGCGCCGGATCAGGTTCAGGTGCTGGAGCTGGCGGCTGAGGAACTTCGGGTCCAGGAAGAGAAAGCCCGGGAAACGGAAAACAATGAAAAGAATCTTTGGATCTACGGCGGTTTTTTAAGCGGAACCCTGATCTCAATCCTGCTCATCTGACGACTTTTGTAAAAAAGGAGGAGCGTGCTTGAACACCGATATTATCTTTACCATTGCCGGAATTGGTATCCTGATCTCCATTCTCGGGATTGTTCTTAAACAGGCGCAGAAAGAGGAACAGGCACAGATGCTTACCCTTGCCGGCGTCGTTGTCGTGCTGATTCTGGTTGTGCAGCTCCTCAACCAACTTTTCACGGTGGTACGAACCGTGTTCGCCCTTTAAAAAGGCGCACCGAAACGATCGCAACGATTTTGCCATAATCAGGGTTTTAACGGATATACCGGAACCGGAGGTGGAAGGGGTGGAGATCGCCCAGATTGTCGGATTGGCTCTTGTGGTAACGGTTTTTCTGATGATCATCCGCCAGGAGCGTCCAGCCCTGGCGGTTGTGCTCAGCATTGCCTTTGCCGCGGTGATTTTTTTGTTTATCGCGGGCAAGCTTGCCACCGTGATCAATGTGCTGACCGCCCTCTCCGAACGAGCCCAGGCGAATTACTTTTTCCTGGGGACAGTTTTAAAAATTCTAGGCGTTGCTTATATTTCCGAGTTCGGGGCGGCAATCTGCCGCGATGCCGGTGAAGCGGCGGTGGCTAAAAAGGTCGAGTTTGGTTCGAAGGTCATTGTCGCAGTGCTGGCTTTGCCGATCATGGTGGCGATTCTTGAATCACTGATGGAAATATTGCCGGGGTGAATATGCAGATACGCAAAACCATGCGGAATGGAATCTTGATGTGGACGTACCGGGTGCTGACGGTTCTTGTGATGTGTCTTACCCTGACGTTCGGATTCGGTCTGGCGATTGCCGAAGCGGCGCCTGCCGAGCCGCCGCCGGAAACGGCTTCCTGGCAGGCCGCCTCGAAGAAGCTGGATCTTTCTCATTTTGAAGAATACAAGAATAAGATTGATGGCGAGTTCTCGCCCACAGGTTCGTCCCGGTCGGTCGCACAGTGGCTTGGGGAATTTGCGGCCGGGAAATGGGAGTTGAATCCCGCGGAAATCGGCGCCGCCCTCAAACAATACTTCATCGGCGAGGTTGCGGCCAGCATCCGGCTCCTGGGCAAAATTCTGGTCCTGGCGGTGATCTCGGCGCTGTTGATTAACCTGCAGTCTTCATTTGAAAACAAAGGGGTCGCCGGGCTTGCCAGCATGGCTTGTTTCCTGGCGCTTTCAGCGATTGCCCTGGGATCCTTTAAACATGTATTGCTGATGGGCCGGGAAACCATCGGCGGATTAGCCGATTTCATGACCGGCATCCTGCCCCAGATGATGATTCTGGTGACCGGAATCGGGCATGTTCATACCGCGGCCGGTATGTTTCCCTTATTGATGGTCATGAGCACGACCCTGGCAAATACCATGAACTATGTGGTATTTCCTTTGATTGTGATTTCTGCGGTGTTGAGCCTGATTGACTGCCTGGGTGACACGGTGAAGATCGAGCGGTTGGCCAAGCTGGTCACCATGCTGGCCGAAGTGACCCTGGGCATTGTGTGTACGGTATTTGTCACGATTTTAACGGCACGTTCGGTCTACGGTTCGGTCATGGACGCGCTGACCCTGAAAACCGGAAAATTCGTGACCGATACATTCTTTCCGGTGGTCGGCGGGTACCTGGCCGATGCCCTGGAAACAACGGCCGGCTATGTGGTGCTGCTGAAACAGGCGGTTGGCATCCTCGGGGTTTTGATTGTATTCGGGATCCTGATCTTTCCGGTGATCAAGATCGCGGTGGTTGCGCTGGTTTACAAATTAGCCGGCGCGCTGGTGGAACCGCTTGGAGACGCCCGAACCAGCAAGGCTCTGGATTTGATGGGCAACCACCTGATCATGGTCCTGGCGGCAGTGACCATCGTGGGATTGATGTTTCTGATTTTGCTGGCAATTGTTGCGATGATTGGCAATGCCACAGTTTTGTCGAGGTGACCGCATGGATCTCCTGATTGGCATGGCTAAAAGCCTCCTGGTAATTACGATGATCGCCAGTTTCCTGGAATTACTGATCCCGGACAGTACCATGCGGCCATTTGTGCGGTTTGCGATCGGGATGTTCATTCTATTGGCTGTGCTGAACCCGCTGCTGCGGCTGATTCAGCCGAGCGGCGCAATCGAGACATCGGCCTGGGAACTGCCCATGGGGCAGCAGACGGTTGACACCGCGGAACTCCAGCGGGCCCGGGAACAAGGGACGGTTCTGAAGCAAGAAGTCTTTCGTGCCGGAAAAACGGCGATGGGAGAAAAAATCGAGCATCAAATCAAAGCGGTCGGCCATCTGGTCCCGGGGGTATCCGAGATCGAGCCCACAATTCGCTGGGCGCCCGACGGCACCGCGATCACCAGTGTCGTGATCCGGGTCCGAACCGAACCGCAAAAAAAACAGGAGGGTTTTTCGGTGCCCGCCTTCGGGGCCGACGCGGATTTGGCCGAGCGCAGCAAGATTGAAAACCGCCTGAGCGAACTGGTTCAAAACTTTTTTTCGATCGATCAGGATCAAATCAAGATTCTTTTTGAGGAGGGGTGACATGTTATCGGAATTCTGGACCCGGGAAACGAAGGAAGGTCTGCCGGAACCCGTAAAAAACCGGAAGGTACTGCTGCTGCTGGGATTGATCGCCGTGCTCGGGCTCGCTTTGATGCTGTGGCCGCAGCGCCCGGCGGCGGAAAACCGGAATGTGCCCGTCAATGGTACGGCAGCGGTTCAGGGCGGGATGATCCCCACTGAAACGGAACTGGCCTCCGCGCTGCAGTCGATTGAGGGGGCGGGGCAGGTCCAGGTTAAGCTGTCGTTGGCGTCGGACGGACGCCAGACTTATGCGCTGAACGACCGTAAACAGGATCGTTCCACGGTGGAAAAGGACAAGAAGGGTATGCAGCGCACTGTTTCCGAAGCGCAGGATGAACAGAATTTGGCGATGGCAGGTGGGGAACCGGTATTGCTTGAAAAGCAGGCTCCGGCGGTTACCGGGGTGCTGGTGATTGCTGAGGGGGCGGACAGTCCCGCGGTTACCGAACGGCTGGTGCAGGCAGTGACCGGTCTGATGGGCGTGAACAGCGCGAAGGTCAAGGTGCTCCCGATGACGGAAGGAGGCAGATAAGATGGTCATTCGTTTTCGCCCGGCTCTGGTTGTTGCAGCGGTCTTTCTCTTGCTCGGGGGCGCCGGGCTGCTCTATGTCGAAAATGAACCGATGCGCGCCGTTCAAACAGAAGCGGCTTCCGCAGCAGTTAAAAATCAAGCCCGGCTGGCCATTCCCAAGACCAACGAATTCTGCCCGTATTACCGGGTCCAGCGGGAACAGGTGCGGGCTCGCCAACTGGAACTGCTGCAGCGCATGGTTGACAGTAAAAGCTCTGACGACGAAAGCCGCCGTCAGGCTCTGGCCAGAATTTTGGAAATCACTGAAGCGATGGATCGGGAACTGAAAGCGGAGAGCTTGCTTCAGGCAATGGGCATCTCCGATGGTGTCGTGATTTTTCGAGGAAAATCAGCAACCATCGTGATTGCGGACCGTGAACTGGATCGGGACAAAATCGAAGATTTGATGCAGTCAGTGGCCCAGACGCTGAACCTGGAAACCGATCAGGTCAGTCTGATCAGCCGAAAGCCCAGCCCGGCTCAAAGCCGGTAGAAATAAAGAAATTGCGCTATTTTCAGACGTTATGGCATAATGTATACATGCACAGATATCTTGAAATGGCGCCATGCCAGCCCTATAATGTATTTAGTCTGTCAATCACACTCAGGCCAAGGCCTGAGTAGTTTTATGTAAACAACTATTTTCGAAAAGCGGTTGACGGTTGTGACACATGGGGAGGGCAATACCTTGAACAAAATCAGAATCACTGATACCACACTGCGCGACGCGCACCAGAGTTTATGGGCGACCAGGATGGCCATGGAAGACATGCTGCCGATTCTTTCCACCATAGATGACGTGGGCTACCATTCCCTTGAAGTCTGGGGCGGTGCGACCTTCGACGTCGCCATGCGCTACCTGAACGAGGACCCGTGGGAGCGCCTGCGGATCATCCGCCAGCATGTTAAGAAAACCAGGCTCCAGATGCTGCTTCGCGGTCAGTCGCTGGTCGGCTATATGCATTATCCGGATGATATCGTTTATAAATTCGTGGAAAACGCGGCTAAAAACGGGATTGACATTTTCCGCATTTTTGATGCCCTGAATGATATCAGGAATTTGGCGGTGCCGATGAAAGCGGCCAAAGAAGCCGGAAAGCACGTACAGGCTTGTGTCGTTTACACGATCAGTCCGGTTCATACCATGGATTACTTTGTCGATACCGCTCATAAACTGGTCGACCTGGGGGCTGACAGCATCTGTATCAAAGATATGGCGGGTCTTTTGGGACCCTATCAGGCCTTTGAACTGGTGAAGGCGCTGAAAAAGGGGATCGATATTCCGGTTCAGCTGCATACCCACTATATCGGCGGTTTGGCGGTCGGCGCCTGTATGAAAGCAGCTGAAGCCGGGGTGGACGTGGTCGATGCCGCATCCGTGCCGCTGGCGTTCGGTGCTTCACAGCCGCCGGTGGAAACTCTGGTCCGGGTGTTCCAGGATACGTCCTGGGATACCGGCCTCAACATGCATCAACTGTTTGATATCGCAACCTATTTCGAGGATCTGCGGAAGAAGCGTGGTTTTGAACGCGGAGTAACCCGGATCAGCGCGATGAAAGTCTTCGAACATCAGGTGCCCGGCGGCATGATCAGCAATCTGGTTTCCCAGCTGGAAGAGCAAAAAGCCTCTGACAAGCTTGATTTGGTGCTGGAGGAAATTCCGCGGGTACGGCACGATCTCGGTTATCCGCCGCTGGTCACACCGACCAGTCAGATTGTCGGGATTCAGGCCGTCTTAAACGTGCTGATGGGTGAGCGCTACAAGATGTGCACCAATGAAACCAAGCAGTATGTCCGGGGCTTCTACGGAAAGGCGACCGCGCCCATCAGTGACGAGATCCGCAAGCTGATTATTGGCGACGAACCGGTCATCTCCGAGCGTCCTGCCGATCTTTTGGAGCCGGGCTGGGAAAAAGCCGTGGAAGAGACGAAGGGGAAGGCGGAAAGCGAAGAGGATGTCGTAAGCTACGCGCTTTTCCCGCAGGTGGCGTTGAAATTCTTTGAACAGCGGAAAAACGGAGTGAAGGGACCTGCGGCAGGGCCGTCCGAAGCCCGCAATGGATCCAAGCCGGTTGTGAAAGCAAGCCCGGTAAGTGCTCCTTCTATGGAGGGTGAAGAAATGAATCTGGACCAAATCCGAAGCCTGATCAAGATGTTGGATGAATCAACCGTTGCTGAACTGCAGTTGGAGAATCAAGGTTTTAAGTTGAGCTTGCGTAAAGCTTTGGCTGCGGCTGAGGCCTCCGCATCCGCCGGGGGAAGCAAATCCCGGATCGCGGTGGAAACGGAAATCGAAGCGGAATTGGAAGACGAAGACCTGGTGACTGTGATGTCGCCGATGGTCGGCACCTTCTACCGGAGTCCCGCTCCGGACGCGCCGCCTTTTGTCGACGTCGGCAACCTGGTTGAGCCGGGGCAGACCCTGTGTATTGTCGAGGCGATGAAGCTGATGAATGAAATCAAGTCCGAAGTCTCGGGCCGTATCGTGAAGATCGTCAGCGAAAACGGACAGGCGGTCGAGTTCGGTCAGGCCTTGTTCCTGATTTCAATGGAATAGGGGTGACAGCTTGATTTCAAGATTGCTGATTGCCAACCGGGGCGAGATTGCGGTTCGTATCATTCGGGCCTGCCGGGAACTGGGTATTGAAACGGTTGCGGTCTACAGCACCGCCGATAAAGCATCGCTTCACGTCAAGCTTGCGGATCGGGCGGTCTGTATCGGGGAACCGCCATCCAACCGCAGCTATCTGAACATATCCAATATCATCGCAGCTGCAAAAACAACCGGAGCTCAGGCGATTCATCCGGGCTACGGTTTTTTAGCGGAAAACGCCTTTTTTGCAGAAATGTGCCGGGCCAATGATCTGATTTTTGTTGGGCCGACCCCGGAAACGATTCAAAAGATGGGCGATAAGATTTCTGCCCGGGAGCTTGCGGTCGCAGCCGGAGTACCGGTTGTTCCGGGAAGCGAAGGCGGTGTGGCTGATGCGAAAAGCGCCGTAAAAGTTGGGGATGCGATCGGGTACCCGGTTCTGGTCAAAGCTTCGGCCGGCGGCGGGGGACGCGGGATGCGTCTGGCGCATAATAAAAAGGACCTGGAACAGGCCGTATCGGCGGCGAGCCGCGAAGCCGAAGCCGCTTTCGGCAATGGTGAGGTCTATATCGAAAAATACATCGAAGAGCCCCGGCACATCGAGATTCAAGTGCTGGGAGACCAGTACGGCAATCTGGTCTACTTGGGCGAGCGGGACTGCTCGATTCAGCGCCGGAACCAGAAACTGCTGGAGGAATCGCCCTCCCGCTTTGTGGACCCGGAGATGCGCGAGAGCATGGGTAAAGCCGCGCTTAAGGCGGCCAGCGCCGTCGGGTATTCCAGTGCCGGAACGATTGAATTTCTGGTTGATAAGCACAAAAACTATTATTTCATCGAGATGAACACCCGGATTCAGGTCGAACATCCGGTCACCGAAATGGTGACCGGCATTGACCTGGTGAAGATGCAGATTCTGATCGCGGGGGGTGAGAAACTCCCCTGGACCCAGGAACAGATTCAGTTGAATGGCTGTGCGATTGAATGCCGGATCAACGCGGAAGACCCGGCCATGGATTTTCGACCGTCGGCTGGGACGATTACGCAGTACCTGCCCGCAGGCGGTCCGGGCGTACGGGTGGATAGTTTTATCTACGCCGGTTATTCGGTGCCGCCGCACTACGACAGCCTGCTGGGCAAGCTGATCGTCTGGGCGCCAAACCGGGAAGAGGCCATTGACCGGATGGCGCGAGCCCTGCAGGAACATCAGATCGAAGGGGTGAAGACCACGATTCCGTTCCACCTCAAGGTCTTGCAAAACGGGTTTTTCCGTAAAGGCGAGGTATACACCAATTTCATCGCCCGCCATTTGTCAGAAGAGTAAAGCCGATAAACCGGCTGTTTCTATTGGTTCCGGGAAAGAATAGTTCCGTATAGACTCTTAACGCGACATGACAGCAGGAATTCTTCAGGATCCCCTTGAATACCTAACCGAAGAGCACGATTGCTCAGGAAGGGTGGTGCATTCGGTGGACGCTGAAAAACGATCGCCGGCGAAGGGCAATCAAGCGGAGGAAGAAGCCGTCCTGGAAGAATTACACCGGCAAATCGCTGAGTTGACTGGGATGGTCAGTGATTTGAAGCGGCGCCAGCGGGATATGGAAAAGGAATTCGAGTCCAAGTTGGAATCGCTTTGGGACGCGGTGGACGCATCCCGGCGGGAACAACTGGTCCAGAAAGCCACTGAAATACATGCCATCAAACAGATGATTCATGAAGAAATGAAACCGCGCTGGCAGTTCTGGCGCAAATCTTGATGCGATTCCCCCTGCGTTGAACCGAAAAGAGCCTGAATTATCGGACGGGTTGCGGTTGTACCTGGTCAGTATTTCTAATAGAATAGAAGTACCATTTGTCAGGAGGTGTGCAGTTTGGAAGAGAACATGATCGACCGGGCCGGAAATGAAACCGGGTCCATAAAGATTGCCGATGAAGTGGTGGCAACCATTGCCGGATTAGCTGCTTCCGAAGTAGAAGGTGTCGCTCAGATGAGCGGCGGGTTCACAGCCGGCCTGACCGAGATGCTTGGTAAGAAGAACCCGGGTAAAGGCGTTCGGGTCGAAGTCACCGAAACCGAAGCTATCGTCGAGATCAATATCGTTATCGAATTTGGTTTCCCGATTCCGGACGTTGCGAAATCGATTCAAGAGGCCGTGAAATCAGCCGTGGAAATGATGACCGGGCTGAAAGTGACTGCCGTCGGGGTCAACATCGTCGGGGTTCATATGAAAAAAGCCAAACCCGCTGAGGAAGAACCGGTTATCGAAGCCTAAAGACGAAAAGCAATGGGCAACCCCCTGTTTTCCAACAGGGGGTTATTGTCTTTCTGTTGTGGAGGAAATCATGTCGTTTTGGTGGCGCCTCTTATTGGCTTGTTACAACCTGCTGCTTACGGCTGCCGCATTGGCTGTGTTTGGACTGGCTGTCGGGCTCTGGGAACCTGAAACGATTCGAGTCACGCTGCTGGCAACAACACCGTCCCGTTTTTTAACGGGGCTCGCAGGACTGGCTGGCGCCGCGCTCGGTCTTGTGCTGTTTTGGAAAGGACTTGGGGACAAGCTGGATGGGGTGACGATTCAGTACCCGGAAGGCCCCCTGGTGATAACCGACCCGGCCTTGAAACAAATTGTCCGAAACGCGGCCAAAACCGTGGACGGCGTCGAGGCGGTCAAACCATTTGTGAAGCGGGACCCGAGCGGCATCATGATAGAGGCGGTGGTTTTGGCGGATCCCGAACGCCGGATGCCGGATCTGTCCACCGCGGTTCAGGAGAAGATCCGGGACGCGCTGGCCAACATCGCTACCTTGAAAGCCAAGGAAATTAGGGTCACTGTTGACGACTTTCCTTCCCGCGCTGCCGCGGGAATCAAACCGTTTACCGAGGAGGGATTGCGCCGTGTGGGAAAAATGGGTCGCTTGGGTCGTTGAGAACCATCTGGGCAAAGCCATTGGACTGGCATTTGGCATCATCGCCGGGGTGCTGATCATCAGCTTCGGCTTTTGGAAGGCGCTCTTTTTCATGTTCTGCATCGCTATGGGTTTTGCAGTGGGAAAAGTGATGGACGATAATGGCAGCCTGAGTGAATGGATCGATAAATTCAGAGGCCGTTGAGGATAAGGGAGAATCTCGTTGAGCAGACGAAAATCACGTGAAATCGCTTTGAAAGTTTTGTATCAGGTCGATCTGGTCGGCAGTAATCCGGAGGAAGCGCAGGGACAGCTGGTTGATGAAGCCAGACTGACCGAAAAGGACGCCCGGTTTACCGGGGAGTTGGTGGCCGGGACGATGGCGCATCAGCCGGAGATTGATGCAAGTATTACCCGGTATTCACCGACCTGGCCGCTCGCCCGGATGGGAACCATCGAACGGAATTTGCTGCGGCTGGCCGCTTTCGAAATTCTGTATGGCGAGGATGCTCATCCGGTAGTCGTGATTGACGAGGCGGTCGAGCTGGCCAAAAAATACGGGGATGATCACTCAAAAAGCTTTGTAAACGCGATCCTGGACAAGATCCGGGAAGAAAGCGAGGGCCAGGAGGGAAGCGATTGAGCCTGTATCTTGGCTTGGATACCAGTGCTTATACGACCTCGGCGGCCTTGATTAACGCTGACGGCGATCTCGTCGCCGATGAGCGGATGGTCTTACGAGTGGAATTCGGGAAAGTGGGGCTTCGCCAGGCGGAAGCCCATTTTCAACATACCCGTAATCTCCCGGTGCTGTTGGAACGGTTATCCGAGCGGGTTACGGAATCAGGTCTGTGCGCGATTGGCGTCAGCGACCGACCGCGCCGGCTCGAAGAAAGCTATATGCCGGTGTTTCAGGCAGGGACCGGAATGGCCCGCTGTTTGGCCGCCGTGTCCGGGTTGCCGATGTATCGCTTCAGCCATCAGGAGGGCCATGTGGCGGCCGCCCATGACCCCAGAATTGAAGATGACGAATTTCTGGCCGTTCATTTTTCCGGTGGAACCTCGGAAGTGCTTCGGGTTCGCCGGCGGAAAACGGCCGGTTATGATATTCAGATCCTGTTTGAAAGCACTGACTTAAATGCCGGTCAACTGGTGGACCGGGTTGGGGTGGCCCTGGGACTGCCTTTTCCAGCCGGGTCTCAGTTGGAGGCCATTGCGGTGGAACAGCCGACTGAAGAAACGATTCCCTCGGTTGTCACGGAAAAGGGTTTTTCGTTTTCCGGAGCCGAAACTCGGGCGCAGCACTTGATTCAAAAGGGGCTTGCTCCGGGGCTGGTTGCGTTTTTAACCTTTCGATGCATCGCTAACACCTTGGAAAAGACCATCCGGTCGGGGACAGCCGAAACCGGGCTGACTAGGATCGTTATGGCCGGGGGTGTCATGGCAAATACATTGATTCGGAACCGGTTGGAGCGGCGTCTGGGGGATGCTGGTCTTACTTTGATCTGGGCTCCGGTGTCGCTGTGTTCAGACAACGCGGTCGGGGCGGCGCGCCTCGCGCGGATGAATCATATCAATATGAAAAGGGGATAACACGTGGCTGCGAAAGTATTGTACGGAAAAAAGCTGGCGGACAAGATCCTCGCCCAGGTGGCGGAAGGGGTGCGCGACCTTCGGGATTTGGGCACATCACCGTGTTTAATGACAATACAGGTTGGTGAAGACCCAGCTTCGAGCATTTATCTCGCATCACAGCGGAAAATCGCTGAAACTGTGGGCATCAACTTCGAACATATGGAATTATCGGAATCAACTTCGCAGGCTCGTCTGCTGAAACTGATCGACATCCTGAATAACGATCCGGCGGTCCACGGGATTATCCTTCATATGCCGCTGCCGGATCATATCGATGCCAAAACCGTTCAATGGACGATTGACAAGAAGAAGGATGTTGAAGGCGTTACCCCGTATAATCTTGGCCGGCTCTTTCTTGGCGTGCCGGGGCTGGTGCCCTGTACCGCGCTGAGTGTGATCGAACTGCTTCGGTCGACCGGTCTCGGCCTGGCCGGCCGGGAAGTCACGATCGTAGGGCACAGCGACATTGTCGGAAAACCGGCCGCAATTCTCCTGCTTCAGCAGGACTGTACCGTCACCGTTTGCCACCAGGCAACCAGTGAACGGGGTCTGCTTGAGGATCATGTCCGCAAGGCCGAAATACTGGTGGCCGCCGCCGGCAAGCCCGGCGTGATTCCTGGAGATTGGATCCGGGAAGGGGCGGTCGTCATTGACGTCGGTATCAACTATCTGGAGGACAAGATCGTAGGCGATGTGGAATATGAAACCGCGGTGAAGCGGGCTGGATTTATTACCCCGGTGCCAGGTGGTGTTGGCACGGTGACCGTTGCGTTCCTGATGCGCAATCTCATTGATGCGGTTCGCTGGCAACTGCACGAAGGCTAACGCCAGCGACGGGGTGAGTCAAGGGAACCGTTCCTTTGACTCACTGGAGGACTCGATCTCCAGATTCTCATACAAGATTTCGCGAGGTGGGAACAAGTATGACAGGTGCCAGTTCCGGCCGAAGCCGAATTTTAAGCGTTTCCGAAGTGACTGCCCATGTACGGAATCTTTTCGAGCTCGATCCCCTGCTCCAGAATGTCTGGGTACGCGGGGAGATTGCCGATTACAAGCCATATCCCAAATCGGGTCACATCTATTTCACCCTGAAAGACGAAAACGCCGCAATCCAGTGCGTCATGTTTAAAACCCATGCGCGGACCCTGGATTTTTCCCCCGAGTCTGGTATGAAGGTCTTGGCCCGGGGTTATCTGACCATTTTTGAACGGCAGGGCCGCTACCAGCTCTATGTCGAGGAGATGGAGCCGGATGGCGTTGGCCGCATGTTCATGGCCTTAATGCAGTTGAAAGAACGGCTGGAAAAAGAGGGTCTGTTTGACCCGGCGAAAAAGCGGCCGATTCCGGCTTACGCCCGCTGTGTCGGGGTCGTCACTTCACCCAGTGGCGCGGCATTTCGGGATATCGTCAAAGTAGCCCGGGAGCGGAACCCGCACTGCCGGATTGTTATCGCCGGCGCCGCGGTTCAGGGTGACGAGGCGCCCGGCCAGATCGCGCAGGCGATTGCGGATTTGAATGCCTGGGGAGAGCCGGATGTGCTGATTGTCGGGCGCGGCGGGGGTTCTTTTGAGGATTTATGGGCCTTCAACACTGAAGCGGTGGTCCGCGCAGTCGCCGGATCGGCGATCCCTATCATCTCAGCAGTGGGGCACGAAATCGATTTCAGCCTGGCTGACCTCGCAGCCGACCTCAGGGCGGCCACACCGACCCAGGCCGCACAAATGGCGGTTTATGACGCCTCACTGGTTTTCAGCCGGCTTTCCCAAAGCCTCCAGGCCATGGTCCGTGCGGCAGAGCGCGGCTACAACCTGAAATGGGCCGAACTGGATTATCTGATGGGGCGCCGAATCTGGCACGAGCCGCAGGCTATGTATGCCGGGCGGGCTCAGGAACTTGAAGGAAGTCGGACCGCGATGCAGAAGAATATGAGTAGATGGCTTGAGGTGAAACGGCTTGAACTTGGCCGGTCCGCCGCCGCGATGGATTCGCTGAGCCCGCTGAAGGTCCTGAACCGGGGTTATTCGCTGACCACGAATCAAGCTGGCCGGTTGATTACCTCGGTCCACCAGACCGCACCGGGAGATATCCTTCGGCTGCAAGTCCGGGACGGCCATTTGACGGTCCAAGTGATCGAGGAGGAATATGAGTATGGAAAAGCCAAGCTTTGAAGAAGCGTTCAATCGGCTGCAGGAAATCGTGAAACGGCTGGAAGCTGGAGAATTGGCGCTCCAATCATCGCTGGATTTATTCGAGGAAGGCATCGGACTCTACAACCAGTGCCAGAGCGAGTTGAAGTCCGCCGAAGGACGGATCGAACAATTGATGAAAACCCTTGAAGGCGCGCTCAAAGCAGAGCCTTTTGAGGTATAACACGAAAAAGGAAGATTCCAATACGACCCTTCCTTGTGAGAGGAGCCAACCATGGATCTCGCCCGCGAATTGGAAAAACGAAAGACACTTGTGGAGGATGCGCTGCGCAGTTATTTGCCGCAGGAAGAAGCCTATCCGCCGGTGATCCACCAGGCGATGCGCTATGCGGTCCTGAATGGCGGCAAGCGCCTGCGGCCTATGCTGGTCGTTGAAGGCGCTTTGATTGCCGGATACGAACCGTCCTGGGTTCTGCCGGCGGCCTGCGCGGTTGAGATGATTCATTCCTACTCTTTGGTACACGATGATCTTCCGGCGATGGACGATGATGAACTCCGGCGCGGCAAGCCGACCTGCCATGTGGTGTTTGGTGAAGCCAATGCGATTCTGGCCGGGGATGCCCTGCTGACAATGGCATTTGAGCTTCTGGCCGGCATTGAACCGGCTGGACCGGTGAAACCGGCCGCGATTCTGAAGGCAGTCCGCGAAATTGCGCGGGCCGCCGGGTCCGAAGGTATGATCGCCGGGCAGGTGGTGGATCTGGCATCCGAAGGCATTCAGCTGGACGAGCCAACCCTGCGGCGCATGCATCGTAACAAAACTGGCGCTTTGATAAAAGCATCAGCGGTTGCCGGTGCGATCCTGGTGGGTGCCCCGGAATCACTGGTTCAGAGTCTTGAAACCTATGCGGAGCATTTCGGGCTCGCCTTTCAGATTACCGATGACATCCTGGACGTGGAGGGAACCGAAGCCGAAATCGGCAAACCGGTCGGCAGTGACGAAAAGAACGATAAAGCGACCTTCGTTTCGATCCACGGGCTTTCCGCCGCCCGTTCCATGGCTGCCGAAAGCGTGGCGGCAGCGATCGAGAGCCTTCAGGAGCTTGGCCACGGGGCCGACTTTTTACGGGCACTGGCCCAAAGCATCCTGGTTCGTCGCAGCTAAGGACGCTTTGATCATGTGAATACTGACAGAAACGAGGTGAACGGCTAAGGGGCGGCATTTTTCGATGCAGTGCCTGGCCGGACGGAATGGACATTAAGGTGATTCTTCAAAAGGCGTTCGAATTAGGCGTTTCGGACGTGCATCTCACCGTGAACAGTGCGCCGGCATTCCGGATTAACGGTGCGCTGCGTCCCTTTGATGATCCGGAGCTGACGCCTCGTTTGGGATTGGATCAGACCTACACCGCCAAGCTTTGTCCGGAAGACACGGAAGATATGGCGGTACAGGTCATGCCAGAGGACAAGCTGGCCCAGTTCCGGGCCACCGGTGACATTGACTTCTCCTATGCGATCGCTGGTCTCGGGCGTTTTCGGGTCAACGCATTTCGCCAGCAGGGAAACGCTGCCATCGTTATGCGTTTGATCAACTCCAAAATATTCACGTTTCAGGAGCTTGGGCTGCCGGAAACCCTCGGGGAGCTGTCCCGGAAACCGCGCGGTGTGGTACTGGTAACCGGCCCGACCGGTAGCGGGAAATCGACCACGCTGGCGGCGATGATTGACCTGGTCAACAGCGAGTCGCGTCACCATATCATTACTTTGGAAGACCCGATCGAATTTTTGCATACCCATAAAAAGAGCGTGATCAATCAGCGCGAGATTCATCAGGACACCGAATCGTTTGCCAGTGCGCTCCGGGCCGCCATGCGCGAGGACCCGGACGTCATTCTGGTCGGCGAAATGCGGGACCCGGAGACGATCGGCATTGCCCTGACGGCCGCGGAAACCGGACATTTAGTGTTCGGGACCTTACATACCTCCAGCGCGGCCCAGACGGTTGACCGTGTGATCGACGTGTTCCCGCCGCACCAGCAGCAGCAGATCCGGATTCAGCTCGCGAACAGCCTTCAAGGGGTTGTGGCGCAGCAGCTCATTCCCAAGGCGGACGGAAAAGGCCGGGTTGTCGCCTATGAGATTCTGGTTGCGATTCCCGCGATCCGAAACCTGATTCGGGAAGGCAAATCATATCAGATTGTCAGCCAGCTGCAGACCGGCGCGCGTTATGGCATGATCACCCTGGATATGAGCCTTAAGAACCTCTTGATGAAGGGAATGATCAGCAAGGAGGAGGCCATGGCCCGGGCGGCGGACCCTGAGATGCTGATGAAAATGATGTAGATACCTGGATATATACAGTATAATGAATAAAAAGGACTCGAAAGCAGTTGCTTCCCATATCGAAAATGGTAACCTGGCGCACCCGTTCGAAGAAACGGACAATTCATGAGCAGGAAAGGGGATTGATCTGAATGCGGCTTTTAACACGGTCAGATTTTGATGGACTTGCCTGTGGCGTCATTTTGAAGGAAGCAGGAATCATCGACAGCTGGAAATTCGTTCACCCGAAAGATTTGCAGGACGGCATCGTTGAAGTCACAGATAACGACGTACTGGCAAACGTTCCGTATGTGCCCGGCTGTGGGCTCTGGTTTGACCATCATTCCAGTGAACAGGAACGGCTGGAACTGAAAGGGCAGTACAAAGGCGAGAGCCGGATGGCGCGCAGTGCGGCCCGGGTGATTTACGACTACTACGGCGGCAAAATCAACTTTGAACACCTGGCCGAAATGATGGATGCGGTGGACAAGGTCGACTCAGCCCAGCTCAACATCGATGACATTCTGAATCCTTCCGGCTGGGTGCTCTTGGGCTTTGTTATGGACCCCCGGACCGGTCTGGGCCGGTTTAAGGATTACCGGATCAGTAACTACCAGCTCATGGAGCAGCTCATGGAATACTGCCGCACCATGTCAATCGAAGAGATTTTGGAGCTGCCGGATGTTTCCGAGCGGGTCAAGACCTATTGGGAACAGGATGCCCTGTTCAAAGAAATGCTGCTCAAATATACCCGGACGGATAAAAACGTCATTATCAGCGATCTTCGGGGTGTGGATAGTATCTATGCCGGCAACCGGTTCATGGTTTATTCGCTGTTCCCCGAACAGAATATCTCGATTTGGCTGATTGACGGGAGAGCCAAGATTAACTGCGTGTTTGCGGTCGGCCACAGCATCCTGAATCGTACCTCGAAAACCGATGTGGGTTCCCTGATGCTCAAATATGGCGGCGGCGGTCATCCGCAGGTTGGCACCTGTCAGGTTGCGTATGATGACGCTGAACGGGTCCTGAGTGAATTGCTTGCCCAAATGCACCAGGACGGTTAAGCGGCCATCAGGTACGAAATGGAATTGATGCCACGAAAAATGCCTGGCGAACAGCCACTTGGCATGCTATGATATTCTCTCGAAACGACCATGATGATCTTAAGGAACGAAATAAGTGTGGTGGAGGTTGCAGTATTCTAGTCAATCTCACCAGTTTTGAAGGCGGGCCTAAAAATCCGCCACGGGCACATCGATGAAGCTTCTGGTGTCGGCTTTCAACGCCCAGTTGGGGGTTGGTGCTGGGAGGATAGGGTGCCGGGGCAATTCGCAATGGCATGCGAGTCTTGACCCCCCACCCGTGGAGGCTCAAGGGGAAACCCTTGAGAAAACCTGCATCTGGTAGGAAGCTGGGTGCAGTGTAGCCTGCCTTGAGTGGGGTGGGTGGATGAGCAACGGAGCCGCGTTAAGCCGATGGCCACGGCGGCGCGGTCTCTTCTGAAACCCCTTCTGCAAAAGAGGCTAAAAACTGGTGGAGGTTGTCGGGGAAAACTCCTAGACTGCGCGCCTCGTGCGCATCCTGCTGAGGATTGCAGTGTGCACTAAGTGGTAATCCAGCCTTGCATTCGGCAACGACGCAGAGCGAACGTAAAGGGAAACCGCCCATTTGGCAACACGTGGGATGTTCGTTGGGAAACCCTGCTGGACCTAAGTCACAAAGTTTACTCAGTGGGAAACCTCCTTCACTTATCGTGATTTTACTGTACGCTTCCGTTGAATAAAGGAAGCAAAGACCTTTTAAGACGATACGGGGTGCGAACCATCGGACTGATCAAAAAGAAAACCCTGATTCCAGCGTTATGGATTGCTGCCTTCACCTTTGTGGTGGGGCTGTTCTTCAGTCTGGGGTTGGAATCATTTATTCGCGCGATTGAGAGCGCGACATTTTCATTTATCGCGCTTCTCGTCGTTATACTTACGGGAATTGTTTTTGATGCGATCGGGACCGCGGCGGCTGCGGCCGAAAGCGTGCCGTTCAATTCGATGGCCGCGCGCAGGGTGCCAGGGGCCCATCAGGCGGTTCGGATTGTGAGAAACGCCGATTTGGTGGCCAACGTAACGGCAGACGTGGTCGGTGATATTGCCGGCACCTTAAGCGGGGCGGTCGGCGCCGTCATTGTGGTGGCTTTGATGAAACAATTTCCAGCCGTTAACGTCGTATTATTAGGGGCGACCATGACCAGCTTGATTGCCTCGGCCACGGTCGGCGGCAAAACAATCGGCAAAAGCCTGGCGATCAACCACGCCAACGCCATTATTCTCCGGGTGGGAAAGCTCATGAAGGTGTGGGAGGATGCGACGGGAATGGAACTTTTACAAGGTGGGAGAAGGTGAGCAGTTGCCCAGACTGCTGGATACGATTCAAAACCCGAGCGATTTAAGAAAGCTCAACCCCTCAGAGATGGAGCGTCTGGCTTCCGAAATCCGGGACGTACTGGTCAATACGGTCGCTGAAAACGGCGGTCATTTGGCAGCAAACCTGGGTGTCGTGGAATTGACGCTCGCACTGCATTCAGTTTTCAACACGCCCAAAGACCGCATCATCTGGGATGTCGGTCATCAATCCTATGTCCACAAGATGATCACCGGCCGGCTGGAACAAATGCCTACACTCAGGCTATACGGCGGTCTCAGCGGGTTCCCGAAACGGGAGGAAAGTCCCTATGACGCGTTTGATACCGGTCATAGCAGCACCTCGATTTCTTCTGCGGTTGGTATTGCGCTGGGGCGCGATTTGAATCAGGAGGATTACAAGGTCCTGGCGGTCATTGGCGATGGTGCATTGACCGGGGGCATGGCTTTTGAAGCCTTGAATCACGCCGGGCATCTCGGTCTGGACGTGACGGTAGTGCTGAATGATAATGAAATGTCGATTTCCCGAAATGTCGGGGCCCTTTCTACCTATCTGTCTAAACTGCGCAGCGATCCAGCTTATACGCGCCGAAAAGAAATTGTGGAACAGATGCTCCTGGGTATTCCGGCCATCGGAGAAAACCTGCTCAGCATTGCCGGAAAATTAAAAGACGGCGTGAAGTACCTGATGGTCCCCGGGAAATTCTTTGAAGAACTTGGTTTCACTTATATTGGACCGATTGACGGCCACAAAATCGATGACATGATCGATGTGTTCAGCAAAGCCAAACGATTGAAAGGGCCGGTGCTGCTCCATGTCGTTACCCGCAAAGGGAAGGGATATGCGCCGGCATACAACCACCCGGACACCTTTCACGGGATTGGGCCGTTCGATATTGTGACCGGGGTTCCGGTCAAACGCAAGACCAAAGGGATGACTTATACTCAGGTTTTTGGCGATTATCTGGTTCGCAAAGCCGCAGCAACCCCCAAGCTGACCGCTATCACCGCTGCAATGACCAGCGGTACCGGACTGGTCGATTTTGCCGAACAATACCCGGAACGATTCTACGATGTGGGAATCTGTGAACAGCATGCCGTAACCATGGCGGCCGGGCTCGCAGTCACCGGAGCGAAGCCGGTGGTTGCCATTTATTCGACCTTCCTGCAGCGGGCGTATGACCAGATCGTTCATGATGTCTGCCTGCAGGGCCTGCCGGTTGTCTTTGCCGTCGACCGGGCCGGGTTGGTCGGGGACGACGGGCCGACGCACCATGGTGTGTTTGACATTTCCTATCTGCGCCAGATTCCGAATCTGATTGTAATGGCCCCGTCCGATGAGGACGAATTGGTCGATATGATGGATTCAGCCCTGCAGTACGGCCGGCCGGTCGCACTTCGGTATCCCCGCGGGAACGGGGAAGGGGCGGTCTTGAAAGAGAAGCCGGCTTATGTCGAAATCGGAACCGGTACAGTGCTCAAAGAAGGCGAGCGGGTTTGCCTGGTGGCTTTGGGCCGAATGGTTCCCATTGCCATGAAAGCAGCCAGATTGCTTCAGGAACAGGGCATTTCCGCTGCGGTCATCAATGCCCGGTTTGCCAAACCGCTGGATACCAAATTGCTGACGACTTGGGCGCGCCGGACGGGTCGAATCGTCACCCTGGAGGAGAACGTCCTGGCAGGCGGCTTTGGGAGTGCAGTGGCCGAAGAATTGGGTCTTCTGGAACCGCGGGCCGAAGTGCTGCGCATCGGCATTCCGGACCGGTTTATCGAACAGGGGACCATACCGCAGCTGTTTGAAGATCTTGGATTGGATGCTCCGGGGATTGCCGGAACCATTTTGAAACGCTGGTCCGATCTCAGGATCGTGAAAACCGCGGCATTCAAACCATGAGCCGCGAACGGCTGGATGTGCTGTTGACCGATCGGGGGCTGGCTCCCAGCCGGGAAAAAGCCCACGCTTATATTCTCGCCGGTTTGGCCAGAGTGGATGGCCGGACTGTCGATAAACCAGGGACGAAAGTACTCACTGATGCCGTGATTGAACTGGCCGATACCGGCCCGGGTTATGCCAGCCGCGGCGGCCTGAAGCTGGCCGGTGCGGCTGAAACGTTTGGCATTGTTTTTACCGGCCGGGTGATGCTGGATGTCGGTGCTTCAACCGGGGGGTTTACCGATTATGCCCTGCAGCACGGCGCGAGCCGGGTATATGCTGTGGATGTAGGGTATGGCCAGTTGGACTGGCGGCTGCGCCAGGATGAACGGGTCGTGGTCATGGAACGAACCAATATCCGGTATGTCAAACCGGAGTCCTTTCCCGAAACGTTTGACATTTGCACGATTGACGTCTCATTTATTTCTCTGGCGCTCGTGCTGCCGCCGGTCAGTCAGCTCTTGAAACCCGACGGTGAGGTGGTGGCACTGGTTAAACCGCAGTTCGAAGCAGGGCGCGAATTCGTCGGAAAACGAGGTGTGGTCAAGGATGCCGCGGTGCATACTGCCGTCCTCAGGCAGGTGATCCAAAAGGCCGAAGCTACAGGATTATGGGTCAGTGCGGTCTGCTATTCACCGATTACCGGTCCCAATGGAAACATCGAATTTTTCGTTCATTTATGCAGGGATTCGACGCGAAAGATGGAACTATTACCAATAGAAGAGCTTGTCCAATCGGCACATTCAGCATTGCGGGGCGAATAACGTGAAAGTTGGTTTATTATCCAATTCGCATAAAGATGAGACTGGAACCGTCAAAGGCCAGATCATCAACAGTCTGAAGGCTAAAGGATTCGAGATTGTTGAGGAATGGGCCGAAGGTGATCCGGAACCGGACGTGTTTATCGTACTCGGGGGTGATGGCACGATTCTTCGCGCAGCCCGCCGTATCGCGGTTGTCGGAATTCCCCTGCTCGCGGTCAATCTTGGACGGATAGGGTTTCTTTCCGAATTAGAGATCGACGAGGTGGACAGCCATCTTGATGCGCTGCTTTCCGGGGACTATCGGGTTGAAGAGCGGATGATGCTTTCAGTCCGCGTCGTGAGGGGCAAGGAAGCGGTCTATCACAGCGAAGCCCTGAATGAAGCCGCAATCCTGAAACGGAAGGTTTCTCGTACGGTCTACATGAAACTGATGATTGACGGGGTTTTCTTTTCGGACTACGTCGCGGACGGCATTATTTGTGCCACGCCGACCGGATCTACCGCGTATTCGCTTTCAGCGGGCGGTCCGGTGGTGCTGCCGGATGTCGATGTTACCGTTGTAACCCCGGTTTGTCCCTATATGCTCGCACTCAAGCCATTGGTAGCGGATGCCAATCGCGTTTTGACCATTGTACCCGATGCGCGCTCGGAAACCTTTCTTGCCGTTGACGGGCAGGAGCAGGTCGTTCTCAGTCAAGGCGACAAGGTAGAAATCCGGCGGTCCGAAAGCCGGGTCAAATTAATCAAATTTAAAGACCGCGCGTTTTTCGATGTTCTTGGGAAAAAGCTCTACCGGTCCGGTGTCTAACGAGGACCAGCAGCCCGATGGCCGATGATCACGCGAACGGAGGGATTGGCATGAAAGCAAGGCGCCACATGGAAATTATCAGCATCATTTCATCGACCAACATCGCAACCCAGGACGAATTGTGCGAAGCCCTGCAGCGAAAAGGGTTTGATGTTACCCAGGCGACTGTTTCCCGCGACATTCGGGAACTAAAGCTGATCAAAGCACCAGGCCCCAACGGGTATCATTATGCCATGCCCGGCTCTGCAACGCAGACTTCCTCATTGGAAAAGATGAAGCGTCTGTTTAACGATGCGGTCGTTTCCCTGGATGTCAGTGAAAACCTGCTGGTGGTGAAAACCCTGCCAGGCAGCGCACAGCCGGTGGCGTCGATCCTTGACCATGCCGGAATTCCTGAAATATTGGGAACGGTTGGTGGCGATGACACTGTTGTGGTCGTTGCCAAGCCGAAAGAAGCCGCGCAAATGCTGCTGGAACGTTTCCGTGCTATGATTAATACCTGAATTGAGGCCAACACGAAAGCACTATGCTGCGAGAAATATACATTAAAAACTTCATTTTGATTGATGAAATCCGGCTTGAGTTTCTGAACGGTCTGAATGTGCTGACCGGTGAAACCGGCGCCGGGAAATCAATTGTGATCGATGCCCTTGAACTGCTTTTCGGGGAGCGGATCAGCGCCGAGCTGACCCGCAGCAACACCGAAAAAAGCATCATTGAAGGGGTTTTGGACTGTCGCCCTGAGAGCGGCGCCTGCGCCTATCTCGCGGCATCCGGAATTATCTGCGAGGATGAAACGCTGATTATCCGGCGCGAAATCTCGCCGCAGGGAAGGGTCGTCAACCGGATCAACGGTCAAAACGTGACCGCGGGATTGCTCAAAGGATTGGCCGCCTTTCTGATTGATATTCATCTCCAGCATGACACCCAACAGATTCTTGATCCCGCAACCCATCTTGGGCTCCTGGATTCCTTTGCGCCGGAAACGGCAGCGGCCCTTCAATCCGTCACCCGGACTTTTGACGCGATGCGAGCCATTGAACAGCGGATTGCCGCACTGGAAACGGCGGAAGGGCAGCGCACCCGCGAACTTGAATTTTTGCTGTATCAGGTCGATGAAATTGAAAAAGCGAAACTGATACCGGGTGAAGAGGAAGAACTCTCTCTGGAACGGCACCGTATGCGCAATGCCAGCCGGTTGGGGCAATCGGCCGATTTGATCCAGGAACTCGCCTATCGGGGCAGTCAATCCGCGTTTGACCAGATTGCACAGGCTATTGACGCAGCACGCGCTGCCAAGGATGACTTTTTCGAAGCGATCGAAAAACAGCTTCAGGAGGCCTCTTTCCTTCTGGAGGAGGTTGGCGACCGGGTGGCTTCGTTTGCGAACGAGCTCGAATTTGAACCTGGAAGACTGGAGATCGTGGAGGAAAGGCTGCATCAGATTGAGCGGCTCAAGAAAAAATACGGACCGACGGAAGCGGAAATATTGGCCTTTTTAGACGCGTCCAAGGTGCGTGCGGAAGCGCTTTCTAATCTTGATCACGACCTGGAAACGCTTAAATCTGATCTGGAACCGGCTCGAAACGCTTATTTGGAGTGCGCTGCCGCACTGACCGGAATGCGAAACGAAGCCGCCAGTCATATGGAAGCGAGGGTCCGAAACGAACTGGAAACGCTGGCAATGCCCGGGGTTATGTTCCAAATCGGCCTGACCGTCAGTGAACCCGCCCGAAACGGTATGGATACGGTAACTTTTCTATTTTCGGCGAATCCCGGGGAAGTCCCAAAGCCCCTGGCCAAAATCGCTTCCGGGGGCGAACTGTCGAGGTTTATCCTGGCCCTAAAAGCGGCGGCTTCCGAGATTTATCCGGTGCCAACCATGGTTTTTGATGAAATCGACGTTGGCGTGGGCGGGCAGGCGCTGCTTCTGATGGCCGGGAAGATTAAAAAAATCGCTGATAATCATCAGGTGGTGCTTATTACCCATTCCCCACAGGTGGCAGCCCTGGCTGATCATCATTTGGTCATCCGCAAGCACGTTACCGAAATCAGCACCACAGTCGACGTTGAAACCCTCCCGAAAGAGCGCCGGGCTGAGGAATTGGCCCGTATGCTGGCCGGTGAACAGGTCACCGAAACGGTGATGGAGCATGCCCGGCAGATGCTGAGCCGGGCAGCATTGAGTTAGAAAGTAGAGCGGCATACTCTTTCTCCAGGCCGGTTATATTAAGGGCACAATCCTTGCGCTAATAATCGGCGTATATTGGGAGTTATTGAATCCATGCCGCTGCAACGCCGCCAAATCATCGGTCTTCTATTGGCCATTCTGCTTGTCTTCGTCTCCTCAACCCCTTCAGTTCGCCGTTATCTAATGATTCCTGATGAGACCCGGTTGATGGTCGGGGAGCCGTTTTCGCTTGCGGTTCCCTCGGATGGGGTGTTCGGTCAGCTTTTGCCCTTGACGGTTCGAAGTCTGAGAGCCCATGCACCAGCGGCCTCAGGCACCTCGATGCGCGTAATCCGGGATCGCTCCGGATATCATTTGATCTCCACGTTACCAGGAAGCTATCAGGTTTCAGTGATGGCTTTCGGACAAATTCCACTGAAATCGATCACCCTTCAGTCGCTGGCGCCGGTGCGATTGGTGCCTGGCGGGCATTCCATCGGCGTGTTGCTTCATTCCAACGGGTTGATGGTCGTTGGGATGGCTCCGCTAAAGACCAGTTCCGGGGAGGAAATCTTTCCGGCCCAGGAGGCGGGGATTACCGCCGGGGACGTTATTCTGAAGGTCAATCGGCGCCCCGTTTATACCGAAGCGGAATTGGCGCGAATGATCGATCAGATAGGCAGAATGAGACAGCGCGCTGAATTATTGATACAGCGCGAAAATATGCGGGTGATCTGCAGGGTCCGCCCAAACTACTGCGATGAAACAGGACGTTATCGAATCGGGCTTTATGTCCGGGACGGTGTGGCTGGGGTGGGGACGCTATCCTTTTGGGACCCCGGCTCCAAACAGTTTGCCGCGTTGGGGCACATCGTATTGGAATCCGATACCCGGATGCCGGTACCGGTTCGGCGGGGAGTCATTGTTCCGGCAAGCGTTGAGAGTATTCAACCTGGAATGCCCGGTCAGCCCGGTCAAAAGATCGGCATTTTCGATCAGTCCAGTACGCCGGTCGGAACCATCGCGGCGAATCTTCCGAACGGGGTCATCGGCGTCACCCGTGCCAGAATTCAAAACGAACTCTATCCAAAACCGATCCCAGTCGCATATGCCCACCAAATTCAGCCCGGATCGGCCGAAATCCTTACAGTTGTGAATGCTAACCAAATCGAACGTTTTCATGTTATGATAGAGAGAGTATATCCAATGCGAAGATCCTCGAAAGGGATGGTCATTCGGGTAACGGATTCCCGCCTTTTGACTCGAACCGGGGGAATCATTCAGGGGATGAGCGGCAGCCCGATCATTCAAAATGGTCGATTGATTGGCGCTGTTACCCATGTATTTTTGAATAACCCTGCCCGGGGCTATGGCATTTTTATGGATAGTATGTTAGAGACCATGAAATCCCAAAACCAGGAAAAAACAAGTCGACAAATTCTCTGATACTACAGCCCAAACCCTAAAATTCGATCGATTAAATTTTTGGATAAATCAAGCAAAAATGCCTGCCGCGAGTGCTTGCCCGCCAGGCCAAACATGCAACAAAATGTAGGATTTTCGGTGATTTTCGTTCTGGGAAAAAAGAGGAAATAATTTTCAAAGCGTCGAAAACCATGTATGACATAAGCGGATGTTTCTTTTAACGTACGTTAATTCGATTCTACCTTGCGCGCGGGGATTCAATTCGTACGACCGAGACGAAAGAAAGCGAATTAGAAAGGAAGACTTGAGACGATGACGGAGGCCATTAAAATCCTGGTAGCAGATGACAACAGGGAATTCTGTGGGGTACTGAAAGAGTATTTTCACGCCAGTTCTGATTTTGAACTGCTCGATGTTTGTTATAACGGCTTAGAGGTTCTGGAAGCGATTGAAAAGAAAAGTCCTGATGTCTTGATTCTAGATCTCATTATGCCCCACATGGACGGCATTGGCGTTCTGGAGAAGATGGCCGACATGCGGGCCGATAACCGTCCCAAAGTCATTATCCTGACCGCCTTCGGGCAGGAAAGCATTACGCAAAAAGCAGTACAGCTTGGCGCCGACTATTACATACTGAAACCGTTCAATCTTCAGGTCCTGGGAGACCGGATCCGTCAGGTTGCCCGCGACCGGGTGGAAACCTCGCCGAGACCGGTACCGGTAACCCGCCGCGATCTGGAACTCGAAGTCACTCGAGTGATTCACGAGATCGGCGTGCCGGCTCACGTCAAAGGATACCAATACCTTCGGGATGCCATCATGCTTGTGGTCGAGGAGGTCAATCTGCTGGGGGCGGTGACCAAAGAACTGTATCCGGCGATAGCGGAGAAATACGAGACCACGCCCAGCCGGGTCGAACGTGCGATTCGTCATGCGATTGAACTGGCCTGGGATCGCGGCAATGTCGAGCGGATTATTCGGTTCTTTGGCTACACCGTTAACGGCGAGCGCGGCAAACCGACGAACTCCGAATTTATCGCGATCATTGCTGACAAACTGCGTTTGGAAACCAAGGTCAGTTAAGTGCTTTATCGGGCTATCAAGCCCAAAACCTTCAAAAGAATCCTTCGGAAACTCGGCTTCCGCCCTCGAAAACGAGTCAGGCGTAAGCCGAATTTCCTATGTCATTCATTCGCTGTATAATATTGGGATTATCTCGTTTCCAGTCGGTGGTTTCCCAATCCGCTGGAAAGAAGCGGTGGGGCCGGTGGCTGCTGGAAATGAGAACATCGGCCGGAAGGTGATAAGATGCTGCTGAAAGGGAAAGCGCGGCTGGACAGGCGCACCAAAGATCTGGTCAAGCGACTGCGCAAAGGCGATATTGCATTTATTGATCATGATGACATTGATGAAGTTTCAGCGAAATCGATCATCGCCGTCAAACCGCAGGCAGTTGTCAATGCGCAGGCTTCCATTACCGGCCGGTATACGACTAAAGGTGCACAAAAGATCCTCAAGGCCGGGATTCCTATCATCGACGAGGTAGGCCCCGGCTTTTTTGACCGAATCCGCGAAGGGGCACTCGTGGAAATCCGAGACGGTGAGGTCTGGCATACCGGCTCGATGGTCTGCTCCGGCCGGGTTTTGGGCATGGAACACATTGAAGAACGGTTATTAATGGCCCGGGAGAATCTGAAAGTCGAGCTGGACCGGTTCGTTGAGAACACCCTGGAATACGCCCGCAAAGAGAAGGATGTTCTCCTGGATGACATGGACCTGCCACCGACCTCGACCGAGATGGAAAACCGTCCGGTCTTGATTGTGGTTCGGGGCAAGCGTTATAAAGAAGACCTGCGGGCTATCAAAGCCTACCTCGAAGATGAAAACCCGATCATGATTGGAGTTGACGGCGGTGCTGACGCCTTACTGGAGTTTGGCTACCGCCCGGATATGATCGTCGGAGACATGGACAGCGTCTCCGATCAAGCCCTGCGCTGCGGTGCTGAAATTGTGGTTCACGCCTACGCGAACGGAAAGGCCCCAGGGCTCTCCCGCGTAGAGTCGATGGGGATTGACGCTGTAATTGTGCCAATGCCGGGGACCAGCGAAGATGTCGCCATGATTATGGCTTACCAAAAAGGGGCCTCTTTAATTGTCGCCGTGGGGACGCATTCAAATATGGTCGATTTTTTGGAAAAGGGTCGGAAAGGCATGGCGAGCACCTTTTTGATCCGCCTGAAAGTGGGCTCAATTTTGGTGGACGCCAAAGGGGTAAGCCAGCTGTACCGGCAGAGCGTCAAGGCGAAATACCTGCTTCAGCTCTTTCTTGCTTCCTTGATTCCCATTGTGATACTGTTATGGGCGGCACCGTCCACCAAACCGCTGTTTAGCCTGGTGATTCTACAGGTGCGGCTGTTGCTGAACAGCCTGTAATTAGCTGATCTGATCACAAGAGGTGTGGCACATGATTGACTTACGGTATCATATCGTTTCGCTGGTCGCTGTCTTTTTGGCCCTGGGGATGGGGATACTCATTGGCAGCACGCTGGTCAGTTCAGATGTAGTGACTGAACAGCAGAATAAAATGGCGAGCCAACTGAAAACCCAGTTTGAGGATCTTCAGAAACGCGAGGATACCTTGTCCAAGGAGAACGCCTTTGTGAACCTGATGGTCAAGAACTACGAAGAGTATGCTCAGACGGTATCCGCGCCCATGATGCGGGATCGTCTGCAGGGATACCGGATTGCGGTTGTGGTCACCGGTGGACAGCAAATTCCGGCGGGCATGCTGAATACCCTGTCGCTGGCCGGGGTGAAAATCACATCGACCACCGTTATTCTTCCAGCTATTGTGCTGGATGATCCGCAATTAAAAATCAAGCTTTGCGATTTCTACGGCATCAGCCATGATACGGCGACGGCCGATCTACAGCGCCTGGTGGCGACCAGTGTTGCCAATATATTACTCCGGGACCAGAGCGGTCCCACCCGGGCTTTTCTGCAGGAAAACGACCTGGTTAAGTTCAACGGCCGATATGGGCCGGGCTCGGGGATGAATCAGGCAGTGCAAGGTGTTGTCCTGATTGGTGGAGCTGTTGAGGAAACGGCCAATAATGCAGAAAACATCGATTTACCGCTGATCATGAATCTGAAGGCGGCCAGCCAGAAGATTTTTGCCTGCGAGGGCAGCCGGGTTCCGATCAGCTTTATGGCGAAATACCAGCAGCTTGAAATAACCACGATTGACGACGTCGATATCGCACCGGGCCAGGTTGCCCTGGTGCGGGCGATGGAAGGTGAAACCGGCCATTACGGGATTAAGCCGACGGCGCGCAAATTCATGCCGTCTTTGCCGACTGCCGATCTGGAGGAACACCAATGAGGGTACTGGCACTGATTCCGGCGTTGAACGAAGAGGCGCGTATCGGCGCGACCCTGGCCGCAATCCGGCGAATTCCTGAAATAACCGCGGTCCGGGTGGTTAATGACGGTTCGACCGATCGAACCGCAGCGATTGCACGGGAATTCGGCGCCGAAGTCCTTGACCTGCCAGAGAATGTTGGTAAAGGGGAAGCCCTGAACCGGGCTGCCCGCGGGGTCGAAGAGGAGGTTGTCGTGCTTCTTGATGCAGATCTCGGAGCGAGCGCCGAAGAAGCGCGAAAGATTATTCTTCCGGTCCTGCGCGGCGAGGCTGACCTGACCATTGGCCGCTTTCCGCCAGCCAAGAAAAAGGGCGGTTTTGGCATGGTGAAGAAACTGGCCTGCTGGGGAATCGCTCGTGAAGGGATGATCGCTGAAGCGCCGCTTTCCGGGCAGCGGGCGATGAAGCGCCAGGTACTGGAAGCGGTTTTGCCGTTTCACGCCGGATACGGGATTGAACTTGGCATGACGATTCGTGCACTGCGCAAGGGGTACCGGGTTCTGGAAGTTCCGGTGGAGATGACCCATGCCGAGACCGGAAGAGATCTAAAAGGGTTTATACACCGGGGGCGCCAATTTTTAGACGTATTTAAGGTGATTCTGCGCGAAGCCAGGAGGTAGGGGAATGGATGCCAAATACCTCGCGATTTTTGTTTTTTTCTTTGCGGTTTTACTGGAAGAGGCCGCATTGAACTTGATGCTGCCGATGCTTGAGCGGGGCGGCGCACTTCGGGAAAACTATCGAAAAGAAAAGATACCGGTGAGTGCAGGGATCACCTTTCCGCTGGTGTTGATTGCCTGCTTCATTCTGATTCAGTTTTCCGGGTCTTTTATCGATCAGCATTACTTTATTTACCTGCTTTCGGTTCTCGCCATGGGATTTTTAGGCTTCATCGACGATATGCTCGGCGGGCGGGATACCCTTGGATTCAAAGGGCATTTCACCAAGCTTCTTAAAGAACGGACCCTTACTACCGGTGGCTTGAAAGCTTTCGGCGGCGGCATTATCGCCGCATACGCCGCGCTGTTCTTCTCCAGCGGCATTCTGGAATTCATTGTGAACACCCTCCTGATCGCCCTGTTTACCAACAGCATGAATCTCTTCGATCTTCGGCCGGGCCGGTGCATCAAAGCGTTTTTGGTGCTGTTTGCCCCGCTGCTTCTCCTGGCCGATACCGACCTTTTGATGTTCATTCCGCTCTTCGGTGCGGTGCTGATTTATTTTCCCTATGATCTAAAAGCGCGTGCGATGATGGGCGACACCGGTTCGAATGTGCTGGGCATCACCCTGGGCCTGCTGGCTGTATACGGCTACCCGCTTGTGGTTCGGATCGTTCTGGTGCTCCTGTTAATCGGCCTGCACATTCTTACCGAGCGGATTTCTTTGACGAAAATCATTTCTGAAAACCGCTATCTGGACTTTTTTGACCGTTTAGGAAGGAGTGAGGCGCGTGATCAACCGGAACCGGATCGTCGCTGAGTTTCTGGAACTGGCTGCTATTGACTCGGTTTCCTACCATGAAGCCCGGGTGAGAGATGTTCTGATCCAAAAACTGACCGAACTCGGCTTTTCTGTTTATGAAGATGAAGCCAACCGGCCGACCGGCGGTGAATCCGGGAATCTTATCGCACATCTTCCCGGAACGGCTGAAGGTCCGGGCGTGTTTTTTTGTGCCCATATGGATACCGTGCAGCCCGGCATCGGAATCGTGCCGATTTTGGATGGCGATGTCATCCGAAGCGCCGGTGATACGGTACTCGGGGCGGACGATAAAGCCGGCATTGCGGTCATTTTGGAAGCAATTCGGGTGATCAAGGAAAAACGGATCAGCCATCCGGAATTGGAAGTCATTTTTACGGTCAGCGAGGAACAGGGCCTGATGGGAGCCCGACATCTTGACATAACCCGGCTTCGCTCAGCCGGAGGTTATGTGCTGGATACCAACGGGCCGGCCGGCACCATTGTGGTGCAGGGGCCGACTCAAAACGAACTGGAGATTGAAGTGCGCGGCAAGGCGGCTCATGCCGGTATTAATCCGGAGGACGGCCTGAACGCCATTCATGCGGCAGGCTATGCCATCGCGAATTTGACCATCGGCCGGATCGATCATGAGACAACCTGCAACCTGGGAACGATCCAGGGCGGAGAAGCCCGGAATATCGTACCTGATCGGGTCGTCATCAAAGGGGAAGTGCGCAGTCTGGACGAAACCAAGCTGGAGCAAGTGACCAACCGGATCGAGGCTGAAGTCAAAGCCCGCTGTGCTGAAAAAGGCGCCGAATGCCAGATCAGAATTACCCCGTTATATCCGGCGTTTCGCTTGGACCCTGCGAGCCCGGTGGTGCTTGCGGCAGCCAATGCGGCCCGAAACATCGGCAAAGAGCCGATAATCACAAAAACCGGCGGGGGCAGTGATGCCAATCTGCTGAATGGGCGTGGGATGCCAACCGCGAATATCGGAGTCGGGTTTGAACATGTGCATACGGTCGAAGAACGGATTCAAATCCAGTCCCTGGTTGACTGTGCGGCCTGGGTGGTGGAGATTATCAAGGAATCAGCGGGGAAAAAACTGTGATTGAAACGATTACTGGAACAGTTGCCAGGATTACTGGTCAGCGGGAGGGCCTGGTGGAACTTGAAGTTTCGGTGAACGGACAGACCCTTCCGGCCGTTGCCTTTACCCAGTTTGTACCCGATGTGCAGCCCGGGGATCAGGTTGTGCTGAATACCACCGCTCGCCGGCTGAGCCTGGGCAGCGGTGGTTATGATTTTGTCATGGTCAATCTCAGCCGGCCGGAACACACCCTGCAAGGATCTGGACATATTATGAAACTCCGGTATACACCTTATCAGTGCCGGGTATTAAGTGTTGAGGAAGAAGCCAGCCCGTACCGGGAAACCATGGTGGATGCTCTCGATTTGGCCCAAACTCCCGTCATTGTCGGAGAACTGCATTCCCAGTTGGTGCCGGCCGCTGCCGTGCTCGCCCGGCGCGGGCTTTCCACGGCTTATGTCATGACGGACGGTGCCTGTTTACCGATCGCCTGGAGTAAAAATGTGCGCGACTTAAAGGCGCGCGGGCTGCTGAAAGGAACGGTGACCGCCGGCAATGCTTACGGCGGCGATCTGGAGGCGGTCAACCTGTTCAGCGCGCTGTTGGCGGCCCATGCCGTTTTTCGGCCGGATGTCATCCTGGTCATGATGGGGCCGGGGATCGTGGGTACCGGAACGAAATGGGGGTTTACCGGTGTGGAACAGGGGATTTTGCTCAATGCCGCCGATACTCTTGGCGGGATACCGGTGGCGATTCCCCGGGTCAGTTTTGCCGATGCCCGGGAAAGGCATCGGGGTTTGAGCCATCACACCGTTACAGCTCTGATGGATGTCTGCAAGATCCGCGCTTTGATCCCGGTTCCAATCCTGGAGGGCGAAGACGGGCGATTGCTTCAGCAGCAGGTTCAATCCGCCGGTCTGCACCAGCGGCATGAAGTGGTTCTGCAAGACGGAAACGAAGTCTTTGATGCAATGGATGCATACCAGCTGCGGGTGACGACAATGGGCCGCAAAGCCGATGCAGACCGGGCCTTTTTCCAGGCTGCCGGCGCGGCTGCAGCATTGGTCGCGGAACGCTTTGCGAAAAAGGATGGATAAGACGATGGATTTTACCGAAAAAATGATTGCCAGCCGGACGGTCATGAAGGGAAACCTGCTTCAATTTAAGATTGATACCGTCTTACTGCCGAATGGGAAGGAAGCCACCCGGGAATGGGTTCAACATCCTGGCGCTGTGGCGGTCGTGGCAGTGGATGACCAGAACCGGATCTGCATGGTTCGACAGTATCGTTATCCGCTGGGACAGGAACTCCTGGAAATCCCGGCTGGCAAAATGGATCAGGCCGAGGATCCGCTGGACTGCGCCAAGCGTGAATTAAAGGAGGAGGCCGGCCTCAGCGCCGCAAGTTGGTCTTTGATGCATTCTTATTACACCACGCCCGGTTTTTCGGATGAGATCATTCATTTATACCATGCTTCGGGCCTCACGGCAGGCGAGAACCAGCCGGATGAGGACGAGTTTCTAGAAATGGTGATGGTGCCGTGCGCCGAAGCGATTGACATGCTTCAGGCCGGAAAGATTAAGGACAGCAAGACGATTATTGCGCTGTTAAGCGTGTTTGGCGGCGAGATCCGATGAGCGTCAAGCCGAACGAAAAACGGGTGGTAGTGGCCCGCAACGCGAGCGGTGCTGTACGGGCGGCCCGGGAAGGGCTGGGTGTATTAATTGTTGACGTGATCGACATGTCAACCACGCTGGAAAGCGCCCTGGAGGCCGGGGCGTCGGCTGTACTGGGTGCAAGCCCGGATGAGACCCGGGCGCCGGTTCCGGTCGATCCGTTTCGTATGGGACAGCTCGCAGCCGGAAAAGCGGCTGAATTGGGCTGCGGGATTGTCGTAATCGCTGAACCCCGGGTGGGAACGCCGGAAGAACGGATGAAGCGCGGTTCCAAACTGCTGTCAGGGATTAAAGCCGGTGGGGGAGTCGTGGAAATCGTGCTTCCGAACCTCGGGCATGAAACACCGAGACTCTATGAGCTTCACGGCAAAATTGTGGTGGCCGTCACCGACACCGGCGGTGTGGCCTATGATGCGGCTTATCAAGTGACGGACCGGGTGGCCACCGGGACGATTGCCCGGACATTTGCCCATAAAGGCGAGGAACCGGCCCGGATTGCAGCAGCGCGGGCCATCGAATTGATGCGGGAAACCGGCGGCGTAGCAATCATTGCTGCCAGCGCAAACTCCCTGGAGGATGTCCTGGCAGCGGAATACATCGCGAAACTGATCTGTGAAACCCCGGAAAAATGGGAATAGCCAGCGAATTATCGATTGGTTGTTGATATAGCAAACCAAAAAGGCGGCTGTGGATTGTAACCATAGCCGCCTTTTTTCTTTTATCGGTTAACAAAATATATTAAGGCGTGACCAGAGAGAGCGCGGAAGCCTTCAGTGTGATCCGGAGGGTTTGGAAGTCGGA
Source organism: Solirubrobacterales bacterium (assembly GCA_050258755.1). Taxonomy (GTDB): domain Bacteria; phylum Bacillota; class Syntrophomonadia; order Syntrophomonadales; family DTU052; genus JBLMZI01. The sequence continues at coordinate 586,867 of JBLMZI010000004.1, read as the reverse complement.
GGGGGTCGTCAATTCGACCGATTTCCAGGTTCCCGGGTCGATGGTTTCGTTGACGCGTACATCGTTGGAGAAACCTGATTGATCATAGTTCGCACGGGTAACCGCGAGGATGAGATTGTGACAGGCGGCCAGTGACATGTTGCCGATTTTCAGAGTCACTCGATAGCGGCCGTCGGCGGTCGTGCTGATAGAATCAATCCCAACGAGTAAAGGGCCGCCTTCGGTTAGAATCATGCGATAGGTACCGACTTCGTCCACACCCACCGTCAATGTGCCAGTAGAGGATGCTGCGAAAGTGGAAGATGATTCACTTGAACCGGCCGGCGTGCTGGCGGCTGATTGGGCTTTCAGGGTGGCGATTTCCTTTTTTAGTGCCGAAATTTCAAGTTTCAATGCATTGATTTCGTCAACAACCGGATATTGGGCGAGCATTGAGCCAGGCGCCGCGGCAGTGTTTGCGGCCGGTTTCGCGGCAAGTTTCACCGGTTTCTTTTTCACAGCAGCCTGTGCCGTATGGGTCACGATTCCGGCGGATGCAAACAGAATCGAGCAAACCATAACACTAATCAGAACGGTATTACGGATTCGTTTCATGATCATCACCTCGTCTTCTATTATAAAGGGTTTTCCGCTGGAAACACGGGAATTCCGTCAGGTGGACATTTTTAGCCGGATAACATATGTTAGCTTTAGGCGTCATTATACCAGGGTTGAAGAACCTGGAAGAACAGGAGAGATTCGATGCGTCCGGTTTTTGCTGATTTGCATGTTCATGTCGGACTGGCAAAAGGCCGTCCGGTCAAAATCACCGCATCAAGAGAAATGACGGTGGAAAACATCCTGAAGTTTGCAGCCCGGGAAAAAGGCCTGCAGTTGGTTGGGCTGGTGGACTGCGGCAGTCCACCTGTTCTGGAGGAACTGGAGGAATTGCGGCAGCGGGGTGATCTCGTTGAAGGATTCGGCGGGGAATTGATGTATGACGGCGAAATTGCCCTGATCGCCGGCGCCGAGGTGGAAAGCCGGGAAGGGGCTCATTTTTTAACCTACTTCCCGGATCTTGCAGCCGCCGCCGAATGGCAGAAGGTGATGAAAAACAAGGTGACCAATCTGACCTTGTCAACGCAAAAAGCAAGGTATTCGGCCGTGGACTTGCTTGATCTGGCCGGTGCGGTCGGGGGTGTTTTTGTGGTGGCCCACGCGTTTACGCCGCACAAAGGGGCTTACGGATGCTGGGTTCGCCGGCTCGCAGATGGTTTCGGGAATCGGGTGCAACTGATTGACGGCCTTGAACTCGGACTGTCTGCCGATACCGACCTGGCTGACCGAATTGGGGAAGCGCACCGCTATTCGTATTTATCCAATTCGGATGCGCATTCCCTGGATAAGCTGGCCCGTGAATACAACCTGATCCGCATGGCGAACCGTTCGGCGGGGGAATTGATCAAAGCGCTCAGACGGCGGGAAGGCCGTGCTATAGTTGGGAATTACGGGATGGCTGCCAGGTTGGGCAAATATCACCGAAGTCACTGTGTTGTGTGTGACCGGATTGAAGACGGACCGCAGCCAGCCTTTCATTGTCCGGTTTGCGGCCGGCTGATGACCGCTGGGGTTTGGGACCGGATCGATTCGATCAGCGATGAAGCCTGTTCAGATGCTGCAGTTTTTCACCCACCGGGCCGTCCGCCCTATCATTACCGGGTTCCGCTGCTGATGCTGCCCGGGGTCGGGAAGAAAAAGTATGCAAAATTGCGTCAGCACCTGGGCACGGAGATCGAGATTACCGAAATGGCGGAGCCGGCATCGATTGAAAAGGCATCGGATGCCCGCACGGCGGGGCTGATTCAGGCGATGCGGGAGAACCGGCTCACCTTTATGCCAGGGGGCGGCGGGAGGTATGGACGGGTCATTGAATAGTTCGAATGAATTCAGAGCACCGCGCAGGGAAACCAACGCGGTGCTTTTCTTTGCCCCAATGCGGTGCCGGGTTGGATCACGCCTGGGATGGCATAATCTGGAGGTTTTGACCATAAGTATATTGTACAGGTTGGCTTTTGGAGCGTTGGAGAATGCGGCTATCGTCACGACTAAAACAGCATCTTGGCAGCAATCTCTGGCAGTACCTCTTTCTAGGGCTGGCCTGCGCGGCAGGGATCTGGCTCGGGTGGCTGCACACTTTGGATTTGTCGGCCGGCACCCGCGGCCAGTTGGTTCGGCTGTTTGATGAATTCATTCGATCGGCCGGCGGCAGCGAACGGGGGATGGAAGCGACCTTCATGGCGGCCTTTGCCAATCAGCTTCGAACCGTCGGGCTGATTTGGTTTCTCGGTCTAACCGTGATTGGCGCACCGCTGGTCGTGGGCATTGTTTTCGCGCGAGGCTATTCCCTGGGGTTCACGATCGGATTTCTCGCGGGGGAAAAGGGACGAGCCGGGTTATGGGTGATTCTTGCTTCAGTGCTGCCCCAAAATCTCTTGTACCTTCCGCTGGTTCTGGCGGCCGGGGTATACAGTGTCAATTTTTCGCTGTATTTGGTGCGGGGCCGGTTCCAATCCGGCCCGAATCTGGTTGGCAGCCTGATCGTTTATACCCTGATTATGGCCGGACTGACCGCGGCCTTTGGCATCGGTGCCGTTTTGGAAACAGCCGCCTCACCGTGGCTGCTTGCCTGGTTGATTCGTTAGGGGGGACAAAATGCGGATAATCTTGATCAAACCCAAAAAAGTGTTCCGGTCTGCAGCCCGTGGCCTGGTACTCTGCGGTGTGCTGGGAGCATTGTTCTATACCATGATTCACTGGCCGGTGAGCATGCCAACCATGAAGGAGGTGCTGGATAACCCTGCGAACTGGAAACAGCCAATGCATCAGGAACCAGGTGAAAAGGGCGGATTTGAGCGCGCCCTGGAACAGTATGTGCTAAAAGTTCAGGATTTTTATTACGAGGAACGGGAATAGCTTCGGCCAATTCAAAGTATTGCTAATCATTCGGCCGGCAAAAACCGATGAATGTAGTAAGTGTGTATGAGCAGGAGCGTTTGCCATGGAAGAATACTTCAAAGCCTTTGCGGATTACCTGCAGTATGAAAAGGGGTTGTCAGACAACACCCTGGAAGCCTATCTCCGGGATGTTGCCAAATTTTTGGCCTTTTTAAAGAAACGGCGCATTGATGATCTGCACACCATCAAACGCCACGATATTTTGGAATTTATTGGCAGCCTGCTGGACGAAGGGGCTGCCTTTTCCAGTTCAGCCCGGAACATGTCCAGTATAAAGGCGTTTTTTCGTTTTCTGGTGCTCGAAGGGTATCTCGCGAGCAATCCGACGGACAACCTGGACACCCCGCGGGTAACACGAAAGCTGCCTTCTGTGCTGACCCTGGAAGAGGTTGATGTGCTACTCGATTCACCAAACCCGGTGCTGCATACCGGGTTGCGGGATAAAGCGATGTTTGAGGTGATGTACGCCACCGGGCTTCGGGTTTCTGAACTTTTAGGGCTCGAGATTGAAGATATCAACCTGAGTGCCGGTTTTGTCCGCTGTTTTGGAAAAGGCCGCAAGGAGCGAATCGTGCCAGTCGGGAGCACCGCCCAGGAATGGGTGGAACGCTACCTGGCCCGGTCCCGGCCGTATCTGGTTAAAAGTACGACGAACCGGACCTTGTTTGTCAACGCGAAAGGCCACAAAATGACCCGGCAGGGTTTCTGGAAGCTGTTAAACAAATATGTCGAGGCGTGCGGTATCGAGAAAGAGGTCACACCGCATACACTGCGGCATTCGTTTGCCACCCATCTCCTGGAGAATGGGGCTGATCTCAGAGCCGTGCAGGAAATGCTTGGCCATGCTGATATCAGCACCACGCAGATCTACACGCACCTGACCAAGATCCGGCTGCGCGAAATCTATCAAAAGACCCATCCCAGAGCATAATTCGCCGATTGAATCAGGTATAATGCATATCAGAGACGTTCATAAGCCGCCCGGCGCCGTGTGCATCCGGGCGGCAGTCTATTCCATTGTGCGGAAGGTGGGAGGGCTTATGACGGCAAGAGTCATTCTGATCGTATTGGACAGCCTTGGGGTTGGGGAACTGCCTGACGCCAGGGATTATGGCGATGAAGGCAGCAATACCCTGGGGAACATGGCCCGGGCGCAGGGCGGCTTATCCCTGCCGAATTTTCAACAGCTTGGGATGGGAAATATTATCGCTGTACAAGGGGTGGCTCCGGTTGCCGACTGCACGGGAAGCTATGGGAAAATGGCGGAACAGGCGGTGGGGAAGGATACGACGACTGGCCACTGGGAGATGATGGGAGTTATTCTGCGTGCGCCGCTTCCGGTCTACCCAAACGGCTTTCCCGCTGAAGTGGTTGAATCGTTCGAACGCGAAACCGGACTCGGTGTGCTCGGCAACAAGGTGGCTTCCGGGACTGTTATTATCGAAGAATTGGGTGCGGAACACATGCGCACCGGCCGCCCGATTGTTTACACGTCCGCCGATAGCGTTTTTCAGATCGCCGCTCATGAAGACGTCATTCCGGTTGAGCGGTTGTACGATCTCTGTGCTGCAGCCCGAAGGATACTGACTGGCGACCACGCCGTGGGAAGGGTTATCGCCCGCCCGTTTACCGGGCAGCCGGGCCACTTTGTGCGGACCGAGCGCCGGCATGACTTTTCGGTTGAACCGATCTCGGTTTCGTATTTGGACCGGCTGAATGAAGCCGGGATTCCGGTAACCAGCATCGGAAAGATTTCCGATATTTTCGCTGGCCGGGGCATCAGCCGGAGCCTGCCGACCCGCAACAACACGCATGGGATTGAGGTAATCCTGGACACGATCCGGAAGGGGCCGGAAATGGGATTTGTTTTTGCCAATCTGGTGGATTTTGATATGCAGTACGGTCATCGGAACGACCCGGAAGGATACGCGGCCGCTTTAGCGGAGGTGGATGCTGCCATCCCGGCTTTCCTTTCGGCATTACGGCCGGCGGACATTCTGATCTTTACGGCCGATCACGGGTGTGACCCGACGACGGTGAGCACCGACCATTCCCGCGAATATGTTCCTTTACTGCTGACTGGTGCCGGACTGCGCCCCGGAATGAACCTCGGGATTCTGCCCAGTTTCGCGGATTTAGGCTGCACCGTAGCCGACTGGCTCGGGGTCCGCGGGACCGGACTGCCGGGAATCAGTTTCGCGGCACAGTTGAATCGGGGCTGAAGAATGGGGGCTGGGGCGATGAATGCGGAAGAGATTATCCGGCGCAAACGGGATGGGTTTGAGCTGAGCCGTGAGGAAATCGAAGCCTTTATTCAGGGCATCGTGGCGAAGACGGTGATGGATTACCAAATTTCAGCCTGGACCATGGCAGTTTTTTTTCGCGGCATGAATGCGCGGGAAACAGCCGATCTGGCTCTGGCGATGGCCCATTCGGGCGATATGGCCGACCTTTCTGGCATTTCCGGGGTTAAGGTGGACAAACACAGTACCGGTGGGGTCGGCGATAAAACGACGCCGGTGGTGGTGGCTTTGGCGGCGGCGGCCGGGATTCCGGTGGCCAAAATGTCGGGCCGCGGGCTGGGCTTTACCGGCGGCACGGTCGACAAATTCGAGGCGATTCCCGGGTTTCGTTCGGTTTTGACCCGTGAGGAATTCATCAATCAGGTGAACCGGACCGGCCTGGCTGTCGTCGCGCAAAGCGGCGATCTGGCGCCGGCGGACAAGAAAATCTACGCAATTCGTGATGTGACGGCCACGGTGGACAGCATTCCTTTGATCGCCAGCAGTGTGATGAGTAAAAAATTGGCCTCTGGCGCAGATGCTTTTGTGCTGGATGTGAAGACCGGCACCGGTGCCTTTATGCGGGAAACCGACGCGGCCATCGAATTAGCCCGGGCAATGGTTGAAATTGGACGAAACGCCGGAAAACAGGTAACAGCAGTGCTCAGTACGATGGACCAGCCTTTGGGATATGCGATTGGCAACGCGCTTGAAATCGAGGAATCGGTTCGAACCCTTCAAGGGGAGGGGCCCGAGGATTTAACGCAGCTGTGCCTGACGCTGGCGGCCCACATGGCGGTACTGGGTCAAAAAGCCGCTTCGGTTGAAGAAGGTTTTCATTTGATGCGGAAAATGATGGATTCCGGGTTGGGACTGGCCAAGCTGCGTGACATGGTTGCGGCGCAGGGCGGCGATCCCACTGTACTTGCCGCGGTTGCGTCCTGCCATCCGGTTACCCACCGGTATGAAGTGCGCGCAAAGACCGGCGGCTGGCTGAACCGGATGCAGACTGACGAAATTGGCCGAACCGCCATGATGTTGGGTGCAGGCCGAGATAGAGCAGAAGACCGGATTGATTATGGGGCAGGAATCATCATGCGAAGAAAGCTTGGAGACCGGGTTGAATTCGGAGATATCCTGGCCGAGTTTCGCACCAACCGGCCGGACCGGTTGGCGGCCGCTGAACAGCGGCTGCTGGACGCGCTTGAAATCAGCCAGCAAACACCGATCTCCTGCCGGCTGATCCTGGGGACGGTCACCAGGGAAGGATTTCAGCCGTTGTAACGATCATTTGGAATCGAATCAAGCATAATCAGCAGCAAAAGCCAATAGATTTACGGTAAGAGCGAAAGGGGAGGGATTCTTTTGCAACGCCGGAAATATTGGCTTTTGCTGTTTCTTGTTCTGTTTTTCCTGGCGGCCGCATCACCGTGCGCTGCGGCCGATATCGTAAATGTCAAGGCGGATTCGGCTATCCTGGTCGACGCCGAATCAGGCAGGATCCTCTTTGGCAAGGAGCCGGAACGGCAACTGCCGCCGGCAAGCATGACCAAACTGATGACCCTGCTGCTGGGTGTAATGGCCCTGGAAGATGGTCGGGCAATGCCCAATGACAAGGTAACGACAACCGAAAACGCGTGGCGGCTGGGCGGATCGCAGATTTACCTGGAACCGGGCGAAGAAATGACGTATCACGATATGCTGGTGGCGGTCGCGGTTGGTTCGGCGAACGACGCGTGCGTGGCCGTCTCGGAACACCTGGAAGGCTCGCATGAATCCTTTGTTGAGAAAATGAATCAGACGGCCAAACAGTTGAAGATGAAAAACACGCACTTTGTGAATGCCTATGGCCTGCCGGATCCGAAGCACTATACCAGCGCCCACGATATGGCCCGCCTTGCGGTGTTTGCCCTGAAACACCCGCGGATTCTTGAATATACATCAATCAAGGAATACTCGCTGCGCAACGGGGAATTCAAGCTATTCAACACCAACAAACTGCTGTGGTGGTACCGGGGGGCCGACGGATTTAAGACCGGATGGACCAATGAAGCAAAATACTGCCTCGTTTCCACGGTGAAGCGGAACGGTCTACGGTTGGTGGCGGTGGTCATGGGCTCGCCTGAGCCGCGGGGCAATTTCCGGGATTCGATTGCCCTCTATAACTATGGGTTTGCCCGGTATGCCTTTAAATCGTTCGGTGAGCGCGGGAGTATCCACGGGCTGGTCAAAGTAGGCAAAGGGCAGCAGGAAGCGGTCGAGGCGGTCGCTGAGCGATCGATTGGCGTGGTCTGTCTGAAAGGTGAGGAAAACCAGTTGGTCTGCCGCAAAAGCCTGGCCTCGTATTTAAACGCGCCGATCCGGGCCGGGCAAACGATCGGCACAGCGAAGATCCTGCGAGATGGCAAGGTGATTAAGACGGTCCGCCTGATAGCCCGCCAGAGTATTCCGAAACGGCAATTCAAGGAATCGGTACAGCGAACCTGGTCCGAAATATTTTTCTAAAAGGAAAAAAATGGGAGGACTTTGCCCTGAGACCGTAGAAGTAACATGGAAAATAATGGGAGGTCTGCAGGGTGAGAATTGATCTTGACACGGCCCGCGGCACGCTGATGGTGCGGATTTCAGGAGAAATCGACCTGGCGGTCGCGGACCGTTTGCGTTCGTCAATCGACCAGGAATGGAAAAAAGGCAAAGCAACCAAATTGGTGCTCGACCTCTCGGAGGTCCAATTCATTGACAGTTCGGGGCTTGGGGTCATTCTTGGACGGTACAAGCTGGTCACCGCATCTGGCGGACGATTGTACATTTTGCGCCCCCGGCCGGTGGTCGAGCGAATGCTGGAGGTATCAGGGGTGAAGAAAATCATTTCGATTTGCGCAAATGAAAAGGAAATATTTCAAAACGGCCATGATATGGACATTTTAAGGAGGTGATCGGCATGCAGCCAATCAATTGGGTACGATACCAGATTGCCAGTCTGCCTGAAAATGTTGGATTAGCAAGGGCGTGTGCCGCCGCTTTTGCCACCCAACTGAACTGCACGCTGGAGGAAATCGATGAAATCAAGCTTGTCATGTCGGAAGCGGTTAGCAACAGCATCCTGCATGGTTATGAAAACCGGCGCGATCAAGCCGTCATGATCGAGTTGGCGATTTACCCGGGACAGGTATTGGAGCTGATTGTGGAAGATACCGGCCGTGGGATCGCGAATGTTGAGCAGGCACTGGAGGCATCCTTTACGACTGAGCCGGATCGGATGGGGCTTGGTTTTGTTTTTATTAAGTCATTTGTGGACAGCTTTGAGGTTGTCTCAGAGCCAAACCGCGGCACCCGGGTCCGCATGGTTCGAAGTTTTGCCAGTGAACCCAAAGCCCTGCGGGCGTGAGCCGTGTATGGAACAGCATGTCAAGGGCAGGACCCTGGAGCACGAAGAAAGTCTGCGGCTGCTGGCCGCTGTCCGTGAAGGTGACAATGTTGCCAAGGAACGGTTGTTTGAAGCCAATGTGGGACTGATTTATCTCGTCCTGGAGCGATTTCGCGGCACCCGTTATGAGTTTGAAGACCTGTTTCAGGTGGGATCGATCGGCTTGGTCAAGGCGATCGAACGGTTCGATCCGGGTTATGAGGTCCGTTTTTCAACCTACGCGGTTCCAATGATTATTGGGGAGATTAAGCGGTTTCTACGGGACGACGGGCTGCTAAAAGTTCAGCGCGGATTAAAGGAAATCCATGCCCGTGTGAAATGGGCCCAGGAGCGGCTGCGGGTTCAAACCGGGGAAGATCCATCGGTGGCAGAAATCGCTTCTTTCCTAGAGATACCCGCCGAAGATATTGTGCTGGCCATGGAAGCCTGCCAACTCCCGGCTTATATCCATGAAACGTTATCCAATCAGGAACTGGACCGCCTGGAGATGATCGACACGCTGGTGTCGGAGTTCAGCAGCGATGATTTTTTGGAGCATATGGCTTTGCGTGAAGCGATGGACAAATTAGATTACCGGGAACGGGAGATCATCCTGCGTCGGTTTTTCAAGGACGAAACCCAGGTTGCGATCGCCAACGATTTGGGCATTTCCCAGGTGCAGGTTTCTCGGATGGAGCGGGCGGCCCTACGCAAACTGTATGCCATGCTGAGCTGAAACGCGGGCATAAAGCATCGCCAAAGATGTAAGAATAACCGCAGAAGCTTATCGTCAATTGCACGGAAAAACCACTGCGGGTTGGATCGTGTCAAAGGGCAGCTGCGGAGGCGATGGAATATCAAACGCAAAGTGATTGTTGTGACCGACGGGGATCAGAAAGCGTGCAAGGCCGTTCGGACCGCCTGCGGCCGACTCGGTTTGTATCCCTTGTTGGCATCAGCCGGTAATCCCACGCCGATTTCGGCCTCTGAAATTCTGCTTCAAATCCATGAAGCGCCTTTTGACCCGGTCGTGGTCATGGTGGATGACCGCGGCCGCAGCGGCACGGGCAAAGGTGAACGGGTACTGAAACAGATTCTCTCCGATGATTCGGTGGAGATTATGGGCGTATTGGCCGTTGCGGCCGGTACCAGGTCCGAAGGGGTTGAAGTTGACGAATCGGTGGACAGCACCGGTACACTGACCGACCGTCCGGTGAACAAGGACGGGCTGGCCGAGCCTTCCGAAAACCGATACCTGGAGGGGGATACCGTCGAAGCACTTCGGGATTTCCCAAACCTGACGCTGATTGGAGCGGGGGATCTCGGTAAGATGTTTAATGATACTGATGATCCCGCGAAAGGCGCTCCCATTACGACCCGGTGCCTTCAGGAAATCCTCAAACACCCCACGAAAACGGCGCGAACCCATCGCCCCGAGGCGGGAGGAACGACGTGAAAATCGGGATTCCTAGAGGATTGATGTTCTACCACCTCTACCCGCGCTGGAAGTCTTTTTTTCAGAAAACCGGTGTGGAAATCCAAATCTCCAGCGAAACCGATCCGGCTATGTTGCGGCGCGGCGTGGCTGCGTCCGTTTGTGAGGCGTGCCTGCCAGTAAAAGCGTACTACGGGCATGTTCGAGCCCTTGCAGATGCTGATGTGGACGCGCTTTTTATTCCCCGGTTAGTTCAATACGAAGCGCGAAACTATATTTGTCCGAAACTGATGGGGCTTCCGGACATGATTCGGGCCTTTCAGCGGGATATCCCGCCGGTTCTTTCGCCGGTTGTTGACCGTACGCGGGGCCTTGCCTTTGAAAAACGGGAAATTGAACATCTGGCCGATGTGCTCGGCGGTTCGCGCAGGCGGTTTATGCGGGCCTGGCAGGATTCTTTCTCGGCCTTAAGCACTTTTGAGTCGGAAACCCATCGTGAAGGACTAACCGCCGGTCAATGGATTGAGCGGGAAGAAGGCCGTTCCATTGGTTCTACGGAACCGTACCGACTGCAGATCGGCCTTTTAGGACACAGTTATGTCGTAAATGATCGGGTTTTAAACTTTGGAACGCCACAGCGGCTTCGATCGATGGGAGTGCACGTTGTCACGGCCGAAATGCTGGGCCCGGCAGCCAAAGACGCAGGTCGTTTCGCGCTCCCGAAACGTCTCTTTTGGACCAGCGGCGCCAACGCTAGCGGGGCGGCCCATCTGATGAACCGGAACCCTCAAATTGACGGCATGATCTACATTTCCTGTTTTGGCTGTGGCCCTGATTCAATTATTGTGGATACCCTGCGGCGCCGGATGACCAAGCCGTTTTTCCACCTGACCGTTGACGAACACAGCGGAGAAGCCGGTTTGGAAACCCGCTTGGAGGCTTTTATCGACTTAATCAGGAGGCAAACGCATCATGAAAGTGACCTTTCCCCATCTGGGGAATGCCTATATCCCCCTGCAATCGCTGCTGACGGACCTGCATTTCCACGTGATCCCGCCGCCTCCATGCAGCCGGCGAACCCTTGAAATTGGCATGGCCCACGCACCGGAAACGGCCTGCCTGCCTTTAAAAATCAACCTGGGCAACTTTGTGGAAGCGTTGGAACGCGGTGCGGATACCATTATTATGGGCGGCGGGTGGGGGCCTTGCCGATTTGGGTATTATGCCAAGGCAGAAGAGGAAATACTTCGAAGCCTTGGATTCTCGTTCGACATGCTGGTTTTGGAGGCGCCGGATGGCGGTCGCCTCAATATCATGGGGTTTTTAAAACGGCTGCAGAATGGTAATTCCTTGAGAACCTTTGCACGCGCTGTCCGATTGGCGTGGCACAAACTAAATGTGGTTGACCGGCTGGAACAGCGGCAGTTGTATTATTTACCCCGTTCAATCGATGCGGCGGCCTGTCAGAGTATTTACCGAAAAGCTTTGAAGGCTGTGGATGCGGCACAGAACAAGAACGAAGCGGAGGCAGCTGAACAAGAGGCTCAGGATGGCTGGCAACAGCTTCTGAATCCCGAACCTGCATTGATTCCACGGATTGGACTGGTGGGTGAAATCTATACCCTCTTGGAACCGGCTGCAAATGGTGAGATCATGACTCATCTCGGGCGGATGGGCGTTGAGGTTGTTCGCCCGGTCACCCTGAGCCAGTGGATGAACGATCACATTTTTGGCGGATTGTTTCGATCGATGAGTTTCCGCGATGTTATGCCGCTGGCCCGGCCGTATTTAAATTATTTTGTCGGGGGGCACGGCTGTGAAACTGTTGCCTGTGCGGCCCTGCTAGCCAGGGAGCAGGTTGATGGCGTGATCCAGATCGGGCCGTTGACCTGCATGCCGGAAATCGTCGCCCAGGCTATTCTGCCGAGGGTCCAGGAGGAAACCGGGGTGCCGATCATGACGGTGTACTTTGATGAACATGCCGGAGAAGCCGGACTTGTGACCAGACTGGAAGCCTTCACCGATATGGTTCGGTGGCGCGATCAAGGAGGGGTAAGCCATGACAGCACCTGTTTATCTTGGCATTGATGTCGGGTCAGTAACGACCAAGGCGGTGGCCCTTGATGCGGCCGGCTCGGTCCGGCACAGCATCTATTTGCGAACCCGGGGAAATCCAGTTCAAGCAGTTCAACAGGCTGCCCGAATTCTTGGCGAGCGGATCGATCCGGTATCAGTCGCAGGGGTCGGAACAACCGGGAGCGGCCGGAATCTAGCCGCGGTTATCGTCGGAGCCGACGCAGTCCGCAACGAAATCACCGCCCACGCAGTCGGTGCGCTGCGGTCAGTCCCCGATGCGCGCACAATATTGGAAATCGGTGGACAGGACTCAAAACTAATACTCTTGCGGGACGGCGTGGTGGTTGATTTCGCGATGAATACTGTGTGTGCCGCAGGAACCGGTTCGTTTCTGGACCAGCAGGCGATGCGGCTCGGAATCCCAATCGAAGCATTCGGCGAGCTTGCGGTTTCTTCTTCGAAACCTGCCCGAATTGCAGGACGCTGCGGCGTCTTTGCCGAGTCGGACATGATCCATAAGCAGCAGGCCGGTTACCCGGTTGAGGATATTCTAGCCGGGCTGTGCCAGGCCCTGGCGCGAAACTTTCTCAACAATCTGGCGCATGGGAAGCGATTGGAGGCGCCGGTCGTGTTTCAGGGCGGTGTTGCTGCCAATCCCGGCATGCGCCAGGCATTCGAAGCCGAATTGGGACAGCCGGTGTATGTGCCGGAACACCACGCCGTTATGGGTGCGCTCGGTGCCGCACTGCTGGGCCGTCAAAGCGGGAGCCAATCCAAATTTAAGGGTTTTGCTTATGTCTGTGACGGGTCCTTCGCGAGCGTCAGCCGGCTCTGCGACGGTTGCCCAAACCAGTGTGAGGTGGTTTCCATCGAACGTGACGGAATTTCGTTGGCCTTTTGGGGCGACCGCTGCCGGAAATGGGAACGCAGCGCGGGACAGACAGCCAGTATTCTGGAGCCAGCCTGACCGATTATCAACGAAAATGATCAATAACGCTTCATTCTAACATGCTGCAGTGGTATCATTATTGTATGACTATTCAGGAAAAGTGTGGTTGATGCAGATGCAGCATGGATGTCAACAACGAAGGCAAACCGGGCCTATAAAGATTATTTCCATTCTAGTCATCCTGTTTTTTTCCTTGACGCTTTGGAACGTACCCGGCCAAACCAAAACAGTGACCAAGAAGAAAACGCCAAGTAAGAAAACCGTTTTGGTTGCGCAACCTGTAACGAAAAACGCCAAGGCAGCCAAACCGAGCGCAGCGGCGCCCAAGGTAAAAATGAAGGTTGTTCGCGGGAATGTAAAGATTACCCGGAATAATACCACCTTATCGAACACCTTGATTCAAGGAAACCTTTATATTATGGAATCGATCGGAAACGGGAACTGTACCTTGAATCAGGTTCAAGTGACCGGCACGACTTACGTGCGGGGAGGCGGCCCGAAAAGTATTCAGATTAAATCATCGATCCTGCCGAAGGTTGAAATCAACAAACCGAACCGGACGACCGTCCGGCTGCTGGCCTCCGCGGGCAGCAAGATCAACACGGTGACTACCAGGACTCCGGCAACCCTGGAAGAGTCGGGAATTCTGCCGGTTGGATTTCAAAACGTCATCGTGACCACCCCGGCCGGCGCCCAAACCGAGCTTCGAGGATCGTTTGAAATTGTACGGGTAGCGGCGGTGAAATCTGCCGCGGTGCTGCTTGGTTCGGCTGACCAGATCCAGGTCGAATCCCCATTGGCTTCGGTGCGGGCTGACCAGGGAACGGTGGGGCAGCTTTCAGTAACCGGCAGCGGAGTTGGGACAAGCGTAATCTTGGGCAGCAAAGCCCTGGTTGGGGTATTGAAACTGGATGGCCCGGCCACGGTAAAAACCAACGCTCATATTCAAAATGTAGCCATTGGTGCGCCTGGTTCGACAATTTCGCTTGAAAGCGCGGCAGTGGTCAATAATGTTCGCATGAACGCTCCGGGTTCCGTGACTGGAAGCGGTATCGTACATAATGCTTATTTTTACACATCTGGCGGGATGATCGAACAGGATGTCCCGAATGTAACCGTATCGCCCAAAGTGATCTGTTCGGTGGACGGGAAACTGGCGGTGAACGGAATTAGAGCACCTGAACTGGTGAATGCGATGATTGCATTGGATCCTAGAATTGCCGGTAATACCGCTATGCCGAACCAGCAAACCACCATGACACCTCCCGTTCCGGTGAACATAACGGTGCCAACGGCGACCGCAACCACGCCCAATACTTTGATCGCAGAAGAGAACTTGGAGGAGCCGCCCCCAACCATTACGATTTCCGGAAACGCTTCAAACGTAATTACCATCAGCTCCATAAAGATTCCGATCATTACGGTCGGGCAGACCAAGGAAGTGCTGCTGGCCAACGGGCTGTCGGACGCCCAGAAAACCGTTTCCAGCAGTAACAGTTCAGTTGTAACGGCCGTTTTGAACGGCAACGCGATTTCGCTCACCGGCATTGCGAACGGAAAAGCCATTATAACGATTACGGCCTCCAAACCTGGTTTTCAGGCCGGGACGCGGAGCTTCGGGGTCGTTGTGAATTCAGTCACCCGAAGCCTGAGTTGGGGAGCGGGAACCTTCCATGAAAATTCCGGAAATACGGGAGCGATTGACAACAGCAATCCGCTGTCTATTACGTTAACCGGCGACACCTTCACCGGTGAACAATATGAGGATCTTGTAACGACGAACAAAATACAGACTGCCAATGTCCCCGCCGGATTGACCATGTCTGTGGTTAAAACCGCGCCGGCGAGCGTAGCGGTCACGCTGACCGGTCAAGCGACCAACCACGCCATTGCCAACAATGTCACCAACATGAGCTTGCGCTTCCTGGATACGGCCTTTGCCGGCGGTTCTGCCGAAAGCGTCAGTCAATCGTCCCGGTCGACCCTCGGGGTAACATTTAAAGACGCCGGAATCAATTACGGGACCAGCGTTTTTAACGAAACAGGGGCAAATGATGGTTCAATCGATAATTCGTCACCGATGGTAATCACACTGGCTGAAGGGGCTTTTTCCGGGGCATACGAGGAAGACTTTGTTAGCACCGGGAAATTGGTGGTGACCAATTTGCCGGCGGGATTAACCGCGGTGGCGAAACGGATCAGCGCAATCCGGATTGAGGTTACACTGGTCGGCAAGGCAACCCTGAACAATCCGTCCCACAATCGGACCGATGTTACGTTTGCTTTCCAAAATGCGGCGTTCAGCGGGGGCACCTCGTCCAACTACCAGAATGCGACGAAAGGCAATATCGAAGTCCGGTTCATCGCCCCAGGGATCAGCTACGATAATACCGAGTTTGTTGAGGCCGCCGC
The DNA here is from genome assembly GCA_050258755.1 of Solirubrobacterales bacterium. Classification (GTDB taxonomy): domain Bacteria; phylum Bacillota; class Syntrophomonadia; order Syntrophomonadales; family DTU052; genus JBLMZI01. The sequence continues at coordinate 571,313 of JBLMZI010000004.1, read as the reverse complement.
CAACAATGGCACCATTGATAATGACGAACCGATGATCATCCGATTGACCGGAGAGACATTCACTGGCAGCGTGAATGACGATTTTGTTGCGCTGGGCAGGATGGGTGTTACTAACGTTCCAAGCGGCTTGACGGTTGTGGCGAAAAAGACCGGATCTCAGACAATCTCGGTAACCCTAACCGGAACGGTTACTAATCATCAGGCCACGAACAGCGTATCCACCTTGGGTTTCAAATTCTACGACAACGCGTTCGTTGGCAATGATGCGGCGGCAGTTAATAACCAGGAAAAAACGAATTTGAAGGTTTCGTTCCAGAATCCCGAACTCATCTACTCCGGGGTTATGCTGACCGAATCATCGAATAATGACGGGACGTTCGGCAGTCCAATTACAGTGACCTTAACCGGGGACACCTTTGCCGGGGCGGATGGTGAGAACTTTGCGCCCAAAGTTTCAGTCAGTGCGCTGCCGGCCGGATTAACAGCGGTTTTAACTCGAACCTCGGCGACAACGCTGACCTTCGGATTGACCGGTGTCGCAACTGCCCATAATTCGGCCGATTCGGTCAGGGGGATCCGGCTTACTTATCAGAACAGCGCGTTCACCAGCGGTAATGCTGCCCAGGTATCGGAGACGAGCCAGGAATTCGACGTCATCTTTATCGATCCAGGTTTAAGCGCTTCAGCGAGCGGGTTTAGTGAGGCTGGCGCAAATGATGGCTCCATCAGCGGGACCGTGACCGTCACGTTGACCGGGGATCTGTTTTCGGGAATCACTGGAGACGATTTCGTGGCAGCGGGCAAGATTCTCGTAAGCAACCAGCCTGCGGGACTCACGGTGACAGCGGTTCGGTCCGGTGCCCACACGATTACTGTCGGACTCAACGGCAATGCGGCCCAGCATAATTCGGGAAATGGCGTCACTAACATGACGCTGGCGTTTCAGTCGTCCGCATTCGCCACGTCTGACGCAGCTCAGGTCAACAACACGGCTATGGCTCTGTCGGTCAGTTTCAGCGATCCAACGTTGACCTATTCCGCAGGAGGTTTCTTCGAAGCAGCCGATAACACGGGTAGCATCGACAATTCGTCACCGATTGTAATAACGCTGGCAGGGGACACATTTACCGGCGGCAATGGGGATGACCTCGTTGCCCTCGGAAAGGTTACGACAGCGAATGTGCCGGTCGGCTTGACCGCGGTTGTGACCAGGACTTCGGGCACAACGTTGTCAGTCACTCTGATCGGTACTGCGAATCCGCATTTCCGAGGGGCCAACACCGGAAACCTGACCATTACATTCACAAATACGGCTTTCGCGGCTGGAAATGCAGCCATTGTCAGCGGGTATTCCCGAAGTAATCTTACTGTAGACTTTGTCAACTAAACAGTTTCCTAAAAGGCCGTCAAGGGCATTGGAGCGGGGTTCCAATGCCCTCATTGCGTAAATGGGCAGATCCTCTTGCCACTGCCCCAAACCGCGTGCTAAAATGATATTTGGCTTTCGGGCCGAATTTTCTCAAAGAGCTGAGAGGAGAGAAGAACAGATGAGTAGAGATTCTGTCACAAAAGTCATCCTTCCTGACGACAAGATTCCGAAGTTTTGGTACAACATCCAGGCGGACATGCCCAATCTGCCCGATCCCGGACTCAGTCCGGCCACCAAAGAGCCCCTGGCTCCGCCGGACTTAACGCCAATTTTTCCGATGGGTCTGATTGAACAGGAGGTTTCCACTGAACGGTTTATCGAGATTCCGGAAGAGATCCGCGAGATGTACAAGCTCTGGCGGCCTTCGCCGTTAATGCGGGCCCGGCGGTTGGAAAAAGCGCTTGGGACCCCGGCCAGGATCTATTACAAATATGAAGGGGTCAGCCCGGTTGGCAGCCATAAGCTGAATACCGCGCTGCCGCAGGCATTTTACAACAAAGCCGCCGGAATCAAGCGGATCGCTACCGAGACCGGCGCTGGCCAATGGGGGACCGCAATGTCCCTGGCCACCAAGCTTTTTGATATGGAATGTACGGTTTACATGGTCAAAGTCAGCTTTGAGCAGAAACCGTATCGCCGGAATATTATGGAGGTGTACGGTGCGGAAGTCATTGCCAGCCCGAGTCCCAGAACCGCATCCGGCCGGCAGATCCTCGAAAAATACCCGGATTCCAAAGGCAGCTTGGGGATTGCGATCAGCGAAGCCGTGGAAGACGCGGCCAGCCGTGAAGACACTAATTATGCGCTCGGCAGTGTGCTCAACCACGTCTGTCTGCACCAGACCGTGATTGGCCAGGAAGCCCGGCTTCAGCTTGAGATGATTGATGAGTATCCGGATGTCGTGTTCGCGTGCTGCGGCGGCGGCACCAACTTTGCCGGTCTGACCTTCCCGTTTATTCCTGATAAACTACAGGGTAAGAACGTCCGACTGGTTGCGGTGGAACCGCTGGCCTGCCCGACCCTGACCCAAGGGGTATATGCGTATGACTACGGCGATGTTGCCGGTCTTGCGCCCATCGTCAAGATGTACACGCTCGGGGCCGAATTTATGCCTCCAGGCATCCATGCCGGCGGCCTTCGGTACCACGGTGATTCCCCGCTGGTTAGCCGGCTGTACCATGACAAATTGATTGACGCGGTTGCGGTTGGGCAGACATCGGTCTTTGAGGCCGCTGTCATGTTTGCGCAGAACGAAGCCATTCTGCCGGCTCCGGAATCGTCGCATGCGATCCGGGCAGCGATTGACGAAGCCCTGCGCTGCAAAGAAACGGGCGAAGCAAAGTGCATTCTGTTTGGTCTTTCCGGACACGGACACTTTGACCTGACCGCCTATGAGAATTATTTGTCCGGACAAATGACGGATGTGGAATTCACCCAGGAAGAATTGGAACGCAGTTTGGCCAATCTCCCTAAAACGGTGTAATTGACATGTTTTTTTCCCGGATGATAAGATGATGCCAGTGTTTACGGCTATTGTTCCGACAATAGCCGTTTTTCATCAATGCAAATCAAAAAACGAGGTGTAGTCAAGTGAAACTGATCGGTACGATGAAAATCAACCCCGCAGGACACCTGGAAATTGGCGGCGTGGATACCCTGGATCTGGCCAGCGACTTTGGGACTCCGCTTTATGTGATCGATGAAGCGGCTTTTCGCCGGAACTGCCGCGAGATCAAAAATGCATTCGATCAGCACGGACCCAATGAGGTACTGTATGCCAGCAAGGCCTTGTGCACAGCTGCTCTATGCGCCATTGTCAAGGAGGAAGGGCTCGGCCTAGATGTCGTTTCCGGGGGTGAACTTTTTACTGCGCTGTCGGTTGATTTTCCCCGCAGTCTGATCTATTTTCACGGCAACAACAAAACGGCTGATGAACTGAAAATGGCGGTCGAAGCGGGAATTGGCACGATCGTCGTGGATAATTTCCATGAAATGAAGCTCTTGGATTCGATCTGCAGGTCCCTCGGGAAAAAGCAGGCGGTAATGCTCCGAATCAGCCCGGGGATTGAGGCACACACCCACGAATACATAAAGACCGGACAGATCGACAGCAAATTTGGCTTTACGCTGCCAAATGGACAGGCAATGACGGCGGTGAAGGCCTTACAGGAATGTGACAACCTGACTTATGTTGGCATCCACTGCCATATCGGTTCGCAGATCTTTGAACTGGAGTCGTTTGCCGGAGCGGCTGATGTGATGATCAGCTTTGTCGGCGCAATTCATCAGGAAACCGGTTGGGTGACTGAAAAACTGAACCTCGGCGGCGGGTTTGGGATTTACTATACGGCCGTAGACGAGCCGCGGCCGCTCTCCGACTGGGCCGGGACGCTCATGCCAGCTGTGCGGAAGATTGTTGAAAAACAAGGTCTTGCAATGCCGAAGGTGATTGTTGAGCCAGGCCGTTCCATCGTGGCCCCGGCTGGCACCACGCTTTATACGGTTGGTTCAAGCAAGGATATTCCTGGGATTCGGAAGTATGTGGCTGTCGACGGCGGAATGGGGGACAATCCGCGCCCGGCGCTCTATGAATCCAAGTACGAGGCCTATCTGGCAAACAAGATGAACGAAACGGCACAGGAAACGGTAACCGTTGCCGGCAAGTGCTGTGAATCCGGGGACTGGCTGTTGCGGGATCTGGCCATTCCTAAGCCAGAGGCTGGCGATATTCTGGTGGTCGCGAGCACCGGCGCATACAATTACGCCATGTCGATGAATTACAACCGAATCGGCCGGCCCGCGATGGTACTGGTCGGGGATGGCAATGCGGAGGTCATTATCAAACGAGAAACCTATCAAGATCTCCTGCGCAATGACGTGGTGCCAGACCGGCTGAAATAAAAGCGAAAACGATCGGCTGATCGAATCAAGCAAAGCAATGAAAAGCCCGACTGGTTCATTAACGAACCGGCCGGGCTTTCTTTTTTGGGATGCTGTTGGGTTTTACAGTTTCTGAAGGACCAGCTCGAAGGTCTGACTTTTGCCCCGCCAGACAGTGTCGATCACAATGTATTCCGTATTGGCGATCTTTATCCGGCTGGTCATGAAATCGTAGACCGTTGAATTGGAGGTATACCGGGTTGCATCGTTCAGCACGATCTTACTGAACGCAATCCAGGAAGCTCCAGCAAGTACATAAACATCCGAGCTGACGCCATCCCGAACCATGCCGCCATCCAAGGTGAAAAGATATTTGGTGGGCTGGGTGGTCGCCGCATAGGCTGACGATTCCTTGCCGGGCTCGATCGAAATCATATTCAGCGTGCTGTCATAGTCGATCCAATCAATGTCGAAAACCTTGCCGTCGTACCGCAGTTTAATATCGCTGCTCAGCGTCACCTGCGTTCCGCCGAACCGAAGCACATTGCGGGATACCACCGCGACGTCGTCCATCTTATAGGTTTGGCCGTTTTTCAGGATTTGGACCTTGGACATTTCAGTAAAGACATCATCCACCTTTAGCATTGTGGAGACCGAGGTTTCCGAGCAGTAGATCAGGTATTTATCCGCATATAGCGCCAACTGGCTCAGCTTGTAATAATTGCCGTTGGAAACCATCAGCACTTGATCAGGCCGGTAGATCTGGTTCCCAGCCGTGAAATAGCCTGCGGTATCGAAAGTGATATCGTACAGATCATATTTCTTGGCGTCGATAATGAAATAGAGCTTAGTGAGGGTGGAACTGTTGACGACCGTGCTTCCAATGTGAACCGCAGAAATATCAGATAAAGTTGGATGCCGCAGGACGGTTGCCGGGACTTCCGCCAAGTCGGGGACACTTTCGCCGTTAGCATTCAGGGTCACCTGTTTGAGCAGATAAAACCGATTGCCCAATTCCAGGGTAATATTATCGATCGCCAGATTGTAGGCGGTATCGTTGATTTTGATACTGGTCGTTCCGGTAATTTGGGCATCAGACAGCATCAATTCGCCGTTTCGGCCATTGATATAAAGATGCGAGTATTCGGCGTTGTATTTGTACTTATCGACTGTCAGTGAACCAATCCGCCGCGCGCTGGCAGCGATTAGCAAGCTGTTTTCCGAAATGGTCATCGAGGAAACGTTGTAGCGGGTGTTGAAGACGGTAAAGTCCGGATTTCCGTTTGGATTGGCGAGCGCAAACTGGTACATCTGATTGACGACGATGTAGGTCCCTGATTTAATCAGGCTTGCGACCTTGATATCATTCAGCCCGAGCCGAACGTAAATCGGTGTCGAGGTGATGGCATACGGTACACCGTTGATGACCACTGAGGTGATCTGTGAGCCAACCACGATAGGTGGCTTGGCGGGGACGGTCGGCGTGGCAGCCGCCGGTGAAGTACCACTGGGCGGCTGGACCGGCGGCAGAGAGGCCGCCTTGTCGATCAGTTGAGAAATGAAGACACAAGCTTTGGCGCGAGTAACAACGTCGAAAGGCCGGAATTCGTTGTTTCCGGCCAGCGGCATTAAACCCTGATCATAAGCGGTCTTGATATAGCCGCGATACATGCTCTTTTCCACTTGCGCCCGGTCTTTGAAGGTGGATAATGCGGTATCCGGCTGCAGGCCAAGCCCGCGCACCATCATGGCTGCGGCCTGACTGCGCTTGATCGGTGAATTGGGATTAAACTGGCCTTTGGGATATTCAGAAGGCACAAGTATGCCCAAACGGACGGCTTCATTAATATAACTGGAGGCCCAGTGCTTTTTCGTATCGGTAAATGAACTGGTTCCTGCAGAGGACGGTTTGATGGACAGCGCACTCATGAGAGCGACGACAAAGGTGCTGTTGCTCATCGGGGTATTCGGCTTGAAGGTGCCATCAGGGTATCCTTTGATAATCCCTTTGCTCGCCATCAAAAGGATGTCGTCCCGTTCCGCAATTTTGCCGACATCTTTAAATGAGACCGCACCCAGTACCGGAGCGGCCAGACCGAACAGAAAGAGCAGAAGAACAAAGAAACTGGTGATACGCCGCAAAGTAAGTCCCCCTCGAATCCAGTATTTTTCATATTGCATCAAAAGTCGCTTTGGTAAGGAATACGCATTAACCGCATTATGCTTGCAGTTTCCAGCTTGACCCTATCACTTAGTATAAACCAGAACCCCCTGCCGCGAAAGCGCTCGAAACGTCCCGATGAGTTAAAAGCGCGTTATAGTCGAAAAGAATGCACCATTCCCGTGCTGCGAGGCAAGGGAAGGCGCCTCATTTGTACAGGCCCTATTTCCCAGATCCCGTGCTTTGCGATATGATGTTTCTTGGGGATACTAGACCAGGGATCGATGGACTTGACCTGTGAAAGCCCGCGCGGAAAAGCCGAGAAACGGGATTTTGCGGGATATTAAAGGAGGAGAACCGTATGAGTGTATTGAGAAAAATGTTCTTGTTTGGTGTCGGTGCGGTTGATTTTACCATTGAAAACGCTGAAAAAATGTTCAATGAGCTGGTCGATCGCGGCGAATCCAGCACAAGCCAGGCGAAAAAGGCTGTTGATGAAACCATGAAAAAGGCGGAAACTGAAACCCAGGAACTGAAGGACAGCATCACCCGGGAAATTGACAACCTGCGGCAGAAAGCCGGCCTGGTGACCCGAAGCGAACTGGATGCGCTGAAAGCCAAGCTGGAACAGTTGGAAAACCAGCTGAATAAGCCGGCCGATGACGCTAATAAGCAATAATCGAACGTATCGGACACAAGGAATGAAGCGTCCGGTTCTTGTCAATGAGGGCCGGACCGTTTTTCTTTCCTATGAATCCCTTGCCCTGATTTGATCAAAGCAGAAGAAAACTGCGCTTTTTACCAACCCCGGCGCGGTTTTCCTGTGAGATATAAGGAGAGCGTGCGGTTGCGTTTTCGTAAAATCAGCCACTTCCGCCGGTATCGCCAGGTGGTCCAAATCCTGAGCAAACATGGTTTTGGTGCACTGGTAAACTGGGCACAATGGATCCGTTCGAAATTGACTGGCGGCGAAGATGTGCCGGATCGCTCAACTGCGGTTCGGCTGCGTCGGGTGATCGAAGAACTTGGCGCCACCTATGTCAAACTCGGGCAGCTCCTGAGTACCCGGCCAGACTTGATTCCGCGTGAGTTCTTACTGGAGCTGGAAAAACTCCAGGATCAGGTGCCGCCTTTTCCTTATGATCAGGTGATTCGAGTGCTTCAGCAGGAAGGGATTTCAAGCGACGTTTTTGCCTCGTTTGACCGCGAACCCGTTGCGGCGGCATCGATTGGACAGGTTCACCGGGCGGTTTTGCAGGATGGCCGGCAGGTTGCGGTCAAGGTTCAGCGCCCGGGGGTCAGGCGGCTGGTCGAAGATGATCTCAAGATCCTGTTTGATCTGGCCCGATTGATTGAGCGGCGGACCCGATGGGGGCGCCATTATCGGGTCGTTGAAATCGTGGAAGAATTCCAGGAAGCGCTCATCGGGGAACTGGATTTCTCCCGTGAAGGCCGAAACGCGGACCGCTTTCGAAAGGATTTTGAGCGAAACCGGCATGTGCTGGTTCCTGAGATTATCTGGCCCTTCACCACGTCCCGGGTTCTGGTCATGGAATACGTCCCTGGGATCAAAATATCTGATCTGGACACCTTGCGATCCAGCGGCGCCGATCTCGAAATCGTTGCCTCACGGATCATTGAGGCCTTGTTCACCCAGGTCTATGAAAACGGTTTTTTCCATGCGGATCCTCATCCTGGCAACATTGCGGTGGCGCCGGGGAACCGAATCGTGTTCTACGATTTCGGACAGGTGGGCCAGATCGACATGCTGCTTCGGGAAAATGCAATGGATCTTGTGTTATCGATGGTTCGATACGATGTGAACGGTGTAATGCAGGATTTGTTAGCCCTGGGCATTTCCGATACCGGGCGGATTAACCGGGAGGAGTTTCGCAAGGATGTGGCCCGGCTGCAGCGCAAATACTACGGGGTCGCCATGTCAAGCATCAATATCGGAGAGGCCCTGCATGAATTAGTTGAATTGACCTTTAAACATCAGGTCAGGATGCCCCCGGAACTTGCCTTAATTATTAAAATGCTGATGACCATGGAAAGCCTGGTGGCCATACTCGATCCGAATCTCAGCGTTGTGGAGATTGCGGAACCGTTTGGGAAAAGGATCCTGAAACAGCGGTACTCGCTGCCTCGCATAAAAGACCGGGTGCGGGATACCGCGCTTGATTATGCGGAATTCACCCAGCATCTTCCTGGCCGGCTGACCGCGATCATGGAGATCATGGAGCAGGGCGATTTCGGGATCAATATGGAAATTCAGAATATGCGGGAATTCACCAGGCTGGTCAATACCCTGTCCAACCGGGTATCGGTGGCGATTGTAACCGCGGCCTTAATCATTGGTTCCTCCCTGGCGATGATCAACAAGGAGGAGACTTCGTTTTTAAGCCGGATTCCGCTGGCCGATGTCGGATTCGTGCTTTCCTTTATACTCGGATTCTACCTGGTGTACTCGATTCTGGTGCGGCCGAAATAATGGATTTGGGGAGAGGTGTCTCATGTCGGCAAAGAAAAGGCTGTACATAGGACTGCTTGGAATCAGCCTGGTGCTGATCACTGCCTTGTTTGCCGGCCTCTGGCATGTGCTTCAGAACCAGCATTTATTGGTCTACAGGATTATCGGGGTCGGTCTGATCGTTGTTTGCGTGGTACTGTTTGGGCTGGTTGCACTCGGTATTTTCGGCATGACGATGACAATTATCGCTTCGCGAAACATTCCTTCCCTGGAGGGAACCATGCGGATCGCGAGCACGCTGCTTTTCCCGATTGCAGTGCTCGTCGGACAGATCGTCGGAATTCCCCGGGAGCGGATCTGGAGCTCATATATTGAAGTCAACAACAACCTGGTGCGGATACAGAAACCCCATTCGCGCACCGGGAAGATCATGATTTTGACACCGCACTGCCTGCAGAATTCCGACTGTCCCCACAAGGTGACCATGGATCCGAATAACTGCAAGCGCTGTGGAAAATGCGATATTTCGGCGCTCCTGGCATTAGCCGAAGCCAGCGGTGCCACCCTGAAGGTGGCGACTGGCGGAACCCTGGCCCGGAAGTTTATCAAGGAAACCCGGCCGGAAGCCGTGGTGGCGGTCGCCTGTGAGCGAGATCTTTCGCTTGGGATTCAGGATGCCAACCCGCTGCCGGTCTATGGTGTGCTGAACCAGCGGCCGAACGGCCCCTGTCAGGATACAACCGTGGATCTGGCCCGGGTCGAAGCGGCTTTGAAGCTGTTGCAGGGCGGGGTCAGCACCGGATACTGGAAGGCGGCGCCCATCCATGCGGTTCGGATTTCGGAGGAATTTAAGGAAGTGTAATCACCACCGCTTTTGGCGGGAGATTTCCGAAAAAATAGAGAGGCAGGCTTTGGAGCCTGCCTCTTACGCATTTTACACCCGGTAATAGAGTTTGCCGTCCAGGCCGACCAACCCGGCTTTGATCAGGCGATTCATATGGACCCGGACGCACATGCGCTCGAAATGATCGTAAAGTTCGATCCTGCGCGGCTTGCCGTAAAAGACGTACCGTTCGCCCAGTTGAAACAGGTCGAGCGGGCCGTTTGACAGGGCGGCCAACAATTTCTCATCCCGTTCAAAGATTTTCGTTTTGTACTTGTCCAGGCGTTCGCCGATCTTTTCTGTAATGACGCCGCGATGGGCTGAAACCAGAATCCTGGGCTGCATATCCCGAAGCCGGTCGATGGAGGTGATGAAATCGTCGGCATCACAACCCAAACCGCCGTAATACGGCCCGAATCTGGTCAAATCGATATCGCCGGAATAGACGAGTTCGTGCTGTGGAAAATAAAAGCTGCAGTGGCCGGCGGTATGTCCGGGCGTATGCACAAGCTGAACCTCGGTATGGCCAAGATCAAAAGTTTCTTTCGCTTCATACCCACGCGTAACGCGATAATTCTTCAGCTTGAACAGGTCGACGAAGGCCTGGCCCATTTCCGGCGTGCCGAAATCGAGCAGGCCGGTCAGCTTTTTAAACCCGTCGGTCGTTCGAACCCCATCCGCATCCAAAGGATGAACCAGAATGTCGGCTTCATCAAAGGCGTCCACGTTCAAGATATGGTCTTCATGAAAATGGGTGAGCAGGACCAAATCCACGCCCAGCGGCTTGACCGTGTTGACCAGTGGCTTGCCGCAGCTGGTATCGATCAGGGTCCGGCGGTCATCATCAATGTAAAGGCAATGGCAGAAGGGGACGCGGGCGCCGTGCGGATCTTCAATCAGGGAGATCCGGTCGGTCAGCCGGCGAACAGAACAGGCAGCCATAATTTTTCTCCTTTACGGATTCTGGAACATGCCAGTTCCCGGGCAGCATTTTCCAAGAAATACATGTTCGGGTGCGGTCTTTAGGCACTTATTTCTTTTTCCCAAAGCATCTTACCAGGAAAATGCGGCCTTCGTCCAGAATGAGTCATTGAAGGCATCTGTAATGAAACCCGATATTGGATATATAGAAAGCGTAATGGCAGAAGGGGGCGGCATTCATTCGCAGGTTATGTACTCTGTTGATGCTGGTGATTCTGATTCTAATTGCCGCGGCACCGGAACAAGCGGCGGCTGCGGCTTCCATTCGACTGACGCTGGACGGGCGCACTGTTCCAGCCGACCCGGTGCGCGGAGAACCAGACCTGCGCTCAAATCGCGTTTATGTCCCGCTGCGCTTGATAGGGGAGATCCTTGGCGGCCAGGTTCAATGGCAGCAGACGACTCGTCAGATTCTGATCGCTTCACCTGGAGAAGCGATTATTCCGGTAGCCCCCGATAGCCAGGGAAGACTGCAGATCAGTATAAATGGTGCCATTCTGGCTTCCTCGGCGGCATTCGGTCAGGCCTACATCACGGGTCAGGGCCGGACAATGGTACCGCTTCGGATGATCGGCGAAGCGATCGGTTGTTCAGTCACCTGGGACAATACGACCCGGACGGTGGTCCTGAAACGGGGCTCCGCGGCTAGCGAGCCAAGCCGTGGCGCGGCCGAGAGACCGACCGCTGAGCCAACCGTGGATACCCAAACGGGAACAGCGATCCCGCTGAATCAGATCCCGCCGGAAACGGTGACCCCGGTTCAGCCCGAACCAGCCGCGCCCACCGTTCTGGACGAACTTGCGGCCCGCGCAACCAATCTGAAACTATGGGATGGGCGGGTGATCAATTCCGCTGAGTTGTCAGGAATGCGGCTTGACCAGTATACCCCTGAACAAATTACCCTTTTGGAAGGTTTCAATCGTGATTTGGCGCCATATCCGGATACGATTACGCTCTGGGACGGCAGTGTGCTTCGCATGCGGGATTTGACCATCACCGGGCCGCCGATCGCCACCGCGGATCAACTGCGCGCCTGGATCGCTGCGCAGACACCACGGGTTCAGGCGAAAATGAAAACATCAGGGAAACCATTCAATCCAATTCCCGATTTGGCGGATCTCTATATCGAAATTGGCCGGATGTACAACATCCGCGGAGATATCGCGTTTTGCCAGGCCGCAAAAGAGACTTTCTACTGGCAGTTCACAGGATTGGTTCAGCCGTATCAGAACAACTACTGCGGGTTGGCTGCAACCGGAGCTCCGGCCGCTGGTTCGGAGAGCCTGCGCGGAGCGGATCCCGCTCGAGTTGCATTTCAACCCGGCGTTCACGGTGCGGTATTCACCATGCAGGCTGATGGCGTCGAAGCGCATATTCAGCACTTGTATGCCTACGCATGCGATGACGCGCTGCCGGTTGGCCGTGTCATGGTTGATCCGAGGTTCGTCCTGGTTAAGCGTGGAATCGCACCGACCTGGATCGGACTGAATGCCCGGTGGGCAATACCCGGGACCACCTATGGCCATAGCATCCTATTCGACTACTGGCGTTCGGTAGTGACACCATAGGTGCGCTTTCGACAAATATTCGACAGAAATGCAGCGTCAAATACCGCAAGATTTCGATGGCAAAAACTGACATATCCACATTATTATTCACAGTCCTGTGGATTGCACGGTTTCTGCAGAAGAATCCGTTAAGCGGAAGGCGATCAATCGAATCGTTTGTGAGAAAATCGAATGGCTTGAAGGGTTCCGACAGCGAAACGGGGAATGCGGCGGAAATGTCGTCCCGGCCGCGTAAAAAGGGATCGCTGCGATTTTTTAATTGACAGTACCACGCTCGCCCCGCGGTTGTTGACTTGCACATCAGACTGCTTTATCGTGAAGAGTAGATACAGGCTTTTATACGGGAGGGAATCATTTGGAAAAGCGGAAGTTTTCCAGGGTGAAATACGAAACCATGGCCCGGGTTATCTGTCCTGGACTGCAGTTTACCGGAGCCCTTCAGGATATCAGCCTGTATGGTCTGTATGTTTCGACCGAGGCACAGCCCATGATTGGGGCGGATGCCTTGATCGATATTTTCCCGGCCGGAATGGAAAACGAACCGCTGGTTCAGGTGGAAGGAACGATTGTGCGTGCGGAAAATGGAGGGGTAGCCATCAAGGTGACCCGGATTGATCTTGATTCCTTTGTGCACCTGCGCAATATCGTGGCTTATAATTTGGGGGATGTCGATACCGTGATGGACGAGCTCTACCGCGCGGTTGTCTCCAAACAGAACGCTAAAGTATAGCCTGTGCCCGGACAAAGGGCTTATCGCAAAACAACAGGCCTTTCCAGTCGGAAAGGCCTGCTTCTATGTCCGGATACATTGTTTTCCTGTCGCTTATTCGTTGATCAGGTCAATCACCTTGATATTCACCGGCATGTGAAAACGCGAGAGTTCCCGGGGGCCGGCGGCCAGACTGCTTTTTACATACGCCAGCATTTCCTTGGCTTTTTCCGTATTCTCGATGTTCAACTGCGATGCGCTCAAGTTTTCGTTGCTGACGGTCAGCGTATCGATCGTTTTCTTCATGCGGTGCTGTAAATCGGTCATCGATATCTTTTGCCGTTCGATCATTTCCAATGCCTGGTCAATCAACGTAACGCCCTTGCTTGCCGAAGTATCATCCGTAAACCGCAGTTCTTGAATACCCAGCCTGCGGGTGTCCGGAACCGGGGCTGCAGTCGGCGTCACGCCCAGCAGCTCACGGTGGTTTTCAACCGCAGTATCCGCAATTTGATCCAGTTTGGTTTGCAGATCTGAGATCTGCACCTGAATAGAGCGGCGGGCATCCGGGGACAGCGAGGGCGCTTTCACGCCAATTTCACGCAAAAGCTTAAGGATGGATTGGGCTGCGGAGAGATTATCCTCTGTGGCCCTGGCAAACGAAATCGCTTCTTGTGCGCCGCGGAGCGGCGAAACGCCCCCCTCAGGGACCGAATAACTGTCGGCACTGAGAACGATCTGCGCCGCCAGGGACGCATCCGTACGGTTCTGATCCGCGGTTCGTTTTGAGGCAGATCCGTTGGTTCGATTCAAACTTCCTGAATTGCTTTGAGGTCGTGCGTCGGGATAAATTTTCATCCGTGATCCCCCCGTCTCCAGATAACTTTTCTATCTATACTATTTAATATAAGGATAACAAAAGAAAATGCACGTTACAAGGTGCTCAGAGTCAGATAATCCCTTAGAACGGACTTGACTCCTTAGCGATGGTTTCTAACTGTTCCCAGACTCGGGCTGCCGTGAAAATCTGCAGTAATTCGCCGTCGAGCTGGCCGTCCTTCACCATGAAACCAAGGATTTTCAAGGCTTCTTCCACGGTCATGGCCTTTTTATATGGCCGGTCTGAAGCCGTTAAGGCGTCAAAAACGTCCAACAAGGCCAAAATTCTGCCCTCCGGAGGGATTTGATCACCGGATAGACCGTTCGGATATCCTTTCCCATCCAGGAGTTCATGGTGAATGCCCGCGAAATAAGGGACGTCTTTTAGCTTTTTGGTAAAAGGAATTAAATCAAGCATCCGGCGCGTATAGGCGACATGGTCCTCCATCTTATGGCGCTCGCCATTGGTCAGGGTACCTTTGACCACCCGCATGGATTCCATTTCGTCCGGGGTAAACCAGGGCTGTTCTTCGCCGCCCGCTGCGGTATACCGAAGCGCTTCCAGAACGCTGATTTCCTGCATCAGATCATTATTCACAAAAGTCCCCGGGTTATCCACTTTGACGACCAGTTCACGGACCTGATTGGCATGTGCGAGCTGCTCGGCCCACCATGCGTCAGCCTGGGACGATGCTTCGGCATTGCCCGCTTCCAGTGCGGCGATTTTCTTTTTGCCGTACTCCGCCTGAAGGTGGAGCGTAATCGTTTCCAACCGCATCAGAACAAGTTCCCGGGATGATCCCAGCCGGGTAGACTTATTCATGACTTCCAGCGGGGTGGTGATTTTACCCACGTCGTGAAGCCAAGCGGCCATCACCAGCTGGGCAATTCGGTCTTCGTCGAAGCGCTCCCTGCCCCAGTAACTATCGTCTTGAACGTCGTTCAGGCTTTGGGCCAGTGCGCCGGACAGCATCGCGACCCGCTTGGTGTGATTGGCGTTGTACGGGGTTTGTGAGTCGATCGCGGTTGCCATGACCTCCACGAAGGAATTGAACAGCTGCTGAATGTCTTCCATAAATTTCATGTTGGTCAGTGCGATCGCCGCCTGAGAGGCCAGGGCCGAAATGATTTTTTCATATCTTGTTTCAAACGGGATGACCAGTCCTTTTTCGTCCCGTGCGTTGATGAGCTGCAGCACGCCGATAACTTCGTTTTCATGGTTTTCAAGCGGGATGACCAGCATGGAGGTCGTTTTATAGCCGGTCATGTCATCGTATTTTTTCGGCCCTGAAAAGTCAAAGCCTTCCGCGGAATAAACATCCGGTATATTCACACTTCGGCGCGTCAGCGCCACATAAGAGGAAACGTTTTCAACCCGCATCGGTACCGGCGGCAGATCGATCAACTCTCCGCGACCGCCCCGGAATACGTTCATCGTTTCGTTGTGCATGATCTTAAAAACCAAAAAATCGCCGTCGCGCAGATACAGCGTACCGGAGTCTGCCCGGGTGATATTCCGGGCTTCCGTGAGAATGATCTCCAGCAGCCGATTGTGGTCCTTTTCGGCTGATAGTGCGAGACCAACGTTTAACAGAATTTCCACCTGTTCGATAACGGCATCTTGCGGTGTCGTCATAGGGTGATAACCATTCCTTCCCTGGCCGCCAAGCAGTTCGGGCAGTGCTTTTTGGCCAGTTTTTCAACCGCTTTCATGGCTTTGTCGGTCCGGTCAGTCGCATGGTGGAAAAGTACCAGCTGTTTGGCACCAGCGGCCTCAACCAGCTTAACACCTTCCTGCCAGGTTGAGTGACCATATCCCATTCGGGAAGGCAGCGTCTCACTGCCGTAGTACTCCTCGTCGGTAAAATGAGTGTCGTAAATGACCACATCGGCCCCGCGGGTAAAATCGACCAGGGCCTGATACCGCTCGGGATCGGTTTCATGTTCGTGATCAATGAGATAGCAGCAGCATCCGCTCGCGTGGTCGATTCGGTACAGGATGGAACGGCCGGGATGGTGTCCGGGGAAAGTCCGAACCGTAATGCCGTCCCCGATGTCAAGGCACATGCCGGGAGCGATCTCGTGAAACTCAAAATGCGCGCCCATCTGCTCGATCGATACCGGAAAATGTTCATAGATCATCTGACCCCGCATCAAGGCGGGGAAATTTTTATTCATTTTGCCTTCACCATAAATGACGAACCGGTTTCCGGATTGAAAGGCTGGCGCAAAGAAAGGAAATCCCTGAATGTGATCCCAGTGTGTATGGGTAATGAAAAGATCGGCCTGCACGTGGCCCCTGCGCATCAGAGCGGATCCCAGATTGCAGATGCCCGTGCCGGCATCGAGGATAATCAGCCGTTCGCCGATCCGGATTTCGACACAAGCGGTGTTTCCACCAAAAATCACCGTGTCCGGACCGGGTACCGGCCGGGAACCTCTAACTCCCCAAAAAACAATGTTCATTTGTTGTTTGGCCACGGAAGATCCGCCTTTCTGCGTCAGACTGCCCATACATTCGGCCGGTAAGCAGGATTGCCGCTGCGATAAGGTTTCAATCTGGTTAACATAGCTATATTTTACATAACCCATCAATCTTCCTGCCAGTGCCATGGGGAAATCCCATAGAGATTGCCGAAATGGGTCGAACCGAAGAGAGGATTTTCGATGGCGATTGTAGAAGGAAAAGATATCCCATCGCGCTTGAAAGAAACGGAGCGCAACTGTTTGGGGAATCCAAAAGCCGGCCCGGATTGATTGTCTAACGGGCCGCTCGCTGTCTTATCTCGTTGCCGTTGATTGCTGAAAACCATGTTGAAATCGATGCTGAAGAGTCACAAAAAAATGCCGCCCACCGGCTGCCCGGGCTGCGTGCTTAGGAGGGAATAAGATTGGTTGATGTCGCCAAACTGGCAAAAACCGGTTCGCTGCGAAAATACCAGGCTGACGAGGTTATTTTTAACGAAGGCGATTCGGGCGCGGAAATGTACATCATTCTGGCCGGGAAAATACAGGTATCTTTGAATACCGTGGATGGTTTTCAGATGCCGGTTGCCCAGTTGGGCTCCGGCGAGTTCTTCGGGGAGATGTCCCTGCTGGAAGCCCTTCCCCGAAGCGCGAATGTCAGTACGATTGAAGACAGTGTGATGATCGCACTGAATCAGAATAACTTCGAAAACATTATGGTTGAAGAGCCCTTGTTGGTGTTCGGCATTATGAAGGGCCTCAGTTCCCGCCTGCGGCAGGCCAATATTGACCTGAAGAAATTACGCCGGGGCGGCGACGGGGAGGACGAACACGGGGAAGGCGGTCGGGATTCCGGCGTTCGGCATACGGCCAACGCGATCCAAATGGATCTATTCCCGGAAGGGCATAAATCGTATTCGATGAGCGCGCCGGCCACGCATAAAACGTTTTTGGCCGATAAAAAGGTTCCGTGCCCGGTCTGCGACAACCAGTTTGATTCCTGGCTGGTCCGCTCATCCAAACTGCGGCTGCAAGGCATTGATGCAGACTTCCGCCAGCGTTTTCATGATTTCGAGCCGCTCTGGTACAACATCTGGGTGTGCCCGAAATGCTATTATGCCAACTTCTCCTTTGAATACAACCAGGTCTCAGAGGCTGGGAAAAAGGCGATTCTGAATGACTCATCGGTCGTCAAAAGCAAGCTGGTGTTTAATTTCACCTCACCGCGCGAGATCGACCAGGTGTTTACGTCCTATTACCTGGCTTTGCGCTGTATAAAAAAGGGCATGTCCGAACCGGCCCGGCTGGCCAAGCTGTGGTTGCGGCTGTCCTGGCTGTATGAGGATGTTCGGGACCAGGCAATGTATGAAATGGCCGCACAGCAGGCCTTGGAGCACTTTAAAGAGGCCTATTACAACGGACGCCGCGACAGTACGCCTGAGCAGGACCAGCGGCTGACCATGCTGATCGGCGAGTTAGCCTGGCGGTTAGGGGATACCGAGGAAGCCCTCAAGCAGTATCGTAACTCCATTGTGCGCAAAGGCGGCAATCCGCACCTGAATAAACAGGCGCAGGACCGTCTGGACGAAATCAAACAAATCGTTCTGGACAAAGAAAATACAATGGAATCCTAGTATAGTAAACATTTCAAACTGTTATAAGTCTGAAGATTTGAAAATCAAAATTATAATGACGCGCCAGAAGGAACTGGCGCGTTGTTGTCGAACACGATAATAAATGCATCTTGCCCCAAAACGGGACGGATCTGAGCGAAAACGAGAGGAGGGCAGCGATATCCGTTAAACGGACAAGAAGGTGTTAGGGCCCGGGCGTATTCGGTTTGGCCGGCTTCGGAATCCGGACCAGACATGAAACGACCGGTATTATTTTTTTATTCGAAAACGTTGATCAATTCGGACATATCATGCGGTTCACGCCAGAGCGCGGGTTCCTTTCTTGGGGGAAGCGAACGGAATGAGCGAAGACTGCTCACTATTTACCTGGCACCAAGGGAACGGCGATATGACAATCATTGATGGGAGGGAATCGGTTTGAGCGGAAAATTCGTTTACAACGAAAAAGCAATAGAGAATCTTCGCATCGAAGATACCAGTATTCTGGACCGGATGATCGATCATCACGGATTCAGAGAAGTGGCGCTTAAAAAGAGCAGAAAAAAAGAAGACAAACGGATGAGCCTTCAGGATGCGATCGCAAAGTACGTTCAGGACGGCGACATCTGTACCGACGCGGGTTTTGCATATGTGCGTACCCCGATCCAGGCCTATTTCGAACTGATAAGGCAGGGGAAAAAGGACCTGCAGTTCATCGGATCACCCAACACCAACCAGTCCTACATGATGTTTGCCGGCACCGCGAAGTATTCGCATAACTCCTACGTCGGCGCCGAAATGCGCGGCACTGACCGCCTGTATGTCCGCAACATCAAGCAGGGCCGAGGGAAAGTGCTTTCCGAATGGGGCCATGGTTCGATGGGACAGGGCTTTAAGGCTGCGCAGTACGGCTTGCCGTTCGTGGCTTCCAAACAACTTTTAGGCTCTGAAATGCTTGACTACAATCCTTTTGTAAAGGTTGATAAAGACCCCTGGACGGGTGAGCCGGTCTGTCTGATTCCGGCCCTGCATCCGGACGTCACCATTATTCACTGCCAGCAGGCCGATATGTACGGTAATGCCAAGATCTTCGGACCGGCTGTCAATGACATCGCCCTGGCCCACGCATCCCGCAAAGTTATCATCACCTGCGAGGAAGTGGTTCCCGAGCTGGCTATCCGGTTCGATCCGGCCTACACCGTGATTCCTTACGTCGTGGTCGATGCGGTGGTTGAACTGCCGTACGGCTGCCTGCCCGGCGCCTGCCCCGGTTACTACTACTGGTCGCGCGAGTGGTGGGAGTGGGCCTTCCGGATTGGCATGAAGAGCGATGCCCATTTCAAGGATTTCATGGATAACTGGGTTTGGGGCACCAAGGACCACTGGGAGTTCCTTGACAAACTGCAGTCCTGTTATGGGGGTATGCAGTATCTGCACCGCCTGAAGCAGATGCAGTTGGCGGAAGAGTACAAGATCGAGGACAAAGACTTCGATTACAGTTACGAACAGGTTATTCCACAAGGTGAATAAAGGAGGCGAAACACGATGACGGTAGCACCTGCAAATCCCTTTGAGCAGCTTGCATATAACATTGCGCACATGATTCATGACGGGATGGTTGTCTATGTTGGAACCGGCCTGCCGATGGTCGGCGCGATTCTGGCCAAGAAAACCCATGCCCCTAACATTACGCTGGTCTACGAGTCCGGCGGTCAGGACCCGTGGGAAGGTCCGATGCCCTGGTCGGTCGGCGGCCCGGCAACCTACCGGCGTGCGGCCCTGAGCCTGGAAATGGCCCATTCCTTTGCTATGGCAGCCAACGGCTATGTCGACATTTGCTTCCAGGGAGCAGCCCAGATCGATATGTATGGAAACCTGAACACGCATTTTATCGGCGGCGGTTTCCATGATTTCAAACACCGCCTGAGCGGCAGCGGCGGCGGCAACGACCTGGCTAGCCTCACCGAGAACGTGGTTCTGGTCGGCCTGCAGGATCCCAAAAAGTTCCCGGCTCAGCTTGACTTTCGGACCAGTCCCGGCCATCTCGAAGGCGGCGACAGCCGGCAGAAAGCCGGACTGCTTGGTAAAGGCCCGGTTGCGGTCGTAACCCAGCTCGGCGTGATGGACTTCCATCCGGAAAGCAAACGGATGCGGATCAAGGGGCTGAATCCCGGCTTGACCGCGGAAATCTGCCAGGCCTGCACTGGCTTCGAACTGCTGGTTCCGGATGAAATCGAACATATTCCGACTCCCAGCGAGGATGTCCTCCAGGTTCTTCGCGAAGAAGTCGACCCGCATAAGATGTTCATTATGTTCCCACCCCGGGTTAAGTAATCCGATCGGGAAAGCAATCAGAAAGCATAACAGGGACCCCCAGGGGTCCCTGTTTGTTTTATCAATGAATGGATCAGCGTAATTATTCACGGACTCAAGCGGTTAAAAGGTTGGTTTACTCCGCTTTTTCGAAGTGCTATACTAATCACTAGACTTTTTCGGGTTTCGGCTGGGACTCGGCGAAAAGACCGTTCTGGCAGAAAATATGTAAAAAGCCTGTATTTCCAAATAACGATGCGGGTGTGGCGGAATGGCAGACGCACCAGACTTAGGATCTGGCGCCGCAAGGCGTGGAGGTTCAAATCCTCTCACCCGCACCAGTCTTATATCCACGAATTGGTTGGTATTGAGAAGAGACTTTCAGGGCCGGAAACGGCCCTTTTTGGTTGCTTAGGGCAGGTTGCGGCTTGACTCAGTGTTCGGCTTTGGGTATTTCGCCGAACAATACTGGCGGAACAGCAGATTTTTGCCCATTCGGACCGGTGGATGACGGATCCAGTAATCCAATCAGGTTCTGAATGAAAAGCGAGAGTTCGGGTTCAAGATTGACGGATTCCTCTAGGAACTGCCGTAAACGTTGAATGGTTTCCTGGCGAGACTCAAATGGCGTTTTCACTGCACTGATTCTCCTTGTCAGTATAATTTGCACATCAACATAGGACATTGGACGTGCAAAAACAGCCGGCAGTTGCTGCCCAATTCTGCCTGGGCTGTCTATAGAGTCAGTGCGAACCAAACTTACCTACTTGCAGGCTTAAACGGGCGAAAAAGTCAGCGCGGGTTTGTTCAATGGCGCTTTCCGGACGGCGCTTTTTGGGGATAAGAACCGTTTCTGTGATCGAGGCGTGCTGGTCCAGATAATCAGCCAGATCGCGGACGAGTTCACGGTTCAGTTGTTCGACGCGTTCCCGGTCTCCGGCGAAGGATTGGAAATCCAATACTGCTGGCGCGGCAGCGGCTTGAATGCCTTCAAAGGCGGCGGCCGGGTCTTCTTTTGGCGGCAGGCAAACGAAGAGAACGTTTCCATCAATCATAAGGTATGCCCAGGTATATGGGGCACAGGCTTCGCCACTCATCAGCAGATAGCGTGTTTCATTGGCGTTGATGCGCATCAGGCTGGCTGAAAGCTGATCGGCCAGCGATGCGGGATTGGAAACGGAAGCCTGGAACCACTCCGGTTTAAAGTCCAGTTTTTCAATCATGTTGACCATGTCGCGCTCGATTTCGAGGAGATTGCGGGTGATTATCTGCATGAAAGCATTGGTGTATTCTTTGCAAAATACCTGCATTTCCCGTTTTTTCACATCATGTTCCCGGCAGGCGTCTGCAATATCACGGACGATGTCCTGATCGCGGCTGGTCATCATAAGCAGCCACGGCTGCACCATCAGCCAATCCCGATCCAGCTGCAGCAAACGGGTAACCACGACATCGCCAGGCATCACGGAGGGAATGGCGGCACGGACGGTATAAATGTTTCCAGGCATGACCATGCCTTCCAGCCGGAGAAAACCGTCATAGATGCCTAAGATTCTATAAGGCGCAGCAAAACTGGCCTGCATAAAACGCAAAGCCTGACGCTGCTGATCGTTTAAGTGACTGCCATGCTGTTTGGAAAAGCGTTCGGCGAGGGTGGGCTGACCTTTGCCAGGACGGTGGTCGAGGACCAGCCAGTCCCGGAAAAACAATTCGAAAACCTTGATATAGGCGTTGCGTTCGAGGCGGTCCATGATCTTGGAAATGGAAATCCGGTCAAAAAAGGATGCGCGAGCCTGCTCAATGCCAGATGCGCCATAGACTTCCTGTGCGTAATCATCCAGCAGATCGAAAATGCGTTCATAAGCTGCGATGCGTTCTTTAAAATCTGGCTTATTCCATTTCATTGCCCGCTCTCCCTTATTTCCTATCATAGACGTTGCTGGCCAGAAATCAACGATTTTTCCGCTGAAAACGCTTATAATATCCTGCGGTCAGGCGTTTTTGGTCGGAACAGAAACAGGCGGTAAAGAAATACCCCGAAAAGGAAGCCGCCAATATGGGCCCAAAAGGCGATTTGTGCCTGATCGCCGCCCAGAGAGCCAGCCCCCTGAAGAAACTGCAGGATAAACCAGAGACCAAGGTAGACATAGGCGGGAATTTCCATCATCCAGAAAATCACGAACAACGGAACCAGCGTCAAAATGCGGGCCTGGGGGAACATCACCACATAAGCGCCCATAACGGCTGCTATCGCGCCGGATGCGCCGACGGTGGGAATCGTTGAGCCGGCATTGACGTAAATATGAGTCACCGCCGCAAAGACCCCGGCTAATAAATAAAAAGCCAGAAAACCCAGCGGGCCCATGCGGTCTTCCACGTTGTCGCCGAACAGCCATAAAGCCCACATGTTGAAAATGAGGTGCAGCCAGCCGCCGTGCAGGAACATCGAAGTAAAGAGTGTGAGCAAGACAGAAGGATCGGTCTGAACAGGATTATGGAGATCAAACAACCCTGGTATAACGCCATGGTTGGAGAAAAGAGCATCAACGCTTGAAGGATTCAAAACGTTGAAGTAGCCGAAAATAAGAATATTTATAGAAATTATCAGCATCGTCATCACCGGCGTATGGACGCTGGGATTCCGGTCACGAAGCGGGATCAATGCATCACTACCCTGCGTTTTTGACTATTATACCATGAGAGCAGGCATTTACCCCCATTGCAGGGCAATCTTGACGGCAAAAACCTGCCTGAAAATCTCAACCGCCAAAACCTTTACAGCAAACGAAGGATATCATATAATGAATACCGTTCCAGGCATATTGGCGGAAGTGGCTCAGTGGTAGAGCATCGCCTTGCCAAGGCGAGGGTCGCGAGTTCGAATCTCGTCTTCCGCTCCAGATTGCTACAACCTCGGCCGATCCGGCCGAGGTGTTTTATTACACACATGAAAATGAGGAGGAAATTGCAATTTGGCTGTAGAAGGAATATGATTTAGTGGGATTTTCTCGTTACATATTGCGGTCGCCGCCCCGATACCAAGCGCGCGAACGTTTGAAAGAATTGGAGGAACATAAATGAAAACGAAGCTGGAAAGAATACAAAAGAATGAGGTCGCGCTGGAAATTGAGGTGGATGCCGACCAGTTGGAAGCCGCGCTCCAAAAGTCGTTCCGCAAGGTTTCAGCCCGGGTAAACATTCCCGGTTTCCGGAAAGGCAAAGCCCCGCGTACGGTTGTCGAAGCCTTTGTCGGTCGGGAAACCTTGATTAACGAGGCGCTCGAAGAAGTGATTCCGGTCGCCTATGAGCAGGCGGTCACGGAAACCGAAATCGAGCCGGTTGCCGATCCGCGCATCGAACTGGTTCAGGCCGAAGACGGCAAGCCCCTTGTTTTTAAAGCCAATGTCGTAGTCAAGCCGGAAGTGAAGCTTGGCGATGTTGATCATATCTCGGTTGAAGTCACGAAAACCGCTGCTGCAGAGGCTGACGTGGATGCCCGATTGGATGTCATGCGAAACCGCTATGCCCGCGTGGTCAAGGCGGAACCGGACGTTGCAGCCGAAAACGGCGATGTAGCAGTTATCGATTTTGAAGGATTCCTGGACGACGTCGCTTTTGAAGGTGGGACCGGCTCGGATTATTCTCTGGAACTTGGTTCCAACACCTTTATCCCCGGTTTTGAAGAACAGTTGATTGGCGCGGTGACCGGCGAAGCGCGCGACGTAAACGTTACTTTCCCCGAGGATTATCATTCGGAAGATTTGGCTGGAAAGCCGGTCCGGTTTGCAGTTACCATTAAGGAAATCCGGAAACGCGAACTGAACCCGCTGGATGATGATTTTGCCAAGGATGTCAGCGAGTTTGACACGCTGGACGAATTAAAAGCCGATATTCGGAAGAATATTGAGGAAATGACCGAACAGCAGAACAAACAGGCGATCCGCGAGGCGGTCTTGACCAAGGCGGGAGAGGAAGCCGAAATCGAGATTCCCCAGGTCATGATTGACAACCAGATTGAAGTGCTGATTAACCGAATGTCCCAGCGGCTGTCCGGTCAGGGGATTGATTTGCAAACCTATCTTTCGATCACCGGCGGCACCATGGAAGCCATGCGCGAATCGGTTGCTCCGCAGGCGCTTCAGGTGGTTCGGGATAACCTGGTGCTGGAACAGGTTGCCAAGGAAAAAGAGCTTACCGTTACCGACGAGGACTTTGAAAACGAGATTCAGCGCGCTGCTGCCGAGATGCAGATGAGTCCGGAAGATATTCGGGCAAGTTTGGGCGATTCCCGTGAGCGGCTCGAGCAGGCACTGCTCATTGATAAGGCCATTGAATATTTGATCAGTCATGCTACGATTACGGTAAAGGAATAAAGTTTACCACTGAGCGCACGATAATTTAAACGTGAGGAGTGATACCATGTCGTATCTGGTTCCAATGGTTGTTGAACAGACGAACCGCGGGGAACGCTCATATGATATATACTCAAGACTCTTGAAAGACCGGATCATTTTTCTGGGCAGCGCCATCGACGATCAGGTTGCGAATCTGGTTATCGCACAGCTGCTGTTTTTGGAAGGCGAAGATCCTGACAAGGACATCAATTTGTATATCAATAGCCCGGGTGGCTCCATTACCTCCGGGATGGCCATTTATGATACGATTCAGCATGTGAAGCCTGATGTGTCTACGATTTGCGTCGGGCTGGCCGCCAGCATGGGTGCTTTTCTGCTGTGCGCCGGCGCGAAAGGCAAGCGCTTTGCGCTGCCGAACAGCGAGATTATGATTCATCAGCCTTCCGGCGGACTTCAAGGCCAAGCGACGGACATAGAGATTCAAGCGCGTCGTATACTGAAGATGAAGGAATCGTTAAACGAAATCCTGGCTGCCCGGACCGGTCGGCCGCTGGAACGGATTCAAAAAGATGTTGAGCGCGACTATTTTATGACCGCAGCCGAAGCGAAAGAGTATGGTCTAATTGACGAAATCATGCACGAGGGGACCCGCGGGAAGAAAGCCTAGGGTCTTGGGGAAGAGAGGTGAGTCCTGTGCAAAGGTTCGGCGATGAGCGTGGACAGCTGAAGTGCTCCTTTTGCGGCAAACTTCAGGACCAAGTAAAAAAACTGGTTGCAGGACCCGGCGTCTATATCTGCGACGAGTGCATTGAACTGTGTAATGAAATCATCGAAGAGGAACTTGCCGAAGATTTCGGTTTCGAAATGGGGGATATTCCGAAACCCCATGAGATTAAAGAGATTCTGGACCAGTATGTGATTGGCCAGGAAAAAGCGAAAAAGATCCTTGCGGTAGCGGTATACAACCACTACAAACGGATCAATCTCGGCATGAAACTGGATGATGTCGAGCTGCAGAAGAGCAATATTTTGATGCTTGGCCCCACGGGCAGCGGGAAAACCCTGCTGGCTCAGACCCTGGCTAAAATTCTGAATGTTCCGTTTGCCATTGCAGACGCGACCTCACTCACCGAAGCGGGGTATGTGGGTGAGGACGTGGAGAACATTCTGCTGAAGCTGATCCAGTCGGCGGATTACGACATCGAAAAAGCCGAAAAAGGCATCGTTTATATCGACGAAATCGATAAAATTGCCCGCAAGACCGATAACCCGTCCATCACGCGCGATGTTTCGGGCGAAGGGGTACAGCAGGCACTGCTGAAAATCCTGGAAGGAACGGTAGCCAGCGTTCCGCCGCAGGGCGGGCGCAAGCATCCACACCAGGAGTTCATTCAGATCGATACCAGCAACATCCTGTTTATCTGCGGCGGTGCTTTTGAAGGTGTGGACAAAATCATAACCCAGCGGGTCGGCCAGAAGGTCATGGGTTTTGGCGCCGAAATCCAATCCAAGAAAGAAAAGAAAATCGGGGAAATCCTTGATCAAATTCTTCCGCAGGACCTGCTGAAGTATGGACTGATTCCCGAGTTTGTCGGCCGGGTACCGATTCTGGTTACATTGGAAGCCTTGGACGATGCGGCACTGGTTCGGATTCTTTCCGAGCCAAAGAATGCACTCGTCAAGCAATACCAGAAGCTGTTTGACCTGGATGGGGTTACCCTTGAATTTACCGATGATTCACTGAAAAGCATTTCCCAGGAAGCACTGCGGCGCAATACCGGCGCGCGCGGTCTGCGGGCGATTGTCGAAGATATTATGCTGGAAGTCATGTACGAAGTTCCTTCACGCCCCGAAGTCACCAAATGCGTGGTGACTAAAGACGTGGTACAGAAGAAGGAAAAACCGTTGCTGGTCACCGTTGAGCCAAAACGGAAAGTGAAATAATCGCCAGCAAACAACCGAACCCGGAAAAAGGCAGCGAAAGCTGCCTTTTTTTACTGTTAGCCAGTCAACATATCCTTTCCCGGCCTCGGGATACTAAAAAAAACGGTGGGGAAGGACGCATGTAATGAATGTATTTAGTGGTATTGGCGGCTTACTCGCCATTATTCAACTGCTGTTCGCAGTTATCTTCGGTATTTATATCTGGAGCCTGCTTCGCAACCAAAAAGGCAGCAAGACGGCGGTCGTGAAAGAATCAAGCCGGGAAAAGGAAAAGATAAAGCGGATGCGCTTGATCGCGCTTACAGAACCGCTTTCCAGTCTGACGCGGCCCACCCGGTTTTCCGAGGTGATTGGCCAGGATGAAGGAATCGAAGTTCTGCGGGCAGCGCTGTGCGGACCCAACCCACAGCATGTAATCATCTACGGACCGCCGGGCATTGGGAAAACGGCGGCGGCAAGGCTGGTGTTGGAGGAAGCAAAAGCGAACGATCTGTCCCCGTTTACCGAATCATCAGTATTCGTGGAGGTCGATGGGACTGTGTCGCGCTTTGACGAGCGCGGTATTGCGGATCCGCTGATTGGATCGGTCCATGACCCGATTTATCAGGGGGCAGGGCCAATGGGACAGGCCGGCGTGCCACAGCCCAAGCCAGGCGCCGTGACCAAAGCCCATGGCGGCGTTTTGTTTATCGATGAGATCGGGGAACTCCATCCGGTCCAGATGAACAAACTGCTCAAGGTGATCGAAGACCGTAAAGTGATGCTGGAAAGCGCATACTACAGCAAAGAAGATGGTAATGTACCCGCGCATATCCATGATATGTTCCAAAACGGACTGCCGGCCGACTTTCGACTGGTGGGCGCCACCACTCGCATGCCCGATCAATTGCCGCCAGCACTTCGTTCCCGGTGCCTGGAGATATTTTTCAGACCGTTGGAACCGTCCGAAGTGCGTAAAATCGCTGAAAACGCGGTGGAACGGATTGGTTTTCGGGTCCAACCGGAAGCTTTGGATGAACTGGCCCGCTACGCCTCCAACGGCCGGGAAGCGGTCAACATGATCCAACTGGCGGCTGGAATCGCTCTGGGGCGGGGTCTGAATGAGATTGAACGCACAGTTTTGGACAAGGTGATTCAGAACGGGCAGTATTCACCGCGCATGGAGAATAAACGGCGCCAGGCTCCAGGGATTGGCGTGGTCAATGGATTGGCGGTTGCCGGGCCCAATGTCGGTAGTGTGATCGAAGTCGAAGCGGTGGCCATTCGGGTGGAAAAGGGGATGGGTCACTGCAGCGTGACCGGCGTGATCGACGAAGAGGAAATGGGGTCGCCGCAGCGAACGGTACGGCGGAAAAGCATGGCGCGCGGCGCAGTCGAAAACGTGCTGACCAGCCTGCGGGCGGTATATGGGATCGAAACCCGGGATTTTGATATTCATATCAATTTCCCCGGTGGTATTCCGGTCGATGGCCCTTCGGCGGGGGTAGCCATGGCGGCAGCAATCTATTCTGCCATCAGCGGCATTCCGGTGGATGATCGGCTTGCCATGACTGGAGAGGTTTCCGCTCGAGGCGAGGTGAAACCAGTTGGCGGCGTGGTTCCCAAGATTGAAGCAGCCAAAAAGGCCGGCGTGATCCGGGTACTGATTCCGCTGGCGAATTGGCTCAATAGTTTCGAAACCATAACCGGCGTTGAGATTGTTCCAATCGGCAGCCTGCAAGAGGCGATTCAGGAAGTGACTGGCGAACGTTCCGAAGCGATGAATGCGGTCGCCGAGGTTTTGGGCGTCGGTCAGCGAGTTGGCGCGTAGGATTCTCACAAACCATTTGTTTCTAACAGGTGACGCCGGTTTCTGCCATCCCGGCGTCACTTTTTTCCGATTATCCCCTTGTTTTAACCGGGGGAATTCCGATTATCCATAAAAATGGGCTCCGTTTTCGGTTAAAATAGGCCCGAAAAGCCTGGAACCTACTAATATTTGTTGAGTTGCGGGGTATTTGTGCTTATAGTAGAATGAACATGCGCCTTTTAAGGTTGGAGGTGTTTGTATGAAAGAAGGCCATAAATTCGTAGAAATCCCGTTGCTGCCGCTGCGCGGTGTGCTGGTGTTTCCCCACATGGTGGTGCACCTTGATGTGGGACGGGAACGCTCGATCAATGCGATCGAAGAATCGATGATCGCCAACAAAGAAATCTTTTTGGCCACTCAGAAAGAAGCCCAGACAGACGATCCGACCGAAGCAGATATCTACAGCATCGGAACGGTTGCAGAGATTAAGCAGGTGCTGAAGATGCCAGGCGGGACCATGCGAGTCCTGGTTGAGGGTTTACGGCGGGCTGAGATCAAGAAGTACTTGAACTCAGACCCATTCTTAAAAGTGGAGATTCTTGAGTTTCCTGAGGATGAGGTGCAAAAGACCTCGGAAATCGAAGCCTTAACCCGAACCCTGGTGTATCAGTTTGAGCAGTATGTACGGATGAGCAAGAAAATACCGCCCGAAACCGTGGTTTCGGTGGTGGCGATTGAGGATCCGGGCCGGCTTGCTGATGTTATCGGCTCACACCTCTCCCTGCGGATTGAGGAAAAACAGAATATCCTCGAGGCGGCGGATGTGAAACGGCGGCTTGAACTGCTGTGCGAACTGCTGGCCAAGGAAATGGAAGTTCTGGAACTGGAGCGCAAGATCAATATTCGGGTCCGGAAGCAGATGGAGAAAACCCAGAAAGAGTATTACCTGCGCGAACAGATCAAGGCGATCCAGAAGGAATTAGGGGACAAGGACGACCGTACTGCGGAAGTGGAGGAACTTCGGGAGAAGATTCTGCAGGCCGGGCTGCCGGAAGAGGTTCAGGAAAAAGCATTCAAGGAACTCGACCGGTTGGAAAAGATGCCCCCAATGGTGGCGGAAGCAGTTGTGGTCAGAAACTACCTCGATTGGCTGATCTCGCTGCCCTGGAGCATCGAAACCCGGGACCGATTGGATCTGGTTCTGGCTGAGAAGATTCTGAACCAAGATCACTACGGGCTGGAAAAGCCAAAAGACCGAATCCTCGATTACCTTGCGATCCGCAAATTGGCGAAGAAGATGAAAGGCCCCATTTTGTGTTTCATCGGACCGCCCGGGGTTGGCAAAACCAGTCTTGGCAAATCAATCGCCCGAGCCCTGAATCGGAAATTCGTTCGGATTTCGCTGGGCGGCGTTCGCGATGAGGCGGAAATCCGTGGCCATCGCCGGACCTATGTCGGTTCGATGCCAGGTCGGATTGCGCAGGGCATGCGGCAGGCCGGCTCGAAGAATCCAGTGTTCCTGCTTGATGAAATCGACAAAATGACGGCTGACTTTAGAGGGGACCCGGCTTCGGCATTGTTGGAAGTGCTCGATCCGGAGCAGAACTACATGTTCAGCGACCACTTTATCGAAGCGCCGTTTGATTTGTCCAAAGTCATGTTCATTACTACGGCGAATTCGCCCCATAACATTCCGCGGCCGTTGCTTGACCGGATGGAAGTGATTCAGATTCCGGGCTATACGGAAGAGGAAAAGACCCATATCGCCCTGGACTATCTGGTCAATAAACAGATCAGAGAGCACGGCCTTAAGGTTAAAAATGTTAGTATTTCCGAAGGCGCGATCCGCAAAATCATCCGTGAGTACACGCGGGAAGCCGGTGTGCGCAACCTGGAACGCGAAATCGCGACCTTGTGCCGGAAATCGGCACGTGAGGTCGTGAAGGACCGGAAAAAGGTGATTCGGATTGGAGTGAACAATGTCAGCCAGTTGCTAGGGACTGAGCGTTTCCGCTATGGTATGGCGGAAAAAGAAAGCCAGATTGGGGTTGCGACCGGATTGGCCTGGACCGAGGCCGGTGGTGATATTCTCGCCATTGAAACCGCCTTGATGAAAGGCAAAGGCCGGCTGACGCTCACGGGTCAACTGGGTGATGTCATGAAAGAATCGGCCCAGGCAGGGCTGTCATACCTTCGTTCCCGCAACGAGGAACTCGGGATTGAGGAGGACTTCCACGAAAAGTGGGATATCCACCTGCACGTTCCAGAAGGGGCCATTCCCAAGGATGGTCCGAGCGCGGGGATTACCATTGCGACTTCATTGGTGTCGGCGTTTATCAAACGGCCGATCAGCAATGAAATTGCGATGACCGGGGAAATCACGCTGCGCGGCAGGGTCCTGCCGGTTGGCGGCATCCGCGAAAAGGTTCTCGCAGCGCATCGCGCCGGGATTAAAACGATCATTATGCCAGCCGACAATAAAAAAGATATTGAAGAAGTGCCAGTCAACGTGAAACGCAAGATGGAGTTCATCTTTGTGGATCATATGGATCAGGTTATGAAGCATGCGATCCTTGAGGTGCCCAGCAGTGCGGATTAAAGTTGCGCAGTTAGCGGTGACAGCGTATGCGGCCAAACAGATTCCGGAGCCGGGTCTGCCGGAAATCGCGATGGTCGGGCGTTCCAATGTCGGTAAATCCTCGTTGATTAACCGGCTGGTTAACCGAAAAAACCTGGCGCGGACCAGTTCTTCGCCGGGGAAGACGCGCAGCATCAATTTCTTTGCAATTGATGAGGCCTGGGTTCTGGTCGACCTACCGGGATATGGCTACGCCCGAGCTTCCAAGTCCGAGCGGGCAGCCTGGGGTGGTTTGATTGAAGCTTACTTGATCCAACGGGAACCCCTGCTGGGGGTTGTTCATCTGGTCGATATTCGGCACGACCCGATGGCCAGCGACCATGAGATGCAGGAGTGGCTCCAATTTCACGGAATTCCATGCCAGATCGTCGCCACCAAGGCGGACAAGTTATCACGAAACCGGCGCATGGCGGCGGTGCAGAAGATGCGAACCCTGCTGCATGCGGATCGGCCGATTATCGCTTGTTCTTCGGAAACCGGAGAAGGGATGGATGATTTGCTGAATGCGCTGGGGCGATGGTTGGAGCCGCCGCAATCAGACGAATAAACAAACAACAAGAAAGACCGCTGACGACGATAATCAGCGGTCTTCTTACGTTTGCGGGGTCGAGCCGCCGCGCGGCCCGAAGCGAATTTCGGAAAAGATCATTCCGAAAACAATCAGACAGCACCCGATTAATGCGCGAAGGGTCTGGGTTTCGCCGACCCACATATACGCAAATGCGGCCGCGAAGACCGGTTCAGTAATTAGAATCATGGCGGTTCGGGTCGCGGTCGTGTAGCGCTGCACGGCGTTCTGGATCAGGAAGGCCAGTGCCGTGGCCGGGATGGAGGTAATGGCTAACGCCTGGATGACCGGCGCGTCGATGACCGGCCGTGGTTCAAAGCTCAGGCCGATAATCATGCAAATCAAACCGACAAACAGGATTTGGACGACAGTCAGAACGACCGGATTTGTTTTTGGCGAGTAACGGGCCACCAGGAGAATGTGGAGTGCGAAGGCGATCGCGCAGCCGAAGACCAGGCCATCACCCAGGGAAATCTCGAAGGTGGACGTGACTGAAAGCAGAAACAGGCCGGCGGTTGCAGCCAGCACGCCGACCGCAGACCACGGGCCGGGCAGCCGTTTGGTATAAACCGCGGAAAACAAAGGAACCATGACAACAGACAGGCCGGTGATAAAACCGGCATGTGAGGCCGAGGTGTACAGCAAGCCAACCGTTTGGAAAATGTACCCTGCCAGGAGTGCCAGGCCGATAATCGCGCCGCGCACAATGCTCCGAAAGGGTACGCCCAGAAAATGGCGCCAGGTTAGGAGCACCAGAAACAAGCCGGCCAACAGGAAACGAATGCCAAGAAAAGTATATGGGGCCATGGAATTCAGCGCTTCTTTGACCAGCACAAAGGTCGAACCCCAGATAAACGACACCAGGAGCAGCGAGCATTCGGCTTTAAAGCGTGACGAAAAGCGTTTCATACATTTACTCCTGAAGGCTCTTACGTATCCTGCAACAAGTCCATTCTTTGCTTATCGTGCCCGAAAGTCAATGCGCGAAGCCTTACAAAACGTTGGCGGGATTCGAAATTTCTCAAATAATCGCCCGAAAAGCGAATTGCTTTTGCTACAATAGAACGTAATATGTGCTTTAAAGCTATCTAGGAGGTTTCTTAACTGTGGCTAACCTTCAAAACATGCCGAAAGTTTATAATCCTGAAACAACTGAACGAAAATGGTACGACGTTTGGGCCGATCGGGGCTATTTTCAGCCCAACGGCAATCCGGACGCCAAGACCTTTTCGATTGTTATGCCGCCCCCAAACGTAACCGGATCGCTGCATCTTGGGCATGCCCTGGATAATACGCTGCAGGATATCTTGACCCGCTGGCGCCGCATGCAGGGATACAACGCCCTATGGCTGCCCGGGACCGACCATGCCGGAATTGCGACCCAGGCGAAAGTGGAGGAAAGCCTTGCCAAGGAAGGGCTTTCCCGATATGACCTGGGCCGGGAAGCGTTTTTGGAACGGGTTTGGGACTGGAAACACCAGTATGGCAACAAGATCACCAGTCAGCTTCGCATGCTCGGATCTTCCTGCGATTGGAGCCGGGAACGGTTCACCATGGACGAAGGCTGTTCGGCCGCGGTGCGCGAGGTGTTCGTCCGGCTGTATAATAAAGGCCTGATTTATCAAGGTGACTATATCATTAACTGGTGTACCAAATGTCATACCACGATCAGCGATATTGAAGTGGAACACGTCGAAACCGAAGGCGCTCTCTACTACATAAAGTACCCGGTGGAGGGAACGGACGAGTTTCTGACGGTTGCTACGACCCGGCCGGAGACCATGCTCGGAGATACCGGGGTTGCGGTGCACCCGGAAGACGAACGCTACAAACATTTAATTGGAAAATCTGCGGTTTTACCGCTGCTTGGCCGCAAAATGGCGATTATCGCGGACGAATACGTAGACCGCGAGTTTGGGACTGGCGCGGTGAAGATTACGCCATCCCACGACCCGAACGACTTCGAGATGGGCGTGCGGCACAACCTTCCCCTCGTGAATGTCATGAACACCGATGGGACAATGAACGAAGAAGCCGGCGCCTATCAGGGAATGGACCGGTATGACTGCCGTAAGAAGATCGTGGCTGATCTCAAGGAGCAGGGCGATCTGGTGAAAGTAGACGTTCACCAGCATTCGGTGGGACACTGCTATCGCTGTGACACGGTTGTGGAACCGATGGTTTCGAAACAGTGGTTCGTAAAAATGAAGCCGCTGGCGCAGCCGGCGATGGAACGGGTCATCGCGGGAGATACCCGGTTTGTACCGGCTCGTTTCACCAAGATCTATTTAGGTTGGATGGAAAATATCCGGGATTGGTGTATTTCCCGGCAGCTCTGGTGGGGACACCGGATTCCGGTCTGGTACTGTGAGTGCGGCGAGATCATCTGCGCCAAGGATGCACCGGAAGAATGTCCGTCCTGCGGCAGTTCAGAACTGGTTCAGGATCCGGATGTGCTGGACACCTGGTTCAGTTCCGCATTGTGGCCTTTTTCGACCATGGGATGGCCGGAAGCGACCGGCGATCTGGCCAGTTTCTACCCGACGACCGTTCTCGTAACCGGCCGCGATATCATCTTTTTCTGGGTTGCCCGCATGATTTTTTCTGCGCTTGAGTTTACCGGAGAGGTGCCGTTCAAGGATGTCATGATCCACGGGCTGATTCTGGATGCCCAGGGCCGTAAGATGAGTAAATCGCTGGGTAATGGGATTGATCCGATTGATATCATCGAACAGTATGGCGCTGACACCCTTCGGTTCTCCCTGGTAACTGGGAGTACGCCGGGGAACGATGTGCGCTTCAATATTGACAAGGTGGAAATCACTCGGAATTTTGCCAATAAGATTTGGAATGCCAGCCGGTTTGTGTTAATGAATCTGGCTGATTTCGAAGCCATGTCCTTGCCGGAAGCAATGCTCACCGCGGCCGACAAATGGATTTTATCACGGTCCAGCCGAGTTGCCGGCAGTGTAACCGATCTGCTGGAAAAATATGAAGTGGGCGAAGCCGCCCGGGTGCTGTACGATTTCATCTGGGATGACTACTGTGATTGGTATATTGAGCTGGTGAAGCCGCGCTTGTATCGAGCGGAATCCCAGACCGACAAACAGGTCGCGCAGAATGTTCTGGTGACGGTCTTAAAAGACATTTTGAAACTGCTGCATCCCTTTATGCCGTTTATCTCCGAGGAGATTTATCAATACCTGCCCGAGCCCGGACCTTCCATCATGATTGAGTCCTGGCCGGCACCGGGGCTGATCGATGATGCAGCAGAAGACGACATTCGGGTCGTCATCGAGGTCACCCGTTCGATCCGGAATTTAAGAAGCGAGTTCGGGATTGGACCGGGAGTGAAGCTCAACGTATCTATTGCCGCCGCGCCGGCCAAAAAGGAACAAGTGGCCCGACTGACGGCTATCATCGAAAATATCGCCAATCTCGCGTCACTTGCGCTGCTGGCCCCCGAGGCCGAGAAACCGGCGAAAGCCCTTTCGCAGCACCTTGGCGAACTGGAAGTCTTTGTGCCCATGGAAGGCGTGCTCGACTTCGAGAAAGAAGCTCAGCGTCTGACCAAAGAAATCGCGGCGCTTGACCAGGAACTGCAGCGGATTGAAGGGAAGCTTTCGAATCAGGCCTTTGTAGCCAAGGCGCCGCCGGAAGTCGTGCAGAAAGAAGAAGCGCGCCGTGCGGAAACACTGAAGAAAAAGGAAGGGATCACCCAACGACTGCAAATGATCGGCAAATAGAAACGTATTTTCAGTCGCTGATCCGTTTCGGCATTAAGCCAGGCCTGGAACGGATCAGCTTTTTGCTGTCCGCACTGGGGCATCCGGAGCGGCGCTTTGCGAGTGTTCATATTGCCGGCACCAATGGAAAAGGGTCGGTGACGGCCATTCTGAGCCGGGTGTTGCTGGAAAGCGGTTTTTCGGTCGGGCGGTTTACGTCACCCCACCTGCACAGCTATCGTGAACGGTATGTGACCGGCGAGTCGATGATTGAGGCCGGGGAACTGATGGAACTGATCGGCAGGGTCCAACCGGCGGTCGCCGAGTGCCAGTCGCATACCGGGGAAATGCCGACTGAATTCGAGATTCTTACAGCGGTCGGCTTCCTATACTTTGCCGAAAAGAATGTGGATATTGCGGTCATTGAAGCCGGGATGGGCGGCCTTTACGATTCCACCAACGTTTTGACTCCAGTGGTTTCCGTGATAACGAATGTCGATGCCGATCACCTGGCCTACCTTGGTCCAAAACTGGAGGATGTGGCCAGGAATAAAGCCGGTATTGCCCGGCAAGGGGTCCCACTGCTGTATGGCCGAAAAGACGATCCGGTTTGGCCGGTCATTCAAGCGGAAGCGGGGCGGCTTGGGGCCCGGGCGCAGCTGGCGGCCGATCAGGTCCGGGTTACTCCCCTGGACGCTTTCGGACCGGAAGGGACGCTCCTTGAATACCAGAGTCTATCTTTCTCAGGGGGGCCAATTCGATTTGCTCTGCCGGGAACCTACCAGATTGAAAACCTGACCACGGCACTGGCGGCCCTGGATGTGATATGTGCCGCCGGGTTTTCCGTTAATCAGGCAGCGCTGGAGCGGGGTCTAGGCCTTGTGAAATGGCCGGGCCGCATGGAAGTCATTCCAGGATCGGTGCCGATTGTTCTGGATTGTGCGCACAATCCGGCCGGCGCGGCAGCGCTGGCCGACTCGCTGCGGCGGATGTTTCCGAACGGCAAGCGGATCATGGTCATCGGGATTTTGGACGACAAAGAGGCGGTTCCGGTCTTGGAAACCCTGGCCGAGGATACCCGATACTGTATTGTGACCCGCCCGGACAGCGACCGTGCGGCCGGATGGTTTGCGCGGATTGCGGAGGCGAAACAGGCCGGAATGGCCACCGAGGGCATTGAATCGATCGAAAAAGCCGTGGCACAGGCTTTACGAGCGGCTCAACCGGGTGAATATATTGTGGTCACTGGATCGTTTTATACGCTGGATCGAGCCCGAAAGTATTTGCTGGCCCTGAACGACAAAAACTTAACCTGCCGTTAACATCCGATCGCCCCGGGCGATGCTATAATGCAGCTAGGGCGTAGGAAACGACACGAGGAGGCCGAACAGTGGGCATGCCCAGAAACCCCATGGACAGTCGGTTTTATGAATACCTTGATCAGGGTTCCCAGGCAATCTGCGACAGCGCCAGGATTCTTAA
The DNA here is from genome assembly GCA_050258755.1 of Solirubrobacterales bacterium. Classification (GTDB taxonomy): domain Bacteria; phylum Bacillota; class Syntrophomonadia; order Syntrophomonadales; family DTU052; genus JBLMZI01. The sequence goes on along the minus strand of JBLMZI010000004.1, from coordinate 534,460 downwards.
GGATTTCATCGATTCCGGGCGAGATCCGGCCGATCAGCTGGAACAATTGGAAAGTATTGAGCAAAAAGGGGAACGGATGTTCACCCTGCTTCAGGATCAGCTCAATCTAACCCCGGATGCGCCGTTTGAACGGGAAGACGTCTCGGTGCTGGGCCGTGAACTGGCAGGCATGATCGAATATATTCACCAGATTCTTGAATTGATGGTCAAATACCATACTCAGAGTCCGGATCCCTCAATCATTACCCTGGTTGAATTGCTGGAACGGGCCGCGGGGGAAATCCGTTCTGCGGTGTTGGGACTTGCTTCACTGCAGACCAATTATGAGCAGGTGCTCGAAGCCTGTGATAAGATTCGCAATTATGAACAGCAGGGCGATTTCCTGTTCCGAACCGGGGTGGCACTGCTCTTCGAAAACTTTGACAATGCCATTGAAATTGGGCGTTGGCAGAAGGTGCTTGAACACCTCCAGGCGGCCTTGGAGCATTGCGAGCAGGTGAGCAATGTCCTCATCGGTGTGGCCACGAAATATGCTTAGAAGCTAGCCGGACAGGCAAAACGACATTACAGATCAAGCAGTTGCAACCTTTCTTCGAAGAGAACCCTTAACGGGCCTTCAGTGAAGAAAGGTTTTTTGGTTTTTAGTTATGTCGCACTTAAATTCCGGTAATCGATGCCACTCAGGCGGGATTCAAAGAACATCAATCGCCCGAGAACAGGAATTATCGAGATGAATCAACAAGAAAAAAATGCCGGCGCATTGAAGAAGGATTTCACAAGAACAAATCGAATATAGAACTCAGACTTGTTGAAGGGGTGGGTGGCTTGAAGGCTTTGAAGATTCCCGAAGCTACAGTTATAAGGCTGTCAGTGTACTCCCGGTTTTTGGGACAGTTACTGCATGATGGCATTATGACTGTTTCTTCGGCCGAGATAGCGAAAGGTGTCGGCGTAAGTTCTGCTCAAGTGCGCAAGGACCTTGCATACTTTGGTGACTTCGGAACCCGCGGGGTGGGGTATAACGTTCAGGAACTGTATGTCAATGTCATGCGGATTCTGGGCCTGCACCGCAACTGGAACGTGATGATCGTCGGGGCCGGCAAATTGGGATCGGCGCTTGCGGTCTACAAAGGATTTGCCGACCGCGGCTTTAATATCGTTGGTATTGTGGATTCAAGCCCTGAGCAAATTGGCAAGCGGTTAGGGGATCTGACCATCGAGCCGCTGGATTCGCTGGAAACGCTGATCCGGCAAAAGGGGGTGCAGATCGGGATCGTAACGGTTCCGGCCGTGGCTGCCCAGGAGGTCACAGACATTATGGTTCGGGCCGGGGTTCGCTCCATCCTGAATTTCTCACCGCGGGTTTTGAAAGTCCCGGACCAGGTGATCCTGCGTAACATCGATTTATCCGTTAACCTTGAGGTATTGTCCTTTAATCTGGCGAACAGCGATTTGAAATAAGACCCAATCTAGCGAGTTCCCAAAGCGCCTTTCCCAGGAAAGGCGCTTTTTCATTGCTTGGCAAACGACGGTCTACCCTTCCGGGGCCCCAACGTTTCGCGGTTGTAAAGCAAAATGGCCAGTGCTAAACTGGTTAAAACAATGAAGAAAGAAGAAATCAAGTGGCTTTTCAAGGACAACGCACCTATCCTTCGTGGCAGATGATGCTGCTTATCCTGCTGGTCGGGGCCTTACTCGGCGGGTGGCTGGGCCAGATTCTGGTTCATTTCGTGCCTGCGCTGGGCAATCTCGGATCGAGTACTTCGGTCGGCATTCCCCGGTTTTCACTGGATCTGGGAGTGATTGCACTCAGTTTCGGTCTGACCATCAAATTAAACCTTTTCAGTCTGCTGGGGATGGTGGGCGCCTTTTTCGTCTACCGCCAGATGTAATGATAAATCGAATTATTCTTGCCTCGAATTCACCCAGACGTCGCCAACTCCTGGAAGGGATTGGTTTGTCATTCGAAGTGATCCCGCCCGATTCCGAACTGCTGCCGGTGACAACGATGTCTCCAGCGGAAAATGCGATGGTTTCGGCTTTGGACAAGGCTCACCAGGTGGCGTCACTGGAAAGCAGCGGAATCATTGTTGCCGCCGACACGATCGTGGTCAAGGCCGGTCGAATCCTTGGAAAACCGACCGACCCGGAGGATGCCCGGGCGATGCTTCGATTTCTGAGCGGCCAGGCACATGAGGTCATTACCGGCCTGGCTGTGATCGATATCGCTTCCGGGCGGGAAGAAACGGCGGCCGAAACGACGAAGGTCATTTTCCGGCATTTGGATGAGCATGCGATTCAGAAGTATGTTGCCAGCGGCGAACCGCTTGATAAGGCAGGCGCTTATGGCATCCAGGGCCTTGGGGCGCTGCTGGTGAAGCGGATTGAAGGGTGCTATTTTAACGTCGTCGGGCTGCCCCTGGTGCTGCTTGGCGAGCAATTACAGAAATTCGGGATAAATCTGTTATAGGGGTGTAAGAATGGTAGTAAGGTACCGGGCAGCGATCAAGGACTTGCCCGGCGAGATGCGCCCCCGGGAGCGGTTGGCCGCACAAGGCGTGGAGACGCTCACCGAGTCGGAACTGCTCGCTTTACTGTTGGGAAGCGGGTATCGCGATAAATCCGCCCTGGAATTGGCCGATGAACTGCTGATTCACCACCATGGCCTCCGGTTTGTCAAAACCATGAGCTATGAGGAATTGCGGGCGGTGAAGGGAATTGGCGAAGCCAAGGCATCCCGTCTGCAGGCAGCTGCGGAATTAGGCCGGCGGCTTGCGCGGCAGACGCTCGACAGTGATGTGATCACCGGACCGGAGGATGCGGCCCGGTTGGTTATGGAAGACATGCGCTTTTTAGACCGGGAGCATTTTCGCTGTCTTCTGTTGAATCGAAAAAACCGGGTTCTAAGCCAGGAAACCATCTCAGTCGGTGGCTTGTCGTCTTCCGCGGCGCACCCGCGGGAAATTTTCAAACCGGCGATCCAGCGCAGCGCTGCTTCGGTGATTCTGGTACACAACCACCCGAGCGGGGATCCGACCCCCAGCGCTGACGATATCGAGATAACCAAAAGGCTGACCGAAGCCGGGCGGCTGCTCGGTATTGACGTATTGGACCACCTGATTATCGGGGATGGTCGGTATGTCAGCCTGAAATCCATGAACCTGTTGCTTTGAAGGGAGAAGAACACAAAGTGATATTTAACCGGGACATGGGAATTGATCTCGGCACAGCCAACACCCTTGTTTATGTTCGGGGCAAAGGCGTAGTTTTACGGGAACCTTCCGTTGTAGCGATTGATAGGGACAGCAACCGTCCTTTAAAGGTCGGTATTGAAGCGAAACAGATGATTGGCCGTACGCCAGGCAACATTGTCGCGATTCGGCCGATGAAAGATGGCGTGATTGCTGATTTTGACGTAACCCAGGCGATGCTGAAGTATTTTATCGCCAAGGCGATTGGGATGAAGAACCCGTTCGTGCGTCCGCGAATTGTGATCAGCGCGCCGACTGGGGTCACCGCGGTTGAAGAACGCGCAGTCCGCGAAGCGGCTCAGCAGGCCGGGGCGAAAATCGTGGAGTTGGTTGAGGAACCGATGGCGGCCGCGATTGGGGCTGGCCTGCCGGTGGAGGAGCCGACCGGAAATCTGATTGTGGATATTGGCGGCGGAACGACGGAAGTAGCGGTTGTTTCACTGGGGGGGATCGTCAATTCCAAATCGGTACGGGTCGCCGGTGATGAGATGGATGACGCCATCATCCAGCACTTGAAGAAAACATACAATATATTGATTGGCGAGCGAACCGCGGAAGAGATTAAGATTAATATTGGGTCCGCGATCTGGCATGGACCGGCCGTTTCCTACGAGGTTCGTGGGCGGGACTTGCTGACCGGACTGCCAAAGACCATAGCGGTTTCCTCATCCGAAACCCAGAAAGCGCTGGCTGAGCCGGTTTCGGTGATCGTTGAAGCCATCAAGGTCTGTTTGGAACGAACCCCACCGGAATTGGCGTCGGATATAATGGACCGGGGAATCGTTATGGCCGGCGGGGGTTCTTTGCTTCGGGGTCTGGACGAGCTGATCAGCGAAGAGACCAAACTCCCGGTCTATTTGTGCGAAGAGCCGCTTTCGGCTGTGGCCCGGGGAACCGGAAAGATTCTGGAAGACCCGGAGACCTTTAAACGGGTACTGCGGAATCCCAATAAAAACATCTTTTCGTAACCATCGGTTACGAGTATAATCGGTTTTTGGGGGACGAGAGGAACGTAAAGGACTGGGGTAGCAAGTGTTTGGCTTTTTACGGAACAAGTATGTCTGGCTGATTACGCTGCTGGTTCTGCTGTCACTTCTTTTAATGAAGACAACGGCCGGCGAGCGTCAGACAGGCTCGCCCATGGAAATTCTGGTTCGGAGCTTTTATACCCCACTCCAGCAGGGAGTCAATGACGTCCGTCTCGCAACCAACGAGACGGGGCGTTATTTTGTGCTGAAAAACAGGCTCTGGAACGAAAACGCCCAGATGAAGAGGCAGTTGGACCAGCAATTAATCGAAAACCAGGAACTGCGCGAACTTCGGGCGGAAAACCGCCAATTTCGTAAGATGCTTGATTTTCGGGACCAGAACACAAAATCGCTGGATCTGATCAGTGCCGAAGTAATTGCCCGCAATCCGAGCCTTTGGTACAAAACCATTACGCTGGACAAAGGGATTCAGGGCGGGATCCGGGTTGGGATGGTGGTCATTACGCCGGATGGGCTGGTCGGACGCGTGGTTTCAGCCAATCCGAGCAACAGCCAGGTCCTGCTGATTACTGACCGTGACGGCTCGGTTGGGGCGGTCGTGCAGGAAAGCCGTACGCAAGGGATCGTGGAGGGAACCGGAGATGGAACCAGCCTGCAGATGGTGCAGCTACCGTTCTACGCCAAATTCAAAAAAGGTGACCGGGTGGTTACCTCAAAGTACAGTGAAGTTTATCCGCCGGGTCTTCTGATCGGCAAAGTTGGAGTCATTCGATCCGAACGAAGTGGCATTCTTAAAACAGCTACCATAGAACCCTCAGTCAATTTTGATAAGATCGAGGAAGTGTTTGTGATCCGCAAGCTGCTGCTTTCGCTTGAGGATCAGACGATCTTTTTACCACCGCCCAAACCGAAAACCCTGGTTCAGCCGGTTTCCCCTGCTCCTGAACCGGGAACGGTTTCAACCGGAACCGGTTCGACAGTTTCTCAGCCGGTTGGGACGGTAAAACCTTCAACTGCCCGGCGCAAGCCGAGTAAACCGAAACTGCCTGTAAAAACACCGCAAACCGGCCTGCCATCAGCAGGAACGGTGCAGCCCGAGGCCCAGCCGCCATCGGACACGACAGGACCCGCGGCCCCGCCGGCAGCTACACCGACCGGGCCGGTAACGCCGTAAAGGGAGGGGTTTTCTTGGTACGTCCGCTGGTGCTTCTCTTTCTTCCCCTACTGGCAATATTTCTTGAATCGACCCTGTTCGGGCATTTTTCGATCTGGGGAACCGGACCGAATGTGGTTCTACTGGTGGTGGCGTTCTATGCCATCTGGACCGGTAGCCGGGCTGGATTTGGCTATGGCTTTCTGTGCGGCCTGTTGGAAGATCTGTATACCGGCCGGTTTATTGGCATGAATGCCATCTCAAAAGCGCTCACCGCCTGTGTTCTGGGGCGTTTGGAAGTGAATGTGTTTAAAGAAAACGTTCTGGTTGGCTTTGGTGCCAGTTGTGTGGCTTCCCTGCTGAATGCGGTGATCATGATTGTGATCCTGTCATTTGTTCAGGAGACCGTGGTGCTGGATCTGGCCTTTTTCAGATCGCTGGGAGCGCAGCTGGTTTATAACGGCTTATTGTCGATTCCGTTTTATCTTTGGTATTACCGGGCATCGGAAGACGGCGTGCTGATGGTGCCCAAATCGGAGAGGTGAATCGATGAAACCCAAGGAAAAAGAAGATAAGCTCCGCTCATTTCTATATATTTGTTTTGGCCTCTTGTCACTGCTGTTGATCAAGTTGGCTTTTGTCCAGTTTGTGCAGAATCAAAAGTATGAAACCCTGGCGACCACAAACAGCATGCGGTTGGTCGTTGTGAAAGCGCCGCGCGGAGAAATGTACGACCGAAAAGGACGCATCATTGCAAAAAATCGGCGGGTGTACTCAGTCACCCTGACTACCATGGATCTAAAAGACCCGAAAAAGGTGGTCAAACGGTTGGTTGAACTGCTCGGACCTCAATATCCCGAGGTGACCGTCGATGCGCTCAATGAGCAGATTAAAAAACAGCAAGTTCGTTTGTTCGAGCCGGTTACGGTGATCCGCGATATCGACTGGGCCGCGGTTGTCCGGCTGGAAGAACACCGGACCGAGCTTCCTGGGGTTGAAGTCAATGTTGAGCCGCTTCGATATTACCCGGAAGGGACTTTCGCCGGGCATGTGCTTGGCTATGTGCACCCGATTTATGACAACTCAGAACTGGCTAAGTATGACGAACTGGATTACCGAGTTGGGGATCTTGTGGGCAAAAATGGTCTGGAAAAGATCTACGAATCCTACCTGAGAGGGAAGGACGGCGCACGCAGGGTCGAAGTCAATGTCAGCGGGCAGCCGGTCCGGGAATTGGTTACCCTTGAACCGACCGGCGGCAACAATCTTGTACTGACGATCGATAAAGACCTGCAAAAGGTCATGGACCAGACTATGGACCAGGTCATGACTAATCTGCAGAGGTCCAATCCAAAAGCGAAAGCCGGCGCGGCTGTCTTAATCAATGTAAAGACCGGTGAGGTTCTGGCTATGTCGAGCCGACCGAATCTGGATCCGAATGCGTTCACCAAACACATGGATCAGGCAACCCTGAATTACTACTTCCCGCAGGGGAAGTACAATCCCTTGAATCCGGGGGCAACCATTAATCGGGCGCTTCAAGCCAGTTACCCGCCGGGGTCCACCTTTAAACCGATTACCGGGATGGCGGCCCTGGAGTCAGGCCGGTTAGATCCGGCCACGGTTCGGGTTACCTGCCGCGGTGCCTACTGGATCAGCCCGCATATCAAGTGTTGGGGGGTTCATGGGACGGTTGACTATTACCGGGGGCTGGCTGTGTCCTGCAATGTCTTTTTCCAGGAGGCCGGCCGCCGTGCCGGGAAAGAAATGCTTGTCCGGGTTGCCCGGGAATTCGGTCTGGGACAGAAAACCGGCATCGATCTTCCCTTTGAGCAGACCGGGCTGGTGCCCAGTCCGGAATGGAAAAGGGACCTCAATGCTGCGATCATTGATCGGAAATTCGAGACCAAACGAAAGCAGTTGGAGGACAAATACGCAAATGAACTGGCAGCGGCGTCTGACGAGAAAGAAAAGGCCAAACTCAGACGCGCCCGGGACAATGCGAGAAAGCTGCTGGAAGCGCAGTATAAAATCGAATATCGCTTCAATACCGTCTGGCAGCCGTTTGACACGTTCAACATGTCGATCGGCCAAGGGAGCAACAGCTATACCGTGATTCAAATGACCAACTATGTTGCCGCACTGGCAAATGGCGGTGTTCGGATGAAGCCCTATCTGGTTCAAAAGATCGTGGGACCCGACGGCAAAACGGTGAAAGCCTTCAAACCACAAATCATCGGGCGGGTTGATTTGAAACCGGAAACGCTGGTCGAAACACGCAAAGCGATGCACAATGTCGCGACCCCTGGCGGCACGGCTTCCTATATTTTTAGCGGTCTGCCGCCGACCATTTCCGGCGGGGCGAAAACCGGTACCGCGCAGCCAGGGCGGCGTGGGGATACCTCGCGCGACTATCATGGTGTCTTTATTGCCTTCGCGCCTTATGAAGATCCGCAAATTGCGTATGCCGGGCTGATTGAATACGGTTATCACGGCAGCACATCGGCTGGTCTAATTGCCAAGGCTGTTTTTGAGCAGTATTTTGGGGTCAAGAATCACCTTGCGGATGTGCCGAATCAGGCACCAACCAATGATATCGACTTGATCGAATAGCGAACGGGGGCTTTATGCAGCCCACGCGATTTATGACAGGATTTCGTAGATAAACAAAAGAATTGGCCGAATTTCGGTCAATTCTTTTTGTCTATTTCGAAAGGAATATAATGGAAATCATAGAATATAGAGTAAAGATCTTGGGGGGACTTTTCATGCTGAGTGAAGATGTTGTCATTAAAGAGCCCGGGGGTGGAATGATCATCTGCCTCAATACGAATGAACCCTTTTCGGCGATGAAAGAAAAACTCGGCGAAAGGGTCGACAGTATTGATGATCTGATGGTAGGGGCCCAGGTTGTTCTGGACGTTGGCGAGCGGAAAGTCACCAAACGGGAAACCCGGGCGTTGCAGGAACTGCTTTTGGAGCGCGGGCTGCACTTGAAGCGATTGATCAGCCGCGGGCGCAAGGTGGATATTGCCGAACTGCCTAAAGCACCGGCGAACTTGAGCGAACCGGAAACCGCCGCAGCTGAGAGCCCGGTTGAGGTCTCCAAGGAACCTCCAGCCGCAATGGATGAGGCGATTTTGGTCAAGCGGACCCTGCGATCCGGTCAGAAGGTGTATTATCCCGGAAATATTGTAATTTTGGGGGATGTGAACCCGGGGGCGGAGGTGATAGCGGGTGGAAACATTCTGGTGATGGGATGCCTGCGGGGCATGGCTCATGCTGGCGCCCTTGGATGCGAAACGGCGGTGATTGCGGCGTATCGCCTTCATCCAACCCAACTGCGGATTGCGAACCATTTCACCCGGCCGCCGGACAACGACCGGTGCGGAGGAAATGAACCGGAAGTGGCACAAATCCGGGAAGGCATCGTTGTCATCGAAAAATACCGAGTATGAATCGAATGGAGGATCACCAGATGAAAGGCAGAGTCATCGTAGTCACGTCCGGCAAAGGCGGGGTGGGAAAGACCACCACGACCGCCAACCTGGGCACCGCATTGGCCTTAAGCGGCAAACAGGTTGTGATGGTTGATACCGATATCGGATTGCGCAACCTGGACGTGGTGATGGGGCTTGAAAACCGAATCGTTTTCGATGTGGTCGATGTCGTCGGCGGGAGTTGCAAACTGAAGCAGGCTTTGATCAAGGACAAGCGTTTTGAAAGCCTGTATCTCCTTCCTGCGGCCCAGACCAAAGACAAAACGGCTGTGTCACCGAATCAAATGAAGAATCTGTGCGCTGAATTAAAAAAGGATTTCGATTACATTCTGATTGACTGTCCGGCAGGGATTGAACAAGGATTTAAAAATGCCATTGCCGGCGCGGACGCAGCGATCGTCGTTGCCGTACCCGAGGTATCATCGGTGCGGGACGCCGATCGAATCATCGGCTTGCTTGAAGCCGGCGGGGTGAGGGACACCCAACTGATCATCAACCGGATCCGGCCCCGCATGGTGCGTCGAGGTGACATGATGGATATGGATGACATGCTTGAAATCCTTTCCATCGAATTACTCGGCGTCGTTCCGGAAGATGAAACGATTATTGTTTCAACCAACCGGGGCGAGCCGGCGGTTACCGATGCTGGATCCAAGGCCGGCGAAGCCTATCGCCGGATTGCGCGCCGCATCAACGGGGAAGAAGTGCCGATTGCTCAAATGGAATCAACCGGCGGGCTGGTGGATCGTTTCTGGAAAATGCTTAGCTTTGCAACCCGGTAGAGGAGGAGCACCATGCTGGAATTTATCGCACGGTTCATCGGGCGGGACCGCTCCGGAAGCAAAGTGATGGCCAAGGAGCGCCTGCGCCTGGTGCTGGTTCATGACCGGGTCAATGTCGCGCCCCAGTTGCTTGAAGCGCTGAAAGAGGATCTTATCCGGGTGATCAGGGATTATATTGAAATCGACGAGGAAGCGCTGGAAGTCAATTTCAGCAATTTGGACAATACGGTTGCACTGGTTGCCAATATTCCGGTGCTGAAGCTGAAAAAAGCGATCAGTTAAGCGGAAAACTGATTTATTGCTGGTGAAAACCCCCGGTGGACAGCAGTCTTGGACAGGGATTATAATCAGGTTGATTCCACACGGGGAGAAAAAATGATGATTCGCCGGGCTATCAAAATTGTAGACAGGACTTTTGTCACCGCGATTGCGGCCGCGATTCTGGTCGGGCTGTTTGTTCTGGCCAGCGCCAGCAGCGCCGTCGCGTCTTCGCCATGGTTTTATCTGCAGAAACAGCTGATATGGGTGGCCCTCGGGCTAGTGGCCATGTTCACGATGGCTTTTTTTGATCTATCACAGCTCAACCGCTATTATCGCTACATTTATGCCTTAGCAATCGTACTCCTGGCGATCGTTCTCGTTTTCGGGACCGAAGTCCGGGGTTCGCAGGGGTGGATTAATGTAGGCGGCCAGCCCTTCCAGCCGGCCGAAATCGCGAAACTTCTTGTTATCCTCGCTTTTGCCGGATTCCTGAATAAAAGGCAGGGGCAGCTCAACACCCTCGGTGAGATGATCCCTTGCTTTCTATTTATGGGGTTCCCCTGGGTGCTCGTGATGCTGCAGCCGGACCTGGGAACCGGGCTGGCATTTCTGGCCATTTTATTTGGCATGATGTTTATTGCCGGTGCCAATCCACGCATAATGCTTACCCTGATTGTCCTGGGGGCAATGCTTGCGATTGGCGGATTGGTGTTGCATGAGAAAGCCGGAATGCCGTTACCGCTGGCTGATTATCAGGTCAAGCGGCTGACGGTGTTCACGAATCCCTATAATGACGGAATGGGCGGCCGGGGCGCAGGCTGGAACACGATCCAATCACTGGTTGCGGTTGGATCGGGAGGACTATTTGGTAAAGGATTGTTTCACGGTACCCAGAGTCAGTTGAATTTCCTGCCGGAACAGCACACGGATTTTATTTTTGCCGTATTGGCGGAGGAACTTGGATTTGTCGGGGCAGCTTTTCTCTTGCTGCTCTATGCCGTGATTATCAGCCGGGCTTTGCATATCGGATTAAATGCCCGTGATTTTTACAGTACGCTGGTTGGCGTGGGGCTGGTATCCATGTGGATGTTCCATGTTTTTGAGAACATCGGAATGTCGATCGGATTAATGCCAATCACCGGGGTTCCGCTGCCGTTTATCAGCTATGGCGGCAGCTTTATGATCACGAATATGATGGCTGTGGGCCTTTTGCTGCAAATCAACATTCAAGGCAAGCGCATCGTCTTTTGAATGCGGACACCTTCCGGTGGACAGCATTTCAGTGAATGTCAGGAACCCTTCCCGCATATATCTGATGATATCGGGGAGGGTTTTCGTTTTGAATCGCTTGACCTGGCGCGCATTAATTGCAGTCATTCTTCTAGCGGCGGTATTTTGGGGAATGGATACCCCTGGACCGTTTCAGTCGACCCTGCGCAGCGCGCTTTATTATACCGCCCGAACCGATTATCATGTGGAGGAATGGCTCGAACAGCGGGTCCAGCAATGGGCTGCAGCCGGCGGCAGCGAAGTCATGGGCGGGATGCGGACGCCATGTTCGATTAAATCGGTCTCCAGGCACTTTGGGTGGTATTATCATCCGGAGACTGGAAAACAGGTCTTTCATCCCGGAATCGTATGCCGAATTGACAATCAGGTGCCGGTTTATCCGGTTATGAGCGGCAAGGTCGCCTCGGTTTCGCGGGTTGAAGACCGGTATCAGGTCATTATTCAGCATGGGAACGGACTGCTGTCTACGACCAGGGGGCTGGATACAGTTCGGGTGGTGAAGGGGCAGGCAGTTCAGCCGGCGATTGGCCTGGGGACCGCGTCCGAAATGATTTACCTCGAACTGCAGGGTAAACAGGGCCCGATCAATATCGAGAAAGCCCTGGGAATCGTGAAACGCTGATTGTGTGCCGTCATATAAAGGTATCACCGGCTTTCCTGATTGCGATTGCTTTCGGTGTTTCCTTGTATGGTTGGGAGACGGCACAGCTGCTGTTGGCTTTGGCCGTTCACGAAGCCGGGCATTTTATCGCTTTGAACCGAATAGGAATGGCGCCTCAGGGGGTCAAGCTTACCTTGTTTGGCCCACGCATTGATACGGGTTCCACCTTGTCTGCCAACCCGTGGTACGAACTATTTACCGCGGCGGGCGGGCCTCTGGCGAACTTGTTTTTAGCGGCATTAGTCTATATAATGAAGGGAAACCCCGGCTTTACAGCGGGTTTTTCCTTTTTTTTCGAGGTCTCCCTGGCGCTGGCCGCGATCAACCTGCTGCCGGCCTGGCCGTTGGACGGGGGACGCATGCTCCGCAGTGCGGTGTCAATTGGCCTGGGTATCCGAATGGGATGCCGGGTCGTTGTCATGAGCGGCTTATTGGTTTCGGTGTGCCTTGCCGGTGCCGGCGTTCAGTGCCGTGGGGCCGGGCTGCTTCTTATGATGCCGGCCGGGCTGCTCATGGCGGCAGCCTTACAGGAACATGCGAATTATCCAATGAACAGGTTGGTCTATTTTTCAGCCCGGAGACGGTACCTCGCGTCTGTGAGGCAAATGCCGGTTCGCTTTGTGGTGGCTGACGGTCGGACCCGGGTGATCGATTTGTTGGACGGCATTCGTGCAGGCTCGTTTCATTGGATTCGGCCAAACCGGCCGGATGGCAGCGAGTCGCCCTGGATTTCGGAAATACGCCTGATTGATGCCTGTTTATGCGGAAACGGCGGCCGGCCGTTGGATTGGATTATTCAGCAGGAGACCTCCTTCGAACAGATCATCCTTTAAAAAGGAGTACCAAACATGCTGCGCACGAACATTGAAAAATTGCTGCCGACGGTCACCAAACCGGCACGCTATACCGGCGCCGAAATGCATTCCGTGGTGAAAGAATGGTCGGCGGTTGACGTTCGAATGCTGTTTGCGTTCCCGGACGTTTATGAAGTGGGAATGTCCCATCTCGGGGCGCAGATTTTATACGGACTGATCAATCAATCAGACCGGTTCCTGATGGAACGGGCTTATGCGCCCTGGCCCGATATGGAAGCGAAAATGAGAGAACAGGGTCTGCCGCTGTACAGCCTTGAATCGTTCCGGTCCGCCAGCGAGTTTGATGTGGTCGGCTTTTCGCTGCAGACCGAAATGTCTTACAGCAACGTATTGAACATGCTTGATCTTGGGGGAATACCCCTGCGGTCAGCAGATCGGCGGGATGATCATCCGCTGATTGTTGCCGGGGGCCCAAACGTCTTTAACCCGGAACCGCTGGCCGATTTTATCGATGTCTTTGTGATTGGGGACGGGGAAGAGACTTTACCGGCACTGCTTGATGCGGTGGCCGGTCTAAAGCAACGCCGCCGGAACGAAGTGCTGACAGCTTTGGCCAGGATCCCGGGCCTTTACGTGCCCTCTCTGTACGAAATCATCTACCGGGAAGACGGAACTATCAAAGAACGCCGCACATTGGACCCCGCGGCGCCGGACTCCGTGTCCCGGGCCGTTGTCGCCGACCTCGAAACCGCATATTATCCGGAACGCCCGCTGGTCCCCTATCTGGGGATTGTTCATGACCGGGCGGTTCTTGAAGTGATGCGCGGCTGCCAGCGCGGTTGCCGGTTTTGTCAGGCAGGCATGATCTACCGGCCGCTTCGGGAGCGGAAACGGGAAACCCTGACCCGGCGGGCTGCCGCGATTATTGACAATACCGGATTTGACGAAATATCGCTGGCCAGCCTATCCAGTGCCGATTATTCGGGGATTCGCACTTTGGCACGGGAACTGGTAGACCGGCATGGCTCGCAGGGGGTCGGTATTGCGCTGCCATCGCTTCGGGTCGATGCCTTTTCCGTCGAGCTGGCTGGCGAGGTGCAGCGGGTCCGCAAGACAACCCTGACCTTTGCACCGGAAGCCGGATCACAGCGGCTGCGTGACGTTATCAACAAAAATGTTAATGAAGCGGAGATTCTTCAGGCGTGCAAATCCGCTTTTTCGGCCGGATGGCAGGGGGTCAAGCTTTATTTCATGCTCGGGCTGCCGACGGAAACCGATGCCGATCTGGACGGGATCATTGAACTGCTGCAAACCATCAAGCATGCTGCGGGCTCGGTAAGCCGACGCCCGGTAAAGATCAATGCCAGCTTATCGTTTTTCGTGCCCAAGCCGCACACGCCGTTTCAATGGTTCGGACAAGCCGGACTGGAGGAAATGAAGCGGAAACGCCAGTATTTGTGGGACAATGGCCGGATCAAAAATGTGAAGCTGGATTTTCATTCTCCGGAGACCAGTTATATTGAAGGAATTTTGGCGCGAGGTGATCGGCGTTTGGGCCGGGCCATCGAGATTGCCTGGAAAAATGGGGCCCGGTTTGACAGCTGGACCGAGTACTTTTCGCTGGACCGCTATCTTTCCGCAATGGCCGAGGCAGGTCTAGAGCCAGCCTTCTACAATGAACGGAATCGGGATTTAAACGAGATTCTTCCATGGGATTTTATCAATACCGGAATTCGACGCGAATTCTTTATCGAAGAGTGGGAACGGGCCTTACGGGCCGAAATAACGCCGGACTGCCGGGAAGAATCCTGTTCCGACTGCGGGGTCTGTCAGGGTGAAATCCAGGTCCGGACCGAACCGCGGGAAACTGCAGCCGGGGGGGACATTTCATGCGGTTGAGAATTGACTATGAAAAGGGGAGCGAAATCAAGTTTCTTTCCCAGCTGGATACAGTCCGGGTTTGGGAAAGAATGCTGCGGCGTTCCAAGCTGCCGGTTGCGCTGAGTCAGGGATTCAACCCCCATCTGAAATTGTCCCTCGGAACGGTTTTGCCGGTTGGGGTGTGGGGCCGGCACGAATACCTTGATGTGGAACTCAGTGGTTCGGTACCGGTCGAGAAGGCCCTGGAGTGTCTGCGCAAAGCGGCGCCGCCCGGCATCCGCATCCATAGCGGCCGGGAAATCTTCCAGCATGCGGCTGCGTTGATGGCTGCCGTGAATGCGGCGAGCTATCGGGTTCGGCTGGAAGCAATCGATGAAGCTGTGCTCGACTGTGTAAAACAGGTACTCGCAGCCGATGAACTGATGGTGGAAAACCTTCGAAAAAGAGAAGTGATAAACATCAGGCCCAGGATTCATGCGATTCGCATGGTGCAGGAACCCGGCTTTGCCGGGCTGGAAGTATGGGGTGCGGGCGGCGGGGACGGCCCGCTTCGGGTGCAGGATCTGCTGCTGGTCCTGGATCGCAATGGCCTTTCCGGGGCTTCCATTCAAGAGGTCTGGCGGGAAGGCAACTACGTTTTCAAGGACGGCGTCTACCTGGATATGCTCGCCGGAGTATGAAATGAGGGAGAATGATGGAGCGACATCTGCTGATTGAGTCATACCCGTGGGAAACAAGGGCAGCTGTATTGGAAGACGATCAACTGGTCGAGCTTTTGTGTGAAGACGAGGATGACCGGGTTGGCAATATTTATAAAGGCCGGATACGCGATGTTTTGCCCGGCCTGTCTTGTGCATTTATTGATATTGGCTATGAGAAGACATCGTTTTTGTATGTCGGGGATTTGCGCGGTGCGACACCGGATAGAAATATCGCTGATTTATTAAAACGCGGTCAGGAGATTCTGGTCCAGGTTAAAAAAGAGGAAGTTACCGGCAAAGGAGCCAGGGTAACCACGAACATAACAATTCCCGGTCATTATTTGGTGCTCCTGCCGTTTCAAAAAGATGTATCGGTCTCGCGAAAAATTAAAGATTCTCAGCTGCGGGAAGAACTCAGAGAATTCTTAAGGGCCAATAAACCTGAGAAATTCGGACTGATTGTACGTACCGCCGCCGCAAACGCACCCTGGCAGGTCCTGAAAGAGGAGATGGAACTGCTGATCGAAACCTGGGAAACGATTCGCCGCAAAGAGGCTTCGGGGAAGGCGCCGTCCCTGGTTTATCGCGATCTGGACGTGGTGCAGCGGTTACTCCGCGATTATGCGGACAGTGCCACCCGCATGATTACTGTCAATAACGCCGAAACCGCACAACTGGTGAAGGAGATTCTGGGAGCGGACCCGATCGGCGCCGCGATTCCGGTGAAAATAATCGGAACCCCGTTTTCCTATTTTGGCTTGGAAGGGGATCTGACCCGGCTGCTGCGTGACCGGGTATGGCTGAAAAGCGGCGGGTTCATTATTATCGAGGAAACCGAAGCCATGACCGTCGTGGACGTAAACAGCGGAAAGTATACCGGAAAGCGGGAATTCGAGGAAACCGTACTCAAGATCAATCTGGAAGCGGCGGCGGAAATTCCCCGTCAGCTCCGCCTACGCGGTATCGGCGGCATTATTTTGATTGATTTCATCGACATGAAGGAAAAATCCCACCGGGATGACGTGATTCAACTGCTCTCCGCAGCCCTCGCCAAGGACAAAACCCACACCAGGGTCTTGGGCATTACCAAACTTGGACTGGTTGAAATGACCCGCAAGAAAAGCCGGGCCGGTCTGGCCGCGATGGTTTCCGAGGATTGTCAGGCCTGTCACGGGCGCGGGACATTGCGCAGCCCGCGCAACCTTTGGAGTGAACTGCTGCGGCGGCTGATGGAAACGGCCCAGCGTGAAGGCCCTGAGGTTACGGTGGAGGTTCACTCCCGTTATTTCGTTGTGATCCCGGATGTGGAAACACATTTGGCCCATGTACGGGCTGAAACCGGTAAACAATTCAACTTTATTGCGAACGATGAGGTCGAGGATTACCGGATCCTGCCATAATGAATTGACCGACCTGGGCATTTGTGATAACCTTTTAAAGGTTACGCGTTTATGTAACCGCTTGGTTCGGGTTTGTGAAGCGGCTGTGAAAGACAGCCCACCTGGAATCAGCGAGTCTGGTAAATGTGGAGGTGTAGAAGAATGTATGCAGTGATTGAAACCGGTGGCAAACAGTATCGGGTTCAGGAAGGTCAGACGTTCAGCGTTGAGAAACTCGACGCGGTCGTTGGCGCAACCGTAGAACTTGACCAGGTACTCGCAGTCCAGAGTGGGGACAGCCTGAATGTGGGCGAGCCGCTCGTAGCAGGCGCAAAGGTTCAGTGCAAGGTACTGGAGCAGGGCAAAGCGAAAAAGATTATTGTCTTCAAGTACAAAGCCAAGAAGAACTATCGCCGTAAACAGGGTCACCGTCAGCTGTTCACCAAGCTGCTGGTCGAAAAAATCGTTCTGTAATCCATGACGCGCGTAGAACTGGCCAAGGATGAACACGGCGTCGTCGTCGCATTCCTTGTCGAAGGACACGCCAAGTTTGATAACCCGGGCGAGGATATTGTCTGTGCGGCGATTTCAGCCATCACGCAGACGGCGCTGCGAGGCCTTCTGGAATATCTGGAGACCAAACCGGCATACCGTCATGTTGAGGAAGAAGCATTGATCGCCTGTTCGCTTGTACCGGGGACCTCGGAGTCGGACCGCGAGATCGCAAGGATCATCCTTGGGACGATGGAACTAGGCTTGCGAGAGATTGAATTTCTTTACGATGAATATCTTACGATCGAAATCAGGAGGTGCTAAAAATGTTTAGCTTTAATCTGCAGCTGTTTGCTCATAAAAAGGGCGTTGGCAGTTCACGCAACGGCCGCGACAGCGAATCCAAACGTCTCGGTGTGAAGCGTTTTGACGGGCAGGTTGTTTCCGCCGGCAGCATTCTGGTGCGCCAGCGCGGGACCAAAATCCACCCGGGGAACAATGTCGGCATTGGCGGCGATGACACCCTGTTCGCTACGGTAGACGGCAGCGTAAAATTCGAACGCAAAGGCAAAGATAAGAAGCAGGTCAGCGTCTATCCGGTGGAAACTGCGACCCTGTAAACCGGAGCATCGGGTGAAACCGTTCTTCCGGGTTCAAGAGAAGACTTATCGGCGGTATACCGCCTGTGATTAGCCCCTGGAATGACATTCCAGGGGTTTGTCCCACTTTAGGCAAGATACGATGCAAACCGTCAGGCTGGGCCGGATGGGGGAGGAATACCAGTGAATGCCGAACAAACCGTACAGCTTATTCGGCGTCAGCGGCATGATTTCGCAAACGATCTGCAGGTCATCCGCGGCTATCTTGACTTGAACATGCCCCAGCGTGCCTTGGACACGCTGATCAATGCCGTTGAACGGATGGACGGGGAAAGACGTCTGTTCGAAACCTTTGAACCGGCGCTGGCCCTGGAGATCTATCAGGTCATGCTGAGCGGCACTGAATATGGGATTGAATTTTATGTCGGCCATTTGGAGCCCGCCGTGCTGAATCAGCCGGAGCGGCTGGCGCTGTTGGACTGGCTGGAATGCGGACTGCGGGACCCAAAGCTTCAGGCAATGGGAACGCCGATTCTTCTGGATCTGCTTGGTGGTGATTATCCTTCGGCGAGATTGCGGCCGGCTGACGCTGCGGATGATGAGATCATCGCCGAAATACGGCTAACGAGGTGACCTATGTTTATCGATCACGCTAGAATTCAGGTTCGCTCAGGCGATGGCGGCAATGGCAGCGCTGCGTTTCGCCGGGAAAAATATGTCCCGGAAGGCGGACCAGCCGGTGGAGATGGCGGCCGCGGGGGGGATGTGGTCTTTCTGGCGGATGCCAACTTGCAGACCTTGATGGACTTCCGTTACCGCCGCCAGTACAAGGCGGATCGAGGTGAACACGGGCAATCCAAAGGGATGCACGGCGCGAATGCCGAACCCCTGATCATTCGGGTGCCGGCTGGAACCATCGTGAAAAATGCCGATACCGGAGAGGTCATCGCCGATCTGGTTGAACCGGGGCAGTCCTTTGTCGTCGCGAAAGGCGGACGCGGGGGCCGCGGCAATGCGCGCTTTTCCAATGCGACCAACCGGGCGCCTTCCTTTGCGGAAAAGGGTGCGCCTGGGCACGAACTCTGGCTGCAGCTTGAACTGAAATTACTGGCCGATGTCGGTCTGGTCGGATTCCCGAATGCGGGAAAGTCCACGTTGATATCGCGGATTTCCGCTGCCCGACCGAAAATCGCGGATTATCCCTTTACCACATTGATTCCAAACCTTGGCGTGGTCCAGATCGCGCCGGGAGAAACCTTTGTGGTCGCCGATATACCAGGTCTGATAGAGGGAGCCCATGAGGGAATCGGTTTGGGGCACGAATTTCTTCGGCATATTGAAAGAACCCGGGTATTAACCTTTGTTTTGGATTGTTCCGGGGAGACCGAACGGGATCCGATTGACGATTACCGGACCCTTTGCACCGAACTGGAATTGTTCCGTCCGGATTTGGCGGCCCGAGCCCGGATTATTGCGGCAAACAAGATGGACGCGCCAGAAAGCTCGGCCATTTTCGAACGGCTGAAAGAACATTTTGTGGATCAGACCATTGAACTATTTCCAATCTCCGCGCTGACCGGAGAGGGACTGCAGCCGCTGGTTCATCGTCTCTGGGTGATGCTGGGTGATATTCCGAAGATTGAAAGGGTAACCCCTGAAGTGGTTGTGACGCGGTTCAAAGATGCGCCTGCATTCGTGATATCACGGGAGGATGGCGTTCTGGTGATCAGCGGTGAGCGGATCGAACGGCTGGTTACGATGACCAATCTCGAGAATGATGAAGCCCTGGCCCGGTTTCAGCGGACGATCGACCGAATGGGGCTCAATCAGGCTCTGCGGGCCGAGGGCGTCGCAGAAGGGGATTTGGTTCGGATTGGCGAATTAGAATTTGAGTACCGGGAATAGCCGGCATTCGTAAAGCGAAACCAATGGATTTGCGCCAATGAACGCTGATTCCGTCATCTTTACGGGGCTCCGGTTTTTTTCAGCCGGATTCCCGTTAAAAGGGTTACGGACCGGCGTTCTTTTCATTCCGGTGGATGGTATGATATTGCAATGAGGGGGGAATGGCCGTGAAAACAAGATCGAGTTTGGCGAAAAGTCGCCGCATTGTGGTGAAGGTAGGGACGAGCACGATCACGCACGCTACCGGGCAGCTTAACCTGGCCCGTCTGGAACGTCTGGCTCGGGAACTGTCCGATTTGCATAATGAAGGCCGGGAAGTTCTGCTGATTACTTCCGGCGCTGTTGCAGCCGGGGTTGGACGGCTCGGGCACAAGGAATATCCGAAAACAATGCCCTTGAAACAGGCAGTTGCCGCTATCGGCCAGGGCACCCTGATGCAGATGTATGAAAAATTCTTCTCCGAATACGGCAAAATGGTCGCGCAGGTGCTGTTAACCCGGGCTGACTTTGATGACCGGGAGCGGTACCTGAACGCTAGAAATACGCTGACAACCCTGCTCCAGCTGGGCGCAATTCCGGTGATCAATGAGAACGATACCGTTGCTGTGGATGAAATCCGGTTTGGGGACAATGATACCGTATCGGCACTGGTGGCCGAGATCGTTGATGCGGATTTGTTAATCATTCTTTCTGATATCGACGGGGTTTTTACCGAGGATCCCCATCAAAACCCGGCAGCCGAGCAGTATTACGAACTCTCCGAGGTTCCGGCCATGCTGGAAAGCTCGCTGCACGGCCGCGGAACCAAATTTTCCAGCGGCGGCATGTTCACCAAGTTTCAGGCGGCTCGGATTTCGATGAACTCGGGCATTCGAATGGTGATCGCCAATGGCGCGCTGCCGGAGGTCGTCAGTAAAGTGGTCAGCGGCGAGCGGATCGGAACGCTGTTTGTCCCCCGCGAAAAGATTCCGTCGAGAAAGCGTTGGATCGGGTTTTCCAGCCAGACTCACGGCTTTATCAAGGTGGATGAGGGAGCCGGGTCCGCCTTGCGCAAGAAGGGACGGAGCCTGCTGCCGTCAGGCGTGGTTTCAGTTGAAGGGGAATTTGAACGTGGCAATGTAGTCACCGTGGCCGGATTGGACGGTAAGGAGATTGGTCGGGGAATGGCCAATTATTCGGCGGAGGAAGTCCGGCAGATCGCCGGCCGCAAGACCGCCGAAATCGAGGCGATTTTGGGCAGTAAAGACTACAATGAAGTGATACATTGTGACAACTTTACCCTGACGGAATAGCAGTCAATGACTTCAGGGGTGGAAAGCTCCGCTCTGCCGTATCGGGTCAGGGGGGGCCGCGGGTATGGACGCGAAAAGCAAGAAAGATTGCGGTAAAGAGGAGTTTTACCATCTTGCCGCGAATGAATATAAATAGTAGCGGCTCGGATTTATGAGCAGGTTAAGGGGGGATTTGTTTGCGCAAGTATTATGTTACGGACTTCTACAACGACATATTAAAGGACATCGGGGAAGGCAAGTACTGGTTTGCAGTTGAGGAAAAAGTACGCAAAGAGTATCCCAATCCGGATAAAATCCTTGAATTCATTACCGCTGAACATCTGCCTTTGGGTTTTGACGCAGCGAACCAGGTCATCTTTACCCGGGCTGCCTTATGCGATTTTGCGCCGTTGTTTCCCTTGTTCCCCAACAAAGATGAAGGCCGGGAAATGATGGGGGAACTGATTGGTTTTTATGCCAATCTCCACTGGCGGGAATTCCAGAGTGAGCTGAAAAAGCGCGGTAAAAAAGCGATTTATAAGGAATTCTGCATTCATGCGATCAAGGTCGCTGAGGACAAAGGTTGGGAACGGGTGCATTTGTCCTGCGTTTTGGAAGAATTCAATTTTGACCGTACCGAGATTACATACGAAGGAAGCCTTCGTGAAATTGAGGAGTTTATCATTGAGGGAGCCGCCTTCCCGTATCTGATTAACACCTATTTGGACCCGGCTCAGCGCACTACCGTGCTGGATGATGAAACCATTCACATTGAGCCGTTTGTCCGGACCGTACCGGATACCAAGGGCCACGTGCGGCTGAAACGGCTTCGGTAACGGGTGGATTGGCAGGTAGAAAGACCGGTTGCTTTTTAAGCGACCGGTCTTTTTTACATTCTGGGTTTATCGAACAACCTGGAAGTGGCAGGCTTTGATCCTGGCTTCATCTTCGGGAGGCATTTGATAAACACGGTTGGCTGGCTTTCTTTCCTTCAGTTCGCCGCAGAGCTCGGACGAAAGGTAACGAAGGCCATTGTCGTTAATCATCGTTACAATCGTGCCCAATTCGGGGAGGTGACGAGCCAGCTTCAATGCGGCGGCAACGTTGATTCCCGATGAAATCCCGCAAAAGATGCCTTCCTCGGCTGTGACCCGGCGGGCCATGGTGATGGCTTCGTCGGAGGAAATCTGAACGATGCCGTCAATCACTTCAAGTCCCAGGATTTCCGGAACGAGACCGTCGGCAATCCCCTGCACCTTATGTGGGCCGATTTGGCATTCGGCCAGAATCGGCGCCTCAAGCGGCTCAGATACAAAAACCTTCACATCCGTTTTTTTCTCTTTCAGGTACTTACCGGTTCCGGTGATGGTTCCGCCGGTTCCCTGACACATAACAAACGCATCGACATGTCCGCGGGTTTGTTCCCATATTTCCGGGCCGGTCAGGTGATAGTGCGCATCGACGTTTTCCGGGCGGGTAAATTGGCCGATCTGAAAAACCTGGTCACCCAGTTTGGCTTTGATGCGCTGCACCTCTTCGAGCACCAGGTCGACATCGACTTCTCCGCCCGGGGTAAGAACCAGTTCGGCGCCATAGGCGCGAATCGTCTTCTTGCGTTCTTCGGTCATGCCTTCCGGCATAACGATAATCACCCGGTATCCTTTTGCCGCGCCGACCATACTGGTTGCAATGCCGGTATTACCGGTGGTTCCTTCCAGCAAGATCATGCCGGGCTTCAATTCGCCCCGCTGCTCGGCGGCTTCAATAATTCGATGCAGGATACGATCTTTTAGGCTACCGCTCGGATTGGTATACTCCAGTTTGACCAGGATCTCCGCATTGACATCCTGGCTCAGTCGGGAAAGGCGCACGATCGGGGTGCAGCCAATGGCATCCAGCACATTGTCCAAAACGCGGCTGTTTCGATTCCAGTCCATGCTGTACACTCCACTCTTTACAGAATCCACTCGTTTCCGAAAGTTAAGCTTCGCTGCAGGGTAAATGCCTGTTTTTCCGGCAGTCCGGTCTGATCCAATACGGCATCGGGAATGGCCGAAAAAAAGGCCGGATTGGTCCATTCGGTCAACAGATGAAGAATCTCTTTCCGGTCTTCGGGCTTTCGAAGTGATAAACCTCGGGCTTTGATCCGGGCCGCGAGTTCGTTATTTAAGTTTATCTCGAAATCGGTCAGGCGATCGAAAAAATCTTTCCAGGGCTGCAGTGCGTCCTCGCGCTCCCAGCCGATGCCCAGGCACACGAAATGACGGCAAACCGATTCGCGTTCCAGCATAATCAGTTCACAGCCACCATTTTTTCGGTGAAACTGGCAGTGAAAGCCTTCGGCGCCATCCGGTTCGCTGTTCAGCGTCACCGAAGCATCGAGAATGGTCAGCCGCGGCAAGGAAAAAATAAGGTCGATCAAGTCCGGCCGGTTGAGCTTGAGATAAACCAGATCTGTCGGGTAAAACACGGGCGAATAGAAGCCGCAGCAGCCCCGATCATCGTTCCGGGGGCAGTCGGCGCATAAATCAACCTCGATATTGCTGCGCAGACCGCGCCGGTGAAAGACAAGGTGAATGTCCTTTGTCATTGTTTTTTCCGCGAAATGGTTCCTTTGGAGCCTTCGCTTTGTTCCTTTTCTCGAAGTAGTTTTGCCAGCGCATCGGCTTGCATCGGACGGTAATAGAGGAACCCCTGAATCCGATCGCAGTCCATTTGGCGTAAGATTTCAAGCTGCTGCTCGGTCTCAACGCCTTCGGCGGTGACTTCCAGCCTGAGATTGCGGGCTAAAGTCATGATGGCCTGAAAGATGGCGACATTATTCGGGTCATCGGCCAGATCGCGAATAAACGACTGATCAATTTTCAGGATATCCACGGGCAGTTTTTTCAAATAGCTCAGCGATGAGTAGCCTGTTCCAAAGTCATCCAGGGCGATTTGGATGCCCAAATTACGAAGCTGGGTCAAAACCCGGCTGGCACCATCAGGATTCTGCATGGCCGTCCCTTCGGTGATCTCAATCCCCAGGTAATCCGCACTCAGACGGTTGGATTCAATCGCTGAGCGTACTGTGCTGACAAGATCCTGCTGCCAGAAGTGATGACCGGACAGGTTCACGTAAACCCGTAATGGTTTGATGCCGGCATCCTGCCAGGATCGAATCTGGCGGCAGGCGTTATGGAGCACCCAGCGCTCCAAAGGCAGGATTAGTCCGGTTTCTTCAGCGGTCACGAGAAAGCGGCCCGGTAGCAGCAGCCCCTGCTCCGGGTGATTCCAGCGCACGAGCGCTTCGACACCGCTGATCGCGCCGGTCTGCAAGTGAATCAAAGGCTGGTAATACAGCTCAAACTGGCCGTTCTCCAGACCCAGCCGGAGATAGTTTTCCATAATCATCCGCTCAGTGAACGCAATGTTCATTTCTGGCGAGAAAAGCTGGAAATTGTTGCGGCCCTGCTGTTTAGCGTGATACAGCGCGGTATCGGCCGTCTTCATCAGGTGGGATACCTCCTGAGCGATGGTCGGGTAAATACTGACGCCAATACTGGCGGAGATTACAAGCTCATGCCCATCGCAGCGGAAAGGCCGTTTAAAGCTGTCCAGAATCCGCTGCGCAATCACCGTGGCGTCCTTTTCTGAGGCGATTCCGGGGAACAGAAAAACGAATTCGTCACCGCCCATCCGGGAGACGGTATCACCCGCGTGAATCAGTCCCATCATCCGGTCGGCGACTTCCTGAAGCAGCCGGTCGCCAACGCTGTGACCCAGGGTATCGTTGATCAGTTTAAAATTATCAAGATCAAGAAACATCAAAGCAATGGTCTGATGATTCAGGTTCGCATGATCAATGGTCATTGCAAGCCGGTCCCGAAACATCAGCCGGTTCGGCAGTCCGGTCAGTGCATCGTGATAAGCCATATGCCGTATGGTCTCCTCATAACGGCGCCGCTCGGTAACATCGGCGAAGATCGCCACACCGCCGATGAAGTGACCGGTTTCCGATAGGATTGGCGCGAACTGGGCTTCAATGGGAACTGTCCGGCCAGACAGCGAGGAATAGTGATCACCCTCATAATGCCCGGTTTTCCCGCTGATTGCGTTTTGAACCGCCTGTGTCATACTGTAATCGCCGAATTGTAACAGATTAATCCGCAGCGCCAGGTCGCGGGATATCCCGATAATCCTGGAAAAACTCTCATTGCAGGCGGTAATGTCTCCGTCGTGACTGAAATTCACGATGCCCAGCGGCGAGTTCTCAAACACCAGGCGGTAACGGACCTCGCTTTCGCGCAGGGCTTCCTCCGCCTGTTTCCGGTTGGTGATATCCCGAAGCAGGCCGCGGAAACCGATCAGGACGTCATGAGCGTTCCGAATTGGCGAAACCGGGGATTCAACGTAGGCGATCGAACTGTTTTTTCGGATCACCTGCCAGTCAATAACCCGCATGGTTCCATGGGTGCGGCTGACCTGATTGAAGGCGGCATACAGCTTGGCCGCGTTTTCAGCATCCATAAAGGTGCTGTAAAGCTGGTTGATGATTTCCTCCGGACGGTAGCCCATAATGCGCGCCAGGCTCTGATTGAAAAAGGTCAGGCGACCATCAACATCGACCTCGAAATAGCCGTCTTCCATGTTTTCCAGGATGGTCCGGTGTTTTTCTTCACTGAGCCGAACGGCTTCTTCGGACAGTTTGCGCTCGGTAATATCAGTCAGTGATTCGATCGCACCGATGATTTCACCGTGTTCGTTGTAGAGCGCGGAGGCCTTGCCCCAGAGATAGGCACCCTGGCCGCCTTTGAGTTTAGGGCAATAATTCTCGGCGATCAGAATATCCCCGGTGGAAACAAGCTGGCTGTATTCAGCCGTGTCCCGCAGTTCGGGATGCAGAATGAGGTCAATCATCAGCGGCCGTCGAACCCCGTAGAAATGCAGCGCGTATTCGTAATCGCCCCGCCCGACAACCTGGTCGGCCGGAACACCGGTGATTTCTTCCAGGGATTTGTTCCAGATTTGAACCACGCCATGTTGGTCAATCACCAGCATGGGATCGGGCAGGAAGTCAACGATATTGGACAGCCGGCGTTCCATCTGATCGCGGGCCTGTTCCGCCGCTTTCCGCAAGCTGATATCGGTAATAAACGAATAGTAATACTGGAGCTGGCCATGCATGTCCTGAATGCGGTGGACCAGCAGCTCAACCGGAATCGAAGTGCCGTTTTTTCGGATATATTCCTTTTCGTAGACCTGGGGAATTCCGGTGCGGTTCAACTCGCTCAGGGCAGCCCGCTGTTGATCCCACCAGACCATTGGCGTGAGCTGGCGGTCCCAGGAAATGGACTGGAGTTCACTCCAACTGTAGCCGGTCAGTTCAAGAAACGCATGGTTGCAGTCAATGATGCGGCCGTCGGGGGAGACCAGGCTGTAGGGCAGAGAGGAATTTTCCAGGACCTGGGCCATAAACCGCTCACGGTGCTGGTAGGCGTATTTTTGCTCGAGATTGTTCCACCAGGAAACCGAAGCCGCAGGGCGTTCTTGCGCAGCTGATCCCACGCTGGATTGGAAATACGGGTTGCGGAACAACCGATGATTACGAAGCAAAAACGCGTGTGACATCGCCACTTCGTTGATCAGGTCGGGGTTGCGTCCGATGATATTGTATTGATACATCACCGTGCAGGGAGTCAGTGATGCCGAACAGGCTTTGTGCAGAAGTCCCTCAAAGGCGAGCATGCGGCTTCGGACCTCCGGCTCTCCAGAAAGGAAAGGGATTTCAGCGACCATCCGAAGACCGCGATAGCCCCGGGCCAGAACTGACAACTGGGTCCAATGGGATTCCGAGGATGAGGCGGGCTCCTCGCTCAGGAAAGGCTGGGCCGCAATCAACAGGATATTGCCGGATTCCTCCAGTGGTTCGATCGGGAACCCGGCAAATGAGAATTTGCGGCGCACTTGAGCAGCTGTATGAAAATCAAGCAGAAAGAGGCAGCGTTCGCCGCGCTCAATACCCAACTGAAAGTAGGTGATAATCACCTGAGTCCAGTCCGCTTCGTCTTCGTACAAAAACGCAAAATGATCGCCAGCCGTAAGCTTGGTTAGCGATGCCGCAAGAACTTCGTTTTTCTCAATTCTTTCCGGTGCCAAGTTCGGCCTCCTCTGTTGAGGTGAAAAAGTTCGACTCGAATCGGGGAATCCCGACTGGAGGCTGAAAACTCGTGGATATTCTAAGTGTACTATGAAGAAAAATGAAAGGCAAAGCACAAAAAAAGCGAGGGACATCGTCCCTCGCCGGGTGAAACCATTCATCACTTAGTAGCAGGTGCACTCCACCTCATAGTAGGCTTGCGGGTGTTTGCAGACCGGGCATAAATCAGGGGCATCCGGCCCCTCGTGGACGTAACCGCAGTTGCGGCACTTCCAGCGGGTGTTTTCTTCCCGTTTGAACACATCACCCGCCTGAACCCGTTCCAGCAGGGCAAGATAGCGTTTTTCATGATCGGCTTCGACCCGGGCAATCCCTTCAAACATTTCGGCGATTTCGGCAAAGCCTTCTTCACGGGCAATCCGGGCGAACGCCGGATACATGCTGGTGTGCTCGTGATTTTCGCCACTGGCCGCGGTTTTCAAATTGTCGATGGTGGAACCGAGTTCGTTCAGCAGCTTATACTCCAGCTTGGCATGCTCTTTCTCGTTCTCGGCGGTTTCAAGGAAGATCGCGGCGATTTGTTCATAGCCTTCTTTTTTCGCGACACTCGCGAAGTAGGTGTACTTGTTTCGGGCCATGGATTCGCCGGCAAAAGCTTCCTTAAGGTTGGCTTCGGTTTTGGAACCTTTCAGATTCAAGGCAATTCCTCCTTAGTGCTGATTTTCGTACAAATGATGCCACTTCCTTTGTATCACATGGCCTCAGGGAAAAGCAATCCGTTACAGAATAACCGCCGTTTCGGGAAAGTGGTCAGGATTAGGCAGGAAAAACAAGGTTCGATGCGGAATATCATGCACTACCGATTGCTTTCAGACCGTTTCCTCGCCATGACCGAATCGAGAGGAGAGGCGGCATGTCAAAGAACAGTGAATCTTTTGGGTTTATTCGGGATGTCCAGCCTCACGATCACATGTGTCTCATCTACGAAAATGCGGATGAATGGCAGGCGACCGCCATTCCGTATGTCATCACCGGTTTGATCAATGGGGATCGCTGCCTGTATATCGCGGATGCCCATACACCCGATCAAATTCGAAAGCATCTTTGGGAGCAGGGGGTCGACGTGGTTTCGGCTGAAATTGCGGGACGAATCCGCATCGTCAGCCATCATCGTTCATTTACCGACCTGGGCTATTTCGAGCCGGACCGCATGATTGACTATCTCATTCGCGAAGCGGAAAACGCCAGGGACGATCACTTCAAAATGCTGCGCATCACAGGAGAAATGAGCTGGATGAGCCGGGGCTATACCGGTTGGCGCCGGGTGCCCGAATTCGAGGCCCGGCTGAATCAGGAATTTTTCCCGAAGTATTCGTGTGCTGCACTTTGCCAGTACGAACGCGCCAAGACCGATTCCGACATACTCAAAAGCGTGCTTATGACCCACCCGCAGATCATCCGGAAAGAAAAGATTTTCGACAGCATGTACTACATCCAGCCGGAAGATTATCTCGGGCTCAAACGCAGCGATCACGAGGTTCAGCTCTGGCTGACCAACATCGAGCGGGAACAGGAAAGCCAGCAGCGAATGCGTTTTTTGGCCGATGTGGTTGAAAATGCTTCCCAGGCTTTTTGCGCGTTTTACCCGGATGGACGGATGATCACCTATAACCGGGCATTTGACGAACTGACCCGGATGAAGCTGGACCTTGCGGCGATGATGCCGGCCGGCTTTACTGAGATGAAGAAGCGCAAAGCGGATAGAGAAAAGGCCTGGACGATCGAGTTCGATCTATCCCAGGACGACGGCTCCAGCCGGGCGATTCTGGCAACGGTCTTTCAAGTCTTTGATCACTACGGCAAAACCAGGCATCTTTATGCCTTCTTCAATGACCTCACCGAGCACCGCCGGATGGAGATCAACCAGCGGCAGCAGGCCGTTTTTCTTCAGAAACTGATTGATACTATTCCCAATCCGATTTACTACAAGGACACCAATGGCTTCTACCAGGGCTGCAACACCGCCTTTGAAAAGCTGGTTGGGATGCGCCGGGAAAAAATCCTCGGAAGTACGCTGTCTGAAGTTGTGACCCCGGATATGGTCGATTTCTTTGTGACCATGGACCAGCAGCTGATCGAGAGCCAGGGGGTCCAGTCGTTTGAAACCAACCTGCCGTTGTGTAAGGGGGATCGGCCTGACGTCCTGTTTAACAAAGCTGTCTATTTCAATGCCGAAGGCTACCCGGCCGGACTGGTTGGCATCATTCTGGATATTACGCATCGCAAGCAGACCGAAATGATGCTTGAAATGGAGCGAAGACGATTATTTTCTGTTATGGATGAACTGCCGGCTTCGATCCACATCATGGGGCCGGACCGGGAGATTCGGTTTGCCAACCGGTTTTTCCGGGATCGCTTCGGCAGCCCGGATGGCCGGCACTGTTATGAAATCTTTCTTGGCCGCAGTGAGCCCTGCACACCCTGTATGGCGATGGATGTTCTGAAGCGAAAGGCCACGCTTGAGTTTGAAATCATGGTGAACGGTCGGACCTACCAAATGTCACAGTACTTTCTGCAGGATGTGGATCAGTCCCCCCAGGTGATGAGCCTGGGCATCGACATCACAGGCCGCAAACTGGCGGAAGAAAATCTCAGAATCAGTGATGAAATCTTCAAGAATCTATCAGCCGGGATCATTATCACCACGGCTTCCAGCGATGTCATCTCCATGAATCCGGCCTTCACCGAAATGACCGGCTATACGAAGGACGATTTTAACGGAAAGAGTCTAATGCAGGTGAACAATGCATTCTGGGAAGGGATTTATCCGGAAGACATCGTGAAAGTGTTGGAGAGCCAGGGCTGGTGGCGTGGAGAAATCATGATTCCACGCAAAAACGGCGAAGCCTTTCCGGCTGAGCTGTCGGTGCATACCATCGCCCCGGCTCGCCGCCGGCCGATTCGCTATTACTGTGTCATCAAAGATATTACCGAACAGATCAAGATGAACACCGAGCGCCAGCGTTTGCAGGAGCAGACCGCCAAAGCCCAGCGTATGGCATCGTTAAGCACCATGTCGGCCGGGATTGTTCATGAAATCGCTCAACCGTTAAACACCATCAAGCTTCTTGCGGACGGCATTCTGTTCTGGCAGGAGCAGGGAAACGATATCCGCCTGAGCGAAGCCATTCAAAGCCTGAAAGACATTTCTCTGGAAGTGGATCAGGTCGACAAGATTATCAAGCACATGCGCAGCTTTGCGGATATCGGTTCGTCGACGGAATGCGTGGCCTGCGACGTGAACAAAGCTGTCCTTCAGGCACTGAGTGTCGTCGGGAGGCAGATTTCAACCCACGGGATTACGGTGGAGCACGAGCTGGCACCAGGACTTCCGCCGGTTAGCGGCGTTGAAAAAGGCATTGAGGAAGCGTTGATCAATCTGCTGGTGAATGCGATGAACGCGCATGACCGGTCCGAAAAGCCGAATAAAACCATCCGCTGCCGGACCTGCTGCCACAAGGACATCATTCGGGTCGAGGTGATCGACAATGCGACCGGAATCCCCGAAGAAATTCAGGGCCGGCTCTTTGAACCGCTGTTTTCGACCGCGGCGGGTTCACAGGGGATGGGACTCGGCCTATCGATTGTACAGGCGGTCGTCGATCGCTGCGGCGGGCGCATCTGTTTCCATAACAACGACGAAGGCGGAGCCACGTTTACCATTGAACTGGAACGCGCATAAGGAGAGAGAAAGATGAGAATCCTGCTGGTTGACGATGAAAGCCGCAGCCGCCTTCATCTGGCGAATTTTTTAACCCGTCTCGGTCATACCGTGGTTGAGGCTTCAAATGGGCAGGATGCGCTGACGGCTTTTGAGGCGGAGGAATTCCATGTCATTCTGACTGATATTCGGATGCCGGTTATGTCGGGCGTCGAGATGACGCGCAGCATTCGGGAACTGCCGCAGGGGAAAACGGTCGATATCGTCTTTTTCACGGCTTACGGCGATGTGGATACGGCGGTTGAGGCTTTGCGCGCCGGCGTGTACGACTATATGACCAAACCGGTGAATATTAAGGAACTGGTTTCCCTCATTGAACGGGTGGAGGAACACCAGGCCTTGCTGAAGGAAAACCGGGTTCTGACCCGCCAGTTCGACGAGGCGGTGCGCATGGCGACGCAGGACACCGAACGGGAATTGGCTGAGTATAAGACCGCATACTTCACAATGATCGGCCGGGTCCGTATGGGGCTGTTTTCATCTGTGATGCGCCAGGTATATGAACAGGCTATGGCCCTGCACCGGGACCGCAGCGTACCGGTGTTGATTGAAGGGGAGACCGGAACCGGGAAAGAACTCATCGCGCGGATTGTTCATTTTGGGGAAGATGAACTGGACTTGCCTTTTATGGATATCAACTGTGCGGCACTGGCGCCGAACCTGTTTGAAAGCGAACTGTTCGGCTATGAGGGTGGGGCATTTACCGGGGGATTGCCCAAAGGTCAGAAAGGGAAATTCGATCTGGCCAGTGGGGGTTCGCTGTTTTTAGACGAGATATCTGAAATACCGTCGGTGCTGCAGGCCAAGCTGCTGCGGGTTCTGCAGGAGAAGGAGTATTACCGGGTCGGCGGCTTGCGAAAGATTGCGACTGATGCGCGGGTCATCTGCGCCACCAATACCAATCTTGCACAGATGGTTGAGGCGGGTACATTTCGCCGTGACTTGTTCCACCGCCTGAGTGTCGGCCGGATTCAAGTTCCACCGCTTCGGCAGCGGAAAGAAGAGATCCAGCCGCTGGCGGAAATGTTTTTAGCCGAATTTGCCCGGGTGAAGAAAAAAAGGTTTCAACGGATCGGTGCCCAGGCATTAAAACGGCTGGTGGCCTATGATTGGCCGGGCAATGTTCGCGAACTGCGCAACGCGATCGAATGGATCGTGCTCATGTGGGACGATATCGAGGTTCACCCGCGGCATCTGGGCATTCTATCCGGCAGTTTCGATGCAGCGGAAGCGGCCGCATCGGCCGCAGGAACACCGTCAGGACCGAACGAAGCTGAAGGGGGAAGCTTGGTTAATTGGGACCAATTCCTCCTGCCGCAGCAAAGTCCCTCGTTGGACGAGATCACCAACCGAATTGTTTTGCGGGCTTTAGCTATGTTCGATGGAAACAAAACTGAGACCGCCAAGTATCTGGGCATCTCACTTCGCTCACTGAATTACCGCCTGAAACAAATATCGAACGAGTAACAAATTTGTCATACAAAATTCGTTGACAGTTTTAGCGCAAACCGGGCAATACTATTGTTTGATTGAACAATGCCGAAAAGCTGGAAAACAGGAAACGGCATAAAACGCTTGAATTACGCTATGATTCGAAAAATTTCCGCCCGCGTGACAATTTGGCACGCGAATTGCATATAACTAAAGCTATAGCGCAACCTTATTTTGGGTGATTGCGCGGCAAATCAAGGAGGTGAAGGACACAAGTTTTCTTTAGGCATCCGTGTGGACCGCAACGGGCATCGGAGACGGAAAACATGATGACCCTCGGACCACAGACCATGTCCGGAAAGCCCAGGGAAAACGGACCGAGATTTGCTTGGAGGCAATGGATTTGTTATATTAAGAGAGCGCTGCCAGAATATATAAAAACATTGGCAGATGAAAGGGGACGTTACGAAATGATGGGCCAAGAGAACAGGATGGATTGGAGTGACATGCTGACCCGGAATTTTACCCTGGTATCCGGGTTTAGCGATCGCTGGTGGGACATGTGGAGCAGCAGCCTTGGTCGAGCGGCATGGATGGGCGAACAGTGGGAAACCATGGCCCAGATGACCATTGACCGGAACAAGTCAATGCGTGAAGAAATGATCCGCAGTGCCGAACAGATGGCCAGTGAAGTGAGAAACAGCCTCGGGACGATGGAACAAATGGTTCAGGATATGTCCATGAATACCGCGAAAAACATGTCCGGCACCAATCTGTTGAACTATTGGGACCTGGCAAACCAGATTTCCGGCGCGAACGGAAACAGCCGTAAAAGAGCAGCGTCCGAAGCCTAATCGGACGGCGGTTCGCCGCTAGTCTTTACATGGGGGATTCAGGACGTTTGCCCGGGATTGATTCCATATTGTGTTTGAGAATATCGGGAACAACGCGGAAGACGACAAAAGAAAACAAATCCGTTTCAAGCGTGAGCCGTTCACCAGATTGGTTCAGCACACGTTTTGATTGGAAGCTGAGCATACGGAAGGGTACGAGAGATAGCGGATGGATTCATTTCCATCCAGGCGTAAACAGAAAGCCTATTAAGAGCCGGTGAAATACCGGCTTTTTTCATTCTTGGGCGGCCGGACCGGGGCGTTATGCGCCAAACGCCAAATTGTGGTAAGATGGCTAACGAGAGAGGTGAAGCCTTCGTGGCGAAATTGGGTATCTTTGGCGGCACGTTCGACCCGATTCATATCGGCCACCTGGCTCTGGCAGAGCGGGCCTGCGCTGACTGCGGCCTGGAACAGGTCTATTTTGTTCCGGCCAACTATCCGCCGCACAAGCTGGACCGTCCCGTTACCGCGCCGGAACATCGCCTGGCGATGGTACAGTCTGCTATTGCCGACAATCCCAGTTTTCTCGTCAGTGATTTGGAACTGCGCCGCAGCGGTCCGAGTTATACGATACAAACGATTCGGGCATTCCAGTCCCGGCACCCGGAAGATGAACTCTTCTTTTTGATGGGGGCCGATTCGGTACTGGAACTGGATACCTGGATGAACGTCGAAGAGTTGGTGACGCTTTGCCGGTTTATTGTGGTGCAGAGGCCGGGTTACGCCTATAATCAGGCCGAAACCCGAGTGCCGGAGGCGTTCTGGCCGCGGACTGTGCGCTTGGAAATGGCCGGGCTTGATGTTTCCTCGAGCGATATCCGTGCCAGACTGCAACAGAATCGCTCGGTTCGTTATCTGGTGCCCGATCCGGTACTTGAGTACGCTGCCCGAAACTGCCTTTATACGGAGTGATACGGTATGGAGCACATGATGGATTTGATGAAAGACACGCTGAACGAGCACCGTTTCAGCCATTCACTGGGGGTTGCCGAAACAGCCGCGAAGATGGCGGCGCATTTTGGGATGGACCCTGAAAAGGCATATTTGGCGGGGCTGGTTCATGATTACGGTAAGTCGCTGTCCCATCAGGAACTGCTGGTCATTGCGGAGCAGAATGGATTGATTCAGGATCCGGTCGAGCGGGAGCTCCCTGAAGTGCTTCATGCGCCGGTCGGGGCCTTTCTGTTGGAAAGGGATGGTTGGCTGGCTGATCCTGAGGTTCTTTCCGCGGTCCGGAACCATACTGTAGGGGATCCGGGGATGACTGCTTTTGACATGTTGATTTATCTTGCGGACTTAATTGAGCCGGGGAGGCATTATGAAGGGATAGAGCGCCTGAGGCAGGCTAGTTATGAAGATTTGCCCCGGGGGATGATCATGGGATTGGACCAGACGATTGCCTACTGCCTGGCCCGCGGCCGGCTGATCCATCCCCGGGCAGTGGCTTTGCGCAATCAGCTGCTCCGTTTTTGATTCAAGGGGAAAACCTGTGATACAATAGGGACACGCTTGTGGAAAGGGGACCGCAATGACTACATCAACCATCGACCAGGCCGAGATGATTGCCACGACTGCCACCGATGAAAAAGCGTTCGACGTACAGCTCCTGGATCTCAGAGGATTGACCGTACTGGCGGATTTCTTTGTTATCGCAAGTGGACGCAGCGCGATTCAAGCCAAGAGCATTGCAGAAAGCATTGAAGATAGAATGCTGGAACAGGGTATGCGTCCGACCAGGCGCGAAGGATTCAAAGATGGCCGTTGGGTGATTCTCGATTATTCAGGCATCATGGTCCATGTTTTTCGCCAGGAGGAGCGCGAGTTCTACCAACTGGAGAACCTGTGGGCTGATGCCAAGCGAATTCAGTTCCAAAACGCGCAGCAGTAACCGGAATTTCAAACAAATCTAAGCAATAAAACCGCAAACCGGAGGCCAAAAGCCTACGGTTTGCGGTTTATTGCTTGATTTGCGAAACAATCGGTCAGGAGAGCGCCGGACCGGTCCAGTCCTCCACCTGCAGCAGCGGAAACGACACCGAAATCCGGGTGCCGTTCGGGCTTGACTCAACCTTGATCACTGCCTGGTGTCTGGCGGCGATGCTGTAACACACAGCGAGACCCAGGCCGGTACCGCTTTCCTTGGTCGTGATAAAGGGGGTGCCGAGCTGATCCAGCAAACCCTGGGCAAAGCCTGGCCCCTCATCCTGAAGGATCAGTACGGCCCGGTCGTCTTCGATCCGGGTGGAAATCCGCAGGGTTCCCCCCGGTTTCATGGCTTCCAATCCATTTCGGGTCAGGTTCATAATCAACTGGCGGATTTCCTTTTCATCGATCATCACAACACTTGGCAGATTCAGATCCAGTTGGATCATCATATCCAGATAATGCGCTTCGGCTTCCAGCAGCGGGAAGATGGTCTGAATAACGGCATCCAGCGCATGCGGTTTTAAATTAACCCGTTTGTCACTGGCGATATTGAGATAGTCGGTAATAATCCGGTTGGCCCGGTCCAGTTCTTCGATCATTATGTCGTAGTAGGCGTGGTACTGATGAGTATCTTCTTTTTGGCGCATCATCTGCAAAAAGCCGCGGACCGCCGTCATGGGATTCCGGATTTCATGGCCGATGCTGGCGGCCATCTGTCCAATCAGATTCAAACGCGCCAAGCGGGAGATGTTTTCCTCCAGCTGTTTTTTCTCGGTGACATCCTGCATCCCCGTAACCCTGCATTTGCGGCCGTTCAAGGTAATCAACTGGATGGAGGTCAGGACCGTGTAGGATTGTCCCGAGCGTGAAGTCAAAGTCCATTCCATCTGGTCGAGATGGTGTTCAGACTCCAGTCTTTGCCGATAGGGTTCCACATCCAGGTGTTCGGGCCAAAAGCGAAGTTCAACGGGTGTCCGGCCAATCACTTCATTGCGGTCGATTTCCATTATGTCAAGAAACTTCTGATTGGCTTCGATGAATCGGTTTTCTTCCATATCGAGAATAACCATCATCATCGGATTGGCATGAAAAGCATTAAAGAACCGCTCTTCTGATTGGCGCAGGGCTTCTTCGGCCTCACGCCGCTTCACGATTTCCCACATGCCGTTGATCAGTAAGCGAAGCTGGTGAAGATCGGATTCGTCATAGGGTGTGGGTTTGTTGGCTGCCACCGCCACTCCCACCACACGGTTATCTTCAAAGACAGGTACACCAAGAAACCGGTTAATCTCAATATGCTTATTCGGCAGTCGGAAAGCCATATCCGCGGGCACATCGTTGACGATAATCGGCTGGCGCTTCTGTACACAACCCGCCCAGAGTGCAGTGCCTTCAATGCGCAGCGGCATATGCCGTGCCTCAAAACCGTCGGATCCGGCATCACTTTTTACGTAAAAAGTGGTATCTAAACAATGATCGTTCGGACAGATCAAACCGAAGAAGCCGGTCGCACTGCCAGTCAGCCGCATTCCCTGGTCAAAAACATAGTCGGTGATTTCCTGGCGGGTCGCGTGTGACATCTGGTTCAGCTTCAACAGCGCTTTCATGCGTTCGGTATTGTCACGGAACTGTTTTTCCGCTTCCTTGCGCTCCTGGATGTTGCACAAATACACTGAAATTCCGTCGTTTTTCGGGTAGACGTTGATTTCATACCACTTGCTGAATACGCCCGGAGCAAGGTCGATTTGGCGAGGCTTTTTATCCCACAGAACGCTGTTCAGGACCTGAATAATTTCGGGATCAATTGCGGGATACAGGTCAGGGAGCCCTTGACCGATCAGTTTATCGGCCGATCGATTGACCAGCCGCAAGGCTGCTTGATTTAAATAGGTAAACCGGAGATCGGAATCTAACGCTACGAAAGCATCGCTGATGCTTTCGAGGATTTCAATCGTTTCAGCCCGGGAAGCGTGCAGATCGTTTTCCATTCGCTTACGGTCCGTGATTTCGGTCAAAGCGGTCAGAAGGCAGATTTCACCGTTAAGCTCGATAGCTTCAGTGGACCCGATAAAGATCAGCGAGTCGCCGTTTTTATTTTTCAGCTGGACTTCGACTTGATGGATTCGAGTGATTCCCTCAAGGCCCAAAAACCATTTTGACTGTGTCGAATCACTCCATATATTCAGGTCGTTCGCGGTTTTTCCGATCACTTCCTCGCGGGTATAGCCAAACACTCGGAGCCAGTTATCATTGACATCAAGATAGCGCCCTTCATGGTTGGTTTTTATCGACATTAAGGCCGGACTGCAGTGAAAGGCTTTTAAAAAACGTTCCTCCGACAGCTTCAGTCTTTCCTCCGCGCGTTTGCGTTCAGTGATTTCCCGAGCTGAACAGAGCAGGCCATCTCCCAATTTCACCAACTGCACGTCATAAGCCCCGTCAATTGGATCAGTTGAGGAATCGCCGCCAAGAACCACTTCCTTGATGAGCGGCTTTCCATCCTCGATGACCTGGCAAGCATCAGCAAACAGCCGTTTTAACATGAACGGAAAGAGATCCGAGATAAGGGAACCAATCTGGACCTCCTTGGGCAAGCCCAACAAATCACTGCCGGCCTGATTAACATATCGCACAATAAAATCGACAATTCTTCCGTTTTCGTCGCGTACCGCATCGCAGATTCCGCAACCGTCCAACAGACTCTCGAAGGAAACGGCGAACAATTCCTCGGTCTGCTCGATCTTGGACTCCATGGCTTTTCGCTCGGTAATATCCCGGCAGTAAATCAGCAGCGTGCTGTGCGTGGGATACAGGGTAAACGCCTGCCATGAACCATTGGTGGAGAACCAGGTTTCCAGATAGATCGGCTTTTGATCCCGCATTGCCCGGCGGCACGCCATTTCCAGTTCAGATCCGTTCAGCATCGGGAACACGTCCCAGATGCATTGACCGATCAATTCGGCCATCTTATCGGCGTGCAGGGCGTCCGCCTGGCGGTTTAGAAAGGTAAAGCACCAGTTGGAATCCAGCATAAATAATCCGTCAGTGATGCTCTCCAAAATGTCGTTAAGCCGCTGTTTCGCTTCTAAAAGCTCAACCGTGCGGTCACGGACCCTGGACTCAAGGTCGGTGTAAGACCGCATCAAGGTCTGTTCCATCAGTTTCCGGGCGGTAATGTCCTCAAAGGTTGCGATCGCGCCGATAATCCGTCCCTCGCTGTTGCGCAGCGGGTCAGCGTGATACAAGGCAAACTTGCGCCTGCCGTCAGGCCATACAAATTCCAGCTCCTGCTCATGGGTTTCTTCCCCAAACCAGGTTGCGCGCTGTATCGGCAGTTCTTCCGGCCTGAGCACTTTACCGGCGGACAATACTTGATAGTTGGGTATGTGCAGGCCCGAATGGGATGAGATTTCCCAGGGCCCGATTTCTAAATACGCAGATGCGGCGGGGTTGTGTCGAATCTCACGGCATTTGACATCCATACAGATCGAAACCCCGGATGGGACCAGATTGAAGATGCTTTTTAACTGATCTTTCAGGAAGTCGTAACGCTCTGCTTCTGTGGTTTGAGTCGATAGAAATATGTCGATCCAACATGGCTCCGGTTCGATTTTCTTTATATGTTCACCAGCAGGCTGCCGGTTCGAAGCGCGTTGGACCGATTTTGATTCGTCAGGCAGGATCCGAAGGTTCAACATGGGAACATCTCCTGTGCAGTTTGTTGATAGATCGCGCGAAAACACTCGAATTGCATCGTCGCCCGGTATCCCCTCGATAGCCTACCAAACATTTCCTTGCCAGAAAAGGATGATTATCTCGACAAAAATCGACTGCAAAGCGGATTTCATGGGTGTTGATAGGGGAATAGTCCGAGAATCAGGGAAAGGAAAGAATTCACAAGGGGGAAACCTGTCGAAAGAAAAACGGAGAGAATCGGGAATTGCTAGGATTGATGGCCTTCAAGGGTGAGCATGCGGCGTTTCAAGTCCAATCCGCCGGTTGCGGAAAACCCGCCGAGGTTTCCCTTGCCCAGGACCCGATGGCAGGGGATGACCAGCGGAATCGGATTGGCGCCGACCGCCTGGCCAACCGCGCGGGCGGCGGCTGGGTGAAGCAGGCTGCAGGCCAGATCGCCGTAGGTCATCGTTTTCCCATAGGGGATTTCCGCAACCCGGTAGAGCGTACGGCGCCGAAAGTCAGTTAAGCCAGCAAGGCCGGGCTCGCAGGAAAACACATCAATACGCTGCCCGTCAAAATAGGAACGGATTTGGCGCTGAAGCTCAGGCAAAAAGCCCGAATCGGGCTTGGCAGCCAACCGGTCCCGACCGGCTTCGGCCTCGGCGCGAAGCCGGTTCAGCGCAAGTTCCGGCGTTGATTCGGGAAGCACCAGGTGTAAAAGCACGCCCCGCCGGCCGGCGATAGTGACAAATCCCCATGCGGTTTCGACAATGGCATGCTGCATAGCGCTATCCTTTAATCACGACGTTAACAAGTTTTCCGGGAACGATAATCACCTTGGCCACGGTCTTGCCTTCAAGCTGTTCTATCATTTTAGGCAATGCCAGCACCTCGGCCTCAAGCGCTTCTTTAGCAATATCGGGCGCAACGCAGATCCGCTCCCGCACTTTGCCATTAAGCTGAACCACAATTTCCACTGTGTCCTGGACCAGGGCCGATTCTTCCCAGCCAGGCCAGACCTGAGTGTGTACACTGCCCGAGAGACCAGCGCTTTGCCAGAGTTCCTCGGCGATATGCGGCGCAAACGGCGCCAGAAGCAGGATCAGGATTTCCAGGCTTTCCTTCACAACGGACGGGTTCAGGCTCCCGGATTCCTTGTACTGGTACAGTGCGTTGACCAGTTCCATGATGGAACTGATCGCCGTGTTAAAGTTAAACCGTTTTTCGATGTCCTCGGTGACCTTGCGGATCGTGAAATGGAGCCGGTAACGGATTTCCCGGTCGGCGGCCGAAAGTTCGGCATGTGAACCGGCCGGCGCATTCTCCAGGGTCTGCTGGAGTTCGTACGCCAGACGCCAGACCCGGTTCAGGAAACGATAACAGCCTTCCACAGCTTGGTCGTTCCACTCCAGGTCCCGCTCGGGCGGGGAAGCAAACAGGATGAACAACCGCGCGGTATCAGCGCCGTAAGTATCGATAATTTCCTCTGGACTGACCACATTTCCCTTGGTCTTGGACATCTTGGCGCCGTCTTTCAGCACCATGCCCTGGGTCAGCAGATTGGTGAACGGCTCTTCACAGGACACCATACCGGCATCAAACAAGGCCTTGGTGAAGAACCGGGCGTACATCAGGTGTAGAATGGCATGCTCGACCCCGCCGATATACTGATCAACCGGCATCCAATAATCCGCTGCCTGCTTATCGAAAGCGGCGTCGGTCAGCCGCGGGCTGGCATAGCGAAGGAAATACCAGGATGAGCAGACGAACGTGTCCATGGTGTCGGTCTCCCGGCGACCGGGCTTGCCGCAGTTGGGGCAGATTGCTTCAACAAACGATTTGACGTGTTTTAACGGCGATTCGCCGGTCGGCAGAAAGTCGACATTTTCCGGCAGAATAACCGGAAGATCAGCCTCGGGAACCGGCACAGCGCCGCATTCTTCGCAATAGACCACGGGGATCGGGGCGCCCCAATAGCGCTGGCGGGAAATCAGCCAGTCGCGCAGGCGGTAGTTGACGGTTCCACTGCCAATCTGATTGGCTTCCATGAATTTGATGACGGCGGATTTGCCTTCCTCAATCGTCAACCCGTTGAATTTGCCCGAGTTGACCATCGTGCCTTCGCCGGCATAGGCTTCTTTCAAATCGTCGCTCAGAGCGCCGTCGGCTTTTTGAATGACCAGCCGGATCGGCAGGTCATACTTTTTCGCGAATTCAAAGTCGCGCTGGTCATGGGCCGGAACCGCCATGATCGCGCCGGTGCCGTACTCCATAAGAACATAATTGGCAATCCAGATCGGCACTTCCTCGCCGTTCATCGGATTGGCGGCATAAGCACCGGTAAATACACCTTCTTTTACGGCCTCGGTCGAGGTCCGGGACATCTCATTCTGGTATTTCATGCGGTCCACGAATGCGTCCACGGCCGCTTCCTGATCCGTTCCCCGGGAAATTGTTTTCACCAGCGGATGTTCCGGGGCCAGCACCATATAGGTCACTCCGAACACCGTATCCGGGCGGGTCGTAAAGACTGGAATCTCTGCATCCGAGTTTTTTACTTTAAGGCGGAACTGGCAGCCTTCACTCCGGCCAATCCAGTTTCGCTGCATAATCTTGACCTTTTCCGGCCAGCCGGGGAGTTTATCAAGGTCCACCAGCAGCCGCTCGGCGTAATCGGTGGTTTTAAAGAACCACTGCTCCAGGTTTTTGCGTTCAACCAGGGTATCGCAGCGTTCACAGGCGCCGTCGACCACCTGCTCGTTGGCGAGCACCGTCGCGCAGGACGGGCACCAGTTCACGGCGGCCTGTTTTTTATAGGCCAGACCCATATGGTAAAGCTTCAAGAAAAGCCACTGGGTAAATTTGTAGTATTCCGGGGTGCAGGTTGCGATTTCCCGGTCCCAGTCATAGCTGATGCCCAGCGATTTGAGCTGGCGCTTCATGTTTTCAATATTTGCGTAGGTCCATTTTGCCGGGGGGATGCCATGCTTGATCGCGGCGTTTTCGGCCGGAAGTCCAAAGGCGTCCCATCCCATCGGATGAAGGACGTTGTAACCCCGCATGGCTTTGAACCGGGCTACGACATCGCCGATTGAATAGTTTCGAACATGGCCCATGTGCAGGTTCCCGGAAGGGTAGGGAAACATCTCGAGGTCGTAATACTTGGGTTTTCCAGTATCCTCGGCGACCCGAAACGGCTTGTTTTCTTCCCAATGCTGCTGCCACCGGGCTTCAATCGTCTTGGCTTCATACCGGTTGTTCAATCGTCATCCCTCCAAGCTTAGTCTCAAGAAATCGCGCTGTTTTTCCGTTCCCTGAAAGCGCGGTTCGGCATCCTGCTGTGTATGTCTATGTGGCCACCAGGCAGACCGTTCCAATTGTAGAACGACTAAAAAACCTCCCAATCCATAAAGGACGGGAGGTTCCCGCGGTACCACCTTTGTTGGCAAAATAAATGGTGGAGCTGACGGGATTCGAACCCGTGGCCTCTTCCATGCCAAGGAAGCGCGCTCCCTCTGCGCCACAGCCCCATGCTTTGCCCGCTCTTTGATGATAACGGTATCACCGGCACCAGCTAGGTTGTCCTTCACCGGTGCAGCTCCCCGACGAGTTCAGCCTGACCGGCCGCACCCTTCCACCGCCCGGGTGCTCTCTAAGGGTCCGTATCAAGCATACTGTTCCGGATCATCACAGCCAATATTCAAATCCACGACCCATTATATGATACCCGGGGTAGAAAAGTCAACCTTGCGATGTGCTCGATATTTCGGCACTTGGCTATTGTTTCCGCCCGGCGATTTTGAGAGAATAAGCTGTAGGAACCGTGACGGAATTCCGCGAATCAGCTCGGAATAGCCGAGTGTATGACCCTTGAAGGCGAATCGGAGGGCTTTGGCATCTTGAGTAGAACCTTATTCATCGTAAATCCGGCCGCTGCCAACGGGCAGGTCCAAAAACGCTGGCCACAGATCAAAGCGGCCGTCGAACGGGCTGGCCTGTCTTTTGATGTCAAAATGACAGCCGGCCCCATGGATGCTGCGAAAATTGCCGCGAAGGCGTTGGAGGACGGCTGGGATACGATTGTTTCCGTGGGCGGCGACGGTACGCTGAATGAAGTGCTGAACGGCTTTTTCCGCGACGGACAACCCATTAATCCTTTGGCCCGGCTTGGGGTTCTGTCCCTGGGAACAGGGCTCGATTTCGTACGCGGGGCCGGGATTCCTTCGGAGCTTGGCGAGTCGATTCGAATTCTGAAGCGCGGCCGCACCTGGAAGGTGGATGTGGGTCAGATTCAATACGAACGTCCGGCCGCTGCGGGTTCGCTCCGCTACTTCCTGAACGTGGCCGGATTGGGGCTGGAAGGGGAAACGGTCAAACAGGTCAATGAAACCAGCAAACGGTTGGGCGGATTTATTTCTTTTCTCTGGGGAACGCTCGTGGCGCTGGTTCGGTATTCGAATCGCCAGGTCAGGCTTGAGATTGATGGAATGGTCCGGTATCAGGGCAAATGCACCATGATCGCTGTGGCGAACAGCAAATACTTTGGCGGCGGCATGATGATTGCTCCGAATGCAGCGCTGGATGACGGGCGGCTGGATATCATCATAGTGGACGGGGTAAGCAAGCTGGAGATTCTAAAGACCTTTCCGAAACTGTACCGGGGAGAACACCTATCTCACCCGGCGGTGTATGTGATGCATGGAAGCCGGATCAAGGCGACTTCGGCGGAAAAGGTGCTGGTTGATGCCGACGGGGAACAGTCAGGGCAGCTGAACGTCGAATT
Organism: Solirubrobacterales bacterium; assembly: GCA_050258755.1. Classification (GTDB taxonomy): domain Bacteria; phylum Bacillota; class Syntrophomonadia; order Syntrophomonadales; family DTU052; genus JBLMZI01. The sequence goes on along the minus strand of JBLMZI010000004.1, from coordinate 490,896 downwards.
TACTTTGCTGCCAAAAGCTTTGAATTTAATTTGTTAAGGAGGTTTTGTCGGTGCAGAAAAAAGCGCTTATTTTTTTGACCTCAATACTGTTAATATTTGCCTCGTTTGGGATTGGATATAAATATGGGGCATATACGGAAAAGGAACGCTCCGGGTACCTTCTACAAATCTCCGGACCCGCCCGCTCAGTCGGTTCGGATGCGCGAAGCTCCGTGAAAAAGTCGGTGTATGTTTATGTTACCGGGGAGGTCTATCATCCGGGAGTTCAGGAACTGGCCGTGGGCGAACGGTGGGTGACCGCGGTAGGGCAGGCTGAACCAAAGCGTGGCGCCGATTTAACCGTAATTAATCTGGCAGCCAAGGTGCAGGATCAGCAGATGATTCTGGTTCCGGCGGTTGAACCCGTTCAAAGCGGTTCGTCGGGCCGGGCCGGTCGAAGCCGGCGCACGGGCGGATCAAACGCAATAATGAAAGGCCCGGGCGGGTCGGATTCGGTACGGCTGAATCTTGCGACTGCGCAGGAGTTGGACAGCGTGCTCCCGGGGATCGGCCCCGAACTGGCACGCCGGATTATTGACTACCGCGAAAAACACGGCCCGTTTTCCAGTGTTGACCAGTTGAAAAACGTCAGCGGGATTGGTGAGAAAAAATACGGCCAATTAAAGGACCGGGTCAGTCTGTGATGCGGGACTGGATTGCCGAATTACCCGAACCGGCTGATCTGCCGAATCAGCGATTGAGGATCGGCTTCCCAAGTATCGGTCGAAGCGGAATCAATCCGGGCCGTTTGCGAAACCGGCTTGTGTACAACCTTATCATCGGATTTGGACTGGGCCTTGCAGCCGCGGAGTATGGGGACTGGCTTTGGGCTTGCATTCTGCTGTCAGGCCTGACGGCGGCGGTGCTCGGGCTGCGGCGCACGGAGGATAGCCCGCTGCTGCTCGCTTTGATCGCCGGTTTTTTGTACTGGATGGCGGTTCACCCGCTTGAGCCAGCGGTGTTCCAGGACGGCGAACGCTACCACGGGAAGGCCCAAATCGTTTCCCGGCCGGCGAGCCGGGAAGGACGGACGCGAATGATCGTCAGGCTGCAGTCCGTTCATCCTCAGGTTATGGCGGAATGCTCAGTGCCGGAGAACGAAAAGCTCCTGCGGGGTGTCACGCTATATGTAAACGGAACGGTTTCACCCATTTCCGGTGTGCGGAATTTTGGGGATTTTGATTACCGGGAAATGCAATGGCACCGGGGCATTTTCTATCGCTTCCAGGCGGATCGGTTTGCCGGGTTGCGAATTCTGGCCGTTCAGCCCAGGACATTGAGCTATCTGCCGGATCGCGCCGCTCAACGGGGGAAACTGGCATTTGAGTCATACCTGACGCACCGGGAAGCCCGGCTGCTAAACGGCATGGTTCTCGGAACCAGCGGCGATATGGCGGCTGAGGATTTAGCATTGTTTCAACAGACCGGCCTGATCCACCTGCTTTCGGCTTCGGGATTCCATGTCGGATTTCTGATGCTGGCCGGCGTTTGGATGGCGAACCGGGCTGGGTGGCGAAAGTGGAAGCGTTTTGGGCTGATCGGCGTGATTCTGATCATGTATGGATCACTGACCGGATGGCCGCTCCCAATGATTCGAGCGGTGGTGATGGCCCTGTTCGTGCTCAGTGCCGAAATGGCTGGACGAGCAGCCTCTTCAGGAGCGGCCCTGGCCTGGGCGGCTTTGTTGATCCTGATCGTGTCACCCGGCGCTCTTTTTGAAATCTCCTTTCGGCTTACCTTTCTGGCAACCGCTGGGATTGTCTGGCTGGCACCCGCCCTGCGGCCCCTCCTCCCTGACGGCAAGATGTTTGACACCCTGGCTTTAAGTCTTGGACCACAGCTGGCGGTGCTGCCGGCCGCGCTTCACGATTTCGGAATGCTGTCGGTTGTCTCGGTATTGGCCAATCTATTGATTCTGCCCCTGGCCGGGCCGGCTGTGATACTTGGCTTTTCTGCCATATTACTGGCCCAGATTCATCCGGCATTGGCTTTTCCGCTTGCGCCTTCCGCCGGGTTCCTGAGCGAAGTTCTTTTTCAGGCGACCGGAATCGCCGCCGCTCTTCCAAAAGCCTATTGTTGGACCGCACAGCCTTCGTGGTGGTCGGTCGGATTGGCCTATACGGCCTTGGTTGTTTTCATAACCGGTTCATGGAGCATGAAAATCCGATGGATCAGCAGCGCCGTTTTCGCGGCTTTTTTTCTCTTCCTGCTGATTCCGGGCTCATGGCGGGATTTTGGTGAACTGCGGGTGACCTTTTTGGATGTCGGCCAGGGCGACTGCGCCTTGATCAAGACCCCGGAGGGGCGAACCGTGCTGATCGATGGTGGAGGCAGTCTGAATTACCCGATCGGCGAAAAAACCGTACTGCCTTATCTGCGAAGACAGGGTATCAATCATCTTGATCTGGCTGTACTAAGTCATGCCCACGCGGATCATTGGCTGGGACTTCGAGAAGTTTTAGCGGAGATACCGGCCGATGGCCTGGTTGCTCCGAAAAGACTGAAAACATTCGCCGGAGGGAGGCAAATCGTGGTCGTTCATGGCTCCCGCTCGGTTCAGTTGGATGATGAGACCGTTATGCGCTTCTGGTCAGTCGATAACGGCAGTGATCAGGAAAACGAGAATGCGCTGATTGCCTGGGTGGGGACCCGGAAGACGGGATTTCTTTTTACCGGTGATGTCGGGGCTGAAGCACTGGACCGCATGGCCGGCCGACTTGCCGGCTCAGTACGGACCGATGTCCTGAAAGTATCGCATCATGGCAGCCGGTACGCATGGTCAGACCGGTTGGTGCGGACCCTGCGTCCTGAGATTGCGGTGATTTCGGTGGGAAAGAACAATCGCTTCGGACATCCAAGCGATGAAACGTTAGGTGGATTGCGGCGGCGAAAGGTTCGAACCTATCGGACCGATTTGGATGGTGCGGTTATGGTGCGGAGCCGGGATGAAGGTGTAAAAATCTCAACCGTCCGGGAATCTCCGGACGGTTGAGACGCATGGTCAATGGGATCCCTCATTATCGGTGGTTGGCGACCAGATGTCGGGCGGCAACCACCCCGGATACACTGGCCTGAATCAGGCCTCGGGTCACGCCGGCGCCGTCGCCGATCGTATACAGGCCGGGTATGGCGGATTCCAGACCCTCACTGAGGTCGGGCCGAGCCGAATAAAACTTGGTTTCTATGCCGTACAGCAGGGTATGATCGGATGCGATCCCGGGTGCGATCGCGTCAAGAGCCTCCAGGCATTCCATGATATCCACCATATACCGGTGAGGCAGCACCAACGAGAGATCACCGGGCACGGCTGCGGTCAGCGTCGGCGCCACGGTTCCGCGCTCAATCCGGGTCGGTGTGCTGCGGCGGCCTTTCTTTAAGTCCCCATAACGCTGAATGATGACGCCGCCGCTTAACATATTAGCCAGCGCGGCGATATAGCGGCCGTAGACAATGGGCTCGTCAAAAGGCTCAGTAAACTCCTGGCTCACCAGCAGCGCAAAATTGGTATTGGCGGATTTGCGCTCAGCAAACGAGTGGCCGTTTACGGTGATCAATCCGTTCGTATTCTCCAGAACCACCTCGCCGCCTGGATTCATACAAAAGGTTCGGATTTGGTCGTCAAACTGCCTGGACGTATAAATAATTTTGGATTCCCAAACATTCTGGGTGATGTGTTCCAGGGTGATCGCCGGGACTTCGACCCGCACCCCGATATCCACCTGGTTATTTTTAAGGCCCAGCTTCAGCCGGCGCGCTTCATGCACAAACCATTCAGCTCCGTCTCGGCCGGGCGCGCAAACCACCAGTGGAGCCTGGTATTCGCCTTTCTTAGTGCGGACGCCCTGCACGATGCCGTTCTCAACCATAATCCCGGTGACGCTTTCGTTTGCCTGGATCGTAATCTGAGATTTCAGGAAGCTGTGAAAGTTTGAAAGCACTTTATGGTTGTTCTCGGTTCCCATGTGCCGGATTCGGGCCGGGATCAGCTTGAGATCTGCTTTGGCCGCCTGCTTGCCGAGATGATCCAGGTATTCGCTGTCTTCACCGAAAACCCGGTCTGGCGCGCCATTGGAAACATAGATTTGGTCTACGTATTCAATGAGGTCTCTCAGAACGTCTTTACTGATATACCGATCCAGCCAGCCTCCGAATTCGGTGGTAAGGGTCAGTTTGCCGTCGGAAAAAGCACCGGCGCCGCCCCAGCCGCTCATAATCGAACAGGATTTGCACCGGATGCACTGCCCATGGCTGCTGATGGGGCACTTTCGTTTGTCGACCTCTTTTCCTTTTTCAAGCAGCAGGATATCTTTGACCCCGAGCTTTACCAGCTCCAATGCGCAAAAGATTCCGGCTGGTCCTGCGCCGACAATGATGACCTCATATTGTGTGCGGGGCATGGGCAACCCTCCCAACTGACAAATTCCAGGATGATTATATCACGCGGGGCGGGTTTTGCAATGCGGGATCTGCTTTCGCAAACCAAACCGCGGCGCGCGGCCTGTCGAAAGGAAAGTTCTGCCGCGCTTTGTGATATAATTCCTATAGCAAACGGGAGGCTTGGACACGTGGAAATCATTACATCCCACAACAGTCTGGATTTCGACGGCCTTGCCGCGATGGTTGCGGCAGGGAAGCTTCATCCGGACGCGGTCAAGGTGTTTTCCGGATCCCTGAAACCGAACGTGAAACAATTCATGGGTTTATATAAGGATAGTTTAAACATCCGCGGACCAGGCGACGTTCGGCTGCCGGATGTAACCCGGGTGATCCTGGTGGATACCCGGAACGCGAACCGGCTGGGTCAGTTGGCCGGTCTGAAAGCGTATGAACCGCAGTATATTGTTTATGATCATCATCCCGAAGCCCCAGGCGATGTCAAGGCCCGGCAGTCTGAGGTTGCCGCGGTTGGTGCCACGACTACGATTTTGGTCGAAATCATCCGCAGACAGGGGATCAAGCTGACCCCGTTTGAAGCGACCATTCTGGCCCTGGGAATTTATGAGGATACCGGCAGCCTGCTGTTTGGCTCCACGACAGCCAGTGATGCGGCGGCGGTGGCCTATTTGATTGAACAGGGAGCTAACCTGAATGTCGTCAACCAGTTTATGGATGCCCCGTTTACCAGCGATCAACGTCTCTGGATGCAGGAATTCATGGGCAACTTACGGCATCACGCGATGAATGGATTAGATATTGCCGTGACAACCCATAGCGCTGAGGACTATGTTCCGGGGTTGGATATGGTGGTCCACCGGCTGTTTGAAGTGGAAGCCTGCGACGCGGTGTTCGCGGTCGCCATGATGCAGGGGCGGGCCTACGTGATTGCACGCAGCCGTAACGCCAATGTGGCTGTCAATGAAATCCTGACTCCGATGGGCGGCGCCGGGCACGACAAGGCCGCGTCAGCGATTGTGAAACGAGTTTCAGCTGGCACGATAACGGAACAGATCCTGGACGAGATCAGGGCAAAGGCCAAGCCCGGGCTGGTCGCCCGCAATATTATGTCGACCCCGGTGAAAACCATTCCGATGGACTACACCATGGAAGAAGCCGAAAGAATCATGCTGCGCTATGGGCACACCGGGATGCCGGTCGTGGAACACGGCGAACTGATTGGCATCATTTCCCGCCGGGATGTCGATAAAGCAAAAACCCATAAATTGAGCCATGCGCCAGTCAAAGGATTTATGTCCCGAACCGTGGTTTCGGTCGGGGAAGATACACCGGTCAGCGAGATCCAGCGGATGATGGTCGGACGGGATATCGGCCGGGTTCCGGTTGTGACCGACGGGAATCTGGTCGGCATCGTTTCCCGGACCGACGTTCTGCGCACCCTGCATGGGGAACAGGTAGAGGACGAGTACACCTCATTGTATACTGAAGGGAAAGTGGAACCGGAAGGCAACTACCGGCGATTGATGGAAGAACGGCTTCCGGAACGAATTTTTCGCCTGTTTATCGCTGCCGGACAGGTTGCATCCGACATGGAATACCGGATATACGTGGTCGGGGGCTTTGTTCGCGACCTGCTGCTTGGGGTGCCGAACTTTGATCTGGACCTTGTTGTCGAAGGGGATGGAATCGAGTTTGCTGTCGCACTGGCCGCAAGGCTCGGGGGGCGCATTCGAATGCACGACCGTTTCAAGACCGCGGTGGTGATTCTCGAAGACGGCGCCAAAGTTGACGTCGCCACGGCCCGGACTGAGTACTATGAATTCCCCGCCGCGCTGCCGACGGTCGAAAGCTCCAGTATTAAAGAAGATTTGTACCGGCGCGATTTCACCATCAACACGATGGCGATCTGCTTGAATCCTGATCGGTTCGGCAGCCTGATCGATTATTTCGGCGGCAAACGCGATTTGAACGATGGATTGATCCGGGTGCTGCATAGCTTCAGTTTTATCGAGGACCCGACCCGGATGCTTCGTGCGGTCCGGTTTGAACAACGATACGGATTTACGGTGGAAGCGGATACCCTGCGTCACGGACGCGAGGCCATGCGTCAGGAAATACTGGGCCGCTTGTCCTACCGCCGGCTGCAGCAGGAATTGGTGCTGATCCTGGGAGAAAACGATCCCCGCCCAGCCCTCGAACGGATGGCGGAATTTGGGATCTGGCACTATGTTCTGCCTGAAGTGACCTTGACACCGGTACTATTAGAGCGGTTTCATCAGGTCGGTGAAGTGCTCTCCATGCTTGCTGAAAACGGTGAACCGTACGGGCTGGGGCGGGTAAAACGGTGGCTGGCCTTTGTTGCGGCCTTGGTCAGTGAATTGGATGCGGAAGCGGTCACCGGGATACTCGAACGCTATCATTTCGACCGGGAAGCGAAAAAAACGATTACCGGCGCGATCGATGTTCCGGACGCCGCACAAACCCTGGCAACGTTACCCAGCCTGAAACCGAGCGATATCGACCGGACAATTGGGGGTTATACGTCCGAGCAGCTGACCTTGCTGCTGGCTTGTATCAACCACCCCGAGGCGGAGTTGGCGGTACTGGATTACCTGGCCGGGCCGGTTCGTATGAAAGCCGATCTGACCGGGGAAGATCTCAAAAAAATGGGCATTAAGCCGGGTCCGGTTTACAGCGTGATTCTGGCCGAACTGCACCGGCTTCGGATCGACGGAATCATTCAGACCAGGGACGCGGAAATCGGAACAGTAAAGCAATGGTTGGAGGAAGGGAAAATCGATGTTTGGGTTTGATGTAATGGAAATGATTATCGCTTTGCCAGGAATCGTAATCGGGCTGGCACTTCACGAGTACGCACACGCGTTGGTTGCCTACCACCTTGGGGATGATACACCGCGGTATCAGGGACGGCTGACCATCAATCCGCTGCGGCACCTGGATCCGATCGGATCTTTGTTGTTGCTGTTGCCCCCCCATTTTGGCTGGGCAAAGCCGGTCATGGTCAATCCGGTTAATTTCCGCCGGACAACCACAATTCGAAAAGGAATGATGATGGTTTCCCTGGCAGGGCCCGCGATGAATCTGCTGATTGCCATTCTAGGCGGGATTATGTTCAGTGTGCTGAGAAACCAGCCGCTTACCGAGAATGTGCAGATTGCGCTGACCATTCTAGGGCCAGTGGTGACTATTAATGTCGGGCTGGCGCTTTTTAACCTGATTCCCGTTCCGCCGCTGGACGGTTCCAAAATACTTGCCGGGCTCCTTCCGGAAAGATATGCGTCAGTAGTTTATAAGATTGAACAGTACGGGTTTATCATTCTGCTTGTACTTGTTTTGTCTGGAGGATTGAGGACGCTTCTAGCGCCTATTTACGGACCGCTGGTGACATTTCTGGTCAATCTGCCGCTGGCATAACGCGGGGGGCATCATGAGCTACACGATTCACCTGGACGTTTTCGACGGGCCGATGGATCTTCTTCTGAAACTCATCGACGAAAACGAAGTCGACATCTATGATATCCCGATCGCCCGCATTACCGATCAGTATCTGGACTACCTGTCGGCCATGGCAGAGCTTGATCTTGATCTCATGGCCGACTTTCTGGTGATGGCGGCCACCCTGATCCGGATTAAATCCCGGTTGCTGGCGCCGCGCCGCCGGTTCGATCCGGAAGAAGAGGGCGAGGAAATCGAGGAGGACCCGCGTGAGGAGCTGGTCCGCCGCCTGGTGGAATACCGCCAGTTCAAAACCGCGGCTCAGACCCTGATGAAACTGCAGGAGGGGGAGACCCCCCGGGTTTACTTCCGGGAAGACGAGATTCAGGATGCCGAAATCGAGCTGAAAGCGAATCTGAATCAGCTGGTTAAGGCGTTCCGCACAATTTGGGACAAGAAATCCGAGGAAGACCGGGTATACACTATTCCTACGGGTGATGTCGATGTCGGGGAACTCATGGTTCTGATTCTTGAACAGCTTGCGGATTCACCGGATGGCATTGGCCTGGTAGACCTTTTTGAGCAATCGGCGACCCGGCGGGAATGCCTGGGATGCTTTCTCGCACTGCTGGAGCTGATCCGGCTGGCCCAGGTTCGGGCGGTTCAATCCGGTCCGTTTGCGCCGATTCAAATCTATTTGAGGCAGGATGATTCACATGCTGGCTAGGCAAGAAATGAAATCAGCCCTGGAGGCGATCCTTTTCGCGCGTTCGGAAGCGATTACGCCCGAGGAAATGGCGCGGGCCCTGGAGGGAGAACGGTCAGACGTTGAAGAATTGCTGCAGGAATTAATGCTTGAATACAATGCCGATGCCCGCGGCGTCCAGATCATTGAAAACGCGGGCGGATATGTGCTTTGCACCAGACCGGAATACCATGAGATCATTCGCAGGGCCAACCGGCCTACCGCGGTCAGACTGTCGCAGGCGGCCCTGGAGACCCTTGCGATTATCGCATACCGGCAGCCGGTAACCCGGGCCGAGATCGAATCCCACCGCGGCGTAAAAACTGATCGGGTGCTGCACACGCTGCTGGGCCGGGGTCTGATTGAGGAAGTCGGGAGAAAGGACGGACCGGGCAGACCGTCGATGTTTGCCACAACGTCGGAATTTCTGAAACTGTTCGGCCTGACCCACCTTGCCGAGCTGCCGCGCGAACCCAAGGAGGAAAGCCTGGCATGAGCAAATCCCCGGATCCCCCCAAACAGCCGGAAATGCCTCAAAAGGAACTTTCCATCGAAGAACAGATTATTATCAAAGCCAGCAAATTGCGGGGTACAGCCCGCTACATGGCTAGTTTTGAGGACCTGGTAGAGGAAAAAATCCGAAAAGCGCGCGAACAAGGGGTGTTTGATAACCTGGAAGGCCACGGCGCGCCAATCAACCTGTATGAGAATCCATTTGAACCCGAAGAACTGCGCATGGGGCACAAAATCCTGAAGGACGCCGGGTATGCGCCGTACTGGGTCGAGGTGGGCAAGGATGTGGACGCAGAAATCGAGAAGCTGTGGAAGGACGTGGAGAAGTTCAACCGCAGGCAGAAGGTTCGTTTCGGCGGTATTCTCGGCAAGCGGCGCACCCAGGCGAGGATCGCCGCGGTGAATAAATTTTTAGCGCAGGCCGAAAACCATCTGCTGACCATCAACCGGATGGTGGACGAGTTCAATCACAACTGCCCGATGTGGTGGCTATCCCGCGAGCGGCTCAACGTGACCGCCGAAATGCAGAAAGTGCGCGAAGCGGTTCAGACTGACAACCAGGAATTCCAAGAATAGCGCGGATAACCCGGCGGAAAAACGGAATAATAAGGAAAACAAGGCAGAGAGTGAAGATCTTGGTAGTCTATTGGACCCTCGGATTGGCGCTCTTTTTTATTGGGCTTTTTCTGCTTCGGGCCCGGTGCCTGGTGGTTGTTTTGCTGTATTTCAAACCGGGATCGGGCCACCTGGCGGTTACCCTGAACTGGCCGTTTGGTGTGGGGAAAAGGCGCTTGGTTTTCGCCAATCCAGGATTAGAACTGCATGAGGAGCGGCTGGTTTTGCGGTTTGTACCCGGCGGCCGGGAAGAACCGGTGATCCGCAGGCCTCTCGCCGGTCTCGCAAACCGGGTACGGTCATTGAAACGGCTCCGGGAACGGCTGCCCCGATTTCTAGCCAGGGGTTATGTCATTCGCTCGGTGCAGTGGCATTCAAGAATTGGTTTATCGGATGCCATGGAGACCGCGCTTGGGTCCGGGCTGATCCACATGGTGAAGTCCTGGGCGATTGCCTATCTGGCCAGTAACGCACCGATTCATCGGGTGGCCTGTGCGGTTTTGCCGGATTTTGACCATAACACCTGGCAGACCGACTGCCGGATTGTGCTGGATGTCAGTTTTCCGGCAGCATTTGAAATCAGCCGTGTGTTAAGCCACTGGAGCCGGGAGCAGGAACGAGCCTGAGGTTGGTCTTCCTGGTATACCAGCCGCCGCGCAGGACCATATTAGAATCAGAAGTATCGGGTGAAGGAGCTAAAACGAATGGAAAACATGCAGAATCATCCCATTGAAAACCTGATGAAAGCAGCTATGGATAGCATTCGCACCATGACGGACGTGAATACCGTGGTAGGCGATGCGGTAGAAACCAATGACGGAACCGTTGTCATCCCGATTTCCCAAGTTGCCTGCGGGTTTGTCGCCGGCGGCGGCGAGTACGAAACCGTGGAGCATACGGGACCAACACAGTCGAAGATGCCGTTTGGCGGCGGCAGCGGCGCTGGGGTTTCGGTTAAACCGGTTGGTTTTCTGGTTGTGAAACCGAATGATGTCCGCCTGCTTTCGGTCAACGGCAACCAGTTGGCCGAGCGGGTGGTTGATCTGGCGCCGCAGTTGGTGGACCGGATTCAAACCATGATCAACCAGCCGAGGATGTAACCACAGCGAAAAGCATTCTAAGGCGAAGCATCCCCTCATAGTTTGTTAGAAAACTCGGATTGACGCCGGTCATAAGCATCGGCGGAAGCTGAGTTTTCGTCGTTTTTTCTTCTTTGAGAACGTACAGAAACAATAAGGGGATTGCTATGTTGAACGTGATCTGGCTGCTGCTGCTGGTCATCGGCATTGCCGTTGCGGCCTGGCAGGGAGATGTTTCCGTGGTGACCACCGCCGCGCTTCGCTCGGCCGACGATGCGGTGAATACGTGTTTTCACATGGTTGGTGTGATGTGCCTGTGGCTTGGCATGGTTCGCATCGCGGAAAAAGCCGGCATTGTTGACTTCATTTCCTGGCTGGTCCGTCCGCTGACCGTGCGGCTGTTCCCATCACTTCCGCCGAATCATCCGGCCACCGCGGCAATTGTCATGAATCTGTCAGCGAACGTGCTGGGCCTCGGTTCTGCGGCGACTCCGTTTGGCATGAAGGCTATGCAGGAAATGCAGAAACTCAACGGCAACAGCAAAGAAGCCTCCGAAGCGATGTGCACCTTTCTGGCGTTGAATACTTCCTGTATCACGCTGATCCCGGCAACCATCATCGGGGTGCGGGTGGGACTGAATTCCGCCAATCCAACCGAAATCGTCGGTACGACCATTTTTGCCACCTGCTGTTCGATGGTGCTGGCAGTTATCGCAGACCGAATGTTCCGGGCAGTTTATCGCCGGCCGGGTGGCTCCCGGTGACGGAATTCATTTCTTTCATATCAAAATGGGCAATACCGCTTGTGTTGTTTGTGATTCCGCTGATCGGTTTTCTGCGTGGAGTGCCTGTTTACGAAGCATTCGTTGAGGGCGCTGAAGAAGGTTTGACCACTGCCGTAAAGATCGTACCGTTTCTGGTCGGCATGTTGGTGGCGATTTCCGTCTTTCGCGCTTCCGGGGCTTTGGATTTCCTGGCGCGCTTAGCGGCGCCGGTCCTAGCCTGGCTTGGCGCACCGCCGGAAATCCTTCCGCTGGCCTTCATGCGGCCCTTATCCGGGAGCGGTGTGCTGGCGCTGGCTACCGAACTCATGAAAACACACGGGCCGGACTCGCTGATCGGTCGTATGGCCAGCACGATGCAGGGATCCACCGACACCACATTTTTCATCCTTACCGTCTATTTCGGATCGGTGGGCGTAACCCGCTACCGCTATGCGGTTTATACCGGGCTGCTTGCCGACGTATCCGGACTTATCGCTTCCGTGTATATCTGTAATCTACTTTTTCATGGATAACGGCCAAATTCGGAATAGTCGAACGTGAAATCTTCGTAAAGCATCGAGTATACTATTATTAACAAGAGGAATATGGCGAGAAATGGCGAAATTAGTCGAATGAAAAAAGTACGGTTGGAGGCGGAAGCAGTCATGGCAACACTGGTCATTGTCGGTGCGGGTGCAGGCGGTACTTCAATTCTTAAGCACGTGATCGGCATCCCGGGCACTAAAGTCGCAGGAATCTGCGATGTGAACGACACAGCCCCGGGAATTCAACTGGCACGGCAAAATGGAATTCCTACCTTTGCAGATCTTAAACAAATTCTGGCAGTTCCGGGGCTGGACGTGATTATCGAAGCGACCGGAAATGAAAAAGTGCGGAATATCATTCTTGAAACCAAAACCGAACATCAAAGCCTGATCGACGCGTCCGGCGCGAATCTGCTGATGATGATCGTCGAGGCTCGGGAGGACATGATCATCCGGCTGCATCAGGAAGCCGAGAATCTGGCCGAGATCGCTACGGGTCTAAAAACAACGGTTGAAGAGGTTTCATCGGCGGTTCAGGAGGTTGCCAAGTCGGCGGAATGGATGGCCAATCGGGGGGTCAACCTGGTCGAGTCGGCGACCGATGCACGGAAACATCTCGGTGAGACCGGAGAAGTGTTAAGCTTTATCAAAACGATTGCCCAGCAGACCAAGTTACTCGGACTTAATGCAGCCATCGAAGCGGCCCGGGCCGGCGAACAGGGACGCGGTTTTACCGTGGTTGCGGATGAAGTTCGGAAACTGGCTGAGAATTCAACGGCGTCGGTCGAAAAAATCGCCCCGGTTTTGGCGAATATCGAAAGCTCGATGAAGGTGATAACCGAAGGCGTATCTATCGCCGGCGAAATGACCCAGAAACAGGCGGCGGCAACCGAAGAAGTGTCGGCCAGCATTGCGGAACTTGAAAAGATGACCGAATCTCTTGAGACTTCGGCGAAAAACCTGGCGGCGCTGCAGTAACCGTATCGCCGTGACGGCGAAAAGGGGGATTAAGCCTACGAGATTGGCCAGAGCCATCGCCATTGCCGGTGTGACATCCCGGCGTAAAGCGGAACTACTGATTGCGGACGGCGCGGTCACTGTGAACGGTATTGCGGTGACCGCGGTTGCGACTGAAGTCGACCCTGCGAACGACCGTATTGCAGTCAACGGGGTTGAGCTTCAGCCGGAAGCGCATGTTTATTTGCTGTTGAATAAACCAGCCGGTACCATATCCAGCGTCACGGATCCGCGGGGACGCAAAACTGTTTTAGACCTGGTTGCCTCATCTGTGCCGGAACGGGTTTTTCCGATCGGCAGACTCGACTATGATACTGAAGGCCTTCTTTTACTCACCAACGACGGCGATTTCGCCAATCTGATGATGCACCCCAAACACGAAATCGAAAAAACCTATCATGCCACTGTGCGCGGCAGACCGACCCGGGATGCCATGAAACAGATCGCGGCGGGCATCCTAATTGATGGAACCGTGACCGCGCCGGCGAAAGCCCACCTTCTTGAGGCTTCCGACCGACTCAGTCTTGTGGAAATCATTATTCACGAAGGGCGCAACCGCCAGGTCCGGAGGATGTTGGAGGCCGTTGGTTATCCGGTCGTACGGCTGCGGCGGATTCAATACGGCTTTCTAACCCTGGACGGCGTCGCTTCCGGTGCTTTCCGGCGGTTAACCCGTGAAGAAGTGAGCAGGCTGACATTATTGGCCCGGAATGGCCCGGCGAAAACCTTAAACGGTTCCAAGAGGAAAGCTTGACCGAAATTGAGTCAAAAAAACTGGACCGCCACGGTTGTCTGGGGATTTTTGAAGATCTGCAGCGCTATCTGCCGCCGGAATCTGTTCGGATCGATCCGGCGGCGGTTGTTCTATTCTGCGGAGACAGCGGGGTTTCCAGGCAGGGCACAAGTTCGTACCAGCCGATGGATTCGGCTCGGATTGTCTGGCGCCATTTGAACGGTAACGCCTACACCCGGGTCGCCGCGGAACGGTTTGGCATGCGGGTATTTCTTACTGATGTCGGACTCTATGATGTCTTGGCACATCCGGGGCTGCTTTGCGCTAGGTGTGGTGCTGCGGCCGATTGGGCCGCGGGGGAGGCCTTAACCCCGGATCAGACGGTTCGGGCCTTGGAAGCCGGCCGACGGACGGTCGGCACCTTGGCCGCGGAAGGGATCAGAACGATCGGAATTGGAGAAATCGGCATTGGCGGCACCTTGAGCGCATCCTGTCTGACAGCCGCGCTGCTCAGGCTGCCGGCCTGGCGGGTGGTCGGTGCCGGATCGGATTACCAACTGTCACACCTGAACCGCAAATATGAACTGTTGAATGCGGCCTTGGCTTCGGCGGCGGAAACACCGTGCAGTGCTTTGCGTTCGCTTGAACGGTTCGGAAGTGTTGAACTGGCCGCGCTGGCCGGGGCTGTACTCGGTGCCATGGAACATGGGATGCTGGCTGTTTTGGACGGATTTGTGGCAGGAACCGCAGCCCTGGTTGCTGAACACCTCCGGCCGGGTGCGAAAGCCCGCACAGTTACAGCTTCTGAAAGCCTGGAACCGGGTCACCGGTATGTTATGAACGCATTGGATCACCAGGCCTTACTGCCGCTAGGCATCAACTACGGTGAAGGGCTTGCGGCCGTTTTCGCGCTTTTCTTTCTCGAAATCGCTGAAGAATTCAAAAAGATGCAGGATTTTATCATACAAAAAGAGAATTTTATAGCATTGATCTCCCAATAGAATCTTCACGCTTTGAGAGAAAGGCGGCGCAGAATTTCATGGAAAATGGCAATCACCTGCAGCTGAAGGTCCGCTTCGATTACCGGGGAAAGGGTCCGAAACGGCGGGCGTTTTTCGGAAACACAAGCGTTGACAAGATCGCTGAAGGGGTTCGCGAACAGAAAGTTGCTGAGTTGAGAAATGTACCGTTCCAAGGAATAATTATCGATAATATAGATATGAGCATCGATGTTTACACGCTCCAGGATGATGTTACCGGAGGGAAAATAGCGTTTGCGCCGGTGCTGGTCACCCTTACTGCGGACAGCCTGGAAAACGCGGTTCGCTTTGTGATGAATGAGGAGTTTAGAACTGTGGAGATTCTCCAGCCGGAGCGGCTGACCCTGGAGCGCATGGATATCGAACGGCTTCTGTTTCGGGTGAATGAGGAACTGAAAAACCATTTGGACCTGATGGAGAAGAAACTTGAATTCTGGCGATAGACTGGAGTGGTGCAGATGACCAAAATGTCGATGGAGCAAATCGTAGAAGGCGTCAACGACCTTCCAGCCCTGCCCGGCGTAACGGTTCAGGTCATGCGGATCGCCGATGACCCTAAATCGACCGCTCAGGACATGAATGCAGCCATCAGCCAGGACCAGGCGATCACGGCCAAGGTACTAAAACTGGCTAACTCGGCATTTTACGGTTTTGCCCGGCGGATTTCCTCGCTGACCGAAGCGACGGTAATGCTTGGCTTTAAGACGGTAAAGAGCATTGTGCTCGCGGCGTCCGTGAGTGACATGATGGCTAAGGAAGTCACCGGGTATGCCCTGGCCCCTGGTGAATTGTGGCGGCACTCCTACGCCTGCGCAGTGGCATCCAGGCTGATCGCGCGTAAAGTGAAATACCCGCTGCCGGACGTGGCTTACACGGCCGGATTACTGCATGATATTGGCAAGGTGATCCTGAATCATCACCTGGAAACGGCGTATCAGGACGTCGTTGACAGCATGGACTCCGGAGGAATGACTTTTCTGGAGGCGGAAAAAAGCATCCTCGGCTTTACCCATGCCGATGTGGGTTCTCGGGTCGGGCACAAATGGAACCTTCCCGCGGAGTTGGTCGAGGCGATTGCGCTGCACCATAATCCGGAAGAGGCATCGGTCAACCCCAGTCTGACGGCGATCATTCATGTGGCGGACGCTTTATGCCTGATGATGGGCATCGGCATTGGCATTGACGGGCTTTCCTATCCGCTGTCGGAAAAGGCACTCGGCGTACTTGGCCTGCAGCCGGCGGATATGGAGGAACTGGTCTCCGCGCTGAGCGACTTTTTAACCGAAGATCCGAGTTTTGTCATGTAGACCACCTGCGGGTGCAGCGTGAAAAAGTAAGCGGGCCGCAGCTGCGGCCCGCTTTCCCATGATAAAGTGATTAAAACATATGCTTGGGCAGGAGGGAAGGCCGCGGTCTGAAACAAGGGCGCGCGGCGAAAGAATGCAGGTCGAATGGCTTCAAAACCTGCTGGAACAAGTGGCCCGTGGGGAGACGCAAGTGGCCGACGCTGTGGATCAGCTCAAACACCTGCCGTATCAGGATCTCGGGTTCGCGCGGATCGATACCCATCGGGGTCTTCGTGATCACTTCCCCGAAGTGATTTACTGTCCCGGCAAACGAATCGAAGATATTGCGGCGATTGTTACCCGGATGGATGAACAAAAGAGCAATATCCTGGCAACCCGGGCTGACGAAACGATCTATCGTGCGGTTCTGGAACGGGTGCCGCGGGCGATATACCACGATCGGGCCAGGGTGATTACTGTTATCAACCAGGAACGCCCGAAGCTCGGCAAAGTCGCGGTGGTCACCGCCGGGACCGCGGATATACCCGTGGCCGAAGAGGCGCTGGTTTGTCTTCAGACCATGGGTGGGGATGCCTATTCGGTATACGATGTCGGTGTTGCCGGCATTCACCGGTTGTTTGACCGGCTGCCGTTAATTCGCGAAGCGCAGGTCGTGATTGTCGTCGCCGGGATGGAAGGCGCCCTGGCCAGCGTGGTCGGCGGGCTGACTTCAAAACCGGTGATCGCAGTTCCAACAAGTGTCGGGTACGGCGCGAACTTCGGCGGGCTTTCGGCTCTGTTAAGCATGCTCAATTCCTGCGCTGCGGGGGTTGGGGTAGTCAATATCGATAATGGGTACGGTGCGGCAGCGCTGGCCATGGCCATTCTGAACGCCGCCGGGTCAACGCCAAAGCGTGAGGGATAGACGGGCAGCTTCCGGCATACGATAGGGATAAAGACCGGAAGATGCGGAGATGAACACGTTTGCGGATCTTTTCAGTGGTTGAGCGGCTTGCGGTCCGTATTGCCATTTGCGGAATGGTCATGCTGGTGCTGGTCCAGGGCATGATGACGAATGACCGGCTGCGTTATTATCTTAGCGCTGAAGCGCGGCTGGAAGGGCAGCCGGTTGAACTCCCCCGGGCCAGCCGGGAACAAACCAGAGTCAGTTCCGTGCCAGCTTTGGCACCCGGTATGGGCACCATAACGATTGCCCTGGTTGATTATTCAGCGTTAAGCAATGCCCGGTTGCTGCTGAACGGCAAGGAAATGGGGCGTTTTACTCAGTCTTCGATGCAGTTGTACGTGACCAGCGGCGATTTGATTGAAATTGATACGACCGGCTATTCAGCCCCAGTCCAACTTCGGATTACGCAGGCTTCTAGCAACCTGACATTTCCGACGAAAGGCGATCGTTTTGTTTCCCAGGGGGGCCGGATTTCGGTCGGACGCGTTATGACCCGGTAAGGTTGCCTTTCCGGCCGGGTCGCAGGTACACTGGTAGCATGGACAAGCGAACGGAGGTGGAATGACTTGGCCGAAACCGGGAGCAAAATGGTTGCGAGTGTGGCGATTCGTATGGCCTTAACCGCATCCAGGCAAGAAGAAATGGAATTGAAGAAGCAGATGCTGGAACAGAACATCCGGGCGGTAGCAGTCGATTACGGCGGTGAATTCATCAACTCGGTCGGCAAAATTGTGGAGCGCGCTGTGGTCGCGGCCAAGCGAGAAAGCGTAATCAAGGATACCCATCCGGACGAGGGTGCGGTGGCGGGGGCTACCCGGGAAGCGATTACCCAAATCATGCCAAAGGCATTAGGCTTGAATGTCGGCGGCAAGATCGGGATTGCACGCTACAAGGACCATATCGGCGTTGCGATCTTCATGGGAATCGGACTCCTGCATTTGGACGAAGTCGCCATCGGATTGGGGCATCGGGCGGTTTCGTAAAGGGACAAGCCGTTCAGGCAGGAAATGCAGTATGGTAGAAAGGCAGGAATCAACGGCATGATGCTCAGGGGAGTCAGGGGAGCGATTACGGTGGCGGTGGACCGGGAAGATGAGGTCTACGCCGCGACCCAGGAACTGCTGACCGCAATGGTCAAGGAGAATGACATCCGCAGCGAGGACATCGCCAGCGTGTTTTTTACCGCCACACCGGATATTACTTCTGCGTTTCCCGCGAAGGCGGCGAGGAACATGGGATGGACCAATGTTCCGCTGATCTGTTTTCAGGAAATGAACGTCAGCGGCGCCTTGCCGCTGGTAATCCGGATATTGATCCATTACAGCACCGAACGGTCTCAGGACCAAATCAAGCATGTTTACTTACGGGAAGCGGTGGTGCTGCGGGCCGACCTTCGGTCCAACTAAGGCATTATTGAAGAATTGTAAAGGTGGACGGTGAATCTTCGGATTCGCCGTTTTCGTTTCAAAGAATGAATAGCCCGCACCTAAGATGAATCCTTGCAAAATAGGACCGACAGCCTGCACCTTTCCTTTGCCTGCCTTATTCAATCTCCTTCAAGAGATAGCAATCGGTTCGCCGGTGCTGAAGGACCGGGATTTGGGCTCTGGCTTGGTCAATCAGATCAAGGTCCAAATCAGCCATGAGCAGGGTTTCACTGTTTTCGGCTTCGGCGATGATGGCACCCCAGGGATCGACGACCAGAGAATGGCCATAAGCCGGGTAGCCGCCGGCTTCATGGAAGGCCGGTGAAGCCGCCAGGACGAATGCTTGGTTATCGACCGCGCGGGCCCGCAGCAGCAGGTGCCAGTGTTTCGGACCGGTAGTGGTGTTGAAAGCGCCGGGATAGATCAGCAGGGAAGCGCCGTTTAAAACCATGAGCCGGGCCAGTTCAGGGAAGCGCAGGTCGTAGCAGATTGCCAGGCCGATGGTGCCGAAGTCGGTCTGGGCGGTGGTAACCTGAGAGCCGGCGGTCAAGGTTTCGGATTCCCGAAAGGTGATTCCGCCCGGAATATCGACATCAAACAGGTGCATTTTGCGGTGCCGGGCGATCAGGCGGCCGTCCGGCGCAAAAAAGGTCGCGGTATTATAGATGTGTCCTTCGGCATCCCGTTCGGGGATGGAGCCGCCCGCCAGGTAGATGCTCGTGCTTTTCGCCAGGGCCGATAAAAACGAAACGGTCGGGCCGGTCTCAAGCGGTTCGGCATATTCGGGGAATTGCTCGCTGGCGTACGGGCAGTTGAACATCTCCGGCAGCACGGCCAGCCGCGCGCCCTTTTCGGCCGCTCGACGAACCAGCGCGACCGCGGTTTGAAGGTTTGCCTTTTTATCGTTCACGACGTTCATCTGGCAGATGCCAGCCCGCAGCATGCGCATCGATATTGCCTCCGCAAACAAGATTCTACTACCCACAATACCGCAATCTTTTCGGATTGGAAACGGTGATTGAAACAAAACCGGGGCGTGTGGTATTCTTTATTTTGTAGGATGGTAGTTATCCCTCGGGGAACAACATCGCAGGATGGTAGGACGGTGGGAATACTCGCTCTGAAAGAGAGCGTCTGGTATTGTACGCCCGGACGCTTTTTTGTCATTTTTCCCGCCCTCCGCAAAAAAAGGAGGAAATGTTATGGTTGTTGTCATGGAGAAAAATGCCACACAGTCGGAAATCGACGCGGTTCAGGATCGGCTGCGCCGGGACGGGTTCCAGATCCACCTCTCGCAGGGGGTGGAACGGACGATTATTGGTGCAGTCGGGGACCGGAGCAGGGTGAACCTGCAGTCGATCGAGGCTTACTCGGGTGTGGAGAAGGTCATCCCGATTATGAAGCCCTTTAAACTGGCTTCCCGGGAATTCAAGGAGGCGAACACCATCGTCGACGTAAGCGGCCGGAAATTTGGAGACGGCAGTTTACAGGTGATTGCCGGACCGTGCGCGGTTGAGGGAATGGACAAATACCTCGAGGTTGCGCATATGGTGAAAGCCGCCGGTGCGACTCTGCTGCGCGGCGGAGCATTTAAACCGCGGACATCCCCGTACTCCTTCCAAGGACTGGAGGAGGAAGGGTTGAAAATATTGGCTCGGGCTGGTGCGGAAACCGGGCTGCCGGTTGTGACCGAGGTCATGGACCCGCGTTCGTTGGATCTGATTTCGTCCTATGTCGATGTGGTACAGATCGGTGCGCGCAATATGCAGAACTTCTTCCTGCTGCGTGAGGTCGGCAAGACCCAGAAACCGGTGATTTTGAAGCGCGGTGCTTCAGCCACGATTGAGGAATGGATCATGGCCGCCGAATACATCATGGCCGGCGGAAATCCAAATGTGATTCTGTGCGAGCGTGGAATCCGCACCTTTGAAACCTACACCCGAAACACCCTGGACTTAAGCGCCATCCCCGCGGTGCAGCGGATGACGCATCTGCCGATCATCGTCGATCCAAGCCACGGCACCGGCAAGTGGCGCATGGTCGAACCGATGGCATTGGCGGCCGCGGCTGCTGGCTGTGACGGGCTGATGATCGAGGTTCACCAGAACCCGTCCGAGGCTTTATCGGACGGGCCCCAGTCGCTGACACCGGAAAACTTTGAGCACCTGATGAAAAACCTGAATCGCATTGAAGCGATCCGAAAGGCAGATGCATAACCAGTGAAAATCGGCCTGATCGGTCTGGGACTAATCGGTGCTTCTCTAGGTTTGAATTTTGTCGGCACCCTGCCGGAAGCGCGTGTCTACGGATACGACATCGATCCCCAGACGCTGCGGCAAGCATTAGACATTGAATGCGTCCATGAAACCGGCTCCATCGAAGCTGTGGTGCGTGACGCGGACTATATTTTCATTTGTACCCCGGTCAGCCTGATCCGGGAAATGGTCGCGGCAATTCGTCCCTTCGTCAAACCGGGTGCGGTCGTGACAGATGTCGGAAGCACCAAACAGGATGCGGTCAAAGCACTGGCGCTTCTGCCGAACGGCGTGACTGGCATTGGCGGCCATCCGATGGCCGGTTCTGAGCGACAGGGGATTACCGGGGCCGACCGCTATCTTTTCGAAAACGCCGTGTATGTACTGACGCCGGACATCGCATGTCCGGCGTCAGCGCTGGACGGACTTCGGCGTTTGGTTTTGACCACCGGTGCGCATCTGATTCTCATGGAGCCGGACCGCCACGACTGGATTGTTGCCACAGTGAGTCACCTGCCGCACGTTGTCGCTGGGGCTCTGGTGCTGATGCTCCAGGGTGAAGATCAAGGATTGACCCTGGCTGCCGGTGGCTTTCGTGACACCACGCGGATTGCCAGTGGTGATCCCGGACTCTGGACCGATATTTTGCTTTCCAACCACCAACTGGTCGCTGACCGCCTGGACGGGCTGATTACGCGGCTGGTTGATTTCAAGACCAAACTGGAAAACTGTGACCGCGATGCGGTACATTCGTTTTTAACCGATGCCCGGACCTTGCGAGAAAGCTTGCCCAAACGAAAACGTGGGCTGATTCCTTCATCGCTTGATTTGATCTGTATCGTGCCTGACCGCCCTGGTGTAATCGGCGAACTGGGCTCCTGGCTGGGACAGGAAGGGATCAATATCGCCGATTTGGAGGTCATGCGGGTGCGGGAAGGCGATGGGGGAACGATTCGACTCAGCCTGTCGGCGCCGGAATTTGGGCCGAATGCGGTTGAGGTTTTAAAGAGCCACGGCGTAAAAGCCTGGCTGCGGGAAAACTAAGGACGGGAGTACGCTCATGATTTACGAAACCGCCGGGGTCCGCGGACTCAAAGGGGAAATCATCGTCCCGGCCGATAAATCGATCTCTCACCGAACCCTGATGCTCAGCGCGCTGGCCGCCGGAGAAAGCTCGGTGACCAACCTATTAGGGGCCGAGGATGTCCAGTCGACTGCACGCTGTCTGCGTGACCTGGGTGTGCCGATCACGTCGAAAGGCGAGAAGATGTTAATCAGCGGGTGTGGCCTATTCGGTTTTCAGGAACCGTTCGACGTGCTCGACTGCGGCAATTCTGGGACCACGATGCGGTTAATGAGCGGGATTTTAGCGGCACAGCCGTTTTTATCGGTCGTTACCGGGGACGCGTCTTTGAGGAAACGACCCATGCGCCGGGTGGCGGATCCTTTATGTCAGATGGGTGCCCGAATCGACGGTCGGGATCAGGGACGATTGGCGCCTTTGGCGATTCGCGGCGGCGGACTGCAGCCGATCACGTATCGCCTGCCAATGGCGAGCGCACAAGTCAAATCTTCGATTCTGCTGGCCGGACTGCATACCGAAGGGGAAACCACGGTGCTGGAAAACGTGCCGACCCGGGATCATACCGAACGCATGCTGAAAAGTATGGGCGCATCCATCGAATGGACGCCGGGACGGATTCAGATTCGGGGGCTGTCCTCGCTCAATCCTCAGGACTGGTTTGTGCCGGGCGATATTTCTTCGGCTGCCTTTTTTTTGGTGGCCGCTTCGATCGTTTCAGAAGCCGAAGTGCTGCTGCGCGATGTGGGCGTCAATCCGACCCGAACCGGGATTTTGGAGGCGCTTACGGCAATGGGGGCAGACATTTCCGCGGTCAACCAGCGGAGTATCGGCGGCGAACCGGTGGCCGATCTTGCGGTCCGGCCGGCACCGCTGAAACCGGTGACCCTGAAAGGCCCCATCATTCCCAGACTGATCGACGAGATTCCGGTTTTGGCCATTGCCATGGCGATGGCGGACGGGATCTCGATGGTTCGCGACGCGGATGAACTGCGGGCCAAGGAATCGGACCGGATTCGAATGATTTGCAGCCTGCTCGACGCGATTGGCGTCGCGAACGAAGAACTTCCAGATGGGTTTGTGGTTCATGGCAAAGGTGTCATTCCTGGTGGTGCCACGGTTTCTTCCGGGGGCGACCACCGGATTGCTATGGCAGCGTCGGTGGCCGGACTGGCTGCAAGGGCAGCGATTCGTATTGATGGCTTTGATTGTGTCGCGATCTCGTATCCGGGATTTGCCGAAGATGTCCAGCGCTTGATCGACCAGGCATAATCCTTCATAAGATACCGAGTGTGCAGGGGCTTGTCGGCGGCGAACCCCTGCTTTTTGTTGGTTCACCGAATCAATTTGTTAAGTAAATGCCCAAAATAAGGGTGTGATTCGATGATCATTGGGTGGTCAGCGGAACGGCGGAATGGTATAATTTTAAAGGTTGTTACCGATACCATAGGTGATGGAGCCAATTGCATGCAGATCGCGATTGATGGACCGGCCGGGGCCGGGAAAAGCAGTGTTGCCAAACGAATAGCGGAAGCGCTGAACATTCTGTACATAGATACCGGCGCGATGTACCGGGCGATCACCTGGAAAGCCCTCCATACCGGGCTGTCGATTGAAGATCAGCCGGCTATCGAAGCGTTAGCGGAACATACCCGCCTGGACCTGAAAAAAGACAATCAAGGTCTCCAAGTGTGGTGTGACGACATGGAAGTAACCGATGCGATTCGTACACCCGAGGTTTCCAGAATGGTTTCCCGGGTTTCGTCATATCCGGGGGTGCGGACCGCCATGGTCGGCCAGCAGCAGGCTTTGGGCAGGCGCTCGGACGTAGTCATGGACGGCAGAGACATCACCCACGTCGTTCTTCCCGAAGCCAACTATAAATTTTATTTTACAGCATCGCTTGAAGAACGTGCCCGGCGGCGGGCGCTGGAGCTTGAAGCCAAGGGACTCCAGGTCGATCTGGCCCAGCTGACCAGGGAAATCGGGGAACGCGACCGGCAGGACATGGAACGGACGGTCGGTCCGCTAAAGGTCGCATCCGATGCCATTGTGATCGATACCAGCGGTCTTACCGAGGATCAGGTTGTTGACCGGGTGCTTGATATCGTGCGGGGAAGGTGAGCGAGCTTGTATGCGCTGGGGGAATGGATTGCCCGCATGCTTCGCCGGTTGTTCGGGGTGAGTGTGGAAGGTTTCGAGCATCTGCCGCGGGATGGGGCGGTCATTCTGGCACCGAACCATGCCAGTGCTTGGGATCCCGTCTTTCTGTTTGGGATTGCCGGCCGGCCGATGTATTTTATGGCCAAGGAAGAATTGTTTCGCAATCAATTGCTGGCACGGCTTCTGTATGCCGTACACGCCTTTCCGGTCCGGCGCGGAACCGCGGACAAAAAGGCTTTGCGCCGGTCCTTGATCGTACTGGAACAGCGCCAGGTTTTGTGCGTGTTTCCGGAAGGAACTAGAAACCGGGGGAAAGACCCCCTTTCGGCGCATCACGGGATTGCCATGCTTTGTCTCCGGGCCCAGGCGCCGGTTCTTCCGGTAGCCTGTATTGGAACCCGGGAGCGATTGGTTACCTGGTGGAAGAAACCGGTTCAGATCCGATTCGGTGAGCCGGTTCATTATGAAGAGGCCTTCGGGGAAAAGGTCAATGCGCAGATCCTGGAGGCCATCAGTGAAGATTTAATGACCAGGATCTCAAATCTTTTGTCGGCTTGAGCAGGATTTTGGCTACCGTTATGAGAACATATAGATTGGTCTGGCGAGGTGTTCTGCTTTGCAGGTCTGTTTGGCTGAGCACGCCGGGTTTTGCTTCGGCGTCAAACGAGCGGTTGACATGGCGATGAATGTGCCGGCTGAACAGGGTCCCTGGCGGACCTTTGGGCCGCTGATTCATAACAAGGTGGTCAACGATACTTTGGCCGGAAACGGCGTAACCATTACGGACGACATCGACGCGATTAAAAAGGGCGGGGTTTTGATCCGAACCCACGGAGTCGCACCTGCGGTTTTTAATCAATTGGTGCAAACCGGCGCCGTCGTGAAAGATGCGACCTGCCCGCTGGTCCGCAAGGTACAGCGTTTGGGCGAACGTCTGGTCAATGAAGGCTGTCGGCTCGTGGTGGTTGGCGATGCGAAACACCCGGAGGTTCAAGGGATCGTCGGCTGGGCAGACGGGAAAGCCTGGGTGGCCGAAACACCGGGGGATCTCGCAGGATTTAAGCCCGGCGGAAAGATCGCAGTGATCTGTCAGACGACCAAGACCAGAGCCGAATTTGAAGCGGTCATCAAGGCATTGGCCCCGATGGCCGACGAGATTCAAACATTCGATACCATCTGCGAAGCGAGCGTTCGCCGCCAGGAAGCGGCCCGGCTGTGCGCCGGCTGTTCGGAAATAATGGTGGTGGTGGGCGACCGCAGCAGTTCCAATACCCGTTCGCTGGTCAAAGTATGTGCAGCGGCGGGGGCAGTGACTTATCAGGTGGAAACCAGCCGAGATCTCATGCCGGAATGGTTTCAGGGTGTCCAAACCGTGGGCATTACAGCCGGAGCATCTACTCCGGATTGGCTTATTAAGGAGGTTGTTGATTGGATGTCTGAATTCGAGACAAACGAAACACGAGTGGAGCAGGCCAGCACACCAGAAAACGCGGAAACGGCAGCTAAACCCCAGGAAACCGTATCCTCTTCAAGCGGCGGGGAATCGTCCTTCGCGCAGATGGAAGCCGAGTTTGCGGAATCCCTGCGGGAAGTAGAGCGGGGCCGGATTGTCAAAGGGGTCGTAATACAAGTGACCAATGACGAAGTCATGGTGGATGTCGGCGGCAAATCGGAAGGCGTCATTCCTTTTAAGGAACTTTCGGTTCAGGATGTCAATTCCGCGAAAGACATTTTGAAAGTTGGCGACGAAATCGATGTCATGGTGCTTCGCTGGGATGACGAAGGCCAGGTGGTTCTTTCCAAACGACGGGTAGACAAAGAAAAGTACATGGACGTCCTGGAAAAGGCGTTTGAAAACGGTGAGCCGGTGACCGGCACGGTAACCAAGGAGGTCAAGGGCGGTCTTCTGGTGGATCTTGGCGTGCTGGGGTTCCTGCCCGCCTCCCAGGTGGAAGACGGTTTTGTGAAGAACCTGGACGTCTATGTCGGCAAAGAGTTTGAGTTTAAAATCATCGAATTCAACCGGACCAAACGCCGCGGCTCGCAGGTCGTGGTTTCCCGCCGGCAGCTGCTGGAGAAAGACAAAGCGGCCAAAAAGGAATCATTCTGGGCGGAAATTGCCGAGGGTCAAACCCGCAAAGGCCTCGTGAAGCGGCTGACTACGTATGGCGCTTTTATTGACCTGGGCGGTTATGAAGGTTTGCTGCATATCAGTGAGATGGACCATGCCAGAATCAGCAAACCGAGCGATGTCCTCACCGAGGGGCAAGAGATTGAGGTGTTTATCCTCGGCGTTGACAACGAGAATGAGCGGGTTTCACTGAGCCGCAAGCGGATTCTGAAAAGCCCGTGGGAGGATATTGCTGAACGGTACCCGGAGAACAGTGTGGTCAGCGGCCGCGTGGTGCGGGTTGCTCCGTTCGGCGCTTTTGTGGAATTGGAGCCGGGGGTTGACGGGCTGATTCACATTTCCCAGCTGGCAAACCGCCGGGTGGCCAAGTGTGAAGAAGTGGTTCAAATCGGACAGGAAATTCAGGTCAAGGTTTTGGCGGTTGATCCGGCGGAGCGCCGGATTGCGCTTAGCTTGAAGGGACTTGAAGAAGATGCCGAGGAAGCGCAGGTTCGCGAGTATCTAGAAAACCAGGACGATTCCGAATCTGCGGAATAGGACTGGTCTTTTAACCTGATTTGGAGGGGAAAACGGTGCCATTCTTTGATTTTTCATGTGAAGAATGCGGACATACGTTTAATGTGCGGGTATCCAACGCCGAAAAGCACAAGGTTCGGTGTCCTGCCTGCGATACACAGAAAATCAGGCAGCTTTTATCCCCGTTTTTTGCGCCGGGAAGCGCGAAAGGGGATACTCAGACTCGGCCGGCGGCGATGCCCGGATGCTGTGCCGGCTGCAAGAATTCCGGGATGGGTTGTGGAATGTAAAGGCTGCCTTTGGGCAGCCTTCCTTATTTTGTGAGCGAGTACGACCAGCAAACCGGGGGTATTATGGAACGCAAAACTCGAAAACACGATCACATTCGATTGGCGATGGAATTATCTAATCATGGTAAAACTGCCGGTTTCGATGATATCACGATGATCCCAAACGCGATCCCGGAAGCGGGAATTGATTCAGTCGATTTGCGTCTGGTGTTCTGCGGCAAGTCACTCCAGGCGCCGTTGTTGATCAATGCGATGACTGGCGGTACGGATGAATCGGTACCCATCAACCGCGCTCTGGCTGCCGCGGCTGCAAGATACGGGATTGGGATCGCCGTCGGATCGCAGACGATCGCCCTGCGTGATTCCGAGTTGCGAGAGAGCTTCATGGTAGTACGGGATGAGAATCCTGACGGATTGGTGCTGGCCAACGTTGGGGCCATGACGGCGCCGGAGGCGGCTCTGCGCGCTGTTCAGATGATCGAAGCCGATGGACTGCAGCTTCATCTGAATACCGCGCAGGAGTTGGCCATGCCGGAAGGAGACCGGCAATTTGACGGCATGATGGAAAACATACACCGCATTACAGAGGCCGTCTCGGTCCCGGTGATCGTGAAAGAAGTCGGGTGCGGTCTGGCCCGCGAATCCGTACAAAAGCTGTTTGATGCCGGGGTTCGTATCGTGGATATCGGGGGGCGTGGAGGAACAAGTTTTGTCGCCATTGAAAGGGCGCGAAAAGGGAATCTAGCGGCTGATTTCGAAAGCTGGGGCGTGCCGACCGCGATTTCTTTGGCTGAAACCGTGTCACTGAATCTCGCGCTGGAGATTGTGGCCAGCGGCGGCATTACAAGTGGACTGGCAGCAGCCAAAGCGCTGGCGATGGGAGCTCGAATCGCAGGCGTCGCAGGGCATTTCCTGCGGGTTCTGCTGGACGATGGGCCCGATGAACTGGACCAGGAACTGCAGCGTTTTCTGTATAATCTAAAAGCTGCGGCGGTCCTGACCGGAAGTCAGAACCTGACGCAGCTTCAAAGGGTTCCCATGGTCATTGGCGG
Source organism: Solirubrobacterales bacterium (assembly GCA_050258755.1). GTDB lineage: Bacteria > Bacillota > Syntrophomonadia > Syntrophomonadales > DTU052 > JBLMZI01. The sequence continues at coordinate 462,787 of JBLMZI010000004.1, read as the reverse complement.
CTCTACCGCGCTTTGGCTCCTAATGCGCGGCATTGATCCCGGTCAATGGAGCTGCCGAAGCGTTTAGTTTTCCTTTTCCGGATTTGCTTTGAGCGATTCGCTGGTTGTGCCGTCTGCGTGGGTAATAAAGGACTTTATCGTAATCGTTGGTTTCGCCAGTTGTTTGATGAGTACGCCATCCTTGTAAATCCCGTAGAACTTGATGCCTTGCGGCCGTGTGGCCGTTCCTTTGCCGTGAGGCACCCCGTTTTTAAACTCGCCCTCATACTCCCATTTATTTAATTGAACCAGCTTTCCTTTGCCTTCAAACTTGCCGTTCTTGAAACCGCCGTCGTAGACTGTGCCGTCCGGTGCTTCCAGATGGCCTTGGCCGTTCGGAATATTATTGATGTATTGACCGGTATATTTCGCGCCGTCGGACAGAACAATGCTGCCTTTTTCAACCTTTTGCTCGCACCCGGCCAGGAGCCCGGCCAGAATGACCAGTCCAAAAACGATGATGAGCAGGCGCGATTTTCTAATGAATATCAATGGGGTCACCTCTTTGACCATGAAATCTTCTCCCTATCTTATCAATCAGGCGGCATTCTGTCACCCACGATCAAATGGAATGAAGACATGATGAGCAATAATTCACCGCATCCGGTCAGATGCGATAGTTGACGATTGTGTTCATTGAAGGGTTACAGCGCAATTTCCGCGCCTTCCCGGGCCCCGACACAGTCCGGATATTTTTTCTGGGCTGCCCGCTCGATTTTTCGCATATCGGTGTCAGTTCGGTGGGTGGCATGGTGAAACAAGACCAGCTTTTTCGCACCGGCCGATTTCACGAGTTTGATCCCTTCCTGCCAGGTGGAATGTCCCCAGCCAACCCGTGAAGGAAATCCAGGGATGCCAGCATATTCCTCATCGGTATAACAGGCGTCATAAATCACCAGATCGGCACCTTGAACAAATTTGACCAGATGTGGTGTTGGGACCGCGTAATGTTCGACATCGGTTACATAGCAGCATACCCGGCCACCCTGTTCAATGCGGTAGGATAGGCAGCCACCCGGGTGGTTGTTATGGATTGTCCGAACCACGATGCCATCGCCTAAATTCAGTTCAACCCCGCTGTGAATTTCCTGAAAATCAATGACTGCGCCCATTTGATCCAGAAGGATCGGGAAATGCGGATCCATCATCTGACCGCGCATTAGATTGGCAAAGGTGTTATTCAGCTTACCCTGGCCATGGAGCGTGAACGCGTTCCCCTTTACAAAGGCAGGCGCGAAAAAGGGGAAGCCGTGAATATGATCCCAATGGGTATGGGTAATAAAAATATCCGCCGTAATCCGCTGGCCGGTCCGAATCAGCGCTTCGCCCAGATGATGAATGCCAGTTCCGCCATCCAGAATCAGGAGCCGCTTGCCGATGCGAACTTCCACACAGGGGGTGTTTCCGCCGAATTCAAGCGTGTTTTTGCCGGGAATGGGCAGTGATCCGCGAACCCCCCAAAACTTTACCTTGAACTGAATGGTCTTCATCTCCTTATCGAAAAGAGTCTTTCTAGCCAGGTAATGGTTTTCACAATCACTAATATTTGACATGAAAATGCCCAAATCCTGCTAAACGGAAAACAATTCCAGAGCTTTTTGTGGAGTTAATTGGGGATCTTCCTCCGGCATTCGGTATGAAGTGCGGAAAAACCGGCCATTCTATGGGAGAAATCATGCGAAAGGAAGCGTTGGCCATGGCGCGTTTTCCAGCCGGAATGCTGGTACTGTTTGTTGTTTCAATTCTGATCTACTTTGGTCTTGGGCAGCGGGTACTAGATCGGATGAGGCTGTCAGACCGAGCCGCACTCGCGATTATTGCGGCGATAATTATTGGAAGCTTTGTCGATATCCCGATTACGCCGAGACTCACAATCAACCTCGGCGGGATTATCCCGGTGGGGGTAGCTGTCTATGTACTGGCCGGAGCCGGAACTGCGTTTGAGAAGGTTCGGGGAATTCTGGCCGCGGCTGTCACAGCGGTTGTGCTTTATGGTGCCGGCCGGGTACTTGGCGCGGAACCGGAAAATATGCTGATCGATCCGCTGTATGTTTACCCGTTGGTCGCCGGTCTGGTTGGGTATATCGCCGGGCGTTCCCGGCGGGGGGCCTTTTTTGCCGCGGTGATGGGGGTGTTTGCACTGGACGTCATCCAGTACGCCTATTTAATAAGAACCGGTACCCGGGGCGTGGTTCACATGGGCGGGGCTGGTGCCTTTGATGCGCTGGTGCTGGCCGGGATCCTTGCGGTTCTGCTGGCGGAAGGAATTGGCGAACTGCTTGAGCGGATTCAGGGCGGACCGGATACGGATGACCGTTCCGAAGCATTGCTGAAACACCTTCGGGAGCCGGAACCATCGGCTGTACCGGCCAGAAAACCGATCCAGGAGGAGGACAACAGGGATGAATAGCTATCTGCGACGCCTTTGCTATCTGACGGCTGTGATTCTGATGGTCCTGTCGTTTCCGCACAGCGCCAGCGGGGCTGGCGAAATGGAGCGGACCGGTGGCAAATATTACGAACTTGTTGATCCCAAGGGAAAAGTGATTGATTACACAGGCCTTTCGGTATCGGTTGGCGACGAATTTATCGCACCCGATAATCGACGGTATAAAGTGACCCGAATCAAGGGGGACCGGTGTGCCTGTGACTTTGTTGGCATTGAAAAAATGCCGAAACCGGTGGAAACCAAACAGGCTTCAGCCTGGCAAATGTTCGTCGCCGGGCTGACCCCGGTTGCAGCCAATAAGGGTCCGGTGGTTGGGATTTATCACACCCATTCAGACGAATCATACGTGCCGAGCGACGGTACCGCCAGTCGAAACGGCAATGGCGGGATTTATCAGGTTGGGCAGGCCTTGCGTGACCGACTGAACAGTCTGGGTATGGTCAGCCACTGGGATACAACCAATCACAACCCGCACGATCCAAATGCCTATTATCGGTCCCGCCGGACCGCCGCCCGCCTGATGAAACAGGGCGCCGACGTCCTGATTGACGTGCACCGGGATTCGGCACCGGCTTCACATTACCAGACCAATATCAAAGGAACATCCGCCACCCGTGTGAAACTGGTCGTTGGACGGCAAAACCCGCATATGGCCGCAAATATGGCCTTTGCCAAGCAGATCAAGGCTGAGCTTGACCGGCGTGAGCCGGGATTGGCCGGCGGCATTTTCATTGCTCACGGCAACTATAATCAGGACTTGACTTCTCGGGCAATGCTCATTGAAGTGGGATCCGAGCAAAACGTAAAAGGGTATGCGCAAAACGGAGCCCGGCTCTTTGCCCGTATTGTGCCGGCTATTACCGGTGCAAATCAGGTCCGAACCACGCCAATCGCACAACAGCAAAATCGAAGCAATTGGGGATCGGCCATTGCCATCGTACTCGGGGCCGGCTTGCTGTACGGCGCATATTACTTCCTGAACCGAAGGATGGGAACCCGGTGAATCGGAATTCTTGCGCGGAGCCGACTGGCCGCAGAATCATCTACCATTGCTATGGCGGATCTCATTCTTCGGTGACGGCGGCGGCAATTCATCTGGGCATGCTGAGCCCCTGGGAAATTCCCAGGGTTGAAGACTTCCTGGCCGTCCCCTTTTTTGACAAGACGTCTTCTTCCGATTTTGGAACCATCAAATTCATGGGTCGAGATCGAAACGGCAATGACGTGTTCGTTCTCTCCAAAAAGAATTTCGGGCAGCGAACCAAAACTGTCCTCGGCGGACTGGCCGCGCTGATGAACCGAACCGATCAGGTGGTCCTGGTGGACACCTTTCCGCTAATCGGGCCGGACGTAATGCTTGGCGGCTTTGTCTCCCGGCGGCTCCAACTGCCCCAGATTGGCCGGCCAATCCTCTTTTGGGGCATGCGCCGCTGTTACCATCGGCTGGCCGGTGCGGTTCTAAGGACCAAGGCAAAGCTCAAAGAAGCGGGGGGAGATCAGACCCGATGGATGTAATCATTGCGGGTTCGACCGGGGTATATCAGGCGCTCGTGGTAGCCAGAATCATGCTTAAACCGCCGGGGCAGACCAGGCTGAGAGAGGCGATCGCGCCACCTTTTGGCGATATCGTTCTCGAAAAGCAGGGTGAATTGATTTACCTGGGGACCTCCCGTCAGGGAATTCGGTTTTATTCCCTGGGATTAGACCCCAACCCTGTGATCGGCATGAAAATTATCCGAAGCTTCTTGACCATCATGGGTGGAGAACAAGCCCAGCCCTTGGTCTTGCGGGTGCCGGAACCGGGGGCTTTCCTGATCCGGGTTGCAAGAATTGTCTTTCTTATTCCCGGGATCGGCCGGCCGGTCAGCCGCAGGCTGGCCGAAGCCTCGATTCGGTCGAACTGGTCTCGATTGACCGGGGCAGCCACGGCCATGCGCCGGGTGGTCGAGGCCGACGGTTCCGGTGCGCTGCCGGCCGTCCTTGACCAGTGATGGGATTTTGCCGCATAATGATTACACCCGATCCGGTTGCTGGGGGTGTTTTGAGTGATGCACAAAGGCGCCGTCGTTGCGGCCGTCGAACCGGACAGTATAGCAGATGAAGTCGGTATTGAGGCGGGAGATGTTCTGTTGTCAGTCAACGGGCACCCGCTTTTCGACATTTTGGATTATCGCTATCAAATCGCGGAAGACACGCTTGAAATGGAAGTGGCCAAAGCCAACGGCGAAATCTGGGTGGTGGATATCGAAAAGGACGTTGCCGAAGACCTCGGGATTGAATTTGAAGAACTCGTTTTTGACGGTATTCGTCCTTGCATCAACCGGTGTCAGTTTTGTTTTGTGGATCAGATGCCGCCCGGACTGCGGGATACACTTTATGTTAAAGATGATGACTTTCGGATGTCCTTTGTCTGCGGAAATTTTATCACCCTTAACAATCTAGGCCCGCGCGACTGGAAGAAAATCGCCGAGATGCGGCTCAGTCCGCTGTATATTTCGGTTCATGCCACCAATCCTTCGGTTCGGGCCCGTATGCTGGGCATGCCGCGGGATCAAGTCTTGACTGATCTGGCCCGGCTTCGGGATGCCGGGATTGAGATACATACGCAGATTGTACTCTGCCCGGGGATCAATGACCGGGATGTCCTGCAAGAAACCGTTTTCGCACTGCGTTCGTTCTGGCCTTCGGTCCAATCGGTCGGGATCGTACCAGTCGGTTTGACTGGCCATCGAAAGAACCTTCCGGCACTGCGTGAAGTCAGTCCGGGAGAAGCGGCCACCCTGCTCGACCTGGTTGAGGGCTGGCAGAAGAAGTTTTATCGGGAACTCGGTATTCACTTTGTTTATCTGGCCGATGAGTTTTACCTGAAAGCCGGCCGCGCGTTTCCGAAAGCGGAAACCTATGACGATTTTGTGCAGATAGAAAACGGGATCGGTCTGGCACGGCGGTTTTTAGACGAGGTCCGGTCCGCGGCGGACGCATGCGGCAAGTCGGCCGGGGATGCTCCGGTCATTGTATGCGGTATGTCCGCCGAACCGATCCTGCGGGCGGCGGTAAAAATGCTTGGAGAAGCCGGGAGTCATTGCGCGGTTGTCCCGGTGGCGAACCGGCTTTTCGGAGAAAGCGTCACCGTTACCGGGCTGTTAACCGGCCGCGATATCATGGCTGCGCTGGGCGATCACTTCAAGGGGCGCCGGGTACTGCTGCCGGCGGTTACCTTACGGCACGGACAAAATATTTTCCTGGATGATATGACGGTCGACCAGTTGGCTGAAGCGACCGGAACCCAAATCGAAGTGGTTGAAATCGACGGCGCCGAACTGGTGGCCGCCGTTTGCGGACAAACTGTGCAGCTTGTGGAGGATAATGAACTATGAGTCGTCCGGTAGTAGCGATTGTCGGCCGCCCAAATGTCGGCAAGTCAACCCTGTTTAACCGGTTGGCGGGCATGCGCAAGGCAATTGTGGAGGATATTGCCGGGATTACGCGCGATCGGATTTATGAAAAAACCGACTGGGAAGGCTGGGATTTTACCATTATCGATACCGGCGGGCTCCGCTTGAATGAAGAAGAGCCTTTTGCGGTCGAGATCAAACACCAGGCGCAGCTCGCGATGGAAGAGGCCGATGTGATTGTTTTCGTGGTTGATACCCGGGAGGGAATCACCCATGAGGACGAGATGGTCGCATCGCTGCTTCGCCGCAGCGAAAAGCCGGTCGTGCTGGCCGCCAATAAAGTGGAAAATTTCGCGTCCCAGCAGGAGTTTAATGAATTTTACAGCTTTGGGCTGGGGGATCCGATTCCGATTTCCGCGGCCCATGGAATGAACTTGAACGATTTATTGGATGCCGTTACCGCTCATTTTCCACCGGCGGAAGAAGAGCAGGATGATCCGCTGGCGATCAAGATCGCCGTCGTTGGGCGGCCGAATGTGGGCAAATCGTCCCTGGTCAACGCCATCCTGGGGGAAGAACGGGTCATCGTCAGCGATATCCCCGGAACGACACGGGATGCCATCGATACCCACTTTGTGCTGGGGGAGCACCGCTATACCCTGATCGATACCGCCGGAATCCGGCGCAGGAGCAAAATCAAAGAGAGTGTTGAAAAATACAGTGTCATCCGTTCCTTTAAAACGATTGAGCGCTGTGATGTGGCGGTCATCATACTGGATGCCCAGGAGGGGGTGACGGAACAGGACCAGCGCGTGGCCGGTTTTGTTCACGATGAAGGGAAAGCCAATATCATTCTGGTGAATAAATGGGATTTGGTCACGAAAGACGGCAAAACCATGCAGGAATGGGATGCCGCCATTCGCGATCAGTTTAAATTCCTCGCTTATACACCGATTCTTTACATTTCCGCGCTGACCGGAAAACGGGTTCCGAAGGTTCTTGAACTGGTCGATTTTGTCGCGGAACAGCATCACCGGCGGATTGCGACCGCCGATCTGAACAAGGTCATTAATGAAGCGGTGCTGATTAATCCGCCGCCGGGCGCGGGGAAAAAGAAGCTTCGGATCTACTATGCGACCCAGGTGAAGACCGGGCCGCCGACCTTTGTTTTGTTCGTGAACGACCCTGAACTGCTTCATTTCTCGTACAGCAGGTATCTCGAAAACACCCTTCGCCAGACGTTTGGTTTCGAAGGATCGCCAATTCGGATTTTCACGAAGAAGAAGGAAGGGAGAGACTAACTAATCATGCAGGATGCGTTGATTGTTCTCCTGAGCTATCTCATCGGTTCGATTCCGTTTTCCCTCCTGGTCGGAAAACTGGGCGGGGTGGATGTCCGCAAGGTTGGCAGCGGTAATCCAGGCGCAACCAATGTTCAGCGGGCATTGGGCTGGGGAATGGGCTTTGCCGCATTGGCAGGCGATTTGATGAAAGGCTTGATCGGGGTAGCCCTGGCGCTCTATTTTGGGGGCGACCAACTGATCGCCTTTTGTTTCGCGGCAGCTGTCGTTGGGCATTGTTACCCTATTTTTCTAAAGTTTAAAGGGGGAAAAGGGGTTGCCAGTGCGGCCGGTGGCCTGTTATTAGCGGCTCCCAAGGTGTTTGTTCTTCTGGTGCTGATTTTCCTGGGTATCGTCGTGCTGTGCCGATATGTGTCCCTGGGTTCAGTTGTGGTGGCTCTGACGCTCCCGGCAGCGCTGATTCTGGTTTATCCGGACCGGGCGCCGCTTGCCGTCGCCGGGCTGTTTATTGCGGCATTGGTCATCTATCGCCATCGGGAGAATATCAAGCGGCTTCGGGCCGGCAATGAAACCATGATCGGGACTCCGAAGAATACATAGCGTTCGGGTTTCCCCGTGAGAAAGTAAACAAGGCCAGGTTTTTTTCGTTTTTAGCGATGAGAAACCTGGCCTTTTCATATTGTAGGCGATCTGATTCGGAATGCCCGGTGATTCCGGTGCATATATCTAAAAAGTACAGCGTAGAGCCGCTTATTTCGCAAGGCGGCTTGCTTGCCCGTCTATTTTCTCGGAGGTTGGCCAAATCATAGACCCGGCACTTCCAGGAACAGCGGAAAGCATGATCAGCTTACACTTTTTTTCATAGCTGGTCATATTCATCCAAAGGGGCCAATATATTTGTATTGTTACGGAAAGCGGCCATTGTTGGCCCGAACGGAAGCCCTTTGCGTGCGGGCTGGTCGGAAGTAAGCACCGAGGAGGGAAAGCGAGTGGAAGGGAACAATATCCTGCGCGATATTGCCGAGCGAACTGGCGGTGATATTTACCTGGGTGTGGTAGGACCGGTTCGCACAGGCAAGTCCACGTTTATTAAGCGGTTTATGGAATTACTGGTACTGCCCGGAATGAAGGATGTCTACGAGCGGGAGCGGGCCCGGGACGAATTGCCCCAAAGCGGCGCCGGCCGCACGATAACGACCACCGAACCGAAATTTGTTCCCAATGAGGCCGTCGAAATCGATTTGAAAAACGGGTACACGTTCCGGGTACGGATGATTGACTGTGTGGGCTACAGCGTGACAGGGGCCCTGGGCTACGAAGAGGATGAAGAGCCCAGAATGGTGCGGACACCGTGGTTTGAGTATGAAATCCCGTTTGAAGAGGCTGCCGAAATCGGGACGCGAAAGGTCATTGAGGATCATTCCACCATTGGCCTCGTAATTTTAACCGATGGGTCGATCAGCGATATTCCGCGCATCAACTACATGGAGCCGGAAGAGCGGGTTATCCGGGAACTGAAGGAACTGAAAAAACCGTTTGTCATCGTATTGAATTCCACCGAACCGTTTTCGGATGAAGCCGTGACGCTGGCGGCGGACCTTGCCCGCAAGCACGGTGTGGCGGTGGTCCCAATCGACTGCCAGCAGATGAGCCGGGATGATATCCTGCGGGTATTGGAAGAGGCTTTGTACGAATTCCCGGTTCAGGAGGTCAATATCCACCTCCCGCGCTGGGTGGACGAACTGGAGGAGAGCTACTGGTTACGCAGCAAAATCGAAGGCGCAATTCGGGAGATCCTGGAGGATGTAAAAAAAGTCAGGGATATCGATATGGCGATGGAGCGGCTCTCCGAGATCGAGTACGTCAGCTACGTGACGGTCGAAGAGATGAATCTGGGTACCGGTGTCGCCAGTATCGAGCTGGCCGTTCCCGAGGAAATCTATTACTCAACCCTGTCAGATATCAGCGGCTTTATCGTAAACGGCAATCACGACGTTCTTCGGCTGATGCGGGAACTGAGTATCGCGAAGAAAGAATATGACAAGGTATCCCAGGCCCTGGCAGAAGTTAAGGAAACCGGGTACGGTGTGGTGACCCCGCGGCTGGAGGAAATGTTCCTTGAGGAACCGGAATTGATTCGCCAGGGTAACCGGTTTGGCGTGCGGCTAAAAGCAAAAGCCCCTTCGCTCCACATTATCCGGGCAGATATTTCGACCGAGATTACCCCGATTATTGGAACCGAGAAGCAGACCCAGGAACTGGTCCGCTATATGCTCGAAGAGTTCGAAGAGAATCCGCAAAAGATCTGGGAATCGAATATTTTCGGAAAATCACTGCATGATCTGGTGCGGGAGGGGATTCAGAACAAACTGCACCGGATGCCGGAGAACGCACAACTTAAACTGGCTGATACCCTGCAGCGGATTGTTAACGAAGGCAGCGGCGGGCTGGTCTGCATCATCATCTAAACCGGATGCGGTACCGCCTGCGAGGAATCAATCGGTTAACTTCATAAACACGGCCGGCTTGCGCCGGCTTTCGTTTTGCGCTGGGGGGGGGCTGCGGAACCGAAAAACCGAGTCGTTATTCGCGTCGGGTTACCCGTTTCGGGTTGGGGGAAGGAATTCGTTTTATGAATAGAGAAACAATAAATGAGAATGCTTCTTTGAACCGTAAAAACGGATTAAACAGGCTTTGGTTTGTTTCCCCGATACGGTACAATAGGACTGAGGCGAAGCAATATGTTCGGCGGACCGCTCAAACGATTGGTTGTCTTAAAGAGTGATGAACCCGCGATGCAGAAGATGGTTAACGATCTGATCCGCAATGAGCAGGTCAAGATCGTTGATTTTGCCATGCTGCAGTGGAATAAGCATGAAAGAATGTACCAGCTCGTGGTAGTGGTCGAAGAGCAGGAACGATTCTTTCGGCAGAACTGCCTTGTGCTTGAAAACCGGGACCCGGAAATCATCGTGAAAGACCTCGACGATTTTTCGGCGGTTATGGCAGCGGCGAAAAATGTACCGTATAATATTATATCGGTCAAAATGTTTACCATTTCGCCGCCGACCGGACGGCGCTATCTCTGCTACGTGGTTTACGAGGATTAACTGAAAAGCGAAGATGAAAGACCGTTGGATGCGCACCCCGCGCGAGCCGTAAAACAGCTTAACGCGGTCGGGCGCTCCTTTTATGCACGGATGAGGTGGAGTGCTTGAAGCCAAATCAACAGGAACAGTCCCTGCTCAAAGAGATTGTTTTGTTTGTTCCGAATCTGGTGACCCTTATGGGCCGGCTGATTGCCGACAGCCGGGTCGCGCTGGCCGAAAAAGCGATTCTGGTCGCTACCATAGCCTATGTCGTTTCACCCCTTGATTTTCTTCCGGATTTGATTCCGGGCATTGGCATGCTGGACGATTTGATGCTGATGTCGCTGGTAACCCTGCGCTTTCTTGAACAGGCCGGGCCGAACCTGGTTAACGAGCACTGGAATGGACGCATGGACCTGATGGATCTGTTCAAAAAGGCCTTGAGCCTGGCCGGGGTGTTCCTGCCCCGCTCGGTGTACGACCGGGTCGTTAAAAAATCCGGTTACCGGGATGGTGCCATTGATGTGGAGTACAAGGTTCACAAGACATAAAGCACGCCCGGACCGGCATTTGGGAAGGGCAGAATGAAGGCGAAAAGGAGTTACACGGTATGGCAAAAATCGGTTTGTTGGGCTGCGGAACCGTTGGCGGCGGCGTAGCCAAGCTGCTGGCCTCAAACCAGGACTTATTGAGCAAACGGATTGGCGAGCCGATTAGTATCAAGAAAGTGCTCGAACGGGACCGGGAGCGGGTTCTGGCAGCGGGCTTGCCGGCGGAAGCGATCGTATCGGATTTTGACGAGATTCTTAACGACGATGAAATCGATATCGTGGTTGAATTAATCGGCGGCATTGAGCCAGCCCGAAGCTTTATCCTTGCGGCGCTTAACCGGGGCAAAAATGTGGTTTCGGCCAACAAAGACCTGATTGCGATCAGCGGCAAGGAGATCTTTGACGCCGCCGCGGCCAGCCGGGTCGATTTTCGTTTTGAAGCCAGCGTCGGCGGGGGGATTCCGATCGTCTATCCGCTGAAACAGTCGCTGGCGGCCAACCGGATAAAAGAGGTCATCGGGATTGTCAACGGCACCACCAACTATATTCTCACCAAAATGACCGAAGAGAATCTGCCATTTGAGCAGGTGCTCCGGGAAGCCCAGGAATTGGGCTATGCTGAGGCCGATCCGACCTCCGACGTCGGCGGACTGGACGCCGCGCGCAAGCTGGCGATCCTGGCCTCGATTGCCTTCAACAGCCGGGTCACGTTTGACAATGTGTACGTGGAGGGAATCACCCAAATTACCCCGCTGGATATCAAGTATGGCCGTGAACTCGGCTATGTGATCAAACTGCTGGCAATTGCCAAGGAAGAAAACAATAAAATACAAGTCCGGGTTCACCCGGCGTTTCTGCCGAAACAACACCCGCTGGCCAACGTTAACGGGGTTTATAACGCGGTTTTCGTCCGCGGCGATGCGGTCGGTGATGTGATGCATTTTGGCCGCGGCGCCGGAGAAATGCCGACCGCAAGCGCTGTGGTCGGCGATATCATGGAAATCGTTGTGGATATGAAGTATCAGAGCACCGGACGGGTGTCCTGCACCTGTTATGAAGAAAAGCCGATTCTGCCGATTCAGGGTTCCAGGGCCAAGTATTATATCCGGCTGCGGGTTAAGGACCGGCCCGGCGTGCTGGCCAGTATCGCCGGCGTTTTCGGCAATCAGAATGTCAGTCTGGCCACGGTTCTGCAGAAAACATCAGGACAGGCCGATGCCCAGCTGATTTTGATCACGCACATGGTGGAAGAAGCCAATTTGCGGGATGCGCTGACCGTGTTCGAAAACATGCCGAGTGTGATCGCTTCGATTGATAACGTTATTCGATTGGAAGGGGTGGAGGACAATGAGTAACCAGAACGCCTGGCGCGGAATTGTGGAAGAATACCGGGAGTATCTGCCAGTTACCGAGAGCACCTCGGTGGTTTCCCTGCAGGAAGGCAACACGCCGTTGATTTTTGCGCCACGGATCTCCGAACATGTGGGCGCGGAAGTATATCTGAAACTGGAAGGCATGAATCCTACCGGGTCTTTTAAGGACCGCGGCATGGCGATGGCGATGACCAAAGCGAAAGAGGCAGGTGCGACCGTGGTCATGTGCGCATCAACCGGGAATACCTCCGCTTCGGCGGCGGCCTATGCCGCCCGCTGTGGCATGAAATGCGTGGTTCTGATTCCGGATGGCAAGATTGCGCTGGGTAAACTGGCTCAGGCGTTGATTTATGGCGCACAAGTGCTCGCAGTATCGGGCAATTTCGACCAGGCCTTGAATATCGCCCGGGAAATCACCTCCCGGCATCCGGTTACCCTGGTGAATTCGGTGAACCCGTTCCGAATCGAAGGACAAAAAACCGCAGCTTTTGAGATCTGCGACCGGCTGGGCCAGGCACCCGATTTTCTGGCGGTCCCGGTTGGCAATGCCGGCAATATTACGGCCTATTGGAAAGGCTTCATGGAGTATTTTAAGCATGGAAAGATCAAAGTGACCCCGAAAATGATCGGTTTCCAGGCGGAAGGTGCTGCACCGATCGTCAATCATAAAATTGTCGAGAATCCCGAAACCGTGGCGACCGCCATTCGGATCGGGAATCCGGCCAGTTGGCAGTCGGCGGTGGATGCCGCCCACCAGTCGGGCGGATCGATCTCCGCGGTTTCCGATGATGAGATTCTAGAAGCATATGCTATGGTTGCCCGTGAAGAAGGCATCTTCTGCGAACCGGCTTCGGCCGCGTCGATCGCGGGCGTGCTGAAAAAGGCCCGCAACCGGAAATTCCAGCCCGGTCAGAAGATTGTATGCGTACTGACCGGTCATGGTCTAAAGGACCCGGATATTGCCGTTAAAACGGCCAATGCGTCCCCGCAGGTCGTCGCCGCCGAGGAACAGGCGGTGCTGAAGGCCATCTTTGGTTAGATTCCTTGGAGGTTTGGCGTGATCAAGGTAAGCGTGCCCGCATCAAGTGCGAATCTTGGCCCCGGGTTTGATACCCTGGGTCTTGCACTGCCGCTTTATCTCCATGTGACGATTCAATCTGGCGCGTCCGGGCTGACCCTGGCATGTTTCGGGGAGGGCGCCGCCCAAATCGGAACCGAACCGGCCGGAAACTTGTTTTACGAGGCATTCGATCAAGTTCTGACCGAGCTTGGGATCAAGGAACGCCGGTTCACGATCACCATGAACAATGAGATTCCGCTGTCGCGCGGGTTGGGAAGCAGTGCCGCCGCGATTTTGGCGGCGGTTTTGGCGGCGAATGAAATTGCCGGCGCCCCGCTGAGTCAGCAGGAAGTCCTCAACCGGGCTTCGGCCCTGGAAGGCCATCCGGACAACATTGTCCCGGCGCTGGTCGGCGGCGTGACTGTTTCGCTGGTGGACGGACCGGATATTCACTTTCGCAGGCTGGAACCGCTGGACGCGTTGCGGATCGCGGTGGTCATTCCTGATTTTGCGCTGTCCACCCGGAAGGCGCGGTCCGTCCAGCCGGGTGAGTATCCGACCGCGGATGTGGTGTTTAATTTGCAGCGGGCTTGTTTTCTGGTGGCATCACTGGCCACCGGTCAGCTCGAGGGCTTGGATCTGGCGATGGCCGATCTGGTGCACCAACCGTACCGACAGGCTTTGATTCCCGGATTCGCGGACGTGATTAAAGCGTCTGTGGGTGCCGGTGCTTTAGGGGCGGCATTAAGCGGAGCCGGTCCGTCGGTTATTGCACTGACTGCCGGGGAACCCGAAGCGGTGGGGAAGGCGATGCAGCTTGCCTTCGCCAGGCACGGAATTGATTCACGGGTTATGATTATGGCTCCCTGCAGTGCGGGGGCGTCGATAAAAAGGGAGTGAACAGTTTCCATGGGGCTTGTTGTACAAAAGTTCGGCGGCAGCTCAGTTGCCTCCATTGATCGGATCAAAAATGTGGCCAACAAAGTCATTGCCGAACGGGAACGGGGCTCTCAGGTGGTTGTGGTGGTTTCCGCAATGGGGGATACCACGGACGATCTGATCGAACTGGCGCGCCAGACCGGTCCGCGGCTGTCGGAACGGGAGATGGACCAACTGCTGACCACGGGTGAGCAGCAATCGGCCGCATTACTGGCATTGACCCTGAACAACATGGGATATAAAGCCCAATCGCTCTGCGGCTGGCAGGCGGGAATCCGGACTGATGCCGTCCATGCCAAGGCCAGAATTACTTCGATTGACCCGGTTCGGATTCAACAAGCCCTGGATCGGGACGAGGTTGTTGTCGTGGCCGGTTTTCAAGGATTGTCCCCGAACGGAGAGGTGACCACTTTAGGCCGGGGCGGTTCGGACACCACTGCGGTGGCGCTGGCGGCCTCAATTAAGGCCGATATCTGCGATATTTATACCGATGTGGCCGGAGTCTACACGGCCGACCCACGAATTGCGAAAGATGCCAGAAAACTGGATTACATATCTTATGACGAAATGCTGGAACTGGCGAGTCTGGGGGCGGTTGTACTGCAGCCGCGCGCAGTCGAATTCGCCATGCTTTACGATGTTTGCGTGCAGGTGCGCTCCAGCTTCCTCAATGATCCGGGAACGCGAGTAATGGGGGTAGAGAAGATGGAAAAGGAACGGATTGTCAGCGGGGTCGCTCACGACCTGAATGTAGCGAAGATCGCATTATTTGACGTACCGGACCAACCGGGCATCGCCCGCACAATTTTCAAACGCCTGGCCGAGCAGAGCATCAATGTGGATATGATCATCCAGGCGGCGATGCGGGACGACCGTAACGATATCGCGTTTACCATTGAACGGAATGATTTGGCCAAAGCGCTGCCGGTGGTGGAAGATATTATCGAAATTATCGGTGCTGAGGGAATGGCTTTTGGCGAGGATGTGGCCAAGATTTCCGTGGTCGGCGCTGGGATGAAGAGTAATCCCGGGGTTGCGGCCGCGGTTTTTGAAGCCCTGGCTGAAGAAGAGATCAATATCCAGATGATTAGCACCTCGGAAATCAAGGTTTCCTGCATTATTGATGCTGTAAATATCCAGAAAGCGGTTCTGGCACTGCACAAGAAGTTCCGGCTCGACGAACTGGAGGGGTGAGCAAAGGCCGGGATTCCCGGCCTGAAATAAGGCGGGTGAAAACCAGGTGAATGCCTTTTTTTTGCAGACAATCAATCAGCTGAATTTCCTGATCATTACCTGTTTTTCGTTTGCGATTCTTATTATGTCCTTCATGCTGACCCGGGGAAAGAAGACCATGACCCGGGTGCTTGGCGGTGCTTTTATCATCCCGCTGGTCTTGATGATCTACGCGTTTTTGAACGCCGAGCGTGTCCGGTCTTTTTCGGTGTTCGCCTTGAGCGAGTTTTTCCTGGTGATGGTCCTTTTCCTGATTGTGATCGCCATTCACCGTACCATTAAAATGCGAGCACTCCAGATCGGTGTATTTCTTTTCCCGCTGGTCGTGATCGCGCTGCTCTCCGCAGGGTTGATCGATTCCTTCTGGACGGGCAGTGAGTACCTGGTCTATATCATCCTGATCGCCTTTGTTCCCTCCTCGTATCTCCTGTTCACCGGGACCTCCCGCCGCCGCAGATCCTATCTGGCCGCGACATTGCTGCCGATCGCGTCGGTCATCCAGTCACTGGGCGATGCCAGCCAGCTGGCGGTTGCCGCGCTGCTGATCCGGGCTGTGGCTTATCCGTTGTTTATCGCTCAACTTTTCGACGATGCCCACCAAGTGATCACGTACAAAGTCCGCGAGGCTGAAAAAACCCTTGCTTCCTATGAACGCAACGTGCAGCTGGAAGTGAAAAAGCGGACTTTTCACATTGAAATGACCAACCAGCGGCTTTCGGACATCGCGAAAACCGACCAGCTGACCCAGGCCTATAACAAGGCCACGATTTTGGACGTCATGGACCGGCTGGTGAACAAGCGCATTGCCGAATTCTCGATCCTGATCTTCGATATCGACGATTTTAAACGGATTAACGATCAGTTGGGCCATGTGGTCGGGGATAAAGTTTTAAAAACCCTCGCCGGACATGCTCGGAAGTCGATCCGCGAAAACATCGATTCACTGGGGCGATACGGCGGCGACGAGTTTATCATTGTACTGCCGAACACGGTTGTTTCTGATGCGGTCGTGATTGCGGAACGCTTCCGCAAACTGGTCGATGCCAGCCGTGATCCGCACTTTTCGGTATCGGTTGGCATTGCCTACTATCCCGATGATGCCAATACAGTCAAAGGCCTGATCGCCTATGCCGACGAAGGCCTCTACAAATCCAAGCGCAAAGGGAAAAACGCGGTTTCGCACAAGAGCATGTATTAAGGTGAAGGGATACTCCTCGATGCTCCGCTGCGGCTTCGCATGATGAATGGTGAATGTCGTCAAAAAAGCGTGCTGTGCAGCACGCTTTTGTTCGTGATGGGGAGATATTATTTACCGGTGCAGGGCCATGGAGAGGGCGGTAGTGAGTTTGAGGACGTCCTCGTTGGCTTTGCGCAGGCGTTCGCTGACGACTTCGCAAATATGCTTCACGACCTTGTAGCCCAGCTCCGGGTCCTGCGCAACCAGATCATCGAAATCGGCTTTATGGAAAATCAGCATCCGGCACCGGGTGGCGGCGACGACGGTCGCGGTGCGCTCTCCCATGTCCAGAAGACCGGTTTCGCCGAAAAAGAGCTTGTTATGAGCGGTCAGACGGGTCAGCACTTTATCCCGCTGACCGTAGTCATATTTGGACAGCCGCAGGGTCAGGGTGCGTGAAATATCGACTTCGCCTTCCCACAGCAGGTACATGGTGTCCCCGCGGTCAAATTCTTTGATAATGACCGTGCCCTGAACCATGCATTCTTCCTGAAGCCGCCCGGCGACCAGTTCGATCTGTTTATCGGAGAGATCCTTAAAGATCCGTATGTCTTTCAGGAGGGTGATTCGTTCGGTCAGTGCTTTCATGGTAAAAGTCCCTCCTTGCTACACAATGACAACGGCCTTATAGCCGTCCTCAATCACCATATCGTCTGGCGGATTGATAAACAGATGCTGTTCCGAGCGCATACCGCTCGAAATTCCGGCTTCTTCAAACATTTTCTTGATAAAGTTATCGATCTGGGAAAAGTCGTCGGTTAAAATCGACTCCAGACTCATCTTCGGGTCCTCGGCCACAATCCCCAGCGTAATCACTTTGTTCTTCTCACGGAAGTAAGGGACGATGTTGTTGAAGGTGCCGCCGATGAAGTGTTTCGGAATATCGTAGATGCGGACCCGGGTTTTGTCCGATGCGATCAGTTCCTTAAACAATTCGCTGACCCCGGGATTGAGCAAGGACAAAGCCAGCAACGATTCGTCATATTCGCCCTGAACCACGATTCCATCCGCACCGGCTCGTACCAGATGCTGCCGGCTGTCGCTTTTTGTGATTTCCGCACAAATTTTGAGATCGGGTTGTATGCTTTTCATGGTCAAGGTGGCCAGGGCCGCGCGTTCGTCGTTGTTCAAGGCCATCGGCCCGTCATCAGCCAGAATGAATACCATTTTGGCATGCAGGATATTGGCGCGGTTCACGGTGGCCTCCAGCGCGTAATCCCCTTTGATGAATTTGATGGCGGCGGTCTTGCCGAACTGAAACTGAACGTCGTTGATTTCCTCCTCCGAAAGGTCGTTTATCAGCACGATTTGAGGAAAATCGAAGGTCGCGGAGAGCCGCTGGACCAGTTTGCCGCCTTTTTTGTTCCAACCGCAGATAATGGTGTGATTCTTAAAGGTTACCTGTCCTAAACCCATTTTGTCCTGCAGCCTCCTCTCAACCAGGATTGAGGAAATCGACGCCGTCACCAGTGACATGATGACGGTCCCGCAGACGATGGCGATGACGCCCAGCATTCGGCCGGCGGCGGTTATGGGGTATTTGTCGCCATAACCGGTCGTGGTGGCCGATACAAAAAACCACCAGACACCATCCCCGAAAGTCTTGAACATCTCGTTCTTGCTGGCGGATTCAAAGTGATAGACCAGAAACGAAAATCCCAGACAAAACAAAATAATCCCCAGAAGGAAGAGCGGATTGCCCTGCCAGATCTGGGTCAGACGATGTCTGATCATCCTGATTCGCCGGGTGAATTCGGTCATCGGCGGAAGGGAACGGATGCGTTGGATCAACCGCAGCACTTTTGAACAGCCCCTTTCATCTTTCCATTTCGACAGTTTGCCGCCGCATTCCTGCCCGTTCGACGCGTGATTGCATAAACCGGAAACGAAGGCCATTCCGGTCGAGGCAGGAAAATGTCGGAATTTGGCGAAATCGTTAAACAGGTTCCTCCATTGGACGGGGAAAGAGGGAGTTACGAGCGGTGAACAATCTGCTGCGCTACCAAATCTCACAATACTTTGGCGATAAGGCGCCGGAATCGATCAAAGCGTTCCTGGAAGCGATCGATCAGGCGTATTCGCAGTTTGAAGCCGAAATTGCGGCGATTGATGCCACCATGCAATTGCTGCGCCGCAGTGAGGAAAACTTCCGCATGTTGGTCGAAACCGCCCGGGACATTGTGTACCGGCTGCGGCTGAACCCGAAGCCGCACATGGAATATATCAGCCCGTCGGTCAAGACGATTACCGGGTATTCGCCCGAAGAGATTAAACAGGACCTGAATTTGATGTGGGTCAGTATTTATCCGGATGACCAGCCGATCTTTCGAAGCATTATCCGGGAAGGCATGGATACCCAGTCCGTATTCCGGGTTATGCGGGCAGACGGTTCGATTGTCTGGCTTGAACACCAGGCGGCCCGGGTCGTGGATCACAGCGGCAAGGTGGTCTCGGTGCAGGGAATTGCACGGGACATTACCCAGCGCAAACAGATGGAGGACGATCTGGCTTTCCTGAGTTACTATGACGCACTGACCAGCCTGTACAATCGGACCTACTTTGAAGAGGAGCTTCGGCGGTATGAGCACGAGCGCTATCGGCCGATAGCGGTTGTGATGGCCGACGTCGACGGGCTGAAGATGGTGAACGACACCCAGGGCCACAAGGCCGGGGATGAACTGATCCGAAACACCGCAGTCATTTTGACCTCGTGTTTCCGCAAAGGCGATGTGGTGGCCAGGATTGGCGGCGACGAATTTGCGGCGGTTATGCCCAGAACCTCGGAGGAAACGGCGCAGGGCGTTGTTGATCGGATTCGCCTCGCGATTGAGGAACACAACCAGGCTTATCCCGGATCACCGGTTTCAGTTTCGGTCGGGGTTGCGATCTGCACCGAAGGCGCCAGCATCTGGGACACCATGAAGGAAGCCGACAAGCACATGTACCGGGAAAAAACCCTGCATAAGCAGAAGCGTCAGGGTTCGGTACTGGAAACGCTTGAAGCGGCGATGGAGTATCGTGATTTAAACACGTCGGGCCAGACCGCGCAGATGGAACGGCTGTTGGTTCAATTTGCCGACCATGTCGGATTGCCGCCGGAAAACCACAAGGGGTTAGGGCTTTTGGCGAAATTCTATGATATGGGCAAGATGAGCGTATCGGACACGATTTTATTCAAACCGGGGCCACTGACCCTGGCGGAGCGGGCGGAAGTCGAAAAACACGCCGAAGCGGGCTACCGCATCGCGCTGTCGGCGCCGGAACTGGCCCCACTGGCGGAATGGATTTTAAAACACCATGAGTGGTGGAACGGCAAAGGGTATCCGTTGGGCCTTAAAGAAGGCCAGATCCCGGTGGAAGCCCGGCTTCTCGCTATTGTGGACGCCTACCAGGCGATGGTCAACGAACGGCCGTATCGCCCGGCGATGAGGCCGGACGAAGCGGTTACCGAACTGGTGCGCTGCGCCGGTGAGCAGTTCGATCCCTATCTGGTGACCGAGTTTATCAAGATGAACCGGGATGACGCTGTGGACGAACCCGGAATATCGACCGGCGAACCGGCACGAAAGCGGGGAGCGTCGTCCTGACGATTTCCCCGAACCACCTCGCCAATCATCCAACGATTACCATCTCTAATCATTTGACAACCCCCCGAATCTGACCCTACAATAAAAACACGAACATATGTTTGGGTATGGTGTGACACTGTGCGCCGAATTGGAGCCTTGCTTTTTCCTTATTTCCACGCTTTTCTGGTCCGGGCCGCGCAGCCGGCCCTGCACGCGCGTCCGGTTGCGGCCTGCCGAGCCGGGCGGGTGATTGGTGTTTCACCGGAATTGACGGCCTATGACCTGATCGGGATGACGGTTGCCCGGGCCCGGGGCCGGTGTCCGGACGCTGTCTTCGCTGAGCCGGAGCCCGAGCGCTGTGCCGCGGCCGGCGGTGAACTGCTTGAATTGGCCGCATCGGTTTCCCCCATGGTGGAAATCGCCGGAGAGAACGCCTGCTTTTTTGATTTTGGCGCTCGGGTAACGCCGGGCGATCTGGAGCGGCTGAAGGAAGGCGCTGGAAAGATTCCGTGCGGTCCGGCGGTTCTTGGCATTGGCCGGAACCGGCTGCTGGCTGGCCTGGTGGCGCGCTTGCGCGTGCGCTCGCCGCTTGGACCGGGCGTGGTCCGCTGCGAAGTGGCAGAGGGGCGGGAGGAAGCGTTTCTGAACGGGCTTTCCCTGGCGTTGGACCCGTCGTTAACGGCGGATGGCTTAAAGACCCTGGCGCGGATGGGGATTGAGACGTTCGGCGATGCCCGCGGGGTCGCTGAAGCGGAGCTGATTCGGCTGATTGGCCGGGAAGGGCGGATTCTATTCCGTCACTGCCGGGGCCGCGACCCGGAACCGCTGCTGGCCCAGTATCCGCCGGACCGCCTGGGATGGCGCGCGGAACTGGAGGGAGGCGCCGCGGTGCCGCTGTCTCGGCTCGAAGACCTGTGCGCGGCGGCGGCGGCTGCGCTGGCAAAAGCGCTGGCCGAAAAACGAAGCGTGAGCCGGACGGTCACGCTTTTTCTGACCGCGGGTGCGCTGACGTTTCAGGCGGAACGGATCGTGGTCTGGGGGATGCGGGATGAATGGCAGCTGCGGGAGACCCTGCGCCAGCTGCTGGCCGGTCTGGTCGAGGAGATGAGCCCGTCCGGCGTGCCGCCGGACGGGCTGGCGGTTGCGCTGACCGGGCTTGGCGATTGGAATTTGTGCGAACAGGATCTGTTCAGTGCGGACCGGCGGTCGGATCGCCCCAAAACCGATATGGCGGCGGTGGCACGGGCTCTTTCGGAAAAAATGCCCGGCAAAATCGGTCTGGGGATGACGGCGGAGCGCCGCGAGCAGGTGTTTGCGTTCTGGGATCCATGGCGTTTTTAGAACGCCCGCTTTTGGAGGATAAAGAACGATGAGCAAGCTGGTTCAGGAACCGATTGAAATGATTTTTGACGCGGCCGGACAGCCGGCCGCGATCTGCCATAACGGGGTCCGCCTGGCCGTTCTGTCTCTGTTGGAACGCTGGTACTACGCGGGCTGCTGGTGGAATGGCGAGACGCCGCAGCTGTTTTTCCGGCTGCAGTTGGAGGCCGGCCGGGTGTGGGAGGTCTTTGGATCTGAAGCCCCGGCAGGCACTTGGAAGCTGTATAAAATCTACGACTGAGGCGGTGGCCCGTGTTTATCCACTTGCATACCCATAGTGCGTTTTCGTTTTTGGATGGCGGGAGTTCGGTTGAGGATCTGATCGATCGCGCGGTGGAACTGGGCATGCCGGCCCTGGCGCTGACCGACCACGACAACCTGTGCGCCGCGGTCCGTTTTCAATCCCGGGCTCGCCGGGCCGGGCTCAAGCCGGTGCAGGGGGTCGAAGCGACGCTGGAAAGCGGGCATCACCTGGTGCTGCTGGCCGAGAACCCGGAAGGCTATAAAAATTTATGCCGGATTTTGACCCGGGCGCATCTGGCGCACGAACGCCGGGTGCCGCGGGTCGCCCTGGACAGTCTGAAAGCGCATTGTGAGGGGCTGATCGCACTGACCGGCTGCCGCAAAGGGGCGGTCGCCGCCGCGCTGCTGGCGCGCCGGCCGGATGAAGCCCGCCGAGCGGCTTTACAGTATGCCGAAATCTTTGGCCCGGGGAATGTTTATCTGGAGATGCAGGATACCTATCTGCCCGGAAACCGCTCTTTACTTCAGGCGACCGCGGCCCTGGGCAAAGAGACCGGATTGCCGCTGGTGGCGACTAACAATGTCCATTATGCCCGGCCGGAGGCGTATGCGGTGCATGATATTTTGACCTGTGTCCGGACCCTGACCCGGGTGCAGGATGTCCACCCGTCCCGCCCGCTGAATGCCGAAAACAGCCTGAAACCGGCAGAGGAGATGTGCCGGATTTTCCACGAATATCCCGGGGCGATTGAAAACACCTGGCGCATCGCGGAACGCTGCCGCCCGGCCTTTGCATTGGATCAGCCCTATTTTCCCGAATACCAGCCCCTCAACGGCAAACCGGCACCGGTTTTTCTGAAAGAATTGGTCTATCGCGGCGCCGTCGAAAAGTATGGCCGGCTTACCCCGGCCGTCGAGGGCCGGTTGGATCATGAACTCCATATCATCAACACCCTGGGGTATGCGGACTATTTTCTGGTGGTATGGGATATGGTGCGTTTTGCCCGCCAGGAAGGTATCCGTTATGCCGGGCGCGGTTCAGCGGCGGATTCCGCCGCAGCCTACTGTCTGGGTATTACGGAAGTGGACGCCCTGGGGCGTGGATTGCTTTTCGAACGTTTTATGAGCCTGGAGCGCGGTGAAAAGCCGGACATTGATATTGACTTTGATTCACGGCACCGGGACCGGGTAGCCCGGTACGTTTACGAAAAGTACGGCCGTGACCGGGTGGCGAGCGTCTGCACTTATAACACCTTCCGGGCTCGTTCGGCGGTGCGGGAGATCGGCAAGGCCCTCGGTCTGCCGGAAGCGGAACTGGGGCAGCTGGCTAAAAAGCTGCCTCACTATTCCCAGGCCGATGCCATTCGGATCATGGCGGACCGGCTTCCGGAACTGCGGGGCGGGGAATACGAACAAAAAAAATATCAGTTGCTGCTTGATTTGTGCGAAAAGGTTGCTGGTTTTCCGCGCTTTCTCGGCACACATCTGGGCGGGCTGGTGGTCAGCCGCGAGCCGCTGGTGCACCTGGCGCCGCTGCAGGAAGCCGCGAAAGGTGTAGTGATTACCCAGCTCGACAAGGACGATGTAGAGGATCTGGGACTGGTGAAGCTGGATTTGCTGTCCCTGCGGACCCTGGGCGCGGTCGATGACGCGGTCCGGTCGATCAACCGCGGCGGTGACCCGTTTTCCTATGACCGGATCCCCATGGATGACCCGGATACCTATCAGATGCTCAACAGTGGCCGCACCATCGGCGTGTTTCAGCTGGAAAGCCCGGCCCAGCGGGCCCTGCAGGGACGGCTGGAGGCCTCCGAATTAGAGGATATTATCGCCAGTGTGGCCATCATTCGGCCGGGCCCCATTAAAGGCAACATGGTCGAACCGTATATCCGGCGGCGGCACGGGCTTGAGCCGGTCAGCTATCCGCACCCGCTGCTGGAGCCTATTCTGGGCAAGACCTACGGCGTGATCCTGTTCCAGGAGCAGGTGATCGAAATCGCCACCGCGGTCGCCCGGTTTACGCCGGGGGAGGCGGACGCCCTGCGCCGGGTGATGACCCATGCCCGATCCCACAAGGCGATGGAGGAAATCGGCCGGCAGTTCGTGGCCAAAGCCGCCGAAAACGGAGTGGATGCCGGGACCGCCGAAACAATCTTTCAATCGATTGCCGGCTACGCCAGTTACGGCTTTTGCGAGGCCCATGCCGCCGCATTCGCGACCACCAGTTTCAAGACCGCCTATCTGCTCCAGCATTACCCGGCGTATTTTTACGCGGCGATTCTCAGTCATTACCCGATGGGGTATTACCCGCCGCATATCATTTGTAACGAAGCCCGGCGGAAGGGGATTCGGATTGTCGGCCCCGATATCAACCGCTCGGGCGAGCAGTTTGAAGAGATCCCGGACGGCAGCCCGTCAGGGCAGGGAATTCGGACTTCCCTGGCGGTCATTAAAAAACTGAGCCGGCCCGGCTTGAAACGCATCCTGGAGCGGCGGCCCTTTTCCAGCTTCGAGGATGTCGTATTTCGGGCTGACCTGGCTCGGGACGAATTGGAAAGTCTGATCCGATGCGGCGCGCTGGATGGTTTTTTGAACAACCGGCGCCGAATGCTGGCCTTGCTGCCTGAATTGCTGGAAGCCCGGCCGGCCTGGCAGGCTGGGATGGGCGGGCTGTTCGAGAGATCCGGCATCAGCGGGCGGTTCGCCGGACTGCCTGATTTCGGCGAGGCCCGGAAGTATGCCGATGAGTTTGAAATTTTGGGGATTGATGTCCGCGGTCACTTGATGGAGCGGGTTCGCGCTGATCTTGCGCGGATGGGATTTCAGGATAGCCGTGAAATTGGGGAAATGCAGGAACGAAGCCGGGTGAAAACCGCCGGAATCTTGTTTCGCCCGCACCGCCCACCGACTAAAAGCGGCAGGATCACCGTCTTTTTATCCCTGGAAGATGAGTTCGGCTTGACCGATGTCACCGTGTTCGAGCCGGTGTACCAGCAGTATGGCAAGGCGATCTATACAGATCACGGGGGGGTCCTGGCGGTGTCGGGGCAGGTGCAGCGGCGGGGCCGGGTCGCGATTGTGCTGGCCGATGAACTTTGGAGAATGGACTTAACGCCGGATTTTCATTAAACTGAAAGAACGGGTTCGTCCAGGGAATCCGTTAAATGACATTCTTCGATGCCGGTCATGCCGCCCGGAAGGGATGAAACGGCGCCGACCGGATCGCACAAGAAGGGGAGGATTATCGATGAATCCGCTGCAGCACCTGTTTGCCCCTGGCAAAATCGGTTCCATGACGGTTCAAAACCGGATTGTGATGCCGGCGATGAATAGCGGCCTTGGCAGCATTCATGGCGAAGTGACGCCGGAAATCCTAGCTTATTATCGGGAACGCGCGTTAAGCGGCCCCGGCATCATCGTAACCGAAATCGTCTGTGTCGACGCACCCAGGGGGCGCGCCGGGTTTACCCAGCTTCGGATTGATCACCCGCAATACATATCCGGACTGGCCCGGCTGGCGGAAACGATCCAGTCCGGCGGCAGCCGGGCCGTGATCCAGCTTCATCATGCCGGCCGCCAGACCAGCCCGATGGTTACCGAAGGGCTTGCGCCGCTGGCCCCGTCCGCGATTGCCTGCCGGATGATGCGTTCGGTTCCCGAAGCGGCCAGCAAGGACGACGTGGCCAATGTAATCGCCAAGTTCGTGGGCAGTGCGCTGATGGCCAATTCGGCGGGATTTGACGGGGTCGAGCTTCATGCCGCGCACGGCTATCTGCTCAGCCAGTTTCTTTCACCTTATACCAACAAGCGCGAAGATGAGTACGGCGGTTCGACTGAGAACCGGGCCAGAATTGTGATGGAAATCATTCACCGGATCAAGGGATTCGCCCCTAAGCTGACCGTGGGGGTGCGGTTTAACATGACCGATTTTCTGCCCGGCGGGCTGGAGCCGGAGGAAGGGCTTCTGATTGCCTCCCTGCTGGAACAGGCCGGGGCAGATTACCTTTCGGTTTCCTGCGGAATGTACGAATCAGGTCAGACGACCATCGAACCCGTGAATTATGCCGAAGGATGGCGGGTTCACCTGGCCGGAATGGTAAAAAACAAGGTCAAGCTTCCGGTTTTTGCCGGCGGCGTCATCCGGCATCCCGACTATGCGGAAAAAATTCTCACCGACGGACTTGCCGACTATGTTTTTGTCGGGCGCAATCAGATTGCGGACCCCGAATGGGTCTTGAAGGCGCGGGAAGGCCGGGCCGATCAAATCCGGCCGTGTCTTTCCTGCAACACCTGTATTGGCCGTTCCCTCAAGGGCTTGCATATCGCCTGCACAGCGAACCCACGAGCAGGCCGAGAAAGCTGGCTTCCCGAACAAGCGGAACAGGCTTCGACGCCGAAAACCATCCTGGTCGCTGGCGGCGGTCCGGCTGGAATGGCGGCTGCGGCCCGACTGGCACAGCGCGGGCACCAGGTCATTTTGGCCGAAAAAGAGGGCCGGCTGGGCGGAATGCTCGACGCCGCCGCCGCCCCGCCTGATAAATACCGCATTGGCGAGCTGGCCGGATTCCTGGTACGCCAGTTGGAAGACGCGGGGGTTGAAGTGCGCTTAAATACCGAATGCACCGAGGAATTGGCCCGGGAAACCGGTGCTCAGGCCGTGGTGGTAGCCACCGGTTCCGTGCCGAAGCAGCTGCCGCTGTGCGATCAGGCTGATCAAACCGTGGTTCAGGCCGTTGATCTGCTCAGGCGGGAAACCGAGTCCGGGAAGCGCTTCCTGGTGATCGGGGGCGGAAGCACCGGATGCGAAACCGCATACCGGCTGGCGCAGGCCGAAAACCAGGTGATTTTGGTCGAGGCGGAAAAGGCATTGGCGCGTGATTTGGAGAATATGACCAGAATCGAATTAATCACGGCCATGAAAAAGGCGGGCATCCAACTGCTGACCGGGCATACGGTCCAGTCCTGCGGGAACGGGGCCGCCGTGGTGGCCAACAGTGAAGGTGAAACCCGGGAACTGACCGTGGACAGCGTAGTACTGGCGCTGGGTTTCAAATCGAATACCCAATGGGTCCAGGCGTTGTCCGGGGGTGGGCTGCCGGTCTTTGAAATCGGTGATGCCGCGGTGCCGCGCGGGATTGAAAACTGCCTGTATGAGGCGGAAATTCTGGCCCGAAGATTGTAAGGCCGGATACCTTTTGATAAAAAGCGAGGGACGTTGACCATGAGTGCGAGCTTTGAACTGCGTTACAAAGGGCAGGAAGATCACTTGATGATGCCGCCGCTGACCAAGTTGATGGTGGCTCAATCCCTGTACGACATCCTGTTTCAATACCTGCTCACGCCGGAAATGGAACAGAAGCTGCAGGCATTTACCAAAAAAATCGAGGCATATCTGGATACCAAGACCTATCGGCAGACGCCGTTTTCGATTCCGGTCCAGGAACTGGCGTTTCTTGACGAAGGCCTGGAAGAACTGAAAATGCTTTGCTGGGTGCCCCTACCGGTGCACATTTTTGAAGTGACGATTCCCGGCGCCGGAGCGGATGAAGCCGGCCAGGCCGCCCGGGACGAGGCTGAACGGATCCTGGCCGATCTTTTTGTGTTCAACTGGCGGGGCGATTCCGAAATTATCGTGTACCCGTCCGAACTGATGTAACCACCACTTTTCCGGTTCCGGGGTCGATACACCGCATGTGGCTTCCGCCCATCCGGTCACGGTAATGTAATCGCAGCAGAGTTTGGTTCTGTCCAATCAATTCGAAATGAACCGCTGTTTGGCGTTGAATCATGTTATTGCGGCGCAGGCGCATGACCGCGGCCGGGCTGTCCCAACGAATCGACTCGGTATTGATCGGCGTTGTATAGGCGGTTGACGCTTCCGTTGCGGATACGGCTTTTCCATCCCGAACCGCCACGATCAGATTGGTGCCGCGCTCCGCATCGAACCAGACGATGTTCCACCAGGCGCGCTGGCCGTTCCAACCGCCGCCCTGCGCGGGCGAAGTATTGGCTGGCTCAGTGCTGACGGCGTACACCAGACGGGCATCGTGATCCCAGCTTTCAGCACTTTTTTTCGATATCGCGATCGCCTGCAGCAGAGTGACCGGCCCGAGCGGTCCAGCAGGCGGTACCGGATGTTGGCGGGCCGCCAGATAAGCCCCGAATAGCAGCAGCAGAAACAGGGCGACCGCGTTTCCATGCTGATTTTGGAAATACCGCTTCAATTGCTTTCCCCCGGATTCGTTTTATCTAGTATTCCCGATGGTTCTGAAAATGAGGACCGGAAGAAAACAAACGAAAAAAGCCCGCTTCCATGCAATATGAAAAGCGGGCCTTTGTTTGCGGTTACGGAATGATCAGTCCTTGATTTCGAAATTACAGTTCACGACCGCGGTAATCTCCTTATCCAGCGAACTGGTGTCGTTGATCCCGTAGTCGGAAATCTCGTTGGAATACAGCGGTGTAATCTGAATAACGCCCATTTTGGCCCCGCGCAGGGAACCGACTTCGCTCTTGGCATTGTCAGCGATTTGTTTCGCCCGGGTAAACGCGTCGGCTGTCGCTTTCGAAAGCATTTTCACCTTCAGATCAGCGATCTTGGTATAGAAGTACTGGGGTGGATTGGACTGGAACTCCACGCCCTGGTTGATCAATTCGGTGGCTTCGCGGGAAAGCCGGGTAATCTTGTCGACCTCTTTGGACCGAATCTCCACCGTTTGGTTCAGTGAATAGCTCTCAATCCGGTTGGTATACTGACCATTGGACAGCATTTCGCGGTTGATGTTGGTATTGATCGAGGAGAAAACCATCTCCTTCTCGTCAAGGCCTTTCGAAGTCAGATACGCCTTTACTTTTTTCTGACTGTCCTGGAGGTTTTGATAGGCATCGGTCAAGGCCGGGGATTGGGCCGTATAGGTTCCGCTCCAGACGATCAAATCCGATTTGATCTGTTGTTTGGCCGAACCGGTAACGGTAATGGTGTTGCCGGCAGTTTTCAGCTGTACCAGCCCTTGGGTGAGGATATACGATGATAAAACCAGACCGAGCATTACGATTAATGCGACAACGAGCCAGTTTTTCCCGGTGTTTTCGTTCATTTTTCTCCTCCTGAATTCACAAATCATTGCGGTCTGAATTCCTTAAGCAGAATGAAAGCTTAACCGACTGGACGGCCCACCTCCTTTGCCTTTGTCCGGGACATCTCACGACCGGGTGATAACGACTTCCGTTTCATTATAAACGATTATTTCCAGTAAAAGGGGACCAATTGGGCGTCCCTTTCGGCCGGAAAACACCTAATAATCATACGAAGCGGCTGTACGAATCCTTACACGGAGGGGTAAATTTTTACCGGGAAACTAAAATGGAAAAGGTGTGAATGCAGGATGTGAACTGGCTCAGATTACAGCAGACCGAGCTGACGCGCCTTCGCTACGGCTTCTGTGCGGTTGGCAGCCTCCAGTTTGCCCATGACGTTGTTTAAATGGGTTTTCACAGTGCTGAGCGAAATCACCAGCGCTTCAGCAATGTCGTTGTTGGTCGCACCTGAGGCGACGTACTGAAGGATCTCCCGTTCCCGTTTACTGAGCGGATTACTGGAGATAAATCGAGTGCCGGTCTTCAGCCGGTTGAGCAGAACGTCCGCATAGTGGGGGGTTGCAAGGTGATTTCGCGCTGCCTGTATCAGTTCCAGGCCATCTGGCCCCGGTTCAAGGAAAACTCTGATCCAGCCGTATTTGCTGGCAAACGCGAGCGCATCGTCGATCAGCCGAATAGCCATCGGAAAGTCTTCCTCGTGTTGTTTGGACCCTTTTGAGCGCTGATACCGGGCAACGGCTTCGAAAACCTTGAATCGAAGCGCAGTCCCCGTAAAACCGATCAGCATCATGTTGTGACTTTCGGTGGACGCTAATTCGATCACTTCGTCGAGTCTCCCCAGGGTCATCAGAAATTTCAGCTTAAGCCGCAGCCCGAAAGCCTGAAAAAACCGGGGAAGCTTGACATCCAAAAAACTGTCGTTCAGGACGTCGGTTGTCTGGATGACACCCAGGGAGTATTCCAACAAACGCACGACATTCAGCATGGTGTTGAGATCGGCGGAAACCGCGGTAATCCTTGCTTCCCGAGCGAACTGAATCGCTTCCTCAGGACAGTCGACCATCTGTTCGAACATGATCAGCCCGATCAGCGCGTAAAGCTCGGAAACGGCGTCACCAATTTCGTTGGCAATGGTGAGGGCCTGATGCATCAACTCTCTTGCGTAGTCGATGTTATTGCAGTCATAGTACATACTCGCCAGGCAAACATACACCTTGACCACATCCGGCAGTAAATGGGCATTTACCTCGGGTGCCCGTTCCAGCACTTCCTCCAGGGTCCAGATGGCTCCCTGCAGATCGCCCTGATAACTCTGAATCAGCCCGACGTGGATGAACGCCCGGACCGTGATGTAGTATTGACCGGCGCGATAACTGGCCCCGGCGGCCTGGCTGATAATTTCGCGGCCTAAATAGGGCTGTCCGGTATAGGCCCGCCCGACCCCCAGTCCGATCATTGCCACCGAGCGAATGATCACATCGGATTCCGGGAGGCATTCAAGGGCAATCGTTGCCTCTGCAATCGTTTCTTCCATCTTGTTTTGATTGACCAGGGCCATGGACAGGAGGGCCGAGTAGATGCCACGGGCCCGTTTGAGCGAAGCCTTTGACGGGTCATGATTCGGATCGAGTTGGGCTTCCCGAATGTCCAAAACCGCTTTCAGCTTTTCCAGGGTTTTCTGGGCTGCTTCAAATTCGGCCCGGGTTGCGGAAACCGCGGCTTTTACCGCCAACAGGTAAATATTCTGGTCGGCGAAAGGCTCCGGAAATTGCTTCATATATTGGGTCAGCGTGGAGTACTGGCTTAGAAAAAGCGCTTCTTCGGCGATTTGCGAAAGAAGCACTGCGCCAAGATGGTAATCCGGGACCTTCATTGCGTGGTCCAGCGATTCGGTCGTAAAGCGGTTCACCGCAAACCATTGACAGGCTTTCAAGTGAAGATCGCGAACCAGTTCCCTTGATTCGGCGTTCAGCCGGTCAGTCAGGAACTGGCGGAACAAATTGTGATATCGAAACCAGGTTTTTTCTTCGTTCAGTGGGTGAATGAACATGCTGGCCTGAATCAGTTGTTCAAGAATAGCGTGGGGGTCCTCGTCCTCAGTAAGCGCCTCACACAGGCTGACACAGAACCGATCCGCCACCGAGGTCCGCAATAAGAAGCGTTGAACCCGGGGATCCAGTTCTTCGAACACCTCTTCAGCGAGGAATTCAAAAATCTCAAAGGTTCCCCCGGAAGAGGTACTTGCGGCGGGATACCAGCCGCCTTTCTCAAAACTGGCGTCAGGCCGGCTCAGTTTCAGCGCAGCCAATTGAATGGCGGCGGCCCAGCCCTCTGAGATTTGATTGACGCGGTGGACATCCTCTTCGGTGAGTCCCGGCTTCTGAAACGACTGCAGGAAGGTCCGGGTCTCGTCCAGTGAAAACCGTAAAGCCTCCGGCCCTAATTCGGTCAATTGGCCCAGTACCCTCAGCTTTGACAGCCGGAATGGCGGCCGTCGCCGGGAGCCCATGGCGAGCTTGACGTTGTCGGGCTGGTGTTTCAGAAAAAACTTAACGATTTTAAGAATATCCGGGGAAGTGAGGCAATGGAAGTCATCCAGAATGAGACAAATCGGTTTTTTGTTTGCTGAAAGTGCGTTAATGACCAGGGTGACGACCTTTTCAATTCGGGGATTGGGGACGGATTGGACAAATTCCCGGATTGGTTTTAAGGAAATCTCAGGATCCAGAATGGAATCAAGGGCTGCAAGGGTATAGAACAGGAAACGGGCGGGATCATTATCGCTTTCGTCCAGTGAGTACCAGGCAACGGAGACGCCCTGTTCAACCTGGTAATGCGCCCAGGAGGCGAGACAGGTTGTTTTGCCGGAACCGGCAGGCGCGATCAGGGTCACGACTTTTAAGCCTTCGGTTTCCATCAGATCTATAAGCCGGAGGCGCGTAAAAACGTATGGATTTAGGGGCGGAATTAAGGTTTTCGTTATGATCAGTTCAGCCATGGTAATCCTCACGCTGCGTTGATTCCCCAAATCGAACCGGATGTGTGACCGTCCAATCGTGTCGCCAGGGAGAAAACGCAAAGGCCCAAGGCGGAAAATCCATTGAAACAATGCGCTCCAAAACGAGGCTGGATGGTGCTGAAACGATTTATAGAACCCGACGAAGAGTTATTCTAGGCATTTTCCAATTTTATTAAAACGTGGTGGCCAAACCCTTGTCAACCACGAGGAAAGTCACCTTTATTATACCAATAAGCATTGGAAGACTGCATCGGGGGAGATTCAACCTGAGTGATCAATCTTTCGATGGATGCTAACCCAAACCAGCAATGATTATGATGATGATGTAAGGAAGCGTCAGGGTCTGGGTAGCGCGGATAGGGGGCGGGCGGTGTGCCGAAGCGGATGCCTATGGCAGTAATCTGTGCTGTTGGTGAGGACCAATGCGGTTTTGACATCCAGCAGATTACCAGGATTATTAGACTGCCCGGTTCTGATCGGGCGACCCACCCTAAAAAGGGCACGATGGGTCTGGGCGGCCGAATCGTGCCTGTACTGGATCTTGAACGGTTGCGCGAACGGGACGGCGAAAATGTCACCGGCGCTCCGTGTATCCTGGTCCTGGAACATGGGGAGCAGAAGACCGGGGTCGTGGTCGATGCGGTCCTGGGCGTTATTCCGTTTGACGCCGAAGCCTTGATTCCGCTCGAGGGGTTTGCGCTGCGCAGCAATCACCGGGTCGGTTTCAAAGTTCTCAATATCGGCAGCCGGATGATTACAATGATTCAATTGGAAGCCTGATCAAGTCGTCTTGGAAAAGAGCGCGGCATCCGAAGCGCGGGGTTTAAAGAAGGGGATGACCGTACCATGAGGAGTTACAGAAAACCGGTGGTGGAACCAGCAGTGCAGACGCCTGGCGAGCATTTCAAACCGGTGATTTCAAATCGATGGCCCGGATTTCAAATGCTGCAGGAGATGATTCGGGAGAAGCATTCAACCCATTCCCTGGATGAAAAACTGAGTTTGATCTGTGAGCAGACCATGGGCCTGATGGATGTGGATGCCGTTGTGATCGGCGTGAAAGATACCGCCGCCGCCCCATTGACGATTCGCGCGGTCGCGGGACGGGTTCCCAACCGGCTCATTGGCCGCATCATACCAACCGGTGTGGGCCTGACCGACCTGGTCCTGTCTACCGGGTGCGGTCAGATTTCTGAGTATTGTCTTTGTGACGGCCGGTTTGCGCATGGTGTCGAGGCATGGATTAAACAGCTGGGATTGATGGCCGCAATGGCGGTTCCGATGCCGCAGTCGCCCGAACCCCAGGGTATCCTTTTCGTTTTTAAGCGCGATTTTTTCCGCTTCAATCGTTGGGAGTTAGGGATTCTAGGTATGATCGGGAACATGACCATTGATGAGATTGTGCGTCAAAGAGCGGCCACCGAAACCCCGGCGTTAAAAATACGCCTGCAGGATGTCGGGTAAAGGCGCTTCCAGGCGGGCGGCGTCGAATTACAGGCCTTCGGGCTCCACATCCCAGGACAGCATGCCAAGCTGTCTGGCTTTGGCGATTGCTTCCGTGCGGTTGTTCGCCTCCAGCTTATTAAAAATATGGTTAAGGTGGGTTTTGACCGTCGCGAGCGATACCACCAGCGCTTCGGCGATCTCCAGATTGGAAGCCCCCGCAGCGACATACTGAAGGATTTCCAGCTCACGCTTGCTGAGCGCATTCTGGGGCATTGCCCGGTTTTCGCTTTTCGCCAAATGAAGCAGGAAATCCGCATAGTCGGGATTGACCAGATTGTTTCGCACCGCCCGGATCAATTCCATACCGCTTGGGCCATATTCCAGAAAAATCGAAATCCAGCCATGCTGGCTGCCGAAATTGAGGGCTTCGGCCATCAGTTCAAGGGCTGCTTGATAGTCGGGCTGCAGCCGGTTTTGATTCCAATGATGATAACGAATAACGGCTTCCGCCACCTGAAACCAGAAATACGCGCCGGTCAGACCCAGGGAAAACAATCGGTTCTTTTCAGCAAGTGCCACTTCGAGCGCTTCGTCCATCCTGCCTTGTCTCATTAGACTGCCCACCTTGACCCGAATGAAAATGGGTTTGACATAAAACAACAGCTTCTCATCGAGAACGCCCTCTTCCGGCGCCAAACCGAGAGACATCTCAATCACCCCAAGCGTGCCGATCAGCAGGTTTAAACCGTTGGCGATCGCAAGAGATCGGGCTTTTCGCGCACACTGAATCGCATTGTTCTGGTTCCCTATGTGCTGTTCAAAGACAAGTTGACTTAAAAGAACATTCATGACGCCTATATCGCTGCCAACCTGCTGTGCCAGAGACAGCGCCGAGTCCAAAAGGCTTCTGGTTTTTTCAATATGGTTGCACTCGTAATACATTTCGGCGAGATAAAGCTGGAGTAAAACGTTTTCTGGCATCAAGTGGGCGTTTCGTTCTTTCGTGCGGCGCAGGCTGTCTTCCATTGAACGGATCGCACCCTGAAGGTCCCCGAGGTAGAACTGGATCAGGCCGACGTGTCCAAAACCAACGATTGCCAGGGGGTAGCGTTCCGCCGCGTTACACAGCGCGGCAGCCCGGGATATGATTTCCAGGCCGCTGTGCGGCTGCCCGGTATATGCCAGCGAAATCCCCAGACTGAGCATCGCCAGCGACCGAAAGAAGGTGTCCTCGTCATGCAGCGCCACAAGGGCCTGGTTGGCGGCCGGAATCGCTTCTTCCGTCCGCTGCAGATTGGCCAGGGTGCTGGCTTCAATCGCGGCGCAGAGCCCGCGGCCGCGTTCAACCGAGGCCTGCAGAGCCGGATTGCCGGTTTGTTTCCACTGGTGTTCCTGTTGATCGAGCACAGATTTCAGTTTGCTCAGGCTTGTAAAAACCTGGTCCAAACGGGCCCGTCCAAACATAAGATAAGCCTTCAGAGCCAGGATATACGTATCCTGATCGGCGAACGCCTGCGGGAACTGATTCAGCAGGTTTTCCAGCGTATCGAACTGGTGCAGCGGAAGCAGGGCTTCCGCCACCCGCGCGATAAAGGTGGATGCCAGTTCGTAATTCCGTGCTTTCAGCGCATAAGCAAGAGCCTCGGTCATCAGGTCGTTCTCCTGAAACCAACGGCACGCCTTCAGATAAAGTTCCTGAACCAATTCCGGCCGTTCGTCGTTCAGGCGATCGCGGAGAAACTGACCTAAAAGATTGTGGTACCGAAACCAGGTCTGTTCTTCATTCAAGGGAAGAATAAACAGACCGGAGTCAGTCAGCTGATCGAGGGTGGCTTGTGACGCATCACCGGTGAGTGCGGCGCATAATCCTGCGCAGAAACGGTCCACCACCGAAGTGCACAGTAAGAAACGCTGGGCGGTCGGGGAAAGGTCCTCAAATACTTCTTCAGCCAAGAAGTCAAAGATTTCTGCGGCGCGTAAGGATGGGATGATATCTTCGGCTGGCGCGTACTGATCGAAACGTCGGTGCCAACTGCTGATTTTCAACGCGATCAATTGGAGGGCGGCCGCCCAACCTTCGGCGATCTGATTGATGCGCTGCACATCCGGTTCGGTCACCTGAATGCCGGCGAAACGGAAGAACAGCCGGGTCTCCTCCAGCGAAAAGCGAAAATCCTCCGCCTCCAGTTCAATCAATTGACCGCTTGCTTTCAGTTTTGCGATCCGAAATGGCGGTTTCCAGCGCGACCCGATCGCAATCCGGAAC
This sequence comes from Solirubrobacterales bacterium, assembly GCA_050258755.1. GTDB lineage: Bacteria > Bacillota > Syntrophomonadia > Syntrophomonadales > DTU052 > JBLMZI01. The sequence goes on along the minus strand of JBLMZI010000004.1, from coordinate 427,100 downwards.
TGGGCGGTATGATACCAGGCCAGCAGATGCATGATTTTGTGAATCATAGGCGATGTAATGACGTGATAATCGTCCAGGATCAGGTTGACCGGCCGTTCCGAAGCGGAAAGCGCATCAATCAGCAGGGCAACGATCCGTTCCGGTTGGGTATTCGGGGCTGCCTGGATCAGTTCCTGAATCGGGGTGAGGGAAATTCTGTCATCCACAACCGAATCCAGGGACTCCAGGACATACGAAAGAAAGCGAACCGGATCGTTATCCTCTTCGCTCAGTGAACACCAGGCAACAGCCTCGCCTTGTTCCACCCGCCGTTTGCTCCAAACGGCCAGGCAGGTTGTTTTGCCGAACCCGGCCGGCGCGATGGCAAGAATAACGCTGGACGCAGAGCTCTCCAGTATTGTGATCAGCCGTTCGCGCACGAAAACATGCTGATGTAAAGGCGGAATGACTGTTTTTGTCGCAAGCAGTGGCGGCATACGTACACCTTCTCTAATTCGCTGCCTCAGCAACTGCAACGAAGATGTCTGTTTCATCAATGATCGACAGGACTGTGCGTGCGGCGACGAATGGAACCGAACCAGTCAAAAGGTAGATATCATCGCATTGAGAAAACATTCTCAATCTAATTTTATTTTAAACCTTGTTCGATGCGGCATCAACCAAAATGAGTAACCAGTCATTTTCATAATTATGCGATTACGTGGTTATCCCGGAACGAAAAATCATTCCTTTCCCTCAACCTTTCGAACGATTCATCAACCCATATTCAGATGTATGATGAAATTAAGAGGAGTCCTATATCAAACACTCAAAAAGGTGGGACGGGCAATGAAGGAACTACAGAACGAATTGCGGACGATTTGCAGCCCAGGTCGTCGGGTGTACTACGAAGAGCATGAAGATGTTATCTTCAGCGCGCCGCATCACTTTACCGTTAAGAAGAACAACAGCAAACAATCCCTGTTTGCACTGGCCGAATTTGACTTCCAGAAAGGTCTGGCCGACGAGGTAGGCATCAATGGGATAGTGGACGAAGACCTATTGGCCATTATCGCCTGCCGCCTGGAACATTTCCAGCAGGGGCCATTTGCCAGCAACGAGAATTCGCTGGCGTTATCGTGTATTCGCGAGGCGTTGGAATGGATGTCGCGCCGGGTCCGAGCGCGGAAACGGGTCGAAGTGGGAAGTGCCTAGCCCACAGAGGAACCGAGGTCATCGTATTCGGCTGCAGTTTGCAGAGCAGGGTAGAAAGCAATATAAGGGTGTTGTTGGGAAAGTGGGGGTGTTTCAGATGAGTAAAACCACAATTGGCGTTGTCGGTGCCGGGCACGGCGGTGTAGCCATCCTGAAGGGATTGAATCAGGACGAGGAAATTCGTTTTGTGGGGATTTGCGATGTCGATCCGAATGCCCCGGGTTTAGCGCTGGCAAAATCCTCAGGAATTCCTATCTTCACGGATTTAAAGCAGATGCTTCAGCTTCCCCAGCTCGATTTGATCATCGAAGTGACGGGGAGCGCCAAAGTTCTTGAAATCATTTGCAGTGGGAAACGGCCTGATACCACAGTGGTCGATTCCCGGGCGGCCGCATTGGTCATGCGGCTGCTGGACAAGCAGTCCGGCTTGCTGGGCGAGTTGGACACACAGCGGCAGCGGCTTATGGAGGAGATTCGGGGTGAAGCGGTGGAACTGGCGGAAACCGCCGAACTGCTGGCCCAAACCATACAGCAGATTGGCGAAACCATTATTCATGTGGCCGAATCCGCGGAATCCATCGCCAACCAGAGCGCTTCGCTGAGCGATTCGGCGCAGGAAGCGACCAAGCACCTGGGGGAAACCGAAGAAGTCCTGCGTTTGATCAAGATGGTCGCGCAGCAGACCAAACTGCTGGGATTGAATGCCGCGATTGAGGCGGCCCGGGCGGGTGAGATGGGGAAAGGCTTCGCGGTCGTGGCGGACGAGGTCCGAAAACTGGCCGAAAACACAACCCTTTCCGTTGAACGGATTGGCCCGATTCTGACCAACATCGCCAAATCCATGACATTGATTATGAAAGGCGTTGTGGAGGCGGGCGAGATGACCGGCGGGCAGGCGGCGGCCACCCAGCAGATCAACGCCAGCATTGTTTCACTGGAACAAATGGCCGGGTCGCTGACCGGGCTGGCCAGAAAGATGGCGAGCCTGCATTAGTGGGAGGGAGGCTTCACCATGAGCGTGCTGCGGGAGACAGCGGCTGAAAACAAGCGTCAGGAATATGGTGCGGCCAGTATCGATTCAGCCGACGGCCTATACTGCAAACCGGCGGTCGGACTCGAAGGGCTGGCTTATCCAACTGCGCAGGGGCATGGCAGCAGCAATCCGACAATCAATCTGTTCTTCGCGCAGTTGGGCGCCTGCCTCATGACAGGTCCCCGACGGCTTGCCGCACCTTCGGACCTTCTAATGAACCGGCTCGTTCCAAAATAGCAAACTTCAACCTTGACAATCCACCTTTCGGTTGATGCCTGAACCTTTCATTAATTTTTATAATTACCATAGGAAAAAACGATCGATGCTGGAGCCAGGATGGTTTGAGGGAGGTCTTGCCATGTTGTTCGGTGAGGAATCGCGAGCTGTCGTGTTTGCTATCGGCGAAAACGAGTATGGGTTTGACGTTCGCCAGGTGGAGGAAATCATTAAACTGCCGCGTGTGACCGAACTGCATCGAACGGCCCAATACGCACTGGGTGTGTCCGATCTGCGGGGGAGCGTCATTCCCATCTTCGATCTGCGGCAGTTCTTAATCCATTCCGAAGATGGCCTGAACACGGAAATGTGTGTGATCGTGCTCGACCAGGGAACACATAAAATCGGGATGGTGGTCGATGCGGTGCTCGATGTGGTTCCGTTTAACGCCGGGGGATTGATTCCGCTGGAAAGAATGAATGACGACGCCAACAACCGGATCGATTATCAGATCCTGAATCGGAACGGCCGGATGATCACCATGCTGCACATGCGAAGCTGACCAAAATCGGATGAATCAACATGGGGCTGAGGATGTGAAGTAATGGCAATTCAAAACCGTATCATTGAAGAAATGCAGATTCAATTGGTTACCGAAACGACCATACCCGATATTCGAATCAGGCCGGAATCGCCTGACTCAAACCTGTACCGGCAGTTCAAAATGCTGCGGGAAGTGATCCGGACCAACTCTGCGGAAAAAACCCTGCAGGAAAACCTGGACTCGATTTGCCGGCACACCTGTGCGATACTCAACGTCGATGCCGCGGTAATTGCTTTAAAGGTGCCCGGATCGGACGAATTAACCATTCGGTCGATGGCCGGCAGTATCGCGGCCCGTTACCTGGGATACAAGATCATCGAAGCCAAAGGGCTTTCCGGATATGTCATTCCGACCGACTTTGAAATGGTTCAGGACCTGTTGGTGCCGGATACCCGGTTTGCGCACAGTATTGACGCCTGGGTCGAGCGGCAGGGTTTCACGGCCGCCCTGGCACAGCCGCTCTCCGAGGAATCCGCGGAACATGGCGTGCTTTATGTTTTCAAACGGAGCCATTTCGGGTTTTCCCGGTTAGAGCTGCTCTTTTTGGAGATGATCGCCGATCTTGCGGTGGTGGACGTCCTGCATAAACAGGCGGTCACCAACGCGGTGCAGGCGAAACGGCTTTTCGAAGACATGCTCAACTACCTGCCGGATCCCACGCTGATCATCGACACCGACCGCAGAATCATCGCCTGGAACCGGGCGATTGAGGAAATGACCGGCGTGCCGGCCCGGGACATGATGAATAAAAGCGAGTACGAATACGCTATTCCTTTCTACGGGAAGCGGCGGCCGATGCTCATCGATTTCGTGCTGGGCGAACCGATGAACCTGGAAACCGATTATGACATGATTCACCAAACCCGGCATTCGATTATGGCCCGGACCCGGGCCCCGCTGCGCATCCACCAAACCGAATGCCTGTGGTGCAAGGCGACCCCGCTGTACAACGACGAAGGTCAGGTGGTCGGGGCCATTAAAACCATTGGCGATGTCAGCGAGATTAAACGGCATGAAACCGCCTTGAAAAAAACCAACAAGCATTTAAAGCGACTGTTGGACAAAACCGTCCACACACTTGCCATTATCGGAGAGAAACGCGATCCGTACACCGCCGGGCACCAGCGCCGGGTTGCGCTGCTGGCCACTGCCATTGCCCGGCAGATGAAGCTTACCGCAGACCAGATCGACAAAATCAAGATCGCCGCCATGCTGCATGATATCGGCAAGATCTATCTGCCGATCGACATCCTCAACAAACCCACAAGACTGTGCGATGCCGAAAAACAGCTGGTCAAGATGCATTCCCAGGCCGGGTACGAAATTGTGAAAACCATACCTTTTGACCACACCATCGCGGATGCGGTGCTCCAGCACCACGAATACTTGGACGGATCCGGCTATCCCAACGGATTGTCCAGTAAGCGGATTTGCCAGGCCGCCCGGATCATCACCGTCGCCGATGTCGTCGAAGCCATGGCATCCCACCGGCCTTACCGGCCGGCGGTCGGGATCAACCAGGCTTTGATTTATCTGGAACAGAACGCGGGCCGGCTGTTCGACGAACAGGTCGTTACCGCCTGTATCCGGGTCTTTCAAAAAGGCTTTCAGCTGCCAGCCGCAACCCTGACTTAGCAGTGCTTCACCGGGGTCAGGGAAAGGCGAAACGGTTGAAATCAGGAAACTGAACGTTGTTCGACCAGCAAAGGAGTCGGGGAGAAACCGGCTCCTTTGCAGCTTCATGCCTACGGATATCGGCGGTCGAAGCCCCGGTAACGAATAGCCTCGGCCACATGCTCCGGACCGATGAGGTCTTTTCCCTCAAGATCGGCGACTGTGCGGGCGACGCGTAAAACCCGGTCATGCCCCCGGGCCGATAAGGCCAGGGATTGAAAGGCATGGCGCAAGAGATCCGACGCGGCCGGCCCCAACCGGCAGACTTTGCGCAGCTCGCGCGGCGGCAGTTCGGCATTCAGGGAAAAGCCCAGTTCTGCGTACCGGCTCGCTTGACGCGCCCTGGCCTGGTTTACCCGCTCCCGAATCGCCGCCGACGATTCCGGCGGCCGGGTTTCGTTCAGGTCGTCAAATGGGACCCGCGGCACTTCGACCTGCAGATCGATCCGGTCCAGAAACGGCCCCGAAAGCCGATTGAAGTAAGACCGAATCTGGGTATCGCTGCAGGTGCACGAACGGGACGGATCGCCCAGATAGCCGCATGGACACGGATTACACGACGCAATTAAGGTGAAATTGCAGGGATAGGTCGAGGTCGAGTGGGCTCTGGCAATCGTAACCTTGCGGTCTTCCAGCGGCTGCCGCAGTCCTTCCAGCACCTCGCGGGGAAACTCGGCGATCTCGTCCAGATACAGCACGCCGTTTTGCGCCAGGCTGATCTCGCCCGGTTTCGGAATCCGGCCGCCGCCGACGATCGAAGAAGCCGAAGCGCCTTTATGCGGCGTTCGGAATGGACGGGACGCGATCAAAGGCATCTCGGGCGTGAGCAGTCCGCCAATCGAATAAATCTGCGTGGTTTCCAGGATCTCGTCCCGTTTCATCGGGGGCAGAATCGTGGAAACCCGACGGGCGAGCATGGTTTTTCCGGAGCCCGGCGGTCCTACCAGCAGCAGGTTATGCCCGCCGGCGGCCGCCACTTCCAGGGCCCGCTTGGACGACGCCTGTCCCTTGATATCGGTAAAATCGACCGTGAATTCCATGATAGGAGCCAGCAGCGTATCATCAGGCGTCAATGCCGGCAGCGGCTTGTCTTCGGCCAGTGATTCCGCGGCTTCTGTCAGCGTGGTGCACAGATTGCACGGATGGGGAACCAGACTGGCTTCGCCCCGATTCGCCGCCGGAATCACCACCCTGGTTTCCGACTGGGTCCGGGCCAGATGAAGAATCATCGGCAGCACACCCGGAACCGGCCGAACTGTGCCATCCAGCGACAATTCGCCCAGCCAGCAGGTGTCCGAATCCGGTGCCGGGATCGAGCCGCTGGCGGCCAGAATCCCGATCGCGATCGGCAGATCAAGATGGCTGCCTTCTTTCTTTAAATCCGCCGGGGACAAATTCACCGTAATCCGCTGCATCGGAAACTGGAAGCCGGCATTCTTAATCGCCGCCCGCACCCGTTCCTTGGCCTCTCTGACACTCGCGCTCGGCAGACCGACGAGATCGAACGAGGGAAGGCCGTTATGTATGTCGACTTCAACCACAATCGGATGAGCTTCCAATCCGCTTAAAACCAGACTTTTTACAACAGCTATAGACACTTCGAATATCAACTCCCAGAAAATAGCATTCCAAGACATAATTCTCATATATTTCCTGAAATCCTGCCTGGATGGAAGAGTTTTGCAGGAGAATTGGTCGGGCAATCGAAAACAAGCTTTGATGGCAATAGGTAAGGGGGGATTGAGATGGGGTAGCGTTCATGTGGCTGCTCATGTTATTTTCAATTTTAATGATCAGTCTGCTGATGCTGATTCCAACCATTCCTGTTATTGTAGTATTTTCAGTACGAAAGGACATTGAAACGAAATGGCTGGTTCTATACACCGTGGTGGTCTACGGATGGTTATTCTGGACTGGAACTAACAAACCGCCGGAAACAAAAGAAATGGTGTATTTACTGCTGTTGATACCTGCAATACATGGTTTGCTTTTTGGAATGGCAGTTCGATTTCTGAAAGCCAACACAAGTCAAGTAACGCGATATTCTGTCACGGCGATAATTTCAGCGATTGTAAGCACGATCATTTGGATGGTTTTTATGTTTGTTTAGTTCAGGTCAAAGAGCGGCCGCTTGCGTTATTGATTCGGAGGAAAGATCATGGAGAGTTTCGCAATCGAATTGGTGTTTTTAAATGGTGTCTTTATGTTATTGGGCTTGATTATGTTTGTTGCAGGCCTTTTAAACTGGGAGTGGATATTCGAAACGCCGCTATTCTTCAAATTCGACTGGATCAGGGACTTGTTTGGAATCGTTGCAGGCCGAATCATTCTAATGGTTTCTGGCTCGGTTATCATACTCTGGACGGCTCGTGAACTCATTGGCTTATTAAAATAATCAACCTCCGCGACTCGTTTGCAGGGCGGGTCGTGTCCCAAAACACTTGAACCACCCGAGGAAATCGTGTGGAGCATGGGGACGGTGATTGTGTTCCTGTTATGGTATGGTGGACTTAACGCAACCCAAGCAAATCATTGAGAAGGAGGGGCTTTCATGGTTGTTCCAGTTTTCCTCGGCTTACCCGCACACGCATGGGGTGGACTCCTGCTGTTCTTGCTGATCGCTTTCCAGGTGATGACCGGAGCCCGCATTGTGAAACCGGATTTTCAATGGCACCGTAAAAACGGGTATTTGATCATGGTGATCGCCTTGCTTCATGCCGCGACGGCGATTGGTGTAACCCTTGGCGTATTCAGAGTGGGTTAGCGGCAGCAAGCCCCGCGATATAGGGAACATGGGGAACGCGGGACCGGTGATCGTTTTCCAAAATGTTAGCAACAGCGATCGAATAATTGGATGCAAGAGCCGGGAAACCCCGGCTCTTGCACTTTTCCGGGCTTTCATGCGCGATGTTGAGTGCACACCGGCTTTGGACCAACGACGCCACCTTCTCGAACGAGGGAAGGCCTTTATGTATATCGATTTCAACCATGATTGGATGGGCTTCTAAGCCGCTTAAAACCAGGCTTTTAACAACAGCTATCGACACTACAAATATCAACTCCTAGAAAATAGCATTACAAGACACAATTCTCATATATTTCCTGAATCCCTGCCAGGATGGAGGATTGTTTCATCCTTTCTCGTGTCACTCCGCTTCCCACACCTCAAAACCCAGGAACTTTCCACGGTGTTCGGCTTGTTGTCTGACCATGTTGTAGAGCCATCTGGGGTAAAGGTAGTTTTCATACGGGTTCCCGGTCAGTATCAAAGCGCCTGGCTGTATGCGAAGCTGGCGCCAGACTTCCAGGTGATCGACCGCCCCGAAGTTTCCGACGACGATGGCATCAAACCGGGTACCGAACCGATTCATCGGGATCAGATGCATGGACTGCCACATGTTGAGTAAAACGACCGGCCTGCCGTGCGTCTCATTGGCACGAATGTAATCCGCCATTTGCCGCAAATCCCGATCGGCTTTTCGGTCCATAATGATGCCTTGATAATGCGGTAAATCGCTGATGACGGACGTCCCCTGGTACACCGAAAGTCCCTGGGAAATCGGCAGGTACAGCAGCATCATCAGGAAAGCCGCCGGCGCGGCCCAGCAAAGGATTTGCCGCGCCGCCTGGTTTGGGGGTTCTGCCTTTTCATGCGGCATGGCATTGTGCCGCTCAGAGTACATTCTCCATATTCTGGCCAGACCGATCGCGACGAAATTCAGACTAGTTAACACATGGATCGTGTCAAACAAGGGAACCTCGATCGCGAGAGCCGCAAGCGAACAAAGAGCGATCAGCCGCAGCGGCCAGTCCGGTTTCCCCATCGGCCGGCCGAAGCAGGCAAACCACAGAATGATTCCCATCCCGATATGGATGAGAACGGCGACCCAGGAGACAGGAGCGGGGAGTGTGACCAGGGTCCCGATACTGTTACCGACTTCCGCATAGAAATTCGAAACGCCCGCCCCGGAGACAACCCGCCACTGCGCCAGAGCCCCCTGGAAACCCAAATTGATGAATTCCGCCGCCACCGGGATTAGGAATCCAACGATCACTGCGGCACACTGTTTCGCCCGTTGGATCAGCCATTCCTGCCGAAACTGGAAATTGGCCAGGTTGGCCCAGACGAGAAACAACCCCATAGCGGCCAGAAAATAGATACCGATGTTTTGCTTGGTGATGGCGGCAAGCCCGAGCAGGGTTCCGGTCATCGCCAGCTTCATGGGGGAAATGGATTCGACCGCCGCGGGGGAAAGAACTTTTTCGCCGGCGAACAGGACGATGGCCCAGATGACCAGCGCAAGGCTCAGCCAGGTGTAATTATAATAGGGGAAAAAATAGACCGGTACGGCGGTGAATAAGATGGCCCAAACGCGAGCCGGAGTGGACAATCCCATCCGCCGCGCCCATACGGAGATGCCGGCCGCATAGCATACCGTACAGAGAACCCCCAGAACCCGCAAAACGAGCAAGGAATTCCCGAAAAGCTTCAGCCACAAAGCCCCAAGCTGGTATGAAAACGGCAGCACGATCGTATTGAAATCCAGGTAGGGCACCTGCCCGGCGAGCAGCCGCAAACAGGACTGGTAAACAAAGGTTTCATCCATCATATTGCCGAACGCGGCCAGCAGCATTTCCGGAACGAAAAGCAGCAGGATGAGTCCCAGCATGAAAAGCCGCTCGTGCTTGCTCAGGAATGAACGGGCCGTGAATTTGTCTCTGATTGGCTTGTGAATCATGTGGAGGTATTCTCTGCCGCGTTGGTTATTCCTTTTCGCGGATTGACCTGCCAGATTTCGTACCCCGCCAGGGTTCCTATGAATCGGCATCTTGCTTGAACCATCCGGTACAGCCATTGGGGCTGAAGCCAGGTTCCCGGTTTCTGCGTCAGCAGAACCGTGCCCGGACGCAGTCCGGACAATTGCCAGACTTTCTCTTTACCCAATGCGCCGAAGTTGCCAGCCAACAGGCTGTCAAACCGTGAGCCGAACCGATCCAGGGGAATCAGAAACGCTGCCTTGTTCGCATGAAATATGACGACCTGCCGGCCCATGCTTTCCTGGGCAATCATCCAGGTGCCGACCGAACGCAAGGTTAGGTCCATTTCGGGTTTTACGGGGATGCCCTGATATCGGGGAAGGCTGCTGAAGACCAGTTCATGATGAGCCAATTGAACCATCCGATAATAGGGCACAGCAAGCAGAAGCAGGATGGTCAAAGCCGCTGTCGCCGCGAACGCGGCTGAATCCACTGAGCGAAACCCCAAACGTTCGGTCAAGACTGAATCGCTTTTAAAAATCGGTCGCTTCGGCCCGAAGCGTACTGATCCCGCCTTGCTAAGGCCGATCAGCACGAGTGGAAGGGTCATGATCAGGTGGACGGTATCATAGAGGGGGATCACCTGGGAAAAAACCGCGAGGGTTCCGGCTGCCAGCAACCGAAGGTTCCAGTCTGGTTCCGGCCGGCCCGAACGGGATCCCGCAGCGGCGAGCATGAAAACAATCGCGGCCGGAATCAGCACCGCAAGTCCGGCATAAACCGGGTTACCCTGAAAGTAAACCCAAAAACTACGGCTGGTTTCAGCATAAAACCTGGCCAAGCCGCCTCCGGCAAAGCTGTTCCAGGGTCCGAGCCCACCTTGAACCCCAATGACCATGAATTCCACCGCAACCGGGATCGAAAAGCCTATACCGATCGCGGCCGGCGGCCGCAAAAGATCGCGTATCGGTTTGCGCCCACGGCCGGCCAGCGCGAGCCAGCCCAAATAAACCAGCAGTGCAGCCAGAAACGCAAGTCCGGTGTTCTGCTTGGTGATCGCCGCCATTCCGAGCAGGAATCCGGCCAAGACGGTATTGCTCATCGTAAACCGGGGAAGTCTTTGGGTTTTGCTGGCGTGGCCAGGTGTCAACAGGCAGTTCATGGCGCCAAGGGCAAAGAGCAGCGCGAGCCAGTTGTAATTGTAGAAGGGCAGATGATCAATGGCAAAAGCGGCCGCCGCCAGGGCGAAAACGCCTCCAAGCGCAGTCATTCCGATTTTACGTGCGATTTGATAGATCAAACCCAGAAACAGGGCATTGCAGAGAATGCCGAGAACGCGATGGACAACCAATACATCCCCGAAAACCCACAACCAGAAACCGCCCAACTGCGCGGAGAAGGGTGAAACGATCAGGTTAAAATCGAGATACGGGACCTGATGGTGCAGAATCCGCCGGCAGGCCTGATAGGACCATAATTCGTCCATGCTTCCCAGGTTAATCAACAGCATTTCGGGTGCAACCAGACAAAAAATGAGCGCCACAATCCAGGCCCATTCCCGTTCGGAGGGTAGTCCGCCGCTCACCGGCGCAGCATCCGCGGGAGGGATGACAGCTTGATATGCTTTTCGCATCATTTGCCAGCACATAACCATTAATTCTGTACCGAATACCGGACTCCCTGCATCCGTACCAACCGGTCCCCTTTTTTCCAAGCGGTATCAACCCAAAATCCAAAAAGGGGCAAGCGAGCGGTGGTTCGTTCTCGCTGTCCCAAATTTCGCCACAGGTATGATACGATGACGATGAGCGCATTGTGCCGCCAATCAAGCAGAACGGGAGGACGGTTTGTGGATATCATCGAGACCATGAAGCAGCGGTATGAGACAGAGGACATTTTCCCGAAATCGCTGGGCATCGAACTTGCGGAGCTGTCTCCGGGGTATGCCCGGCTGACGATGACGGTTGTACCCAATATGGCGAACTTCCATGGCATCGGCCACGGTGGCGTGGTTTTTACGCTGGCTGACACCGCCTTCGGGCTTTCCTGCAATTCGCACGGTGTTCCGGCGGTGGCCTTGACCGTTAACATTGATTTTCTGGCCCCAGCTCGGGTGGGCGATCAGTTGACTGTGGAAGGTCAGGAGTTGAACCGGACCCGGAAAACCGGACATTACCAGATGACGGTGACGAACCAGGCCGGCAAGGTATTGGCTTCGGTCCGGGGAATCGCTTTTTTCAAAGGATAGGCCCGGCTGCGTTTGCCGTACGATATCCGCGAGTTGTCTTAGAAGGAGGGTTTTGGAGATGAAGGGGAGGCTGAAAATCAGTTGGAAGCGAAACATTTGGGTGTTGACTGCTTTACTTGTGCTTGGCTTGCTGATGGCTGGCTGTCAGAAAATGGATCTCAAGCGAGCCGGTCAGACCGAGCCGACGAAAAGGACCCAACCCGCAACAACCGTACGCCACCCGGCGACTGAATCAGGGATCGAATATACCCGTCTGGTACCCGGACACACCTTGACCGGTTCCGAGGCCTGGGTGAACAGCGTGGCTTTCAGTCCAGACGGAAAAAGACTTCTCTCCGGGGACGGAAGCGGGAACGCGGTCCTGTGGAGTCTTTCGGACAACCGGCCCCAAATGGTTCTGCGCGGGCATGACGATATTGTGTATTGCGTGGGATTCAGTCCTGACGGCCGGACAGCAGTCACCGGAAGTGCGGACCAAACGGTAAAACTGTGGGATGTTGGCACCGGGGAGGAACGGAACAGTTTTCGAACCGAAGGCTCCATTGACGCGCTGGCTATCAGTCCGGATGGCAGTATGCTGGCCGCTGGCGGCTCGGATGACCGGGTAACGGTCTGGGATTTATCGACCGGCCGAGTCGTCATGGAATTGCGCGGGGCAGGCGAAAATATAACCGGAATCGCGTTCAGTCCGAACGGCAAACGGATTGCGGCCGCCACCGGCAATGATGGCGCGAAGATCTGGGATGCCGCGAGCGGCGAGGAAATTGTCCGGGTACAGGGGCATCAGGCCGCCACCCTGGCGGTCGCATTCAGCCCGGATAGCCGGTGTATCGCAACTGCCGGTAATGATAACACGGTTAAGCTCTGGAACGCGGAAAGCGGCCAGGAACTGCGGACACTGACGGGGCATGGCTCCGGTGTCGTTTCGGTCGCGTTCAGCCCGGATGGCGCAGTGGTCGCGACCGCTGCGCACGATGAACGGATCAAAATCTGGGACGCGAAAACCGGACGTGAAATAAAAAATCTGGATACAAATGCCGGTAAACTCTGGTGTGTGGCGTTCAGCCCGGACGGCCGAATGATCGCGGTTGCCAATGACAATCGGACGATCAGCACCTGGGTCGTTCCCAAGGAATAGAGCATAATCCCGAGAAGCCCGCCTGATACAGGCGGGCTTTTTTCATTCCGCGAGCGGCGCCGAAGGTCTGCCGTCATCCTGCTTTCATACCTGATCGCCCCGGTTCGATGCAGGAGAAAATACGGTTTCAGCGAATGGATGAGTAGGAGTGTTTCCGGGGAAAACGGTAAACATTTCGAATGCTGCAGGGGACAGAACATGACGGGATAGGGAAGACTCAAAGCCCGAAACGACTTTGCGGCTTGACGGGAGGAGTTCCAATGGGGGTTGAAAATGTTTACTTAACGATTCTGAAAGAACTTGATGAAGGGGTCTATTTTATGGACCCGAACCGGACGATCACGTTCTGGAATCAGGGAGCCGAACGGATTACCGGGTATTCGGCTGCCGAAGTTGTTGGACGGAATTGCCGGGACAACGTCCTGGTTCATGTGAATGAACAGGGTGTGATGCTCTGTGACACCATGTGCCCCGCTCATCTGGCCATGCTGAACGGACAGCCCCAAAGCAGCGATGTGTATCTGCACCATAAATCCGGGCATCGGGTGCCGGTCCGGGCCAGGATTTATCCCTTTATCGACGAAAACAACCGGATCGTCGGCGCGTTTGAGGTTTTTGCCAACAAAGACGTGGCTACGGTGGAAAAAGCGCGGCTTCAGCAGTTTATCGAACTGGCTCTGGTGGACAGCGAAACCGGCTTGTTTAACAAACGATATTTCGATATCCGGATTAACAGCATCTTGAAGAAAATTGAATTTACCGAAGAGAAAATCGGCTTTATCGCGGTCTACGTGGAAAGACTCTTCGATATGAAAAAACGGTACGGTGCCGAGCTGGTCAGACATTTCTTCAGAATGACCGCGGAGACGATCAAATCGAGCCTCGATAATCCAAATGCCAATTTGTTTTTCTGGGGAGACGGCCGGATTTTGGTTCTGGTCCCGCTTTCCAAAACATCGATCATGAATGGGTACAAAACCAGTATTGAACAGATGGTCAGAGAAAGCTTTATGATGGTTGAAACGGCCCGGCTCGCGCCTACGATCAAGCTGGCCTGGATGGAAATGGGAGCCGGTTCGGCGGTGGAAGAAATCCTTCACGCCATTGATGACCTGTTTTTAAAAACGTGATCTCACTTTGAGCACCTGCTGCCCTGGAAAGAAAAGTCGAAAAAGCCAGACTGGCGTATGAACGGTCTGGCTTTTGTTTTGTTTGTTTTCCGGGCACCTTCTAAAGCCATTTCAAGGGGCATACCCTGCTTTGTAAAGGCAGGGAGGAGGATCAGATTGAAACGGAATTGGGTTTATGCCGTGTTTTTCCTGTTGTTTCTCAGCGAGTTTTCGTGGCAGCTCGGCTTTTATCACCCGACGCTGCCCAGGCACACCCATCTGGTTCGCCCGGCCTACGACAGCATCAGGGTGGTTTTACTGCCGAATGAGGTGGAAGCCATCAACCGGGGATGGCGCTGGGCGCGCCGAACCGGTTCTGTGCCGCTGCGCTGGCCGGACTATCAGATGTATTATTCTGCCGGGCGAGTGGATCTCTGGCTGACCGAACGGGTTGGCCAGGACCAGAAGGGGCGAACGTTCCGGCTGCCGCCGGCGGCTGTGAAGCTGATTGCGGGAGCGGCCGCCCGGTTGGAAAACGGAATCGGCGATCAGTATGGTGAGTTGATGATGTGGGACGACGCGAGTAAGTATTTCCCAAAGTTCGGCAAGGCAACGGTTGTTGACTGCGAAACCCGGGCAACCTACCAGGTTCAGCGCCGGGGCGGCACTTACCATGCGGATGTTCAGCCGTTGACCGCGGAAGATACCCGGATCATGAAACAAATCTATGGCGGCAGTTGGAGTTGGTCCCGCCGGCCGGTCATCGTGGTTGCCGGCGGTCACCGGATCGCGGCTTCAATGAATGGAAAACCGCATGGCGGCGGCCTGATCAAAGGCAACAATTTTCCGGGTCACTCATGTATCCATTTTCTGGGCAGCCGGCTGCATTTGAACACGCGAGTCGACCTGCGTCACCAGCTTTGCGTCATTCAGGCGGCTGGCCGCTCCGAACCGGAAGTCCTCGCCAGGCTGCGGGCGGCCATGCAGAACGCACCCGAACACCCGCTGACCGATTTGTTTGACCCGGTGGGGAATTGTGAGTAGAATGGAAAACAATGTAAAAACCACGGGTCTGGAGGATGAAAAAGATGGAACAGGAACTTGCGTATCTGGTTGCCTTTTCGATGGTGGACTGGCTCGGGGCCAAAGCGATTCGAACCCTGAGACAACAAGCCGGAACCCTTGAAAACGCCTGGAATCAGTCATTGGCTTGGAAAACCGCCGTTGTCGGCCCGGCCGCTGCAAACCGGATGCAGGATGCCATGCATCGAATTGAGCCGGCGGCCGTTTATGAAGACGTGCGCCGTCAAGGGATCGGGCTGCTGGATGACGCCAGTCCCTGGTATCCGGATTGGCTTCGCAAGACGCGAAATCCGCCGGTTTTGCTGTATTACCGCGGCAACCCCAAACTGCTCGGACAGGAAGGAATTGCCGTTATTGGATCACGAAAAGCGACGCCCTACGGTCGAAAGACCGCCAGGTTCTTCGGGCGGGAGTTGGTCGAGGCAGGTTTCACAGTCATCAGCGGCATGGCGGCTGGTATTGACGCCGAATCCCACCGCGGCGCGCTGGAAGCCCAAGGGTCGACCATCGGCGTGCTGGGCAACGGATTGAACGTCGTTTATCCGAGGGAAAACCGGGAACTGTATCAAAGTGTGGCGGCCGAGGGGCTGTTGATCTCGGAGCATCATCCGGATACAACCCCGCGGCCGGAACACTTTCCGGTGCGCAACCGAATCATCGCCGGGCTGGCCCGGGGGATTCTGGTGGTCGAAGCCGCACAGCGGAGCGGCGCTCTGATTACGGTCGAGTACGCCCTGGCAGAGGGGCGGGAGGTCTTTGCGGTTCCCGGCCCGATCTTCTCCGAACAGAGCCGGGGCTCCAATGGACTGATCCGGGAGGGGGCTAAAATTGCCTGCAGCATTCAAGAAATTTTAGAGGAATTACGATTCGGCATTGACCAACTCCCGATTTGTAATAATAATATGGAGGATAGGCAGATAGAGAGTTGCTTGTTTGATATCCTTGGATATGAACCCGTTGGTATCGATACGTTAATCGAATCCTCAGGATTATCCCACGGCGAACTCTCCGGCGAATTGCTTCGGCTCGAACTCCAGGGCGCGGTTGCGGCCTTGCCTGGGAATCGATATGTCCGCATTGGATGAAAACTGATAAGCGCCGGTATCGGGGCCATTGAATTTACTTGGGGTGATTATTTGGCAGAGAAAATATTAGTAATTGTTGAATCCGCGGCGAAAGCGAAAACGATCAGCAAGTTCCTGGGGAAGAATTACAAAGTCAAGGCTTCAGTTGGCCATGTGCGCGATTTGCCGAAAAGCAAAATGGGTGTGAATGTCGAGGAAGGATTCATTCCACAGTACATCACGATTCGCGGTAAAGGCGAATTGATCAAGGAAATCCGTGATGAAGCTGACAAAGCGGATCGCGTTCTGCTGGCGACCGACCCGGACCGGGAAGGGGAAGCGATCGCCTGGCATTTACGGCAGGTCATTAATAAGCCGGAAGAGCGGATTCGCAGGATTGAATTCAACGAGATCACCAAGGATGCGATCAAACGCGCGGTCGCACAGCCGCGCGCCCTTGATATGGACCGGGTAAACGCCCAGCAGGCGCGTCGGGTCCTGGATCGCCTGGTCGGCTATTCGTTAAGCCCGCTGCTCTGGGCCAAGGTCCGCAAGGGATTGAGCGCGGGGCGGGTGCAGTCGGTCGCAGTCCGGCTGATCGCGGAACGCGAAAAAGAAATCGACGCGTTTGTGCCGGAAGAATACTGGACGGTTCAGGCCTGGTTCAAGCCGGCCAAAGGGAGCGCATTTACCGCCCGCCTGCACCAGGTTGACGGTCAGAAAATCAAAATCGGGGACGAAGCGACGGCCAATGCCATTGTCGCACGGATCAAAAAGAGCAAGTTTTCGGTCGGCAGCATTGAAAGCAAAGAAAAGCGGCGGAGAGCGCTGCCGCCGTTTATTACCAGTACGATGCAGCAGGAAGCGGCGAAGCAGCTTGGATTTACCTCCAACCGCACCATGAAAGTGGCGCAGGAGCTGTATGAAGGTTTGAACATCGGTGCCGAGGGGCACGTCGGTCTGGTGACCTATATCCGTACCGACTCGTTCCGGGTGGCTGCCGAGGCCCAAGTCGAGGCGACCGAATATATTCAAACGACGTTTGGCCCGGCTTATGTGCCGAACGAGCCAAACGTGTATAAATCACGCAAGACTGCGCAGGATGCGCATGAAGCGATCCGTCCCACGATGGCTTCCCGGCATCCTGATACCTTGAAAGCGGTGCTTTCCAAAGAACAGTTCAAGTTGTATCAGTTGATCTGGAATCGTTTCATTGCCAGTCAGATGGCGCCGGCCGTGATCGATACCTTGACCGTTGATATCGTGAACAATGGGCTCACGTTCAGGGCGACTTCGTCCAAAATCCGTTTCCAGGGTCATCTGGCGGTCTATGAAGAGCACGAAGAAAACGAAGATGCCAAGGAATCCAGGGAAGGCAAGGACAAGATCCCTGACTTGAAGCAGGGTGAAGCCCTGACTGCAAAGGAAATCGAACCTGAGCAGCATTTTACCCAGCCGCCTCCCCGATACACCGAAGCATCACTGGTTAAGATGCTGGAGGAAAAGAATATCGGCCGTCCAAGTACGTATGCGCCGATTATCGAAACCATTATTAAGCGCGGCTACGTTCTGCGCAAGACGAAACAGTTCTTCCCGACCGAGCTGGGGCTGGTGGTGGTTGAAATCCTGATTGAGAACTTCCCGGAAATTATGAATGTAGAGTTTACTGCCGGGATGGAGGAAAATCTGGACCAGATCGAGGAGGGCGAACTCGCCTGGCAGAAAATTATTGAAGAGTTTTACGGCCCGTTTTCGGTTCGGCTGGAAAGCGCGCTGGAGCATGTGGAAAAAGTGGTCATTCAGGATGAACCGGCCGGCAAGGACTGCCCGAAGTGCGGCACGCCCATGGTCATCAAGATGGGGCGGTTCGGAAAATTTGCGGCCTGTCCCGCTTTCCCGAACTGCCGTCATACAGAATCAATCAAGGAAACGGCCGGGGTGCCCTGCCCGCAATGCGGTGGGGATATCGTCGTGCTCAAGACCAAAACTGGGCGACGCTTTTTTGGCTGCGCAAACTATCCGGAATGCGATTTCCGTTCCTGGAACAAACCGGGCGCCCAGGGTCAGGACGAAGGGGACGAGAAGAAAAAAGTAGGCACGGCCGGAAAGTAATTATAAGGCCACAGGTAAAAAGGATTTCCGGGGACATCCCTTCCAGGTCCGGAAGACGCAAATTCTTCCGGAACAAGAGGAATGTCCCCTTTGCTTACAGGAGAACAGCATGAAAGAATGGGGCTCCACCAACTCAATACCCGTGATCGGCGGCGGCCTGGCAGGCTGCGAAGCGGCCATGAAGCTGGCCCAGTCCGGTTTTCCGGTTCGACTGTATGAAATGCGTCCGAACCGGATGACGCCTGCCCATCAAACCGGGCTGCTGGCCGAACTGGTCTGTTCCAACAGTTTGAAATCGTCCGATCCGGCCACCGCTCACGGTCTGCTCAAACATGAAATGCGGCAGTTTGACTCGCTCATCCTGCACTGTGCCGAAAAGAATAGGGTTAAGGCCGGCTCCGCGTTGGCGGTTGAGCGGGAAGCCTTTGCCCAGAGTGTCACTGAGGCGATCGAGCATCACCCGATGATTGAAGTGGTTCGCGAAGAGCTTGGCGAGCTGCCGGCCGAAGGGCCGGCCGTTGCGGCCACCGGGCCATTAACCTCTGACGCCATGGCCGCTTCCATCCAGCAGCTGACCGGAGCCTCGGCATTGTTTTTTTTCGATGCGGTCGCGCCAATTCTGGATGCGGAAAGCCTTGATCACACAATGGTGTTCCCGGCCTCCCGCTATGGTAAAGGGGAGGCCGATTACCTGAACTGCCCCATGAATGAAGAAGAGTACCGGGCGTTTTACGATGCCTTGACCGCGGCCGATCCGCTGCCGGTGGACGGGGTGGATGCCGGTTTGTACTTTTCGGGCTGTATGCCGATTGAAGCGATCGCCCATAAGGGAATCGACACCCTGCGCTATGGGCCGATGCGGCCGGTTGGTCTGACCGACCCGAGGACCGGCCGAAGACCGTACGCGGTGCTGCAGCTGCGCGCCGAGAACAATGAAAAAAACATGTACAGTATGGTCGGTTTTCAAACCCGAATGCGGTTTAAGGACCAGGAGACCGTTTTCCGACTGATTCCAGGCCTTGAACAGGCGCGTTTTCTTCGTTATGGCGTCATGCACCGCAATACGTATATCAACAGCCCCGCTCTGCTTGACGGGACGCTTGAATTCCGCGCCCGTGCCGGACTGTTCTTTGCGGGGCAGATTACCGGAGTGGAAGGGTATATGGAGTCGGCGTTTACCGGTATCATTGCCGGGATCAATCTGGCCCGCCGTCTGCGGGGACTCGATCCGCTGATTCCGCCGCCGGAGACGATGATCGGCAGCTTGCTCCGGCATATCACCGACCCGGGTCGGACTGGTTTTCAGCCGATGAATGCCAATTTCGGACTGCTGGGGCCGCTGGACCGGCCGCCCCGCGCCAAACAGGACCGGCACCTGGCATATACTGACAGATCATTAGAGACCCTTGGAAAATTTTCTGAAGTTTTCGTGAACGGGATTGTTAATCAAAAATGACCATGCTACCATATTAAAAGGATTGCAACCGGGGGGATTCATCTTGCTAACGCGACTGGTCGGCGGCTTCATGACCCATCTTAGGGTTGAAAAAAGCGCGTCAAACATGACTTTGATCAGCTATCGGACGGACCTTTCACAATTCATTCAATTTTTATCAGAGCAGAAAGGTCTTCCTGAAGAAGCCGTCACAAAAGAGCTGGTCGATCACAAGACCGTTCGAGAATACATGGTACACCTGCAGAAAGCTGGATTCAGCAGGGCGACCATGGCCCGCAAACTTGCCGCGATTCGCTCCTTTGTGCGCTATTTATGCCGGGAGGAAATCTTAGACGGCAATCCGATCGCCGCTGTGGCAACCCCAAAACAGGAGAAAAAACTGCCTCGTTTTCTTTTTCCGACCGAGGTTGAGGATTTGCTGAACGCACCGGACAGTCAGCAGGGCAGTGGGCTGCGGGACCGCGCGATCCTGGAGCTGCTGTACGCGACCGGTATTCGGGTGAGCGAACTTGTGTCGCTGAATCTCATTAGCCTGGATTACCACGAAGGGATGATCAAGGTTCTCGGGAAAGGCGGCAAAGAGCGGTTGGTGCCAGTTGGCGAAAAAGCCTGCCGAGCAGTCGAACACTATATTGAAGGACCGCGTAAACGGCTGGCGAAAAAGGTGGGCAAGGAAGAAAAGGCAGTATTTTTGAATAAGTTCGGCAGGCGCTTGACAGCTCGAAGTGTTCGGAACATTATTAATAAATATGTGGAAGAAATAGCCTTAAATCAGAAAGTCAGCCCGCACACGCTGCGGCATACATTTGCGACCCACCTGTTGAACGGCGGCGCCGATCTTCGGGCAGTTCAGGAACTGCTCGGCCATGTGAAGCTGTCGACCACACAGGTTTATACGCATGTAACCAAGGATCGCTTGAAAGCGGTTTATGACCAAACCCACCCCAGGAGGTAAGCGAACGGTGTTGTTTGAAGCCACGACCATTGTCGCCGTGCGTAAAGACGGTATGGCGGCAATTGCCGGCGACGGCCAGGTTACCATGGGCCAGAGCACGATTATGAAACACAGTGCCAAAAAGGTTCGGCGCCTGTACCAGGACCGGGTCATTGCCGGCTTTGCAGGATCTGTAGCCGATGCCTTTACCTTATTCGGCAAATTCGAGAGCAAATTGGAAGAATACCGCGGCAATCTTCCCCGGGCGGCGGTGGAAGTGGCTAGCGAATGGCGGTCGGACCGGGTTTTAAGGCGCTTAGAAGCCTTGCTTCTGGTTGTTGACCGGGACCATATGTTCGTGATTTCCGGTAATGGGGAAGTGATTGAGCCCGATGACGGCGTGATGGCGATCGGTTCGGGCGGCTCCTACGCACTGGCGGCTGCGCGTGCCATGCTGAGGCATACGGATCTTTCCTGCCGGGAGATCGCCGTTGAGGCCATGAAAATCGCTTCGGAAATCTGCGTATTCACCAACCAGAATATTTCCGTGGAAGAATTGCAGCCGTAAAGAACGGGAGGATCAGCGTGGATCGTTTAACGCCACGACAAATCGTTGAAGAGCTGGATCACTTCATTGTCGGACAAAAAGAAGCCAAGAAGGCGGTTGCCATTGCACTCCGCAACCGGTACCGGCGGCGGATGCTTCCGGAAGATCTGGTTGATGAAGTATATCCCAAGAACATCATTATGATTGGCCCGACCGGGGTCGGGAAAACCGAGATCGCGCGCCGGCTGGCCCGATTGGTCAATGCGCCGTTTATCAAAGTGGAGGCGACCAAGTTTACTGAAGTTGGCTATGTCGGACGGGACGTCGATTCGATCGTTCGCGATCTGGTGGAGACCTCCCTGCGCATGGTCAAACAGGAAATGACCGCCCGGGTGCAGGAAAAGGCGGAGAAGCTTGCCGAGGAGCGTCTGCTGGAAATCCTGATGCCGGTGCCGAAAAAGCGGTCCCGCGGCGCGAAAAATCCGTTTGAAATGTTCATGGGTGCCATGGCCGGGGAGGCGGAGACTTCGGACCCCGAGTACGATCACCGGGTCCGGGAAGCGGAGGAGCAGCGGCAGATTCTTGCCCAACGGCTGTCCCGCATGGAATTGGAAGACGAGATCGTAGAAATTGAAGTTGAAGAAAAGCCGGTCTCCTTTTTCGAGATCTTTTCCGGGGCCGGTGTTGAGGAAATGGGTGTTAACCTGCAGGACATGCTGGGCGGAATGCTTCCTAAGAATAAGAAAAAGCGGCGGGTAACCGTCAGTGAAGCCCGGCGGATCCTGACAGCGGAAGAGGCGCAAAAACTAATTGATATGGACGAAGCGACAAAGGAGGCGGTAGATCGAGCGGAAAACAATGGGATTGTATTTCTCGACGAGATCGACAAGATTGCCGGCCGGGATTCTGCACATGGGCCGGATGTATCGCGCGGGGGGGTTCAGCGCGACATTCTTCCAATCGTCGAGGGATCGACCGTCATGACCAAGTACGGTCCGGTGAAGACCGATCATATGCTGTTCATTGCAGCCGGAGCTTTCCACACCAGTAAGCCATCGGACCTGATTCCGGAATTACAGGGGCGGTTTCCGATTCGGGTTGAACTGGAAAGCCTGACAAAAGACGATTTTAAGCGCATTCTCACTGAACCGGACAATTCCTTGATTAAGCAGTATGTCGCGCTGCTTGCCACGGAAAAGCTGACGATCGAGTTTACCAGCAGTGCACTGGAGTATATCGCGGAAATGGCCTATGAAGTCAATGCAAGCACCGAAAACATTGGAGCACGCAGGCTACATACGATCCTGGAGAAGGTGCTCGAAGACTTGTTGTTCGAGGCATCGGAGCGAAGCGGACAGCAGCAAAAAATAGATAAAGAGTATGTTCACGAGCGGTTGGCCAAGATCGTAGGCGATAGTGATTTGAGCAGGTACATTTTATAGGGGGTAGAACGTGAAATGAAAAGTTTGTTGGAAAAAGCCCGGGCAATTAACCGGTTGCTGAAGAAGATTGGTGGTAATCCGGTGGACTACGAGGAGATGTCCCGAGTCCTAGCGGAAAATTTGGAATGCAGTGTTTACATGATTGGCCGTCGGGGACAGTTGGTCAGTTGTGCCCTTTTAGAAGAGAAACTCTGTCCGGATATTGTGAAAGTCAGAGATCGGCTGGATCGTTTCCCGAATAGCTTTAACGGTGATTTACTGGATGCCCAGGAAACCCGTGCCAACATCAAGGTAGAAGCAGGGATCTGTCTGTTTAAGGCGGAAGGCGTTGCCTGCCCGATGGGGCATGCGATTATCACGATCGTCCCCGTTTATGGCGGGGCGCTTCGGATTGGCACATTGATTTTGGCCAAACAGTCGGGAACCTTCAGTGATGACGATATCGTACTCTCCGAATACGGTTCAACCGTGGTCGCCAATGAATTCATGCGGGTACGGGGCGAGCGTACCGAAGAAGTGATCCGCAAGAAAACCGCGGTGCAGATCGCGGTGGCAACGCTTTCTTATTCCGAGCGTGAAGCGATCGAACATATCATGGCCGAGCTGAAGGGCAATGATGGCCTGTTGGTTGCCAGCCGGATCGCGGACAAGGTTGGTATTACCCGTTCCGTCATCGTCAGCGCCCTGCGTAAATTCGAAAGCGCCGGCGTGATTGAATCCCGTTCGCTCGGAATGAAAGGGACTTATATTAAGGTTCTGAACGAATTCCTGTTTGACGAACTGGAAAAACACTAGGCAGATTGTTCCGAATGCGGAAAAAAGTTTTTTCCGCATTCGGACGCCAAGAATACGCAAAGGAAGCCGTTTAACAATGAATGCCTTGCGCAGGGGTTTCCTGGAACCTATCAGGACTTTGAACGGTTTAACCGATATATTAAAAAAAGGGAAGCTAACTCCTGGCAGTTAGTTTTCTCTATTTTTCGGCATTTATTGCAGGAAAATCAGAAGGAATCGAGAATTGTGGAAAAAGGATTGGAGGTGAGGCTTTGTGCTGACCCGGCTCTTTTCCGACAATCAGTTTAAAGCGCTGGAAAAAGCCCTGGATGGTTCAGCCCTGCGTCAGAAAATCATCACCAACAACATCGCGAACGTGGACACCCCGAATTATAAATCCATGGAGGTCACGTTCGAGGATGAACTGAAGCAGGCCCTGGCCAAAGGGACCGGAACGCCGTACAAGCTGACCGTAACCAATCCGAGACACTTGCAGCTCGGCGGCGGCAATCTGTCCCCGGATGACGTTCAGGCTGAGATTCACGAGATCAAGGATTATGAACTGCGCAATGACAAAAACAATGTAGATATCGACCGCGAGATGGCCAAGCTGTCCAAGAACGAACTGTACTATGACGCGGTGACCCGGAACCTGAATGACGAGCTTCGTTTGCTACGGATGGCAATTACCGAAGGGAGGAAGTAGCCATGGCATTTCTCAACGGCATTGACATCTCGGCAAGCGGCCTGACCGCGCAGCGGCTGCGCATGGATACCATCGCGAACAACCTGGCGAACGCGACCACGACCCGGACCGAAAAGGGGGGTCCTTACCGGCGGCAGATGGTCCTGCTGGAATCGCGGATGCCATCCGGCACCAACTTCAAACAGCTGCTTGAGGAACAATTGAATGCCTACGGCGGCGTTCGGGTCAATAAAATTGTTGAGGACGAACAGCCGTTTAAAAAGGTGTATGATCCGTCCCATCCGGATGCGGACAAAGACGGATATGTCAGTTATCCAAACGTAAACGTAGTGGCCGAGATGGTGGATATGATTTCAACCACGCGGTCCTATGAAGCCAATGTGACGGCAATGAACTCGGTGAAATCCATGGCCATGAAAGCCATGGAAATTGGCCGCGGTTAGGGGGTGAAGGCCGATGAAAATCGATTCGCTGGGATTGGTACTGCCCAAGGCCATTACGGATAAGGCGGCGGAGACGACGCCTTCGTCCGGCACATCGTTTCTGGATTATTTAAAAGATGCCCTGAACGAAACAGAGCGCCTGCAAGCTGACGCGCGGCAGAAAGCGGCCGAAGTCATGAGCGGTGACGCGGCCAGTATTCACCAATCTATGATCGCTGATGAAAAAGCCTACCTGGCTTTGCAGATGACGATCGAGGTCCGCTCCAAACTGCTGGAAGCTTATCAGGACATTATGCGGATGAACATGTAATGTACCAGGCTTTGCCGGCGTACTACAAGCTAAGAATAGCTTTCGGTGAAACTGACCGGATAGGGGATTGATATGGGGGACGTACTCGAAACGATTCGACAGTACATAGGCAGACTGCGGGACATCTGGCAAGGTATGTCGCTGAACCAGAAGGTTCTCGTGGCCGGGGCGGTTCTATTGGTGATCGCCGCCGGTGTTGTATCGTCGACAACCTTGATGAAAACCGAATACGTTCCGCTTTATTCCAAGCTGGACGCCGATAATGCCTACCAAATGACCACCAAGCTGACCGAACTGGGGATTCAATACCAACTGGCAGATGGTGGAACCACCATTCTGGTTCCGCCAGAACAAAAGTACCAGGCCGCGTTGGACCTCGCCGGGGCCGGTCTGCCCAAGAGCACGCCAGGATTAGAACTTTTTAATACCACGAATTTTGGCGAAACCGAGACCGATAAAAAGGTTAAATTCCAGATGGCACTGCAGGGTGAACTGACCCGTTCGATTCAGAGTCTTTCCAAAGTCGAAGCGGCGAAGGTCAATCTGGTGATGCCGGAAAAAAGGCTGCTTCAGGATGATCAAGAGGATACCACCGCTTCGGTGGTGGTCAAGCTGAAAGCCGATCAGGAGCTCACCCGCAAAGAAATCAACGCGGTGGTTCATCTGGTAGCCAGCAGCGTAGAAGGTCTGAAACCGGATATGGTTACTCTGGTGGACAGCAACGGCACCCTGCTGTCGGATTTGATCCGGGAAGGGGAGGACAGCCCGTCTTCGTCCATCGAACTGACCCAGGCGCAGCTCGCGATCAAGACCCGGTATGAAAAGGAACTTCAGACCAAAGCGCAGACCCAGCTGGAAAGTATTCTTGGTCCGGGAAGAGCGGTTACGCGGGTAACCGCGGAACTCAATTTTGACAAGAAGATGACCACGACCGAGACTTATGGTCCGAATTCCGTGGTTCGCAGTGAGCACATTCTTGACGAATCGAGCACCAAGTATGAGGAGACGCCAGGCGGAGTCCCGGGTACGGCGACCAATATTCCCAGCTACCAGCAGGAGACCGCCAACGCCCAGGGATCGTCCAGTTCGCAGAAGTCCGAGAAAACCAGAAATTATGAAATCGATAACACCAAGACCCAGCAGGAAGCAGCCCCGTGGAGCATCAAACGGGTGACGGTCTCGGTGGTGGTTGATAAAGATCTTGATACCCGGCAGAGCCAGGACATGCAGAGTATGGTGTCCAGTGCGATCGGCCTTGATAACACGCGCGGCGATGAGATCTCCGTTGTAGGCATGCGCTTCACCCGGGTCGAGCAGCCGCCTCCAGAAAAAGGCTGGGTTGAGGTATCGGTCCAGTACTGGTGGCTCCTAGCCCCGATGCTGCTTGCACTGTTGGCTGCGATCATGCTGCTGATGCGCCGGTTGACCTACAAACCGCCGGAACCTGAAATGGCAGCTTTCGATGCGATGATAGCGGAGGATATTAACGTGGAAGACCTGGTGGACCGCGACCTGTCGCCGGAAGAACGAGAGGCAAGGCGAATCCGGGAGGAAATCGAGAAACTGGTCGATACCAAACCGGAAGAAGTGGCCAATATCCTTCGTACCTGGTTACTTGAAGACATGAGGTGATCGTATGGCGACCCCAACCACGAAAAAAGCAATGTCGGGACGGCTGAAAGTGGCGCATCTACTCATCGCGGTCGGGCCTGAGCGGTCAGCGAAGCTGTTCAAGTTCATGAAGGAAGAGGAGTTGGAGCAGGTCACGCTGGAGATCGCGAATGTCCGCAAACTCTCCAGTGACAAAATGGACGAGATTCTCCGGGAATTCTACGAAATGGCGCTTGCCAGTTCGTTTATCTCCCAGGGTGGGATTGATTACGCCAAGGAAGTCCTCGAAAAGGCCCTTGGCAAGGAAAAGGCCGTGGAAATCATCGGACGGATTTCCGCTTCGCTGCAGGTCCGGCCGTTCGATTTTATTCGGAAAACCGAGCCTGCACAGTTGATGAACTTTATTCAGGGCGAGCAGCCGCAGACCATCGCACTGGTTCTGGCATATCTGGAATCCGAAAAAGCTTCGATGGTTATTTCCTCCCTGCCGCCGGAAAGGCAGGCCGAGGTTGCGCGCCGGATCGCGCTGATGGATACGACCTCGCCGGAAGTCATCAAAGAAGTTGAGCGGGTGTTGGAACGCAAGCTGTCGTCCGTGGTACCGCAGGAAGTTACCAGTGCCGGTGGTGTCAAGTCGGTGGTTGATATCCTGAACCGGGTGGACCGCGGGACTGAGAAAACGATTCTGGAAGCGCTTGAAGTGCAGGACCCGGAACTGGCCGAAGAAATCAAAAAGCTCATGTTTGTTTTCGAAGACCTGGTGGCCATCGACGACCGTTCCATCCAGCGGATTCTCAGGGATGTGGAAGGTCACGATCTTGGTTTGGCGCTCAAAGGGGCCAGCGAAGAAGTTTCGCGCAAAATTTTCTCCAACATGTCCAAGCGCGCTTCGGACATGCTGCGTGAGGATATCGAGTTCATGGGACCGGTACGGCTGCGTGACGTAGAAGAGGCCCAGCAGCGCATCGTTAACGTGGTCAGAAAACTTGAAGAAACCGGCGAGGTCGTGATTGCACGCGGCGGAGGAGATGAGATTATTGTCTAAGATCATAAAATCTCGTGATTTGATCTTTGGTCATCCCGTTACGATCGAATCGCGGGTGGTTCCGGTTTCGGAACTGGAAGAAGATCTTGAATTCTCCGAATCCGGCTTTCCAGATGAAACCGGCGAGCACGAACCATATGACGAGGAATCGGCCGCAGATGAAGTGGTAGAGGAACCCCCATTAACGCTGGTAGCGGTCCAGGAAGAAGCGGACAATATCATCCGCGAGACCGAACAGATGGTGGTGGAAATTCTCGAAAAAGCCCGCTCGGAAGCGGCCGCTTTGATTTCCGACGCCCGGGAAGAGGCTTTGGTCATTAAGCAGACCGCGGAGGAAGAGGCGGCCGGCATTCGAGAAACCGCCGCCCGGGACGGGTACGAGGAAGGAAACCGTCAAATCCGGGAGGAGATGGAGAGCGAGCGAATCCGCGGGATTGAGGAAAGCGAGCAGTTGGTTCAGTCGGCTTTACAGGAACGGATGGCGATCCTGGCTTCCTGTGAAGACGTCTTTGTCAGTCTTTCCATGGCGATAGCCCGGAAAGTGATTGAACGCGAACTGTCTGAAAATCACCAGATCATCATCGATCTGGTCCGCAATATTGTGGATGTGATGAGCGATTCGGAGTCGATCAAGGTTCTGGTGAACACTGAGGACTTTGAACGGCTGGCCGCCGTGAAGGACCAACTCGCTAAACCGGGCCAGGGAACGGCTTCGATCACGCTTCAGCCGGATGATCGGATCACGCCGGGCGGATGTATTGCCGAAAGTGACACCGGGATTATCGACGCTCAGATTGAAACCCGCATTGCCAATGTGGAAAACGCTTTAATGGAAGTGGGTCGTCATGAGTAAAATCAATCCCAAATCGGGACCGATTCCTGTCGAAAAGTATCTGAACGCGGTCGAACTGACCAGCACCTGGACCCAAAAGGGTCGGATTTCGCAGGTGGTTGGCCTGACCATTGAATCGAATGGCCCCCGGGTCAGTCTGGGTGAGTTATGCCGGATCCGGACCAATCGGGTACCGCATACCGAAATCCTGGGCGAAGTGGTCGGGTTTCGCGGCCACAAAACCCTGCTGATGCCTCTGGGGGAACTTGAAGGGGTCGGACCGGGAAGTGAAATCATTTCCACCGGCCGGCGCCTAACGGTCCAGGTTGGCGAGAGTTTGATCGGCCGGGTGCTGAACGGACTGGGCCAACCCATGGACGGCATGGGCCCCTTGCAGGTTGAAGACCATTATCCGGTCATGAGTTCCCCGCCGAATCCCCTCTCACGCAGGCGTATCACGGATGTTCTTTCGGTTGGCATCAAAGCCATCGACGGATTGATTACCCTGGGGAAAGGCCAACGGCTTGGTATTTTTGCTGGCAGCGGCGTGGGGAAAAGCACTCTGCTGGGCATGATTGCGCGCAACACGTCCGCGGATGTCAATGTGATCGCGCTCATCGGTGAGCGCGGCCGTGAGGTTCGCGAATTTCTTGAGCGGGACCTTGGGGAGGAAGGGCTGCAGCGTTCGGTTGTGGTGGTCGCGACATCGGACCAACCGGCGTTGGCTCGAATTAAAGGCGCCTTTGTTGCCACCTCGATTGCTGAGTTCTTCAGAGATAAAGGACTCGACGTCCTGCTTTTGATGGACTCGGTCACCCGTTTTGCCCTGGCCCAGCGTGAAGTTGGCCTGGCGATCGGCGAGCCTCCGGCCACACGCGGCTTTACACCATCGGTTTTCGCGCTGCTGCCGAAGCTGTTGGAGCGGGCCGGCACCTCTGACAAAGGGAGTATTACCGGCCTGTACACGGTCCTGGTCGAAGGGGACGATATGAACGAGCCGATTACCGACGCGGTGCGTGGGATCGTGGACGGACATGTTGTTTTAAGCCGTGATCTCGCCGCCTTGAACCGGTACCCGGCCATCGATGTGCTGCAAAGCGTCAGCCGTCTGATGATCGAAGTCGCCTCCGGAGAACACCAGAATATGGCAAACCGCTTCCGCGCCCTGGCGGCCGTTCACGAGGACGCCAAGGACCTCATCGACATTGGGGCCTACAAACATGGTTCCAACCACAAAATCGACGAAGCCATCCGCTATATCGACCGGCTGAACGAATTCGTCTCTCAGGGCGTTTTCGAACGGCTGACGTTTGACGATGTGCTGGACCAATTGAAACATGCCACCAATTAGCCGGGTGATTCATCATGCGAGCCTTTGAATTCCGACTCCAGACAAAATTGGATATCACGCTTCAGCAGGAAGAGCTGGCCCGGGTTGAACTGGTTGAGAAGCAGGCTGCCTATGACCGCGAAATGGCTGAATTACAGCGGTTGGAAGCCCATCTCGAAGCGGTGTATGATTCGCTGCGCGGAAAGCGCGGAGGCATCCATGTCGATTCGTTCATTATCACCAAGGATTATGTAAAGTTTATGCGCGAACAAATCGACAATCAATATAGAGTGGTTGAAGAAGCGGAGCAGATTCTTGAAATTGCAAGATTCCAATATCTGGAATTAGCCAAAGAGAGAAAGGCTCTGGAAAAGCTGTACGAACGGGAATTCCAGGAATATTTAAGAGAAGTGAACCGGGCTGAGCAGACTCTGATCGATGAAGTGGCCTTGAGCCGGTTTTGGAGAGCGGAGCGCGGGGGAAGCGAATGAAAAAGTTTTTGATTTATCTCCTGATTTTTTTGTTGATCTCTGGCATTGCCGCCGGCGTAGCCGGATTGCTCCTTGGCATCATTCCGGCCCCGGGATTTTTAAAAAAGAACAAAACCGTCGGGAAATACTTTCCAAGCAAGCCGAAGGTGGATATTTCCGAATACACCCGAAAGAAAGAGCCGACGGTTGATCCGCAGGCGCAGTTGATAAAAACGTTGAACAGCCGGATCGCGCAGCAGGAAAAACGAATCGCGCGGGACCAGGACGAGATGGATAAACTGACGGGTGAAAGAGACCGGCTGAAAAACGAACTTACTCAGATCAAAGAAGCCCTGAATGCAAAGAATCAGGAAGTGGACCAGGCAAACGGGCAGAAAATGGGCTATGCCAAAATGGCGCAGTACTACAACAGCATGGACAAAAATAAGGCCGCCAAAATCATGGCGGAATTAGACGATGAAACCGTTATTGGAATCCTTCAAAACCTGCCGGCGGATACGGCTTCCAGCATCCTTGGGGTGATGGAACCGCAGCGTGCGGCAGTCATTACGCGTAAAATGATTCAATGAAAGGAGGTGAGACAGAGTGCAGGCAGGCATATTAGCGAGTGCGAGTCAGGTACTCTCCCTGACGAGTACGGCGAGCCAGACCATGGTTCGTCAGCCCAGCAGGACGCGAACGGGCACCAAGGGTGATTCCTTCGAGAACCTTCTGGATAAGGCCTGCCGGAGTGGGGAAAAACCGCAGGATGCGCAATTGGAAAAAGTGAACAAGGACGCACCCGCACCGGTGGATCGTATCCGGGAAAAACCGGTGGAACCCCAACAAAATCCGCCAAAGCAGGAAAAGGCGGAAAGCCGGGATTCCGAGGCCAGAATGGCCAACGACACGGATGGACGCGCCGCACAGGATGAAGGAACGATTCCTGTGAATCAGGATGATACGGTAAAAACGGATGACAATCCCGCTGCCGACAGCGCGCCGAGCGACGCTCAAATGGATCCGGCGGTAGCCGCGATTCTTACGATTCAGTCGCAAACGGTTCAGATCATCGATCCAGGAACCGAACAGCCCGCGCAAGCAGTCAACACGGAAGTGAAAGCGATTTCCGGGATTGCCGCCCAACCGATCATGGAAGCGGCTGGAAAGATAGCCCAGACGGCAGAAACAGCAGCACCTTCGAACCAGACCGCTATTGTCATTCAAGCTCCGGTTGAATCGGAAACCAGCCAGACCGCCGGGAATGGCACAGCTGCCCAACCGCAGGCGCAAAAGCCGGCGATTCAGCAGCAGGAAACCCAGGGCGTGCAGCCGCAGACCGAAGCAAGCCCAGAAAAGCTGCCAGATCCGAAGGTGGCCGAACAGCCGAAACCGGAAAGCGCAAATGGAGCCCAGGTCCCGGTGATCACGGCCGAATCCAAGGAAAAACCGGATAGCAAAACCGTGAAGACCGAGACGGAAGCGAAAAACGTTGATGCGAAGACTGATCAAGGCCCTACGCTGATCGTGAATTCTGATCAGACCAAAGGATCCGGGAAACGCGAACAGCAGGAAGCGGCCGCACAGCAGCAGAACCAGGATGCACAGCAACCGGAAAACATGGAAGTCAAACCGAAAGAACAGGATGTTAAGAAGATCATCGATTTCGAATCGCTGAAAAACGGGTTACAGCGCGCCGAAACCAAAGAACAGGTGAAAGGCACGGTCAAACAGGACAGCGATCCGGTCAATCAAATCCAGGTCCAGCCGCGCGCCGAACAGATTGTGCGCGTGACAGCTCCCCAGGGAATGGAGCAGCCCCAACCGTTGGCCGTGAAACCGGATGCACGAGAAATAATCCGGCAGATCGTTGACAAGGCTGAAGTCATGACCAAGGGGAACCGATCAACGGTTACGATTGACTTGAAACCTGATTTCCTTGGCAAAGTGCAGATTTCCCTGGTCGTTCAGGACGGGGTGTTGACCGCGAAGTTCAGTACGGACAACCAGCAGGTTAAACAGATGCTGGAAAGCCAGATGTTCCAGTTGAAGACCGCACTGGACAATTCCGGAATCCGGCTCGAGCGAACCGAAGTCAATGTGGATCTGGGCGGCTCGGATCTTTCGCAGCAATTCCAACAATTTCAGCAGTCGAGTCAGTACCAGAGCTCTCAGGACCGCAACAATTTCAATCCGGGATATGTTTCCGGCAGCGAGTACCAGGAGTACATGAGCGAAGAACCGGTCATGGAACCGATCTTCAATCAGACCAACCCGAATGACGGTTCGGTCAACTACCTGGCCTAGGAGGTGATTTCGTTGGCAGAAGTGAACAATAATACCTCGCCGTATACCTCGTATACGACCACAAGCACCCAACAGAAAAGTACTTCATCGTCTTCTTCCACTTTGAACGAAAAAGGCGCGCTTGGGAAAGATGATTTCTTGAAGCTGTTGGTTGCTGAACTGAAGTATCAGGATCCGCTGGAGCCCATGAAGGACCGTGAGTTCATTGCACAGATGTCGAGCTTCAGTTCTTTGGAGCAGATGCAGAACCTGAATACTGGTTTTTCGGCATTGGCGAGCACGCTTAAGGAAAGCATTGTTCAAAGCGGTGCGATGCAGCAGGCTGTAGTGCTGATTGGGATGCAGGTCAACTACAAGTCTGGTGATCAGAGCCTGACCGGCGTGGTGGATTCTGTGAAAATGGAAAGCGGTGTTCCGTCCCTGATGATCGGCGGGAAAAAGGTCAGCGTTTCTGACATTACTGAAATCCGAATTCCGGCAGTATCCAACGTTTCGACGGAGGGTGCGTAATGAACAACAAGATCTACATTCCCGAACCGATACGGCCAATCGGGCCCAAGCAGGAGACTCCAAAACCCCAGGTTTCCCAGAAATCCGGGCAGTCGGCGTTTGATCAGATTCTGTCCGATAAAATGGGAGCGGTCAAGTTTTCGAATCATGCCCAGCAGCGGCTGAAATCGCGGAATATCGAACTTGGCCCCCAGGAAATGGAGCAGTTGCAGAGCGCCGTAGCGAAAGCCCGTGAAAAAGGTTCGCGGGAAAGCCTGATCTTGATGAAAGACCTGGCACTCGTCGTTAGTATCAAAAACAATACGGTCATCACGGCAGTCGACGGAGACAGTATCAAAGAGAATGTATTCACCAATATTGACAGTGCAGTAGTGGTTTAAGGGCCGGACCTCGCGGCAGGAGGCCCTGGATGCGCGGACTGACGGAAGCGCACGACTCAGAAGGGAGGTCAGACGCATATGATGCGTTCTATGTACTCAGGTGTTTCCGGTTTGAGGAATCACCAAATGAAGATGGACGTTGTCGGCAACAACATTGCCAATGTCAACACCGTAGGCTTTAAAAAGAGCCGCGTCATGTTCAAAGACGCACTCTATCAGAACATCCGCGGCGGATCGGCACCGACCACCGAACGCGGTGGCACCAACCCACAGGCCATTGGTCTCGGCGTCACGCTGGCCAGTGTCGACGTGATCCCCACGGGCGGCAGCACCCAGACCACCGGGAAAAACACCGACCTGTCCATTGACGGCAACGGTTATTTTGTTCTTCAGTCGGGCGGTCAAAAGTTCTATACCCGCGCCGGCAATTTCGACTTTGACAAACTGGGCAATTATCTGACCCCTGGTAATGGGCTCAAGGTCATGGGATGGCAGGCGGACATGGCGCAAACCGACGCGACCGGCAAATGGGCCATCGATTCCACGGGTTCCCTGGAAGGCATTGATGTTACGGACTATAAAACGGTCAATCCCAAGAAAACGGCTGCCATCACATTCCAGGGCAACTGCGACTCAACGGCGGCTCCATTTGCGGATGCGACGCATCATCTTCCGGCGCTCACATCAAAGGAAATCTACGACAGCCTCGGAAACGCCCACACCGTTTATTTCAGGTTTGAAAAAATGTTTGCCGACGATAATATCGCCGACGGAGGAACCACTCCGGGCACGGTTTGGAAGGTCCGGGCGAGCATGAGTTCTCAATGCCCGGTGGCCAGCTCAACTGACTTTCTGCTGCTGTTCGACCAGTTCGGAAATCTGCAGAACACGGTTACGTCAGCCGCGGGAGTGACCGGCACACCGGTTGCTTCGGACACGCTGCCGGCGGCACTGGCGGATGTCACATTTCCTCCCATTGCTGCCGCGACTCCGGCAGTTTTGAAACGTGACCTGAACATCGTCTGGACGGCGGCCGGAGTCGGAGCCGGCGTCTTTGAAAATCAAACGATTTCACTTGATTTTCAGAATGTTTTCCAGCATAACGCCACCCATACCGCCTATGCTGACACCCAGGACGGGTATACCAAAGGCAGCCTGCGCCAGGTCTCTATCGACCAGAGCGGAACGATCCTCGGATCGTTCTCAAATGGGATCACCCAGAATCTGGGACGGGTCGCGCTGGCAACCTTCCAGAATCCGGCTGGTCTCATCGAGAACGGCGGCGGTCTGTACACGGAATCCAACAACTCCGGGGACCCAAAAATCGGCGCACCCGGCAATGAGGACACCGGGGTATTGATTCCGGGCAGCCTTGAGATGAGCAACGTTGACCTTTCTGAGGAATTCACCGAAATGATCGTGACCCAAAGAGGCTTCCAGGCGAATTCCCGGATTATCACAACGTCCGATGAAATGCTGCAGGAACTGGTGAATCTGAAACGCTAGACGTGACGAAGGGCCCGAAGGATAAAACGCCTTCGGGCCCGGTGATGTAAACCGAGCCGGCGGTGAATGCTGAACCGGCGTTGTTCCGCAGTTTTTGGCAGCTTTTTTCCGAAAAAAAATTGTCCGAAATAGAGGAGTATTGGGGAAAGATGCCGAAATTAGCACTGTTAAGGACGGAAATACCATGATTCAAGTCACCCGTTTGAATGGCGAAAAGATTATAATTAACCTAGAATTAATCGAAACTGTGGAGGAAACGCCCGATACGGTAATCACCCTGACGAACGGTAAGAAATTTGTCGTTCGTGAACGGGCCGAATACCTGAAGTCGGAAGTGATTCGTTTCCGGAAGCTGACCTGCAGCAATCTGAAAAAGTAGCGCATGATGGGAGGATGACCAGTGGCCGAGGAAGTAAAACAGGAAGTAACAAAAAATGGCGGGGGATTCGACTTCAAGATTATCATCGTCGGGCTGGTTATCCTGATGGCCGCCATGATTGGCTCCTATTTCATCGCAAAGAGCGTCATGGCGCCGTTGATGCCTAAAGAAGAGGAAACGGTGTCGGAAACGGAGATGGGAGAACCGATCGACGTGGGTGAGTTTACAGTGAACATCGCCAGCGTGGACGGAGCGCCGCATTTTCTGAAGACGAAGGTTTTGGTTTCGATCAGTGATCCGGAGGCATCGGGCGGCGGTGAGGGCGGCGGCAAGTCCCCGTACCTGACCGTTATGCAGGATTCCATCGTCAGCGTGCTGCGTGAACAGAGCTATGAGGAACTGCAGGATCCCAAGCAGGTTGACAAACTCAAGGAAGAAATCCAGAAAAAGCTTAACAAACCTTTAAAGGGAAAGGTCAAGGAAGTATATATCACTGTATTTATAGTGCAGTAATCCCTGCGGATAGGGGGACCGTGCGTGAGCGAAGTACTGTCACAAGATGAAATAGATGCCCTGTTATCAGCTTTAAACCGCGGCGAAGTCAACGCCGAAGAGCTGAAAGAAGAGCAAAAGAAGAAAAAAGTCAGGGTATACGATTTCAGAAGGCCGAACAAGTTCTCGAAAGACCAGATTCACACCCTGCAGGTCATTTACGAGAACTATTCGCGTGCGCTTGGGACGTATTTGTCGGCACAGCTGAGGGCACATATTTCCATCGACGTGCTTTCGGTCGAACAGCTGACGTACGATGAGTTTATTCGTTCGATTCCGAACCCGACCGTGCTTTGCATTTTCTCACTGCCACCGCTGGAAGGCAATGCCATCTTTGAGATCAATCCAAATCTTGGCTTTGCCATGCTGGACCGGTTATTCGGTGGTCCTGGCTATCCACCGGATAAAATCCGAGGTCTCACCGAGATTGAAGAAACGGTGATGGAGCGGATCGCCCAGAAAATGCTGACTTATCTGGAAGAACCCTGGTCGGGGATTGTGCAGATCGAACCTATTTTGGAACGAATCGACAGTAACCCGCAGTTTACGCAGATTGTATCACCCAGTGACATGGTGGTTATCGTTTCGCTCGAAACCAGAATGGGCGAAGTCCTCGGAATTATAAACATCTGTGTTCCATTTCTCGTGCTGGAACCGGTGATCGATAAATTAAACGTGCATTACTACTATTCGTCGTCAATGAAACAGCGCAGCCCGGTTGGCACTGAAGCCATCCGGCAGCGGATCCGCGATACCGTCGTTCCGCTGCGGGTTGTTTTGGGCCGTACGGTGATTACGGTAAAGGACTTGCTTGAACTGAATGTTGGCGACGTTGTTCCACTCGAACGCGGCATAAATGACGATCTGGAAGTCATCATCGGCCATCAGACCAAGTATTTGGTACGGCCGGGAATATCGAGCAATCGAATGTCGGTCCAGATTGTCAAAGTCATCGAGGAAGGAGATGAAAAGAATGAGTGACGGGATTCTGTCCCAGGAAGAAATAGATGCCCTGTTGAAAGGCGATTCCGGATCCGATTCCAGCAGCAGCGGCAACGGCGGCAAGATTACGGACATCGAAAAGGATGCGCTGGGGGAAATAGGCAACATTACCATGGGAACCTCGGCAACCACCCTTTCGACTCTGTTGGGACGAAAAGTACGCATTACTACGCCAAAAGTAAGAGTTACCACTCGAAACAACTTGCAAGCTGAGTACCCAATGCCGTATGTTGTGGTCGAGGTTGAGTACACGGTTGGGCTGACCGGCGCCAATCTGCTGATCATCAAACAGTCGGACGCCTCCGTCATTGCAGACCTGATGATGGGCGGTGAGGGAGCGACCGAGCGGGAGCTTGACGACATTACGATCAGCGCCATCGGCGAGGCCATGAATCAGATGATGGGTTCGGCCACGACCAGCCTTTCGTCGATGTTTGACAAGCGTATCGATATCAGTCCGCCCGCAGTTACCATTGCGGATTTTTCGCGGGAGGACCTGAGCATTAAGGTCAGCAGCAACTACGAGGAAGTTGTCCAGATACTGTTCCGGATGGAAATTGAAAACCTGGTTGACAGCGAAATCATGCAGGTGATTCCGCTGGATGCCGCCAAGGTCATGGTTGCCAATTTGCTGGGAGGAACCTCGGAAGGCGATGCCGGAATTATAAGCGAGCCGGTATCATCCTACAGTTCACCGCCTCCGTATGCTGCGACGCCGCCACCGCCTCCGCCCCAGGTACAGGCACCGCCGGCCGCTCCGGAATATGCGCCGCAATATGCGCCGCAATATGCTGCGCCGGTTCAGATGCCTGAGATGCCGATGGGCGGGCAGGAAGCCTGGTATGCGGCACCGCCGCAAGCGCCGAATTACCAGCAAAGTCATGGGGTACATAAAGGTCAGGTTCCGGTACAGCCGGTTCAGTTTATGAATCTGGCGACAGGACCGGCCTATCAGGAGCCCCGGAACATTGATCTGATTCTTGACGTCCCACTCGATATCACAGTGGAATTGGGCAAGACCAGAAAGAGCATCAAGGATATTCTGGAACTTGGTACTGGTTCAATTATTCAGCTCGATAAGCTCGCCGGTGAGCCGGTCGATCTACTCGTTAACGGCAAGCTGATAGCGAAAGGAGAGGTGGTTGTAATCGACGAAGCTTACGGGATCAGAATCACCACAATTATCAGCCCGATGGACCGAATGGCAAAGCTACAGTAATTATTGGTGGGGAGGTTCAATATGAGCAAGCGAGTTATGGTGGTTGATGATGCTGCGTTCATGAGGATGATGATCAAGGACATTCTTAGTAAAAACGGGTATCAGGTCGTCGGCGAAGCCGAAAACGGCATGGTCGCGGTCGAAAAGTACCAGGAACTTAAGCCTGATCTTGTCACCATGGACATCACCATGCCAGAAATGGACGGCATCACAGCGGTTAAAGAAATTAAAAAACTTGATCCCAATGCCCGGGTGATCATGTGCAGCGCGATGGGTCAGCAGGCCATGGTTATCGACGCAATTCAAGCCGGCGCCAAAGACTTTATCGTTAAACCGTTCCAGCCCGAACGAGTTCTGGAAGCCGTAGCGAAAGCGGCAGGCTAAAACGCTTTGGATGTGATGAAATGATGCGACCCGGCACAAAGAGAGCCTTTGCTCTTCTGCTGGTGATGGCAGTCTGTGCATCTATTCTGTACTGTGCCATACCGGCGAACGCCGTTCCGATCAAGTCCGAAAAGGACAAGGTGCAACTCGATTACCGCGAACCCGAGAAGACCGAGACGCCAAGCGTTTTCTGGATGGTTGTCCAGATGTTTTTGGCACTGGGTCTCATAGTATTTTTAGCATGGGGTTTTATCCAATTGCTGGGACGGCGGCTGAATAACAAGCTTCAAGGCCGATGGATCCGAGTAGTAGACGAGGTCATGCTGGGGCAGAATCGCGGAATCGTAGCCATGGAGATCGGTGGGCACGCGTTCCTGGTCGGTGTCACAGATCACAACATTTCTATGTTATTAGAAATATCGGACCCCAAGCTGGTCGAAGACATGATTGCTGCAGGTTTCGAAGAACCCGCTCAGGCCGACGCACTGGGCGTGATCGTCAATCGGATCCGTGAGCAGTTTTCTTCCCAAGCCAATCATCCCACAACAGGGGAATTTCATCATGTTCTGGATGACAAAGTAAGAAGTCTGGAACGGATGGCCAGCCGGGTACGCCGTTTCAATGAAAAAGGGGAGTCGGATGAAGGCCCAGGCAGGTAAACGAAATGAAATCAAACGATATATCGTTGTCTGCGCCGCGGTATTGTTTTTAGCCGCAGCCATCGTGGTGATGGTTCCGGATGCCGCATCGGCTGCCGCGGATACGTTTAAAATTCCGGACATCAATTTTTCGATCAACAACAACCCGGAGGGACCGGCGGGTACCTCACAAGCCCTTCAAATTCTTGGTTTTTTAACAGTTTTGGCCATTGCGCCGGGCATTTTGATTATGATGACATCCTTTACCCGGATCGTGGTTGTATTATCCTTCGTACGTAATGCCCTTGGAACTCAGATGATGCCCCCTAACCAGCTGCTGCTGGCACTGGCGATGTTTCTGACGATTTTCGTCATGACGCCAACCTTTCGAGAAGTCAACAATACCGCGCTGCAGCCCTATGTGAAGGGTGAAATTACGCAGGCGGAATTCTTGGATAAAGGCATGAAACCGATGCGAGAGTTTATGCTCCGCCAAACCCGGGAAAAGGACTTGGCTCTTTTTATTGAACTAAGGGGGGACAAGCGGCCCAAAACCTATGAGGAAATATCCACTTGGGCGATCATCCCGGCTTTTGCGATCAGCGAGCTGAACACCGCTTTTCAGATTGGTTTTATTATTTTCGTACCGTTTCTGGTCATCGACATGGTTGTATCCAGTGCACTGATGAGTATGGGGATGCTGATGCTTCCGCCGATGATGATCTCACTGCCGTTTAAAATCCTGCTGTTTGTCCTGGTGGACGGTTGGAATTTAGTGATTTATTCGCTGGTACGCAGCTTTAACACGTAAATACCGCATGGAAAACCCGTGCAGCAATAAGCCATGAATGATTGCCAGGAAAGGAGGAAACGCCCGTGAATGAAAGTACCGTCATCGGCATCGCGAAAGAAGCCATGTATCATGTCATTCTTGTTTCCTCGCCGATTCTCGGGGGCAGTCTTCTGGTCGGCCTGGTTATCAGTATTCTCCAGGCAACAACCCAGATTCAGGAACAAACCCTGGCGTTTGTTCCAAAAATTATCGCGGTGTTCGTTATTTTTATTATCTTCGGACCCTGGATGATCAATCTGATGGTTGGTTTTACCAACAATCTTTACGCTGATATACCGCGATTAATTACCTTTCGATGAGAAAGGAATCCGGTGATGATGTTTGAAAACGCGCTCTTGATTGGGGCCAGAACATCGGGAATGTTTTTAATTGCTCCGATTTTCAGCGGCCGTCAGGTTCCGGCCCAGTTGCGGATCGGACTCATCCTGGTGGTGACGATGCTGTTATCGTTCGCAACCCAGGTGAAAACCGAATTCCCATTGACCACACCCGGGCAGTTTATCATCGCACTTATCGCGGAAACCCTGACCGGGTATGTCATCGGCTTTGTCGTATATGTCGTTTTTGCGACAGTGCAGCTCGCCGGTCAATTGCTGGATATGCAGATGGGATTCGGGATTGTAAACGTTATCGACCCTTTGTCCGGTATGCAGATGCCTATGATGGGCAATTTTCAATACTTACTGGCCCTGCTGGTTTTTCTGGGGGTCAACGGACATCACTACCTGATCCGGGCGCTGGCCGAGAGTTACCAGCTGATTCCGGTCATGGGCGGGCATTATGACGCACAGTTCGCCCAATTTATGATCGGGCTCGGGGCGGCCATGTTCGTCACGGCGATTAAACTAGCCGCACCGGTTGTTTCGGCTGTTTTTATAACCGACGTTGCCCTTGGTTTTATGGCGCGAACGGTCCCACAGATGAATGTTTTCATTGTTGGGCTGCCAGCGAAAATACTGGGTGGGATCTTCATGTTTATCGTGATACTGCCGATATATATCTGGTTTGTCCAGGTTCTCCTGGCCAGGTTTTTTGCCAATATTGATGGGGTGATAAAGGTGTTGGGGTCGTAGGATGAATCGATATTTTCTATTTAACCTGCAGCTCTTTGCAGGGGAGAAAACCGAACAGGCAACCCCGCGCAAGCGTGAACAGGCACGGCAAAAAGGCCAAATATTCAAGAGTATGGACCTGAGTTCCGCCGTGATTCTTTTGGCTGCATTCGCCGGACTGAACATGATGTTTCCGACCATGCTCGGGGCGATGAGCGAGTTCACCCAAAAGTATTACGGGATGATCGGGCAAAACACCCCGCTCACCGTTTCTGTTGTCAATGCCATTGCCCTTGACAGCGTTCTGCTGATCGTACGGGTCGGGCTTCCGGTGGTCGGCGTTGCGGCCCTGGCAGCATTTTTGGTCAATCTGGCCCAGGTGGGCTTTATATTCTCTGAAGAAGCGCTTTCATTTAACCTGGAACGATTGGATCCGATCGAAGGGTTAAAACGGATCTTTTCCAAACGGGCGATTGCCGAGCTGGTGAAATCAATCCTGAAGGTGTCCCTGATCGGATACATCGTGTATTCGGTCGCAATGGCACACATCAATGATTTCCCGGGGTTTATGGACATGGACCTGATTGCCATTCTCCAAGTGCTGTTGGCGATCGTGTTCGAAATGGCCATGAAAGTCGGACTGGCGCTGGTTATCCTCGGGATCTTCGACTATGGATTCCAATGGTGGCAATACGAAGAAAGCCTGAAAATGAGTAAACAAGAGGTCAAGGACGAGTATAAGAACATTGAAGGGGACCCCAAAATCAAAGCAAAGATTAAGCAGCGGCAGCGCGAAATCGCGATGCGGCGCATGATGGCAGAGGTTCCGAAAGCGGATGTTGTGATTACCAACCCGACGCATTTTGCGATTGCGCTTCGGTATGATGCTGAAACCATGGATGCCCCGAAGATAATTGCGAAAGGCCAGGATTTTGTGGCTCTGCGGATTCGCGAAATCGCCCAGGAAGCCGGGGTTACCGTAGTGGAAAATCCGGAGCTGGCCCGAGGTCTTTACTATGTCGTCGAAATCGGCGATTTCGTGCCCGAGGAGATGTTTAAAGCGGTGGCAGAGGTTCTGGCCTTTGTTTTCCGGCAAAAGAAAAAGGTTTTGTAGTTCCGCGGCTTTTATAGAAAGAAGTCAGGCCGTATTGACCAGAGGGGAGGGGATAATCGATGAATCCGGCACAAGCCAACTTGAACCGGGTAATCGGCAAAGCGGACATTATCGCTGCACTCGCGCTGATCGGCGTGGTTGTGATGATGATCGTCCCGATTCCGCCTGCCCTCCTGGATATTTTGCTGACATTCAATATCAGTTTTGCGATTCTGATTCTGCTGGTTTCCATCTACACGCTGAACGCGCTGGAATTTTCCATCTTTCCAACCCTGCTGCTGGTGACAACGCTGCTGCGGCTTTCGCTCAACGTTTCCACGACCCGGCTGGTGCTGCTGCATGGCTATGCCGGCGAAGTGGTGAAGCGATTCGGCGAATTCGTCGTAGGAGGCAACACCCTGGTCGGGATTGTCATGTTC
Source organism: Solirubrobacterales bacterium (assembly GCA_050258755.1). Lineage (GTDB taxonomy): Bacteria > Bacillota > Syntrophomonadia > Syntrophomonadales > DTU052 > JBLMZI01. The sequence goes on along the minus strand of JBLMZI010000004.1, from coordinate 384,652 downwards.
CTGATTCTGGTTTTGATTCAGTTTATCGTTATCACCAAAGGTGCCGAGCGGGTCTCTGAAGTGGCGGCACGATTTACCCTCGACGCGATGCCAGGGAAACAGATGGCGATTGATGCCGATTTGAACGCCGGCATGATTAATGATACGGATGCGCGCCAGCGCCGGTTGGATATTCAACGCGAAGCTGATTTTTACGGAGCGATGGACGGGGCCAGCAAGTTTATTAAAGGGGACGCCATCGCCGGGATTGTCATCGTCATTATCAATATCACCGGCGGCTTGATCATCGGGATGATGCAGCGTTCGATGTCCTGGACCGAGGCTTCGCAAACGTACACCATCCTGACCATCGGTGACGGCCTGGTAACCCAGATTCCGGCCCTGTTGATTTCCACGGCGGCCGGTATAGTCGTCACCCGGTCGGCATCGGAAACCAATCTTGGGACAGAATTCACCAATCAGTTGACCTCGCAGCCGCAGGTCTTTGCGATTGCCTCTGTTTTCCTGACGCTGCTTGGATTCACCGGACTCCCGGCCTTGCCGATGCTGACGATGGCCACGCTGTTCGCGATCCTGTATTTCACAAACCGCAAAAAGGCGGAAGTGATTGAGGAAGAAGCTCCGACGGTGGACGCCATGGAAGCGGAACAGATTAAAAAACCTGAAAACGTTATGGAACTGCTTCAGATCGAGAAGATGGAGATGGAGCTGGGCTACAGCCTGATTCCGCTGGTGGATGCCGAACAGGGAGGCGATCTCTTAGACCGGATCGTCATGATTCGTCGCCAATGTGCCGTCGATCTGGGGTTTGTGGTTCCGCCGATCCGAATTCGGGACAACATGCAGTTGAAACCGAATATGTACATGATCAAGATGAAGGGCCTGGAACTGAGCCGGGGTGAGCTGATTTTGGACAATTACCTGGCCATTGGCCCCGGCATTGATGAGGATGTGGATATGCCGGGCATCGATACCCTGGAACCGGCGTTTCGTCTGCCGGCACGCTGGATTGACACCGCCGAGCGGGAACGGGCCGAGATGAAAGGTTATACAGTGGTTGATCCGCCCTCTGTGGTGGCCACCCATCTGACGCAGGTCATCAAATCGCATGCCCATGAACTGCTTGGGCGCCAGGATGTACTGAACATGGTCAACTATGTGAAAGAACAAAACGCGGCGACCGTGGACGAGTTGATACCGGATGTTCTCTCCCTGGGCGAACTGCAGAAAATCCTTGCCAACCTGCTGCGGGAGCAAGTGCCGATCCGCGATCTGGTCACGATTATGGAAGCCCTGGCCGATTATGCCAGGATCACCAAAGACAGCGATGTGTTAACCGAGTATGCCCGGCAGGCGTTGAAACGTCACATCACCAAAATCTATGCGGGTGAGGAACGGCGGGTCCCGGTTATTGCACTGGATCCGAGTCTGGAGGAATATTTACGCGATTCGGTTCAGCAAAGTGAATTCGGATCGTATCTGGCCGTGGATCCCAACCGGGCGCAAAACCTGGTCAAAAAGCTCAATATACATATTGACGATATGGTCCGCCAGGGGATGACGCCGGTGGTTATTTGCGCGCCGGTGCTGCGGATTTATTTCAAAAAGCTGCTGGAACGGTTCATCCCGAACCTGGCGGTGCTTTCCTATAACGAGTTGGAGTCTGACGTGGAGATTGATGTAGTAGGGATGGTTAGCGCATGAAGATCAAGCGATTTGTGGCTGACTCATTCCAGGAAGCAATGAGTCAGGCAAAAACCGAAATGGGCAAAGATGCCATCATTCTGCACAGCCGCAGATTCAAAGAGGGCGGGTTTATGGGCCTGTTTTCACGGCAGCGTTTTGAAATCACGGTTGCCATTGACGAAGGAACCCGGACCAAACTGGATGCTGCCCGCCCCAGTGAAAAACGTGGTTTTGAGGTGGAACTGAAAGCCGAAACCTTTACTGATGATGTGAAGGCGATCCTGGCGGCGGCCGGCGCAGCGGGCGATGAAACCAAACTTACGGCAAGAGATATCCCGGAGACACCGGCGGTGTACCAACCGGTCACGAAACCAGCGGCACCGGTGATTCCCAGACAGGAACCGGTTTTTCAGCCACAGCAAGCGCCCGGAGGGGATCTTGCCAATGAACGAGTGGAAGATGTCCTCGACGAAATCCGCAATGTGCGGGAGGCGGTTGAAAACCTGATGGTTCAGGTCGAAACCAAGGAGAAAAATAAGCCGGTCAGCCGCGGCGGGCAGGCTTTACTGAAACTGCTGCTGGCCAATCAGGTGGATGAACGGCTGGCGGTGAAGATCGTCAAGGCTGTGGAAGAGCAGATGGAAGCCGAAGGATCCAAAGATGTTATGCTGGCCCGTGAACTGGGGATGCAGGCGATTGTCGACATGTTTAAGAAACCGCGGCCAATCGAGGTCAAAGGGAAAAAGGTACGAGTGGTTGCGATGATTGGGCCAACCGGCGTTGGCAAGACCACGACCATCGCAAAACTTGCGGCCAATTTCACCCTGCTGGACCATAAGAAAGTGGCCTTGATCACCGTGGATACATACCGTATTGCGGCCGTGGAACAGCTGAAAACCTATGCCGACATCATCGGAGTGCCGTTGGAAGTCGTTTTTAATCCAGAGGATATGCGGCAGTCGATTAAGAAATTTCAGGGGAAAGACATTGTCTTTGTCGATACGGCGGGGCGCAGTCCGCGCAACGAAGCCCAGCTGAACGAGTTGAAGAAGTACCTGGAAGCCATCGAACCGGATGAAGTGATTCTGGTTCTTGCGGCAACAACGCGGATGGAGGATTTACTGGAAACGTACCGGTGCTTCAATGTGACCCGAATTGACAAAGTGATCTTTACCAAACTTGACGAAACTTCGAGCTATGGTCCGCTGCTGAGCGTGGTTCACCGGACCCGAAGCCCGATTTCCTATATTACGAATGGGCAGAATGTGCCCGACGATATCGAATTGCTGGATGAATTCCGTTTAGCCAGGATGGTCCTGGGGGATGAGCAAGCCTTATGAAAGATCAAGCTGAAAAGCTGCGCAGCATGGCGCAAACCATGAAAACGAATATTGAGGCCGATATTGTTCAGGGATTCCAGCATACCCGTGTCATTGCCATCACCAGCGGGAAGGGCGGGGTTGGAAAAACCAATTTGGCTTTAAATCTTGCGATTAGCATCGCGACGATGGGTCGCCGCGTCCTGCTGCTGGACGCCGACATGGGGCTGGGCAATGTGGACATTATCCTGGGTCTCATTCCAAAACACAATCTCTATCATGTGATCAAACGGGAAAAAGACGTCAAAGAAATCATTGTGACCGGCCCGCAGGGATTAAAGATTATTCCCGGCGGTTCAGGCGTACAGGAGATGGCAAACCTCTCAGAACACGATCTCCGGCGTGTGGTTTGGGATCTGGGCCGGTTAGACGGCGAAAGCGACTACATGATTATAGACACCGGTGCGGGTATTTCCAATAATGTTTTGTGCTTTGTCACCGCAGCGGATGAAATTATTGTCATAACCACCCCGGAGCCGACGTCAATGACCGATGCTTACGGCATCATCAAGGCGGCTTCGGCCCGGGAAGCGGTCGGTCGGATTTCGGTGATTGTCAACCGGGTTTCCTCGGAGGGGGAAGGCATTCTGGTCGGCCAGAAACTGAAATCAGTAGCCCAGCGATTCCTCGGGGTTGAGGTGGAAATTCTCGGTTATGTTCTGGAGGATCGGGCTGTCGAGGAAGCGGTCATGAAACAGGTTCCTTTCGTGATGGGATCGCCCAGCTCGCCAGCGGCTCGCAATGTGATGGCTATTGCCCGAAAATACAGTGACAACGGCCAGTTTGTAAAGCCGAATTCACAAGGATTGAAAAGTTTTTTCCGCAGTCTGGCCGGGTTTTGGAAATAGGCCAGACCGCTCTTTAGGGAACAGCCAGGAGGAATCATGTACGAGAATCTGATTAAAGAGAATCTGCGGATTGAAATTCGCACCTCGGAGGAAATGCGGGTTGGATTGGCAAGCCGGGTCGAAGAAGTACGGCGTGGATCGATGATCGTAGCCCATCCGACAAAACAAGGTGTTCCGGCTTTCTTGCATCCTGGCCAAAAAGTATTTATTGATTATATGGTCAAAGATGACTCGTATCACTTTGAAACAACGATCATCGCGCGGCGGCGGGAGCCGATTCCAGTCTTGGAAATTGCTATGCCGGCGCAGATCGAAAAGAAACAGCGCAGGAACTATCTTCGGTTTCATTACAACATACCCATTAAGTTCCGGTTGCTGGAAAGCGAAGACGACCTGCTGACCTGTATCCCGGAGGAGGACATGATGGATGGGCAGACAGTGGACATCAGCGGCGGCGGATCCCAGTTTGTCACTCACCACGTGGTAACCGCCGGACAACTGTTGGAAGTACACTTTCAACTGCCCAATCGGCGGCCCTTGGCCCTGGTGGTGAAGGTGATTCGCTCGGTTCCGGACGAAACCGGGCCGAATCCGAAATATACTGTGGCGAGCATGTTTGACAGAATCAAGGAATCTCACCAGGACATCATTATCAGTTTTATCTTCGAAAAACAGAGAGAACTTAGAAAGAAAGGACTGCTTTAGGAAAGCAAACAGTGGGGAGGTATCGGAATGGCTCGAGCAAAGGTTCTGATCGTTGACGATTCGGCTTTTATGCGGCGCGTGATCAGTGATATCATTGGGCGGCATCCGGACCTTGAGGTCATTGGGACTGCGCGCAATGGTCAGGAAGCCCTGGCAAAAATCCGAGACCTGAAACCGGATGTCGTGACGATGGACGTCGAAATGCCGGTGATGGATGGCTTGCAGGCATTGGAAACCATAATGCGCGAGGATCCGCTTCCAGTGGTGATGTTAAGCAGTCTGACCCAGGCCGGTGCGGATGCCACCATGCGGGCCTTGCAACTGGGAGCGGTCGACTTTGTTCCCAAACCGTCAGGAACGATATCCCTGGATATCGAAAAAGTGGCGGACGTGATTATCCAAAAAACCCGGATTGCAGCCGGTACCAGGATTAACCTCCGCAAGGTGGTCGCCCCGGTTCCGGTGTTTACCAGGACTGAACCGACAGCGCCGGTGCCAAAACCAATCGGGGGATCCGGCCTTTTGGAGAAGCTGGTTGTGATCGGAACTTCAACTGGCGGCCCGAAAGCCCTGCATGAAGTCATTCCGAATCTGCCGGCTCACCTTCCGGCGGGCGTGCTGGTCGTACAGCATATGCCGCCTGGCTTTACCCGTTCCCTGGCGGAACGACTCAACTCCATGTCCGCGGTGGAAGTGAAAGAGGCGGAACATGGAGACACGGTCCTTCCAGGGCACGTTTACATAGCACCGGGCGATTTCCATCTGAAGGTGCGTCGCTGCACTGATGGCACCGGGAAAAGACTTGTGGTGAACCTGACCAAGGATCCTTTGGAATCAGGACACCGTCCTTCGGTGGATGCGATGTTCGATTCTGCCGTTGCTGAATTCTGGGCCCCGATGGTGGGGGTAATCATGACCGGCATGGGCGCAGACGGTGCTCGTGCCGCGGTCGGAATTAAGCAAAAGGGAGGAAAGATCATTGCGGAAGATAAATCCACCTGTATTGTTTATGGAATGCCGAAAGCGGTTGTGGATTCCGGAAATGCGGACAAGGTGGTTCCCTTGAATCTAATCGCCAGCGAAATTGTCAGAGCCCTGTAAGTACTTAAGGAGGTGGATCGTTGTGAATATGATGGATATGTCCCAGTACCTGGATGTCTTCCTCGAAGAGAGCAAGGAGCATTTGTCCAATTTGAATCAAAAGCTGCTCGCTCTCGAAAAGAATCCGGAAGAACTTTCAGCTTTAGACGAAATATTCCGGGCAGCGCACACGCTGAAGGGGATGTCATCCACGATGGGATTCGAAGATCTGGCTGATCTGACCCATCACATGGAGAACGTTCTGTCAGATCTGAAAGATCGGATTATCAAAGTCGATACCGGTGTGGTCGACGTGCTCTTTAAGTGTTTTGACCGGCTGCAGACAATGATTGAGTGTATTCAGAACGGTCAATCGTCGGCGATGGACAATTCAGATCTGATTGGTTCGCTGGAAAATATCAAGGGTGGGAAGCACCACGCTCAAACGCCCGCAGCCAAGGCCGAACCGGCTGTGCCGGAAAAACCGGCGGAAACGGCCAAGCTGGTCGCCGCAGCCAGCAAAGAGGGCACGGTTCCCATCCGCTTTAATGAATATGACCATACGGTTTTTAAGGAAGCTCTGGAACGGGGTTACAAAGTCATCTATGCCAAGGTTCATATCGATAAAAACTGTCTGATGAAGTCCGTCCGGGTGTTCATGGTCTTCAAAGCGTTGGAGGAGGACGGTGAGATCATCAAAACCGATCCGCCCGCGCAGGAATTGGACGAGGGCAAATTCGACGAATTCTTTGAGTTGATCATTACGACCATGAACGATGTCGAGGAGATCAACCGGAAAATCAACGGCATTTCTGAAGTCAGCGCAGAAACGGTTCGGTCCCTGAGCGCAAGCGATCTGACGGACATTATGGAAGCGAAGATCGAAGAAAGAAAGGTTCAGCCGGATCTTGAAGAAAAAGCCGCAGCCCAGTCCGCAGGTCTGGCTAAAAAGGACCGGCCTTCGGCGGGTCGGGGGGAAGCCCAGGTTGACGATGGTGCGAAAGCGCATAAAGTCAAACAGACGGTTCGGGTTGATATCGAGCGGTTGGACAGTCTGATGAATCTGGTCGGGGAATTGGTTATCAACAAAGGCAGGCTGGAGCAGATCGGCGTAAGCAAACGGCTTCCCGAGCTCAATGAAGCCGTGGAACAGATGGAGCGGGTGACCAATGATCTGCAGAACGTGGTCATGAAGGTTCGCATGGTACCGATCGAAAGCGTTTTCAACCGGTTCCCGCGGATGGTTCGGGACCTGGCTAAAGATCTCGGCAAAGAGGTCGAGTTTGTGATCGAAGGAAAGGATACCGAATTGGACCGGACGGTGATCGACGAAATCGGCGATCCGCTGGTTCACCTGCTGCGCAACAGTCTTGACCATGGTTTGGAAGATCCCGACACCCGGGAGCGGCTCGGCAAGAACCGGATTGGTCTGGTTCGGCTTTCCGCTCGTCATGAAGGGAACAATGTTTTTATCGAGGTTGAGGATGACGGCGGCGGGATCAACGTTGACCGGGTCAAAGCCAAGGCAATCGAGAAGGAATTAATTTCCGCCAAAGAGGCCGATACCCTGTCCGATGCCGAATGCATTCAATTCCTGTTTAAATCCGGATTCAGCACCGCGATAAATATCACGGACGTTTCCGGCCGTGGGGTTGGCCTTGACGTGGTCCGCAGCAAGATTGAAAGCCTGAACGGTGAAATCGTGGTGGATTCTCGGTCAGGCGAGGGAACGACCTTCCGGGTCAGACTTCCGCTGACGCTTGCGATTATTCAGGCTTTGTTAGTCAAAGTTGGCAAAGAATCCTATGCGATTCCACTGACCTCAGTCGACGAGACGACGCTGATCACCCCGGACGAGATCAAACTGGTTCAGGGGCAGGAAGTGGTGGTTTTACGCGGCGTGGTTCTTCCGATGGTTCGGCTGCACGATGTGCTGCAGGTTCCCGATACCGGCACTGAACCGGAGGAAATGTATATGGTTGTCGTCAAGCGCGGCAGCAAGCAGATGGGTCTCGTGGTTGACTCGCTGATCGGGCAGCAGGAGATCGTGATCAAGTCTCTCGGGAAGCTGCTGGCCGGCATTCCCGGGATCGCTGGCGCAACCATATTGGGCGACGGCGATGTCTCACTGATTATCGATGTTGGCACCTTAATTTAGCTTCTGGAGGTGAATGCAATGGAAGTACAAATGGAGAACGGCCAGTCCCAAGAAGTACAAATCGTCGCCTTTAAACTCGGTTCAGAGGAATACGGCGTCGATATCCTGGCGGTCCAGGAGATTATTAAGGTCCTTGAAATCGCGCGGGTTCCCAAAAGCAATCCGAACATTGAAGGCGTCATCAACCTTCGCGGGAATGTGATTCCGGTGTTCAATCTTCATCGGCGGTTCGGAATCGCTCCGGCAGGCAGGGAAGAGGATGCCAGGATTATTGTATTCCAGTTTGATGAAGTCAAAACCGGCATCATCGTCGACGGGGTTACTGAAGTCCTGCGGATTTACCACGCCGACATTGAGGATGCCCGGACAGTGTACCATTCCATGGATGGAGATTTCATCCAAGGCGTGGGCAAAGTGGATGGCCGCTTGCTAATCCTGCTTGACCTGGAAAAACTTCTGGGAGTACATTAGAACGGATGTGAGGGTTACACATGCTTGAGGATTATAATCAACTATCCGGCATGCAGCTGGACGCGCTGAAGGAAATCGGAAACATTGGAGCCGGTAACGCCGCCACCGCGTTGGCTGTCATGGTGAACTCCAAAATCGACATGACCGTTCCCCGGGTTACCGTAATGCCGTTTGACGAAGTGACCGAACGGATCGGCGGCGCGGAGAAAATCGTGGTCGGCATTTATCTGGGGGTCAGCGGTTCAGCCAAAGCGAATATCCTCTTTCTGTTTGAAATTGAGCGCGCACTGGCGCTGGTGGACATGCTGATGGGCCGGCAGCCCGGCGAAACCGTTGAACTGGACGAAATCGGCTGGTCTGCGATGCAGGAGGTTGGCAATATCATCTCGGGTACATATTTGAATGCTCTGGCGATGTTTACCCAGTTGACGCTTTTGCCCACCGTGCCGATGATGGGGATGGACATGGCCGGCGCCATTATCGATGCCGTTCTGGCGCAATATGGCGCGGTTGGGGACTATGTACTGGCGCTGGAGACCGAATTTACCAAAGGGAACCAGGACGTGGTCGGACACTTTTTCCTATTGCCTGAGCCTGGTGCGCTCGATGTGATTTTAAAAGCACTTGGGGTGAGCATGTAATGTCGAAGATTGTGCAGGTAGGTATGGCCGATCTGAAAACGGCCACATCTCCGGACAAATTAATGACCGCCGGACTGGGTTCCTGCATCGGCATTTGTTTGTTTGACAAACAGGTTAAGGTCGCGGGCCTGGCACATATCATGCTGCCCTCCAGCCAACAGGCGAGAAACGCCCAGAACAAGGCGAAGTTTGCCGATACGGCGATCGATGTGCTCATTGACGAAATGGTACATCTTGGCGCTTCAAAACCAAGACTCGTGGCAAAAATCGCCGGTGGCGCCCAAATGTTCAACTTCTCCGGCGAGAGTGATATTATGAAGATAGGCGAACGCAACGCGAGAGCTGTCGAAGAGGGACTAAACCGGATCGGCATCCGGCTTTTGGCCAATGACACCGGCGGCAATTTCGGGCGAACCATTATTTTTGACGCCGAAACCGGGGATTTGGTGGTACGAACCATCGGTCATGGGGAGCGAATTATTTAGATGAAACCTGATTTTGGCGCGCTCTGGCAGCAGTATAAGGAACAAGAGGATTATGCTGCCCGGGACGAATTGATCGTCTACTATACGTATCTGGTTAAATACATTGCAAACCGACTTGCGATTAATCTGTCGTCCATGGTCGAAATTGACGACCTCATTTCGTATGGTGTTGAAGGATTGATCGACGCGGTGGAGAAATTTGATCATACGCGCAATATTAAATTCGAGACTTATGCGATGTCTCGGATTAAAGGCGCCATGATCGATGGCCTGCGCGCAATGGACTGGGTTCCGGTTTCGGTTCGGCAGAAAAGCAAAGACCTTGAAAAGGCCTATGCCATGGTTGAACACGAATTAGGCCGGCCGGCCACCGATGACGAAATGGCAAAAGCACTGGGAATGAAGGAAGAAGAATTCAGGAAACTGTTAAGCGACGTCAGTGTTACGACGATAGTATATTTGGAAGACTTTTTGTCCGGGGAAGACAATGGTGAAAAAAGTAAGCGCATCGGTGACTATCTGAAAGATGATCATGTTGAGAACGCGCTTGTATTGGTAGAGATCGCGGAAACCAAGGAACTGCTCGGGGAAGCGATCGGGAAACTGCCCGAGAAAGAAAAGATGGTTATCTACATGTATTATTACGAAGGTCTTACTTTGAAAGAAATCGGGGAAGTTCTAAGCCTTTCCGAATCGAGAATTTCCCAGTTGCATACCAAATCGATTCTGCGGCTGCGGGGACGTTTAAGCCGGCGTAAAAATCAAATGCTGTAGGCGGTGTTACAATGAGCATGAACCTCGAGTCCAATAGCGCAACCATCAAAGTCAGTATTTCGCCGGATGGCATGGAGGCCAGCCTGTTCATTCTCATCCCGCCTGGCGGTAAGCCAGCCACGATGGAAGCCGCCCTTAGTGCCCTGCGGGAAGACGGCGTTGTTGAAGGCATCGATCACGAGCAGGTTCGGCATGCGATCCAGGAATACAATGCTGGCCGCTCCATATCGGTAGCCCGCGGCATTTCTGCACAAGACGGTCTTGACGGCCGTCTTGAATATCATTTTGAACTGCCTGACGACGATAAAATGAAACCGGCCGAAATGGAAGACGGCCGGGTGGATTACCGGAATTTAAATCTCATTAACAACGTTCGGCGCGGCGAACTTCTGGTTACCCGGATTCCTCCCAAACTCGGACAGCCCGGCACGACGGTTACCGGCAAGCCGGTGGTTCCGAAAATGGGCAAGAGCGTTCCCATGCCAAGAGGAAAGAACACCGTGGCTGACGAGGGCGGCAATTATCTGTACGCCTCAAGCGATGGCCATGTTTCGATTATCGACAATAAAGTGACGGTTAATCAGGTCTTCGAAGTCGCCGGCGACGTTGACTTCGCATCCGGTAATATCGAATTTGTCGGCAATGTGTTTGTCAGAGGGAATATAACCTCCGGATTCACGGTCAAAGCGGGCGGTGATGTCGAGGTTAACGGCGTGATCGAAAGCGCTCAGGTTTTCGCCGCCGGGAATATACTGGTGAAAAACGGGATTACCGGTGGGCATAAGGCCTATGTCCGAGCCGGCGGCAGCATCTTTGCCAAGTTTATTGAAAATGCGCGGATTGAGGCCGGCAATGATGTTGTCATCAATGATGCGATTGTTCAATCATTCGTAAGGGCGAATAACTACGTCCGGTGCGAAGGCCGAAAGGGAACCATTGTAGGGGGCACCATACAGGCCGGAGAAGAAATATCGGCAAAGGTTCTCGGCTCGGCGTTGACCCCGGCCACCGTTCTGGAAGTCGGCGTTAATCCCGTTCTGCGCGAGGAATATAAGACCGTGATGCAGCAGTATGCGGAGAAGAAGCGCGCTTTTGAGAATGTATGCCAGTATTTGGCCGTTTATCAGAAATCCGCGGTTTCGCTGGAAAATCTGCCGGACAAGCGCAAGCTTGCGGTTTTAAAGCTGCTGGAAGATTACAAGACGCAGAAAGTAGAAGTTGCGAACCTGGAAGACCGCAAGATACAGCTTGAAACAGAGCTCGAAAAAATGCAGCGGGGGCGCGTCAAGGTCCACGACATCGTTTACCCCGGGGTCCAAATCGTCATCGGTCAGGCCATGTACACGGTGAACGATCCCCTGAAATATGCCATGTTCATTGTTGATCAGGGTGAGGTGCGAATGACATCGCTCCGTTAAGGTGGGTGATCCGGCATGAGTATTCGGTCTATGGATTTACAGGTGCTGATCCCTCGAGCCAGTGAGGTTTCGAAGGCCCAGCAGATCCAGATGCAGGAGAACAATCTTCGACAGGCGGAGATTGCGACTCAGGTTGCTCAACAGGCCGAAAAGACCGAAACCACGGTAACTCGTTCACCGGCATCCGAAGAACTCCTAATTAGGGAGCAACCGGAACGCGAAAAAAAACACGGAAAAGAAGGAAAAAAAGAAGGAAACAAAGAAAATTCGGCGAATAAGGACAACACAACAGACGCGAAAACAGCCGGAAACACGGAAGAACTGGGAGGCCGGCTGAATATCGTTGTGTGAGGTCGGTTCGCTTCATGACAACCCTATTCGTGATTATGGCCATGGTCCTGATCCTGACGGCCATCTACAGCGTGAATAATCATAACAGAGCAACTACGGAATACACCCGTGAGTTGCGTTCGCTCATGGAAGAAGCCACGATGGTCCGCAAGGATTTGGAGGCGGTTTTGGAAAACGCATCCTTCGTAGCCGGGGATATGGTACAGAATCTGGATGACCGGATGGCCCGGTTTGAAGGAATCATCGAACGCGGTGAGAAAGCCGTCTCCAAGCGCAGCCACCTGAGAAACGTGGAGCGCGAGGAAGCGCCGGTCCGCGAGACCAGTCCGCACCGTCGACCAGAATCCCCGTCAGTCCCCGCCTATGGAAAACTTACCCACTCGATTGCCGAACTGCGCAGGGCGCATCCGTATATTGTCATTCCCCGACTATTCAGCGAGGGGTATTCAATCGCCGAAATTGCGGAAATACTGGATAAGGGAAAAGGGGAAATCAAGCTCATCCTTGATATTCAGCGGAAACGGGAGGTAGGCAACGGTTAAAGTTGCAGACCTCTTTTGATTTATGGTATACTGCTTGATGGTAAAAATACTCACGCAGACCGACCCTGAAAAGGGTGCTTTTTTTAGGTCTTTTCGGGGGATGAACGCTGCGGAGGAATAACAACGGAGGTGCCCAAATGTCAGTCGTAACGATGAAACAGTTGCTCGAGGCCGGGGTCCACTTCGGACATCAGACCCGGCGGTGGAATCCCAAAATGGCTCCCTACATCTACATGGAGCGCAATGGGATCTACATCATTGACCTGCAGCAGACCGTCAAAAAGTTCGAAGAAGCTTACGATTTCGTAAAGAGCGTAGCCACCGAAGGCAAAGGCGTGCTGTTCGTAGGGACCAAGAAACAAGCCCAGGAAACAGTCAAAGATGAGGCACAACGCTGCAGCATGTTCTTCATCAACCAGCGTTGGCTCGGCGGAACGCTGACCAACTACCGCACCATCCGCAAACGGGTACTGCGGTTAAAGGAACTCGAAAAAATGGCTGAAGATGGCAGATTTGACGTTCTTCCTAAAAAGGAAGTCGCAAAGCTTCGCGGCGAAATGGAAAAGCTTGAGCGCTTCCTCGGCGGGATCAAGGATATGAACGACCTGCCCGGTGCGATGTTCGTCATCGACCCCCGCAAAGAGCGGATCGCGGTTGCCGAAGCAAGAAAGCTTGGCATCCCGGTGGTCGGAATCGTGGATACCAACTGCGACCCGGATGAAATCGATTACGTGATTCCCGGGAACGATGATGCTATTCGAGCTGTGAAGCTCATGTGCTCCCGCATCGCGGACGCGGTGCTGGAAGGCCGACAGGGCGAGCAGGTGACTGCGTAGCTTAGCAGCTTTCGGGGTGGGTGAAAGACAAACTTTCGGTCACCCCTTTTAATTGAAATGGAGGGAATTGAAAATGGTAAGTGCCGGAATGGTAAAAGAACTGAGAGAGCGCACTGGCGTTGGAATGATGGACTGTAAAGCCGCTCTGGTCGAAGCTGAAGGCGACATGGAGAAGGCCATTGATATTCTTCGTACCAAAGGGCTTGCGAAAGCCGCGAAAAAAGCCGGAAGGGTTGCCACCGACGGCGCTGTCGAGTCCTATGTTCACATGGGCGGGCGGATCGGCGTACTGGTTGAGGTGAACTCCGAAACCGACTTTGTTGCGAAAACCGACGATTTCAAGACGCTTTGCCGCGATATCGCAATGCAGATTGCGGCTTCCAACCCGACGTTTGTACGCCGTGAGGAAGTCTCCGCGGAAGCCATTGAGCACGAAAAAACGATTCTTCGGCAGCAGGCCTTAAACGAAGGTAAACCGGAAAAGGTTGTCGACAAGATGGTCGAAGGCCGGATTGAGAAGTTCTACAAGGAAAACTGCCTCCTGGAGCAGGCGTTTATTAAAGATACCGATAAAACCGTCCAGGAAATTATCAATGAAAAAATCATGAAGCTTGGGGAGAACATTTCGGTTCGCCGGTTTGCGCGCTATGAAGTGGGCGAAGGCATCGAAAAGGAAGTCACCAACTTTGCGGAAGAAGTCATGAGCCAGGTGAAGTAAGCGTATTACCTTACGGCTAATCGATCAGATCGATGGAAACGGGGGACATCATGGGGCAGCCGAAATTCAAACGGATCATTCTGAAAATCAGCGGAGAAGCGCTGGCCGGAGAAGCCGGATTCGGCATTGATCCGGAGGTCATTCACGACATTGCGGCCCAGCTCAAGGATGCGACCATGATCGGAACCGAAATCGCGATAGTGGTTGGCGGCGGAAACATCTGGCGAGGCGTCGCTGGCAGCGCCAGAGGGATGGACCGGGCGACCGCTGACTACATGGGGATGCTGGCCACAGTCATGAACGCCCTGGCCTTACAGGATGCGCTGGAGGGGATTGAGGTTCCGACCCGGGTTCTGTCCGCGATCGAGATGCGCCAGGTTGCCGAACCCTATATTCGCCGCCGGGCCATCAGGCATCTGGAAAAAGGACGGGTCGTTATCTTTGCCGCAGGCACCGGAAATCCATATTTTTCGACCGACACCACCGCCGCGCTGCGGGCGGCCGAAATCGAAGCCCAGGTTATTTTGATGGCGAAGAAAGTGGACGGCGTTTATGACTCCGATCCGAAACAGAACCCAAAAGCCGTAAAGTACACGAAGCTTGACTATATTGACGTGATTAATCAGGGATTGGGCGTAATGGACTCCACCGCAGCCAGTCTGTGCATGGACAACAATATCCCCATTCTGGTTTTCAGTTTGATGGATGACGGCAATATTTGCCGAGCCGTCAAGGGTGAGGACATCGGAACTTATGTCGGGAGGTAGTTGAAGATATGGCGAAGCAGGTTATCGAAGACACCGAAAGCCGCATGAAAAAGACGATTGAACACCTCAGCAAAGACTTTGCCGGTCTCCGGGCCGGACGGGCGAATCCGGCCATGCTGGATCGGGTCCTGGTGAACTATTACGGCACCCCGACCCCGATTAAGGAGCTTGGCAATATCGGAGTGCCCGAGCCCAGACTGCTGGTCATTCAGCCCTGGGACAAGTCGAGCATCGGTGAGATTGAAAAGGCCCTTATGAAGTCCGATCTTGGCATTACGCCATCGAACGACGGCAATGTGATCCGGCTGGCGATTCCTACTTTGACCGAGGAGCGCCGCAAGGAGCTTGCCAAGGTGGTAAAAAAACGGGCGGAAGAGGCACGGGTGGCTGTGCGCAACATTCGCCGCGAGGCCAATGACGAACTGAAATCCCTGGAGAAGGAAAGTCTGATTTCCGAGGACGAATTAAAAAAGCGCACTGATGAAGTACAGAAAATAACGGACAATTTCATCAAGGAAGTCGACAAACTGACACTGGGCAAAGAAAAAGAGATTATGGAGGTCTAATCGAGCCGGGGCTTGCTGCATGCGGCCCGGATCGAGCGGAAGACCGAACACGATAATAGACCCCCGGAAGGGTGGGCATGTCCGCCCCCTCCGGGGTTTTTCACAATCCCATCCTTATGGCATGCTCAGGTTGTTTGCGGACCGGGAGCTCGATCGGACCGATGATGAAGGCGGACGTCTTAACCGGACCGGTTTTGAATAATCCCGATAGGGAGGGTGTTATTGTGGCTAAAAAGAAATCTGCTCCGGTGGTTGATCCGTCCCGCATTCCGAAACATATTGCAATTATCATGGACGGCAATGGACGCTGGGCGCAAAAAAGGCTGCTTCCCAGGCAGGCGGGACACCGCGCTGGCATCGAGGCCTTGCGGCGGTCGATTGAAATGGCCGACGAACTGGGCGTAGCGGTTTTGACAGTGTACGCGTTTTCCACGGAAAATTGGAAGCGTCCACAGGATGAAGTCGGATTTCTCATGTCGTTGGTGCTGGAATACATGGAAGCGGAACTGGCAGCGCTGGATCGCAAGAACGTGAAAATAAGGATTCTAGGCGATTTGGACCGTTTTGAGCCACGAATCCGCGCTGAGTTGGAAAACGCCGTGGCAGCCACTGCGCGAAACACCGGATTGGTGTTAAATATTGCACTGAATTACGGCGGGCGGGCTGAACTGCTCGGCGCCGCGCAGACCATCGCCCAGGCGGTTGCCGCCGGCACACTTCAGCCGGATGCGATTACCGAGGAAACGATTCAATCCTGTTTATACACAGCCGGACTGCCCGATCCTGACCTGATGATCCGAACCGCAGGGGAAATGCGAATCAGCAATTTTCTACTATGGCAGCTGGCTTATTCCGAAATCTGGATTACCGACACCCTCTGGCCGGACTTTGGCCGGGAACAGCTTCTGCAAGCGATTGCGGATTACCAGCAACGCGATCGTCGGTTCGGCGGTCTGACGATGAAAAAGTAGCCCATTTCTTAACGGGCTGAAAGGTGAGGTGGCTGACTTGCTGCGTACCCGTGTACTGGCGGCCCTGGTTGGCATTCCAATCCTGCTTGGTTTGGCCTGGTGGGGCGGATTACCCTGGCAGGTTTTTACCGCTGTAATGGCGGCCGGAGCGATGTTCGAATGGTTTCGAGCGGCGCGCGACAGTGAACGGC
Organism: Solirubrobacterales bacterium; assembly: GCA_050258755.1. Lineage (GTDB taxonomy): Bacteria > Bacillota > Syntrophomonadia > Syntrophomonadales > DTU052 > JBLMZI01. Next base: position 368,065 of record JBLMZI010000004.1, on the reverse strand, counting down.
AGCCGCTTTGGACCGTCGGCTTTCTTTTGCTGGCGGTTTGCTTCCTGACCGACCGCCTTCCAGTTCCGGCGTCGGTCACCGGCGGCTTGATGGCAGCACTGATTCTGACGGTACTGATCATGGTTTTTCGTTATCCGAAAGCCAATATCGTCGATATATCCGTTACCTGGTTTGCGGGGATTTACCTGGGTCTGCTGACTGGCTATGTTTGGCGCCTTGGGAATCTTGACAACCATTTCACGGTCATTACCCTGGCTTTATTCTTAACCTGGGCGAGCGATACCGGCGGTTACTTCGCCGGATCCTGGTTTGGCCGTCATAAATTGGCGCCTTCCCTGAGTCCGAACAAGACCTGGGAAGGCTTTTTCGGTGGATTTGTTCTAACCATCCTGGTTGCCGTGCTTTGGTCACCGTTTCTGCCGGGGCATTCCCTGGGCGAGTTTGTGATATTAGGCGTTCTCGCAGGCATCCTGGCCCCAATGGGTGATTTATTCGCCTCGGCGGTCAAACGAAGCTTTGACGTAAAAGACTTTGGCAAACTCGTACCGGGCCACGGCGGGATCCTTGATCGGTTTGACAGCTTCATCCTGGTTGCGCCGATGGTATATCATTTTATTAAGGGAATGGGGGGCTGGTAGTGGATCAACAGACCAATCGTTATATCAAAACCCTGCTGCTGTTCAGTATCGCGGTACTGGCGATGCTCAGCGTCTATCTGTTGTTTACCTTCGTCATTCCCATCGCCGGCAGGCTGTTGAAGGCCCTGCCGGGCTATTTCCTGCCCTTTATCGTCGCTGTTTTGCTGGCCTTTTTAATCGAGCCGATCATCGGCTTTTTCCGTCGCCGGACCCGAATGTCGCGCGGCCTTGCGACTGCGGCGGCCCTGCTGGTTTCCCTGGGCATGGTCGGTTCGGTAATCGTTGCGATTATCGCACAAGTAAGCTTTGAATTGATTGATATTTACAAACTGCTTGCAGCCCGGTCGCAGGATTTTGGCAGTAGCCTGACTCAGGCCCTGCAGGAGGCGCAGATTCTGTATCTTAAACTGGATCTTCCCCCCGATGTCCAGCAATCACTGCAGGCCAACCTGAAAACCGTGGTGGGCCAGATCCAGCAGATTGTTGGCCTGGTGGCCAACTGGCTGATGGGTTTTCTGGCCGGTCTTCCGGAAATGTTTATCTTTCTTCTGATTACGGCGATTGCCACGTACTTTATCGCGGTTGAACGCCCGCGGCTCAACGCGTTTTTCAGCCGGCATCTGCCGAATCTCTGGACGGATGCGACCCAGCAGGTGATTCAGGATATGCTGAAGGCATTTGCCAATTTCCTGAAAGCAGAGGCTTTGCTGGTTTCAATGACCGGTCTGCAGACGATTATCGGGTTAAAAATCCTTGGTTCGGAATATGCTCTCACCATCGGGCTGCTTTGCGGCCTGTTCGATATTCTTCCCATGCTTGGCCCGGCAACCATCCTGATTCCCATGGGGATTTGGGGCATTGTGTCCGGTAATACCTTTTACGGGATCGGGATTCTGGTGCTGTACGCCATCACCGCGACCGTGCGATCCCTGATGGAGCCAAGAATCGTCGGTGCCAGCGTCGGGCTCCATCCGCTTGCGACGCTGATTGCACTCTATGTCGGTTTAAAAGCCGGCGGTTTTGTTGGAATGATCATGGGCCCGATTCTGTTGATCTTCCTGATGGCCTGCTATCGGGCCGGCGTGTTCGATCGATTCCTTCCGGAGAGGACGGAGTAGTATGCTAAAAAAAATTGCCATTCTAGGATCGACCGGGTCGATCGGCGAGCAGGCTCTGGACGTGATCCGGAAAAATCCGGACCAGCTCAAGGTTGTTGCGCTGGCGGCGGGCGGCCGGGTCGACCGGCTCATAGAGCAGGCGGCGGAATTCAAGGTTGGTCATGCCGTGATCGGCGACATTACGCTGGCAGACCGGCTTAAGGTCCTGGAATGCCGGACCGGCAGCGGCGCGGCCGCGGTCGCCGAACTAGGGACACTGCCAGAGGTGGATGTGGTCCTGGTTGCAGTAACCGGCGCGGCCGGCATTCTGCCCACGCTGAACGCGGTCAAGGCTGGCAAGGTGGTCGCCCTGGCGAATAAGGAAAGCCTGGTTGCGGCCGGCTCCATTATTATGCCGCTCGCCCGTAAAACCGGCGCGCAGATCATCCCGGTCGACAGCGAACACAGTGCGATCTTTCAGTGCCTCCAGGGAGAGGAACCCTACGCCGCCGCACTCTGGCTCACAGCATCCGGTGGGCCGTTCCGAACCCTTGATTTGGAACGCTTTGTCGATATCACTCCCGAAATGGCCTTGCGGCATCCCAAGTGGAATATGGGTCCCAAAATCAGCATCGATTCCGCCACATTGATGAACAAAGGGCTGGAAGTGATTGAAGCCCATCATCTCTTTGGCATGCCGTATGACCGGATTCAGGTGGTGGTTCACCCGGAAAGCATCGTACACTCTCTGGTTGAGTTTGACGACGGCGCTTTTCTGGCCCATCTTGGTCTCCCGGATATGCGAATTCCTATTCAGTACGCATTCAGCTACCCGGCGCGTTGGAACGGGCCGGGCAAGCGGATGAATCTGTTCGAAATCAAAGAACTGCACTTCGAAGAACCCAATCTGGTCAAGTTTCCCGCGCTGCGGATTGCCTTTGAGGCTGGCGGACACGGCGGGACGCTGCCGGCGGTCATGAACGCGGCCAATGAAATCGCAGTAGACGCTTTCCTGCAAGGTGATCTGGCATTCCATCGGATCGTCTACGTGGTTGAGGAGGTTATGGGACGCCATATTGGCGCAACCAGCCCGGGCATCGAGGATATTTTCGAAGCCGATTACTGGGCTCGCACCCAAGCGGAACAAATGATAGCAAGGATGAGGTAATAAAATGGTTTATCTATGGGCAATCGTTGTCATCTGCCTGATCGTGCTGGCGCACGAGTTTGGGCATTATCTGGCCGCTCGATCGGCCGGGATTGAGGTTCAGGAATTCGCGATTGGCTTTGGCCCAAAAATCGTCGGTTTCCGAGGAAAAGAACAGCGTTTCACGGTTCCCGGACATGATCCGGAAGTGATTGTAACCCCGGGGACCGAATACAACTTGCGGCTGCTCCCGCTGGGCGGATTTGTCCGGATGACCGGCATGGAAGACGGTGACGAGAACAATCCGATCGGCTTTAATACCAAAAGGCCCTTCTGGAAAATGGTCGTGTCAGCGGCCGGCCCGGTGTTTAACGTCTTGTTTGCAGTGTTGGTTTTTGTGTCTCTCTACACCTTTATCGGCGTTCCGGCAGGCGTCCAGGAACCCATCATCGGGGTGGTGAATCTCGGTTCACCGGCGGAGAAGGCCGGGATCAAGCCTGGGGACCGGGTCATCGCGATCGATGGTCACAGCGTCAAGCTCTGGGAGGAAGTCTCTAAAAGGATTGCCAGGAATCCCGAAGGCCAGGCAATGCAACTGACGATCCTGCGGCAAGACAAAGAACGGAAAATCACAGTCACACCCGAGTACAACAAAACGATGGAACGCGCCCTAATCGGGATTTCTGTCAAGATATTCTACAAACAGGTCGGGGCCATTCAAGGGATTAAAGATGGTTTTACCGAAAGCTATTTATGGACAGTCCAGACTTTTCGATCCCTGATTGGCATGATCGCAGGCCAGTATTCATTGAACGAGATGTCCGGCCCGGTTGGCATCGGCAAGCTCATTGGCGATACCGCCCGGCAGGAATGGATCGGGGTATTTCGTCTGACCGCGATTTTAAGCATCAATCTCGGTTTGATCAATCTATTGCCGATCCCGGCATTGGATGGCAGCCGCATTGTATTTGGCGCGCTGGAAGCGGTCCGGCGCAAGCCGGTTGAGCCGGACACGGAGAACTTCATCCATATGGTTGGCTTTGTGTTTTTGATGGGCTTGATTCTGCTGATTACGTTTCACGATATTTATCGCATTATTCAAACCTCGATTAAGGTTGGGTGACCCTCTTGGCACGTAGAAAAACGCGGGAAATCAGGGTCGGGTCGGTGCTGATCGGCGGGAATCATCCGATTGCGGTACAGTCCATGACCAATACCGATACCCGGGACGCTGCGGCAACCGTGGCGCAGATCGAACGTCTGGCCCAAGCCGGGTGTGAAATCATCCGCCTGGCTGTGCCGGATGAGCAGGCGGCGGTGGCCCTGACGGAGATCAAGCGGCGCAGTCCGATCCCGATCATTGCGGATATTCATTTTGATTACCGCCTCGCTTTAAAAGCGCTTGCGGCCCCGGTGGACGGGCTGCGGTTGAATCCAGGGAATATTGGCGATCCTTGGAAAGTCAAACAGGTGGTTGAAGCGGCCAAGGAACGCTGTGTTCCCATTCGCATTGGGGTGAACTCCGGTTCGCTGGAAAAGCGCCTCCTGGAAAAGCACAGTGGTCCGAGCGCGGCGGCAATGGTGGAAAGTGCGCTCAACCATGTTAAAATGCTGGAAGACATGGATTATCGCGAGATCAAGATCTCGCTTAAATCCTCCTCGGTTTTACGCACAGTTGAAGCGTACAAGCTTCTGAGCGAACAGGTTGATTACCCGCTGCACCTCGGGATTACCGAGGCAGGGACCATCAAACGCGGGTTGATAAAATCCGCGATGGGAATTGGCATGATGCTGGCGGAAGGCATTGGGGACACGATTCGGGTCTCGCTGACCGCCGATCCGGTCGAAGAGGTATGGGCCGCATATGAAATCCTACGGGCTTTGGGGCTGCGGGAACGGGGCGTTGAGTTAATTTCATGCCCGACCTGCGGGCGCTGCGAAGTCGGGCTGACTGAACTGGCGGAAACCGTGGACGATGCGGTCCGAGGCATTTCGCGGCCGCTTAAAGTGGCTGTCATGGGCTGCGTGGTCAACGGGCCGGGTGAAGCCCGCGAAGCGGATCTGGGGATTGCCGGCGGCCGTGGTTTTGGTTTGTTGTTTCAGAAAGGCGAAATTATCGACCGGGTGCCGGAGGCGCAGCTGGCCGAGCGATTAATTAGGGCGATTCGGGAAATCGTCGATGAGGAGGAGCGGTAAGTGAGAACATCGCAACTGTTTATTCCCACCCTGCGGGAGGATCCCAGCGATGCGGAGATCATCAGTCATAAACTGCTGATGCGCGCCGGATTGATCCGGAAGGCGGCCGGTGGAGTCTATACTTATTTACCGGCTGGTTACCGGGTGTTGAAAAAGATCATGCAGATCGTCCGGGAGGAAATGGATCGGGCGGGCGGCCAGGAAGTCGGCCTGCCGATCATGCAGCCCCGGGAACTGTGGGAGGAATCCGGGCGCTGGAGTGTTTACGGTGACGAGATGTTTCGTTTGAAAGACCGGCACGGACGCGATTTCTGCCTGGGGCCCACCCATGAGGAAATCATCACCTCGCTGGTTCTTGGGGATGTTCACTCCTACCGGGATTTGCCCTTGCTGCTTTATCAGATTCAGGACAAGTTCAGGGACGAAATCCGGCCGCGATTCGGGTTGATGCGGGGCCGCGAATTCATCATGAAAGACCTGTATTCCTTTGATGTCGACGAAGCAGGGATGGAACGTTCCTATCGAATCATGGAAAAAGCCTATCGGCGCGTCTTCGACCGGATCGGCCTGGACTACCGGGTGGTTGAAGCGGACAGCGGCGCGATCGGCGGCAACTGGAGCCACGAGTTCACGGTTTTGGCACAGAATGGTGAGTCGGTGATCGTGTATTGCGATACCTGCGACTATGCGGCAAACCAGGAAAAGGCCGAATGTGTCGCTGAAAAGAAGGCGCAAAACGACTGCGCGGCCATGGAGACGGTGGAAACTCCTGGGGTTCACACGGTTGACGATGTGACCCGGTTCTTCAAGGTGACCGGGGAGCAGGTCATTAAGACCCTGATCTACCTGGCCGATGAAAAGCCGGTGGCGGTACTGGTGCGCGGTGACCGCGAACTGAACGAAATCAAACTGAAGAACTACTTACGGGCAAATGATGTCGCACTGGCAACTGACGAGACGGTTCGGTCGATCAGCGGCGCGGATGTTGGATCCGTGGGGCCAGTCGGCCTTTCGGTTCAAGTGCTGGCCGATCTGGAAGTGGCGTTCATGGCTGATGCGGTGTGCGGCGCCAATCTGACCGGCAGTCACCGGATTCACGTTCAGCCGGGCCGCGACTTTGCGCCCACCGCGTATGTGGATCTGCGCAATGCCGGCGCCGGCGATCAATGCCCGCGCTGTGAAGGGCACCTAAAGGATATGCGCGGCATTGAAGTCGGACAGATCTTTCAGCTTGGCATCAAATACTCCAAGGCTTTAAACGCGGTCTTCCTGGATGAACAGGGGAAAGAAAGACCGATGATCATGGGTTGTTACGGGATCGGGGTGTCCCGCACCATGGCCTCGGCGGTGGAACAGAATTTCGACGATGACGGCATTATCTGGCCGATGGCGATTGCACCCTATCAGGTCATCATTGTGCCGGTCAACATCAATGACCAGGAACAGCGCGACGCCGCTTTCGGGCTTTATAATCGTCTTGTGGAACTGGGCATCGAAGCCTTGATCGACGACCGGGACGAGCGGCCGGGTGTAAAGTTTAAAGACGCTGATCTGATCGGGATTCCTCTTCGGGTCACGATTGGACCGAAAAATTTAAAAGTGGGTAAAGCCGAACTGAAGAAACGCTGGGAGGCGCAGGCCGAACTGGTCGATCTGGCAGGGCTGGAACCAGTGATTCAGGATATGATCTTAACATTAATCCCGAAATAGTGCAGAGCGAAGGTTTTCTGACAAATCGGCAGGGGTCGAGGAGGCCAACTCGTGAACACATATGAAATCATCCTGCGTCTGGCATTGGCTTGTTTTTTGGGTGCACTGATCGGTCTGGAACGGCAGAGTCTCAGCCGTCCCGCTGGCTTGCGCACCTATACGCTGGTCTGTGTCGGATCAGCGCTGGCCATGATTGTCTCGCTCGAGATGTATTACCAGTACCGGGGAACCGTGAACGCCGACCCGGGACGGATTGCGGCTCAGGTTGTCAGTGGGATCGGCTTTTTAGGAGCCGGAACCATCATCCGGGAGGGCGCCACGATCCGGGGGCTGACCACGGCTGCCGGTTTATGGGCGGTTGCCTGCATCGGTCTTGCGGTTGGCGCCGGCATGTACATTCCAGCCGTTGTGACAACCGTCTTTATCCTATTGGTGCTCATCTATTTCGTGAAATTTGAAGACCGGTTCACCGGGCTTCGATCCTACAAAGCATTCTCCATGAAGGTTGAGGACCGTCCGGGGCAGATTGGACGGGTTGGGCATGCCCTGGGCGACATGGAAGTGCTGATCAAGAACATCCAATTATCCCGGACTCAGACGGACGGCATGCTGGAAATCGAGCTGCTGGCCGATCTGCCATCCGGCGTTGACGCCTGCCATGTTGTGGAAGCGCTGTCCAAGGTGGATGGCGTCCGTGGGATTGAACGGATTAATTAAGCTGACTGGCCGGCGGGCCCTGGATCAGGGCGGGTGCCGTCTTCGATAAACCGCTTTGGACCGGAACGAAAAGGTGGAACACCGTATGAGCATGTCTGGTTTCAACGATTTCTTAAAGGAACTTACCGATCGCGAGGTTGAACTGGAACGGGTGAAAATCCGTCTGGCGGATCAATCCTGGGCGATCTTTTTTACGGCTTCGGAGCCAGTTCCAGCTGAACGATTTGATCAATGCGGCCGCCAGCTGACCGAGCAGGTGCCTGGTTTACAAAGGGTCGAGTTTTTTGTGCGGCCTGCAGACCAGGAATACTGCCTGGCGATGATTCTGGAAAACTGCTGGGAAGAGATTCAGCAAATGTTCGGCGAGCGGTATGCCGGTCTGCTGAACGGGGCGTTCCCGTTGGCGGAAGGCGGGCGCTTGACGGTTGTCTTTGAGCAGAAGGCCGATTGGGAAAAAGCACTGGAGAATGATCTATGCGGTTTAATCGAGCAATGGATCTATCAACGATTCTACATGCGTTTTGTGGTCTGCGCGCGGCACCGGGAGACGGCCACGGCCGCCCCTGAAGCCCAGCATTTTATTAAACATCAGCCGCTGCAGAACAATGTGGTGACCGCTGAAACGCCGGTGCGTAAACCGGGATACAAAGGCGGCAATGGGAATGGCCGGGAAGCGAAAGACCTGAGCAAAATGGTACCGGTACCGATCGGCGAGCTTCAAGAGGGACTGCGGTTTTGTATTGAAGGGGAGATTATCGACACTGAGGTCCGGGAGATTAAGGGCAACCGCAAATTGGTTACCTATTCCGTAACCGATTATTCGGATACAATCGCTGTGAAGCGGATTGACGACGAACAGCTGCCTAAAGGCACCTGGGTGAAGGTGTTTGGCGGTGTGCGCTATGACAACTTCGACCGGGAAGTGATCCTGTACGGGGATGCGATCGAGAAGGTCGAAGGCCGGATCCGCATGGATAACGCCGACGAGAAACGGGTCGAACTCCATTTACATACCAATATGAGCACCCTTGACGGATTGACCGATATTGGCGAAGTGATTAAAACCGCCGCCCGGATGGGGCACGAATGCCTGGCCATTACCGACCATGGCAATGTACAGGCATTTCCGGAGGCATTTTCAAAAGGGAAGGAACACGGCGTCCGGATTCTATACGGTCTTGAAGGCTATCTGGTCGATGAAGCGCGCCAAAGCCGTTCATATCACATTATCCTGCTGGCTACGAACCGGCAGGGCCTGATAAACCTGTATAAACTGATCAGTTTATCTTATCTGAACAACTTTTACCGGACACCGCGCATTCTGCGCAGCGAGTTGATCGCGTATCGGGAAGGCCTGCTGCTTGGCACCGCCTGCGAACGGGGTGAACTGATGCGGGCCTTGCTGGAAGGGGAGTCTGAGGCTGAGATTCATCGAATCGTCGATTTCTACGATTATCTTGAAATACAGCCTCTCGGAAATAACGCATTTTTGGTTCGGGATGGCTCCCTTGGTTCGATCGAGGATCTGATGGAAATCAACCGGAAAATCGTAGCCTTGGGTCGTGAAAAAGGAAAGCCGGTAGTGGGGACCGGAGATGTCCATTTTCTGGAGCCGGCGCACGAAGTCTACCGGCGGATTCTCCAGGCCGGTAAAGGCTTTGAAGATGCCGAAAGCCAGGCGCCGCTGTATTACCGCACAACTGAGGAAATGCTGCAGGAATTCGAATACCTGGGCCCGGAAACGGCCTATGAGGTGGTTGTGGCCAATCCCAAGGCCGTGGCGGCGCGCTGCGAAGAGCTGCGCCCGGTTCCCAAGGGTCATTTTTTCCCCAAGTTGGAAGGGGCAGCAGAGAAACTAACCAGCCTGACCTGGGAACGCGCGCGACAGGTCTACGGCGATCCGACCCCTGAAATCGTGACGAAAAGGCTTGAACGGGAGCTGTATTCGATCACCCATCATGGCTTCAGCGAACTGTATCTGGTCGCCTACGAGCTGGTGAAAAAATCGAACAGCGATGGCTATGTCGTGGGTTCCCGGGGTTCGGTCGGATCGTCCCTGGCCGCGCACATGCTTGGGATTACCGAGGTCAACCCGTTGGTGCCGCACTACCGGTGCACCTGCGGGTACAATGAGTTTGTTGAAGACAGCAGCCAGGCATGCGGGCCGGACATGCCCGCGAAAAATTGTCCGACCTGCGGAAGCGGGATGATTCAGGACGGTTTTGACATTCCGTTTGAGACGTTCCTCGGCTTTGAAGGGGACAAGGACCCGGATATTGACTTGAATTTCTCAGGGGATTACCAGAGCCGGGCCCATCAATTCGTGGAAGAGTATTATGGTAAGGAAAACGTTTTCCGGGCCGGTACCATTGCAACGGTTGCGGAAAAAACGGCCTTTGGATATGTGAAAAAATATGAAGAAGCGGCTGGCGCACGCTACCGGAGGGCGGAGATCGACCGATTGGTGAAGGGGATCACCGGAATCAAACGGACCACCGGACAGCACCCGGGCGGTGTGATGATTGTGCCGCCTGACATTGACGTCCATGAATTCACACCGCTGCAGCGGCCGGCTGAGGATGCCAAATCAGAAATCACGACCACGCACTTTGATTATCATGCGTTGAGCGGTGTTCTGGTCAAATTGGACGTGCTGGGGCATGACGATCCGACCATGATCAAAGCGCTGGAAGACGCGACCGGAATCCCGGCCAACACGGTGCCGTTGAATGATCCGGCAACGCTGGCTTTATTTTCGGGTGTGGAATCACTGGGCGTGTCCCCGGAACAGATCCGCTCCGTGGTCGGCACCTATGGGGTACCGGAATTCGGCACGCGGTTTGTCCGTCAAATGCTGGAAGCCACCAAACCAAAGCGGTTTTCCGAACTGGTCCGTATTTCCGGCTTGTCCCACGGGACGGATGTCTGGACCAACAACGCCGCTGATTTGATCCGGAATCAGGTCGCCACGCTGAACGAAGTCATCGCAACCCGCGATGACATCATGACCTACCTGATTTATCAAGGGCTTGAAAAGAAATTGTCCTTTGACATCATGGAGCGGGTCCGAAAAGGGAAGAAGCTGACGCCCGAACAAGAGTCCCAGATGCGCGAACAGGGCATCACTGAATGGTATATCAACTCCTGCAACCGGATACAGTATATGTTCCCGAAGGCCCATGCGGTTGCATATGTGACGATGGGTTTCCGAATTGCCTACTTCAAGGTTCACTACCCGCTGGCCTTCTATTCCGGGTACTTTTCGATCAGAGCCGGGGATTTCGACCAGGCGATGGTGGCCGGGTATGATGAAATCGTGCGCCGGCTCCAGGAAATCGAGGATATGGGCCATCAAGCCCCGCCCAAAGAGAAGAATCTGATTCCGGTGCTGGAATTGGGCATGGAAATGGTTTCCCGGGGGTTCAAATTCTATCCGGTGGATCTGGAACAGTCGGAAGCTGACCGGTTCCGGATTCTGGAGGATGGCTTGCTGCTGCCGTTCTCGGCTTTGCAGGGGGTGGGCGACTCGGCTGCGAAAAACATCGTAGCTGCCCGGGAGGAAAAAGCCTTTTTATCGGTCGACGATCTGCAGCGGCGCGGCAAGGTCAACAAGGCTGTGATCGAAATGCTGCGCAACGCCGGGTGTCTGGGCGAACTGCCTGAAAGCGCGCAACTCAGCCTGTTTGGCTGATTTTCCAAAATATCGAAAAAGATATAGCGGGAATTCCGAGGATCGTGTAGAATTGACCATAATAGTTTAAGTCTCTCCGAGTTTTTGGGCCTACGGCAAGGGCTAGGGCTCCAAAACCGATAGGGTGCAGCGGGAAACGGCTGTGCCTCCCGTGTGGAAAGGAGCAGGCGGCCATTCGTTTGTGATTTGCATTCGAAGCCGGTTCCGTATACGGGAACCGGCTTTTTTCATGGAATTGAATAAGTATCTCCGAGCCCCGCCGTCTAAGGGTGACACTATGAGGACGGGGACGATTAGGGTGCAGCGGGAAACGGCTGTGCCTCCCATTGCGGAAAGGAGTCTTGGTTCGGTGGTACACCGGATGTGGATTCTTGCCCGCATCCGGTTTTATTTTTAAATCAACCCCTTCGGGGTTTGAGCATCTTATCCCAATCTTTTTCGCCCCGGGCATGCCCGGGGTCATTTTTTTCTTGGCCGGGGGGAAGCTTTTTCAGCGCAGGTGCCGGGTAAAACTGCTCAGCCTGTTCGTGCAGATGGCTGTGCCGGTATCCATAAAGCCAGTAAATGAGCAAGCCGATTCCGATCCAAACGATGAAACGAATCCAGGTCACCGGCGGCAGGTTCACGGCCAGCAGGAGGGACATAGCCGCACTGGCAATCGGTAGATATGGGGAAAAGGGCACTCGAAAGCTGAGCTGCTCCTTGGGGATCATGCGTTCAAGCAAAAGAACTGTAATGGAAGTGGTAAAAAAAGCAGTCAGGGTGCCAATATTGGCTAATTCGGCAATCAAGCCGATCGGTACGAAACCGCCGATCAGGGAGACAAACAAGCCGATTAATGCAGTAATTACATACGGGCTTTGATACTTCGGATGAATCCGGGCTAACAATGGCGGAATCAGCCCATCCCGCGACATCGCAAAGAAGATTCGACTCTGGGCAAAAATCGTAGCAAACAGAACGCTTGCCAGCCCGGCGACCGCGCCGACGGAAACCAGCAGCGATCCCCAGCGCACACCGGCCATAAGCAGGGCCTGCGCCACAGGTGCGGCATTGTTCAGGGACGGGTAAGGAACCAGTCCGGTCAGTACCAGAGAAACGAAGATATAAAGACCCGTGGACAGCCCCAGGGCAAGCAAAATGCCGCGGGGAAGACTTCGCTGAGGATCTTTGACTTCCTCAGCCGCTGTGGAAATGGCATCAAACCCGATGTAGGCAAAAAACACGATCGCTGCGCCTTTCAGCGCGCCGGACAATCCAAAAGGAAGGAAAGGAGTCCAGTTAGCGGGATTTACCCGGGTAACACCGACGAAAAGAAAGATACCGATAACCAGCAGCTTGATCACCACGATCAGGGAATTAAACAAGGCCCCGCTTTGAATGCCGCGGATGAGGAGTGCGGTAATGGCCAGGGGGATTAAAAAGGCCGGCAAATTGATATATCCGCCCTGGAGCGGCGAATTAATGAAGCCAGCCGGAAGATGAACCCCGCCGGCGGTCATTAAGCTTGAAAAATAGGCGGACCATCCAACGGCCACGGCGCCGGCCGCAACCGCATACTCAAGCACGAGGTTCCATCCGACCAGCCAGGCGACCAACTCCCCGAGCGTGACATAGGCGTAGGTGTAGGCGCTGCCGGCCAGCGGAACCGCTGAGGCCATTTCGGCATAGACCAGTGCGGCGAGGATGGCGGCGGTTCCTGAAAAGATGAAGGAAAGAACGACGCCGGGCCCGGCATAACGGGCGGCGGCGATCCCGGTCAGAACAAAGATTCCGGTGCCAATAATGGCGCCGACGCCGAGCGTGGTTAATTCCCAGGTCCCCAGGGTCTTCGGCAGACCGTTGGACTCACTCGATTCGGCCTTGGGAGTGATGGCTTTTCGACGAAAGACTTGCATTTTCGATCACCATTCATGGTTTTTCCTGAAAGCGGTGCTTTTACACCTGACAACCGCCGAACCAGCCTTCCAGATTCAGACAATCCACCGCATTCATCCTTCGATGGTGGCCGATAATTTGCGATATGATGGGGATGGTCCGCCGATATCAGCCTGACGCCGAACCGCTTCAAGGCGGATATCCTTTCGGAAGGTCGAAAATCAGGGCGTGGGGTTGCTTGACGCCAAATCCATATGGTATACTCTTACCGTGACTTGTCGTTCATACATACTTCCGCGCGAAGAGTGGGTAGAAACCCACTTTTTCTGTTATTGGTTCATGGAGGTGGATTTTTGAAGCCCCAGGATATTTCCGGTCAATTGGAGCCGGTGTTTGAATCGCTGCTCGCAAAGGCGGGCATGGAATTGGTGGATTTGGAGTATCGTCGCGAGGCAGGCCAATGGGTGCTTCGCGTTTTTATCGACTGCGAAACGGGAGTCGGGCTGGAAGAGTGCCAGTCCGCGAGCCATCTGCTCGGCGAATATCTGGATGCCGAAGACCCGATTTCGCAGGCTTATAATCTAGAAATATCCTCGCCCGGGCTGGACCGCGTGATCAAAAAAGACAAGGACTTCGAACGATTCGCAGGAGCCAGGGTGAAGGTCCGAATGACCGAAGCCGTGAACGGCCAGAAGAATTTCGAAGGTGTTTTGGAAGGCCTGGAAAACGGCGACGTGCTGCTGGTGGGATCCGAAGAACGGATTCGGCTTCCGAAAACGCTAATTTCCCGGGTTCGCCTGGCGATTGATCAGGAAGACCTGTTCAAGTCAGGAGATTCCGGTAAGACCGGCAAGAAAAGAAGTTAGTAAGGAAAACGTTAGGAGGCTTGGGTTATGTCAAGCGAATTGTTTATCGCTCTGGGTGAGTTAGAGAAAGAACGGGGAATCCCAAAAGAGGTTCTGATCGAAGCGATCGAATCGGCGCTCAAAACCGCGTATAAAAAGAATTTTGGCTCAAACCAGAATGTCGATATACACATGGATATCGAAAACGGTGAATTCCGGGTGTATGCCCGGAAAGAGATCGTCGAAGAATGTGAGGATGACCGGGTCCAGATCTCTCTCGCCGAAGCGCGCGAGAAAAAAGCGGATGCTGAGGCCGGCGGCGAACTTGATGTTGAAATCACACCCGCCAATTTCGGCCGAATCGCCGCACAGACCGCCAAACAGGTTGTTATACAGCGGCTTCGGGAAGCGGAACGGACCATTATTTACGAAGAGTATTCCAACCGCGAAGGGGAGATCGTGGCCGGTACGGTTCAGCGCAACGAACAACGCGTTGTCGTGATCAACCTGGGCCCGACTGAAGCGATCATGCTTCCTCAGGACCAGATTCCCACCGAATACTATTTCAACGGACAGCGGATCAAGACCTATATCTACGAAGTGAAACGTCTGGCCAAAGGCCCGCAGATTTACGTTTCCAGGTCTCATCCATCGTTTTTGCGCCGTCTTTTCGAATTGGAAGTGCCGGAAATCTTTGAAGGACTGGTGGAAATCAAATCGATTGCCCGGGAGGCCGGTTACCGGTCCAAAATCGCGGTTCATTCCCGGGAGGAAAAGATTGATCCGGTCGGCGCGTGCGTCGGGCCCAAAGGCATTCGGGTCCAGAATATCGTGCGTGAGCTGAATGGGGAAAAAATCGACATAATAAAATACAGCAGCGACCCGGAACTCTATATCTCGAACGCGCTGAGCCCGGCCAAGGTCATTGCGGTGGAAGTGGACGAAGAAGAGAAGACATCCCGGGTTGTCGTGCCAGACCATCAGTTGTCGCTGGCCATTGGAAAAGAAGGCCAGAATGCCCGGTTGGCAGCCAAGCTGACCGGATGGAAGATCGATATTAAGAGCGAAACACAGGTCTATGGGGACGGGGAGGAATAGGCTTTGACCAAGGTCAAACGGATTCCGCAGCGAATGTGTGTCGGCTGCCGCGAGATGAAGAACAAAAAGGAACTCATCCGCGTGGTCCGTACACCGGAAGGGGAGGTCGTGGTGGACCGGACCGGCAAAAAGTCCGGTCGGGGCGCGTACCTTTGCCCGAATGCGGAATGCTTTCAGCTGGCGGTCAAACGCAAAAGCCTCGAAAAGGCTCTGGAACATGCGATTCCCCCGGAAATCATAGAAACGCTGCGGAAAGATATGGTGATCGATTGAAGAAGAATATTTACCAGATGATTGGCCTGGCATGCAAGGCGGGCAAGGTCTCATCCGGTGCGATGGCCGCCAAAACCAGCATCACCCGGAAAAGGGCCCAAATGCTGATCCTGAGCCAGGACATCTCCGAGAAAACCAAAGAAGGGCTGATCGCAGCCTGTGAACGGAAAAACGTACCGTGGTTGATGCTGGGTGACAAGTATCGTCTCGGGGCCCACGTCGGTAAGGCGTATCGGGTTGCACTGACGATCAACGATCCAGGGTTTGCCGATGCGATCTTTCACATATTAGCAGAATTACCGGCACAAGAGGCGAATGACATGGGGGTGGTAGAGTGGCGAAAATAAGAGTGCACGAACTGGCGAAAGAACTCAATATTCCGAGCAAGGACCTGGTTAAGGTCGTTCAGGATTTTGGGATCGACGTGAAAAACCATATGAGTACGATGGAGGATGCGCAGGCTGAATGGGTTAAGCGCAAACTCGCCGAATCGAAGGCGCCGGCCGCAGACCGCGGCAAAGCCGCCGAACGACCGGCCAAAGAAGCAGAACGCAAAACCGCCGCTCCCACATCGGAACGTACGCCAATCAGAACTGATCGTACTGAACCGCAGGGTGCCCCGGCACCGAACCGTCCGCGTCCGGAAACGGATGAACGGCGCGCACAGCCGCCGTATCGGCCTGAAGGCCAGCCACCTGCGCAGCAAAGATATGAAGGTCAAGGCCAGGGTCAAGGACCACGCCCACCCTATCAGGGGCAGGATCGTGGACCGCGCCCGCCCTATCAAGGTCAAGGCCAGGGTCAAGGACCGCGCCCGCCGTATCAAGGTCAGGGCCAGGGTCAAGGACCGCGCCCGCCGTACCAGGGTCAAGGGCCGCGCCCGCCTTATCAAGGTCAGGGGCCGCGCCCGCCTTATCAAGGTCAGGGCCAGGGTCAAGGACCGCGTCCCCCGTACCAGGGACAGGGCCAAGGGCAGCGCCCGCCGTATCAAGGTCAGGGTCAAGGACCGCGTCCGCCGTACCAGGGTCAAGGTCAAGGACCGCGTCCTCCGTACCAGGGTCAAGGAGGGCAGCGCCCGCCGTATCAGGGTCAAGGGGGGCAACGTCCGCCGTACCAGGGACAGGGTCAAGGTCCACGTCCTCCGTATCAGGGACAGGGACAGGGACAGGGCCCTCGCCGAGGACCGGGCGGACCGCGGCCAATGGAAATCCCAAAGCCGCCGGAAAGCGCGATCGAAGCGCAGCGCCAGCGTGCCAAACAGACGCCAAAACAGACTGATGCGAAAAAGCAATACGATCAGCAGCGCAAGCAGTCCGTCAACGATACGCGCGAATTCCACCGTTCGCCCCGTCCCAAGAAAAAGATGAAGCGGGCGGATGCGAACCAGGAAATGACGCCGGAAATGATTGCGATTCCGGAAAAAATCACCGTTCGTGATTTGGCGGATCGTCTCATTAAAAGCCCGGCCGAACTGATTAAAAAGCTTTTGATGCTTGGAATTACGGCAACCCAGAACCAGGACATCGATTATGAGATGGCCGAACTGCTTGCCAGTGATTTTAATGTCAAAGTCGAGCATGAGAAAACCGAAGAAGAATTGATTCTTGAAGAAATCGTCGACGATGCCGAATCCCTGCGCACGCGTCCGCCGGTCGTAACGGTCATGGGTCATGTCGACCACGGAAAGACTTCGCTGCTGGACGCGATTCGGGAAACCAATGTCGTTTCCAAAGAAGCCGGCGGAATTACACAGCATATCGGGGCCTATCAAGTGGAGATCAATGGCCAGAAGATCACGTTTATCGACACCCCAGGTCATGAGGCGTTTACCGCAATGCGCGCCCGCGGCGCGCAGGCTACGGACCTCGCGATCCTGGTGGTCGCCGCCGATGACGGCGTGATGCCGCAAACGATGGAGGCGATTAACCACGCGCGGGCAGCCGCTGTACCCATGCTGATTGCGGTCAACAAGATCGATAAACCGTCCGCAAATCCGGACCGGGTTAAGCAGCAGCTTGCGGAACATAATCTGGTTCCCGAAGATTGGGGCGGCGATACCGTATTTGTGAACGTTTCGGCCAAAAGCCGGGTCGGGATCGAACACCTGCTGGAGATGATCCTGCTGGTGTCCGAAATTAAAGAATTGAAGGCCAATCCCGATCGTCAGGCCGAAGGCGTGGTTATTGAAGCCCAGCTTGACAAACTTCGGGGTCCGGTTGCGACCATTCTGGTGCAAAAGGGAACTCTGAAAATCGGCGATCCGATTTTGTGCGGCACTTCCTTCGGGAAGGTAAAAGCGATGGTCAACGATCTTGGCGAACGGGTTACCGAGGCACCCCCCTCTATGCCGGTCGAGGTTCTCGGTCTGACCGAAGTGGCGATGGCCGGCGACCGTTTCCGCGCGGTGGACGACAAGGTGGCGCGCCAGGTCTCAGCGCTGCGGCTGTCGGAGAAGAAGCGCGAAGAACAGACGCGGACCGCAAAGGTTTCGCTGGATGATTTGTTTAAACAGATCAAAGAAGGCGATGTTAAGGAACTCAACCTGATTGTAAAAGGCGACGTGCAGGGTTCGGTGGAAGCCTTGATCACCTCCTTGCTCAGGCTTTCTACTGATGAGGTGAAGGTCAATGTCATCCACAGCGGCGTTGGTGCGGTTAAGGAAACCGACGTCATGCTGGCCACCGCATCCAATGCGATCATTATTGGCTTTAACGTGCGTCCTGAGGGGAAAGCGCGCAAATACGCCGAGGATGAGAAAATTGACGTCCGCATGTACCGCGTTATCTATGAAGCGCTCGAGGATATCAAAAAAGCCATGGCCGGGCTGCTGGAACCAGAGAAAGTCGAAGTGTTCCAAGGCCGGATCGAGGTGCGAGCCACCTTTAAAGTCCCGAAAATAGGCGTAATTGCCGGTGGCTACGTGCTGGAAGGCAAAGTGACACGCAATTCCAATATTCGCGTGCTTCGTGAAAGCGTCGTGATTCATGAGGGCAAACTGTCTTCGCTCAAACGCTTCAAAGACGATGTCCGTGAAGTCCTGGAAAACTACGAGTGCGGGATTGGAATTGACGGCTTTAACGATCTCAAAGAAGGCGACATCATCGAAGCTTATGTGATTCAGGAAGTCCCACGCAAATTGTAATATCCCATTAGGGGGAAATAAACGTGCAGAAACGAAGAACCGAACGGTTGGCCGAAGAAATTCGGCGTGAGATATCGGGTATCCTGACCGAATCGATCAAAGATCCACGGCTTTCCCTGGTATCGGTTTCCCGGGTCGATGTGACCAATGATTTAGGCCATGCCCGTGTGTACATCAGTGTTCTGGGAGACGAAACCAAACAAAAGGAAGCTGAAGAAAGCCTGAACAAGGCGAAAGGATTCATCCGGTCCGAGGTTTCCAATCGGATCCGGCTTCGGCACGCGCCGGAGATCAGTTTTCGGATTGATCATTCGATCGAGCATGGCATCCGGATCAGCAATATGCTGGACGAAATGGCCACGCAGGAGCACAAACAAGATGAAGAGTGAACGGGTGGCCCTTCAACAGGCGCTGGCCGCCAATCCGTCCTGGACCGTGATCGGACACAATATCCCTGACGGGGATTGTACCGGCTCGGTCCTGGCTGTGTTTCAGGGGTTGAAGGCTCTGGGCAAACAGGTAACGGCTGTCGTCGAAGACGGGCTGCCGGAAATGTATCATTTTTTAGACGGAGCCGATCAGATTGGGTCCCTGGCGGACATGCCCGGGGTGGCTGAATGCATCATTTATGTGGACTGTGCCGACCGAAACCGGGTCGGAGAGAAACTCCAACGCATCCTGCCGGAGCCGCGGTTGATCGTGAACATCGATCATCATGTCAGCAATGACTTTTTTGGCCAGGTGAACCTGGTCGATGCTGAAGCTTCTTCGACCTGTGAACTGGTTTACCGCATTTTTTCCGATCTCGGCATTGCGATCGATTCACGGATCGCAGGACCCTTATACTGCGGAATCGTGGCGGATACCGGAGGATTCCAGTATCTTTCGACCAGTCCCGAAACGCATCGGGTTACCGCTGAACTTCTGAAAAAAATTGACGATCTCGCGCATCTGCGGAATCGGATTTATGAGTCCAAATCGCGGACCGAACTCGAAGTCCTGCGGGCTTCGCTGGGAAGTCTGCGCTTTTCCGAGGACGGACGGATCGCCTGGATGGAATTGTCTTATGACACGCTGAACCAGCTGGGCGCGGTGAATAAGAATTACGAAGGCATCATTAACCATGCGCGCAGCGTGGATAGTGTGGAAGTCGCGATCATGTTCCGCGAATTCGAGCCAGGCCGGGTTAAAATCGGTTTTCGTTCGAAAGGGATTCTTGATGTCAATCAGTTGGCGGCTGGTTTTGGCGGCGGCGGTCATCCGCGGGCAGCCGGCGCCCAGATCAACGGTCAGCTTGATCACGTACGCTCTCAAGTTATCGCAGCCGTAAAGGAAGCACTGTAAGTGAACGGATTTGTCAACCTGAACAAACCGGAAGGCATGACGTCATATGATGTCATTCGCCGATTAAAGCCTGTGCTTCAAAAGTGCAAGGTGGGTCACACCGGCACTTTGGATCCGATGGCGACAGGGGTTTTGCCAATCGCCCTTGGCATGGCAACCCGATTGATCGAATATATCGGTGATTCGACCAAGGTTTATGATGCCACGATGATTTTGGGCGGAGAATCGGACACCCAGGACCGCACCGGAACAATACAGCCGAATCCGCATTCGCCGCTGGCGGAGGACACCATAGCCGCGGAGCTGATGCGTTTTATGGGTGAAATCGAGCAGGTGCCGCCGATGTATTCAGCGGTTCATTATGAGGGACAGCGCCTGTATGAACTGGCCCGGCAGGGCGTGACTGTCGCGCCGGCGGCCAGAAAGGCAACCATTTATCAACTCAAGCTCATATCAGTAGACCAGGCGGATGGGTTCGAAACGGTTCGTTTTTCGGTTGCCTGTTCTTCTGGCACTTACATACGTACGTTATGCCATGACTTGGGGAAACGTCTCGGACCCGGCGGTTATCTGTCCGCACTGGTCCGAACCCGATCCGGCCCGTTTCGGCTGGAAGCATCCCATACCATCGAAGAGGCGCTGGCCGATATCCATTCGCTGGTCGTACGGCCGGCTGACATTCTCACTTTACCGGTGCTGGCCGTGCGTGACGAGGAAACGTTCCGGCTGCGAAACGGTATGCCGATTGCCCGGGAAGATGCCAGCCCGGGCGGCTGCGTTCAATTGGTGGATTCTGACGGGGAATTGATTGCCGTGGCGTCGGTTCACGAAACGGAAGGCCGAATTCTGGTAAAGCCTGAAAAAGTCTTTCAATCCCAATGGGGGTAATTCCATGCAGACGATTTACGGTCTTGAAAGCAGTATCCCGTCTGGGCCGATTGTTTTGGCTCTGGGCAATTTTGACGGCGTGCATGTTGGACACCAGCGGCTGATTCACGGTGCGATTGAAACCGCCCGCAGCAAAGGCGGCCAATCGGCGGTCATGGTTTTTGACCCGCACCCGCTGCAGGTGCTGGCGCCTTCCAAAGCGCCGAAACTATTGACAAACACGCTGCAAAAAGCGGCCTTATTGGAAAAGCTTGGCCTGGATTTCCTGATAATAACACCCTTTTCAATAGAGATAGCGGCCTGGACTCCGGAATACTTTGTAGAAAGCATTCTGGCAGAAACGCTGCATGTCGATACGGTCTTTGTCGGTTACAACTACACTTTCGGTCAAAAAGCGAGCGGCAATGCCGCAATGCTGGCCGAATTCGGACAGCGTTTCGGGTTCGATGTGCAAATCGTGCAACCCGTAAAGATCGATCATCATACGGTATCCAGCAGCCTGGTCCGCAAGCATTACTCACGCGGGGATCTGGAGTCGGTCATGCGGTTTACCGGAAGGTTTCCGGTGCTCGAAGGGATCGTGGTTGAAGGTGACCGCCGCGGCCGAACGATCGGGTTTCCCACCGCGAATCTGATGATTCCGGGCGAAATGGCGCTTCCTGGCGGCGGCGTCTACGCCTCGGTGCTCCTGATCGACGGCATCTGGCGGCCTGCGGTAACCAATGTTGGCACCAAACCGACTTTCCACGAAGGGCATCCGATTTCCATCGAGACCCATGTGCTGGATTACAAAGGAGATCTTTACGGCCGAACCTTGCAGCTGAAACTGATGCATAAACTTCGTGAAGAAATGAAGTTTGCCGGACCGGATGATCTGGTCGCGCAGATCAAATCCGATGTTGCTGATGCCCGTTCCAGGCTATCGGATCTGTAAAGCCTTGCGAATTGGGGAAAATCAGCCTTCGCTTCGTTTACAATTCGGGGGGCCTGTGCTAGAATTATCTTCGGTTAGGGAACAAGAGGTTGATTGTGATGAATCAATGGGAGTTCGACCTGCCGAACCGTTCAAAGCCGCTGGCGGCTGAGATCGACCAGCTTCGTCAAACCACTGCGTTCCAGGATCTTTTCATTGAACTCGAATCGGTGTACCTTCACAGCGGCGAGCCTGATCCAGGCCGGACCGCTTTCCGGGATGCGCTGTTTGCCTTTCTGTGTGAACGCGATGTTTTGGAGGGTGGACGGTGAGACTGGATCGCATTCTCGTGACGGAACATTCCCGAAAAAGGCTTCGGGATCTGCGCCAGGCGGGAATTGCGCTGCAAGATGTGATTGAGGCCAGCCGGGACATCCCCGGATTGATTCCGGTGGCCACACGGTTTCGAGGTTTTTTTGCCCGATCCGGCAAGGTTTTCGATCTTGTCGTGAAGGATACCGAGGACGGTCGTTTGGTAATCACCGTCATCGGAAAAAACTGAACCCTTATCTAGGGTTTTCGATGCTCCGACGAATCCCTTGGATGTGGGCGATTTGTAAGCAAAGGAGGTGACTACGATGGCACTCGACCAGGAACGGAAAACTGATATTATCAAGGATTATCAGGTACATCAGAACGATACTGGCTCGCCGGAGGTTCAGATCGCACTTTTGACCCAGCGGATCAACTATCTCAACGAGCACCTGAAAATCCATAAAAAGGACCACCATTCGCGCAGGGGTCTGCTCAAAATGGTTGGACAAAGAAAAGCCCTTCTGGAATACCTGAAAAAGAAGGACTTTGATCGTTACCGGGCCATCGTTACCAGGCTTGGTCTGCGGCGGTAAAGAGCGGTTTAACCGCTCTTTCTTCTATGATTCTAACGTCGCGATGACTGCCAATCGGTAACATCGGGAAGAATCATTCTGGATGGTTCTGCTGACGAAGCAAACGCGTGGCAGGCCCGCCGGTTCTTTTCCGGCGGGCTTCAACCTATCCAACGATGGGTAGATATTGCCTTGCGAATTCACGATTCACGAAATAAAATCGCTGGTCGTGTACCCGGGTTGCGGGTACAAGCCTTCGATTGAAAAAGGAGGTTTATTGCATGCCCCATGTTTACGAAATCGATATTGCCGGACGCACCTTGCGGGCCGAAATTGGGCAGGTTGCGAAACAGGCCAGCGGCGCGGCATTAATGCGGTATGGCGATACAGTCGTTTTGGTCGCAGCGACCGGCTCTAAGCAGCCGCGGGAGGGGATTGATTTTTTCCCGCTGACCGTGGACTACGAAGAGCGGATGTATGCCGCGGGCAAGATTCCCGGCGGCTTTATTAAACGCGAAGGGCGTCCGTCTGAGACCGCGATCCTATCTGGCCGGATGATCGACCGCCCGATGCGCCCGCTGTTTCCCAAAGGCTATCGCAACGACGTGCACATCGTGGCCACCGTCATGTCGGTTGAGCAGGATAATGCGCCTGACATTACCGCGATTATTGGCGCTTCGATCGCACTGTGCGTATCCGAAATTCCATTCACGACGCCGGTGGCCGGTGTCATCGTTGGTCTGGTAGACGGGCAGATCGTCATCAATCCGACTCAGGAGCAGGCGGAGAAGAGCGATATGCATCTGACCGTTGCCGGCACGAAAGATGCCATCATGATGGTTGAAGCCGGTTCCAATGAGATTCCTGAAGATCTTATGCTGGACTGCATATTTACCGCGCACGAGGAAATCAAGCGGATTGTTGCCTGGCAGGAAAAGATCATCGCAGAGATTGGCAAACCCAAGGTCGAAGTAATTGCGACCAAGATCGATGCCGAGCTGGACGCCCTGATTCGCGAGTACTGCACGACGCGGATCGAAGAAGCGCTGAAATGCCCGGACAAATTAAAGCGGGAAGCACAGACCGAGGAAGTGAAATCGGAAACCAAGGTTCACTTCATCGAGCAGATGCCGGAACGCGCCAAAGAAATCGATACCATTGTTGACAAGGTGGAAAAGGCAATCGTTCGCCGCCTGATTACCGAGGAAGGCCTTCGGGTAGACGGCCGGGCCTTGAACGAAATCCGCCCCATCACTTGTCAGGTCGGCTTCCTGCCGCGGCCGCACGGAACCGGACTGTTTACCCGGGGTCAGACCCAGGTGCTTTCGATCACAACCCTCGGATCAGCCAGCGAAGAGCAGATCCTGGACGGACTGGGCGCAGCCCGATCCAAACGGTACATTCATCACTACAACTTCCCGCCCTTTTCCGTCGGGGAAACCCGTCCCATGCGCGGGCCGGGCCGCCGCGAGATTGGCCATGGCGCACTGGCTGAGCGCGCGCTGGTTGCGGTGCTTCCGAGCGAACAGGATTTTCCGTACACCATCCGCGTCGTATCCGACGTGTTGGAATCGAATGGTTCGACCTCCATGGGCAGTGTATGCGGAAGCACCATGTCGCTGATGCATGCCGGCGTACCTCTGAAAGCGATGGTATCCGGGATTGCGATGGGCCTGGTGAAGGAAGGCGAAAAATACGCGATTTTAAGTGACATTCAGGGGATCGAGGACGCGCTGGGCGATATGGACTTCAAAGTCGCCGGAACCGAAAAAGGGATCACGGCACTGCAGATGGACATCAAGATTGCCGGCGTAACCCGGGAAATCCTTGAAAAAGCGCTTGCCCAGGCCAAAGCCGGCCGGATGCATATCATGAACATCATGAAGCAGACCATTGACAAGCCGAGTGCGGAAATGTCGCCCTACGCGCCCCGCATGATCAAGATGATGATCAACCCGGACAAGATCCGTGACGTCATTGGACCGGGCGGAAAGATTATCAAGAAGATCGTCGACGAAACCGGTGCGAAGCTGGACATCGAAGATGACGGCTCGGTATTCATCATGGCTGTCGACCAGAAAGCGGCTGAAAAGGCTCAAAAAATTGTCGATTGCATCGTCAAAGAGGTGGAAGTTGGCAAGATTTATACCGGAAAGGCCATGCGGATCATGGAATTCGGCGTTTTCGTCGAGATCATTCCTGGCGTGCTCGGACTGCCCGGAAAAGAAGGCCTTTGCCACATTTCCCAGCTTGCCGAGGCCCGTACCGCTAAAGTCCGCGACGTCGTAGATATCGGCGATGAAATCGTGGTCAAGGTTACGGAAATCGACTCGCAGAACCGCGTCAATCTTTCCCGGAAAGAAGCACTGCGGGACATGCAGCGCCAGTCCGCGCCAACTGCGGCACCGGAAACCAAAACCGAATAAGCAATCCGAATCATTCAAACCAGTTGGAAAACTCGGCGGATGCCGCGCGTAAGGCAACCGGCTGATGCCTGAGTTTTCTCATACTGCGTTATCGAAATCGGCACGTCTTTAAGACAACCTTCTCGGTTGTCTCTTTGTTTTCTTGGGGGCCACATCCAAAGGCCCGCTTTAAGCCTGAAACATAATTAATATCGCGAAAGAATAGTCATATCGTATCAAAGGTTATGGAGTGAGGTTTTATGTTTTAAACCCGTATTCTTTCGCGTATCCATCCGAAAACAAAGCCTGTTTCTCATCGGAATCATTTTTGCCACCAGCATTTGGGCCTATTGGATCGATCGGGCGGAACGCCGTTTTTACGGTGTGAAGCCGGGGGTGCGATTGGAACAGACATTGGTTGGCGGCAGTCTTCCGAACGAGTTGGAGCCGGTATTGGATGAATGGGTTGTTCGTGGTCGAAGGATGCCTGTAAATCCGGGAATTGAGCGGGAAACGGGGTTAATCATTCCCGAGGTTATCGGATATGAAGTGGATCGAAAGGAAACCCTAAGACGGATTTTTGCCGCGCCGCCGAACACCACTGTGGAACTGGCTCGGGTACCGCTGCGGCCGCTCTATACAAAAAAGGATCTTGCCGATCTGTCCGTCGTGATCGGCCGATACGAAACGGTGATCCACGGGACTCCCGAACGTGCGGAAAATATCCGGTTGGCGGCTTTCAGCATACATAACCGGATTATCTGGCCCGGGGAAATTTTCTCGTTCAATCAGGTGGTTGGTCCCAGAACTGCGGAACGCGGGTACCAGATTGCACCTGTCATTGATTCCGACACACAGCTCGGGCTTGGAGGCGGTGTCTGTCAGATGTCAAGCACCCTGTACAATGCCGTACTGCGGGCAAAACTGCCGATTGTCCAGGTACACCGGCACAGCAAACCGGTCACCTATGTCCCGCTTAATCGGGATGCGGCAGTCGTGTATGGATTTCAAGATTTCCGTTTCCGTAACAACCGGAGTACGCCGATCGTAATCCAAGCATCGGTCAGTCAGAGCACACTGCAGGTCCGGATTATGGGCAGGGAAGGGAGATGATAGGTTATGCGCATCTATTATATTGAAAAAAAGACGTTAAAACGCTGTGGATGGGCGGTCCTGGTATTGTTTATCCTGGGGATTGGGGTTGCCGGGCTTTATCAGGTTCAATCCGCACGGTCAAAAAGTGTCCTGGCTCCGTTTTACCAGGGAGTGACGCACCAAAAGAATGTGGCATTGACTTTTAATGTGGATTGGGGCGAAGAAAACGTGCCTCAGTTGTTAAAGGTGCTGAAAGAAAATGATGTAAAAGCAACCTTTTTTATTACCGGGCAGTGGGCGGCTAAAAATCAGGAAACAGCCAGAATGATTGCCTCGGAAGGGCATGAAGTTGCAAACCACGGCGACAGGCACCGCCACGTTCAATCCCTTTCACCGGAAATGATCAAAACCGAGATTCTGGACGCTGAGGCGAAACTAAAGCAGATCACAGGGAAGAAGACGCGGTTGTATGCCCCCGCCTATGGGGAATATGATCAAAAGATCGGAAACGCCGCGGCAGAGCTCGGTTACCAGGTTATTCTCTGGAGCATCGATACGATCGACTGGCAGAAACCGGATCCCAACACCATTGCTCAAAGGGTTCTTCCCAGAATACATAACGACGCTATTATTTTGATGCATCCGACGCAGCCTACTGTTGCGTCATTGCCGGGTATCGTTAAAACGCTCCGGGCGGAAGGTTATGGTTTTTTGCCCGTCTCGCAAATCATCAAACCAGCGGTCAAGACCAAAAAGACTGTCCGGCCGGGGGTTACGGCTAAAACCTCGTACTCAGTTTTACCAAACCGTGGGGGCCTGCAATGAAGCCACTGTGGCGCATATTCCGAACCATCCTTGTGTCAGCCCTGGTCGTCAGCACGATACTTCTGGCTTCCGAACCTGCCGGAGCCTGGCTGCCCTATACCCAAACCTACTGCCTGGTCGATCTTGATTCCGGACAGGTGCTGGCGCAGAAAAACAGCCGGGCCCAAATGCCGCCGGCCAGTACGACCAAAATACTGACTGCGGCGCTGGTTGAGGACTACTGCACGCCGGACGAAATCGTAACCGTCAGCCAGCGGGCCGCGGATACACCGCCGTCGGCAGTCGGAATCCGGACCGGCGATCGGGTCAAGGTCAAAGACCTGTATACTGCTATGCTGCTGGTTTCGGCCAACGATGCGGCCGTAGCCCTGGCAGAACATATCGCCGGCTCTGAACCGGTATTTGCCTATATGATGAATAAAAAGGCCTGGCTGATCGGGGCATTTGACAGCCATTTCGAGAACAGCAACGGGCTTCCGGATCCGAACCACTATTCAAGCGGATACGATTTATTTCTGTTAACCCGCTGTGCATTGAGTTACCCGGGATTTTCAGAGACGGTCGCCAAAACCGAAGCGAAGATTTATTATCCCGGGTATCCCAACGGGAGGCTGGTCCATAACACGAATCGTCTGTTATACTCTTATCCTGGAACGAAAGGGGTCAAGACCGGGACCACTTCCGCAGCCGGTCATTGCCTGGTGGCCCTGGCGGAACGGCAGCAGCGCCGACTGGTGACCATCGTACTTCGGTCATCGAACCGGTACCACGACACATCGGCCTTGTTTGACTTCGGCTTTAACCGGTTTTCCCTGAAAAAGGTCATTTCCGCCGGAGAAGCCTTCAAGTCGGTACAGGTGGAACAAGGAAAATCATACAAGCTGACCGCCTTTCCTGAACGCGATGTCTGGCTTTATATCGATGATCAAGGAACCAGGCGGATGGAGAAGCGGGTGAATCTGGAATATGTCAAGCGAGCGCCGATAAAAAAAGGAGACAAACTCGGAACCCTAGAGGTATATTATAATGGAGAATTTGTAGAAAACACGGGACTTATCGCCGGAAACAGCGTTGCCCGAAGGACCAAAGGGGTTTTTCGTCTCCTTCCACTCTTCCGGTAAGCTGAGTTCCCGCGTCGCGGGAGGTATTTCATGATTTCGATACGTAAGCTGTCTAATGGCGCGACGGTCGTGCTCGAACCGATACCCCATGTCCGCTCAGCGGCCGTGGGGGTTTTTGTGAATGTAGGGTCGCGCAACGAAGTGCCGGATAATAATGGGATTTCCCATTTTATCGAACACATGCTGTTCAAGGGAACCGGAAGCCGCTCGGCCCGGGATATTGCCGAAGTCTTCGAAGAGATGGGCGGCCAATTGAATGCGTATACCGCCCGGGAGTATACCTGCTACTATACCCGGGTCCTTGACGAAAAGTTGAATGAAGCGATGGATGTTCTGTTCGACATGCTGTATAACTCACAGATGGCCTCTGCTGAGTTGGATGTAGAACGCGGGGTTATCGTCGAGGAAATCAACATGTATGAGGACACGCCGGACGATCTGGTTCACGACATTTTCAGCCAGACGATTTTTTCCGGGCACTCGCTTGGAAGACCGATTTTGGGCAGTGTCGACAATATCGAGGGGATTCAAGCCAGGGTCATTTACGACTACTACAAAATGTACTATCGGCCGGAAAACATGATTATTGCGGTGGCTGGCAACATTGATGCCGACGCGGTATGCAGCCGGCTTGAATCCTATGAGGGATATTTAACGGATAGCGTTACCTTTCCGGTATTGGACGCCCCTGCAATGGGTGCCGGGATGAATTTGGTCACCAAGGACACTGAACAGGTTCAAATCTGTCTGGGCGTCCCGGGCATTTCGTATCTGGATGAACGCCGCTATACGCAAAACATCATGAACAGCATCCTCGGGGGCGGGATCAGTTCACGGCTCTTCCAAAAAATCAGAGAAGAAAAGGGACTCGCCTATTCCGTGTACTCCTACCCGTCGACATACCGGGATGTTGGGACATACGTGATTTATGTGGGGACAAGCGTCGCCAAAGTGCCCGAGTTTTTCCAAATCCTTCGCCGGGAACTGAATGGATTTGTCTCAGATGGGGTCACAGCGGTAGAGGTTGACCGGACCAAAAACCAGATCAAGGCCAATATGTACATGGGCATGGAAAGTGTTGTGACTCGGATGAACCGGCTCGGCAAATCGATGCTGCTATACGGCCGGGTACCGTCGGTTGACGAGATGATTGAACGGGTGTTTGCGGTTACACCGGAGATGGTAAGGACCTATGCCCGGGAAACCTTTGACACCAATCCCTTTACCCTTGCCTGCATCGGCGAGGGGGATGCGATTACAACTGTCAGGGACGAATTTTCGGCCCATTGGGGGAACCAATGAGTGAAATCACTATCCGCGTTGAATGCATGGACCACGCCAGGGGGCTTTCGCTGCCGGCCTATCAGACCAATGGTTCATCAGGGGTCGATCTCGTCGCGGCTGTAGAGGAACCGATCACCATTCAGCCAGGTAAGCTGGCATTGGTGCCCACTGGGCTGAAGATTGCCATTCCACAGGGCTACGAGGCACAGGTCAGGCCCCGCAGCGGGCTCGCCTTAAAACACGCGCTGACCGTGTTAAATACACCGGGAACAATAGACGCGGACTATCGCGGTGAGGTCAAGATCATCGTCATGAACCTGGGTGAGTCCGAATACACTGTGACCAGAGGCGAGCGGATCGCACAGATGGTTTTTTGCAAGGTGGAAAAGGCCGTTTTTCTTCCGGTTGACGTGCTGGACGAGACCGAACGGGGTCAAGGCGGTTTTGGACACACCGGAAACTGACGCCGCCTCCAGTAAACAGGGATCGGGGTGGCTGAACCAATGCGGCTGAACCATTTATTTGGCAAGGAAATCATCAATATTAATGACGGTATGCGCATGGGTACGGTCGGCGAGTCCGACCTGATCATCGACCAGGAAACCGGGGAAATCCATTATATCGTGCTTCCCAACCGGGGCAACTTCCTGAACATGTGGATTGAAAAGCAGAAAATGGTCATCCCATGGGAAACCGTCAAAAAGATCGGCCGCGAGGTGCTGGTGGTCGATCTGGATCATACCCATCTGCGTTTGAAAAATCACAGCTTCTAGTGAATGACAATGAATGGATATTGAACCAGGATAACCGGGGGAAACCCCGGTTTTTCATTGAACGGATCAGTTGGTGCCCGGGATATGCCCGCGGGATTGAAATGCGGTTTTAAAAAGGATAAACTAGTCAAAGTTACCGCATAGGAGGAATCTTCATGGCTGAAGCGATCCGGGTGCTAGTCACCGGAGCATTGGGTAAAATGGGCGCTGAAACGGTTCGGGCGGTTACCGCCAGTCCTGAAACCGAGCTGGTCGGCGCAGTCGACGTGCAGGCTAAAGGACATAAAATCTCATCCATTACCGGGAACGAAAGCGATCAGCGGGCATTGTTTACCGATTTGGAGCAAGCCATTGAACGGTGCCGCCCGCAGGTGACCATTGATTTCACCAACCCGCAGGCGGTGTACGAAAATGTTCGGACCTGCCTGCGCAAGGGGATTCATTGTGTGGTCGGCAGCACCGGCTTGACGGCGCAGGATATCGCCGCCTTGGCAGCCATTGCAGAGGAAAACCGAATTGGGCTTGCAATCGTCCCGAATTTCGCGATAGGCGCGGTACTGATGATGAAATTCGCTGAAACCGCTGCCAAATACTTCGAGGACGTGGAGATCATCGAGCTGCATCATAACCAAAAGCTGGATGCGCCATCCGGAACCGCAATTAAAACCGCGGAAATGATCGGGAGCGTCAAGCCTTTCATCCCGACTGGCCATCCCGAGGAATTTGAAAAACTGCCAGGCGTCCGGGGCGGCGCCGAAAATGGGGTCAGAATTCACAGTGTGCGGCTGCCCGGGATGATTGCCCACCAGGAGGTCATCTTTGGCGGATTGGGACAGGTTCTGACGATTCGTCATGACAGCATGAACCGCGAAAGCTTCATGCCCGGTGTGATTCTGAGCGTAAAAAAAGTGATCCAAACCACAGGCTTGACTTACGGATTGGAGCCCATGATGGAATTCTAGCAATGAGATAAAATGACAAAATATAGAAAGAGGCCTCAAAATGAGGCCTCTTTCGTTGCCTATCGGGAGGCTGAAAAGGCGCGGACTTCAAGGCTTTCCGGGCAACATTCGACATTACACGGTGTTAGTATCGAAATGCGACACGAAACGACAATGCGCAGCCGCGTGAAACGATGTAATTATCGAAATCAATAACAAAAGATTTTGTGCATTATTTCTTTTTTCGCTTATAATGATGGAAGAAAATGTTGATTCAATGAAAATAAAACCAAACCATGATTGATCGGACATGTTTCAAGGGGAAAAGGGAACATGGCCGTATTCGTTTATTGTTTTTGGCGGGGCAAGCAACAAACTGATTATCGGAGGGATGAGTTTGCAGAACAGAGCCAGAAGAAAGTTCGGGGCAGTCTTAGTAATCCTTGCATTCATGACCGGATTATTTCCGGGCGTAGGCTCTTTTCAGCCAGTTTCCGCGCTCGGTGCGGAAACCGTGAGTGAAGCCGCTTATGAAGCGCCAGCGGCAACCGGTACCGATTCCGGGTCGGCAGTTCCTGATGAAGGCACTGCGACGACCCAGGATACTATCATACCTATCATTCCCGACTCTGGATCTTCAAGTACAGGAGATACCGTTTTACCAGGCACTCAGGGAAGCTCAACCACCCAGGATACAGTCGGTGTGGCGGGCACGACGCAGAATACCGTCGTGGTGATAGATCCGGCCGCGGGCACTACCCAGGATACTGTGACCGCGACGACCGATGACACCGTCGTGATCGGCCCGGAAAACCATGCTTTGAATAAGGTGGTAACAGCCAGCACAAAGATCACCAACGCCGCTCGGGTGACTGACGGCGATTTGACAACCACCAATTATGCTCAGATTGATCCGGGCGTGCAGTGGGTAAAAATTGACCTCGGTCAGCGCCACAACATCAGCGAAATCAAATTGTGGCATTACTTCCAGGGGACCCGGACCTATCATGACGTGATCGTACAGGTTTCGAATGATCCTGATTTCAGATCCACCGTGACAACGTTGTTCAACAACGACACGGACGATACGGCTGGCCAGGGGAAGGGGCAGGACGAAGAATACGTTGAGAACGAGACCGGAAAGAGTATTGCGGGTACACGTGTCAACGCGAGGTATGTTCGGCTTTGGACCAATGGCAGTACATACAACACCTACAATCATCTTGTAGAAGTTCAGGTCTTCGGTGATGATTACCTTCCCGAAAACCATGCCCTCAACGCAGTTGTTTACAGCAGCGTGAAGATTACCAACCCGGTTCGAATCATTGACGGAGATACGACCAGCGCAAACTTTGCTCAGTTGGAGCCCGGCGCCCAGTGGGTGCGGCTCGACTTGGGTCAGACCCATACCATCAATGAGATTGATTTATGGCATTATTACAGCAGTACCAGAACCTATCACGATGTAATCGTGCAGGTTTCCGATGATCCGGAATTCCTGACCGGTGTCACGACGGTATTTAACAATGACGCGGACAATTCTGCCGGACAGTCTAATGGTTTAGACGCGGAGTATACTGAAAAATCAACCGGTAAGGTCATCGGTGTGGCCAACGTAAACGCTCGGTACGTTCGGGTTTGGAGCAATGGCAACACCTATAACGCCTACAATCATCTCGTGGAAATCATGGTGTTCGGCAGTCATTATGTGGCGCCCATCGCCGTGAACCATGCATTGAATGCGCCGGCCACAGGGAGTGCGGCGATATCGAACGCGGCGCGGATTACCGACGGCGACACCAACTGTGCGAACTTCGCCCAGCAGACCTCGGGTTTGCAGTATGTACAGATCGACCTGGGGCATCAACATGCCGTCAGTGAGATCAAAGTCTGGCGGTATTATATTGGAACCCGTTCCTACCATGATGTCATCGTTCAGTTGTCGAATGATCCTGGTTTTGCTGCCGGGGTTGAGATGGTATTCAATAATGATACCGATGGTTCGGCCGGACTAGGGACTGGCCTTGATGCCGAATACGTGGAAAAATCGACTGGAATGACATTTAACGCGGCAGGCAAGAAAGGCCGGTATCTGAGGCTCTACAGCAACGGAAACACTTATAATGCTTATAATCACCTGGTCGAAGTGCAGGTATTCGGTGAAGATTACACGGCACCCGTCCCGGTTAACCATGCCTTAAAAGCGGTGGTAACTGGCAGCGTGGCGATTACAAACGCCAGCCGGATTACCGATGGCGATCTTACAAACACCAAATACGCCCAGCTTCCGGCTGGCCTGCAATGGGTTCAGGTTGACCTGGGAAGCAGTCATAAGATCAGTGAAATCAAGTTGTGGCACTATTACTCCGGGACCAGAATCTATAAAGATGTAATTCTTCAGGTTTCCAACGATCCGGCCTTCAAAAATCGGGTGTTTACTATCTTTAATAATGATAAAGATGAATCAGCCGGAGGGGCTTATCGGGTTGCGGACGTTGAGTACGCAGAAACCAAAGACGGGAAGAGTTTCCCGGTTGATAACATCAACGCCCGCTATGTGAGAGCGTATTCGAATGGGAATAACGCAAACGGGTACAACCACATAGTAGAAATCCAGATCTTTGGGCAAGATTGCGCCCCAATGCCGGAACAGGTGAACATGGCCCTGAATGCGCCGGTGAGTTCCCAAATAACGCTGGACATGCCCGAACTGCTCACTGACGGTGTTACGAGCGGCGAAGGTGCTCAACCGGATATGAACGGACCGCAGTGGTACATGGTGGACCTGAGTGCTAGCCAGGTGATCAATGAGATCAAAATCTGGCATGATATCTGGACCACCCTTGATCCGCTCTACTATTACGGCGTCGTTGTGCAGGTTTCCGATAACCCGAACTTTCCGAATCATGAGGGAATCGTATACAGCAACGATAAGACGAATCTAAGCGGGCAGGGCGCGGTGGACTTCGATGGTTATTATGCTGAGACTCCGGACGGGTTAAGCATCGCGGTAAATGGGAAAAAAGCCAGATACGTCAGGGTTTGGGGCGCTGGCAGCAGCGAAGGCATCACCGGACGCCTGGTTGAAATTCAGGCTTTCGGCGATTTAGGCTCCGTGGTTCCCCCTGATGGAAACCGGGTTACCGGCGTATCGCTGAACCAGAGTCAGCTTAAATTGACCATGGGGACCAGCGAACGATTGATTGCGGCCATTCAACCGACCAACGCGGACAATAAGGCGGTTTATTGGACCAGTTCCAAACCGGATGTCGCGACGGTCGATGCCACAGGCCTGGTTCAGGCAATTGGAACGGGTTCGACTTTGATTACCGTAACGACGTTGGATGGTTATAAGATGGCAACCTGTTTTGTGCAGGTTATTATCCCGGTTACATCGGTGGAACTGAGTCTGAGCGCTCCGGAAGTGCTGGCTGGGCAAACCGTTCAGGCGACTTATAAACTCTATCCTGAAAACGCCACGGATCTCGGGTATATTATTTCCACTGCCAATCCGGGAATCGCAAAATCGATCGGGAACGGCCTGATCCAGGGGGTTGCCCCGGGGACGACCACCGTTACTTTAACGGCCCAAGGGTCGACCCAACCGGCGGCAACCGCCCAACTTACAGTAAAACCAAACGGGATTCCGGCTACGGGCATTACGCTGAATAAATACAATATCGACCTAAAGCCCCCACAAACTTACCAATTGGTTGCCACGATCCAACCGGCCGATGCAACCAATAAGGAGATCAACTGGACAAGTAATAATCCGGCGATTGCAACCGTTGATGCCAATGGTTTAGTCACTGCCGTTACCAAAGGTCAAGCGACGATTGTCGCTGCGACAAAAGACGGTTCGCTAGCGGCAGCGTGTGTTGCTCGGGTTACGATTCCAATCACATCCGTAGAAATCACGCTGAGCGCGTCAGAAATGACTGTCGGGCAAGTCGTCTATGCGGCCTATAAGATTATTCCCGAAAACGCTTCGGAAACGGGAGTGGTAGGGAATACGACGAATATGAATATCGCGAAGGCGATTGGGTGGACACCGGACTGGCAGCTGATCATTAAGGGGATATCCCCTGGGACGACCGATGTTACGTTTACGCCTTATGGATGGTCTTCGCCAGGGGGCACCGCAAAAATCGTTGTTAAACCTGCTGTGATTCCTGTTTCCGGGATCACCCTCGATAAAACCGAGCCGATGACAATGACATTAGGGGATACGACCAGACTCTTGGCAACGGTTCTGCCGGCAAGTGCCACCAATCAGACCGTGACCTGGAGCAGTTCGAATGACCAGGCGGTGACTGTTGATTCTACCGGTCTGGTTACTGCGATCGGTTCCGGTACGGCGACGATTACGGCAACCACCGCTGATGGCGGTTACAGCGCGTCCTGTACGATAACCACTTCAATCCCGGTCACCGATGTGATCATCACGCTGGCTGGCTTGCAAGTACATGGGTACGATGTATCCAAGCGTTTGGACGAGATCACGAAGATATGGGTATTCCCTGACCAGGCAACCAATAAATCATTGGTTTGGAGCAGTGACAATGCAGCTGTTGTAACGGTGTCGCAAGACGGTGTGATAACGACGCATGGGGCGGGCGAAGCGATTGTCACGGCAACCGCCGCGGACGGCAGCGGTGCGTTTGATACGCTTCCGATCACCGTCACAGCGCCTGTGACTGGCGTTTCACTGAATGAAAAAGCGATTGTTTTGGAAAAAGGCAAGACCTCGCAGCTGATTGCGACAGTACAGCCTGATAATGCGATTGATAAAACCGTTTACTGGACCAGTACGAACACTTTGGTAGTAACTGTGCTGGACGGCCTGGTAACGGCGGTGGGCCCGGGAACGGCAACGATTACTGTAACGACTCAGGATCGCGGCTTTACGGCCGAGTGCGCTGTCACTGTGGTGATCCCGGTTACCTCGGTTTCCCTGGATCAAACAACGCTGAAAATGCCGGTCGGTGGGACTCCGGTGACGCTAAAGGCTACAATCGATCCGGTGGATGCGACCAATCAGAACGTGACTTGGAGCTCTTCGAATACGAATGTGGCGGCGGTCAATGATGGTGTGGTCACGGCTGTAGGGCCGGGAACCGCCACCATTACGGTCAAGACCGGGGATGGCGAAAAAACGGCTGAGTGTATCGTAACTGCTGTGATCCCGGTTACAGCGGTTTCCCTGGATAAAACCGAGCTGACGCTGCTTCCTGACAGTGCGCCGGTGACGCTCAAGGCCACGATGGATCCGGCGAATGCGACGGAGCCCGGCGTGACCTGGAGCAGTTCGAGTGACAACGTCGCCTCTGTGATAGATGGCGTAGTCACCGCGAAGGCCGCAGGTTCAGCTGTGATTACGGTTTCGACTGTGGATGGCAGCTATACGGCACAGTGCAAGGTCACAGTGATGGCGGTTTCGTTGGACAAAACCAGTGCGTTCCTTAAGGCGAACGATATGCTCACCCTGACGGCCACGGTTGTTCCTGAGGATGCCGTGAATAAAGCGGTGACCTGGAACAGTTCGGCACCCGAGGTAGCGATGGTTGACAATGAGGGCAAGGTTACCGCGATTGCGCCAGGCATAACCACGATAACGGTTGAGACGATCGAGGGCAAAGCCAAGGCCGAGTGCACAATAACCGTCGTATCCGTTTCCTTAGACAAAGCGAACACGGAACTGGAAGTTAAACAGTCGCTGAAGCTGGAGGCTGCGATTCTTCCGGCGGAAGCGGCGAACATGGAACTCATCTGGAGCAGTTCTGACGACAAGATTGCGTCAGTGGACGTCAGCGGCACAGTGACTGGTCTGAAAGCCGGAACGGCTACGATTACGGTTAAGACCAAGCAAGGCGAAGCGATTGCGACCTGTGTCGTCACGGTGACGGATCACACGCCGCCGGTTCTGCTTGCATCATCAGGTTCAGGGACGATCATCAACTTGAACTTTGACGAAGACTTGAATGCAAGCAAACCCAATACTTCGTCCTTTACCGTCACCGCAAGAAACAACAGAAAGTTTATCAAAACACGGCCTATCATCGTGAAGAGTGTTGCGGTGAACGGCAATGTCGTGACGCTTGCGCTGCTGACTCCGATTCAACCGGATGATCAGGTGACTGTAAAGTACAATGAACCCAAGCATAATAAACAAGTGCCGATTCAAGACCTTAACGGGAACAAAGCCGCAAGCTTCACCGAGGTGCTGGATCAAATCAGTGACGAGGTAAGCGTTCTGCGCGGGTATGCAACCGGAAACCATTTGGATCTTAATTTCAATCAAAGGCTTGATTCTTCATCGACACCGGCCGCCAGCAGCTTTACTGTAATGGTTAACGGGAAACCGGCCGAGGTTCGGAAGGTAATGGTTCTCGGCACCGATGTCGTCCTTTTCGTGAAAAAAGCGGCGAAAAAGGGTGAATCCATTACGGTGAGCTACGTACCGCCGGTGAAAAACCCGCTGCGCACATCGATCGGGAAAACCCTAGTACCCGGTATGAATGGCTTACAGGTGGAGAATAAAACCATTGGATTCCTCTGGTTCTAAAGAGCAAACATCCCCGGGTCGATAACGAAAAAAAGCTGCTTTTCTTACGGGGCATCGAAAGATGCCCCGTTTTCATTTCTTAAGATTGCCCACCCGCTGAACCTTTCCTGGCTTCCTTGCGTATATTGTGTTAGCTGATTGAAATCATTTCGCATAAAGGGGGGCGTGGCGTGAGTTCGGCCCTGTCAGGCGTGAAAATCGCCGTTCTTGGCGGCGATGACCGTGAGTTGATCGTGACCGCGCGTTTGGTGTCCCTGGGGGCTACGGTGACCGTTGTCGGTTTTCCCCGGGAAAAGATCAAACACGGCGCCTTCATCGGAAAGACCGTTGAGGAGGCCCTGCGCGGCGCGGAAGTGGCTGTGTTTCCTATGCCGGGAACCGATGAAAGCGGGACGATCCGGGCCGTTTACACCGATGAAAAGCTGCAGATTACGGAAAAAGGTTTTCGCTTGATGCGTACTGATTCACTGGTCATTATCGGCTCTGCAAAGCCGATAGTGAAAGGCTGGACCGAAAAACTGGGTTTGACCCTGAGGGAAATTGGCGAGATTGACGAAGTGGCGATTTTAAACTCAATTCCAACTGCGGAGGGCGCTTTGCAGATTGCCATGGAGGAGACCGATTCCACCATTCATGGAAGCAAAACCGTTGTGTTGGGGATGGGCCGGGTTGGTCTTACTCTGGTCAGAATGCTGAAAGCGCTTGGCGCCGAAGTGACCGCGGCTTCCCGGGATAATGCGGAATTGGCCCGGGCATTTGAGATGGGATGTCTGCGGTTAAACCTGGAACGGCTGACGGAAGGGCTTAACGAGGCGGAAATCATCTTTAATACGATTCCGGCGCCGGTACTCACCAGTGAAGTCTTAAAGAGCCTCAACCCGGATGCATTAATCATCGATCTTGCCTCTACACCGGGCGGCACTGATTTCAGTGCAGCGAATCATTATGGAATCAAGGCCATTCTGGCCCCCGGGCTGCCAGGGAAAGTGGCGCCGAGGATGGCGGGAGGCGTGCTGGCTGAAGTGATCCCGCGCATGATAAACGAACACCTCAAACGGCAGGGGCAAAAGGTCGAATTGGCCTGAATGGGAGGGTGACGATGGATTTCACTGGCATTACGGTAGGGCTTGTGATTACCGGCTCTCACTGCACAATTGGATCGGTTTTATCCGAAGTGGAAAGCCTCCGGGAAGCCGGGGCGCAAATTATTCCGGTCCTTTCATACTCAGCCCGATACACCGACAACCGGTTTTATCGCGCCGATGACCTGGCGCAGGCGGTCGAACGGGTGACCGGGAATGATCTGATCTGTACAATTCCGACGGCCGAGCCGATTGGACCGGGCAAAATGTTTGATGTTCTGCTGCTGGCGCCGTGCACCGGCAATACCATGGCGAAACTGGCCAATGGGATTACTGATACGCCCGCCTTAATGGCGGTAAAAGCCCAGCTTCGAAACCAGCGCCCGGTCGTCATAGCGGTATCCACCAATGACGCACTGGGGCTGAATGCTAAAAACCTGGGCATTCTGATAAATGCAAAGCATATTTATTTCGTCCCGTTCCGACAGGACGATCCGGAAGCGAAACCCACTTCGCTGGTTGCGAACATGGCTCTGACCGGGGAAACGATTGCTGCCGCCCTGAAGGGGAAACAGCTGCAGCCCATGGTGCTGAGTCCAGGGAATAAAGGCGAATGATCCCGAAAATAACCGGAAACGCATTTCCGGCCGCACTTTCGTCTGATTACAGAAATGTGCTAAAATATTTGGTAGACTTTTTAGCTTGGAGGGATGCAGCGTGGCAGACGTAGTAACTGCTGTCGTTGGCGCAACCGGCGCCGTAGGGCAGGAAATGCTGAAAGTGCTTGAGGAACGGAATTTCCCCGTGAAATCGATTCGGTGTCTGGCGGACCCAAGGGAAGCTGGCGCGAAAGTGACCTTCAAAGGGGAAACGATCACCGTCGAAGCGGCCACGCCTGAGCAGTTCCAGGGTGTACAGGTGGCTTTGTTTGCGGTTGGCGCCGAGGTCAGCGAGGTCCTGGGACCTGAGGCGGCCAAACGCGGTGCCGTGGTAATTGACAACAGCTCGGCGTTTCGGATGAATCCGGCAATGCCGCTGGTGGTTCCGGAAGTTAATCCGGAAGACGTGCGGCTGCACAAAGGGATTATCGCGAACCCGAACTGTTCGACCATTATTATGGTCGTCGCGATCAACCCGATTTACAAGGCTTTTGGTTTAAAGCGGGTCGTGGTTTCGACCTATCAGGCGGTATCCGGCGCCGGGAAAGCCGGACTTGAGGAACTGGATCAGCAGCTGCGCCAGTATTATGCCGGCGAACCGATGGTGACAAAAGTATTCCAGCATCAAATCGCTTTTAACCTGATTCCGCATATTGATGTCTGGTCTGATCAAGATTACACCAAAGAGGAAATGAAGATGGTGTGGGAAACCCGGAAGATCATGCACATTGACAATCTGCCGGTCAGCCCGACTGCGGTTCGCGTTCCGGTGATGCGGAGCCATTCCGAATCCATCAATCTGGAACTTGAACGCAAGGCGACGGCGCAGCAGATTCGTGATGTGCTTATCCAAGCCCCTGGCGTTGTGGTGGTGGACCGCCCCAGGGAGAACACCTATCCCATGCCCTGGTTTACTTCAGACAAAGATGAAGTGTTTGTGGGCCGAATCCGGGAGGATATCTCACTGGAGAACGGAATCAACCTGTGGGTCGCCGGCGACCAGATCCGCAAAGGGGCTGCGACCAACGCGATTCAAATTGGAGAGATTGTCGTTCGCGACAGCTTATATTAGATACTGATCGTTTCTTCCCGGCCGATGGTCCCTTAAGGGAGTGTAAGAAGTGCCGATTATCGTTCAGAAATACGGCGGGACCTCGCTGGCCGAACCCGATCAGCGGGAGCAGGTCTGCCGCAACGTGCTGCGGGAGCGGAGGCTGAAAAACGATGTGGTGGTCGTGGTTTCTGCGATGGGACGCGCTCGTGACCCGTACGCGACCGATACCTTGATCAGCCTTGCCCAGGAAGAAAACAGTCTGCCCGCTGCGCGGGAAATGGATTTACTGATGGCCTGCGGCGAGATCATATCCGGTGTGGTTTTGACCGCCCGGCTGCAGGCGATGGGCGAATCGGCGGTATTTTTAACCGGGATGCAGGCAGGCATCACGACCAATGAACAGCACGGGGATGCTCGAATCATCGGGGTTGATACCACGATGATTCAAAAAAGCCTGAAAGACGGAAATATCGTCGTGGTCGCCGGCTTCCAGGGAATCACTGAGGAAGGCCAGATTACCACGCTCGGCCGCGGCGGCAGCGATGTGACCGCAAGCGCACTCGGGGTAGCCCTCGGGGCAGAAGTGGTTGATATCTATACCGATGTGGAAGGGA
This sequence comes from Solirubrobacterales bacterium, assembly GCA_050258755.1. GTDB lineage: Bacteria > Bacillota > Syntrophomonadia > Syntrophomonadales > DTU052 > JBLMZI01. The sequence goes on along the minus strand of JBLMZI010000004.1, from coordinate 327,183 downwards.
TCATGACAGCCGATCCCAGGATTGTTGAGAACGCACGTATTCTGGATTTTGTGACCTACAACGAAATCTGCCAGCTGGCCCATGAAGGGGCCAAGGTGATTCACCCCCGGGCGGTGGAAATCGCCATGGAGGCCAATGTGCCCCTGCGGATCCGGTCCACTTTCAGCGATCACCCGGGAACCCTGGTACGCAGTATCACTGAAGGATTTGGGCGCAGAGTGAACATCCGGCGCGATCAGGTCATCACGGGTGTGACCCAGCGGCCTGATATCACCCAGTTTAAGGTGCGGACCAACCAGGATGCCGGAATGCCTTTAAAGATATTCAAAACCCTTGCTCTGGCTGACATCAGTGTGGACTTTATCACGGTGAATCCGGAGATAGTGATGTTTACAGTCGACCGGCATCAAGCCAGGCGGGCGGCGGAATTGTTGGAAACCAGCGGGATGGAGCCGCTGACCGAACCGGACTGTGCCAAAGTGGCGATTGTCGGAGCCGCAATGACAGGAATTCCGGGAATCATGGCCCGGGTGGTTGAGGCGTTAAGCGAACGCTCAATCCCGATTCTGCAGTCCGGCGATTCATACACCAACATCTGGTGCCTGGTCCGGCGGCAGCAGATGGAACTGGCGGTTCAGGCCCTGCACGACAAGTTTGAACTGGGCGGTTAGGCTTGTAAATATCGGATCGGGAAGGGAAGAATTCATTCGGAGCTTGCGTAAAGCCCGGACGAATCAGATATGTGGCGGCTAAGCATGATGGGAGGAAGGTTCATGGAGTATCCCCGGTTAATGACAGCAATGATCACCCCATTCAATGCGCAGTACCAGGTGGATTCAGAAAAGGCGAAACAAATGGCCCGGTACCTGGCGGAGAACGGCAGCGATGGGATTGTTGTCTGCGGTACGACAGGCGAATCACCGACCCTGACGTCGGATGAGAAGCTTCAGCTCTTTCAAACGGTAAAGGATGCGGTCGGCGGCCGGGTCCAAATATGGGCCGGGATTGGCTCCAATGCCACCCTGAGCACGGTTGAGTTGGCGAAAAAAGCGGCGGCAATCGGTGTTGACGGTATCATGGCGGTCGCGCCCTATTACAACAAACCGACCCAGGACGGGCTATACCTTCATTTTAAATCGATTGCCGATGCAGTCAGCATTCCGTTGATGATGTACAACATCCCAAGCCGGACCAGTATCAATATGCTGCCGGAAACGGTAGCCCGGCTGGCGGCGATTGAAAACATTACCGCACTGAAAGAGTCCAGCGGAATGATGGATCAGACCTCGATGCTTAAACGGCTGCTGCCGGACGATTTTATGCTTTACTGCGGCGACGATTCGCTGACACTTCCCATGATGGCCTTGGGAGCGCACGGGGTTGTCAGTGTAGCCAGTCATTTAATCGGCAAACCGATGGCGGAAATGATTCAAAGATTTACGGCCGGCGATACGAAACGGGCCCTTGAACTTCATCTGCAGTTGTTCGATGTGTTTAAAGTGTTGTTTATCACCACCAGCCCGATCCTGCTGAAGGAAGCCCTGCGGCTCAAGGGGATGGACACTGGTCTTCTGCGGCCGCCGCTGTGTGCGCCAAATGAGAAAGAAAAGCAGGAGCTGGAAACGGTGCTTCGAAGCCAGCAGTTGATTTAACCGAAAAAATATATCGATTGCACCTTCATTCTCTTGTATCTTGAACGGCATTCCGTGTATAATCTTTACAACATAAACGAACGGAAATTTCGGTGAATTCGGCGTTAATTGTGGAATGAGCGGATGTAGTACGGTTGTTGACGCCGCAAAATCGAAAAGGGGCGGACAAGTTTATTCGACACCGACTGTGTCAAACTGCGGTCGGTTTTCGCTGTTTGCCCCAATGAACAACGCTGCTTATTAGCTGCAACCGAGGAAGGCTGGAGGTGCTGGATGGCAGACAACGACAAATTGCTGGTCATTCCACTGGGCGGTTTAGGAGAGATCGGCAAGAACATGATGGCGGTGCGATACAAAGACAGCATCGTGGTAATTGATGCCGGGTTGATGTTTCCGGAAGAGGAACTGCTCGGGATCGATATTGTCATTCCCGACATCACCTACTTACAGGAAAACCGCGATAAGGTAAAAGCGATTTTACTGACCCACGGGCACGAAGATCACGTCGGATCACTGCCCTACGTCCTGAAAGACATCGATGTTCCGGTTTACGGAAGCCGATTGACCTTGGGACTGGTCGAAAGCAAGCTGAAGGATCAGGGGGTAACTTCTGCCCGGCTGATTCCGGTCAAGCCGCGGGACATGATTAATATCGGCTGTTTCGAAGTCGAATTCATTCGCGTCAGTCACAGCATTCCCGACGCGCTTGGAATTGCCATTCACACACCGATCGGCATTCTGCTGCACACAGGCGATATTAAGATTGACCAAACCCCGGTGGATGGAGAACTGGTGGACTTTAGAAAGTTTGCCGAACTGGGCGAAAAGGGCGTCTTAGTGATGATGTCCGACAGCACCAATGCCGATAAGCCCGGTTATACCGGATCGGAACGGTTGGTCGGCGACACCTTTGAGGAGCTGTTCCGGCGCTGCGAAGGCCGGATCATCGTGACGACCTTTGCCTCTAATGTGCACCGGATTCAGCAGGTCATTACAACGGCACATCGCTACGGTCGGAAAGTGGCGGTGGTTGGGCGAAGCCTTGTCAATAATGTCACTATTGCCCGTGAACTGGGCTACATTGATATTCCTCCCGGCTGTCTGATTGAGATGGAGGAAATCAGCCGGCATCCAGCCAATCAAATGCTGATCATCACCACCGGCAGTCAGGGCGAGCCGATGTCGGCCTTAACCCGAATGGCGATGTCCGATCACCGCTGGATCGACATCCAGCCCGGGGATACCGTGATTATTTCCGCAACCCCGATCCCGGGCAACGAAAAACTGGTTGCCCGCACCGTTGACCTGCTGTTCAGGCAGGGCGCGGAGGTGGTCTACGAACGTTCCACCGGGGTGCATGTTTCGGGGCATGCCAGCCAGGAAGAACTCAAAATCTTGATTAACCTGGTACGCCCGCGCTATTTCATTCCGGTTCACGGTGAATACCGGCATCTGATGCGCCACGCCAAAATTGCCGAATCGTTAGGGATTCCGAAATCTCGGGTCTTTGTCGTGGAAAACGGGCAGGTCATCGAGATTGGCCGAAAGAAGGCCGTCGTATCCGGGAAAGTGACCGCGGGCCGGGTGCTGGTCGACGGCCTTGGCGTTGGCGATGTCGGCAATATCGTGCTTCGGGACCGCAAGCAGCTCTCCCAGGATGGCATTATCATCGTCGTGGTAACGATTCAAAAGGATAGCGGCACCGTGATTGCCGGTCCCGACATCGTATCGCGCGGCTTTGTCTACGTTCGCGAATCCGAGGAACTGATCGAGGAAGCGCGGGAAAAGGTGAAAGAAGCCCTTTCCGCCTGCGAACAGCGGAATATTACCGAATGGGCGACCATTAAGTCACAGGTCCGCGAAGTCCTGAGCAAGTTCCTGTACGATCAGACCCGCCGCCGCCCGATGATCATGCCGATTATCATGGAAATCTAAAGTTAGCCATCCTTGAAAAAAGGTTGCTTCAGCCCTCTGGTTATGCCAGAGGGCTTTTGTTGTTCGGGAACCGTGCTGCTTTTCGAAAAAGAAAAGCAGCGGCCTGGAAAAGGGGATTGAAACCTTCCTGTCAAATAGATCAAGAACAGCAAAGGAGGGACTGGCATGGCCTATCAAACCATCATTTTCGAACAGGAAACGGATATCGGCATCGTCACCCTGAACCGTCCCGATGCCAAAAACGCGATCAGTCTGGACGTCATGAGCGAGCTGGTCGACTGCTTCAAAACCATGAGCGCGGATCCTTCGATAAAAGCGGTTGTTATTACCGGGGGGCCCAACGTGTTTAGCGCAGGTTTTCACATGCCTCATGCGATTGCAGCCGCCGATTTCACCAAGAAAAACGAGATGGTCGACCTGTGCACCGAATGCTTCCTGGCCGTACTGAAGTTTCGGGCGCCGGTCATTGCAGCGGTCAGCGGGCCAGCATTGGCCGCCGGATTTGATCTTCAGGTTATGGCCGATTTTCGGGTATATTCGGAAACTGCGAAGGTCGGGCAGGTGGAAATCAATGTCGCGGTCACGCCGCTGATGGACCCGCTCTGGAAGATCGTCGGGCTGGGCGTGGCCAAGGAGCTGACCATGACCGGGCGTGTGTACGGCGCTCAGGAGGCCTATCGGATTGGTCTGGCCAATTATGTGTATCCGGTTGAGACCTTTTTTGAGGAAGCCAAAAAGATGGCGCATCATCTGGCCAAGCAGGATCCGTACTGCATGCAGGTGATCAAAGAACAGAGCAATCGGATCCCCGGCATGGAACTCGATCAAGCCATGGTTTCACAGCTTTACGGCTTTCGTCATTTCGTGGGCAGTCCGGAAATGGTCCGCCGAATGACTGCGTTTCTGAACAAAATGAAATAGTCCGTCCTCATCAACATGAGAAAAACAACCGCTCGCGGTTACACGGGCGGCTGTTTCGTTTGTAAGGACCATTATTCCGGCCCAATTAATTTTTAAGCGCAATTTTTACCCCGGGTTTGGCAGGTTTAACCGGCTTTTTCTGTGCCAAAACCGCGGTTGATTTCGGCTTTTCACACTGTACCGCGATTTCATAAGTTCTCGATTCTCCGGTCGGTGCGGTCAGTTTCAGACGCACGGTTGTATTATCTTTAATCAATGCAGTCATACTAGAATCGCTTGAAACTTGGGTTCCGTCGCTAAATTCCAAGACCGCCTGCTTGTTTACCGGGATTGCTTTAATCGTGAGCGGACCAGCCGGAACCTGCAGGGTGTATTTGGTTTCAGAAGGCTTAAAGGCGGAAGACAACTTTCCAGCACTGGTTTCTAGCGACGCCAGATCGCTACTGAACGGATCAGTATTGATGATCAGCACTTTGCCGCCGTCAGCGAAAGCTGCCAACTCATGTTTGCCAAATGCAAGTGCTTTCCAGTTGAGTTCGCAGTCGTGACAGGCCGTTTCCCAGGAATTGCCGTCCTTAGTCCAGTACAGCATGTACCGGTCGATTGCGAAAAAGTATCCATGACCGTAGCGATAGTAAGAATCCTCCCAGGTTTGCGGCATGGGCGGACAGGTAACGACCTTTTTACAGTCAGTGGAGGAATACATAGCCGGGAAAAGCGTAACCGAATCGGTCCCCGCCAGAAGAAACTGATCGTTGCCCCATTCCGCTCCGGTGACTTCCCATGCCCAACTAGTTCGCTGCTCATCCCAGTTAATACCGTCGGGGGAGGTGAACATCAGCGCGTAATACCCATTGTCCCACCCAAAGGCATAGTATTTCCCGTTCGCGTAATTAATGGTCCGGGGAACCCATTCTTTCCACGATTCCCGCTCGACATAATTCCATTCCTGGCCGTCTTTTGACCAAATGAAGGATCCACCGTCGACCATGGCGACAAATTTGTCTTTGCCGGCATGCAGGCATCTGATGTCTTTGGTGGTAGTGGGCCGTTTTTTGCAGTTGGTCCAGTGAATGCCGTCTTTTGACACCACAATTGATGAGCTGTTGCCCGCGGCAACCCAGAGTCCGTCTTTATAGGCCAGGGCATACAGATCCGGCAAAAAGCCCTGCCAAACCGCACGATTCCAATCACGACCGTTTTCCGAGTAAAAGATTTGCCCGCTGTTGCACAAGGCGACATATTTGCCGTCCGCGTACTCAACCGCAAATGTGTCCGTCACGCTGCCTGCAATTGAATAAACCCGATATTCCAATTTCGGTTTACCTGCTGCTTGAACGGGACTTGCCGGGATGACGACGAGCGCGATAATGAATGTCATCATTAACAGAATCGATCGCTTTTTGAGCAATGAGGTCATTTTAGCTCTCTCCTAATTCCTTGAAATTGATAAAACCCAGATTCGTCTGATTTACTCCAAGATTGCTGCTGCCGTTTTTTTAGGCGCTTTCCCAATCGCAGGGGATTGTTTGGCAAGCACCGCAGTTGGCGTAGGTTTGGCGCATTTCACCGCAATCTCGTAACACGTTTCATCTTTCACGGGATTGGATACGGTTATCCTGATGGTTGTATCCTGCTTAACATCGAAAGTCGTGGTTGTTCCGGAAACCGATTTTGCCCCGGATTCAAAACGGACGGCGGCCTGGCTGCCTGCCGGAAGCCCTTCCAGGGTAACTGAGCCCGGGGGGACATTTAGCGTATACTTGGTTTCCTCTGGTTTAAAGGCCGGACTGAAGGTTCCGGTACTGGTTTTCAGCGAGGCAAGGTCGGTTCTGAACGGCGCGGTCTTAAAGATCAGCACTTTGCCGTTATTGGCGAAGGCCAGAACCTGCCCGTTGCCATAAAGAAGGCTGTACCAATTGCTGGGGTAATCGTGAACCTGCGAATTCCACTTGCTTCCATCTTTCGTCCAATAAATCTGATAAGGATCGATGCCCCAAAAACAGCCATCGCCGAACGTGTAAACCATTCCGCTCCAGGTACGCGGCACGTTTGCACAAGGTTTTGCTTGTTTGCCGTCTAAAGAAGTGTAGAAAGTCGGGCTGCCCGAAACCGCGTCAGCTCCGGCAATCAAAAACACATTGTTGCCCCAAAGAATACCGGTGACAGAAGACACCCAGGTTGTTCTGATTTCTTCCCATTTTTCGCCGTCAGCCGACGTTAGCTGCTTTGCGTAGTGATCGTTGTCGCAACCAAAGATCACGAAACCGCCGGCGCCATATTTTATCCGGGTGGGGTTAAAAGGCTTGGTGGGGTCACGTTCGATGAGGGACCATTTCTCAGCGTCTTTTGACCATATGATCGAGCCATCGGAAAGTACGCCGACAAATCGGTCTGCTCCGGTTGTCATTGTATAAAGATGCTTTGTGGTGTTGGGCCGCGATGTACACCAGGTCCAATTCATTCCATCATGAGAGATCAGCATGGTGCAGTTTGGCCCAATCGCAATCCATATCCCGGTTTTGTATGCCAAACCATATAAGCGCGGCGCGAAACCGCTGAAAACAGACCGGTTCCACTCCAGTCCATTATCCGAATATAAGAGCGTATTGCCATTGCATATGGCAACATATTTTCCGTCCCCGTAGACAACGTCATTAACATCCGTCACGTTTGGAATTGTTGCCGTTCTGATATCCAATTTAACAATCTCTTTTGCCTGCGCCGGTCCGGCGGCAGCCACAAAAGATACGCATACCATAGCCATAATCGCCAGGAAAAGTACAAGCGTTTTACCCCAAGGTCTCATGTAAACACCAGCTTCCAATATGATAGGAAATAAGGAAACGAAATGGATAGAATCCCAAAACATTTTATCATATGGAAAATGCAACCTTAAAAAGAAAGTATATAAAAATATTTCGGAAAATTGATCCGAACTCTGGGATATCGAACGGGATAATATGGAATGTGGCAGCAGGTTTGGAGCAGGTTGGTTGGGAAGATGAAAGGGGAACCGGATCTCAGGTTATTCCGGCGTGTTCAGGTTAATCACTTTTCGATTGTCATATTGGATCAAATTGAGCTGTTTAGCGTAGTGTTTTTGAACCAGGCGATTGATAGTGCCATCTGCCTGGGCTTTCTGCAAGGCGGATTCCAGCACCGGTTTGAGAGCCGGGCTGTTTTTACCCAGATAGACATGGAAATCCCGGTCATATTTAAGAATCAGGTTCTTTTCGATATCGAGTTCCGGATGAGCCGCATATTCATCCCAGATCTCGTTGGCCCCGCGCGGAAAATAATCGATGCCGCGGTCGCCGGCTTTCAGCATGCCATAGATCAGCTTCCAATCGCCAGTGATGCCCACATAAAGCAGATTGTTGGCTTTCCAAACCTTCCCGTCGAACCAGTTGGCCCCGATCGCGCCGATCAGATGGCGATCGCGGAAATCCTTGGGGGAAAGAAGGCCGTCAAACCTGGACTGGGTTCCTTTACGGATGAACAGAATCCGGCTGCCGATCAAACCGTTGGTCAGATTGACCTTGATCGAAGGATATTTGGCGTCCCGCTCCGCGGATTGAAGCATGTAATACAGAGAAACCGAACCATTATCCAGATCTGCAATGACCCGGGTTTGAGGTTCGTTTGGGGTCAAGCGGATATCAACCCTATAACCGGCGTTTATCAGGGCCGTTTCAACCAGTTCGTTGTAGTATTCGGCACCCTGGGTTTGCGGAAGAATCAGCCGGATGGTTTTCGAGGCAGGATCAATGCCCGGCTCGAACGGTGTGATCGGGCGCGGAGCAGGCTGGGTCGAATCGATTGAATGCGTGATCGAATTGAATGATTTGGAATCACAGCCGGAACCGAATCCAGCCAAAACGATGAGCAATACTGCCAGAATATGGCGTTTCATGTTCCTGTGCATACCCTGATTCCTCCTTTTCAAACGGAAGAATGGTGGTACAGGTGGTTCGATTTGGCAGCGGTCCTGTAATCATCGAGTCAATAACAACGATTCGCCGCAATGGATATAAATCCCTGCAAACCGGAAGGCATTGGCCTTGACATGGAATCAAAACAAAACGCCCCTCCGAAACCGGAGCGGCGTTATTGCGTTCTGGTGGACCATGTAGGAGTCGAACCTACAACCTGACGATTAAGAGTCGCCTGCTCTGCCAGTTGAGCCAATGGTCCGTTTGTTTGCAAACTTATTTTAGCGCCGTTGCATCCGGGTGTCAACCCGGACGCTGACCATTTCCCGCGGTAATGCGGGTGGGGCGGGACTGGTTTTTACCATAACGCGTTTAGCCCCGTATACGCATAAGGCGGTGTTTCTGGAAATATACATTCACAAAAAGCCGGGGAGGAATGCCTGGTGCACCGGAAATGGCGCCAACACGCGTTGACTGTGCTGATGATGCTCGGCCTGCTTGCCTGGCCGGGGCATGCTGCTGCCAAGAAAACCGAACCCTCTCCCAATCCCATGAAACATATTATTGTAGTCAGCATTGATGGTTTAAGTCAGGAAACTTATCTGGCCTGTGCCGGCGACAATATGAAAGAGCTGGCTCGGGACGGGTCGGCGACCGATCGATGCCTGACGGTGCGGTCCGAGACCATCGAAGCCGCGGAAGCTTCTTTGCTGACCGGTTCTCTGCCAGAGGAGCATATGCATTTCAGCCGCAAGGACCCGGTTTCGGTGGAATCAATGCTTGATGTGATGCTGCGATCGGGGAATTCGGTTCTGGTAGTTGATGGGTCGGGCGGGCGGCTGCGGGGTTTCGCCCGGGGTCAAAACCAGTACGCGAAGCTCAATGCCATCACACCAGACCAAAAAGTATTGGACAAAGCGGCTGACCTGTTTATTGCCCGGCGTCCGTATTTTACCTATGTTTACTTGAACGACTGCCGGAGTCCGATGATCGATCAGCGGGAACGAGCCCTGGCGCTGGCCCGGATTGATGCCGGCATCGGGAGATGGATTCAATTGTTGAAGGAGCGGAGTATTTACGAACAATCGGCTGTCATTCTGGTTTCCAGCCGCAGTTCCAGCGATTCCGATCTCGGGCCGCTGGTCATTCGGGCCCCGGGATTTAAAAGCCGGCAAAATCTGGCGGGCAGTTCGATTATCGACATTGCTCCGACCCTGTGCGCTCTGGCCGATCTTGAGGCCCCAAGAGGCAGTTCGGGATTAACCCTTTGGAACGCCATGCAAAGACCGGAAGCGGAAAACTCAAAACTGGCTGAAATCCGGCTGGAGGAGCTGCAAAACGAACGATTGCGGGTTTGGCAGCGGTACAATACCACGGTAAAGGAGCGGGACCGCTACAGTCATCAGATGGAGGAAATTAAGGAAGAGCGCGAAAATGTCTTCCATTTTGCCGGGGAACGGGAACGGACGATCGGCTTGCTGCGCGACCAACTGAACCGGTTCAAGGGAATCATTGCGGGAATGACGATTTTCTTTTTGTGCGGCTATTTGATCGAGTACCGCATCCTGAAAAAGAAGTTTTTGTTGTTCAAGTAAGCAAACGCCCGGCGAATACCATTTAACCACGAACGCCTTCCGAACAGTTGCAGGTTCGGAAGGCTTCCTTTACACTATCTATTGGTATACGATGAGACAAAACCTTGCTTTTTCCGACCGGATCCGCATGGATTCCGGCAATTTTTGACGAAAGGGGTGCCGTTTCATGCCGAATTCGCTGACCACCGACCAGCCCGTGATCGGCATCTGGGGCTGGAATGAAGCCGCTGAAACGGTTGTCTCCGCGCTCAAGCCTGCCTATGAAATCTGCCTTCTTGGCCGGGATCTCCTGAAGGTTGAACGCATTGCCAACGGATTTGAAATCCTGGCCTTAACCAAGGAAGTACCGCTGGGGTTTCACTGCGACGCACTGATGCTGTTTCCGGACGGTTCACTGGACCGGACGCAATTTACCGAGCTGCTTTGTGCCGAATACCGTGAAACGATTTTAATCCAAGCCGGATATCTGGGCCCCGTGTTATTCCGGAATTGTCTTGAAGCAGCGAAGATGCTGGCCGAAGCAGGTTTCAAGGTGGTGGTTCGTTCTGAAGAAATTCTGGTTACTGCCGCAGATGCCGAAGCCGCATACTATTCCGCACAGGAACAGGGTGTGCTGTTTGTGAGGACAAGCCACTCCAGTGTGTTATGCCCCACGGACGTCGGCTTGAGGCTGGAAATAAACGATCCGGTCCTGAAAGGGAAACGGACAAGTATTGGAATTGACCGGGTGATAACACCACGGAATAATACGGATTCAATGTACCAGACCCTTGCGAGCAAACTCGGATTAGGAACCAAAAACATTCAGAATCCCGATCCCTTCGGAACGATTCGCAAGGGGATATGGGTGATACAGACCGAAGCAATGCCGATGGCAGCCGCCCCGGAAGCCATGGCGGCAGCCGTTCGGGCTTCGCTGGACGGCTATCTTTCCTCCCGTAACCAAACAGAGACTGTCTATACTGTGGATCCCGCCGGCTGCGCATTATGCCTGACCTGTTTCCGGGTATGCCCGCATAAGGCTTTTTACCGGCTCGAAACGGACGCCAATCTGTATCATGCCGCCATGGCCATCGATCCGGTGGCCTGCGATCGCTGCGGTCTGTGTGCGGCCGAATGCCCGGCTCAGACCATTCGCGCCGCTGAAAAGGAAATCCAGCCCCATCAGCCGCCGCTCTGTGTGGCCTGTGAAAACGCCGCGGCCGGCCTCGGGGAAAGGGAAGATCTTCTTCGCCGTCCCTGTGCCGGAGCGGTCAGTGCCGCCGAAATGCTGAACCTGATGGCAGACCATGGACCGGACCGGGATTTGGTGGTGCTGACCTGCCACAGTGGAAAGTGCCGCCATCAATATGGTAATGAACGCCTGACGGCGCGTGCTGTTCGGGTTAATCAGATCCTGAAGAACTGCGGCGTGACCGGAAGGGTTATCGTCGTGCGAACCTCGGCCCAGGAAAATTGGGCGGGCATTGAGCGAAGCAAGGGGGTTAAACCGTGATTGTAGGGAATCTCAAACCATTGGACGAAATGAAAGCCAATCTGCCGGAAGGGGCCAAAGTGCTGGTACTCGGATGCGGCGGCTGTGTTACGGTTTGCCAAACCGGCGGCGCCAGAGCCGCTGAGGAACTTGCCGCCGCGCTTCGGCTTGCCGGCCGACAGGCGGAGCCCCTGAGCCTTCCACGCCAATGCGAGTGGGAGTTTCTTGACGAGCTGATTCCGGTCTTGCCCGGGTTTGACCTGGTATTAACCCTGGCTTGCGGTATTGGGGTGCAGGCGATGAATGCGCGTCATCCCGCATGGATCACGCTGCCGGCCTTGAATACGAGTTTTCTCGGGATGCCGGTTCGGCACGGCGTTTTCGAAGAACGGTGCCAGGCCTGCGGCAGCTGTCAGTTGGCACGAACCGGCGGCATTTGCCCGGTAGCCCGCTGTTCAAAAAGCCTTTCCAACGGACCCTGCGGCGGCTCTCAAAACGGTGTCTGTGAGATTTCAAAGACGGTTTCCTGCGCCTGGCAGCTCATTTATGACCGGTTGAAGGCCTTGAACCGCCTGGAGGACATGGTGGCCTATACGCCGCCGCGGAATTGGTCCACGTCCCGGGATGGCGGACCGCGCACCATGAGCCGAGAGGAGTTGATGCTTGATGGCGATGAGTAATCTGCACCGGGTGCTTGAAAGCGGTGCGTTTGCCGTCACCGCGGAGCTTGGTCCTCCGAAAAGCTGCAGCGCGGAATTTGTGGAGAAAAAAGCGGCAGTCCTGAAAGGATTCGCCGACGCTTATAACATCACCGACAACCAAACTGCGATTGTGCGAATGTCCAGCATTGCCGCCGGTGTGCTGGTCGAACGGCTTGGGTTGGAACCGGTGATCCAGATGACCTGCCGGGACCGGAATCGGATTGGGCTGCAGTCCGATGTTTTGGGCGCGGCCGCGCTCGGTATCAAAAACATCCTTTGTCTGACCGGCGACCACCAGCGTTTTGGCAATCACCCGGATGCGAAGAACGTTTTCGATCTGGATTCGGTTCAGTTGATTCACACGGTCCGCGCCATGCGCGATCAAGGACAGTTTCTCTGCGGTGAGGAAATGAAGGTGAAACCGCAGATGTTTATCGGCTGTGTCGAAAACCCATATGGGGATCCGTTTGATTTTCGGGTGCAGCGACTGAAAAAGAAGATCGAAGCGGGCGCCGAATTTGTTCAGACCCAGTGCATTTTGGAAATGGACCGATTCAGGGCGTTTATGCACCAGTTCCAGGAAGAAGGACTGACTGGGAAGGCGTATGTTCTGGCCGGGGTAATGCCTATAAAATCGGCCCGGATGGCCCGTTATATGCAAAAAAACGTTGCCGGGATGCTGGTTCCGGACGCGCTCTGCGAGCGGATGGAGAAAACCCAGGATCCGAAGGAAGAAGCGATTCAGATTATTGTCGAACAGATTCAGGAACTGCGGGAAATGCCCGGGGTTGCCGGTATCCATTTGATGGCGGTGGCCTGGGAGGAAATCGTTCCCGAAATTGTTGAACGGGCGGGGCTGATGCCGCGTCCCTGAGTTTTTCCGGGATGGTAAGGAGCGGTCGAATCATGAAGCGTGTCCTGATTCTTGGGGCCGGACCGGCCGGATTGGGAGCCGCCCAGGCACTGGCCGGGGCCGGCTGCGAAGTCTGTCTGGTTGAAAAAGAGAAGCAGATTGGCGGACAGCCTGCTCGGTATACCTGCAAAGCATTGGAAGCGTGCGTGCAGTGCGGCGCCTGTCTTTCGGCGGAACTGGCCGCCGCGGTAAAAGCAACCGGGATCAGGATACTGACGCAAACCACGGTGCGGTCGGCCCTGATCGGGGATGATGGCCGCTGGCGATTGCTGTTGGCCGGAAGTGAGGGTGAGGAGATCCTGGATGCCGATGCGGTGATTGTGACAACCGGTCATTCTGTGATCGCTCCTTCGATACGGCAGGAATTCCGGCATGGCGCATCTCCGCGCGTGCTGACCGCGCTTGAATTGGAACACGGTCTTTTTGACAAACCAGATTGGGAAGCCTGGCTTGGTCCGCTGCCGCAGATCGCGATGGTCCAGTGTTTTGGCTCCAGGGACATCAATCGCGGCGTTGCTTACTGCTCAAGGGCTTGCTGTTTTTATGCCAACCGGCTTGCGCGGCGCATCGCCGACAGCGTTCCCGGAGCTGCCATCGATCTTTACTGTATGGACCGTCAGCAGGACCCGAGTGGGGAAATGCCGGCAGAACCAATGGGACTGACCTATATCCGGGCCAACCCGGCCCGGGTTGATTTAGCGGCGAACGGCACGGCCGCGCTTCTTTTTGATGATCCGGAATGCGGCGGCCCCAGGCGGGAAACCTATGACTGGATCGTGCTTTGCCCGGCGATGGTTCCGGGGCCCGGGCAGTTATCCATTGCGGCCCGGTTCGGGCTGCCGATTACCGAAACCGGCTTTTTTGTCCCGGAAATCGCGACGATCCACGAGCCCCCGGTCATTGCGGCCGGAACTGCCACCGGTCCGATGACGATTCTGGAGAGCATTGAAAGCGGCCGTTCGGCGGCCTTCAAAGTGCTCCGTTCACTCACAGCGTAACTTGGATTGGATCGTTTCCAGCAGGATGGAATAGCGGCAGAGTTTTTCCCGCTCGGTTTCGCCGGCAAAATTGTGCAGTTCCAGGTCATGCAGCGCGATCAATTTGGCGGTGGTGAGCTTATCCGCGAAGGTCATCCGCGGGGATTGGAAGTATTCGGACACGCGGCGGGCGACCTGGTTTTCTTCCGGTGTGAAATCAGGGATCGTCATGTTTTTCACTCCTTACAGGCACCAAATACAGCGAACCTTAAAAAGGATATGAAGGACGATCGAAAAACGTGCCCGGGAAAACCGCGAAAAAGGAAATCGAAAACAACCTTGACTGAACATTTTCGCGAATGATAGCATAGGATTTAATAAATTACACATGAATCAATGATCGGGAAAGTAATCCAGGCCGATTGCAGAGAGCCGGTTGGCAGGTGAAAAACCGGAGGAGGCTTATGGACGAAGGCCACCCGTGAGAGTCGGCGAACCCGTTTATTTTGCGGGATAAGTCGAACGGTACCCACCGTTACCGGGGTTGAGTGGACACCAGTTTGTCAATCAGGGTGGTACCGCGGGAAAGTCTCCCGTCCCTTTTCAGGGCGGGAGTTTTGTTTTCTGTATTAAAAGAAGGGTGTGAGGGTTCAATGTCTGATCCGAAACGGTTTGTAGCCAGTTTAATCAACGAGATTCCGCCTTCCGGGATTCGGAAATTCTTCGATCTGATCGCAACCACGGAGGGGGTTATTTCGCTGGGGGTGGGCGAACCCGATTTTGCAACGCCGGACCATATCATCGAAGCAACGGTCAAATCCCTGCGGGCGGGGACCACGGCCTATACCTCCAATCAGGGACTCCCTGAACTGCGGGACGAAATCGCCGCTTACCTGAAACGGTGGCTGAACCTCGACTACGATGGCGCCACTGAAGTGATGATCACCACCGGCGTCAGTGAAGGCGTAGACCTTGCGTTCCGTGCCTTTTTAGAGCCCGGGGACGAGGTGCTGATGCCCGAACCCACTTATGTCTCGTATGCGCCTGGCGTTCGGCTGGCCGGCGGGGTGCCGGTCTCCATTCAGACCTATGCGGAAAACGATTTTCGGCTGACCGCTGAACAATTAGAACCTAAAATCACACCCAGGTCGAAGTTTTTGATCCTGCCATATCCTAACAATCCGACCGGCGGCACCATGGGCAGGGAAGATTATGCAGCATTGGTAGACCTGATCGAAAAACATGATCTGCTGATTCTTTCCGACGAGATTTACGGCGAATTGACTTATGATGGCGAACATGCCAGTATTGCCCAGCTTCCTGGTATGTGGGAGCGAACCGTCGTGCTGAACGGCTTTTCCAAAGCTTATGCCATGACCGGGTGGCGGGTTGGGTTTGCCTGCGGACCGAAGGAGCTCGTGGGCGCGATGAACAAGATTCACCAGTATTCCGCCTTGTGTTCGCCGACCATGGGGCAGGTGGCTGCGGTGGAAGCCCTGCGCAACGGGGATGCGGACAAACGCCATATGATCGAAAGCTATAACCGGCGGCGGCACCAAATCCTGAATGGGCTCAAGCGGATCGGGATGGCCTGTTTCGAACCCAAAGGCGCGTTTTATGTGTTTCCTTCCATTGCGATCACAGGGCTGTCGAGTGACGAATTTTCGGAGCGGCTGCTCTTTGAAGAAAAGGTCGCTGTGGTTCCGGGCACGGCATTTGGATCGTCCGGTGAGGGCTTTATCCGCTGCTGCTACGCGGCCAGCCCGGAAAACATTGACGAAGCCCTTTGTCGAATCGAGCGGTTTGTGCAGCGGATCGTTTCCGACAAGTGATGTCGAAAAAGCCCGAAACGGCGGGGAAAATCGATAAATAATCAGCGCAAAAAATAGAGGATTCACCCTCCCGCATGGCGAAATCGTGTCATCTAGAAAAGGCCGAATGGCTTGTAAAAGATTTCGCAATGGTCGGGAGGGTTTCGTTTGATAGACTTCGGCGAAGACGATCTGAATCTGCTGCAGCGTTATCATCTGCTGAATCAAGACGGAAAAAAAGAAGTCGTTGAATACCTGAGATACCTGTTATCCAAGCAATGGCGCTCGGAAATGCATGCCCAGGTGTTTGGCAATCCGCTGATTTTCAACTTATTGAGCCAGGCGAGACGCATGTGCGAACGGGATGACTGCAGTCTGGCAGACATTGATGCCAAGGTCGGTCAAGCCAAGTACCTGTACTACCAGGCGGTGGAGCGGGTCAATACCAAGTTCGAATTGCTGCTTCAGGATGCCGGGGCGGAGTTTTATGTGCAGGATTGGGGTGTAGGCGGTTTCTCGGAGATCGCGGACGCAGGTTCCACGGGTTCCAGGGAACGGGTATCGGAACAAATCGAGGAGATGCTGCACGGCTATCGGAGATTGGCGAAAAAGGGCGACAGGCGGATTATCGTTGCAGTATAATCGTTAACAGCACGATACTGCAATGGAGGTTGCTAATACATGAAACTCTCATTCTTGGGCGCAGCTCGTACGGTTACCGGATCATTTCATGTGGTCGATGCCGGCGGGGTGCGCTTCGCCATTGATTGCGGCTTGTTTCAGGGATCGGCCGACATCCGGGAACGGAACTATCAACCATTTCGCATTGACCCGGCAACGATCCAATTTATGATTCTCACGCACGCTCATATTGATCATTCCGGTCTGATCCCCAAACTGTGCCGTGCAGGCTTTACCGGCCCTGTCTATTGCACCCATGCCACGGCTGATCTGGCGGGTATTCTGCTCCCGGACTCGGCGCACATCCAGGTCATGGAGGTTGAACGCAAAAACCGCAAGGCGGCCAGGGCTGGCGGTCAATTGCTCGAGCCGATCTATACAGTCGAGGATGCCGAAGAAGCGGTGAAACAGCTCGTTCCGGTCGCCTATGACGAGGTCAAAAAACCCAATGAAAATGTGGAATTCCGGCTGCGGGACGCGGGTCATATTCTTGGATCGGCCATTGTCGAGGTTTGGGTCCGGGAGAACGGAAGACGGCTCAAGATCGTCTTCTCCGGCGACCTGGGCAACGATCATCAGAATATCATCAAAGACCCGACCAATATTGATACGGCCGATTATCTCGTTCTGGAATCGACCTATGGTGACCGGCTGCATCAATCCAACTCGAACCGGATTGACCAGCTGCTGGACGCGATCCAGCTGACTTATAAAAAGGGCGGAAATCTTGTTATTCCTGCCTTTGCCGTCGAGCGCACCCAGGACCTGCTTTATGATCTCAATGTGCTGACTAAAAAGGGAAAGCTGCCGCAGGATATTAAGATTTTCATCGACAGCCCGTTGGCGATTGCCGCTACCGAGATTTTCGCGAATTCGAAAGACTTTTACGATGCGGAAACCCGTCAGCTGATGAAAGAGGGGGTCGACCCCTTCCATATGCCGAATATGAAGTTTACCCGGACCCAGGACGAGTCCGCGCGGCTCAATCAGGTGTCAGGCCACAATATCATTATTTCGGCCAGCGGCATGTGTGATGCCGGCCGGATCAAACACCATTTAAAACACAACCTCTGGCGGCCGGAAGCCACGATCCTCTTTGTCGGCTACCAGGCGCAGGGTACCCTGGGCCGCCGGTTGATTGAGGGCGAAAAGAAAGTCACCATCCACGGCGAGGAAGTGGCGGTCAAAGCTGACATCCGTCAGATTGACGGATATTCCGCACATGCTGACCAGGCGGGCATTCTGTCCTGGCTCAAGCGTTTTGACGCGCCGCCCCAGCAGGTCATCCTGGTACATGGGGAAGAAGGCTCCCTAACCGCGCTTGGGGAATTGATCCAAAAGGAAATGAACGTGTCGGTGGCCATTCCGAGCTGGCTTGATGAAATCGAACTGCTCGAACCCAAGGAACTCAGCGCGCGACTGACCGCAGCCGCCGCTCAGGAGAGTCCGGCTGCGGCACCGCCAATCAGCCACGCGATTCAGGCCGAGCAGGCATACCTGGAGTTCTGCCTGGCAATCAACAAGCTGTACCAGCAAAACTGGGCCGCGAAAAATTACGATTCAATTGTGCGCGAACTTGAATTTGCCAAGCAAGTGCTGAACGAACGGCTTCAGTAGATTCAGCGGCAAACCGATTGATAAACCGCCCGGTTATTTTTCACAAACCGGGCGGTTTGTTTACGCATTCGGGTATTCAAAGACTTCTACCGCCCAACGATTCCTTTTATAGGGCGGTCAAAGCCGGGCGTAACGTCCGGATATCGGTGCTTGTGTTCGTTGTTGGGCCGGACGGGCTTGTGTTATAATTTCGGTACTTGGGTTTGGGGGCTTTGGCATGACACAATTTGATCCTGGAATAGAGATCTTTCGCTGGGGATTCGCGATGGTACCGGCTATGCTGTACGAATACGCGCCCCAGCTTGATCTCGATATGGAAGATCTTGGGCTCCTGGGAGCTATATTTTACGCCTATACCTGCAGGTCGAAACCGCTGTTTGCCACTGGCATTGAGATGGGTCAGGTGCTGCAGGCCTGTCCGGCGATCACCAAAACCAAGCTGGCCCGCCGGATTGCCAAATGGGAACAGGCTGGACTGGTCGTGGTCGAAGGAAGCGCACACGCCGAATTCACTGCGCGTATTTTGCGCCTCGAACCGCTTTTTGGCCGGATGAACCGGATGATTGTCCGGGATCATCCCGGTTTTCGGGCGGAGACCAAACAGAGCAACCAGCAATCCCTCTTTACCGATTACGAACGGCGGATCGGCGATTTGGAAATGGCTTTGAACGAGGAGAAAACCAAGAAGCCAAAATCCGCTCCGGAAACGAGAAACGCTGCGGAAACGAGAAACATCCCGGAGCCGCGAGCCGCTTCCGCCGCGCGGACCAATGATAATAAGAAAATTGGCGAATTTATCGCGAAAAAGACTGGCAATTTGACCTCAATGCGAATGGATAACGAGATTCGGCGCTGGACCAACGATCTCGGACTGAAAGCGGAATTCGTGCTCTGCATGCTGGAATTATGTTTTGAGCGCGGGATTACCCATCCGAAGGAGATCACCCGCATCGCCGCAGGGCTGAATGAGTGCTCCATCAACAATCTCGAGGCCATGGAAACCTATTTCAAGAACTTTGTCGATGAAAAGAAAAGCCCGATGCTGGCTGCTTTTGATCCCGAAGTGATCTCGTTCGGCCAGTTCATCGGGGTGGATATGAACGCCGAGGCGCGAAAGAAGGTTTATTACCGCTGGCGCTACGACTGGGGCTTTTCCCCGGAAATGATCCAAAAAGCCGGGGAAATCATGTGCAGCCGGACCAAAAGCGGCGGTTTGGAATACATCGATGGCATCCTGAACAATTGGCGGGAAAAAGGCCTGCAAACCACGGCCGAAGCCGATAAGGAAATGCAGAGCCATCGCCGCACCCGTGAGAACAATGGCCGCAGGGGAGCGGACAAGCGGACCACCGAGGAAGAACCGCAGGTGTATATCCCGCAGATCGTAACCGCCGGAAAAACCACCGAATAAGGTAAGGTGTACATATGACCCTTCATGCTTCGTCCGCAGACAAACTAACCGACCTGGAGAGCGAACGCCGGGTTCTTTCGGGCATGCTCCACAATGAGGAGGCCTGCATTGAAGCCAATGACGCGCTGGTCGAGGACGATTTTTACCATCCCCTGCACCGGACGGTTTTCGGACTGATTTGCCAGCTTTACCGGAGCGAAGTCCGGCCGACCTATGCCGAACTGCTCAAGGAAGCCTACCGGTTGAAGGTCTTCCGCACCCAGCAGGATATCGCCGAACTCTCTTATATCGCGGAACAAGTCATCGATGAAGAAAACGTCGGCTACTGGATCGGACGGGTCAAAGACCGGTCCAAGCTGCGCCGGTTCGAGTCATTTCTGCGCCGCAACTACCAGCGCTTGAACGAGCCGGAAGAAACGCCGGTCGAAGAAGTGCTGCTCAAAGCGGAAGAGGAATTGACCAACCTAACGGCGCTGGAAGGGGATGACCGGGTTGATACGCCGGCTGAAGTCGCCTCCATGGGGTACAACGAGGTCGAGCGGCGGTATCTTCGCTTTAAGGAGATTCAGGAACACCACCGCGGAGTGGTGCCGCTGGATGGCCTGCCCACCGGTTTTGACTCGCTGGATAACATCACGCTGGGATACAAGAAGGGTGATCTGGTGATTGTCGGGGCCCAGACCGGCCACGGGAAAACCGCCCTGGCGCTGCATACCGCCCACGCGGTAGCGGTGAAAGCCAGGAAGAACATTCTTTATCTGAATACCGAAATGAGCAGACCGCAGATTGCGCTGCGCTGGGGATCGATCTTGTCGAAAATCGAGCACGAAAAGATTCGAAAAGGGGATCTTTCCAATGCCGAGTTCTCACAGGTGCTGCAGGCGTATTCCTCGCTGAGCGGCAGCGGCTTTTACTCTTATCCCTGCCCCAACCTGACCCCGGAGAAAACCATCTCCATCGCCCGTAAATTCAAGGCCCAGAAGGATATCGAACTTCTGATCCTGGACTATGTCGGCCGGATGGAAAAGGTGTCCCAGCAGTTCGCGGAATGGCAGATATTGGAACAAATCGTGAAGGCGCAGAAGATGCTGGCGCAGAACCTGAATATCGCTGTGATGTGTCTGGTCCAGCTGAATGAAGACGGCAGCCTCCAGGGGGCCCGCCGCATGAAAAACGAATGCGACCTGATGCTCAAGCTGTTTCCGCTCACCAAGGAAGATCAGGAAAAAGAGATCTATAAAAAATTCCGGGATGCCAATTACCGGCTGCTGGTGGACAAGAACCGCGACGGCCGCAGCGGAATCGAATGCCTGATCAATTTTGACCGCGAACGCCAGATCATGCGTGACGCGATCCCGGAGAACGCATGAACCGGATCGAACACGACATGAAGCGAACCTATACCCGTCTTTCAGGCGCGATTACGAGCCTGATGGTCAAAGCCGTCATCTCGGAAGCCGAGATGGGTGTTTTGCTTGATCTTCTGGATCAGGCCATGGCTGGATCCAATCCCGAACTCTTTGAAGCCTTCGACCTCTATTTTTCAGCCCCGGAATCCTCATCGGACGCCGAAATGAATGATATTCTCAAAGCAACTCTGTCCTTTGCCAATATGAACGATCCGCTTCAGGTTGATGATTTTATCGGCATGCTCCGGGATTTTGCAGCGGAAAAGGCAAGACAACCGGTAGAATAGCGGATTCGGCGGTATGTTAAACGCGACACGATAAGCCCGGTCATGATGACCGGGCTTTTTTGCCGGTATTCAGGCTATTATCCCATTTCCCGGGCAAGTCTAGAATAGACACTACGAACGGGGAATGACGGCTGATGCTGATTCCGAAAATGGATTGGCGTTCAAAAGAAGCTGAAACCGATAGCCTGTGGACGCGTGCGGAGGCGCCAGCGCGAAGCGAGGCTATGATGGTGCGGCAGGAAGATCGGGTAAACCGGGCGGACACCATCCCATGGGACGGGCTGATTGAAAGTTTCTGGGATCACTGGCGATACGGTTTGGACTATTTGAAAACCGACCTGTCCCCACCGACCGGACTCACCCCGAAATACACCGTCTGGCGCAAGCATAATTCCCGTCTTTACCGGTATTACAGCGAAACCGGACCGGTGTACCCGACGCCGGTGGTTCTGATCTATGCCTTGATCAACAAACCGTACATCGTGGATATGATCCCCGGCTTCAGCATGATTGAATCCCTGGTCGATGAAGGGTTTGACGTATACCTGCTGGATTGGGGCGATTTTGGACCGGAAGAAGCGTCGCTCTCGATCGGACAGTTGGTGGAGGGGCGAATGCGGCAGGCGGTCCAGGCAGCGGCCCGGGAAGCCGGGAGCGAATCGGTTTCCCTGCTCGGTGTCAGCATGGGCGGCACGCTTGCGGCAATTTACGCCGCATTGTTTTCTGAGCCCCGGGTCAAAAATTTGATTAATATCGGGGGACAGATCGACTTTTCCGATGGCGGCATCGCCAGCCGGCTGATGAAGCGGGAGCGGTTCGACCCGGTGCAGCTGATTCAGGCTTTTCCGCTGGTTCCGCGCGACCTCGTGTCCATCGGCGCCACGCTGCTGAATCCGGTGAAGCATCTGGTCGGCGGGTATACCCGGTTTTGGCGGCTGTTCGGAACCGGAATGCCGGTGGTCGGCTACCATGCGCTGAACAAATGGTTCCGGGACGGGGTGAACTTCCCCGGAACCGTCTTTGCCCAGTGGGTCATCGATTTTTACCAGAAGAACAAGATTGTGCGGGGGGAAATGACCTTATTCGGGGAACGGATCGATTTAGGACGAATTGAAAGCAGCATTCTGGCCCTATCCGGCGGGCGGGACCACATTGTCCCCGGACATCAGGTCCGCGCCCTGGTGGATCTCGCCGGCGGCGGTGATAAAACCTATAAAGAATACCCCGTGGATCACGACGGCCTGTTGTTCGGCCGGCTGGCCAAGCGGGATATTTATCCGCATTTGGCCGACTGGCTTCGCGAACGGTCGGACTGAAGCCCGAAAGGCTTCAATGAACCGGCATCAGCGGATCTGTGATCAGGCCGGTGTGTTCGATATCGACATGGGCTTGTATCCGAACATCAAGGGTCGAAAAAACATCGTCCCAATTCGAAGCGACCTGATGCCAAACCTTGGGATTGCGCTGGTGCAGGATTTCACCAAAACCGAAAATATCGGTTTTGGTTTCTTTGGCTTTCTTCAACGCCAGTTTACAGCGGCGCTCCACTTCTCGCCCGGCCAGCTTTTCGATCGCCAGGCGGTCCTTTTCGGTCATGGCATGAAACCGGTTTTCCTTGACTTCCTGAAGATCAGTTTCAAGGTCGATGCGAATTCGAAATACAATCCGGTGGTTGACGACTTCTGGACGTATTTTGGCTTTTACCCGCCGAAATACCAGTGAAATGTTCGGGTTTCCCGAATGATAAGTCACCGGAATGACGCCGCCGGATGCCTGATTGACCAAAAAGGTGTAGCCCTGGGTCTCGTCTTCGCTCATTGCAGTGACCAGCCGCGCAGCGTGAACGAGATAGCTGCCGCGCAGGGCGACGGTATTTTGAGCGGGATTGGGCGGCTGCCCCGGATTTTGATTGCTCAGCAGCGGACTGGCGGGTTCGGGCGGGCGAATCACCACAATCCGGGCGATTAATGGTTCATGACCCGGGGTCATGATGCCATGGACCACGTCCAGCAGGTCGCTGGAAACCGACTTAGAACCGCGGACCTCGTTTTTTGCCATCATTTTGTTCAGCTCTGTGGACAGCAGGGTTTCGATTTCAGGGCTGGCCTGGAGGCAGATTTCCGCGGATGTATTCGAAACCGCAAACCAAAGCCGCAGCCGAAGATCCCGGTGCCGGGCCAGAAAATCAATGATTTCCTCAATGCCCTGGCGGGCAGTCTTCTGGCCGACCACGGCAATCAGGGTCTGCCCGAAAAACAATTGCCGCGATTCCCGGGTTGACGCGTTTCGGACCGCGTCGTAAATGGTGGCGCCATAGGCCGTCCGCACCGTACCCCGGACCTGATTGGGCGTATTTGCGTTGGAGGCCTGCGCGCTTTTGCCAGAACCGCTGCCGGACATGATGATGGTGTACGTACTAAGCTTCCAGACTGGTTTACCGCCGCTCGTGATCCGGTCAAACCCGATTGCGGTGATAATATTGACATCCTGCAGTTCCCGCCGGTCCCAGCATCCGGAGGACGACAGGCAGGTGGCGATTAAGACGGCTGCCAGGACGGTTCGTTTCCAATTCATACGGTGTTCGTCCTCTCTGACGCAGCCGTCGGTTCCGCCTGGGATTTACCGCGTACGAGGGCAATCACCAGGATCAAAGCGGGGATCAGCAGTTCGCCAATCAAGGCCATGATCGGGAATAGGAAGGTAATAAAACGGATGATTTGAAAATAGCTGGCGTAAAACATTTCCGCGACGACGGTCGCGACAGGAAGCATGATCAGGAAGAGATACGAACGGGGGAGCTTGGGCGCCAGGGTGTGGAAGACCGAACCTGCCGCATAGATGAATACAGACGTTTTGGTCAGGGCCAGTGCGATCCAAAAGACGACGATCCACAATTCCAGCCGGGTAATGATATCCCCGATGAGAATGTATTGAATCAGCGAGTACAGGGCAAAGACCAGCCGGCTGGTCACTTCGGCGCCGAAAACGGTGAAGCAGACCACGGTAATCACGGTAAGGTAAACCCCGATGAGAAATATAGTGCCAAAAACCGCGGGTATCGCTTTCTGCGGGCGATTGATTGCCGGGTACAGCATCAGGAGTGCAAAGACTTCACCGCGCCAGGCGCAGGTGATGGCGGAACCTTTCAGGATCGGCCGCCAACCATGTTCAAGAAACGGCAGCATGTAGGCGGGGTGGATCTCCGGAATGAGCAGCAGGACGGAAACCAACGAACCGATCAGGAATAAAAACAAAACCAGAACGTTGGCCCGGGCGATGGTTTCAATGCCGCAAAACGCGCCGTAAAAGATGGCGGCGCAGACCAGCAGAACGACCGCCACATGCGGGGTTTGATTCAGAAATGTGACATGAATAAAATGAGCGATCTCCGAGATCATGACCGTAGCCAGGTGCAGAAATAGGGCCAGATAAACCATGGCCAGAAGCCGGCCGGGCCATTTGCCGATGATCTGCGGCAGGTATTCGGGAAAAGTCTGTCCCGGGAAGCGACGTCCGAGCTGAATACAGATAAATGCGACGAGAAAACCATATAAGGTCGCGCTTGTAAGGGTGTTAATCCAGGCGTCAACCCCGGACTGCTTGGCGAGCAGAGCCGGCACGAAAAAAACCGCCGTTGCGGTCACGGTAGTAAACAGCAGTAAACTAAGCTGAAAAAGCGATATTTTTTCCGGGCCAAATTTCACGAAACAATTCCCCCCGATTAGTGATTTCGGCCCGGGCGCGGTCCGCCGGGAGACGGCATAAGGTCAGGATGCACGCGAACCGGATCCCGTTGTCCGGTCAGGCGCGGGCGGTTGGTTTTATTCCAAAGCGGGAACCGCACGAAACTGTCCTTCAAATCACCGGCAATCAGCGGCGCCCCGGGAGCCAGAAAAGGAACCCCGAACGAGCGAAGCGATGCCAGGTGAAACAATAAAAGGACCAAAAGCGTCATCATGCCGGGAAGACCGAAAACCGCAGCCGCGAAGATGAAGCCAAAGCGCAGCAGCCGGATTGAATTCGCCAGGGTGGTCGAAGGAATGCTGTAGCTGGCAATAGCGGTCAGGGAAACGATGACGACCATGGCCGGAGAAGCGAGACCGGCAATAATCGCGGCCTGACCGATGACAATCGCGCCGACGATGCTGATGGTTTGGCCGAAAGCGCGTGGGAGCCTGACCCCGGCTTCCCGGAGCAGTTCAAACGTCGCTTCCATCACCAAGGCCTCCATCCAGGCCGGGAAGGGAATGTTTTCCCGGGATTGCGCGATCGTAATCAGCAGGAGCGTCGGAATCAGTTCGCTGTGATAGCTGACCAGCGTCACGAAGGTCGCGGGGGCCAAGAGGCCGATCAGTAATGCCATGTACCGAATGAGTCGGATCGCCGAAGCAAAGGTGAACCGGTTGTAATAGTCCTCCGGGCTGGTGAGCTGGGAAGCCATGCTGGAAGGTACGATCAAGACATTCGGGGTATTGTCCAGGGCGATCGCAAGCCGCCCTTCCAGCAGCGCCGCGCAGACCCGGTCCGGGCGTTCGGTGTACTCGGTGGTGCCAAATGGACTCAGCGGACTGTCCTCGATAAACGCCTGCAGCTGGCCGGCATCCAGAATCCCGTCGATGGCAATGCGGGCAATCCGCAAGCGTGTTTCTTCCGCAAGCCCGGGCATCACCAGATTCTTCAAATAAATCAGGTTTACGGACGTCCTGGTCAGGCTGCCCACCGTCAGTTTTTCGGCTGCAAGATCGGGCGTTTTCAAGCGCTGGCGAATCAAGGCGACGGTTGCGCCCAGCTGTTCGTTAAAGGCGTCCTGCGGACCGCGGATCGTTGTTTCCACGGTCGGCGCATCGATCGCCCGGTGCCGGGAAGAGCGATTGATGATAATAAGACCGTATGCATGGCCTTCGGTAAGGAATGCAACATCGCCGACCGCGATCGACTGGACCGCATCATCCGCGGATTCGGCATTTCGAAGAATGCTGACCGGAAGCACCGTTTTTCGAAGCACGTCCTGGGTAAGTGGGGCTTGGTCGCAGGCCGCAAACAAGGGGCGCAGCAAATCATTTTCAATAATGGACGCATCGACCAATGAACTGATATAAACCAGTGCGGCCGCGGTTCCATCCCGCCCGATCACCAGCTGCCGCACGGTAAAATCGTCACAGCGGTCAAAAGCCTCCCGCAGTTCTGCGATCCTGCCCTCAAGGGTTTTTGGAGGATTGCCGTCGTCCGAATTCTGTTTCGACACGGCCGGTGATAGCGGTTCATTTGGCTTTTCGGATTTATCGGGGCGGCGCCGCAAGAAAGACATGACCCAATTCCCAATTCCAATTTCGTATTATCGGTCAGTATGCCACGTTCTTCCGGTTTTCATGAGCGAACCGGGCCGGGATAAAAGCCCAGGGTGGCTTCCCGGGATGGAAAAAGCCGGAAGAAGGCGGGAATTCCGGTGATGACATCGGGTGAAACGTTGGTTTACAATAGTATTTGAGCGTCCAGAAGGATTTGTCGATTCATTGGAGAGTTTTCGGCTGTGGGATGGCAGAACGGAGCAGCGTCAAAGGAATCGCACCGATTCATGAGGCCCGGTTCGTCCGGGCTTTCGAATGTCCGGAACCCAAAGCGGTTTCGGCCGAATCGGAATGGGACGAGCGCACGTCAAGAAAACAGGCAGGTAGGAAAGGGAGATGGAGCCGCATGAAGATCTGGAACCGTCAGTACGAATGCATGCCGCGCGAGGAAATGGAAGCCCTGCAGCTGGAACGGCTGAAAGAGTCGGTCCAATGGGCTTACGATAAAGTGCCGATGTACCGAAAGAAATTGGACGAAGCTGGCGTGGTGCCGCAGGACATCCAGCGCCTTTCTGATATCCGAAAAATTCCGTTCACCTGGAAAAAAGAACTCAGAGATTACTATCCTTACAACAATTTTGCCGTGCCGATGAACGAAGTCGTCCGGGTCCACGCCTCCTCGGGAACGACCGGAAAACCGATTGTGGTTGGGTACAATCGCCATGATATGGAGGTTTGGACTGAATTGACCGCCCGGATGGTGACCGCCGCCGGGGTTACCGAAGGGGATATTGCTCAGGTATCGTTTGGTTATGGCCTGTTTACCGGCGCTTTCGGACTGCATTACGGTCTGGAGCGGGTTGGCGCCACCGTGATCCCGATTTCCGGCGGAAACACCGAGCGCCAGCTGATGATCATGAAGGACTTCGAAGCCTCGGCTTTGATATGTACCCCGACCTATGCCTTACATATGGCGGAAGTCGCTCAGGATTTGGGCATTGACCCGCGCAAGGACTTAAAGGTTCGCCTGGGCTTGTTTGGCGGTGAAGCCTGGTCTGAGGAATACCGGCGGGAACTGAATGCAGCCTGGAACATGAACGCGACCGACAACTACGGTTTAAGCGAGATCATGGGGCCGGGCGTCGCCGGGGAATGCGAACTGGTCTGCGGCCAGCATATCGCGGAAGACCATGTCCTGATCGAAATCATCGATTCCGAAACCGGGAACCCGGTAGAGCCGGGCCAGCCTGGCGAAGTGGTGATCACCACGCTGACCAAACAGACGGTCCCGATGCTTCGGTACCGGACCCGCGACATAAGCCAGATCAATGACGCGCCCTGCGAATGCGGCCGCCATACGGCCCGGATGCGCAAGGTGACCGGTCGGGCGGACGACATGCTGATCATTCGCGGCGTGAACGTCTTTCCGTCCCAGATTGAAAGCGTCCTGATCGATATCGAAGGGCTGGAGCCGCACTATCAGATTCTCATCCGCCGCAAGGGCTATCTGGATGAGATTGAGATTCAGGTTGAGATTTCCCCGGACTGGTTTAGTGATAAATATGCCGAACTGGAAGCGGTGGAGGAAAAGCTCAAGCACAAGCTGGCTTCGGTGCTGCTGATTCATCCGAAAGTTCGGCTGGTGGAACCCAAGAGCATTGAACGCGTGGCTGGAAAGGCGAAGCGGGTGGTTGACCTGCGCGGCGAGTAATCGAACCCAGAGAAGAATGGTCCATATAGCATAATCTTACGAACGAGGTGAACCGTTTGAAGCAGCTCATGATCGGGAACGAAGCCATCGCCCGTGGGGCATGGGAAGCCGGTGTTTCAGTGGCGGCCGCCTATCCAGGCACACCGAGCACCGAAATTTTGGAGTTTTTCCGCCAGTATGACGATGTTTATGCCGAATGGTCGCCCAATGAAAAGGTTGCGCTCGAAGTCGGTTTCGGCGCGTCTTTGGGCGGGGCCCGCACCCTGGTCTCGATGAAGCACGTTGGTGTGAATGTGGCGGCCGACCCCCTGTTTACCATGTCCTATACCGGGGTGAATGGGGGACTGGTGCTGATCTCGGCAGACGATCCGGGAATGCACTCCTCGCAAAACGAGCAGGATAACCGGGGCTACGGCAAGTTTGCCAAGCTTCTGGTGATTGAGCCTTCCGACAGCCAGGAAGCGATCGATTACATAAGGGAAGCCTTCCAATTAAGCGAAACCTTCGATTCGCCGGTCATGTTCCGGGTCACAACCCGGCTGTGCCATTCGCAGAGCCTGGTGACCACCGGCGAAAAAACGAAACGGGAGATTCCCCCGTATAAAAAAGACACGCCGAAATATGTCATGCTGCCCGGCCATGCCCGGCTGCGTCATGTCGAGGTGGAAAAGCGGATGCAGCGCCTGGCCGAGTATGTCGAGACCAGCCCCTTGAACCGGGTGGAATGGGGAAGCCGGGAACTCGGCGTGATCACGTCCGGGATCAGCTACCAGTACGTCAAAGAAGTCATGCCCGACGTATCGGTCCTGAAGCTGGCCACAGTAAACCCACTGCCGGAAAAACTGATTCGCGAATTCGCGGCCGGTGTAAAGCGGCTGTTGGTGATCGAGGAATTGGAACCGGTGATTGAGGATCAGATCCGGGCCTGGGGCATTCCGGTCGAGGGCAAAAATCTGTTTTCGAACATCGGCGAATACAGCCCGGAACTGATCGAGGAACGAATTCTAGGCAAGAAATTCAGCCCGGCTTATACGGTGGACGCGGCGGTTCCGGGCCGGCCGCCGCTGCTATGCCCGGGATGCCCGCACCGGGCGGTTTTCCATACCCTTGGCAAGATGAAGCTGGCGGTCATGGGCGATATCGGCTGTTATACCCTTGGGGCATTAAAACCGCTGGGCGCGATGGATACCACTTTGTGCATGGGTGCCAGCATCGGCACCGCGCACGGGTTTGAAAAAGCCCGGGGACCCGAAGCCGCCGCGAAGTCCGTCGCCGTCATCGGCGATTCCACCTTTGTTCATTCCGGCATCACGTCATTGATCGATGCTGTTTACAACCAAGGCCAGTCTACGATTATGATCCTGGACAACGGCACCACCGCAATGACCGGCCACCAGCAGAATCCGGCCACCGGAAAGACCATCCGGAACGAACCGACCAAGCAGCTGGATCTGGTTAAACTGGTTGAAGCCTGCGGCATTGAGCGGGTTCGGATCGTTGACCCGATCGAGATCAAGGAACTGGAAAAGACGATTAGAGAGGAACTGAACGCCGGCGAAACCTCGGTGATTATCGCCCGGCGGCCGTGTCTCCTGATAAAAGGCGTCGCCAAGGGCAAACCGTATACCATTGACCGGGAAAAATGCAAAGGCTGTAAGCTGTGCATCAAGCTCGGCTGCACCGGTCTGGTGTGGCAGGAAGCGGATAAAAAGGCGATTATCAATCCGGATCTGTGCGCCGGCTGCGGGCTGTGCGCCAAGGTCTGCAAACATGAATCGATTATCCAGTAGGGAGGCGGCGAAAGAATGGCAAAACAGACGACGGATATCCTGATCGTAGGGGTCGGCGGCCAGGGGGCGCTGTTGGCCGGCCGAATTCTTGCCGATGCGGCCATCCGGCTGGGCAAGGACGTTAAGGTCTCGGAAATTCATGGCATGGCGCAGCGCGGCGGCAGTGTCGTAGCCCAGGTGCGCTATGGGGATAAGGTATACTCGCCGATCATTAAGAAAGGCGACGCTGATGTGGTCATGGCCTTTGAAAAGCTGGAAGCGGCCCGCTATCTTGATTTCCTGAAAGCGGACGGCTTGATGGTCATCAACAGCGAGCGGATCGATCCCGCCCCGGTGATGAGCGGGGAAGCCAAATATCCGGATGATGTGGAAGCGAAAATCGCCGCGGCCGTACCGCGGACCCGGATTGCCGACGCGACCAAAATCGCATCCGGTTTAGGCAATGTCAAAGCCGCCAATACGGTGATTGTCGGCGTGGTCGGCAGGGAACTCGGCATTCCCATGGACGTTCTGGAAGCCTCGATTCGGGAACTGATGCCGGCGAAGGTTGCCGATGTGAACCTGAAGGCGCTGGCGGCGGGGTGGAATGCATAAATCCGAAGGGCCCGGGCATATACATAAGCTGTATCGCTATAAGCAGCCGGACATGCCTCAAGGCACGGGTGGATGATATGAATGAGGAAAAACTGGACGTGAGCCGCCCTTTTCGGGTGGAACGCGAGGACCCAGCGGCACCGGACATTGTCGCGGCAGCGCTGGATATCTTCTGCCGCGGCCGGGAGCACGATGTGGTTTTGCTATGCATCGGAACAGACCGGACCATCGCGGATGCGCTGGGGCCGCTGGTCGGCAGCCTGGTGCGCGAGCAGTGTCCTGAACTGCCGATCATCGGAACCCTGGATGAGCCGCTCCATGCTGAAAACCTGAAACAGCAGGTCATGTGGTCCAGGCTGCATCATCCGGGCCGTCTCGAAATCGCGATTGATGCATCACTCAGCCGGCCACAGGAAGTCGACTGGATTGACATCCGGCCCGAAGGGCTGATTCCGGGCCGGGTTTTGGCCAAGTCCCTGCCAAAGGTTGGGGAAATCTCAATTTTAGCGAAAGTCGGCCCTTATCCGGGACGGGGGAACGGAGCGGATCCGCTGCCGGCCGCCAGGCTTGGGCCAATATATCAAATGGCGAAAGCAATCGCCAGAGGCATTGAACAATGGTGGACCGAGCGGAGTCAGTAGCTCCGCTCTTTTTATTTTCCCGGCGAAATATGGCCTGCGGCGTCGAAAACCAACGAAAGCGGAAAGCCCGGTTTTGGCGCCGACATAAAAGGCCGGGGGACGATTCCGAACGATTCCGCTTTCCCTGGCGGATCATTGGGACCATCCCCCGGCCTGCCGGAATCCGGCTTTGCGAAAAGCCTTAGATCCAGCGCTTGGAGCGGAAGGCTGCGAGCATGCTGGTGACCAGAAGCGCACAGCCGCCGGCGATCGCGGCAAAGGCGTATGAATTGGCGCCGCCGGGAATCGGGACATTCATCCCGTACAAACCGGTAATGAAGGTCAGCGGCATCATAATCGTGGAGATGATGGTCAGTACCCGCACAATTTCGTTGGTTCGGTTCGAAACGATGGTATAGTAGGTGTCCATGGCACTGTTAACCAGATCGCGATAGGTGTCGGAAGCGTCGATAACCCGGTCCAGATGTTCGACCAGGTCCACATAATACGGTTTGTTTTCCTCCGAAATAACGAAGGAAAAACGGCCATTTACGTTGGCGAAGATCCGCCGCTGGGGCAGCACCACTTTCCGCATCAGGATGATGGTGCGTTTCAGGGCCATGATCTCATCGGTAACCTCGTTGGCCGGATTGATGTACAATTCGTCTTCCAGTTCGTCAATACGGTCACCGAGCCGCTCAACGATCGGGAAGTAGTCGTCTACCAGATTATCGACCAGATTATACAGCAGGTAATCCGGTCCCCGGCTCATAAATTGGCCGCTTCGAAGACAAGTCCGGGCGATTTTCCCGACCGCGGACAAGGCGATCGGATGAATCGTGACCACATAGTTCTGGCCCAGGAAAACATCCAGCTCGATGCTGGTAATTTCGTCGTCCTCGGCTTCTTCGAAGTATTTCATGGCGTGAAAAACGAAAAAATGGTAATCCTCATAACGGTCCACCTTAGCGCGGGGGCTTTCCTGAAGACAGTCCTCTAAAGCCAGCGGGTGAAAGTCGAAGACTTCGCCGATATACGTCAGTTCCTGGACCGAACAGTCGTAAAGGTCGATCCAAAGAAGGTTCTGCGGGTCATCCAGCAGTTCATCCTTCTCCGACAGATCGACATCATGGTAAATGGCGTTTTCGGCATGGTTAAAGTAGTAGGTTTTGATCAAGACACTCCCACCTCTCAGTTCGGGAGTACCAAAGGACGCTTACATGGGCAGGAATGCGGACATGCGGCAGCGGCGGACGGCCCTCCCGGGATTTGGCTGTACGGAGAAAACATTAGATCGATCGGGTATCGGATCCATCAAACCACCGCCTTTCTTGAAATGTAAGGCTTGCGTTAAACCCATCCTTACTATACGTGCTGGGCTCGGTCATTGTCAACGTGGACAGGCCGAAGATTCGGATAAATTGGCAGGCCGGAGGGGAAATTGGGAATGGAGGAAAAGCGATGCGAAGATTGAATGTGCGGCGGATAGCTGTCATCCTGGCTGTCATTACCGTTTTGGCCTTAAATACGGGGTTTGCGCTTGATCTGGCCCGGGTTCAGATGCCCGAACCTGCCGTTATGTATGATATTCACGGCCGTGCCATCAAGACCCTATACGGTCACAACCGGGTCCAGGTGCCGCTGAGCGACATTTCCGACTGGACCGAGAAGGCCTTTATCGCCGCCGAAGACAAGAACTTTTACGGCCACCACGGGATTGATTTCACCGGATTGCTTCGGGCGGTGTATTTGAACGTGCGGTCAGGCCGCGTCGTGGCCGGGGGCAGCACGATTACCCAGCAGACGGCCAAAAACCTGTTTTTAACCCAGGAGCGAACCTGGGGCCGGAAATTCCGGGAATTGTTTTATACCATCGTGCTGGAAACCCGTTATTCAAAGAACGAAATCCTGCAGATGTACCTGAACTCGATTTATTTCGGCGAAGGGGCCACTGGCATCGAAGCGGCTTCCCGCGCCTATTTCGATAAGAGCGCGAAAGACTTGACCCTGGCGGAAAGCGCTCTGATTGCGGGCATTCCTCGCCGACCTGCGTATTATGACCCGTACAACCACCCGGAACATGCGAAACAACGGCAAAAGGTGATTCTGGGACTGATGGTCAAAGCGGGGGTTATTACCGAGGAAGCGTCCAAAGCCGCAGGCGCGGTGAAGTTGGTCTATAAGAAGGGACGAAATGTTGAAGGGGATGCCCCGTATTTCACGGACCAGATTCTGCGGGATTTGGCGAAGCGATATGGGGACGCCCGGGTCTATGGAGGCGGCCTGAAGATCTACACGACGCTGGATCTCAAAGCCCAGCGCGGCGCCCAGGCCGCCTACGAACAGGTTATGAGCGGCAAGGACCCGCAATTGGAAGCGGCCCTGGTTGCCGTGGACCCGGCTTCAGGGGAGGTCAGGGCAATGATCGGCGGCCGCAATTTCGCCGTATCGCCGTTTAATCGGGCCGTGGAGAGTTTCCGGCAGCCCGGGTCGTCCTTTAAGCCATTCATGTATTCCGAGGCGCTGGCGAGCAACTACACCGAGGCATCGATGATCGTGTGCGAGCCGGTGTGGTTCTCAGCGCCGGGCGCGCCGGATTACGTGCCGACCGACTATGGGAAAGTCCCGTACCATTACCGTGCCTTCACTCTGAAAGAGGCGATCATGGTCTCGGACAATATCGTGGCCGTGCGCCTGAACGACCAGCTCGGACCGGCGAATGTGGCGCAGTACGCCAAGCGGTTCGGCTTCTCCAAACCAATCCGTCCGGTGCTGAGTCTGGCCCTCGGCACTTCAGAAGTCTCCCCGCTGGAAATGGCATCGGCCTATTCGGTCTTTGCGTCCGGCGGGCGCCACGTTGCGCCGATGATGGTGCGCCGTGTGCTGGACCGCAACGGCGACGTCCTGGAGGAAAGCAAACCGGAGAGCTTTGTCGCGATATCGCCTGAAAACGCCTATTTAATTACCGATATGCTTGAAGCGGTGCTGCAGCCCGGCGGTACCGCCTCCCACCTGAAAAACTATTTCCCGCGGATTGCCGCCGGGAAGACCGGTACAACCCAGGATTTCAGGGATGCCTGGTTTGTCGGCTATACGCCGACGCTGTCCTGTGCGGTCTGGGTCGGCTATGACCAGCAGATCAAATCCGTCGGGATTCCAGGCGGGCAAGTCGCCGGGCCGATCTGGGCCCGCTTCATGCAGGCCGCCCTGGCGGATTCCATCGAAACCGATTTTGCCCAGCCGCCAAGCGTCATAAAGGCTCAGGTGTGTCTGGATACCGGCGCACTCGCCACCGAGGGTTGTCCCAGACCCAAAGAGATGGCTTTTTTGAGCGGAACCGAACCACAGGCATTTGACACCCTGCACCAGCCTGAGACCAATTGGTGGGATTTCGGCGCCGGTCAAAACCAGCCGGCCACCGGGGATACCCTGCAAGGCCAGTTATTCGGTGCCGAATACCATGCCTGGATCGACCAGTTGCGGCGGAAATTTGATCTATTCCACTAAAAAAGCGATTCAGACGAGAAAAAAGCGGGCACCGGTTCAACCGGTGCCCGCTTTCGATTTTGATCGAATGGGGGAGTACAAAACCTATTCGGGCATCACGTAGACATCCTTCAGGCTGAGAACGTCTTTCGCCCAGATCCGTTCAAACCGCTCGGTGTTAATCGGCGGGTCGATAATCATCTGGTTGATCAGGGCGAGCTGCTCGGGGGTGTTCGCAAAAGTCGTGCGCAGGAACAGCGCGTATTGGGCGTAGTCCCGAATCAGGAAGGCAAAGATTTCTTCCACGACATCGTCTTCGATGTTGTAAATCTTGGCGTTTTCCAGAATAAGCTGGCCATAGCAGGACAGGGTCAGGAGTTCGCCCACACCGATCATGTAGTCGATGTTCGCGGCTTGTTCTGCCGACGGTGGGGTGGTGGCCAGGAAATCACGCAGCAGTTCGACCTGCTTCAGGAACAGCTTCACATTGCCGAGGTTAAAGCCTTCATAGGCCTTGTGGAAGTCCGCGAAGCGCACTGTGCCGAGTTTGCCGCCTTTTTGGTTGAAGACGTACTCGTCATTGGCGATGTCGTTGCGCTTGGGAATGACCGGCAGGTCTTCATGCTGGAAGAAATAGTTCTTCATGAACTTGTTGACCAGCACCATATTCACATGCGCGGTGCCTTCCAGGCGCGGCATCATCGGGGTATCCCGGATGAACATTTCCATGAAAGTGTCCTGCTCCATGCCTTTGGCACCGACCACGTCGAGCAGCATGGTGGCGATCTTTTCGCCCTGCAGGCAGACCTTCATCTTGAGGATCGCGTTGTACATCAGATAACGGCGGTCCGCATCCGACGCGGAGCGGAAATAGTCCATCGCGCGCAGTGCGTACAGCTTCATGGCAATCGCTCTCAGGTACGATTCGGTGAACAGCCGTCTGACATGGGGGAACGAATGAACCGGCTTGCCATACAGATCGCGGTTGCAGGTGTGATGCAGGCACTCGTAGAGCGCGTGCTCGGTTTCGCCGATCGAGGCCCAGCCGACCATTGCTTTGCCGATGTTGACCGTGCACAGCGCATGGTCAAAGGCTTCCGGTCCCCGGGAAAGGATATCTTCCTCGGTGATCGGGTAGTCGTTCAGGTTGTACTCGGAAACATAGGCGCAGTGAGCGCCGGAGGTGTCAATCTTCTTAACGCACTCGAAATTCGGGTGCTGGGAATCGACCGCGAAGAACACATACTCACCGGTGTCAGCCATCTTGCCGAAGGTCGAAACCATGCGGGCGATGTTGCCATTGCCGATGTAGTACTTGTTGCCGGAAGCGGTGTAGGTCCCGTCGCCCTTCGGGGTCAGCAGCATTTCGTTGGAGTAAATGTCATTGCCGTGGGCGCGTTCCGAAAGCCCGAAGCCGAAGAAACAGCCTTCCCGCAGGAGCTGGCCGGCTTTCTGTTTCGCTTTTTCGTTTTTGGAGAGGAAAATCGGACCCAGGCCCAGGATGGTGACCTGATACAGGTACTGGTGGTGCAGGCCGTAGAAGCTGGATACTTCGTTAAACTCGGCCACCCGCCACAGGTCCCACCGGGAATCGGGCTTCCCGTAACCCGCCGGGGTCAAAAGATCCGCAAAGATCTCTTCTTTGCCCAGGAAATCGCAGTAATCCTGATACCAGGCGAAGGTTTTGTCGGCTTCTTTAATGGCTTTGAGACCCCTCTTTTCGAAGAAATCGATGGTTTTCAGCATGATTTCTTTGGCGCGGGGATCGAGATGTTCCCGCTCATATTTTTGGGGATTCAGTAATAACACGTGACACCCACCTCTCAAATAATGATATTAGTCAGCTTTATATTTATAATATATAGTAATAAATAGATCGTCAATGATTTGGATGCACAGGATGATGGACCCAATCAGGATTCCTCTTCCGGGCAAAGGCTTGCTACAATAAGAAGCGAACCGCATTCGTCTCATCGGACGGCTTGAAGCGATTTTTTTTAAATAAGGGAGAGGGCTTTTTGTGAGTTACAAGAAGCTGGGACAGCGGATTCAGCAGGCCCGTGAAGAGGCCGGCTTCAGCCAGGAACAGCTCGCTAAGATGCTGGGCTGCTCCCAGCCGACGCTTTCCAACTATGAGAAAGGAAAGAGCCGGCTGTACCTGGCACAACTGCAAAAATTCGCGGAGCTGCTCGACAAGCCGGCCAGCTATTTCCTGGAAGCCATGGAGCCGGACTATGTTGAGATCGACGCCCTTGCGCCGGAGCCGATTCAGTTTGTGGCTGGCGGCGATGCGGTGGTGAACGTCAATCAGGACATTCTGGAGATTGTGAAGGTCCTGAAGGAGCTGCCGCGGGAAAGCCGCAAAAGCGTTTACGATTACGCCCTCTGGCAGCAATACCGGTTGGGGAGGAACAACAATGGTAAGCTTTGAACTCACCCAGAAGCAAAACCAGCTGATTGAGGAAATCCGCACTTTGGCCCCGGCGATGGAGAGCCAGGCTTTACAATTGGACGAAGCCGGCGACGACCGCTTTGATTTCTCGCTGGTCAACATTCTGGCCCGAGAAAACCTGCTGACCCCGACTGTGGCAGTGGAATACGGCGGCCGGGGCATCGACGCCTTCACCTGTGCCTTGTATATGGAGGAAATTGGCGCGGTCTGTGCCGGTCTGGCCACCGTCGTTTCATATAACCTGCACGCCGCCAGTTTTATCGATCTGTTCGGCAGCCAGGAACAAAAACAATACTATCTGCCGCGTTTAACCCAGAAAAAGCCCTGCCTGGCCGCAATAGCGGCTACCGAACCCGGGGCCGGATCGGATATCGGCGCAATGACTGCATCGGCCAAGCTGGATGACGGCCAGTATGTGATCAATGGCACCAAGGAATACCTGGTCAATGGCACGGTCGCCGATTTTATCATCTGCTTTGCGACCCTGGACCCTTCCCGGGCCCGGTCGACCATGGCGGCATTTCTGGTCCCAGGCAGCGCCGACGGCCTGGAAGTGGCCCAGATCAGGCGCAAAATGGGTATCCGCTATGCGCATACCTGTCAGATGCGGCTCAACAACCTGGCGGTTCCCGCCCGAAACCTGCTCGGCGAAGTCGGCAGCGGGTATTTAATGGTGACCCAGGAAATCGACCGCTCAAAAGTCCTGATCGGCGCAACCGGAGTCGGCCTGGCCCGGAGCGCTTTCGAGAAAGCCCTGGCTTATGCCCGGGAACGCCGTCAATTCGGGCGGAGTATTTACGAGAACCAGGCTTTGTCCTTTACCTTTGCGAAAATGGCGGCCCAGATTGAGGCGGCCCGGCTGCTGGTCTGGAAGGCCTGCTGGCTGATTGACCGCAACGATGAATCGACCATGGCCTCCTCAATGGCCAAGATCGCCGGCACCACGGCGGCGGTGGATGTGGTCGGCGAAGCCCTGGATATTATGGGCGGCTATGGTTACATCAAAGGGAATTCGATCGAGAAACTCTACCGTGACGCCAAAATCCTGCCGACCCTTGAAGGCACCAACGACATTCATAATGCGGTAATCACCTCACTGCTGTAGCACTCGGTTCTGGCGGGTGTTGCGGGTAAAGCTGGCTCCGGGCTGAGCCGGGCGACTCCTCGCCTATACATCCGCGGCTTGCTTCGGGATTGCGGAACCACCTTTACCCGCTAGAGTGATCCAATCATTCTTCCATTCTGATTTCAAATACAAAATGAGCCTTGCTGTTTTTCCATTACTACCGTATTGCTATCGCCCCTGCGACGGACAAAACCGGGGTTTTATCGGAATCCGGATGCGAAGCAAGTCAGCAAATATGGTATGATATTGACAAAAGCGGCAGGAGGGCTATCCCGTGAAAGTCGATGTTACATTTCTGGTTGAGAACACAGCCCCGACCTTCAATCTGTGCGCTGAATACGGCCAGGGGATGTTGGTCAAGGTCGACGATCATTTATTGATTTTTGATGTTGGCCATGCCGGTGCGGCGGCGGCCAATTTGAAAACGCTTGGCATCCAGCCCGAGGCGGTGCATGCCATCGTAATCAGCCATGGCCACCTGGATCATACCCGCGGGCTTCTTCCCGTCCTCGAAGTCCTGGGGTCGAAAGACATCTACATCCATGCGGACGCGTTTTACCCCAAGTTTGCCGGACTGCCCGGCACCTGGGATATCGGCATGCCCAAACGGGAAACCATCGAAAACGCGGGCGGCCGGATCATACATATCGAAACACCCACCGAAATCCTGCCGAAAGTGTGGATTACCGGCGCGATTCCGCGCGAAACCGATTTTGAGGATGTCGGCGGGCTGTTTGCGGTACAGCGCGGCCGGGAACAGGAAAAAGACGAGCTGCCCGAGGAACTGGCGCTGGTCATCGATCATCCGAACGGGTTGATTGTGATCAGCGGCTGTGCGCATGCTGGCATGATCAACACCATCGAATACGCGCGCCGGATCACCGGGAACCGCCGGGTGCTCGCCTGGGTGGGCGGAACCCATCTGGTGACCGCATCGACGGAACGGCTGACCCAAACCTTTGACCGGCTGAAGGAAATGGACCTTGAAACGATCGTGGTTTCCCACTGTACCGGGTTTGTGCCGGCAGCCTTGATGTATTCGCATCTGGGTTCCTCGGTCCGCAAAGGGGAAACCGGTCAGACGTTTACCTTCGATTAAACATCATTCCAGACAGAGAAATACAGCGTGAAGGAGTGGGTGGGTCTGAACGGTACACAATGGAAATTATCGGCGGGCGAGCTTCGCAAAACATGTGACGCCTCGGTTTTCGGGTTCAAGGATACGTCGGAAATTGAGCCGGTTCCTGGCATCGTCGGGCAGGTTCGGGCCTTGAAATCCATCGAATACGGCCTGGAGGTCGATTCCCGGGGGTATAACCTGTTCTTGAGCGGACCGCCCGGAAGCGGGCGGGTTACGGCAGCTAAAAATCTCGCGGCCAAAAAGGCGGCTGAAATGCCGGCACCGGATGACTGGTGCTATGTCTTTAATTTCGACGACCACGACCGGCCCAACGTCATTCAGCTGCCTGGCGGCATGGGCAGACGGTTTGCCCGCGACATCGAGCACCTCACGATTCGGGTTTGGAGCGTTGTGCCCAAGGCGTTTAACAGCGAGGAGTTTGAAGCGGCTCGAAATGCGCTGCTGAGCCAGTTTTACGAAGCCACCGGCCAAATGTATGCCGAATTGGAGGCCACCGCGCGTAAACACGGGCTTTCGATCGCCCGGACCCAGTCCGGGGTGACGACCGTGCCGCTGATCGACGGCCGGCCGTTAACCATTGAGGAATTCGCCGAACTGACGAGTGACGAAAAGCGCGAATTGATGGAACCGGCCCGGGAGGTGCAGGAAAAGGTTAACGAATCGGTCCGGGTCTACCGGGAAATGGAGAAAAACCTGCGCGAGCGGCTGCGGCTGCTGGAACAGGACATGGCCCGGAAAGTCCTGGCGCCGTATTTTTTCACCCTGTTCGACAGCTATCGAAGCCACCGCAAAATCGTGGAATACCTGGAGCAGATGTTTTTCGACATGCTTGAAAACCTGGACGTGTTTGGCGACCAGGAGGACGGTCAGAATCCGCTGCTTTTATTCAAACGGCTGGAACGGCGGCATATTTTGCGCCGCTACCGGGTCAATCTGGTCGTCGACAATGCCGATGCCCGGCACGCGCCGGTGGTTTATGAAACGAATCCAACCTATAACCGGTTGTTCGGGTCGGTCGAATATGAAGGCGAATTCGGGGTTTTATCCACCGACTTCACCAAGATCCGGGCGGGCGCTTTTCATCGGGCCAACGGCGGCTATCTGATCCTGAATTTTTATGATCTGATTCGCAGCTTCATGGCCTGGGAGACGCTGAAACGGGTGCTGAAAAACCGGGAAATCACGATTGAAAGCGCGATGAAATCGCTGAGCCTGGGCGGCGGCGATACGTTGCAGCCCGAGCCGATTCCGCTCAATGTCAAAGTGATCATTATCGGCGATCCCACGGTTCATTACATACTCAGAACCCATGACGAGGATTTTTCCAAGCTGTTCAAGATCAAAGCGGAGTTTGACACTGAGATGGACCGTACCGAGAGCCAGCTGCACCAGTACGCGGCGTTTATCGCCTGTACGGTCAAGGATGAGCACCTGCTCCATTTCACGCCGGGCGCGGTGGCCCGGGTGGTCGATTACGGCACCTGGATGGCCGAGGATCAGGATAAGCTCTCCACCCAGTTCAACCAGCTGAGCGACGTGATCTGCGAAGCGAGCGCCTGGGCCGCACACACCGGGAAAACCGTGGTGGAGCACGAGGATGTCGAACACGCCATTGAACAGAAGATTTACCGGTCCAACATGATTGAAGAAAAGATCATGGAAATGATCGAGGATGACCTGCTGATGATCGATGTTACCGGTGAGCGAATCGGCGAAATCAACGGGCTGGCCGTCTATTCGATTGGCGATTACGCCTTCGGGAAGCCGTCCCGCATTACCGCCAAGACCTTTATGGGGGAAAAAGGCTTGGTGAACATCGAGCGCGAGACTCGGATGAGCGGACGGGTCCATTCCAAAGGGGTTCTGACCCTGAACGGCTATCTCGGCGGAAAATACGCCCAGGATAAACCGCTGTCCCTGTCGGCGAGCGTGACCTTCGAGCAGACGTATGAAGGCGTGGACGGCGACAGCGCCTCCAGCACCGAGCTGTACGCCATCATTTCCAGTCTGGCCGAACTGCCGATCCGCCAGGGAATCGCGGTGACCGGCTCGGTCAACCAGAATGGCGAAATCCAGCCCATCGGCGGTGTGAATGAAAAGATTGAAGGCTTTTTCAAGGTGTGCCGGATTAAAGGCCTGAACGGCCAACAGGGCGTCATGATTCCGCGCCGAAACGTTCGGAATCTGATGCTGTCGGACGAAGTCGTGGCGGCGGCGGAAAAGGGCTTGTTCAATATCTGGGCGGTGGAAACGGTCGATCAGGGATTGGAACTGCTGACCGGGGTGCCGGCCGGGGAATTGGAAGCGAGCGGCGAATACACCAAGGACAGCGTTCATTACCGGGCGAACAAGCGGCTGTGGCAGATGGCGGACAGCCGCCGGGCCGGCCACGATCCTTCGGGCAGAAGCCGGGAAGCACGGGCGATTCGGCGGATGGCGGCCCGGAGAGAGCGATAATAAAGAAGGGTTGGGGAGGATAAGCTTATGTTGGAAGCACGCTGCGCCCTTTGCGGCAAAGTCACGGGTGTGGAACCGGATCATAAGGATTTCAAAAAACTCAGCGAGAATCCGCAAACAACGACGTTTATCTGCGACATGTGCAGCAATCGGGTCCGCTACGAGTCAGAGGATCAACAAAAGCCGAAAAAGCCGATGTAATGATCGAACATAGAA
Organism: Solirubrobacterales bacterium; assembly: GCA_050258755.1. Taxonomy (GTDB): domain Bacteria; phylum Bacillota; class Syntrophomonadia; order Syntrophomonadales; family DTU052; genus JBLMZI01. The sequence goes on along the minus strand of JBLMZI010000004.1, from coordinate 284,983 downwards.
GGATTACCAAGAGTGGATGAGAAAATCCTGTGGCTGCCGGGTGGTTCGAAAGCCCGGCTGGCCGCCATTGAATATCTTCCGTCAGACCGGCATGATTTTTCCGTCATTGCGTGCCACGGGTTCCGTGGGGCCAAGGAAAACACAGGCCGGCTTGCGGTATTTGCCCGTAAAGTGAATGCGATCGGCGGAGCCGTGATCGGCTTCGATTTCACCGGCTGCGGGCAAAGCGAAGGTGATTTTGAATCGATCACGCTCAGCCGCCAGGTGGCCGATTTGAAGGCGGTGATCGCGTGGGTGCGGGAACGTCATCCGACCCGAATCGTGTTACTGGGCCGAAGTTTCGGCGGCACCACCGCGCTGGCGGCTGGATCGGAGACGGCGGATCTCGCCGGTCTGGTGCTCTGGTCCGCGCCGGTGGATCTCCCAGGCTGTTTTGCACCGATTCTTCGATTATTTGACCACGAATCCGGGAAGGATGAGGCGGTCAGCGTGCCAGACGGTGCGGGCATCTACCGCATTCGGCCCGGATTCGCCGCCGATTTCCCGAATCACGACTTCGCCCGGTATGGCCGCCGAATTTCGAGTCCGGTCCTGATCGTGCAGGGCCTGGCCGACGATACCGTCGATCCGGAGAATGCAAGGAAAATCGCCGATTTGGTTTCCGGCCCGGCTGAACTGCACCTCGTACCCGAGGCGGATCACCGGTTCGAGCGGCATAAGGATGAACGGGAAGCTGTGACCTTGAACTGGCTGCGCAAAACCATGCTCCTGGAGGGTGCCTAGTGGACTTTCAAAGTGTTAACGCAACCGCCACCTGGCTTCGGCAAATCGGCCCGGCCGGGCCGACGGTCGCCATTCTGCTGTTTTATATGCAATCTGTGCTGCCGATCTTCCCGTTTCCCATCCTGGCAGGCGCCGCGGGTTTGGTCTACGGTGTCTGGTGGGGAACCCTGATCGCCTGGGTCGGTTCGACCTGCGGAACCGTGACTTTGTACTGGCTCGCCCGGTTGGGGCGCTGGCGGCGGCTGAAAAAGTGGTTTGCCAACCGGACCCGGTTCGAGTTAACCGAAATTCCGCCGCATATTGCCTTTATCACGATCTTAATCGGCCGGGCGATACCGGTGGTGCCAGCCCAGGCAATTTCGGCCGGCGCCGGGATTTCCCGAGTCAATTTCTGGCTCTTCCTGATCGCCTCGGTCATCGGGAAACTGCCTTTGATCCTCTTTTTTGTCGGGCTCGGGGATTATCTGGTGAAGACCGGCGACTGGGCAGGCACGATCGCCATGTTTGCCGGGGTACTGCTCTTGCTGTGGGGACTCACCTGGTACTGGCGGCATCGAAAACGGAAAAGACGGGCGGCCCGGCGAAAAGCCCTGGAGACCCGGGAAGAATCGGAAAAGAAGGAATAGCGGGCAATGCGAACGGTTCAGCCATACCACGCAAAGCCCTTTTTTATTACCCTGGAAACCACTCAAACAGGGGAAACACGGCAAAGATCTGGCATTCAGGCAGTTGATGCGGTATAATTTGTCGAAAGGTTTAGAAAAAACCATCTCACCCAGCGGCCTGATTTGGCCCCGCCGGTGAACGGAACCAGGATGAGGAGGCATTACGATGGATCAAATGGAACAGTTTGCGGATTATTGGAAGAAAATGATGGAAGCCAACACGAAGGTATTTTCGGAGATGAAGCCGGGCGCAGCGCCGAAAATCGACCTTACGGCGGACGTATTCAAAGAAGCCTATGCCTTCAATGAACAGATGACTCAGTCGTTTCTGAAAGCCATGCGGATGGAGAAGCCGGTTGAACACGCCAACGCCAATGAGATTCTGGCGATTTTTAACGAATCCTATCAGAAAACCGCCCAGGCCTGGGAAGAGATGACGAACCTGTTTATGACCACCGAATATGATCCCAAGGCCAGCGCGGACGAGCAGTTTGACCGCTGGAAGCAGTTCTATTTCAAACACGAGAAGGACATTGCGGAGAGCTTCAAAAAGCTGATCATTACCCAGACCATGGTTGAGATGTTTGACAAGCTGCGCGAGCGCTACATGCTGGCCCAGGGGTTTTCCCAGAAGAATCTGGATACCTTTTACGAGACCTTTCAGCTGCCGTCGCGCAAGGACATCGCCCGGTTAGCCGGTATGATGGTCCGGCTGGAGGATAAGGTTGACGCGCTGCGCGAAGAGGTCAGGGCCAACCAGGCTGGTAAAGCCGCCCCGGCGGCCCCTAAAGCCGCAAAGACGACTGCAAAAGCCGCAAAATAGGGCATAGAGCAATACGGGCGCAAGGGGGAGATCGCATGTTTTGGCCAATGAGTGACCGCTATGCCGACACCATGGAACGCTACATAAAGACCACCAACAAATGGTTCGACACGCTGATGGCGTCCGATCCGCCCATCGGGCAGACCCCGAAGGAAGTGGTCTGGACCAAGAATAAATCAAGCCTGTTCCACTACCTGCCGCAGGGCGAAGTGAAGCACCGGACCCCGGTTCTGCTGGTGTATGCTTTGATTAACAAAGGCTTCATTCTGGACCTGTTTCCCGGCATGAGCCTGGTGGAACATCTGGTGCAGGACGGCTTTGACGTCTTTATGCTGGACTGGGGCGAATTTCAATGGGAAGACCGGAATCTGACCCTGGCCGATCTGGTGCACGACTATATCGCTGCGGTGGCCCGGAAAACCGCTGAAATCGCGGGGGTTGACGAAATCAGCATGCTGGGCTACTGCTGGGGCGGGTCCATGACCGCCATGTATGCTTCGCTGTATGACGAACCGGCCATCCGCAACCTGGTGTTTCTGGCCTCACCGTTTGACTATACCAAAGCCGGGGTCTCGTCGACCTGGCTTAAATCCCCGAATTTCGGGATCGACAACATTGTGAACACCTATGAGCTGATTCCCAAGGAATACATCGACTTCAATGTAAAATACCTGAACCCGGTGAACAATTTCATCTCCACCTATACCCGGTTATGGCGCATGATTGATGAGGGCAACGAGGTGACCAACTGGCGGATGCTCAATCGCTGGGTGAACGAGAACACCAATTTTCCGGGCGAGATATACCGGCAGCTGGTCAAGGATTTCTACGTCGGCAACAAGCTGATGAAAGGGGAAATCGAGCTGCGCGGGCAGAAGGTGGATCTGTCGCGGATCAAATCGCCCGTACTGGCGTTGGCCGGGGAGTCCGATCATATCGTGCTGCCGGGTCAGACCGGCGCCCTGATGGACAAACTTCCGAATCCGGACAAGCAGTTTGAGCTGTATCCGGTCGGCCATGGCGGGCTGGTCTTTGGCAGCACCGCCAAGCAGAAGGTCTTCCCGGCGATCTCGGCCTGGCTGGCCAAGCGGTCAGGGGAGCAGGTCAAACCATTGACCAAAGCGGCGAAGAACAACGCCGTAAAACCAGCGGCCAAACCGGCCGCGAAAGCCGCGAAGCCGAAGACTGAGACGGTGAAAAATCAGGCCAAAAAGGTTCCCGAGCAGCCCGTTTCACCAACGGTTTCAGAAAATGCGATGGAAACCCTGGTGAGGAAGCTGGGGAAACCGGCTCCGAAACCCCGGGGCAAGACCGGGGCAGCGGCCGCACCCGGGAAATCCAGCAAACCATAGCAGGAATCGAAATTCAAGAACGAAAAATCCGGCGGGATGATCCTCATCCCGCCGGATTGTCTTTTCCGTCAGCCCGGTCGGTTTACTGGGCTGACGCTTTTTTCATGTAGTACGGCCGGTTCCGCTTCTGATGCCAGAAGACCGGGCCGTCATAGGTTTTGCCCTTGTGCTGGAACGGCTTGTGCAGGGCACACTGGCTGTTTTCGTCCGACCAGGAGGTTGCGATCGAACCGTGGCCTTTCGGGAACACGGTCACCTGAATCCCGGACTTAATGAAATCCAACGGGGTCAGCGCGGCCGGCGCGTCCACCAGATCGTCCTTTTCAGCATAGCAGAGCAGCCAGTCGATCCCTTTCCCGTCAAAGTCGTGGAAATTCAGGCGTTTGCCGAACATGATCACCGGCAGCTCGCCCGCGGGCGTCACCGGTTGGGTATAGCTGTCAAAGGACAGCTGGGTGATCTTGACCGGCAGATCGTTGCGGTCGTAGATGATCCAGTGATTGAGCGCGGCCGCGGTTTTGTTCATCGCGGTTTCGTCCGTGCTCTCCATATCCCGGAACAGGGCGACCAGCGGGAATTCCTTTTCCATACTCTTCAGCTTGTATACCCAGGACATGACTTTGCCGTCTACCACATAGTTGCCATTTGACATGCGTTTGTAAGCATAGGACAGATCGCGGAACCGGGTCGGCAGATGCTCCAGGTATTCAACCAGGGCCAGGCTGCGGGTCCCGTCCATCGGCGCGACACAGGTAATCAGGGAATCGACCAGCCCGTCCAGAGCCCCGCTCAGGATATCCAGCACGGCCATAAAGCCGCCCTGACAGAAACCGTTCAGGGTGACCTTCTGCCCGTGGCGTTCGATCAGTTCCTGGCAGAAATATTGGGTATCCAGGGCATCGTCCTCCGGTGTCATGGTCTGCACGGCGTCGGTGACCGTGATGTCCTTCAGAATGCGGATATAGGTGGGTATGCCTTGATTGGCGAAGGCATGGACATAGCTCTTGCCTTCATCCACCAGGAACGCCAGAATGTTCGGGCCCAGCACGAACGGGTGGAAGATCAGCACCGGTTTGCCGTTCGGGTCAAGCTCGACGCCGGGCTTGCTCGGAAGCACCTGATACAGGCAAAAGCGCGGTGTTTCGGCGGCAAGCACGTAGCCCGGGCGCTCAAAGTGGAAGCCGAAATCCTGTTTAACCGCCAGAATCGTCTTTTGATTCTGCCGGGCCAGCACGTCCATCAGCCGGGCCAGTTTGTCATAATACTGCACCAGATCCTCCTCATCGGGGATCATGGCCAACGTATTGCTAAAAGCGCGGGCATAGCGCTGTCCTTCCTGGAGCATCAGTTTTTCCATTTCCTTCTGGGTTCCGGTGGCCCCTTTTTCGGCGATCTGAACATTGAAGCGCATAAACTCCATGTAGTCAAACAGGTTCTGCATTGGATCGGTTTTTTGGAGCTTATCGCTTTCGAGGGCGGTGAACGCCTCTGACGCGATGAGATAAGGATCGATGAATTCGTTCATGTAGCGGAAAACCGCGCTGTAAAACGAATGGACGATCGCGATCTTGTTGAAAAAGATGTTCATCATTTCTGGAATCATGACCATAACCTCCTTCTTTCCATCCCTGGCATCTTTAGCGGGTGTGACGAATTGCCGGGTTGATTTCTGCGACTGGCGTGCGGCGAGTGGTAAAGATGATTCATATAGTCTTATATCGGGTTTTGGTGGCGAAAGGTATAGTGGTTCCTGGTGAAAGAGGAGATGGCCTGCGAGACGGGCGCGGGGAAGGCGGTCCCCTTATCAGGCCAACGCCTCCTTGCCTATAACATCGCGGCTTGCTTTGGGATTGCGGAACCCGCAATTTCCCCAAAGACTTCACCGGATGTTATGACGGTTCGTCGGCAACGGCCTGATAAGGGAACCGCCTTCCCCACGCCAGTTTACCTGGCGCGTCATTGAGAGAATCAAGGCGGAGAATAATATTTTTGACCCCAGGCAATGACCATAAAAGACGAATTAAAGAGAAACGAACAAAAACAAATTGGGGTGCAATCCATTCCAAACAGGAACGGTTCTCTTGTTTGCGGGTTTGGTCCGGGTGGTTTGAGGATGCTTGATCGGTATAAGAAAAATTGCGGTGACTAGCAAAAGACATAAATAACGAAAAAAAGAAAAGAAAGCAGAAACAGTATATAGGACCGAATGGTCCGGTATGTATTCGAGGCCTGAGCCAGCCGGGATTCCTCTATGAAAAGCCTTTCTTGCTCAGGTCTGCCAGTTATTCCTTTGTGGGTCGAACGGTGTAGAAATCGCGAACAATCGATGAGAATAATGACGAAAAACAATGATTTTGATTGTTCCTTGTCAGTGGTAAATTTGATACCGAAACCCTGTAAACGATTCTTGGGTGTCGTTTATATATCGTTCGGAAAAGAATTTACCTTTGGGGGGAATTGAAAAGCATGACTAGAAAATCAGTCAGTATTCTTTTGTCACTGTTGCTCATATTAGCGGCGATGCCGGTTCCGGCGTTGGGAACCACCATCGGCGCGGACGTAACGCAGAACCTGCCGATCGAATCCCGCATGGAAACGATCGCGGACGCGGTGAATCTCAACACGCAGCTTGCACCGAAGAACGGCAGCGCGGCGCTGGTGCAGGATAAAACGAAAGGGAAATATGCGGTAAAGACCACCGTTGGTGACGTATACGGCGCTCTTGATGCGGAGTACGATCTGGCGTCCTCAGGCCTGTTTGCCATTTCTGATTACAGCCAGGTCAGCGTCTGGGTAAAACCGGCGGCGGGCGCAAAAACGATACAGTTCTTTACCTACGAAGCAACCATTCTGGGTGATGCCAACAACGACGGCATTTATCAGGTCGGCAAAGACCTTGTCAGCGGCAAGTGGAATCAGGTAAAACTGGATCTGACCAATACCAATCCGAAGATCACGCAGGGATTTGGCCTCAGAGTGAAAACCAATGACATTTCCACCTGGTATTTTGATGAGATCACTTCGAATACCACGACCACGTTTGCGGTTAATCTGTCTCGGTTAAAAAACAGCAAGACCCAAACCATGGCCAACGGGTCTCTTCAATTCATCCCGACCAGCAACGGGGCGTATGACACCACGCCGACCGTGCTGATGTCGGAATCAAAAACGTCGTTCAGTCAAACGGAAACGACCCAAACGGATTTTCAAAGCGGGATACGCGAGAATACAACCCCTACTTCAACCGGGGATTTGGAGCTTGCGGTTGCAGGCGTTGCCCAGTCGGATTCATACACAAAGTTGTTGATGCACATGGATGGGGCTGACAATGGGACAGTATTCAGCGATGAGCAGGGGAAACCAGTCACGGTTTCCGGGAATGTGAAAACTGTAACGGGTGTAAGACAATTCGGTACGGCTTCGGCATATTTTGATGGAGCCGGCGACTACTTGACTCTTGCGGACTCGCCGGATTGGAATTTTGGTAGCGGCGACTTTACCATAGATTTTTGGATGAATCCGTCGAGCGCGGGACCGTATATGTTGGTGTCTAAGGGAGCAGGAACTTCGCAAGATTCTGCAGAGATTCAAATACAGTACGCCTCTGGTGCTATAACAACTTCCGTTTTCTATAACGGTACTGGGTCTTCCCAAATCAGTACGCCTAACTTGATTACAGCGGGAACCTGGCACCATGTCGCAGTTGTTCGAGCTGGAGCAAATCTAAAGGTTTATATTGATGGCGTGGCGCAAGCTTCGACATCGATCGGCAGCTACTCATTAAATACGGTCGCTTCATCGCTGCAAATTGGTCTTCGGACTGCGGATAATTTTCAGCCTTACAAAGGTAATCTGGATGAACTCCGCATATCCAAAGGGATTGCCCGTTGGAGTCCGGTTTTCACACCGCCGAATGAACCCTATACAGTCGACGAATCTACCACGATGCTTGCTCATATGGACGGAGCGAATAATGGAACGGTAATCACAGATGACGTTCCTTCGCTTCCTAAAACAGCGAGTGGCAGCGCCACTACGTCTACAGCAAGAAAGAAGTTTGGAACTGCCAGCGCACGCATAGATTATGGCGATTCCTTGGCGGTTTCTCAAAGCGAAAATTTAAATTTTGGAGCAGGGGATTTCACGATCGACTGTTGGGCGTTTTTTGATAGTCTTACATCGTCGGACAATAATTTTACCACGATATTTGCCCAACAATCCGGGTCCGATGAAATGATGCTCTGGTATTATCCGGGCAATCAATTGAGATTTATTGCGACAGGCACCACAAATGTTGATGTTGTCAATGGTGCAAGCGCTGTTTCGGCAAATGCGTGGCATCATCTTGCCGTGGTTCGCAGCGGAAATGTATTCTCGATTTACGTCGATGGTGTTTTACATAACAGCAGGACGGTTTCGACGACGTTGAGCAATATAAATGCACCGTTGCAAATGGGTCTAACCGGCAGCTCGTTTAACTTCTGCGGCAATATTGATGAATTCCGCGTTTCCAAAGGAATCGCACGGTGGACGAGCAATTTTACGCCCAGCAGCACGCCGTACACACCAGATGCATACACAGAGCTTTTACTGCATATGGACGGGGCAGACAATGGGAATGCATTTACCTGTGAAAGTGGCAGCCATGTCCTGATGACACGGGTTGGAAGCACCGTAACGAAAACGGGCACGAAAATGCTTGGCTCCGCTTCGGCTAGCTTCAATGGAACAACCGACTTTTTAACCCTCCCGGATTCCGATCATTACTACTTTGGTACCAACGATTTCGCCATTGACGGCTATGTCTATTTCCCGACCTTGCCTAGCGACCGAATTGTGTCTCTGGTGGGACAGACCGGGACTGTGTCAGATTCCAATCAATGGGCCTTTTCAATTGACTTCCGAACGGCAGCTCATCTGGGTCTTTGGTTTACAGAATATATTGGCGGTACGAACATGGTCACCGTTGCCGAGGGATCTTGCACCGCCTGGGAGCCAAATCGCTGGTATCACGTTGCTGTGGTACGAAATGGTAACACCTGGACCATTTACCGGGATGGTCAGCCGCTTGCATCAACCACCAGCTCGGCTGCGATGAATAATCTGTCAGGCGTGCTTTCCATTGGAAGTGATATATATAACGGCTCAGTTCGTAACTTTTTCTATGGATACATTGATGAACTTCGTATTTCAAAAGGTGTTGCCCGCCATTCCTGCAACTTCACGCCGGCTGCCAGCCCTTACAGCACACCCCAATATAAACCGTCTGGAACGCGTATTTCGGAATACGATCTCTCAGACATTCAAAGCGTCCAGACTTCGATGATTCGTTGGACCAGCAGCGGTGCACCTGGAACGTCCGTTTCAATTCAAGCGGCTCTAAGTGTTAATAGCGTTCCGGGAGCGTTCCGAGACTGTGCCAATGGACAGACCATTCCGGGTCTGGAAGCGGGTACCAGCCTGATCAACACCAAATTGCTGGTGAAACAGACTCTGACGGCGACAACCGACCAAAAGCTGACTCCGCAGCTGAACGATCTGAGCGTTTCGGTCTCAGCAGGTGATTACAACGATTCTCCTGCGTTGCCGAATGGAAAGATTACACGGATCTTTATTGATTCCACTTATGTGGATGCAAGCACGGCAGATTCGGTTTCCCTGCAGAGCAGTCGGACGTATCTGGAAGATGCTGTTCCCACCAAGTTCGCTCTTTCCGGTGACGGAAGCAGACTCGTTTATAAAGACAGTGGAACTCTAGATATAGACAAGCTTTGCGTCCTCGACCTCAAGACCGGCAACAAAATTAAGCTTTCCGACACGAAGCCGGTTGACTTCAAGGTCAACTATGACGGCACGAAGATCGCATTCCGTGACAGTGCCAACAATCTTTACCTGGCTACCTATACCGGCGATCCTTTGAAAACAACGGTTATCACAATTGCATCCGGTGTCACGATGTACGAAATCAATAAGGACGGCAAACTCAGCTATTACAAATCCGCCGATACAACATTAAATATCTTTGGCAGCAGTAAAAAACCGACAGTCAGCCAAACCGTATACACCGGGAATGTGACCTGTTTTGATCTGGCCGGCAATACGGAACAGATGTATTTTTCGAATACGAACGTATTAAGTAAAGTGGCCCTGACCCCGGCTGGTTGGCGGTTCAGCGTCATGTCCACCGTGTCAGGAAGCATCACAGGTCTTTGGGCCAATTCGGACGGCTCGATGATCTTTTTGAAACAGGCTGACGGAAACTATTACGTCTATGAAGCCTACGCCAAGGGTCTGCGCCGGCTCGGTCTGACAGCCTCAGCGATCGTTAGGATTACGGATGATAACCGGATCGTGGCGCAGGATGCTGACTACAACGATTTCATCTACGATCCCGAAACCGATGAAAGATCGGATGTTCGGCCCGAAGACGCCAAGGTGCCGTCATTAGAGACCGATATCCTTTTTGATGTCGATCAAAGCGGCAAAACGATTGCCTATGTCCAATGCAATTCCGCCAACTACGTGACCGGGACCGGGGTCGCCATGATCGGCGCAGCCCAGCCCACAGGTACAATGAGTAGTCAGACGGCGGCAACCGTAACCACCACCAAGCGTCCCGAACGTTACCTCTTCTCCTTCGACGGCAAAAACTCATGGCTCAGCTACAAAGATGGCGACTGGACCGAAGTCTGCTCCGGTTCGGCACCAGAGAAACTCGACTTTGACAAATATGGCATGACCATCGATCAGGTCAACAAGCTGACCGAGCGGGACTTCGCAGGCCTCTACGAGGACGGCCGCCAGGTATTCACGTTTGACGTCGCCGTCTGGTTCGCATCGGTCAATCCATACATCACCCCGAGCCTCAATGGCATCACAGTCACCCTGAGCCGCAGCAACAACGGCTTCGGCAACGAACTGACCGAAAAAGCCCTGTTCGCGGCCAAGCAGCAGACCTTCGACGGCGCGAACTGGCGCAAGGTGCGCAAGGTGTACCCGGTGGAACTGAGCCCGAAAGACGCCGAGATGTACTACTTCATCAAGCTGGGCGAGGACTGCCTGACCTACAAGGACAATGTCTGGCAGACCGTCTACGGCGGCGTCTACGACAATGCTACGGGAACGACGACCGTTTCGGGCACACCGCTCCTGGATGACGTCGAAGCCAACTGGATCAACATCACTTTCAAAGGAATGAGCGCGGCCGAACTGCGGGCGATCCCGGAGGCGGCTCTGACCGAAAAACTGGCGAACAAGAGCTTCGCGGTGGTGTACTGCATGAAAGTGCTGGACGAGACCACGAAGGAATACAAGAGCCAGGTTCATGTGGACTATGTCGAAGGTTTGTTCAACCAGTCATCGCTTACCCTGAACGTGATCTATAACGACGGGAAGACCAAGCAGTACACCGGCCTGACCAATGCCCAGGTGGAGGACTTTATGCAGTGGGTGAGTGAACGGCAGTTCAACCGCGGCCCGGTCTTTTACCGGATCAAGGTCGGCGGCAATAACGACTTCATCAACTACTACATGATTCAGTCGGTCAACGTCCTCGAACAGTAGGCATCGAAAAGGGGCATTAGGAGTGGAAAAGATGAAACGAATCCTCAGCAAACTGAAGCCCTACCAGTGGGGCATTGTGCTGGCGGTACTGGCCGTGGTTCTTTCGGGAACCTACGGATATGCCGCCCTGCATCTTGGCTATTCGCAAACCGAGCGGGACGTCGCGGCCGATCTGGCAGCTCTGTCCGGTCTGGACGACGGCACCGTTTTTGACCTGTATGACACGCGCGAATCGTGGCAGCTGGTCAAAGAAAACATCTTTATCTACAAAGCCATTCTCGCTGACGATTCGTGGTATTCCTTCCGCTACCATGACAAGCTCGCGCTGATCGAGTCATACGACCCGAACGCGATTCTGGCCGTCTATCAGTTCCTGGACAAATATGAACGGGATGAGGATTTAGCCGAAGACCTGCTGGAAAAACACGCCCAGGGCGCAAGCCTGGAAGAAATCTTCGCGGCCGAAATCGCCCAGCACGACTATAAAAACTACCGCCCGGCCGACCAGGAGCAGATCCGCAAATGGCTGGCCGACGGTATTCTTCCCGAAGACATCGTCATGGCTGACACCATCGCCATCGCCAAGGATATGACCATCCAGGACGTGCTGGCCAAAAAATCGGCGGCCAACACCTGGGCCGAAGTGGGCCAGGAACTGGACTATCAGACCAAAACCGAAGCCGAAAAGGTCAGTCTGACCCTTCCAACCGAAACTGGCGGCAAGCATAAATACGCCGCCAATGATTACGAAACCATTGCCAACAACGCCAACCGGGAAGCCGCCAAACAGGACGCGGCCGACGAAAACGCCCTTGGGGCCAAATACCGCCTGTCACCTAAGCAGATAAACAGCTACCAGGAGGCCGGCTGCGCGCTGCCGGAGATTAGAAACGCCTGCCGCCTGGCCGCCATTTCGAAAGTATCGGCTGACAAGATCCTGAAAGAGCGCCAGGCCGGGGAATCCTGGGAAAGCCTGGTGCAAAAATACGGCCGGGAAAGGAAGAACGCGAAATGATTAAAAAGCGCCTTTTCTTCCTGATCATCGGCCTGATCGCCGGGATCTTTATCGCCAAACCGGTCCTGGCGGCGACCCAGCCGACCACGGTATCCTCGCTCATGTCGGTTCTGAAAGAGGACAAGCAGAGCGCGATGTACAACATCAAGCTGAACGCCCCGTTTGAAAAGGACAACTGCGGGGTGCGCGAGTCGATCAGTTCCGAAACCGGCGAACTGGTGGTCACCAATACTTTGTTCGGACTGCCGGGCCGGGGCAAGGACCTTTCGCTCAGCCTGGCCTACCGCAGCCGGGACGCCAAGCTGTATGACGAGACCACCCGCAGCGGCGACACCCAGAACAACTTTGGTCAGACCGTCATCGCCTTTTACGACGTTTTCGATGCCGACGGCTACTGGCTGCGCACCGGCGCGCTCCAGTACACCACCGACATCGAGACCATTCTCGGGGAGACCACCATCGGGACCGAAAAATGGGTCTTTAACGGCTATCTCCAGTACGAAAGCGGCGTTTCCATGTTCAACAGCAGCGGAATCGCCAACAGCACCCGCTCCAAAAGCCGGAATGAAGCCGCCAAATACATCTTCGGCGAAGGCTGGAGCCTGAACGTTCCCTGGATCGACGTCCAGGGGGAAGACGTCTATGTCACGCTGCCCACCGGCAAAACCTACCCGGCCGATTTCTCTTTGGCCAACGGCCTGAAGGACTACGAACTCGGCGACGTCCGCTTCAGCAAGGACGCCTCGACCGGGAACGGCAGCGAAAATGCCGCCTTTAAGCTCGCCTATGTTTCCGGGGACGCCCAGTATTTCTCATCGCGCGGCGAAATCCTCCTGGAAACCGACCGCTTTAACAACCAGATCCGGTATTACTGGGAAGACATCGGCGGCAAACGTCTGTTAAAACGGGTTGTCGACAGCGTCGGGCGTCCGGTCGAGATCGACTACACCGACACCGTCACCACCTTCCGTTCCGGCAAGCGGATCGTCCGCGTGGTCAAAGCCCCCATCCCCGGCGTTCCGGGGAAATACATACTGTCATCCTTTGTCGATCCGGCCGGCCGGACCTTCCAGTACCGGTATTCCTTCCAGGAAGCCGCCTTCGATCAGGTCGGCAAAACCCCGGCTGTCAACCGGTACGCCAACCTCATGGAAATCCGGTATCCGACCGGAGCCCGGACCCAGTACCAGTTCGGCAAAAGCACCAAGAACCTGGGATCGGCGGGCTCGATGGAATACTTCAAGATCACCGGACGCCGGGACCTCGAATCCGGCAAAGCCTTGAACCAGCTGCGCTACCAGTATCTCAACGAACCGGACGGCTACCCGCGCTTTAAAACCGTCATCGAACCCGACTACACCTACTCCACGAAAGTCACCGACAGCAACGGGCTGACGACCCAATACATCTTTAACGCCAAACACCAGATCGCCCGGCGGCTTCAGCAGGGCGACCGGCTCTACGGTACCAGCCAGACCTGGTATCATACCACCTTCAACCTCCCGATCAAGGAGGTGACCCGGACATATAACGCCAGCGGCTCATATTTTGAGAAGCTCCACACCTATAAATATGACTACCGGGGGAACGTGATCGAGGAGAATCATCCCGAAAGCCCGGAACTATCGGACTCGGACGCCCATAAAACCACCTATAAATATGACTACTACTACAACCTGATGACCCAGACCCGGTACAAGCAGGACAAAGATACTGTGGTCACCCTGCGAAACACCCTGACCGATGACCATAAAAACGTGCAGGGGATGGAGCTTCGGACTGACGGCGCCCTGTTTGCCCGCAAGCGCTTCACCTATGACGGCTATGGCAACATGAAAACCGACGCGATCGAGAAGAAAGCCGGGGAATGGATCACCACCCGGTACGAATATGACCGCGACTACAAAAAAGCCTACCTGACCGCGGTCACCGCCGAAAGCGTCAAAGACGCCGACGGCAACGCGAAGGAAATCACCACCCGGTTCAGCTATGATTTCGCCACCGGGCTGAAACTGAGTGAAACCAACCCGAACGGGGCTGTCACCCGGTTTGAGTACGACAAGCTTGACCGGGTCGTGAAGGCGATTCTTCCAGACGGCGTGGTCCGCAAGAACGATTATGACGACAAAAACAACATCCTGACCACCACCGACGCCAACAACCACGCCCTGGTGTACGACTACGACAGCCTGGACAAGCTCTTAACCGTGGTGGAAAAAGGCAAGACCGCCGAGTTGGTCCGCTTGACCTATGACCTCAACGAGAACCTGATCACCGAGCGCGACGGCAACCGGAACCTCAAAACGGTCCGGTATGACCAGTTGACCCGCATCTTAGGCGTTTCCCACCAGGACAAGCGCGGCACCCTCCTGGCCGAAACCCGGGTCGCCTACGACGAATCCTTCACCGACCGCTTCGGCAAAGAATACTTCAAGATCTCGGTCCGCCAGAAAGGCGACACCAAAGACCGGATCGTCAACTACTACTTTGACACCTATGACCGGATGGCCCGGCAGGGCAGGATGAACGGCGGCACTGAGGAAATCGCCTCGGTGAAGTATGACTATCTGGGCAACCCGATCCAGAGTACCGACTTTCTGGGCTTCAAGTCCAAAGCCCGGTACAACTGCCTGGGCCAGGTCACCCAGGCCACCGATGCCGAAGGTAACAGCGCTTATCTGAAGTATGACCGGCTGGGGAACCTGATCGCCTCCACCGACGCCCTGGGCAAAACCGCCTACTTCGACTACGACAGCCTGGGCCGCAACACGGTTACCAAAGTCCCATACAAAGACGGCCAGTACAGCATCGCCAAAGTGTACTACGACAATGTTGGCAACGTGGTCAAAACCGTTGACCCCGAAGGCTACGTCGCCAAGAATCGATACAATCTCAGAAACCAGCTGACCGCGGTCGAACGCATCCTGAATGACCGGGAGTCCAACATCACCCGCTACGACTATGACCGGGAAGGCAACGTCACCCGGATCGAAAAAGGCCTCAACAGCTGGACCGACCCCAACTTTGTCACCTACGGCTTCAAGTATGACAGCCTGAACCGGCTGATCAAAACCATCGACGCCGAGCACAAGGCAACCACCTATGCCTATGACAACAACGGAAACATGACCGAATCCACCGACCGCAACGGCGTCACCATCGGCATGACCTATGATGGCCTGGACCGAGTCATCAAAAAGCAGAACAGCAAAGACGGCCAGAAAAACATCCTAACTTCGACCTTTGACCTTCTTGGGAATCTCAAGCAGATCGCCAACGCGGCCGGCACCACCCAGTTCGAATACGACGACCTGGGCCGCCCCATCTACGTCAACTACGGCCAGGGCATCCGCCAGCGCTACAGCTATGACAGCATGGATCGGATCAAGAGCATGCAGCTCAACCAGGGAAGTACCCCTGAGATTGATCTGAAATACAGCTATGACCGCATCGGCCGCCTTACCACCGTCAACGACCAGGGCAAGCAGTTCAAGTATCAGTACAACGCCGTCAGCCAGTTGGTCAAGGAGCTGAATGGCGTAACTGGAATCGAATCCAACTACCAGTACTACCCCTCTGGAAGTATCAAGAACCTTCGGCATTGGAACGGGGACAAGCTGGTCGCGTCCTACGAGTACCAGTACGACAAGCGCGGCAACCAGACCGAAAAGGTCGAAGGCTCAAAGACCACCAATTACCGCTATGACGCCTTCTCCCGGATCAAGACCGTCCAGATGCCGGAAGACGGGGTCCAGAACTACGAATACGACGACCTCAACAACATCACCGAAATCGCCGAAATCCAGGGCAGCAAGATCTCGGAGACCAAATTCACCTATGACAAAATGAGCCGGCTGCTCATGAGCGAAACCGTCAACGGCGACGATGCCAAACAGCAGCGCTTCACCTATGACGCCGAAGGCAACCAGCTTACCAAGGACGAAGCATTAAAGCGCAATGGCAAGCTGGTCACCAGCAAGGCCATGAGCTTCTGGTACAATGGATACAACCAGTTAAGCCGCATCCAGGACCCGGACGGCAACTTCGCCGACTACACCTACAACGCCCAGGGTCTAAGGAGCAGGAAAGAATACAAGGACAAAGTCACCAACTACTTCTATGATCGCGGCAGCATCGTCCTCGAAACCGATGCCGAAAACATGGTCAAAGCCAAAACCATCAGAGGCCTCGGCCTGATCTACCGCGAAAGCGAAACCGACCAGGCGACCTACTACTACCTCCACAACGCCCACGGCGATGTGACCAAGCTCTTAAACGCCACCGGGGAGATCGTGAAGGACTACGAATACGACCCGTTCGGAAGAGAACAGGCCGGTCCGATTAAAGCCTTCGGCGGCGATGTGAGCAAGGATCTGTGGCAAAGCGAGATTGAAACCGTCGACAACCCGTTCCGGTACTCTGGCGAGTACCGGGATGAGGAGACGGGGAACTACTACCTCCGGGCGCGGTACTACGATCCCGAAAGCCGCCGGTTCACCAGCGAAGATTACCCGTGGAAGGGCGTGGCGCAGGTTCCGGGGTTGGTTAGCGGGAGTTTGTATGCGTTTTGTGAGAATAATCCCATTAGCTACACGGACCCAACTGGACATGCTGTTGATCCGTGTGGAAGTTATCATCCTGTTGGTGCTGGCGGGAGTTCGGGTAATAGTGGTTCAGGGAATAGCGGTAGTAGTTCCGGAGCAAGCGGTAATTCTGGAAATGGTTCGGGATCGTCTTCAAGTAGTGGACCGACTTCTCCAGGAACAGTTACAACCCCGGCAGAGAATTACGTTTGGAACGATTATGGTGAAATAATCGGAACAACACCCGGCCCTAGTTACACTGATCATAGCGATGCCGCAAAGAACACTCATGGTGGAGACGGGTATAAGGATGCACCTTGGATTCCAGGTGGAATTGATCCGTGTGGAACATACGGAGCGAAACTGGAGGCTTCCCTGGCTCTTTCAGTTGTCCTTGGGATTATCCAATCTCCTTCAGACAACATAATACTATGTTCGACAAACGGAGAATCGAGTTGGCAGAAGTATTTAGATTGGGCAGTAGAGCAGACTTCCAAGGAGTTCGATGCGCTTCAAAAGGTATTAGACTGGTTTAGTGCGGCAGACCGAGTTGAAGCATTGAAAAAGAAACATTTGGTCACAAACGTCCAACAAGCCAGAAATCACCTTCGAAACGTCATTGCAATTGGTCAATCAGGCTATAGTGACCCAGCTCAAATACGAGCAAGCAACATTCGGTTGTATTCTTGCGGAAGCAAAATAACAGACAGTTATGTTGCGCACTGTTTGATTTCTTACCCAACACTGCAAGGACAAATGATTGGCTATTGGCACGTTCCTTCAGAGCTTAGCTTTGAACAAATGGTTAAAGATTATCCTGATAAAGTGAGGGACATGTATAGTTGTCAGGGTATGATGACGTGGGATTTGGATTACGGAAGAAAATACTATACGGATTCACTTGTTTATTCAATCAGAGACGAAAATATTGAACAATACAAAAATGGTATTTAGGATTTTTCTTGGAGATGAAAGCGATGAATAAAAGATTTAGGTTGTTGTTAATCGTAATAACGTTGCTCATGTTCCTACTAATTTTGTTTGCGCACCAAATCGGTAACTATTTTTATGAAAAAAGAAATTATGGCGCTGCAAAACCTTTCTATTCGTTGGATTATCATATATGGTGTCACCCATATTCGGTTATGAAACTGACAGAAATGACTTCCGGCAAAGAACAATTATCCTACTTCGAACTTTTAATCAAACAAGATTTCATTAAACACCTAAATAATGAGGATAAGGGATTGATTTATGCTAGATATATAATCTCAATGTTTGGAAACGGAATGTCGAACAAAGCTAGAGATTCCTTCAAGATACTGAAAAACAACATGCGTGAAGAGGATAGAATACTTGTAATCTATTCTGTCCTCCGCTCTGCTAATTCAAAAACGGATGATTACAATTTTGCAATCAGTGAATGTAATAAGTTGGACGAAGGCACTGCCCAAAACGGGATAAGAAAGTACAATCTACTAACACAGCTTTACAGAAAGATTGGAAACAGAGAAATGTCTGCACAATCTCAGAATGCAATGCTTAATTATGTTAATTCCACACACCAAGCCATTACACATTAGCAAAAGGGAGGAGCGACCGAGCAAGGTCGTGACATAAAGCGGGTGGGAAGCCCGTTAACCCAATCGAAAGACCATCTTATACTGAGCTAGGGCTGACCCCCCTGGCTTATTTGCTTTGTTGAGGAATGCCTAGATGTTGGGAATGGAAAGGGCATGGGAAAGATTAGGAGAATGAGGCTATCCAGCCTAACCATACGGTACCGTCAAGATTCTTTCGCAAATTTGATTTGCCGCTTAGTGGTCGGTAGTTAGCCGGCAACCATCGTGGTTGCCTCTTTCTGCATTTCCTCCAGATGGGTCATGCTCATGTAGCGCTTGGTTCCCCAGGCTTTGCTGGCCACATGCCGCAATCTGGCGCAGACCAGCATCAGTGCCGAATTACCATCCGGGAAAGTGCCTACTACGCGGGTTCTTCGCCGGATCTCTCGGTTCAGTCTTTCGATGACGTTATTGCTCCGGATCTTGGTCCAATGGACACTGGGGAAATCCATGTATGTAAGGGTTTCCTTAATTCCGTCCTCGATCTTCTTAGCGGCTTCTTTCAGCTTCATTTCCCGCAGCTTCGCCACTACCGCCAACGCCTTTTCTTTGGCTGCCGCTTTGTCTTCCTGGGCGTGGATGGCCTTGAGCATTGCCGCAACTTCCTTCATCTTCGACCGTGGGGTTACAGAGAACACATTCCGATAGAAGTGAACCGCGCAACGCTGATATTTGGCGGTCGGATACACCTCGTTGACGGCCTCCAGCAAGCCCAGGCACTTGTCGCCGATGAACAGTTGCGTGCCGTCCAGTCCGCGCTGCTTGAGGCTCTTTATGAACTCCAGCCAGCTGGCCTTGTACTCCTTCATGCCCTCAGAAGCGCCGATTACTTCGCGGAAGCCATCTTCATTTACTGCCATGGCGATTAACACGGCTACATTCTCGTATTCGCCGCCCCAATTGCGCTTAAGGTAGATGCCATCAAGATAGACATACGGGTATTTGCCGCGCAGAGGCCGATTGCGCCAGGCATCGATATGGCCGTAGACCTTTTTATTCAGGTTGCTGACCGTACCTGCCGACACCCTGGTTCCCCACAGGGCTTCCGTGATGTCTTCGACCCGACGGACCGAGACCCCGGCCAGATACATTTCGATCAGGGCTTCTTCGACGGAGCTTTCTCGACGCCGATAACGCTCGATAATTGCAGTTTCAAAGGGCACTCCTTTAAGCTTGGGAACCTTCAACTTCACATCGCCGGAAGTGGTGGTCAGATTTCGATCGTAATGACCAGATCGGTATCCCTGCCGAGATTCGGTTCTTTCGTAGCGATCTGCTTTGGTCAACTCGGCAGCTTCCTGCTCCAGCAATTCGTTTAGGGTTTCTTCCACGCTGTGCCGTACAAGCTCCTTCAATTCGAGCTTTATGGCCCCTTCGTTAAGCTGTATAATCTTATTGGACATGGGCTAGCGGCTCCTTTCTTGGCGGATTTGGTGTGGTAACTTTATCCTACCAAGCGGCTGCGCCCATGTCCTCTTACTTTCGGGCGCTATTCGAATTTGCGAAACTTATCGTACCTTATCAACCCGCCGAGTGCCTTCAAGCCCCACCGCAGGCGATCTCATCGTTCCTCCCGGGCAGCCGCATGCTTCCCAGCGACATAGCCGGTGGAAAAGGCGGCTTGAAGATTGTAGCCGCCCGTATATCCGTCAATGTCCAGCACTTCGCCGGCAAAGAAAAGCCCTTTAACGCGCTTTGATTCCATCGTTTTCGGCTGGATTTCCCGGACATCCACACCGCCTACGGTCACGATGGCTTCGGCAATTGGCCGGGTCCCGTGCACCGTTACCACGAAATGCTTTAAGAGCTGGACGACCCCGGCGCGTTCGGCCCGATTGATTTGGCTGCATTCCTTTTCCGGATCAATCCCGCTCAACTGAACAAAAACCGGGATCAGCTTTGAGGGCAGCAAATCGCCCAGCGCATTTTGAAACTGTTTCCGCGCATAGGCGTCAAAATCGCGCTGAATCCGGGCGGTCAGCTTCTCTATGCTGAGCGCTGGTTTCAGGTCAATGTGCACCGACACCGTTTCGTGATGCCGCATCATATGGGCCCCAATCGCCTGACTCATGGACAGAATGATCGGTCCCGAGATCCCGAAAGCGGTAAACAGCAGTTCCCCAAAATCTTCGTTGATGACCTTGCCGGCATTCGTGTAAGCGGTCGCTTTGACGTTTTTCAGATTCAGCCCCTGTAATTCGGCAATCCATTCTTCTTTCGCCAGCAGCGGCACCAGTCCCGGCCGCGGCTCGACGATCTTGTGCCCCAGGGTTTTGGCGAAACGGTACCCGTCACCGGTTGAACCGGTCAGGGGATAGGACATGCCCCCGGTGGCCACGATCACCGCGTCGGCGTCGAGTTTCCCGGTATCGGTAACCACGCCGGAAATCTCACCGTCTTTAATCCGAATGGCTTGAACGGTCGTGGAATACTGGATTTTCACCCCGGCTGCGCTTAAGTGCTTCCGCAGTACCGCCACAACTTCACCGGCATCATCCGATACCGGAAACACCCGATTGCCTCGTTCGGTCTTGGTTTCAAGCCCCCGTTCGGCAAAATAGCGGATGAGATCGTGGTTCGAAAACGCCGCCAGTGAACTATACAGAAAACGCCCATTTCCTGAGAATCCTTTGATCATTTCATCCAATTCAACATCGGCCGTCAAATTACAGCGGCCTTTTCCCGTGATGTTCAATTTCCGGCCCACCCGGTCGTTTTTTTCCAATAGCGTAACACTGGCCCCTTCGTCAGCGGCCGCTATCGCTGCCATCATCCCTGCTGGCCCAGCGCCAATCACAATCACAAGTTTCTTTTTCACAGTTCAGCCCTCAAAATCATCGAAATACCAGCTTTATTGTACCCACTTTATTCGTCCGGGCGGAAGCCCGAAGACGTTATTAGGAATTTATCAGGCAGCAGATGGCAAATTGAACCATTTCTATGCTATTCTGAGAATAGGCGTTCAATCAGGGAGGATTGATTGCGGTGAGAATCTACGCGGACTTCAAATCGTTTGACCTCATGGGCTTTTTAGCCCAAATTGTGCCTGCCAATGCCTCGTCCGGGGGAAACCCGCACCTGAACCTCGAACTGATGCAGCTTCCCGATTCCTGCATCTGCAGCAAAACCCGGACAGATTATTCTTTGTACGCGGAACACAACAAGACCAAGGCCATCCAGAGCGGCATTTCCGCGCTGCAATTGCTGGACCCGGCGCTCGGACAGGCAATGGATGCCGCCGCGCCTTATAAAATTGCGGTGCTCCAGCCTTCGTCGGATGGCAAATCATCGATTTATCGCCCGCTCGATTCAATTGCCTTCGAAACTTCGGACGATACCGCACAGATTGCCGAAGCCACCCCGGACTGGGAGGACAAGGAGCTTTTGAAAACGATTCCCGGCCAGGTGATAGTGATCGCTGGTCCCGGCGAAGAATTGGCGATCGATGGGGACCGCCTGAATCAGCCCGGCTGGGTGGACCAGTTTTACCGTCGTCAGGCGGTTTCCGCCCAAGTGACTGAAGCCGGGGTGTCCGCTTCGGTTTTGGACGAAAGTTCGGTGAAACTGAATGCCGAGCTGGATATTAGGATGGGTGTGGCGTTTATCGCGGTTGACGGGCCGGTTGATCCCGACGCCAAAGTTGAGATCAATATCCAACCCGGGCTGCTGCCTGGCCGCCCTAAGGCTCAGCCGCTTTCCGAAAAACCGGCGATTGACCTGGACCGAATCGAGAAATTGCTGCGCCAGCTAGGCTGGCGGCCCCCGAACGAATTGCGCGCTTCGTTTTCCATGGAAGCCCGCCATCGGGAGGTTTTCGAATTCAGCAGCATTCAGGACCGTCTGGACTTGGTCAGGGCATCGATTCAAAACGATTTAAAACTAGCGCTCCTGGCCCATACTAACCGCCCGCTGGCACCGGCCTTTCGAATGCTCGGATGGTAAGCCGAATGTTACAAACGGCTCGTCGGCAACGGTCTGATAAGGAAACCGAAGATATTTTTCCGCGGAACACATGCCAATTAACCGCTTGCCCCGGGTTTTCACACACTTGGGTTGTGCTGGGAATTCAGGATTTAAGGATAAATCACGATAACTAACGAAGAAGGGAATCCAGGGCGGTCTGGGAAGCCCTGAAACCCGGATCACATGATCATTCGGAGGTATCGTTATGGGAGAAAAAAAGAGACTGAATGAATTCTTTGACTGGTATTACAACGATTTTGCTGACTACAGTCCCGAAAGAGGCATGCCGCTCCTTCGCGTGTTACCCTATTTCATTCATCGAAAAATGATGGAAAGAATTATGCTGACTCACTTGATAAAACATGAGATTCCATCGTTATCCGATTTAAAGATCGCCGATATCGGCTGCGGCGACGGCAGTCGGTTCCGCCCGTTTATCGAATGGGGCGCGCGCTCGGAGAACGTTTATGCGATCGACATTTCCGAAAGGGTGTTGACCACAGCGAAACAGAAGTCGCCTGCTGACGTGAATTTCATTTGCGCTTTCGGCGACAATCTTCCGCTGGATGACGCGAGTATGGATATTCTGTTAAACATGGGTGTCATCATCCATGTGATGGAGGATGAACTGGTCGGCAGAATGGCGGCTGAGTTTTACCGCGTGCTGAAACCCGGCGGCATTTTCTTTCTCTATTACACCACGGAACGGCTGAGCCTGGACGGATCGCTTATTGCACATAGTACGCGGGGGTACCGCCGTGAGCAGATTATGGAGCTGTTCAAGGGATTTGAAACAATAGCCATTCATTCCGGTTTTGTAGACAATCCGCTCGATTTAACCTGGGAAAAGGACCCCATCTACCCCTTCCATATCGGAAAAGTTGAAGATTTCCTGATGTTTAAAGACGTTGCGCTTTTGCACGAACTGATTGTGTTCAAGAAGCCGAATAACGTATAAGCGTTCGCACACCCAAGGGTCAACGGCAACAGGCAAGGGGACAGTTTGATTGCCTGTAGGACAACTGCACAACTTGGGCTCAAAGTGTTTATCTTCCGGAAGACAATAGCTTGACCTACCGTAAAAACGGTGGGTCTTTTTGTTCGGATTCGATAGAATGGAAATTAATGTTGAAATCGGTTGAAGTTTGCGGTTTATTATATGCGGGAGATTCGATGTTAAAAAGGGGAGATTGCGCATGAACGGCATTCGGCTGGCGATCGCCGATATTAAAAATATGTGGTCCTCCTACGTGCTGCGGAAAACCGTGCTGGGCTTGATGATTTTTCCCTTGATTTACAGCTTCATTTACCTGTGGGCAACCTGGAATCCGGTGGATTACCTGTTTAAATACCCGCTGGCCATTGTCAATATGGACGAGGGTGTTCGCGAGAATGGTCATATGGTGAAGGTCGGCAAAAAACTGGCCGATAAGCTGACCGGCGACAAACAGATGCACTGGGAGCTGGTCTCCGAAACGGAGGCCGAGTGGGGGGTCAAGACCGGCCATTATTACATGGCGGTGATCATTCCCGAGGATTTTTCCCGGCAGGCTTACAGTGCCGGTACTGATAATCCGAGACCGGTGAAGCTGACCTACCGGATCAATGAAGGACTTAGCGTAATCGGCGCCACCACTTCGCGCAAGATCATAGCGAAGGTAGAAGAAGGACTGCAGCGCGAGCTGACGACCCGCTACCTTAAGGTGATCTTCGAGATGACGCTGGACGGGGGCAAGGGACTGCAGAAAGCCGCCGACGGGGCGGCGCAGCTCGCGGACGGCAGCGATAACGCGTATACCGGGTCAAAAGCCTTGAATGACGGTCTGAAAAAGAGCGGGACCGGCATGAAACAGCTGGGCGATGGGCTGGTCGCGCTGAGCAATGGCATGAATCAGCTTGAAAACGGCACGGTGAAGCTGAATACAGCGGTGAGTCTGCTGGTGGGCGGTTCGAAGACCGCGGCCGGGAAACTGGCCGATGCAATCGACGGCCTGAGCGGCAGTGCGGACGATCTGCTGGACGCCGGCATCCACGGCATGAATACCTTGAACGCCGGGGCCGCCAGTCTTGCCAGGGTTCATACCAGTCTGACCGGGATCAATTCCCAGGTGTCCGCGCTGAACAAGGGTGCGGCCGATGCGGTGAACGACAGCCTTGCGGCGCAGGATCAGAGCCTGGCCGCGGCCGAGAATACGCTCAACGCCTATATCGCGGAGAACCCGGAGGCGGCGAACGATCTGCAGATCAAGGCGGCGCTGGCTTCGGTGCAGACAGCCCGGAAAAACGTCCAAACCGCGCAGCAGAACAGCAAAACCGTGCAGGATGGCCTGAAATCGGTGCAGGGCCGGATCGATACGGCGAACGCCAATGTCGGGCAGGCGGAGGAGCAGCTTCAAACCGACTCCGCCAGGCTGGCCGACGACTTGCAGGCCATCAAGGACAAAAAATCGGATATCGACACGGACAAGCTGCGAAATCTTCCTGATCAACTGCAGCAGCTTCAAGACGGAACCGAAGCGCTGCAGGAAGGAAGTACGAAGCTGGTCGAAGGAATGAACCGCTTTCAAAACGGTTTCGGTGAACTTCGTACCGGCAACGCCCGTTTGACAGACGGTTCAGATCAATTGGTGGCCGGTCTTGAGAAGATTTCCGGCGGGCAGCGCGAGCTGTCCGACAAACTGGGGGAAGCGGCCGCCCTGACCCGCGACGACGGCAAGAGCGCTCAGCGCATCGCCGACATCGCCGACCCGGTCAGGCTTGACGAGCGCAATATGCACCCGGTGCCGAACAACGGAACCGGCTTTGCCCCGTACTTTATCGCGCTGTCACTCTGGGTCGGCTCCATGCTGCTGTTTTTCGCGGTGGATCTGAAAAAGGTGCGCGCGATGCCGAAAACCCCAGGTTCGTACATCATCAACAAGTATCTCGCACTGGCCTCGGTCAGCGTGTTCCAGGCCATTATTTCGATCTTTATCCTGCATGCCGGGCTTGGCATTTCGGTCGAACAGCCGACGATTCAGCTGTATGCGTTTGCACTGGTGACCGGGCTGTCGTTTGCGGCGATCATTTTCATGCTGGTCAGCATCCTCGGGGAGGATGTGGGCAAGTTCGTCGCTGTGATCCTGATGATGCTGCAGTTGACCTCCTGCGGCGGGTCCTACCCGGTCGAGCTGGAATCGAGCTTCTTTGGGTTTATCCAGCCGCTGCTGCCGATGACTTATGCGGTGCACGGGCTGCGCGGCATTGTCTCGATTGGCGACCAGATGCTGAGCTGGATGGATGCTTTGATGCTGATCGGGTATGGGGCGGTTTCACTGGTAATCATCTATTTCGTAAAGCGGAAGTCGATTTTTGCAGAGATTGAACATGAGGCTGCCGATGAAACCCTCGCATTTGATGCCTTATCGAAAAGGATAAAGAAGATCCAAAAAGACAATCCCAAAATCGGGTTGTTAAACTGGAAACGTAAATTGCGCCCGGAATCCGACAGATTGGAGGCGCAGTCTATGATCGCGTGGAATTCCGAGTATGCGATTGGTATTCCGTTGATTGACGAACAGCACCAGAAACTGTTTGAAATCGCGGGGCGGGCGTATGCCGTTGGGCGGGACACCACGATCACGGACAAGTATGATCAGATCGCAGACGTGATCGAGGAACTGAGGGATTACTGCGCTTATCATTTCGCCACTGAAGAAGACTATATGCGGAAAGCCGGCTGCACCAGCTATGAAGCCCACAAGAAGATTCATGATGATATGACCCAGGCGATTGCCGCGATGAAACTGGGGGACCCGGACGAGAATCAGGATCAAGCGATTCTTGGAATACTGGACGAGCTGGTGAACTGGATTTCGAATCATATTCTCACGATGGACAAAACCCTGCCGGGTTAGAGTGATTCAATTCAGGTGAACAAATGGTTTGCGCAAAGCAGGCCGTTTGATGTGCTTCCTGGGATGCTATAATAAATGCAAATATTGTCTGCACGAGGAGAGCCCACGTGAGGAATTCATTCCGGGTGGAGCGTTTCATACAAAAAGCGGCGGCCGTTTTAACGGCGACCGTGCTCATAGCCAGCCTGGCTGTGCCGGTCGATGCGGCTTCGGCCGTGAAGAAGCCGGCAGTCAGGAAGAAATCCGTAGCCAAGGCGCCAGCCCCGGCAGTCGCCGATTTGACCGGAGAATGGAAGCTGATTGTCAAAGGTGAAAAGACGAAGCCGACGGTCTTTACCATGCGCCAGAGCGGGACCACACTGATTCTAAAAGCGACCCTGGCCGACAAATACGTTTTGCGGCTGGACGGCAGGGTGAAAAAGCAGGGGGATAAGGTTTTGGCGGAATTGGAGACGCTGCCTTCGAAAATAAAAGGCCGGCCCGACTTGACCACAAAACTGGTTCTATCCGCGACGCAAACGAAGAAGATCACCGCCATGGCAGGAACCCGTACCGATTTGTACGGAAAAACCCCCGTGGTTCTGCAGAAACTGGCTGGTCAAACAGCGGTTCATTCTGTCAGGAAGCCAGCACCTGCGCAGCCTGCAAAACCCGCTGTGTCAGCGCCGCCGGTAAGACTTGCGGCGCCAGCGGCAACAGTGAAGCCGGCGAAACCAGTATCGCCGGCGATTGCCGATCTGGCCGGGGAATGGACCCTGACCGCGAAAAACGCCCCACAGACGGTCACTCAGTTTACGATTCGACAGAGCGGCAATGACCTCATTTTGAAGACCACGCTGCCGGACAAAGTTGTCTTGCGGCTGGATGGCACGCTGACCCTGCATGGGGATCAACTTACTTTGGAAGCGACTGCGCTGCCGGATAAAATCAAAAGCCGTCCGGAATTACAAACCGTCTTGATCGTATCGGCGCTTCAATCCGAAAAGATCAACTTGCTTCAAGGAACAAGGACAGATTCCCAGGGAGTCGTTCAGGTGGTTCTGGAACGGCGGGTCAAACCGGTTGTACCGACGGAAACGGCCGCTCAGGCTCCAAAACCACTAAAACCTGAAAAAGCAACGAAACCCGCGGTCGCCGATCTTACGGGAGAATGGACGCTGGCCGAGAAAAGTGATCCGAAGAAAACCACGGTATATACGATCCGGCAAAGTGGGAACGCGCTGATCATGAAGACCACGATGCCGGATAAATTCGTCCTGCGGTTGGATGGCACATTGAAAAAGCAGGATAATCGTATTCTGGTGGAGGCGCAGACCCTGCCGGAGAAGATGAAAGGTCACGAGAATTTAAAATTAGGCCTGTCGCTTTCGGCGACCGCCGTGGAGAAGATCGATAAACTGGACGGAACGAGCAGCGACGCAACCGGGAAGAACGAAGTGGCTCTCCAAAGGGTGACGAAGAAGGCGGCGACCTCGGACACCGTAAAAGTCTTACCGGCGGATGCCAAGAAACCTGCAGTTACGGCCGCAAAGAAAAGACCGCCGCGCGTCGAACTGGGCATTGATTTTCGGGGGAGAGTCGCCGCGAAAGCAATGCCGGCTGAAAAACAGTTCGCGGCAATCGATGTTCCAGTAAAATGGGGGTCGGTGCAGACGGTAACGCTGCGGAATACGGTATTTTATGATGACAAAAAATATCCTTTATATCGGACCGGGGTTGATCTTTCCTCACTAAAGGAAGGCGCCTTTGCCCAGAATGCCGATCTCAGTCTCGGCCAAGTCGTGAGCAATAATCAGGCGCACCCTGATCCGTATTGGAAAGTGTACGCTGAGGGGATTGCCGTCTTTAAAACAACTATTATTGAAGACGTACAGGTGCCGGAAGGCTTTGAGGGCCAGGACGATTCGGTGTGGTTGGGGTTAAACTGCAGCTATGTCATTCGCTGTACCGATGGGCGGTTGGCCAAAGTGTGGGTGAAGGTCAATGGGATTTATACGGAGATGCGCTTTGCGCTGCAGCGAACATAGGCATATGGCAGGATCCCGGATCGAAAGGAATCCAGATAAAAAACCCCGAAATCGAAACGATTTCGGGGTTTTCACAGGGCAATTAAATGGCGCGCCCGGCAGGAATCGAACCTGCGCTCCCGGCTCCGGAGGCCGGTGCTCTATCCCCTGAGCTACGGGCGCTTGCGCAAAAGCTATTATAGCAAACCCTAACGGCCGAAGTCAAAGGAAACAAAAGCGTTTTTCCACCAAAGGCCGGATAATCGGAAAGCGAGCGGTCTTTGACGCGGGACGAAAGCGACCGGGTCATGAGCCGCGTACGCCGCCGGCCGGCAGTTCGCGCAGCAGGACCGACAGCACGTCCGCCAGGCAGCGGGCCGCGTCCAGGGCCAGTTGTTCAGGGAGTTTGTCGGTACTCATTTCAAACAAAAGGGCGCGCGGGTGCAGATCTTGATTATACGAGCCGTGACCGATGAAGATGCCGCGGACCAGGTCTGGATAGACCTGGTCCGCTTTTGCTTTGACCTGCCGGGCGAAGGCCATGTTAGTGGCCATATGCGGATTCTGACGGCCGACCACGATCATGACCTTGGCTGACTCGATGCCGGTGATATAGGTGAAGTATTCGTCCGATGGCGCTGAATCACGATGGACGTCAAACAGCGCATCGGGGTTTTTTCGAAGCAGGGCGAACACGGTCCGGCGGGAGCGGGAATAGGCGTTCGCATCATGCGGATCGTGGGCCGCATAGCTGTGATCAACGGTGATCCCGGCTTGCGAAAGTGCGCGGGACAAAGCGTCGCCGACCTCATAGACGGCGCCCCGACCCGGCTGGATCGCTGTTCCCTGGGTCGGTGTGAAAGATTCGTCATTGTGGGTGTGGTAGATCCCGACCCGGGGAGAATTTAAGGCCAGGGCCTGGTTCGCCCGAAGCTGTGAGGCCAGGACGCCCGGACGTTCATCAACCGGCTTTTCGGCAACGACCTCGGTGGACGCGGTCCAGTTGCGAACTCGGGTAATCCGGTGGCAGATGTTGTCATGATCGATAAACAGGTCGCCGGCGGCAACCGGCAGACCGGTTCTGAACAAGATGTCGCCTTTGGGCGATAATGCGGTATAGTAGCGGCCGGTGGGTGCTTCCGGAACGGTAACGGCGCGCGGCAGCGGCTTTTTGGAGATCGGCAGAAGTCCGGTCTGGGCAAACAGCAAGAGACCAAGGACGATGAAGGTCAGGGAGATCAGGATGACTGGAAAACGGGTACGCATCGTGGGGCCCCCTTGAAAAAAACTGCTTTCCTACTTTTCCCGGAAAGCGATGCCGGCATGAGCCGGATCAAGGAGAACGACGCGTAAAATGATGGATTTATCGGCCAGTTATTTCCACTGGTCGAGATAGTCGGCCTGATCGCCGCTCAAATGATCCAGCCGCACTTTCGAAGCGGCCAGCCGTTCCCGGGCCACCCGCAGGTCCAGTTCTTCAGGCACTGGATAGACAGCCGGGGCCAGGGACTGGCCCTGACGGGCGAGATAAAGAACGCAGAGGGCCTGAAGGGCGAAGCTGAGGTCCATGACTTCGACCGGATGCCCGTCGCCGGCCACCAGGTTGACCAACCGGCCGGCGGCCAGCAAATGAAGCCGGCGGCGGTTAGGCAGCACATATTCCATGATGTTGGGGCGGACTTCGCGGGATTCGGCCGCCAAAGCCGCAAGATCGGGCAGGGAGATTTCCACGTCGAAATGACCGGCGTTGGCCAGCAGAGCGCCATCCTTCATGCGCTGCAGGTGTTCCATCCGGATCACGTCGATATTTCCGGTTACGGTGATAAAAAAATCGCCAAGCGGCGCGGCATCGATCATAGGCATGACGTCAAACCCGTCCATCAGGGCCTCATTGGCTTTAACCGGATCGATTTCGGTCACGATCACCCGGGCGCCAAGCCCGGCGGCGCGTCTGGAAACGCCTTTGCCGCACCAACCGTAACCTGCGACCACAACGGTACGCCCGGCAATGGTCAAATTGGTGGTGCGCAGGATCGCGTCCCATACGGATTGGCCGGTGCCGTAGCGGTTGTCAAACAGGTTCTTCATGCGCGCGTCATTCACGGCAATCATGGGGAACCGCAGGGCGCCTTCGCGTTCCAGGGCTTTCAGCCGCTGGATGCCGGTGGTCGTTTCCTCACAGCCGCCGATGACGGTGTCAAGAACGTCTCGGCGTTCGGTATGGAGCCGGGCGACCAGATCCTGGCCGTCATCAATGATCAGGTGCGGGCGGGTATCCAGGACCGCGTCCAGCTGGCCCGTGTATTCCTCGGCGGTCTGACCGCGGCGGGCAAAAACGGACAGGCCGGAGAGCTGCAGGGCATCGACGATATCGTCCTGGGTAGACAGTGGATTGCTGGCACAGGCGGCCACGTCCGCTCCGGCGTCGCGCAGAACCAGAGCCAACACAGCGGTTTTGGCTTCCAGATGCAGACAGATCGCAATCCGTATTCCGGCCAGGGGACGGCTCGACAGGCATTCCTGGCGAATAGAACCGAGCACCGGCATGTGCGATGCGGCCCAGCGAATCTTGTCCAGACCGCTATGATCCTCGGTCCAGCCGGCATTCGTGCCGTTATCCAGGGAAAGAATCGAAATACCGGGCGTTGTCAATTGAATCACATCTCCTCCGCGGCCGGAATATGAACTTATTGTATCCGTCCGGATACAGAAAACTCAAGCCTCGGGGGATGGGAAACACCGGCGCCGGTGTTTCGAAAATGCCAGTATCTTGGGCGGTTCGGGCGGATCGCTTGTACCACAGGAAACATGAAGGATTTTCCGTGTTTCCTGTGGAACTATGATATGATATTGCAAAGGTTCGAAGGTAGCGGAAATCGTGAAAGTTCTGATGTTAAGCTGGGAGTTCCCGCCTCGGGTGATCGGCGGGCTTGCGCGCCATGTCGCGGAATTGTCGCACGGGCTGAGTCAGGAGGGCGTTGAATGCCATATCCTGACCCCGAAAGTGGACGGAGCTCCGAATTTCGAGAATGTTGACGGGGCGTACATATACCGGATCGGCACGCCGTTTCCCGGGATGAAGAATTTTAAAGCCTGGACGTATTCGTTTAATGTCGAGCTGATCAAGAATTCCGTGCTGCTCAACTCGTACACGCGCGGGTTCGACCTGATCCACGCTCATGATTGGCTGGTGGCGTACTCCGGGCGGGTTCTGGCGAAAATGTTCCGCATTCCGCTGGTTTCTACCATTCACGCGACCGAACATGGCCGGAACATGGGCCTGCACAACCGGATGCAGAAGGAGATTCACGATACCGAGTTTAACCTGGTGTCGGAATCGGACCGGGTTATCTGCTGCAGTAATTACATGAAGCAGGAGATTTTGGACCTGTTTCAGACCACCGCGGAACGGATCGCGGTGATTCCGAACGGGGTGAATCCGGTCAATCTTTCGAAACGTCATCTTTACGGTGATTTACGGGTCCCCGGACTGGAGTCCGATGACCGGATCATCTTTTTTATCGGCCGGCTGGTGCCGGAAAAGGGGATCGACACCCTGATCCGGGCGTTTGGCCGGGTGGCCGATCAGATTCCGGACGGAAAGCTGGTCATCGGCGGGCGCGGACCGCAGGAAAAGGATCTGCGGAAGCTGGCCGAATCCCTGGGCTTGTCAGATCGGGTGGTGTTTACCGGATTTATCAGCGACCGGACCCGGGATCGGCTTCTGCACTGGGCGGAAGCGGCGGTATTTCCGAGTACCTATGAGCCTTTCGGCATCGTGGCGCTGGAAGCCATGGCGGCCGGAACCCCGGTGATCGTCAGCAATGTCGGGGGACTCGCGGAGATTATTGAAGATGGTTATAACGGCCGGAAGATTGAGGCTGGAGATGTGAACGGACTGGCGGCGGCCCTGCTGAACGTCCTGCAGGATCCCGAAATGGCGGCCCGGCTTCGTTCCCAGGCTTATCAGGATATCGAGGCGCGGTACACGTGGCGGCGTATTGCGGTTCAAACGGCGGCGGTCTACCAGGAAGCGCTCGGAGAGGTCCGCCGCAGAGAGGTGAGTTAGGTTGAAAGCAGTTGTTATGGCCGGGGGTGAGAGTACCCGGCTGCGCCCGCTGACCTGCAAGCATCCGAAACCGATGGTGCCGGTGCTCGGGCGTCCTGTCATGGAGTACATCATTGAATTACTCAAAAAGCATGGATTTGACGACATCATCGTAACACTCTTCTACCTGCCGGACGAAATCCGGCATCATTTCGGCGATGGTTCGCAATTCGGCGTCAAGATGCGCTATTTCGTCGAGGAGTTTCCGCTCGGCACCGCGGGCAGTGTCCGCAATGCCATCAAGTACCTGGATGAGCCGTTTTTGGTCATCAGCGGGGATACCCTGACCGATATCAATCTGTCCGAAGTGGTCGATTTTCACTTTGCAAAGAAGGCGGTTGCCACTCTGGCTTTGACCAAGGTGGACAATCCGTTGGAATACGGCGTCGTCATGACCAATGATGACGGCCGAATTACCCGCTTCCTCGAAAAACCGAGCTGGGCCGAGGTGTTCAGCGATATGGTGAATACCGGTATTTATGTGCTGGACCCGAAGATCTTTGATTACTTCCAGGATAAGCAGGTTTTCGATTTTTCCAAGGATCTGTTCCCGCTGCTGATGGCCAAGGGGGACCCGCTCTACGCGAACCTGCGCGGCGAGTACTGGTGCGATGTAGGAACCCTGCAGCAGTACCGGCAGTCGAACTATGACCTGCTGACCGGCAAGGTGGATGCGCGCATCGCGGCCGAGCAGATCCAGGAAGGGATCTTCGCCTGCGAGGGAGCCGTCATTGAGCCTGGCGCCCTGGTTGAAGGCCCGTGTTTTCTGGGTACCAACGCGCGCATCAAAAAAGGCGCCAAAGTAGGAGCATTTTCGGTGATCGGGCATCACAGCACGATTAGTGCCGGGGCTTCGGTGAAGCGCAGCGTGCTCTGGGATCATGTTTTTATGGCGCAGAAATCCCAGATGCGGGGCGCGATCGCTTGCCACAGCGCAGTGCTGAAGAATGCGTCCACTGTTCTGGAAGGGGCTGTGCTCGGGGATGAAACCGTTCTCGGCGGCAAGTCCCTGGTCCGGATGGATGTACGGATTTGGCCGGAAAAGAACATCGATCCCGGATCGACCTTGAATTCGAATGTGATCTGGGGAACCCGGCTGTCCAAGTTCCTGTTCGGCTCGCAGGGGGTTTCCGGTCTGGTGAATCTGGAAATCACCCCGGAATTCGCCGCCAAACTGGGGGCGGCTTACGGCACCGTGATCGGCCCGGGCAAATCGGTGGCCATCGGCTGCGACGCCGCCAAGGCGTCAAAAATGCTGAAACGGTCTTTTATCTCCGGCCTGCTTTCCACTGGCGTGAATGCCTATGACATGGGCTCAGCCACTGCCGGCGCCATGCGGTATATCGTCCGGCTGCTGCAGGTGGACGGTGGCGTACATATCAAGCTGTCACAGGATGACGATTCGGCCTTGCGGGTTGAGTTTTTCGACAAACGAGGCTTCAACATCCATAAAAATACCGAGCGCAAGATCGAAAATATCTTCTCGCGCGAAGGATTTGCCCGGGTGGACGCGGAGTCCATCGGGGATGTTGTCTTTTTAACCAATGTGGTCGCCCAGTACCTCGAAGGCGTGCTGCGCCAGACCAATTTCAAGGCGATCCAGAGTTCCAATTTCAAGATCGCGATCTGCTTCGATTCCGGGGATTACTCCTCGCTGCTTCCGCTGATCCTGAGTAAACTCGGCTGTGAAGTGGTGATACCCGCCGAGTTTCAGGCGAATCCGCGCCTGGGCACCCTGGAGGAAATCGGCCGGGCCGTGGAGATGCTGCGGGACTGCGTGAAGAAGGAGAAAGCGGATCTTGGGGCCATCGTGGACCGGAATACGGAGCGTCTGCGCCTGGTGGACGAGACCGGCAATGTGATCAGTGAAGACGAATTGATCACGCTGATCAGTTTCCTGCTGCTGAAGTTTACCTCCGGACGCACCGTGAACATCCCGGTGACGGCGCCGAAACTCATCGAGGAACTGGCGCAGGAATATGACGGCTATGTCGTGAAATCCAAGCCCCAGAACCCGGATGTGCTGGTGGAAAGCGTGGCGGAGAACAAGGTCTTCTTCGAAGGGGACGAAGTCCCGGAATACCAGTTGTTAAGCGATGCGCTGACCTCGCTGGTGAAGATTTTGGAACTGATGGCCGTGGAGAAACTCCGGCTGTCGGAACTGACAGCCCGGATGCCGGAATTCCACGTGCTGAAACAGGATGTTCACTGCCCGCCGGACCAGAAAGGCCGGGTCATGCGGCGGCTGGTTGAGGAATTCAAGGATAACCAGCTGGAATTGACCGAAGGGATCAAGATCATTCATGATGAAGGCTGGAGCCTGATCCTCCCGGATGATGAGGCGCCGGTTTTTACGATTTATACCGAGGCGACATCGTTGGAACGGGCGAATGAAATCACCAAGAAATATGTTGAGATTCTGAATCAAATGCGGGTGCTGGAAGGGGAATTGGCGGTCAGTGCGGAAAACGCCGCTGGAACCCCCCGGCCCTGAAACGAGGCGTCTTTCAATGAAGGCCAGACTGGTGCTTGTGCTCCACAGCCACCTTCCCTATGTAAAAAACCAGGGCAGGTGGCCTTTTGGTGAAGTATGGCTCTATGAAGCCATGGCAGAAACCTATATACCGATCTATCGGGCCTGGCAGCGGCTGAAGGCTGATGGTATCGTCGCGCCGCTGACCCTGGGGCTCAGCCCAACCCTGCTGGAACAGGTGAATCAACCGGAAATCCAGCAGGGGTTTCTGGACTATCTGAAACGGAAAGAAGCGGCGGCCAGGGCGGACGAGCGGCAATTTATGGCTCAGGGCGAGGCCAAAATGGCCGAGCTGGCTTCGGATTACCGGCGGTTTTACCAGGATGTCCGGCGTGACTATGTGGCCGAGTATGGGATGGATCTGCTCGAACCGCTTCGGCGATGGGCTGCCCAGGGCGATCTGAACATCATTACCACGGCCGCCACCCATGCCTATTTGCCGCTGATTGACGATCATGCCAGCCTGGTGCGCCAGGTGCGGCGCGGGATCGAAACCTTTGAGCGGCACATCGGCATCCGTCCTGAAGGGTTCTGGCTGCCGGAGTGCGGCTACAAAGAAGGACTGGAGGCCATTTTGGAAGCGGAAGGCATCCGCTACTTCTTTGTGGACAGTCATGCCCTGGAAGGCGGCTACCCGGCGCAGGTATCCTCGATGACCGAGATGGATACCGAGGAGGACGCGGAGGAATCTGCCGCCTTTTACCAGCATACTGGTCTTTCCACGTATAGCCCTTATCATATCGATGGAAGAGCGATCGCGGTGTTTGGCCGCAATGCCCTGGTGAGTTACCAGGTCTGGTCCAAAGATTACGGCTATCCGGGCGATGCCGTATATCGAGATTTTCATAAACATCAGCCCGAGTCAGGCCTGAAATACTGGCAGGTGACCGATCGAACCGGCGATATGGGCAACAAAACGCTTTATAACCCGGAGGCGGCCAGGGTGAAGGTGGCCAGTCATGCCCGTCATTTTACCTCGGTGCTGGCCGAAACCGGCCGCAAAGCCGCAGAAATGGGGTTTCCCGATCCGATTATCGTGGCCTGCTATGATACCGAACTGTTCGGTCACTGGTGGTGGGAAGGGGCCGATTGGCTGGAAGCGGTGGCCCGCAGCCTGCATGAAACCGGCGCGGCCGAAATGACCCAGCCGACCGCGGTGCTGCAGCGCAGCATCCTGGGACCGGCACAGGTCTTGGAATCGTCGTGGGGGATTGGCGGCAAGCATTTCGGCTGGTACAACCGGGAAACCGGGTGGATGTGGGATACCATCCGGAAAGCCCGGGAAGAATTCCGCGAAATCGAGCAGCTTCACGGTCAGGATATCGACGGCAGGGTTGTCAGGCAGGCCGAACGGGAACTGATGCTCATGGAGAGTTCGGACTGGTTTTTTATGGTGACCAATAACCATACGCGGGATTACGCGCTCAAACGCTTCTTTGAACATTACGGCAAGCTGACCCGGTTGGCGGACATGCTCCGGATGCAGCGATATGACGAAGCGAGCCTTCGGTGGCTGTCGGATGTGGAGGCGCAAGATGCGCTTCTATAAATGCCAATGACCATCGCTTGAAACGGGCGGTTATCGTTTTTGCCTGGATTTGGGGAGAAAATACGTCGGATTCACGACAGGAGGGTTTTCGTTGCAGATAAACATCGCGCTTTGTCCGCATTTTCACCAGCCGCATTTTCAGCTGTACCGGACGCGCGAAGAGGCGTTTGCCAACAGCTATCTGCCCTGGCTGGAGCTGCTGGAGGCGGCTTCGGAGCAAACCGGGTTTTATATTAACCTGCATTTTTCGGGGCCGTTCATGACCTGGATGCAGCGGGAAAAACCGTGGTATCTGGAGCGGATGAAAAAGGTGGTCGCCGGAAAAACCGCCGGATTGATCGGCGGGCTGGCGGATGAGCCGTTTATTCAGCTTTCCTCCCGGCCGGACGATATTTATTATCAGATGCGCCAGTACGAAGCGCTGACCAGCACGCTGTTCGGCGTTGACGCCCGGCAGTGGGAAGGCGTTCATGTGGTGGAACGTGAGGTCGGGGAATGGCTGCTGTCCGGTTTGGCGCGCGGCGCCGGCCAAATGGGCGCGCCGCCTGTGATTTACCTGGATGCCGAGACCT
The DNA here is from genome assembly GCA_050258755.1 of Solirubrobacterales bacterium. Lineage (GTDB taxonomy): Bacteria > Bacillota > Syntrophomonadia > Syntrophomonadales > DTU052 > JBLMZI01. The sequence goes on along the minus strand of JBLMZI010000004.1, from coordinate 247,950 downwards.
GCTATGAAAGCTATTATGCCTATCCGGGCGGTCAGTACGACTACTGCCGCAAGCATTTCGGCTTTTCCGATGCCTATTCCAAAACGACCGCGCCGCATATCCCGGAGGAAATGCTTTTCTACGGGCTGCGGGATGAAATAGGCGGTCAATCGTTTATCGCGCTGCCGGTTCACACCGAATTCCGGTACCGGTTTTTAAAACGTCAGTTTTTCGGTGAGCAGGACCGGACCACGGTGAAACCGGCCCAGTACCTGTTTTATATCAAGGATGCCGCTGAGCGGGCGGCCGAAATGGCCCAACGGTTAGGCAAACGGATGGAACCGGTGGTGGTTGTGTTCGAAGACGCCGAGAAATTTGGCCAATGGAGCAAAGATCCCCAGGGCGATTCGGCCTGGATGATGGAGTTCATCCGGTTGGTGCTGAGCGATCCCGAGGTGCGTTTTACCGGCATGGCCGACTACGTTCGCCGGAATGGTTATTTCGATACGTATCCGGCCGCAACCAGCCATTCCTACCCGGAATGGGAGAACTGGATGGCCAAACGCGGTATCCGCGGGATGACCATGGGGGACGAACGGCTGCGCAAGCTGGTGGCGCACCAGCGGACCACGGAACAACGCATGGAAGCCTTTGAGAACCTGATCGCGGCTGGGCTTGACGATCCGGGCGGGCTGCCGGAAGGCTCCCTGCAGGAACTGCTGATGGATTCACCGCGGCGTTATGAAATGATTCGGCGATTGGTAAAAAACGCCCTGGGTGAGACTGCGGCGGAAACCTATGATTTGATACAGCGTGCCCGCCATTTGGCATACCAGGAGGACCCGCGCTGGGCAAACCGGCATCCATCCTATGGTTCCTGCGCCTATTTCGACGCGCAGGGCCTGGCCTATCTTGAACTGGCCGAACGGGAGCTGGATACATTGGCTGAAGCGGCCGGCGCTGCGCCGGCGCAGTGGCCTGAAGTCACGATCGCGGATTGGGATTTGGACGGCGTGGATGATTTGATCGTTCGAACCCCGTTCCAGACCGTGGTGATTGATCTTCAAGAAGGTTCGGTTCTTTATCATCATGGGATCGGCGCCCGTGCCGAAACGGCGGTCAACCGGCTGGAACGGCTGCGGCAGGACATGAGCGTCCCGGTTGCCTACAGCGAAGTGCTTCGGGTCTCCCACCCGCTGGTTATGACCGAGGCCGACTCCGATCTGGCCGTGGTTTACGATACGCAGGGCGGGCGCATTGAACAATGCCGCAACAGCGGACACCTCCGGGTGCTGGATGCGCAGGGCCGCCTCATTGGCCGGGACGGCGGAGCCTTCCATCCCTATACCCTGGCGGGCCTGGAAGCCGGAAGCGATGCCGTGATAGTCCGCCTGGTACCGGCGGAGCCGCTCGGCGATGAAGAACAGGCTCCGATTCGCATTGAGAAGACGTATACAATTCAATCTGAAGTGATCACTTTGGCGTTTACGGCCCAGGCCCAAACGAATGCGGCGGTTTTTCAGATCGTGCCCGAACTGGTCTGCACCATGGCGCCATCGGACGAGGTTGATTTTGAACCGGTATCGTATTTGCGCGGGGCGGCGGGGGCTGCGAACCTCAAAGTTTATGGAAGAAAGACTGAAACCGATCCAGCGGCGGGAACCCTTTCGGCCCAAGCGCGGATCGAATACATCTGCCGGTACCGCACGGGCGGCGATCAGCGCTTCACCAACCAAGCCCGGTGGCAGATCGAAACCCAGAATTCGATTTCAGGGCTTGACGTTTACCCGGCGGTGGAGTCATACTACCGTGGGCATGTTTTTCCAGAACAGAGCCAGTTGGGATACGACTCATCCGGGATCCGGATCGAACCGTGTCTGGTATCCGCGAACGGCCTTGTTTCGGGTCAGATCCACATGGACTGGCAGCTGGATTGTGAACCGGAAAAGGGCGGGGTCGTGATTCCGCTGCTCGGGAACGCAAATGAATAAGCACAGGCAGAGCAAGTAAGCATTTTGTGATCGAATCGGTCATTGAAATACGGGAGGGACTATCATGATACTGGAACAGTTTTTCGCCTACTATCTGGAGTACACAAGCCCGGCGGTCCGGGACCGGATTCTCGGCACGCTGCCGGCCGGCGTTTCCCGCGATGCGAAAGGAATGGCCGGGATGTTCGGCCGCAATGATGCCGAAGCCCTGGACTTTCTGCTTCGCTTCCACAATGAGCTCAATGACATTCGCGAGAACGACCTGTATAACTGCATTGTTTTCGACCTGGCCGACAATGTGTGCTTTCCGTTCTTTATCGACTACGTCTTGAATCAGGTTCCCGCTGAGGCCCGCGGCAGATTCGAAGCGGATTTCGGCACCAAAGACCTGGATGAGATTGTAAAGCTGATGCGGGAAAACCGGGATCGGAGAAACCAGTTCAGAAAACAGATCGCGTCGCTGCTGACCCAGGAGGACTTGTTCACCCTGAATGAAGTGATTGCGCTGCAGAACTTTTCTTCCGGCGGCGAATACTCGTTCCTGAACCTGGCTTATCCTGATATCAAGGACATTCGCGGGAAAGTGCTGGATGCCGGGTGCGGCGCCGGGTTTGCCTCCCTGGTCATGAGCCAGAGCCTCAATGTGACCGGGGTTGACGCCTGTCTTCCCAGGGTCAATCGGGCCCAGGGACTGGCGGATCTGCTCAAAGCCGGACAGCGGGACTTCTTCGCCCGAATGCTAAAGCTGATCGAGGTGGAAATGGGCACGCTGGCCTGCGAGGTGCATTTCCCGCAGGTGGACGAACTGCTGACCCGCGACGCGGGGCAGGTTTCCTTTAATCAGTGTGCGCTGGATTCAATCACCTTTGCCGACAGCAGCTTTGATGCGATTTTCTGCATGGATGTGCTGGAACACACCTATGATCCGGCCGTCATCATCAAGCAGTTCGGCCGGGTGGCGAAACCGGGGGCCCGGATTTATATTACCGCACCCAACGCTGCCGGCGAGATCCACCAGAAATACGCCGAGGATGACTACGGCGCGGCCTTTCCGGCGCTGCTGCATATGCACCATTTTGAGGCCGAGGCGCTCAATGCGATGTTCGCGGCGGCCGGGTGCGAGCCGGTCAAGATTGAACTGTTCGATCCGATTTCGCGCGCTGAATTTGAAACCATGGTCAAGGACGATGATCGGGAAGGCAAAGCCATTCTCGCGCGTTCCCAGAACGAGATTCCGCGCCAGATTTTCGCGGTTTACCGCAAGAATTAACGATTTTTCTCAAGGAAGGGTTTTCTATGACTGAGAGCCAGCCTGTCGTCAATTTAATTCGGCTGGACGATTTTTGCGCCGTTTCGTTTGATACCACATCCTCTGCGTTAAAAGCGGAAAAGATCCTGAAAGAGGCCGGGGTAGAGTTTATAACCATCCCAACGCCGCGGGAAGTGACCGCCAGCTGTGGGCTGTCGGTCAAGGTCCGGCCGGAAAATGCGGATAACACTTGTGAGATGCTGCGCAGCCAGGAGATCCCGGTCCGCAGTGTTATCCGCATCACCAACCGCAACGGCAAACGGGAAGTTCTGCCGCTCAATGCCGGCGATTCGGCCGCACCGTAAGTGTTTTTTGGTGAACAGCATGTTAGACATTCACGTCTATTTCGTCTTACCCGGTAAACCGTTACCGAAACTGGCGGCCTTATCGGCGGTTGAAACCGCTGATTTGCTGACCCCGTTCGCGCTGATGGAAAAAGTCCCGTCACTGCCGAAGGTCCCTTCCTATTATCTTGAACAGCCCGATGCGCCCCAATTTATTCCAGTCAGCGAGGTTTGGAAAATGCTTCGGGCCGAGGAACCGGTTCCGCTGGTCCTGCTTGACCCGTCTTCCCAAATGGCACCGCAAGAGGAACTGATCAACAAAGCGGACCCGCTTGCGATCAGCCGGTTTCTCCTGGAATGCCTGAACGAGATTCCGCTGACCGCCATACGAACCGCGCAAAGCATGCTGCCGGCGGGCGATCCGCTCAGCCTGCTTTTTGAAACGGCCACCGCAAATCGGCTTCTGGATACCGCGCCGAAGGCCCCGCCGGCCATTGCAAAAGGGATTGCGCGGGAAACGGTGCCCTTCAATCCGGAAACGATTCACCGCATTTTTCTGCCGGAGGGTTCGCTCGATCTTGTGATGCCGGGTTTTCGGCATCGCGAACAGCAGTCCGATATGGCCATGGCAGTCGCCAGGGCCTTTCAGGATGCCGAATTTCTCCTGGCCGAAGCCGGAACCGGGGTCGGCAAGACCCTGGCTTATCTGGTTCCCGCGCTCTATTGGGCGGCTGCCACCGGGGAAAAGATTGTGGTATCCACGCGAACCCGGGCCTTACAGAAGCAGCTCGCCGAAAAAGACCTTCCGAATCTGGTCAAAGCCCTTGATTTTCCGTTTACCTGGGCGATTATTTTCGGTCGCGAAAACTACTTATGCCGCAGACGCTGGCAGGCCTTCCTGCGCAGCCGCGGGGAACTGACCCGGGATGAAATCGCGCAGACCATCGCGCTGCTGTTCTGGCTTGAGCGCGGCGGTTCGGGTATCGTTCAGGACCTTGCCTGGGATGCCCGGGAGCTGCCGTTCTGGCATCGGGTGAAAAGCCAGCGGCATGCCTGTCAGGGGGGGACCTGTCCCGAGGTGCGGCGCTGCTTTTACCAGAGCGCGCGCAAACGGCAGGATCAGGCCGATCTGGTTGTGATCAATCACGCGCTGCTGCTGACGGAAGCCAGCAGCAATGCCAGCCCTGAGGAACGGCCCGGATGGCTGATTGTGGACGAAGCGCATAACCTGGAACGGATCGGGTTCGAACACCTGGGGATTCAGTTCGGCATTGACGATGCCGCCGCCCTGCTCAAACGGCTGGTTGACCGGAAGGAGGGCATCCCGAGGGGATATCTGCCGGGGCTGGCAGTCCGTGAGCCTGCGGCAGCCGCCGATATTAAGCTGATGATTCAAACGGCCGGAACCGCCGCCGAACTGCTCCAGCAGCTGGTTCAGGTGAAAATGCCGGCTCTGGCGGGGGGACCGGCGGGATCACGCCGGGTGCACAGCGACGAATTGCCCGAAGAACTCTTCGCCAAAACCGGGCAGCTCACCGATTCGCTCCAGGAGCTGGAAGCGATGCTGACCGGGTTAACCGAATCGCTGGGAGACTCGGAGGACAGCCGTGAAGTGACGAACCTGGCGCTGGAAATCGCCGGGCTGGCCGACAGTCTGTTTACCATTGCAGAGCGTTTTGCCGGCGACCGGGCCGATGAAATTGCCTGGATTGATCTTGATGAAAAAGGAATCCGAAAACTGGCGGTTTCCCCGATTGATACCGGGGAGGAATTGTACAATCGGCTCTGGCGGACCGCTTCGTCGGTCATCCTGGTTTCGGCAACGCTGACGGTGGCGGGTTCCTTCCAACACATCCGCCGCGGTTTGGGGCTGGACCTGATCGATCCGGACCGGGTCCGTGATTGGCATGCGACTTCGCCGTTTGATTATGAGAATAACTGCCGGATTTTGGCCGTTACGGACCTGGCCCAACCGGGTGAAGCGGGTTATGCCGAACAGGTGGGGGAGTGTATCGCGCAGGTGGCCGATGCCGTCAAGCGGCGCACGCTGGCATTGTTTACCGCGAAACGGGAGCTTCGCCATACCGCCGAACGGCTGCACGCGCATCCCAATCACCGGGGGCGGCTGGTTGCCCAATACCGGGACGGTGAGTTTGGAACCCTGGTTGCCCGTCTGTCCGGTCGTGAGGATGCTTTGCTGCTGGGAACGGAGACGTTCTGGGAGGGTGTCGATCTTCCGGGCGACTTGCTGAACTGTCTGATCGTGACCAGGCTGCCGTTTCGGCCGCCCAGCGATCCGCTGACCGAGGCCCGCAGTGAACGGCTGCGGCGTGAAGGCATGGATCCTTTCACCGCCTATGCGCTGCCAGACGCGGTGCTGCGTTTCCGGCAGGGAATTGGCCGCCTGATCCGGACGGAGACGGATACCGGGGTTATTATCGTGCTTGACCGCCGCTTCTGCCCGCCGCCCAACGGGAAGCGGTACGGACAAATCTTTCGGATGAGCATGCCGGAAGCCTTGAAAATTGAAGACATCTGCCGGGCCGATCTCGCCGGCCGGCTGAAAGAATGGTTTGGATAGCAGGAAAAAATGGGAAAACGCGGGTAGAGAACCTTTTGGCTGTTTTGTTCGTATGATGAAGAAAAAGCAGAAGGGGTGAACGGCTTGCGCGTTTACTATTTTAAGATTCCCGGCTTTCTAAGCCGTTTTTTAATGAAGATCATCGGGTAAAAGAGCCAGGACGCCGGCGCGGAATGGGCCCAAGAATGGCCGTTGGTCTGTGGCTGCTGGCGGCCGGTGTGCTGCTTTGGATTGCTTCACAGTTATGTGATAGCCATTTTTTCGAGCATTTCAAGGTCCCGCCGCGATCCGAGCACCACCAGAACGTCACCGGCCCGGAGCACTTCCCGTGGCGTAGGGTTCATAAAGACTTCTTCATTTCGCAGGATCGCCACGACGATGCAGTTGGTTTCGTTCCGTCTGATCGCAGATTGGATATCGCGGTTTTCAAGCTGGGAGTCCGGCCGGATTTCGATTTCCTCGATCTGGACTTCGATATTCTTGGCGGTAAACAGCGTGTCCACCAGGTCGACGCTGACCGGCTTTAAGATCGCCGTTGCCATCCGCTGACCGCCAAGCAGCGCGGGGGCGATGACCTTGTCGGCTCCCGCGCGTTTCAGTTTTTCGATTGTTTCAGGACGTTCCGCTCGCGCCACCACGGTGAGCTTTGGGTTCAAGGCCTTGGCTGTCAGCACCACGAATACGTTATAAGCGTCTTCGGACAGGGCTGAAATCACGCCGCGGGCACGGTCAATCCCGGCCTCATGCAGCACTTCGTCCATGGTCGCATCGCCGCAAAGCGCCATGATGCCTTCAGCGTGAAGAGCCGCGATAACGTCTTCGTTATCGTCGATCAGGATATACGGCACATTGTCCTGGCTCAGGATCTCAACCACGTTTCGGCCGACCCGGCCTGCGCCGCATACGATGATATGATGATTCAGTTTGCGTATTGCTTCCTTCATGCCTGACTTCTCCAAAAAACCTTTGATCTGTGCATCGAGAAAAACGCTGATAACGGCACCGACTGAGTAGGCGACAACGCCCATTCCGACTGTAATCAGAACCATAAGGAACACCCGGCCGTAGACGGTTTGGGGAACCAGATCACCAAACCCGGTCGTGGTCAGGCTGACAATGGTTACCCAGGAAGCGTCCAGAACGGACCAGTGCTCCAGGAGCATCAGACCGGAAATTCCGGCGACGACGACCAGAATCAAGGCATAGATGGCTGTGGTCAGGCGAATCTCGGGTTCATTCTTCAACAAGATCACCCCGAAAGCCTATAATGCCACTATTTTACCATGCCAGCGGGGTTGGGTATAGAGCGTTTTGTCGAATAAACACAGAACAACGAAGGCTTACTCGCCGAAAAAACTGACACCACAGATCCCGCCCAGTGCGCCGGCGGCACATGTAAAAGCCAGTTTCTTGAGGATTGCAGCCAATTCGATGGTTTCCGGGCTGAACACCAGCCAGGCCGCCAGGGTGACCAGGAAAAAGGTCAGACCGAGCACGGCGCCGCGCAGCAGCCCCCGGTTTCCATGACGGCCGGCCGAGAGAGCGCCGCCGCAGAAGACGGAAGCAATCAGGGAAAGATCCGCCAGCGGATAAAGGATGTTTTCCTGCAGCGGGGAGCAGTACACCACACCGGTTACTGCCAGCCCAAGAATGAGGGCAATGACAATCGCTGCCAACAGGCCCCGGAAGTCGACCAAATGATACATTCGAACCACACCTCCTGGTAACAGGTGTATGCGCACAAACCGTCCGTATGACCGATTGGTCTCAAAAACGAGCCCCAATTGGCGTGTTTTAGTCTCCCCGCGGCTGACTGGTCAGGAATAATTGTTCCGTTGCCGGGTGGTATTCACTCGAAAGCCCCATCAGATCAGACAGCAGGCCGTATGGAACGTAAAGATCGCCGTTTGCGGTATACGGCCGATCCACCAGGGTGACCGGACTGTCCGGGTTTTGCCCGGCTGTCAGTGAAAACGAGCGGTCGGGGCAAACGGCAAATAATGCTCCGGTCGCAGCATTAAACTCTGACGTCCAACCGTAATGATTCAGGATGGCCCGGGCGGGGAGATACACCTGTGCTCCCACCGCAACCGGTTTCGGGTCGGAATAATACGGCACGCCGTCCGCAAGCACCGGAATCTGCGAGCGAACCAGAATGGCATTGGCGACTGCCCGCTGTTTGCCGCCGGACGGGTGGTTCAGCACACTTCCTCCGCCGTACAGGGTGGTGGAGCCGCCGCCGTCCAGCGCAATGGCGTCCTGTGCGCCAAGTTCAGCCATCAGCGAAGCCAGTTCCGGATAAGTCATGCCGGCGCTTTTTTTCAGCCGGCCGTCAACAGCGACCAGAAGCAGCCAGCCGTCTTTGGTGATGCCGACCGCGGAACGCGGATTGCGCTTGCTGAGCTGTTTAGCCTGTAAAAAATCCAGCTTAATCGGCACTTTATAACCTTTCCGAAGCAGGATCGGGCCCGAAGCGATCAAATCCTTCACATTTTTCGGCGTAGGCGGCAGATAGGTCTGTACATCCACTTCGTCGCCGACTTTCAAATCCCGGACGATATTGCGGGTGACGCCGTGGAACGAAAGAATGTAGCCATTTGGCGGGATCGAGGTTCCGCCCTCGTACACTGCGGTCACGATCAGCTTATTGTTGACCCGTTCAATCACATAATCCGAGGCTGGGAAGCTTTTATTAGTCATAGGCCCGAAAGCCGGTGTGTACAGAGTAATGCCGATTCCTTTGTTCGGGTGATTGACCCCTTCCACCCGGAACTGGGTGAACGATTTACACAGGGTGACGACCACCCATGCGGTATAAGGCTCGATAAAAGCCTTCCGGTCTGACGTGATGCCAAAAGACGGAAGGTTGGTAAACCCGCGCGATACCAGTGTGCCATCGGCAATCATGGTATCCACCGGATAGATCTTCTTGTTGGGAATGAAAAAGCCGCCGTTGATGCCCGCTGTCGCCTGGTTTTCCCGTGCGATGGCGGTCAAGGCCGCCGCGGAACCGAGTCCGGCCTTCGGGTACGCGATCATCGCTTGGACCCGGGGATCACGAAGATTGGCCTTAACGACATAAACGTTGGCTGTTTTGTTTCCGGCAACTTTTTGGGGAAACGACCAGTAGATCACGCCCCGGTCGAATGCGATTTCGGCCTGGCCCGGCGGCGGGGCGGACTGTAACAGCAGAAAGAAAGCGGCTAAAACTGCCGCGCAGGCTCGAAGCGTTCGTTTCATTGAAACCTCCGGGATTCAATCATGAGGAACCATGATTTTGGTGTTAGATATATTGTTTCCCAGCCGGGTAAGCGGTGGCAAGTGTGGTCTGGGCCGATTAAGACCCTGTACAGGGTCGGGTTTTGGAATAAGTGCCAAACCCGATTGAGAACAGAAAAAACGAGCATTATCGACAAATACTGAATCCGAGAGAAAGGCGGGAACGGATTGAAAGACATCTCCATGCTTCATCCGCTGCTGCAGGCGAAATGCCATGACCTGCTTGATGCGGCAAAGAAGGCAGGTATAGAACTGATGGTAACCGGCACCTTGCGAACCAAGGCCGAACAGGAGGCCCTGTACGCCCAGGGCCGGTCCAAACCCGGTAAAATTGTGACCCGGGCCCGGTATCCGTACAGCCTTCACTGCTGGGGCCTGGCTTTTGACATTGCCGTGGTCCGGGATGGGAAGGCCGATTGGGACGCAGCCGATTTATATGAGAAAGTTGGGAAAATGGGTTCCGACCTCGGCCTGGTATGGGGCGGCAATTTTAAATCCTTTAAAGATATGACGCATTTTGAACTGGCCGGGTATGATCCGCATAAATTGCTCAACCAGTGGCGGACCCCGGACGCTTTTATCGCATCATACCGGCAGAAACCGGAAGAACGCGCGTTGATTGATATCGAAGGGCATTGGGCGCAAAAAGCGATCGAACAGTTAAAGGAACGCGGGATTGTCCAGCCTGTTGAGCGATTCCATCCGGATCAGCCGGCTACTCGGGCGGAAGTCGCGGTCATGCTGGCACAATTGATCAAAGACATGGATGCAAAAAAAGAAAAATAGCACTCTTCGTTGATGACTTGCGATACTCGAAATAGCCGGTTATCGGAACCTACAGAAGTGGGCGCTCGGGTCGGTTAGCGCCGCGGTGTATTCCGGCGGCATGGGGCAAAACCATGAAGCCTTCGATGGGCATAACCCGTGCCGACGTCGCCTACATGACAGCCAAAGCGGCGAAAGCCACGCCGAGCCGGGCGGCCGGCCTTCGGTTTAAAGACCGGCTGCCGGTCTGGGCGAAGGATGCGATCACATGGGCCTCCGAGAAGAATATTCTGTCCGGGTATCCGGGCGGCTATTTCAAACCGGCCAAAGCGGCAAGCCGGGCAGAGATTTGCGTGATTCTGCAAAAAGCGCTCACGGTGGCCGGACTGAAGTTTACAGCGCGAATTGCTGAATAGAAATGGCGTCAAGGCGGGTATTGCTAATTAAAAAAGGGATGTGACGCGATGCTCGCCGAGCGGGCGCAGGAAATCGTGGCTTCGGATCGGAAAGTGGGGGTTCTTCACAACGATATTCCGGTCTGGATTGAGGAAATCTACAACGACCGAGCCCGAATCCGCTACCTGGATACCGGGCGTGACGTGGAAGTTCCGATTCACGATTTAACCGAAATGCTTCAATAATTTAAAACCAGCCGTTCTTGTTGAGAGAACGGCTGGTTTTTTCTGGGTGGGATGAGCGAAACACAGTGATCATCGACGGCTTGCCGTTGCCGCTTTACCACAGTTCAGGCACTCCGGCCATTCGAAAATGACCGCCCCGGTACGCAGGATCGTACTATCTTCAGCCGGTTGAAAATAGGCTGTAGAGAATACGAGAAACCTTTCGGGGAGTTTTACGGTTGAACGACGCTTTACTTATCAGCTTTGCCGCCGGTTTCGCAACCCTGGCGGGCGCGCTGGCGGTGCTGGCCGCACCGGAAATGAGCCGGAAATCATTCGGCTTTTTTTTAGGCCTTGCGGCCGGCGTTATGACGGCGGTCGTACTCTTTGATCTGTTTCCTTCCGTTCTGGCACGTTTGGAATGCGGGGGCTTTTTCATCGGCTTTGGCGCGGCCTGGTTCGGTATGATTCTGCTGCAGCAGGCCCTGCCGGCAAGCGCCGGAGCGGCTGACAATTACCGGCGCATGGGATTTCTGATTATGGCAGGTATTGCGCTGCACGATCTGCCGGAAGGGATGGCGATTGCGCTGGGGCAGGAAGTCAGTGAAAAGATTGGCCTCAGCATCGCGCTGGGGATCGGGATTCATAATATCCCGGAAGGCATGGTTGTGGCGGCCCCGATGCTGCTGGCGAACCGGCCGCGCTGGCTGATTGCGCTCGAAGTGGCGGCGGTTGCGCTGGTAACGCCGTTGGGAACCCTGTTGGGCGAAGTGCTTACCCGGTGGTTCCCCGGCTATTTCCCGGTATTAACTGGCGTCGCGGCCGGTGTCATGGTATTTCTGGTGTTGCGTCAGCTTTGGCCCGAGGCGGTTGCGCTGCGGTCGCGCTGGCGGTACCTTGGCCTGATTGCCGGGATTCTGGTGATTGCGCTGGCGACATTCATGTAAAGCATAAAGGCTCTGGCTCGAACCCACACTAACAGGAAGAAAATCCGGTTTACGCGCGAATATGATGAATTTGCTTAAGACAAGCGAATTCGAAGATCACAAGACGCGCGTAAGGCGGTTCTTTCATTAAGGAGTTGGGCTTTGAGTGAATTGGCTGGTTTTTGCGATTGCGATGCTGGCGGGCACAACCATGGCGGTCCAGGGCACGATGAATGCCGCGTTGGGAAAAAACGTTGGAATCTGGGGATCCACACTGATGGTGCACGCAGTCGGTCTGCTGACCGTGATCGCGGTGATGGTCTTCCTGGGAGAGGGTCTGCCGGAAATGAAGCGGTGGATGGCGGCGCCCTGGTATGTATACCTGGGCGGTCTGCTGAATGTTCTGATCATCTATGGTGTGGTCCGGGCCATGCCGGTCATCGGGGTAGGGAATGCGACCACCGGGATTGTGTTCGCACAGATTATGACCGCGGTCCTGATCGATAAATTCGGTTTGATGGGGGTCGAGCGGTTTCCGTTTCGCTGGCTTGATCTGGCCGGGATTCTGCTGCTGGCGGCCGGGACCCGGATTCTGCTGAAAACTTGATCATTACGGATTCGGCTCACACTGAAACAGAGCTTCATCGGGTAGATTGTACATGGCTTCCCGATTCGGCGGCATCGCGATAACATTCATCACAATCAAGCGATTCTGGTAACGCCATTCCACGCGGTCAATGGTCTCTGGCGTATAGGCAAACCGCGGGGGATTGGCGAGACGTGCGTTACTCAGGATTTGCAGCGCATCGGCCAGGCAGGCTGAGCCGGTCACCGAGACGGACAAATTGGAATCGCCCGGATGACAGCAGTGCTCACTGATCCAAACCGCCATGCGAACCGCCAGAAAAAGGGCCGGACACTCCTCACGATGATGCTGCCGGGCGCGCTTGAACAGGGTACGGATCCGGATGGCGCGCTTGCGCGGAAGGATTGGCGGGGTCGTGGGGGAAAAGACGATATCGGATTCGAAATAGGGCTTGATGTCCAGGATCGGCGTCCCGTCCACCGCGTCCAGGCCGCGAACCACCAGGGACGTCCCTTCCACCCGTTCCAGGGCGACCAGGCTTAAGGCGATCGGATTCGGCCGGCAAGGGGAGCGGAGCGCAAAAACGCCGTACACCGGAAGATCGGAATCAATCCGGTAGGGAACCGTGGTTAAGCGGTCCCGGTCAGCTTTGTCGAACCAGGACAGCAGCCACAGGTGCGAATTGGCCTCGATACCTGTTAAACCGGCCGCATACACCGGGTCCAGCTCGATAACGGCCATTTGGTCTACATCGTAAATGGTATTCAAGTCAGCCAGCGTCGAACGAACGTGCCCGATCGGCCGAATCGGCAAAGATTCCTGGTTCATAAATACCTCCGAACCGCTTGGTCAGGGTCAGGATTTCGGATTGACTGCCCGAATCAAGGCCTTGCGCAGCTCATCCTCAGAAGCGAAGTGTTCCGGAAGACCCAATGATTCAAAATGCTCAATGGCTGCATCCACCAATGCCCGAAGCACCTCTTCCCGGGTGATCAGAACATGGGATTGTTCATAATTCTTATTCACCATCCGGTTCAGCCATTCGATCTGATCCGTATACAGATTGGCATTCATCTGCATTCGTCCCCGATTGAATTTGCCTTTAGCGGGTTTTGCGGCGGGCTGGGCTGCCGCCTCGCCCTCAGGGGCAGCCATCACCGGAGCCGGTGGAGCGGATGGCGTGACCGTCTCACCCGCAACCGCGTTTTTATAGTCTTCCCGGGTTTGCTGCCATTGTTCCCGGGCAAGTTTATCGATCGCCGGTTTGGTCTTGATTAATGGATGATTGACGACCTTGGAAAACCAGCTCAAGGCTTCATTCGGACGACCTGTTCGCCGGTACAATTCACCAATCAGATAAATGACGGAGAGTTCATCCAAGCCGCCAAGTGGCAATTTTTCGTTGTGAAACGCTTCAACATAGGCATTCAGTGATTCGTCCAAATACTGAAGCTCCTTCTGAGAATCCCCGGTTTCCCGGCAAAGCCACGCGACGCCAAGCAGGAGACCGGCTTTCTGGCCCGGGGTCTGTTTTTTCAGCTGCGCGGTTTGAACGGCCAGCATCCAGGCTTTCAGCGCATCCTCGGCGGAACGTTCCCCGGTCAGATTGTTGGGTTCCCGGTGCAAGGCCAGCAAAGCACGAGACAGCGCTTCGACATTCTTCGAAGGAATCTGTTCATCCTTCATGGATGCGGCACCAGCGGCATAGTTACAGGAGGGACAGACAACAATCGCGTAATGCAGGGGGCTTATACCATGATAAAGCTGGTGAAAGTCGGGCTCCCGGGTGGAGGACACCGCGGCCGAAGTTCGAACCGCCAGCGAACTGAACGGTGTTTTACAGACTGGACAGACATAGTTTTTCGGAAAGAACGGGGTAGCGCTCATGTGATTTCCTCCTGAAAAGCCCAAACCGATCCAAGAAACTCGGCTGCATTTGGTTTGCGCGGCAACAATTCCGTGATAGAATTTAAAAGGATTGGGCCGGAACACCGGGCCTTATAATCTAATTCGCCATTACAGCCGAAATCCCTATCGGTTTGTAGAGAAATGGGGAGAATACCATCGACACGGAAAAAATTGCAATCGCGGTTCGCATGATCCTGGAAGCCATCGGCGAAGATCCGGAACGAGAAGGCCTGCTCAACACCCCGCAGCGGGTAGCCAAGATGTATGAGGAGATTTTCAAAGGGGTCGGGATCGATCCCAGCCGGCATCTTCAGGTCCTGTTCACGGAACAGCACGATGAAATGGTGCTGGTAAAGGATATTCCGCTTTATTCGATGTGCGAACACCATTTACTGCCGTTTTACGGACAGGCGCACGTCGCCTACATCCCGCGCAAGGGGAAAATAACCGGGCTCAGCAAGCTTGCGCGGGTCGTCGACGAATACGCCAGCCGGCCGCAGCTCCAGGAACGGCTTACGTCACAGATCGCGGATTCGATCAATGAACGTTTGCAGCCATGGGGCGTGATTGTGGTGATTGAAGCGGAGCATTTCTGCATGACTATGCGTGGTGTGAAGAAGCCTGGATCGTTAACCGTTACGTCGGCGGTCCGAGGCATTTTTGAAACGAATCCGGCCTCCCGTGCCGAGGCTTTGGCCTTGATCAAGGGAAAATAACCAGGAAGCCGGATTCATCATTTAGAGGAGGATAACTGTGGAGCAAGAATTAACCCTGAAAGAAATCCTAAAAGAAATCTTTGAGATTATTGTGATCGCTGCTATTCTGGCAACGATTATGCGTACAATGGTCATTGAAGCGCGGGTGATCCCGAGCGGATCTATGATACCAACGATTCAGATTTCCGACCGGGTGCTGGTCAACAAGTTCCTGTATTATTTCAAGCAGCCGCAGCGCGGTGACATTATTGTTTTCAAACCACCGGAAAAACTGGCGCAGAAAGACGATTTTATCAAACGGGTGATCGGACTGCCGGGCGATACGGTGGAAGTTCACGACGGCCGGGTTTTTGTGAATGGCGATGCGCTTACTGAGCCATACATTGCCGAACCGCCAGCCTATTCATATGGACCGATCAAGGTCCCGCAGGGCTGTTTGTTTGTGATGGGAGACAACCGCAACCAGAGTTTTGACAGTCACCTTTGGGAAAGCGGGGTCTGGCTGAAGTTGGACCACGTAAAAGGCAAAGCCTTTGCGATTTTCTGGCCTTTGAACCGGGCAGAAATGCTGAATTAGGAGACGACTTTTTATGAATATCCTGTTGACCAATGACGACGGCCTGAGCTCACGAGGCATTCAGGTACTGGCCGAAGCGCTGCAATCGATCGCGAAAATCTGGGTTATTGCGCCGGACAGCGAACGCAGCGGCACCGGCCATGGAATTACCGTCTTTCGGCCGATCATGCTGCGGGAGTCTAAACTGGTATCAACCGCCCAAAAGGCCTGGATCGTGGACGGAACCCCGGTAGACTGTGTCAAATTGGCATTAACCCGTTTGATGCCCGAGCCGCCGGATCTCGTCATATCCGGGATCAATCGGGGCGCCAACCTCGGAACCGACGTGCTCTATTCCGGAACCGTTTCGGCTGCGGTTGAAGGCGTGATTCTAGGGGTTCCCGCCGTCGCGGTATCACTTAATTCCCATCATGACGACGCCGATTTTGGCATTGCCGCCCGGTTCACCCGTTCCGTCATCAAACGGCTGCAGCTGGATGGCATCGAAAAGGACACCATCCTGAACATTAATGTCCCGGACGCGCGCTGGGAAGAGATTAAGGGTCTTCGGATTACCCGCCTCGGACGCCGCCGTTACGAAAATGAGTTTGCGGAGCGGCGGGACCCGCGCGGGAATTTGTATTACTGGCTCGGCGGAGACGTGATCGAAGAGGATCAGGAACCTGACAGTGATGTGGCGGCAATTCAGGAAAATTTCATTTCCATCACACCGATTCACTTTGACCTGACCGATTATCACTTGATTCAGCAGTATCAGGAGAAATACCGCGAATACATTGATCACCGCTAGCACGCCGGTCCCCGGGTTCACGATTGAATCCGAGCAAACCGCAATGCGGGATAATGCTTTCAGCGATACTATTTTCCTCGCTAGAGAAATCAGGTATAATCTTAATAATTGCCTTTTAGACCGGTTCATAATGATCTTGGAAGCGTATTCGCTTTAGACAAATATAAGGAGGGACTTTTTCAATGAAGGTGTACCCCACCCCACAAATCCGAAACGTCGCAATCATTGCGCACGGAGGAGCTGGGAAAACCTCGCTGACCGAAGCCATGCTGTTTAATACCGGCGCAACCAGCCGGTTGGGCAGAGTGGACGACGGCAACACGGTTTCCGACTTCCTGCCGGAAGAGACCAAGCGCAAAATGAGTACCAGCACCAGTCTGGTTCCGTGCGAATACCGGGACTGCAAGATCAATGTACTCGACACCCCTGGTTTTGCCGATTACGCGGGGGAAGTCAAAGGTGCTCTGCGGGTGGCGGATACGGCATTGTTCATGGTTTCCGCACCGGCCGGCGTCGAAGTGCAGACCGAACTGTACTGGGAAGACGCGGTGGATGTTCCCAAACTGATTTTTGTGAACAAGATGGACCGTGAAAACGCCAACTTCGAAAAAGCACTCGATGACATGCGGGACAAACTGTCCGGCATTATTGTGCCGATTCAGATTCCAATCGGCGCTGAATCCAACTTCAAAGGAATTGTCGACCTGGTCCGGATGAAAGCCTATATGTTCGAAGGCAACACCGGAAAGGTGAAAGAGGCCGAGATTCCGGCTGATATGATGGGTGAGGTCGAAACCTACAAGGAGCAGCTGATGGAAGCCGCCGCCGAAGGGGACGACGACCTGCTCAATAAGTACCTGGACGGGGTAAGCCTGACCGACGAAGAGATTCGCATCGGCATCCGCGCGGCGGCTGCCAAAGGTTCGGCGGTATTCGTCTTTTGCGGCGCTGCCACGGCCAACCAGGGCGTGGTTCAACTGATGGACTTCCTGATCGACTGCGCACCAGCCCCTTCCGCTGAGGGCGAAGGCAAACCGCTGGCCTGCCTGGTCTTTAAAACCATTGCCGACCCGTATATCGGCCGCCTGAACTTCTTCAAGGTATACCAGGGCAGCCTGAAGGCCGAGTCCTCGGTGTACAACACGAACAAGGAAAAAGAAGAAAAGATTAACCAGATTTTGATCATGCGCGGGAAAGAACAGCAGACGGTTCCCGAAGCGAAAACCGGCGATATCGCGGCGGTGGCAAAGCTCGCCGAAACGATCACCGGCAACACGCTGTCCATAAAATCGAATCCGCAGGATATGGGAACCATCGAATTCCCCGAACCAACCCTCTCCACAGCCATTGAGCCGAAGAGCAAAGGGGACGAGGATAAGCTGGGCAACGCGATTCATCGCCTGATCGAAGAAGACCCGACCATCCGCCTGGAGAAGAATACCGAAACCCGGCAGACTATCTTGAGAACACTGGGCGAATCGCACACCGACATCGTTCTGGAACGGCTTCAGCGTAAGTTTGGCGTCGAGGTTAAGACCACCGACCTGCGTATTCCGTACCGGGAAACGATCCGCGCTTCGGTTCAGGTCGAAGGCAAGCACAAGAAACAGAGCGGCGGGCATGGACAGTTCGGCCACGTCTGGATCAAGATGGAGCCGTCCGAACAGGATTTCGTATTCAGCGAATCGCTTTTCGGCGGTTCGGTGCCGAAAAACTATGTTCCCGCGGTTGAGAAGGGTATTCGCGAATCCCTGCCGGAAGGAGCGCTTGCCGGTTATCCAGTGACCAACATTTCCGTCAACCTGTATGACGGTTCCTATCATACGGTCGACTCGTCCGAGATGGCATTCAAGATTGCCGCTAACCTGGCCTTCAAAAAAGGCATGGAAATGGCAAAAGCTGTGCTCCTTGAGCCGGTTTACGCAGTTGAAGTCGAGGTTCCGGAGCAGTTCATGGGCGACATCATCGGCGACCTGAACAGCAAACGCGGCCGGGTTGCAGGCATGGAGCCCAAGGGCAAAATGCAGGTGATTAAAGCCCAGGTTCCGTTGAAGGAAATGCTGCGCTACAGCATCGACCTGAAGTCGATTACCCAGGGCCGTGGCCGGTTTAAGATGGAATTCAGCCACTACGAAGAGGCGCCGGCCAAAGAAGCCGAACAGGTTATCGCCAAGGCGAAACTGGATCGGGAAAAAGACTAGGTTAATCCAAAAGGGCCGCGGTGCGAACCGCGGCCTTATTTTTTACGGTCCAAAAGATTGCGAAAAAAATGTCGTATTAGGATCTGGGTACATATTGCTGACCGAACGGTTTTACCGATAAGATGAAAGTATAAGAAAAAAATGACAGGGGGGATAGAACGGATCTCCAATTCAGGAGAGCCGCTCGTGAGGATGAAGAAAAGACAAGCACTTGCTCTGGTTGTGACGCTTTTGCTGTTCATGACCGTTTGGCCGCTTGGCGTGGTGGGCGCAGCGCCTTCCCCGAACGCTCCCTATCTGAGGTATGCCGCGTCCAGCGGGATCATGACAGCCCAAGACATCTTGAAACCGGACCAACCCGTGACCCGGGCAGAACTGGCCGGCTACCTTTGCCGGATGGCCAGCGTAAAACTCCCTAAAACAGCGAAATCTTCGTTTAAAGATGTCCTCAAGAACAATCCACAGCTTGGGGCCATTGAATTCGCCATAAAGAGTAAATGGATTCAACCGATGCCGAACAAGACGTTTGGGCCGGCAGTGCCGGCGAAACGTGCAGAGTTCGCAGCAGCGCTGATGGCTGTGGCAGGTGCCGGCATCCCGGCGGTTCCGCTGCCGGAAGCGATTAAGGACGTGCAGGCTCCAGCAGCCAAGCCTATCGCGGCTGTACTCGACTCTGGCATGATGACGCCGAACAAACCGGATGCCTTCGAACCGGATGCGGTACTGACCCGGGTCCAGGCAGCCCGCGGTCTTGCAATCTTGAGAACCACCGCTCCGCGCTTCAGGAATGCCATGCTGCAGCCCAAGCTGATCCCGATCAAGGGAACGGTGAATGTGGCATTGAATGGCAAGAAGTTTGCTAAAGTAGTGAAACCGGTCGTTTGCGTGAAAGGAACTGTGCTCAAAACCACCCCGAAATCGGAAGCTCGGCTCGATTTTCCGGACGGATCAAGTTTGCTGCTGAAAGAGAACACGACCCTGACTTTCAAAGAGATGAATGGACGGGCGGTCATCGCCAAGGACGGACGGCCGCTCGTGGCAGTGGACAATTTGCAGATTGGTCTGTCCGAAGGCCGGATGTACGGCGCGCTTGCGACCAACACCGCGCCCGCCACAATCTCCGGTTCTGACAGTTGGTGGAAACAGGCCTCCGCCCAGAAGATCAAAGTAAAAGTCGACATGCCCTGGGGGGTTGCAGGAATCCGGGGGACGATCTGGATGAACGAGGTCCAGCAGAAACTCCAGATTACGAACGTCGTTGACGGAGGGGTTCAGGTATCGACGAAGCAAGCAACCGTTACTGTTATGGCCGGGAAACAAAGCGTGATTGCCGGCGTGGCTGCGCCACCATCGGCGCCGGCGCCGATTCCGCAGGCGCAGTTGGCTGGCTGGAAAGAAGCGAAGCCGTGGATGCAGGAGACAGTAACCAATATGACGCAGAGCGCGCCGGTCGTACCGGTCGAAGTCACCGGACCGCAGCCCGAACAGCCGGCCCCGCCGACCGTGGACGAGCTCCTTAAAACAGTTCAATCGGTGATCGATACGCCATCCATGTACAATTAGACGGCTTGCCGGATAATGATCAAACCGCAGTGAAAAAAGCCGCCCTTTCCAGGGCGGCTTTTTATTGATGATTAATAGGCGATTCACCGCCGACTCAAAAACGACCGGCCTGATGGATGGGTTGCCAGTTCATATCGCACTTGATTCGCGGCGAAAGTTCTGTATTCCGCGGGCGCAAGGCCCAGCGCGGGGGCCATGGCGAAGGCGCTTTCCGGAGACAGATGGTCCCGCCGGGAACGAACCAGTAACCGCCACAGGTTAACCTGCGAGACTAACTCGGGCGTTTTTGCGGCTTGCATCAAGCTGTCGGCGGCAGCCTGATAATCACCCAGGATGGCCCAGGCCTGGCCCCTGAGCAGCAGCAGATATGGGGGATGAGCCGGATTGCGGGTGTAAGCCAGATCACACTGAATCACAACCCAGTTCAGTAATCGCCGGGCTTTGGTTTTCTGCGATAGATCCAAGGCTGATAGCGCTTGTTGATAAGCCGTGAGAATCGCATTTTCGAGGTGTTCCGGCCGATTGGGCGCAAGGTGGGCGGCCCTTTGGTAACAAAGCAATGCCTGGGCGTAATCGCCGAGTTTCACGTAACCCTGCGCGGCTGACGCATGGATCTGGTCCGAATTCCGGCGAAGCAGGAGCGCGCGTTCCAATTCTACGGCCGCACATTCCGCCAGGGCGGATTTCGCAGGACGTTGAGCGAGCTCGATCAGGTTTTCAGCCAACACGATCCGGGTTTGTGCGGAAACCGGATTCAGGGTTCGGGCGAGGGTAAGCTGTTTTACGGCTGTGGAAGCTTCCGGCGAGGGATTGGCTGTCAGCAGTCTGGAAACAGCCAGAAAAACCAGGACCAGAAAGGCAAGCCCCCCGGTTGCCGCAAGCATGGGCCGTACGCCGGTCACGCGCGATCGGCCCGGGAAAGCCAGGACTTTTCCAGGTTCTGCAAGGGTGAGAAACAGTAGCAGCAGCAGCCAAAGCGAAAAATAGATCCAGTCCGAATCCGCGAAGGCGTGAACCAGCAGCGAGGCCGCGGCCGCGGTCAAAAATGCGGTATCCTGATTCCGCTTCCGGTGCTGAATCAGACCAGAACGCATCCAGGAAAACAACAATCCGAACAGGGGAATCAAGGCCGCCCAGCCAAGGCCAAGGATCATTTCAAGCCACGCGTTGTGAATCGTTTCGCTGAAAAAAGGGACTCGCTGCACTTGCGGGTAAATATCGGGCCAGGCGCCGAAACCGGCGCCGAAAGGATGAAGCGCAATCAATTGCCCGGCGGTGCGCCAGTATTCAAAGCGAAGATCCCGGCCAAAACCGGCTGGCGATATTTGAAACAGCCGGGCGGCAAAATCGGGCCAAAGCAGAATAAACCCAACACCGGCGAGTGTACCGGCGAGCCAAAACCACCGGGAAGGACCGGGTCTTTTTTGCGATTCAAAAATGACCGCCACAAGACCGGTTAGGATTCCACCGGAAAGCAGTCCGGGAAGGCCAACCGATGCCGTTAAATAGGCTGTAACCAGGCCGAACAGCAGTGATGGGGAATAGGTTCGCACGGTTTCAGAAGGGCCGCGCAGCCACACCGCGACTGCCAGGCCGGTTAAGACCGAAATCCAGGCGCCGCGGGAAAAGGTAAGGATCAATCCCGCCGCAAGCAGCATCGGCGCGACCGCCGTGTAGAGGCGGGTCCACCGCGTATGGCTGTTATGGTTGGATGCATATGGAAAAGCAAGCCATACAGCTCCGAGCAGAATGCCCAAGGCGTTGGGATAACCGAACGGGCCGGATAAGCGCCGAAGCAGCGTGCCGGATTGGAGCAGGGTCCAATCGCCAAGCAGCGGCAGGTCCCGAACGCTGGCAGCCAGAGAGAGCAGCGCGACCGCGGAGGTTATGGCGGCCAGGCCTTGAATCAGGCGATAGCGGCCATCGGGATGCAATCGGCGGAGCACTGAAACAAACACCAGGCTGGCACTGAGTAAGAGCAGCCATTCCAGCGAAGCCGAACGGTTCACTGCGAAAAAGGGCAAAATCGGCAGTGCGAGAAGGATCAATAAAACGACTGACCAGAAGGTGGGTGATCGGGGAACCGATCCTTTTTCGGGTTGAGGCCAGAACCGAAAAAGGGGAATGGTTACAATCAATGCGCCGGCCAGCAGTTCGATCCCGGCGTTCCCGGCACCGAACAGAGCAAGCAGCAGCGCACCCACCAGACATCGCACAACCGCTTTCCAGCCGTGCGTTGTGGATTTTCGGCAGTGGATATGCTCGTCCATTCAGCGCCACCAACCTTCCTTATTACAATCATACCGCATCCTCATCGGTTAGCCTGTCATACAGGCCGGTTTGTTAAATTTAGGTATCCGGTTGGACCACCGACGCATTATAATTGTAATAGAGACATGTCAAAACGTGGTAGATAGATAGAGGGAAGAGGATATGGGAGGTGTGTTCATGTTGTGTGACAATTTTCGGGAGATGTACCGGAGAAAGCTGATGACACCGGAACAGGCGGTTAAAGCGATTCGGTCGGGAACCACGATGGTAACGCCGCTTGGCAATGGCGAACCGCCGGCGATTATGGAGGCCCTGGGGCAGTGGATTCTGGCTGGCGGCGTCGAGAATCTGCATCTTATTTCCGGTCTGCAGGTGACCGCGGGCACGCTCTATACGCCGCAAGTCTTCGAAAAGGGCATCACAATCGACTCCATCTATGTCGGACCGGTGGTTCGGCAGTGGGTTCAGCAGGGGCTGTGCACCTATACGCCCAACCATTTGTCAGAGGTCAGCAGTTTTACCTGGCGGATTCATGACAATGTCGAGACGGTTGCGTATACCGTGTCACCGATGGACAAACACGGCTTTTTCACGACCGGAACCCACTGTGATTACGCCTGGGAAGTCTGGAAACGGTCGCCGGCGGCCCGCAATCTGATCGTCGAGGTCAATGAAAACATGCCCAGAACCCATGGCAATAACTCGTTCCATATCAGCGAAGTGACCGCTGTGGTGGAGAACAACCGGCCGCTGACAACGATTTCGGCGCCGGAACCCAGCAAAGAAGACGAAACCATCGCCGCCTATATTGCTGACTGTATTCCGGATG
Source organism: Solirubrobacterales bacterium (assembly GCA_050258755.1). Lineage (GTDB taxonomy): Bacteria > Bacillota > Syntrophomonadia > Syntrophomonadales > DTU052 > JBLMZI01. The sequence continues at coordinate 224,775 of JBLMZI010000004.1, read as the reverse complement.
AAGCCTGCATTCAGCTTGGCATTGGCGCGATTCCGAACGCGGTGGCCAAGTTTTTGGGCAATAAGCGGGACCTGGGGGTTCATTCGGAGATGCTGACCGACAGTATGGTCGATTTGTACCGCCAGGGCGTGATCACCTGCGAGAAGAAGAATTACTTTTATTCAAAAATCATTGGCGCATTTGCGTTCGGAAGCAAAAAACTCTATGACTTTTTGGATGACAACACCATGGTTCAGCTGTATCCGACCCGGTTTGTCAACGATCCGAACGTTAGCGGGCGAAACAATAAACTGATTTCAATCAATGCCACCATGGAAGTCGATCTGACCGGACAGTGTGCGTCGGAAACCGTGGCCCACCTGCAGTACACCGGCACCGGCGGGCAGGTCGATTTCGTTCGCGGGACCTGGCGGTCAAAAGGCGGCAAGTCTTTTTTGGCCTGCTATTCCACCTATATTGATCACGACGGGCAGCTGCAGTCCAAGATTCTGCCGATGCTGAAAGCCGGAGCCGTGGTCACGACCCCAAGGACCGATGTGCAGAATGTGGTGACTGAATATGGGATAGCGGAGTTAAAGGGCCAAAGCATTGCCGAACGGGTTAAACGGCTGATCGCGGTGGCCCATCCGGATTTCAGGGATTGGCTGATGTTTGAGGCGAAACGGTTGTATTATCTGGCCTGATCGAAAACAGAATTGACAAATAAAACGGCCCCCGGATTTTCTCAATCCGAGGGCCGTTTTCGTTTGCTAAATGGCAGGGGAGACAGGAATCGAACCCGCAGCCTATGGTTTTGGAGACCACCGCTCTGCCAGTTGAGCTACTCCCCTGCGCTAGGCGTTTATTACTATATCACGGCCGAACCGCAAAATCAACCCATAAAGACCGCAGCAAAGCCACACCGCGTTCTTCATCCGGGAATAACGGAAAGATCGGGATTTATAGCCAATTCGACAAAGCGATTGGCGAACTTGGAATTAATAGACGATTCGTGTAGAATGGTGTCTAGGATTTATCTGCAGATTCGTCTGCCAATGGTTGATCATCCCCTTGCTTATTGAGTTCACACCGCTGATACAAGCGGTTCAAGGAGGGTTTATCGTGGAAGGACAGGAGAGTCAGGTCATTGTTGTGACTTCCGGGAAAGGCGGGGTCGGTAAAACAACGACTGTCGCCAATCTGTGCGTAGGGCTGGCCCGTGAAGGCAAAAAAGTGGTCGCCCTGGATTTGGACATCGGACTGAAAAAGCTGGACCTGATTCTTGGTGTCGAAAATCGAGTGATTTACGATATCGTCCAGGTCATTGAAGGGGAGTGCTCCATGCGGCAAGCCCTGGTGAAGGACAAGCGGTTCCCGAACCTCTTCATGCTGCCGGCGGCGCAGACCCGCAATAAAGATGAAATTACGACCGATCAGGTAAAAGCGCTGGCAGATGAGCTGCGCCAGGATTTCGAATTTGTGATCATCGACTGTCCGGCCGGGATCGAACAGGGATTCCGAAATGCCATCGCGGCGGCTGACAAAGCGCTGGTGGTTACCAATCCGGAAGTTTCGGCAGTCCGTGACGCTGACCGGATTATCGGCATGCTGGAGTCAAACGCGTTTACCGATATCAAACTGGTGGTGAACCGGATCCGGCCGGAAATGGTGAAAAACGGCGATATGCTGAGTATCGAGGATCTGCTCGATCACCTGTGCATTGATCTTTTGGGGGTGGTTCCCGAAGACAAAGGTGTGATTATATCCACCAATAACGGCGAACCGATCGTCCTGAATGATAATTCCCAGGCCGGCGCGGCCTTCCGCAATATCGTCAAACGGCTGATCGGCGAGGAAGTGCAGCTGCTCGATCTTGAAGCGAGCACGACTTTCTGGACCCGTTTGAAGAAAATCTCCAAGATCGTCTTGAATGGCAAGCAAGTAGGGTAAGGGAGGAAAACCGTTGCTGAATTTTTTATGCTGGAAGAAAAAGGAAAAAACCAGCAGTTCGCGGGCGAATGAACGTCTGCGGCTGGTGCTGACCCACGACCGCATCGGAACCTCCGGCGGCCTGATGGAGAAGCTGCGTGAGGAGATCATCGAGGTGATCAAACGCCACGTCGAAATTGATGGCGATCCTGAAATCAACATCAACGCAGAAGGCCGTAAATCGGTGCTTGATATCAATATTCCGCTAAAAGGAAGGTAGACCGCTTGGCCGCCATCGATATCAAAGGCAGTAAGAATGCCTATGTCTTCAATTTCAAAGAAGGTAATTTACAGGATTACCTGGCTTTTTTGACCGAACGGTTTGAGAAGAACGCCGCTATTTTTGCGGGCTCGGCCGTCAACTTCAAAGGTGATGGGCTCAAGGCCCTTTCGGTCCAGGATATGGCCTCGGTCCAGCGGCTATGCCTGGATCACGGCATGGTGATCAACGCCGTACCGCCAGCGCCGACAGTGAAAACCGCCGCCGCCAAAACGGCCCCGGCCCGTTCGGCGGTCCGCGAAACAGCCGACGCGGGGGACTTGATCCTGCGCCGGACCTTGCGCAGCGGGCAGCGGGTAACCCATGACGGCAGCGTGGTTGTGATTGGCGATGTTCATGAGAGCGCCGAAGTGTTCGCCGGGAAGGATGTCATTGTGCTGGGCACCCTGGAAGGGATTGTCCACGCGGGCTGCATGGGGGACGTAAACAGCATCGTTTTTGCGCTCAACCTGTTCCCGAGACAGATTCGGATTGCGGACAAGATTTCCCAGCCGCCGAAAGACTATACCAGAAACCGGGTCGCGGAGTTTGCGTTTATCGAAGGGGATGACATCTTCATCCGCGAATATCCGCCCCGCGGAAGGAATAGTAAGTAAAGTGACAATGCGAACGCCGGTAGATGATACCGGCGTTTTTGCCATCCACAGGCCGGTCAAATGCATCACGTTTGCCGGAAAATGAGTATAATGAATCAAGATAACCATAATGATGATTTGATCCTTAAAGAACATGTGACTGTTAAAGCATACTGGACCAGACAGGAGATTACATTTCATCATGACATCCACTGTCGACCTGCATATGCATACCAATGCCTCTGACGGCGCTTCAAGCCCGACAGAACTCATCGATGAGTGTGTGAAAGCCGGCTTGAAGACCATTAGTTTTACCGATCATGAAAACATTGACGGCTATTTAGAGGCCTTGGCGTATGCGAAAGAGGCTCGGATTCTGCTGATTCCCGGGGTTGAACTGCTGACTACGTTCCGGCGGCGTGAAATCCACCTGTTGGGCTATGGATTTGATCCAATCAACCCGCAGTTTCGCGCGCGCCTGGAAGAGCTGCGCCAGTCCCGCAACAACACCGGGCTTCGATCCGCCGAGAAATTCCAAAAGCTTGGCTTCAGCATTCAGTTGGGCCCGTTGATCGATGTGGCGGACCGTGGCCGCACAATCGGCAAAAACCATCTTATCTACGCGCTTTTTGAGGCTGGTTACATTAAGACCTGGGATGATGTCATCCATTTTCTGCGTAATTATCTGTCGGTTAACGGGCAAGCCTACATTGAATTCGACGATAATCCGATCGAGGACGGAATCGAAATGATCCGCCAGGCCGGCGGCATTCCTGTTCTGGCCCATCCCGGACTGATCCGGGATGATCAGATTGTACGCGAGTTGGCCGCCCGGAGAAATATCGGCATCGAGGTTTATTACTTCTACTTCGGCCCGATGCGCGGGGAATGGATTCGGCGTTATGAAGCCCTGGCCCGGGAGTTTGATCTGCTGGTCACCGGCGGCAGCGATTATCACGGTTATTACGCTCCGGATGTCATCCTGGGCGAGTTGGAGGTTCCCGAAAATGTAGCGGCCGGACTGTTTGAAAGTCTTGGCTGAATAGGGCTCCAGAAGAAAGGAGTTGGAGGATCGACTTGAAAATCGCCGTTTTAATGGGCGGGATGTCCAGAGAGAGGGAAGTATCACTGCGAAGCGGCAGCAATGTCGCCGATTCGCTGATCAAGTTGGGTCATCAGGTTGAAAAGGTGGATGTCGGCCCGGATTTAGCCATTCGTTTGAATGAAATCAAACCGGATTTGGCGTTTCTTGCATTGCACGGGAAATTCGGTGAAGATGGCACGGTGCAGGGTCTGCTCGAAATAATGGGTATTCCATACACGGCTTCTGGTCTTACCAGCAGCGCGGTGTGCATGAACAAGATTCTGACGAAAAAAATCATGACTTATGAAGGAATTCCGAATGCGCCCTTTGTTGCTGTGAATTGGCGGCGTGAAGGGGTTACACCGGAAGCCTTTGCCGAAAGGGTCATGCGAGAAATCGGCGTCCCGGTTGTCATAAAGCCCGCGACCGAAGGTTCGACGATCGGGACCTCGATCGTTCACGGTGCGGATGCTTTGATTGAGGCAATTCGGGAAGCGTTTGAGCACGACAGCGAGGTTCTGGCCGAGAAATTCATTACCGGTGTGGAAGTAACCGCTGGCATTCTCGGGAATCAGGAGCCGGAAGCGTTTCCGTTAATTGAAGTGGTCAGCGAAACCGGTGTCTATGACTATCAGTCCAAGTACACGCCCGGCCAGAGTCATCATATTATTCCGGCCCGCGTTTCCGAAGCGGTTACCCAACTGGTTCAGGGTTTGGCACTCAAAGCCTTTTTGGCGTTCGGATGCCGCGGAACCGCCCGGGTTGATTTCATTATCGATGAACAAGGCCAACCCTGGGCGCTGGAGGTCAACACCATACCAGGGATGACGGCGGTGAGCCTGTATCCGGATGGGGCGAAACATCATGGATTGGCCTATGATGATCTGGTAGCCCGCATGGTGGCACTCGCCTGTGAAAACTGGCAGGTCGATGTGAAATAATGGGTGAATAAAGCGGCCGGAAGGCCGCTTTCATACTGGGAAGGGATCCGAGAAAAAAGGGGGAGGGGAAGCGAATGGCGGTCCATGTGATTACCGACAGCACGGCATCACTGCCGGCGGAAATCTGTAGTGAACTGGGCATTGAAATCATTTCACTGTGGATTCATTTTGGGGACGCAACCTACAAGGATACCGAAATCGATCACGCGTTTTTCTATGATAAACTCCGGTCGGCACGGGTTTTACCGACCTCTTCCCAGCCGGCCCCGGTTGACTTTTACAACGCATTTACCCGGTCAATCACCGAAGGTCATTCGGTGGTCACGGTTTTGCTCTCTTCCCATTTGAGCGGCACCTATGCCACCGCGGTTTCGGCCCGGCTTGAGGTGCTCAAGAAGCATCCGGATGCGCAGATTGCGGTTTTCGATTCCGGCCACTGCAGCATGTCGCTTGGACTGATCGCGATGGCTGCCGCACAGGCGGCAAAGGAGGGGGATTCTTTCGATACTGTGGTTGAGAAGACCAGTCAATGTGCGGCTTCGGTCCGATTCTACTTCTCACCGAACACGTTGGATTACCTCCAAAAAGGCGGCCGCATTGGGTTTGCGGCCAGCCTGGTCGGCAATATGCTCAAGATTCAACCGGTTTTGACGGTCGAAGCCGGAAAGGTTGCGATCTTTCGCAAAGTGCGGGGTTCCCATGCCGTAGTTGATACCATGCTGCACCAGATGGAGACGGATCACCGGGAATTCGGCATCAAACAGGTTGCGGTCCAACATATTGAAAAGCCAAAATTGGCTGAAATTGTGGCCGGGGAAGTGCGCCGGCGTTTTGGCGTCGAACCGATCATTGTGCCGATTGGCGCCGTGATTGGGACCCATGTGGGGCCTGGCGCAATTGGGGTAGCTTATACCGTCGGATAGGTTTAGAGGATAGAGTTTGTCTGGCGGCGGGGCTTGACGCGGATAACCCGCTCCCGCCTCGGTTTTTGGGGAGGATCGGGTGCATGGCGGCTTCGGCGAGATGACCTGGTGGTGCTGCGTGGGCTGTCGTTGCTGTCGGGAGTCAGGGCTGCGGATACCCTGACTCCGGGGCTCTGGTGCGGGCAAGGCTTTGTTTTTTCGGGGTATGCCGGCACTCGCCGGGTTAGGCCGCTTCAAGCCAGTTTGCCTGGTGGATGGGGCGGCTTTGGTGTTTGTGTTGGCCGGGAGGCAGGGTAGGGAAGGGGACAGTACCTGGATAGGATAAAAATCAGGGTTAGACTGAGCAAGCTGGCCGGCGAATCGGTCTGGCGTGCTAAAAACCAGTATATGGAATAATCGGACAAGTAAGCTGTCAGTCATGAACTAGGTTAACATAATACATATTACGGTAAACAACAATAACGCAACTTTATCTGGTTCCGGATTCAATGAGAAGCTGCGAAAGGGGTGCGGGGTAGAAGCCGTCACCGCTTTTTTGATATGAAGAAGTCTTTTAAAATGCCGGTATTGCTCGCCTCACAGCCCTTCGTATCATCTGTTGGTATGCTATAATGTTCAATATATCGGTATAACTAGTGATACTTAAGATAATACCTGGGATTCGGCATAAACTTCCGCAGTACCGTAAGGAGCATTCAATGACCAACACGCTGATGCTGGACATTGTTATCGTATTTACCGCCGCCCTGATGGGCGGTTATCTCGCTGACCGCTTGAAGCAGTCGCCGATTATCGGGTACATTCTTGGCGGCATTTTAGTTGGACCGTATATGTTCGGTCTGGTCAATGACACCACGCTGATTACCGAAATGTCTGAAATCGGCGTGATTCTGTTGATGTTCACCATTGGGATCGAATTCTCACTGGCCCGTCTGAGCCAGGTGAAGCGGGTTGCGATCCTTGGGGGCGGTCTTCAGGTCCTTGGGGTCGTCGGCTTAACAGTCGTGATTGGCGGATTCCTGCAATTATCCGGTTTTGAATCCGTATTCCTGGGATGCGCCCTGGCAATCAGCTCAACCATGATAGTTACCAGGACCTTGAGCGAAAACGGCGAGGCGAACACGCTCCACAGTCAGATCATGCTCGGCATTCTGATCGTACAGGATCTCGCGGTTATTTTGATGGTGGTTATGCTCCCGCTGCTGCATAATCCGGATGCGGGCGGCGCAATCACCATCTTATCGGCCTTATTAAAAACCGCCGGGTTTGTGTTCGTTACCGTGTTTCTAGCCGGAAAAGCGTTCCCGGTGATCATGGATTGGGCGGCCCGGAGCAGCAGTAATGAAGTTTTTCTGCTCCTCGCCCTGAGCCTTGGCGTTGGCGTAGCGGCCCTGGCGCACTATATCGGCCTTTCCGTTTCCCTGGGCGCGTTTTTAGCCGGATTGGTCATCTCAGAATCCGAATATACCCATGAAATCATGGGGAAAATCATGTCGTTCCGGGATGCGTTTGTAGTCATGTTTTTTGTCTCGGTCGGCATGATGGTCAATCCCTGGATGATTCTTTCTACCGGAAAGATAGCGCTGGCGGTCATGCTGGTGATTATTATTGGCAAAACCCTCATCGTTTTTGGCGTGATAAAGCTTTTCGGCTATCACAACCGGGTGGCTTTTCTCTGCGCGCTGAGTCTGCTGCAGACTGGTGAGTTTTCAATTGTTCTTGCTCAAATCGGACTGAACGGTTCGATGATTTCATCAGGATTGTATGATGTGATCCTGCAGACCGCGATCCTTTCGATTTTACTGACCCCATTTTTTATGGCTGCCGCGCCGTCGCTTTACTTGAAACTGGTCCATTTGGGCGTATTTAAGGAAATGCCTGGTGAACAGATTGACGAGGAACTGCTGCCGCACACCCGCCATGTGATTCTGTGCGGCTTTGGGCGGGTGGGCCGGTTGGTGGGCGATGCCCTGATGAAGCTCGAAATACCAGTTGTTGTCGTTGATTATGATTACTCGGCTTACCGGGATCTGGGCGAGCACGGCTTTGCCTTTGTATACGGTGACGCCTCCAATGAGGTTGTGCTCGAACACGTTCGCCCCGAACGGGCCATCATGGCCATATTGGCACTGCCGGACGTATTCAGCAATCAGCGCGCGGCACGAAATCTTCGCAAAGTTAATCCAGGGCTGCCCATTGTGGCCAGGGCACACTCGTTTTATGAAAAAGAAATCATGCTGGAAGCCGGTGTTCATGACGTTGTGATGCCTGAAACCGAAGCCGGACTCCAGATGGTCTGGCACCTGCTGCTTCGGCTCGATTTACCGCGCGAAAAGATGCAGGCCTATGTCGGTTACCTGTTCGAGCACGAATACCAGCGGGTTTTAGGGATGGAAAGCACCTTAAACAACGGCGTGGGAGCGCTTCGGGTGGGAGACTTTGCGGTAACCGCGAATTCTCCATGGGCCGGGAAATCGCTGCGGGAAGCTCAAATAAGGGAAACCACTGGCTGCAGCGTGGTCGCGATCCAGCGAGCCGGGCGGGAAACGGTGATGAATCCCCACAGCATGGAAAGAGTTGAGCCTGGCGACCGTCTGGTGGTGATCGGCAGCAGTGAACAGCTGCTTCGATTTTCGAACGTGAACAAAAGCCCAAAGGTCGATTTTCATTGTTCCCAGGCTGATCTGGCGAAAGGGGGAGCATAATGGCGAATCCATACTTTGTCCTGTCATCCATGAAGGTTTTCAAAGAATATTTCACACCTTGTCCGAAATGCGGGTACGTAGTGGTTCATAAACGCCTGCCCGAGGGCGCTAAACTCACCTGTAAACGGTGTAAAAACGTGTTTCGCGTGCCCCAATCCAAGTGAGGCGGGAAAGTCATAAGTGGTTTTCAATCCGATAAAGCGCCGAGCACGGCCCGTATATGACATTAAAAGGAAACAAGGTTAACATAACATTGGTTACGGTCAACAAGATCGGTTTGACGGCCAATTGCAGATGCTGATTGATGCCTGAAGTGCCGCCCGAAACAACGAAGATTACTCTCTTCAACCCCGAAAGAATGGTATAATGGAGAGCGAAATCTATAAGAAAGACGTTGGGGAGCATGAGAATCGATCAAATCCGCACTAAAATAAAGCACGGTGAACGCCTGAACCGCGAGGAAGCGATCAGCCTTTTTACTGAACAGGATCTTCTGGAAATCGGTCTGCTGGCGAAACAGGTCAAGCTGAACAAGACCGGCCGGGATGTGTTTTTTAACGTCAACCAGCATGTCAATCTGACCAATATCTGCGTATCACGCTGTAAATTTTGCGCCTTTGCCCGTGATCCCGGACAGGAAGGCGCCTATGCCATGACCATCGAGGAAGCCCTCGACTTTGCCCGTAAAGGGCCGTCGGATATGACGGAACTCCATGTTGTCAGCGCACTGCACCCGGATCAGCCGTTTTCGTACTATGTCGACGTGATCGATGCGATGCGGCGCGAGTTCCCGGGTGTGCATATTCAAGCCTTCACCGCGGTTGAAATCGAGTATTTCAGCCGGATTGCCAACCTTTCGATCCGCGAAGTGCTTTCGCAGCTGAAACAGGCCGGACTTGGGTCTATGCCCGGCGGCGGGGCGGAGATTTTCAGCGACCGGGTGCGGCAGGCCACGTGTCATAAAAAAGCTTCGGCCGAGCTCTGGCTGGAAGTCATGAAAACCGCTCACGAACTGGGCATCCGCTCCAATGCGACCATGCTGTTCGGTCATATAGAAACCCTGGAGGAACGCGCGGATCACCTGCTGCGGCTTCGGGAACTCCAGGATGTAACCGGCGGATTCCAATCCTTTATTCCACTTCCATTTCATCCTGCCAATACCGAATTGACCGACATTAAAAGGACCAGCGCGCTGGATGACCTGCGCACCATCGCAGCCGCCCGGTTGATCCTGGACAATTTCGATCATATCAAGGCATTCTGGATCATGCTCGGGGTTCCGGTCGCCCAGATTGCGCTTGAGTTTGGGGCCGATGATTTTGACGGCACCGTGGTTGAGGAGCGAATTACTCACGCGGCCGGGGCCACCACGGATGTCGGCATTACGCGCGACCGCATTCTGGGTTTAATTCGCGAGTCGGGGTATCGCCCGGTGGAACGGGACACGCTGTACAACGTCGTCAGGACCTTCTGATAAAGAATACGGAGGCTTTTCAATGCGAACCAGAGTCGGACATATCCAGTTTCTCAATAGTTTTCCGCTGTTTTACGGCCTGATCGAAAAGCGGGTTCTGCTCGATTTTGATCTGATCAAAGGGCGCCCCAGCGAATTGAATCGGATGCTGGCTGCCGGAGAGCTGGATATTGCGCCGATCTCAAGCATTGAATACGCCAGGCACCACAAGGAATATATCTTGATTCCGGACATTGCGATCGCGGCAAACGGCATCGTGAAAAGCATTTTGCTAATTTCCAAGGTACCGTGGAAGGAATTGGGCGGGAAGCGGGTCGCCCTGGCCAATACGTCGGCGGCTTCGCAGGCTTTGCTGAAAATCCTGATGGCCCGGAAATACGGACTCGACGTTAATTACTTTGAATCACCCCCGGATCTGAACGCGATGCTGATGGAGGCTGACGCCGCCCTGTTGATCGGCGATGACGCAATGCGGGCTGATTTGACCTTAAGCCAAAAAATGTTTGTGTACGACCTGGGCCAGGAATGGCAGGATTACAATGGCCACGCGATGGTTTTTGCGGTCTGGGCGGTTCGGCGTGACTACGCTCAGGCTTATCCGGAGCAGGTGAAGCGGGTCAAGGACGCGCTTTTGGAGTCGATGGCCTTTTCACTGCAGCATTTGCAGGATGTGGCGAAAAAGGCGGCTGAGTGGGAAGTGTTCACACCCCAGGCTCTCGAAGAATATTTTGCCACCCTGTGTTTTGATTTTGGCGACCGGCAGCAAGCCGGGCTGCTTGCTTATTACCGGGAAGCCTTCCGCCAGGGTCTGCTGGAGGAAGTCCCGCAACTTATGTTTTTGGAGGCGTAATGGACTGGAATCGACGGCTGGATGAAATTGTGGCGGGTTCGCGGATGACCGATGACGAATTCCTGTCCGCTTACCATGAGGCCGAATTACTGGCCCTGGGGAAGGCGGCAGCGGCGGTTCGCGACCGCAGGTTTCCGGAGCCTTACATTACGTTTGTCATCGATCGCAATATCAATTACACCAATATATGCACCTGCCGGTGCAAGTTCTGCGCGTTTTACCGTGACCAGGACAGCCCGGAGGCCTACTTGCTCAGTTGGTCCGAAATCAGGGACAAGATTGATGAAGCGGTCGCACTCGGGGCCACCCAGCTGATGCTTCAGGGCGGGCTGAACCCAGCGCTCGGCATTGAATACTATGAAGATTTATTCGGGAAAATCCGGGCAGGCTATCCCGCGATTGCGCTGCACTCACTGTCAGCGCCGGAAATATGCCATATTGCGGAAGTTTCATCACTTTCCGTTGAGGAAACGCTTCGGCGGCTGATGGCGGCCGGTCTGTCGTCGCTGCCCGGCGGCGGGGCCGAAATCCTGGATGACGGGGTGCGCCAGACGGTGAGTCCCAAAAAGATCAAGACAGATATGTGGTTGTCGGTCATGGAGACCGCGCATCGGCTGGGTATGAAAACGACGGCGACCATGATGATGGGCAGTGTGGACCGGGTCGAGCAGCGCCTGGCGCATTTGTCCCGGATTCGCGCCATGCAGGATAAAACCGGCGGCTATCGCGCGTTTATCGCCTGGACTTACCAGCCGGGCAACAATGAATTGATGGGGGAAAAGCTTTCCGCCCCCGAGTATTTACGGATGCTAGCCATATCCCGGTTATATCTTGACAATGTCGATCATATTCAGGGGTCGTGGGTGACCATGGGGCCGGAAATTGGTCAGTTAAGCATTCTGTTCGGCGCTGACGATCTGGGCTCAACCATGATCGAGGAAAATGTGGTGCGCGCCGCCGGACTGCACCACCGCATGTCGGTGGATAAGGTGAATGCGATCATCGCGGGAACAGGCCGAAAACCGGCCCAGCGGGATACCACTTATCGCATTCTGAAGACGGATTTTTCATCCGGCATTGTCGAAAATCCGGATTAAGGGGGCCTGGATTGCATGGAGATTCCAAAAGCTGAAGTTGGCATCATTGGCGGTTCAAGTACGCTGAGTATCGATTTCCCGGGGGAGCTCGACCTGGATTGGGCTCGGATGATCGAAAAGGATCTGGTGTTCAATACGCCCTATGGCATGTCGCCGGCTTTCAAACTGATCGAAATCGACAGCCCCGCTGGCGTACGCCGCGCGCTCTGCTGCAAAATGCACGGGTGGCGGGCCAGTGTGCGCCGGGCCGATGCTTCCCGCCAGGTTTTCTGGGTGTTTGAACAAGCCGGCGTGAGGCGGGTGCTGGCCGAAGGCGGTGTCGGCAGCGTCAGCCGCCTGCTGGATCCGCGCGACCTGATTATTCCGGACGATTATCTGGACTTCTCGATGCGCAAGGATACCGGGCTGTCGGATAAATACCTGTTGGTGATGCGGGAATCGATGTGTTCGGAGCTGCGTACCCGTTTGATCGAATCGGCCCACGCCGAAGGCGGCGGGCGTGTTTTTAAACGCGGCGTCTATGCCGTGACCGACGGCCGCCATTTCGAAAGCCCGGCGGAGGTCCGTTTTCTGGCGACGGCCGGCGCGGACGTGGTGGGCCAAAGCCTTTGTCCGGAGGTCTACCTGGCTCGGGAAATCGGTGCCTGTTACGCCGGTATCTATCTGGTTGTGAATTACGGGGAAGGCGTGGTCGAACCCTGGCAGCACCGTGAATTGGCGGAAATCTTCTACTCCGAAGGTTACGCCATCGGCCGTATCCTGTTATCGGCCGCGAGGGATTTCGCGCAGGAGCCGTCCTGCGCCTGTGCCGGATTACGAAAAGAAACCCTTCTAAAAGGGATTTACGAATAAGCTTAACGATACGGAGGAAGTGCGAGCAATGGAAGAAACCAAGAGCAGTCGCTCAAAATGGGTCATTCTGGGCATTCTAATCGTCGTTATTCTCGGTTTTGGGGCGTCGAGCCAGTTTTATATCGATTGGCTCTGGTTTAAGGGACTGAATCTGGCTTCGGTCTTTGTCACGACCGTGGTTTCCAAGTGGATCATGGCAGCCGGGACTTTTGTCGTGGTGTTCCTGATTCTCTATCTGAACTTGCTGTTAACCCGAAAATATTCGCACTATGAGGCAGAAACGACGACCGAGGACGGGCGGGAAATACTATACAGCGAACCGCCAGCCTGGGAGCGGCTGCTGAAATCGAAGGCGGCCAACTGGATTTTTGTCTTTTTCAGTCTGTTCGTGGCCTGGGTCACCACGATGCTGATATCGGGCCGGTGGATGGTTGTGCAGCAGTTTTTACACCGCCAGGCGTTTGGCCTGAAAGATCCGATTTTCCACCGGGATATCGCTTTTTACGTTTTCAATCTCAATTTCTATCAGCTGATCTACAATACGCTGATGCCGATTTTAATCATCACTGCGCTGGCGGTCGGTTTTGTCTACCTGATCAGCGCCGCTTTCAATTTTACCGCGGTGGACTGGAAAGAGTTCAACTGGCCGAAAGGGCATGTTGCGATTCTGCTGGCCTTGATTTTCGCGTTGAAGGCCTGGGGCTACAGCCTGGCATCGTACGGGATTCTGAATTCCGATCTCGGGGTGGTGCACGGCGCTGCCTATACCGATGTTAATGCCCGTTTATTGGGTTTCAAGATCCTGATGGTGCTGACCGTCCTCATTGCGGCAATGATCCTGGTCAATATTTTCGTGAAGCGGTTAAACCTCATTTTCGGGGCGGTTGCGGTCTGGGTCATTGCGGCGCTGCTGTTTGGCGGCATATACCCAGCCTTGGTCCAGAAACTGGTGGTGGAACCGAATGAACAGAACAAAGAAAAACCCTATATTCTGGACAATATTAAATATACCCGGGCCGCGTACGGCCTAAACCGGATCGAAGGCTCTCAGTTTAAATTGAAAAATGATTTGTCCGGGCAGGATATCCGGGCCAATGCCGATACCATCCGCAACATCCGGCTTTGGGACTGGCAGCCGCTGCAGGATACGTACAAGTCGATTCAGGAAATACGGCCGTATTATACGTTCAAAGATATCGACGTCGATCGCTACACGGTCAACGGCCAGTACCGGCAGATGATGATTGCCGCCCGGGAAATGGATCAGACCGGGCTTCCGCCCAAGGCTCAGACCTGGGTCAACAAGCATTTGAAGTACACCCACGGTTATGGGGTGGCAATGAGTCCGGTGAATGAGATTGCCGGTGAGGGTCTTCCGGTGCTGACGGTGAAGAACATTCCGCCGCAGACCACGACCGATCTGGTCATCAAACGCCCGGAAATCTATTACGGCGAGGTGGCCTCCGATTTTGTACTGGTCAATACCACCGATCCGGAGTTCGACTATCCCGGCACCAAGAACGCGACAACCCGTTATAAAGCGATTTCCGGCATTCAGATGAATTCATGGGCTCGCCGCCTTATGCTGGCATGGATTTATCAAGATTATAAGATTCTGATTTCCCCGGAAATCACCGGGAACAGTCAGATGCTGATTTACCGCAACATTGAAGAGCGCGTCAACCGGATCGCGCCGTTCCTGCGTTATGACAACGACCCCTATGTGGTTCTGGCCAACAACGGGAAACTGTATTACATCATGGACGCTTACACGACCAGCATGATGTTCCCATACTCGGAACCAGAGCAGTATGGCCAGTTCAACTATGTCAGGAATTCGGTAAAAGTGGTCATGGACGCCTATTCGGGAGCGATGAAGTTTTACATCGCGGACAACCAGGATCCGCTGATTAAAGCCTATGACAAGGTTTTCCCGGCATTATTCCAGCCGATCAGTAAAATGCCGTCCGATCTTCGGAGCCACGTCCGGTACCCGCAGGATCTGTTTACCTGGCAGGCGCAGATGTATACGATGTACCACATGCAGGACCCGCTTGTGTTCTACAACAATGAGGACCGCTGGAATCTGCCGGAGGAAATCGTTGGCGGTCAGAACGCGCCGATGGAACCTTATTATACAATTATGAAGCTGCCGGACAGCGAGAAACCCGAGTTTGTACTGATGATGCCGTTCACGCCGAACGGAAAGCAGAACATGATCGCCTGGATGTGCGCACGTTCGGACGGGAAACGATATGGCGATGTCCGCGTATACGATTTTTCCAAACAGGAATTAATCTACGGGCCGATGCAGGTTGAAGCCCGCATTAATCAGGACTCCGAGATTTCTCAGACCTTAACGTTGTGGGACCAGAAAGGCTCCAGTGTTTATCGCGGCAACCTGCTGGTGATTCCCATTAAGAACTCGATTTTATATGTGGAGCCAATCTACCTGCAGGCGAAACAGAGCCAGATTCCGGAATTGCGGCGCATTGTGCTGATCTACAACGACCAGATCGTCATGGAACCCACGCTTGACGCTGGATTAAACCGGATTTTTGGGGCTGGCTCCAGCTCAACCGAGACCGCTAAACCGGACACTGCGGCCGAACAAACCGAAAACCTGTCCGTATCGCAGCTGGCCCAAAAGGCAAAGCAGGCGTTTGATCAGGCGCAGGCCGCACTGGCCAAGGGAGCATGGTCGGACTATGGCGCCGCGATGGACCAGATAAAGGGTTTGGTGAATCAAATGGTGACATTAACCGGTGGAGCACCTGCGAAACCAGAAACGGCTCCGACATCCAATGCCAAGCCATGATCACCGAACTGACCGAGCATATCAAGTTCATTCGGGCCGATGGGGCCGCGTATCCGTATGGCCATGGTTTATTGATCGACGATGAGATCCGATGCATGGTTGATACCGGCGCCGGCGAAAAGGTCCTCACCCAGATTAACCCGGAATCCATCGACTGGGTGGTGAATACCCATTATCACCGGGATCATACCCGGTTAAACGGTCTTTTCGGCCGGGCTTTGCGAATGATACACCGGCTTGATGTTCCACCGCTGGTTGACGAGACCGCACGGGACTACTATACCGGCTTCTTTGAATGGGAAGAAGTGATCGGCCATCCCCGGGGTCCGCTCCGGCAGGATGCCCGGCTGCAATCCGGGCAGTTTGAACCGATGCGGGTTGACCAGACCATCGAGGAAGGAACCGTGCTGCATTTTGGAAGGACTTCGGCCGTGGTGATGCACCTTCCCGGGCACACACCGGGCCATTGCGGGCTTTTTTTTAAACGGGAAGGGATTGTCTATGCCGGAGATATTGATTTGACCCCGGTTGGCCCCTGGTACGGCGATTATTTGTCCAATCTGGATGATTTCCTCGCATCGATCGAGCGATTGATTGCGCTGCAGCCGGCTGTGTACTGCTGCGGCCACCGGAAGCCGATCCGGGAGAACATCACGGATCGGCTGAAAACCTACCGGCAGGTCATTTTTGACCGGGAAGAACGCATTCTGACCTGCCTGCGCGAACGGCCAGGCGGACTGCGGGAACTGATCGGCCGCAAGCTGATTTTCCCCGGTTATGAGAATGACTACCTCGTGTTCTGGGAACGGACGATGATTAAAAAACACCTGGACCGGCTCTTAAAACACGGAGAGATTCAATACGCATCGGAAGAGCGTTTTACCGCGGTTTAATCGGCGCTTGATTCAGATGGGCCGCGGCTGACCTGCTTTCAGGGCGTGAAAGACTGGCAGGAGACCTGGACCGGACAACGAATAGTAATAGTATCCTTTCAGTTGCGATGCCGCGTATGGTTTTCAGCCCGAGCCGCCGGTTCCCCAGGACCCTTCGCGAAATCTGCCTGCGACTGAGGAGGGGTTGACGGATGAAAACAGTTGTCTGCATGGGTGACAGCATAACTCACGGTTTTCCATACGGAGAACACGTTTCATGGACCCGCCATCTTGCGGAACGCACCGGCTTTCAAATCATTAACCGGGGCATCGACGGGAATACCACCACCGATATGTGCGACCGTTTTCAGCGCCATGTTCTGGCACAGCATCCCGATTACGTTATTATTATGGGCGGCGCCAACGACATTGTCTGGCGGGAATCCCATGATCGGATTGTGTGGAATCTCCGGGAAATGATCGAAGCGGCTCAAAGTCAAGGCATTAAGGTCATCCTGGGGCTTCCAACACCAATCGACGACCTGGAAATGGAGCGCCGATTGGATCGGGTACGAGGATGGATCCGCGATTACGCCCGCGAACATGGCCTGAAAATCATTGATTTTTACGCTGCTTTGATCGACGAACAGGGCCTGATCAACGAAGAAATGATCCTCGATGGCGCACATCCCACCGAAACGGGGTATCGGCGCATGTTCGAGGCCATTCCGCTCGATATCTTCGAGGACTGACGCTGCGGCTTATTGGCAGCAAACTCCCGTAGAACGGCAGGTGTCAAACGATGAGGATTAAGAAATTTATCAATGATCTGGATGACGCGAAAATGATCCATGAGGTCATAGGGGCGATCGATTGCCCGGTCGCGATCACAGATTGCAATAAGAACTTGATCCTTGGCGTCGAACCCGAGGAAACCTTTAAAGAGTATCCGATTGATGCCGGCGGCGAACGCATCGGCTATGTATACGGCGGCGAAAAGGCGGAGACGCTGGCCGTGCTGCTGGAATACATGGCCCGCTGCGAATTTGAGAAGAAATCTTTGGGCAAGGAAACCCTGGAGAAATATAAGGAAATCACGCTGCTTTATAATATTGGCGACCGCATTAACGCCTCGCTGGATATTCGTCAGGTTGCGCTGCTGGTTATGGATGAAGCGAAACGTGTGATTAAGGCCACTGGCGGCTGCATCCTGCTGTACAATGCGGAAACCGGAAAGCTGGAAACGGTACTGACTTTTGGGCTTGGCATTGGAAAGAACTCAGCCTTGAAGGCGTTCGAAGGCTTGATCGAGGTGGTTTTCCGCGAAGGCCGATCCGATATTATCCAGGATGTTTCAACCTATCCTGAATTGCGGGGGAATTACACACCCCAGATTCAATCGATGCTTTTCGCGCCGCTCAAGACCATGGACCGGATCATTGGCGTCATCCTGTTGGCAAGCGATACGCTGGTGCAGTATTCCGCCAGCGATTTGAAACTGCTGGTTTCGCTCGGTTCGCAGACGGCAGCCGCTGTAGAAAACGCAAAATTGTACGATGAACTGCGGGATGGATTCTATGCCACTGTGCAGACGCTGGCGGAAATTGCGGAAAGAAGGGATACTAACGCTCACGGGCACGCTGGCCGGGTGGCCAAGTACAGCCTGATGATCGGAAAGGCTCTGGGCATGTTTCCAGGTGAACTGGCAAGATTGAAACTGTCCGCGATGCTTCATGATATCGGGAAAATTGCCATCAGTGACGAGCTGCTCCAAAAAAATCGCGAATTGACGCCGATGGAACAGCGATTGGTGCAAAAACACGCCGAACACGGGGCTGAAATCCTGGAACATGTGAAGCAGCTGCGCGATGTGATTCCGGTTATCAAGGCCCATCACGAACGGTTTGACGGGAGAGGGATGCCGGACGGACTGAAAGGAACGGATATTCCGCTGGCGGCCCGGATTATTGCAGTGGCCAACACCTACGATGTGCTGACCACGGACCGGCCCCATAAAGGCGCGCTGACCCAGCGCGATGCCTTAAAACAAATCGTCAACAACGCGGGATCTGAGTTTGATCCCGAAGTGGTCAACGCACTTCAAAACCTGCTTTCTTAATGATTCCCCACCGATCAAGCTAAATAGAACGCGGCGTATCTGCTGGCAATACGGGACGAACGGTTATCAGTTCAGGTTCGAAACCCGGATGCCAGATTTTAATGTTCGCTTCATCATGGCTGTCAGCGTCACTGTAGCGGGCCGTAATAGCGGCGCCCTCAAGCAGAACCTCCTGCGGCACTGGTTCGCCGGACAGACTGCGGATTACGGCGGTCGGCCCTGGGTGGTCGGCCACTTTCAGCAAATGATCGGACGGCTGGGCCGCAGCGGACAACGCCTCATTTTCGGCGTGTTTGCGGCCGACTACCATGACCATGTCGTGAGGAAGAATAAAAACCCGGCCGTGTTTGATGATTTCGGCATCGGCCGCGCTGGCGGACGGCTTGATCCGAAAAAGCTGGCTCAGCCGGGCGGCGTAGTTTTCGGTGGTCAACAGGCACCCGCCGGCTGGGGATGGGTAATCCCGTATGCCCCATTGTTCGGCCAATTCCATCTGGCGCAGCCGAGAACGTCCGCGGATGTCCAATAACCGGGTGCGATCGACCATTCCGGCTTCCTCAACCGGTGTGATGGGCAGGCATAAAGCCGACAGGGGGCGCAGCAGCCGGTCCGGATAACCGGAAAGGCGGGCAACCAGGTCAAGACTGTTCCGGTTTTGGCTCATTGGGCGCTGTCCCAGCACCTCGCCAGTGAACACAAAACCGGCTCCCAGCGATTCCAGAAGCTCGGCGGTCCGCTTGATCATGTAGGCGTGGCAATCGATGCAAGGATTGAAATTCTTGCCGTATCCGTAACGGGGATTGCGAAGGATTTCCATATAGTCGTCCGAAATGTCAAAACAGTGCAGTTTGATGCCCAGCGCATCCGCCGCTTTGCGGTTGCGGTCGGTCATCCCAAAAAACGGGGTCATAAAATGGACGGCTTCCACTTCAATCCCTTGATCTTTTAAAAGGAAGGCCGCCAGTTGGGAATCAAGTCCGCCGGAAAAAAGGCCAAGCGCTTTCAGGATAAAACACCTCCAGTTATGATGATTGTGCAGGTAAAGCATCTTCGGAAAAAACCTTAAAGCCGGCTTTGATCAGCCGGCGGGCGGTTATTCCGTTTCCCGGAATCAACCGGCCGGAAAAACCGCCGTCATAAATCTGGCCACAGCCGCAGGATGGGCTGCGCTGTTTCAGAATGACCGCTTCGACTTGATTCATGCGGGCCAGGGCCACACAGGCATCGGCCCCGCGTTCAAATTCCGCCGTCAGGTCGGCCCCGTCGCCGGTTACGACCCGGTCCAGGGCTTCGACACCTCCCGTATCGGGGCGGATTTCACAGGCCCGGCGGGGTACCGGCAGACCGCCGAAGACCTCCGGGCAGACCGCAATGACCGGGCGGTTGCCCAACCAGCGCAGCACATCAGCATTCAGGTTGTTTTCACCATTGTATTTACAGTTGAAACCGAGTAAACAAGCGCTTACCATGTACATGACGGTATTTAACTCCTCACCGGACGAATGGACTGTCTTATTGTACCGGTATTGCCAGGGTAAAGACAAGGAGTGACGGCCGCATGAAGGTTTTAATCGCGGAAGACGATCCCAAAATCGTGCAGTTGATCAAGCTGTACTTGGAAAAGGAACAGTATGAGGTCATAACCGCCGCAACCGGCGCACAGGCGGTCACCCGCTTCGAGACCGAATCCCCGGACATGGTGATTCTTGATTTGATGATGCCTGCCCTTTCCGGAATCGAAGTGCTGAAGGCGATCCGGCGGTCGCACCAGACCCCGGTTATCATTTTGACCGCAAAGGATGATGAGGTCGACAAGATCCTTGGGCTGGAAATCGGCGCGGATGATTATGTGACCAAACCCTTCAGCCCGCGTGAATTGGTGGCCCGGGTGAAATCACTGTGGCGGCGTGTTCAAACGCCGCAGCAGCCGACCGGCGAAAGGCTTGCTTTTGCTGGGTTAACCCTGGAACTGGGCCGGCGCGAGGTGGTCTCCGACGGCCATCCGGTTCATCTCACGCCCAGGGAGTACGATTTGCTGGTTCTGCTGGCCCAGGCCCAAGGCCGGCCTTTCGGCCGCGATTTGCTCCTTGAACGGGTCTGGGGCTATGATTTTCCCGGGGATGACCGGACTGTGGACGTCCATATAAAAAGGCTGCGGCAGAAACTGGAAAACAACGGCTATTCCTATATTCAAACGGTCTGGGGCGTCGGATATAAATTTGAAGTGAGAGCCAAAGAACATGCGTAAAATCTGGGTCAAAATCTTTCTGAGTTTTGTCGCCGTGATTCTGGTGGTTCTGGTGGTTTTGGGCGCGATGGCTTCGGTCCTGGTGCGCCAGAGCATCTCCAGGGATACCGAAAAACGGCTGCTCGCCGCGGGAGCACAGCTGAACGGCATTCTGGCGGAAATACCGCCAGACTTCATATCCCAGCCGGTGCTGCAGACGCTTGCCGGCCAGTTCAGCGGCACGATCATTCTGGCCAGCGCGGACGGTTCATTTTTTGTCGCGTCAGACCGGCGGCAGAATCTTAATCAGGCCTTATCCGCCGATATTATGGCGCGCATTCATAAAAAGGAAAACGTGACCGAGCTCTGGACGGTTGATGCCATCAACCAGCCGGTCATCGCGGTGGCGACACCGCTGATGCAGAATGGCGGCGTCGAAGGCGCCATCGTTCTTATCGCGCCGATCACCGGGGTTGATGCGGCGGTCGGGGCGATTCGGTCGCAAATCGTTAAAGCCGCGCTGCTGGCCCTGATGCTGGGCGGGCTGGTCAGTTTACTGATTTCAATCGGGTTTACCCGGCAGCTTCGGGAGATTTCACACGGCGTGACCCAGTTTGGGGCCCAGGATTTCGGGTACCGGATTCCGGTGATTTCCCGGGATGAACTGGGCGAGATCGCGGATGGCTTCAACACCATGGCGGAACAGCTCAGCATGGCATCAGCCCGCCGCCGCGATCTGCTGGCCGGGGTATCTCATGAAGTCAGGACGCCCTTAACCAATATTCGCGGATATATCGAAGCCTTGCGGGATAAAGTGGTGCCCGAGGACAGCCGGGAAGAAACGCTGGCTTTGATCGACGAAGAAGCCCGTTTTATGGAGCACATGGTTTCTGATTTGATTGATTTAGCCCGAATGGATTCAGACCAATACCGGCTGAATCCTTCACAGGTCGATCTGACGGTGGTTATCCGCCGGGTTCTTGCGAAACTGGAGCCAATCGCAGCGAAACGGGGCGACCGGCTGACCGCAGGACGCATTGATACAGCCGTACTGTTGGCTGACGAAACCCGAATCGAGCAGCTGTTGACTAACCTGGTGAAAAACGCGGTTCAGTTTACCGAAAACGGCTTGATCACGCTCGAAGCCTTTAACCGGCCGGAGGAAACGCTCATTCGGGTTGAGGACAATGGTATCGGGATTGATCCGTTAATGCTTCCTTATATCTTTGATTCGTTTTACAAAGGCGATCAATCCCGTTCCCAATTTCACGCCGAAAGCGGTCTTGGGCTGTCGATCGTCCAGTCCATTGTCAAGCTGCATCATGGCTCGATCGCGGTGAAAAAGCGCCCGGAGGGCGGCACGGCTGTCGAGGTGATTCTGCCGCGGCTGGCATAGTCTGCGAAAAACTGTCATTAAATGTTCATCATTTCGTCATACTTTCGATTTATAATAAACAAAAGCAGCTCGGGCCTGCGTGAAAACCGATTGATAAACATCAAGACGATGAAAGGATTGAATCGGAACATGAAACTCAAACAACGCAACCTAAAAGGAATCGCCATCGCTTTAACCGTGGTTCTGATGCTTGGATTTGCATTTGTGAAAGAATATGGTGACGCCTTTAACATTACCGTCAAGATGCCTGGGAATGTATCGATGACGCTGGAAAGGAATCCGGCCGATGAGCAGGCATATGCCGCAGTCGGACCGGCGAATGTCGCCGATGTGGTTGAACGGGTCAGCCCGGCGATTGTCAATATTGAAACCTCGACCCGCGTATCCGGCAGTTCCAACCCGTTTTTCAACGACCCGTTTTTCCGGGATTTCTTCGGCGATCAGCTTCCAGCAACCCCCCAGGAGGAAACCGGGATCGGGACCGGGTTTATCATCTCCGACAATGGTCTGATCATGACCAATAACCACGTTGTGGCCGGCGCCGATGAAATCCGGGTAAAAATTATCGGCTATTCCAAGCCGCTGGTTGCAACCGTGATCGGTGCCGATGAACAGCTTGACCTTGCGGTCATCAAAGTGAATTCCTCGAAGAAGCTGCCAACCCTTCGGCTTGGCAATTCGGACGCGGCCCGGGTTGGCGACTGGGTCATCGCCATCGGCAACCCGTACGGGCTTGACCATACTGTAACAGTCGGCGTTATTGGCGCAAAAGAACGGCCGATCACGGTTGACGGCAGACGTTATACCAACTTTATTCAGACTGATGCCGCGATTAATCCGGGAAACTCGGGCGGTCCGCTGCTGACCACGTCCGGTGAAGTCATTGCGATTAATACCGCGGTCAATGCGTCAGCACAAGGGATCGGGTTCGCCATTCCGATTAATACCGCCAAAGAAGTCAAGGATCAGCTGATCAGCAAAGGAAAAATCACGCGGGCTTATCTCGGCGTGTACCTCCGGGATTTAACCGAAGAGGCGGCGCAGTATCTGCAGCTGAACTCAACCAACGGGGCTTTGGTCGCTGAGATTATCAACAACAGCCCGGCTTCAAAGGCGGGCCTGGTCAAAGGGGACGTGATTCTCGCGATCAATGGCAAAAACATTACCGGCAGTTCCGATGTGACCCGAATCATCGGGAATATGAAGCCGGATCAAAAGGTAACCCTGAAGGTATACCGCGAACATGCCGCGGTCAGCATTGTCGTGCAACTGGAGGAAAAACCGTAAACACTGCAGGATTCTTCGTGAAAACCAGCGAATGATATAGAAAACTGCGATCAAGGTGGGATGCAAACCCACCTTGATTTTCATTGCATTCGAACGGGAGGTCGGTTCGTACGTGATCAATACGCCTAAACGCATCGGCGTTCTCACCGGCGGCGGCGACTGTCCGGGACTCAATGCCGTTATTCGATCGGTTGTGAAGACCGCGATTCAGGATTACGGCATGCAGGTCATCGGGTTTGAGGATGGATTTAAGGGGCTTTTGGAAAACAACGCCAGGGTTTTAACGACTGAATCGGTGGCCGGCATCTTACCGAAAGGCGGCACCATTCTGGGAACCACGAACCGGGATAATCCGTTCGCGTACCCGATTGAAAAGGACGGTAAAACCGTCAAGGTCGACCGTTCGGGCGACGTTCGCCAGACGCTCACCGACCTTGGTATCGAAGCGCTGGTGATTATCGGAGGGGACGGAAGCCTGTCGATCGGCCTGGAACTGCAGCACCTGGGTATTAATGTGGTCGGAGTTCCTAAAACCATCGACAATGATTTATCCGCGACCGATGTAACCTTTGGCTTTCATACCGCAGTGGCCACAGCTACCGAAGCCATCGACAAACTTCACACCACCGCCGAATCGCATCATCGGGTAATGATTCTGGAGGTCATGGGCCGTTATGCCGGTTGGATCGCGCTGGCCTCCGGCATTGCCGGCGGTGCGGACGTCATTCTGATCCCTGAAATCCCATATCATATCGATAGGATCGCGGAGAAGATTCGGGAACGATATAAAGCCGGGAAAAAATTTAGTATCGTCGTGGTTGGCGAAGGCGCCCATCCGGTTGATGGCGGCATGGTCATTCAAAAGATGGTGGCTGCCAGCCATGATCCGGTTCGGCTTGGCGGGATCGGCAATCAACTGGCAGAGATCCTTGAGCACGAAACCGGAATGGAAGCAAGGGTCACCGTGCTTGGCCATTTACAGCGCGGGGGTTCGCCCAACCCGTATGACCGGATTCTCGCGACGCGTTATGGGGTTGCAGCCGCGAAGAGCGTGGCTCGCGGTGATTTTGGCACCATGGTCAGCCTGCGCGGGATGGAAGTCGTCAATGTGCCGATCGAACAGGCGGTTAAGACATTGAAAACCGTACCTTTGGATGGGGACATGATTGGCGCGGCGCGATCGCTTGGAATCAGTCTGGGCGAATAAATGAATTCAGCAAGACACTGCGCGCACAACAACAAAACTAGATTTCAGAAATGCGCGTGGAAAGGAGGCCCGGTTTGCCAACAGAAGTAAAAACAATTGCGGTTCTGGGAGCCGGCATTATGGGCTCCGGTATCGCGCAGATCGCTGCGGCTGGCGGTTATCAGGTCATTCTGCGGGATCTGCAGGCCGCACTGGTCCAAAAAGGAATCCAGGTGATTGAAACATCCCTGGCCAAAAAAGTGGCGCAGGGCGTGATGACAGCCGAACAGAAGGATCAAATCCTGTCGCGGATTACCGGGGTAAGCGACATTTCGGAGATATCAGGTTCAGACATGGTGATCGAAGCGATCATCGAAAATCTGTCCGTGAAGAAGCAAGTATTTGCCGAACTCGACAGCTTATGCGGCGAAAACGCCGTATTGGCCAGCGCGACTTCATCGCTTTCGATTACCGAAATCGCGTCGGCAACCAGCCACCCGGACCGGGTGATCGGCCTTCATTTCTTCTACCCGGTACCGGCGATGCGGGTTGTCGAAGTGGTTCGCGGGATCGATACCTCTGATGAAATGGTCCGCCGTTCGGTTGAAGTGATCCGAAATATGGGCAAAGAACCGATTACGGTCGGCCGCGATTCGCCCGGGTATGTCGTGAACCGGATTATGGCAACCATGCTGAACGAAGCGGTGTGGCTTCTAGCCGAAGGCTATGCGGCCAAAGAAGAAATCGACGAGGCGATGCGGCTTGGAGCCGGGTTTCCCTATGGGATGCTGGAGTATATCGACCGGGCGGGGCTAGATAATGTCTACTCCTGGATCATGCTGCTGCATGACGAATTCCGTGATCCGAAATACCGGCCGCATCCGTTGTTCTCAACCATGGTCCGGGCAGGACATTACGGAAAGAAGACCGGAAAAGGTTTTTACCGGTACGATAAAGAATAGTGAAGCAAGTATGAGAAGTGCCGCAATACGCGGTTATCGGAATGAAGCACTGGGGAGGAAGGCAAATTGATCGTTGGCAAACCGATAAAATCCAATGGGTTACTGATGGGAGTGTTCCTGGGCGCCTTGTTTTTCGTAATATACATCGGCGGTGTTCAGATCGCCCTCGAAGGCGGCGCGCTGAAATGGACGCTGTTATTACCGGCATACCTCTTCCTGGTATTGTACATTTATCTCTTAGTCTCCAAGGTGACCATGAAATATATTCTGACCGACACCGGGCTTCAGATTTCATGGGCTTTTAGTCAAACCGTCATTCCATTTGACGAGATCCAGGATGTTTCGGTGGTTACCGGGCGTGTCAATCTGGTCAATATTCTCGGCGCCAGCTGGCCCGGCTTCATGATTGGCATGTACGAACTACGCGGGGTTGGCCCGGCAAAATTCTACGCTTCGGATGTCTATCATGAGATTTTAATGGTTCGCACCCGAACTGGCCTGACCGCGATTACACCGGACGCTGACTTTGCGAATGCACTCGCGGATGCCGTAAATACCGAAATTGGCCATATTGATACCTATGAAATTCACGAGTCGGAGATTGGCGAGATTATTGACGAAGATCTCGGATATATGGTCCTGCTCGGCCTTAACATTATTGTGATTGCCACCTTGTGTGTCTATCTGGCCATCTTCTTTCCCGGTTCCGCCGCACCGCGGATTTCCATGCTGTTTCTGCCGCTCGCCGTTGGCCTGTTCGTTTTTAACATGGTGAATGCCAGCCGGATTTTCCATTATGCCAAAATGGGCGCTTACGGCATCTGGCTGATTCAGCTCATGGTGTCGATCGGCTTTCTGGTTGCCGACTTTTCGACGATCGGGTTCAAGTAAATCAGCTCAGCATATCAGCAACCAACACCGCAGGAATAACGCCTGCGGTGTTTTTGAATCAATTGGGAAACTGACGATTTGTGGTATAATCGTTCATGGCCGTATGAGATGCGGTGAATGCTTGATGGAAACAGGTGATCGATACTATGCAGATTGGACTGGTTGGCATTGCCCAATCCGGTAAATCAACGATTTTTCAACTCTTAACCGGCATTGGCGCCGCGGCTCAGGCCAAGGCAAACAAAGGCGTCGTTAAAGTGCCGGACACGAGAATCGACTATCTTTCCGGAATCTTCAAACCGAAGAAAACGACCTATGCGACGTTGGAAGCGGTTGATATTCCGGGTCTGCTTCCGGGACAGGACCGCTCCTCGGCCAGCTTTCTTTCCGCGGTCCGCGATGCCGATGTTCTGATGCTAGTGGTACAGGCGTTTGATAACCCCGCAGTTCCTCATGTGGAAGGCAGTATCAATCCCTTCCGCGATTTTGAACTGCTGTCTTACGAACTCCTGCTGGCCGACCTTGATCTGGTTGAAAAACGGATTGAGCGCATCCATGGCGGGAAGAAGAAAAAGGAACAGGAAGAAGAATTGGCTCTGCTGGAACGGCTTAAGCCGGTCCTTGAGTCCGAGCTGCCAGTATCCACTTTAACCGTGACCGAAGCGGAAGCATTATATATCCGCAACTACCAGCTGCTGACCGCGAAGCCAACCGTCGTGGTTTTAAATGTGGACGAATCGGATCTTGCCGGAAAACCGGAAGGCTATGACAAAGTATCGGACTACTGCGCCGATCGCGGGATTCCGCTGATGATGCTGTCCGCCCGAATTGAGCAGGAGCTTTCCGAACTTGGCCCGGAGGAAAAGGAAATGTTCATGCAGGATCTCGGCATTTCCGAACCGGGGGTGCAGGCCGTCACCCGGCTGATTTACAGCCGGCTGGGGCTGATATCGTTTTTCACCGTAGGCGAAGACGAAGTCCGGGCCTGGACCGTGGAACAAGGCACCGTCGCCCGGAAGGCGGCCGGCAAGATTCACTCCGACATTGAGCGCGGCTTTATTCGCGCGGAAGTGATCGCTTATGACGATTTCGTCAAGGCCGGAACCATGGGAGCGGCCCGCGATGCAGGCACCCTGCGGCTTGAAGGCAAGGAATATCTGGTCAAAGACGGTGACATTATTCATTACCGTTTCAACGTCTGAGTCAGCCAAGGTTTCGAAAAAGCAAACAGCAAGCATGTATATAGGAAAGAAGAGCCAGTGCCTTTTGGGGCACTGGCTCTTTCACATCAGGCTCGGTTCGCGTCGAGCGGCGGCAGATAGGCGAAATCAAAGTCCAGGAGATTCGCCTCTGCTTCGGTCCGGTCGATTTCCAATCGAATCCCGGCGAGCGTTCGTTCTACCTGAGCAGGATCAGAACCGACGCCGGCCACGGCGAGAATCACGCTCTGCCACCGTTGGTCCGGGCTGCTGTCCGCCACGGATACATTCCAGTGTTTCTTGAGCCGGTCCGTCAGGCTTCGGATTAGCATCCGCCGTTCCTTCAACGAACCGGATTGAAAAGCATGAAGTCTGATTTGTCCATAAAAGCCAAACATCACGAAGAACCTCGTCTTCCGACCGGGCCGCTTTGCACGCGCCCGGCCTGTCTTACCATATAATAGACCATCAACCGGTTTGGGAGAAGAGTTGGCGGCATGACGGCGGAAGAATATAAGATATCGGTGCCTGAAAGCATACTGCCGGAGCTTCGGGTTACTGCCGATTCCACAGTCAGTATTTCTGCCGGTACGCGCCTGGTTAAGGCCAGGGTATCGGTAAACCACGACAAGGTTCCTCTGGTAACGCTGGCACCAAACACAGCCGACAGTCTGATGCTCCCGCGCGGAAAAAAGCTCCATGCGGCCAGCACCGGTCAGAATACGATTCGGGTCGGTCCGATTATCGGGATTCTAACCAAGGAGTATCAAAAAGAACGAAACACCTTCGGCCCGCAGAACCGGTTCTATCGCAAGCTGCTTGCGATGGTGGAACGGGAAAACGGGGTTGGGTACGTATTTACCCCGGATGATGTCGATTGGAGCACCCGTACGGTATACGGCTACTATGTACCCGGTGAAAACAGCATGCTGTGGCGGCGCGGGTCATTTCCATTTCCGCAGGTGTGCTATAACCGGTACTTTCGAAAAGGGGTCGGACTCTGGTCGCAGGATGTTCTGACCCAGATGATGAAAACTGGCACCGTGTGTTTTAACGAAGCGGTTGGCAGTAAATGGCACGTCCATCAGTATCTTTCCGAAGACGAGGAATTGAAAAAGCACCTTCCCGATACCCGGCTGTTGATCGGGTCAGCCAGCCTGGACAGTCTGTTGAAAAAGCATAAACGGGTTTATGTGAAGCCGATTGGCGGCTGCCAGGGAAAGGGTATTACCCGGATTCAGCGGAGCGATTTAGGGTACCTTCTGAAACGGACCTCCCAAAAACAGGCCGTTGAAAAACGAAATGTGCAGGAAGTCCTTCGTTTTTTGCGGTTTGACGGGTACAAAAACCTTCTGGTTCAGCAGGCGATTGATTGCCCGGTCGGATCGGAGCATTTCGATATTCGGGTAATGGTTCAAAAGGATCATCGGAACAAGTGGCTTACCACTGGAATGGCAGCGAGAATTGGGGCCCAGGGGCATGTTACGACCAATCTTCACGCCGGCGGCCATGCCAGCCGGGTCGATGTACTCCTCAAACGCTGCGGCTTTTCTGAAAGCGAAAGGACCCGTATTATCGGCGAAATCGAGTCGCTTGCCGTAAGAACTGCGGAAGTGATAGAAAAGAAGATCACGCCGCTTGGTGAATTGGGGCTTGACTTCATCTTGGACCAATATGGAAAAGTGTGGTTTTTAGAGGCCAATTCAAAGCCGGGGCGACGTTCGTTCGCCGAAATTGAAGCCTTTACCGAACGCCGGGAATCAATCCTGAGGCCGATTCAATACGCAAGGTATTTGGCCGGGTTTTAACCGAATCATCATGTGGAAATTGATCCCCCCGGGACGGAACGGAAAGGAGGCGGTGTATTGAGCATCAACAACCGCAATTGGCATGAAAGTCAGCCCGGGAAACCTTTGAATACCGACCTTCCTGCACCGGCCGGATCCCATAAGCCATATTGGCGCGGCCGTCCGAAAAAGGAAGCGAACATCGGTATTTTGACCACCAGCATTCGGCCGGGGAGGCCGCAGAAAGCCAGCAAAATCCTCGCCGAGCTTGCGTTTTTCATCGAGCTGGCGCGGGAAAGCCCTCATAATATCTATGTTTTTTCACCATGGGGCATTGACTGGCATAACCGCAAAGTGAAAGCGTACCGCATCGTTCAAGCCGACGAAACAAGCCTGGAATGGGAGGCCTACCAGGCCCCAATGCCGGATGCCGTCTATGACCAGATTTATAACCGCAATGAAGAATACCGGTATCGCGAGATCCGCAGTCAGTTAAAGAAAATTACCGGCGGCCGATATTTCAACGCAAGATACTTAAACAAAAATGAAGTTCACGCTCTGCTGCGAAAGACCCCGGGTTTTGAACGCTGCCTGCCTGAAACGGTCCGTTTCCGAAGCATCAAAGAACTGCGCTCCATGATGGCAAAACACGAAATTATTTATCTCAAACCGATTGGCGGAAGCCTAGGTCTGGGCATCATGCGCGCGGGCTACAATCGGGAAATGCGCTGTTACTATGTACAGAGCCGGCGTGGGCGAATTCGTTCAGCCGACTCCATTGAATCGCTGTTCAAGATCATTCGGCCCTTGATGAAAGACCAGCACTACCTGCTTCAGCAGGGCATTGCGCTGCTTCGCCAGGACGGGCGGATTGTTGACTTTCGGGTGCTGCTGCAGAAAAACAGCCGTGGGGATTGGAGCATTACCAAACAGTACGCCAGGGTTGGCGCCGAAAAATCGATTACCTCGAATCTCGCCGGCGGAGGTACCGCCTATCCCGTCGAAACGGTATTGACCGAAGCCTTTTCAGAACCGGAGATCGAACGGATCAGAAATGAATTAAAAGAACTTGCCTACCGGACCGCCGAAACGATTGAGGAGACCAGCGGCGAACTGTTCGGCGAATTCGGGATTGATCTCGGGGTGGATGTTAAAGGAAAAATATGGTTGATCGAAGTCAATTCCAAGCCGAGACGCCGTACCGAAGGAAAAGGCAATGAAAACCTGATTGTGCAGTCATTTTTAAAACCGCTTCGCTATGCCGGATATCTGGCCGGAAAGGAACAGGTTGAACGCTGATATGGTCACGATAAAGAAAAAAAATCTCAAAAAACGAATCGCGAAACCCAAACCTTCAGTTCGGCAGGGAGTCTATGCCACCCCTATTCTTGGTATTCTGACCCATCCATTACGCATTCCCAAAACAGCGCCGCCCAAAATCATCCGTAATAATTTTCGGGAATTGGTGCTCGCCGGCCAGAGAATGGGCATGACCGTCTACGTCTTTGTCGCCGATGGAGTTGCTCCGGATGGCCGCACGGTGAGAGGGATTACCCTTGAACGCGTATCCGGAAAATATATATGGAAAGAAACCGTCTTTCCACTGCCGGATGTGGTGTATAACCGCATTCCGAATCGCCGCTTTGAAATATTACCGCCGGTGCGGGATGTTCTTCGGTCGTTTCGTGACCATTACCATATCCCTATTTTTAACCCGCATTTCATCGACAAGTGGACTTTGAACGAATGGCTGTCCAAGGATCAGAAAATCTCGGCGTACGTTCCGGAGACCGTTCGGTTTTCGGCGACAGGCTTGAAACAAATGCTGAAACGGCACAGCGAGGTCTATATCAAACCCTCCAATGGCAGTCTCGGCCGTGGCATTATCAAAGTATCCCCGGCGCAATCCGGATATGTCTGCATTCGCCAGATCAAAGGCCGGTTTTGCAGCATCCGGTATCGATCCCTTGAAAAACTGACGTCCGGTTTGAAACGCGTCATCCGGAATCAGCCCTACATGATTCAGCAGGCGCTGCCATTGGCGACTTATCATGGCTCAGGGTTCGATATTCGCACCCTGGTTCAAAAGGATGGCAATGGGGATTGGCAGCTGACCGGCATGGCCGTTCGCG
Organism: Solirubrobacterales bacterium; assembly: GCA_050258755.1. Classification (GTDB taxonomy): domain Bacteria; phylum Bacillota; class Syntrophomonadia; order Syntrophomonadales; family DTU052; genus JBLMZI01. The sequence continues at coordinate 193,150 of JBLMZI010000004.1, read as the reverse complement.
CTTCAAAAGCCGGGGCCCACGTCACCCATGTCGTCAACGGCGGTTATGCGGTGCCGCTTCGCAAGGCCTTACTGCACGTCACCCAGCACAATGAGCCTAAAACTGAAGCACTGCTTGAACGGCTGTTCGCCTTCGCTAGAATGCTCCCGGCCCGGCTGGAGGCGGCGTCCGGAATGAGATTCGGCGAATTTTCCTTTGATATTGGGCTGTCGCGCGATAGCTCCATCTGGATTATTGAAGCCAATGCCAAACCGTTTAAATTTGATGAAGACGAAATTCGCCTGGTATCACGGCGGCGGGTGTTGGAATATGCGGCTTACCTGTGCCGCCAGATCGCGGGAGTCAAGGAAAAAGTAATTGATGTGCAAGTGGAAGGGGGCCAACCAGAGTGAGTTTCCGGCTCTGGTACGCAAACAATCAAAGTCAGGATGTGTTAAAAAAGGCCTTGAGTGATCAGTTTGGCAAACTCACGGTCACCGAAACCCTCATAGCGGGAATCCCGCACGCCATGATCGCCTCAGCGGAACAGAACGAAGAAACCCTCGACTTCAATTCACCTGAGGCCATCGCAAATGCCGAAACCAGGTCGTTTTGCCGGCGCATACTCCAAATGAATCATCTGCCAGTGATTGAAAAAGAAACCACGCTATGCCCCTTGCGTGAATACAGCGTGTTTGTCGCCAACCTCCAGCCGTTTAAAATTAGCCGGAAAGAGGCCCGGGGAGGGAATGCCAGCGAATGGACCGCGGTGCATTATAATGAAAATGACAAAGAGGTCAAACGCGTATTCCAGGGTGCCCGGAATGCCATTCAGAGTCTTGGACTGGATTTCGGCGCCGTCCATCTTTCAATCAACCGGGAAAAAGGGCAGGTCGTTGTCCTTGATATCGACAGTGCCCCCACCATGACGGTTAAAACCGCAAAGGAACTGGCACAGGTGATTCATAAGCTGGCCGAGACGCCATATAGCCAAAAAAGCCTTATGCTCGGCGCCGATCCTGAATTTCTGCTGGCCTACAAAGACACCAACAAGCTGGCCGCGGCATCCCATTTTTTCCCAAGGACTGGAACCATCGGCTGTGACAATATTCGGCTGCCCAATCGCCAGGATCGGCCGATTGCCGAAGTGCGGCCAACCCCAAACGAATGTCCGATGGAACTGACCCGAACTATTCAGCAGAATCTGAAAGAAGCCAATAAAACCGCACCCTTCAAAAACTTGAAAATGGTTGCCGGAAGCCAGCCGATTGCCACCCATGCCATCGGAGGTCATATCCACTTCGGCGGGGTTCAGGCGTCTTCCAAGCTGCTTCGGGCGTTGGATAATTACCTGGCGATTCCTGTACTGATGCTGGAAAACCCGGTGTCCGCCACGAAGCGGCGGCAGCGCTACGGCTTATTGAGTGATTTTCGAACCAAAGAGCACGGCTTCGAATACCGGACCCTGCCCAGTTGGCTGATCAGCCCGGCCTATGCCCAGGGAATTCTTTGCGCGGCCAAACTGATCGCCTTGAATTACACCCGTTTGCGGCTAAACATCTTCTTATCCGCCGCTGCCCAAGAAAGCTTTTACACCGCACAAAAAATGTATTTTAAGCAGCACGTGGCCGAAGTATGGGATACCCTTATGGCGCTGCCAGAGGCTGAAAACTATACCGTGCCGCTGACCGCGATGAAAGAAGCATCCCAGGCAATGACGGCCTGGGATGAACTGAGCGATATCCGGGTCGCCTGGCACCTGGGCGCCCCCAAAAAAATATACCGGGCTACGACCGGTCCCAAAAAACCGGCCGCAACCCGGGTGACTGTCCGCGTCCGCTGAACCGGGCGCGTTTGTTTTTTACATCATACCAAGCTGTTTCAGGAAGCTCTTGATCACGATTTCGTCATAGGCTATCCGCTTGCTCATCGAATCCAGACGGCAGGTCTCGAGTTCGAAGGTATGCATCCCAAGGAACTGACCGGAAGAACGCGTCAGGGTCGATTCCAACGGGCGCGGGAAATAACTGAACTTGTGCCCGTAGATAGAGATCGTTGCATTTGCAGCCCGAACTGCATTCAGACCGATCGTATAGCTGCCCGTCATTGGGTTGTAGATCAAGCTCTGACCGACCGATGACGACGTGGTCCGGTGATAGTAGTAACCTTCATGCAAATCGATAATCCACTGAACTTTATACTTCTGAATATCTGACCAGATTGCACGGGCCAGTACGTCATTCGGGGTTCCGGTCGACGAAGTCGGGAAAGAACGGTTCAAGTCGCCGATCACCGGGGCAGATCTGGTTTGTGAGATATCGGCCAGGCGGTTTAACTGTGGTATGACAAGCAGTGTGCCGCGCTTTACTCTATACTGGGTCATCAACTGGGCCGCTTTCGGACCGGACAACTCGTTGCCATGGGTGCCGCCGGTAACCAGAAAGACCGGGCCGGGGTTCGGTGATTTAATGATATACATCTTCGTGGCATACGGTGTTCCGGCCGCAATGTAATGATATCCCAAGATATTGTTGGCCGTCGTAGTCGTCGTTGCGGCTTTGGTCAATGCGCCGTCACTGGCGGCAATGCCCACTTGCTGCACACCCAATTCCGCAGAAGAAGTCGGATCGGCCGGTTCCAAAGCGGGAGCTTCGGTTCCGGGAGGAGGTTCCGAAACCGCATTACCGGAGCCAGATCCGCCAAGCGAAGGAATAACAGAGATTGGGTCATTGGTCGGGGGCATGTCGTCCTGGGTTGGGTCGTCAGCAGCCTCAATGACGGCCTGATCCTCCTCCGATGCCGTGGGATCGGGCTGAGCCTGATCAACGGCAGGCACGCCGGCTGTGGGTAAATGACTGTTTGACGGATTAATCACATTTTTCGCGGGGTCAATGACCGGGATTTGTTGCCCGGCCAGTCCCGGAGTCGCACCTGCGGTTGCATAAGCCGGCGGTGTAATCGATATCAATGCAAAGGAAATGCAAAAAATGGCCGTGATCAAATAAGCGAGAGTACGTCTTTTGCTGCTAAAAAACATAGTTTCAATCCTTTCGTCACATTCTACATTGAGTACAAAAGGGCATTCGACATAATTCGACAAAACACCTGCGGGGCAGGGGCGGGAATTGATGGGGGAAAACCCATTGAAGTCATAGAAGCAGGGGTAAAGCAGTGAGATAAAACCGGGTCTGGAAGGCCAATAAAATAGAAGAAGGCGCGTGATTGTCGATGTGGAATCCGTGAACCGTATTCACTTGTGATCGATCTAGATTTGCCGCAGCGCGCGCTACAACCACTCAAGCATTATAATCACAAACCGCAAACACCCGAAACCCCAAAAAAATGCCAATCCAAAGCAGACGCCGAAATGACGCGGCAAAACAGGCCCGTGACCGAAACCATTCGGAACCCTCAAACGAAGGCTTAGAGAAGCGCACAGAACGAGGTTTTTTTCGCCCAATCACAAAAGAACGGCCGAATCGGGTACAATGACAAAATTAACCCCAAACCGAATCCCCCCGCAGTTCTTGATAATTCCCCAACTTCCCATAAGAAGCATTATGTAAACTAGAATGAGAAAACCGAGTTTCCGGCCTTTTTAGCCCTACTCCCTACCCGGTTTTCATTATGAAGAGAAGTGGTGTGCTGATTATAGTGTGATGCGTATGGTCATGTGGGTATGCGGTTTTCCAGCATGCTCTCGTGTGAACTATGGTCGACCGACTACATTTCCAAACAAGTCTGTAAGCCCAACCACCAGGAATGCGATTCCCCCAATGAGTAACCCCGGAATAACAGCCCATTCTGGCCAATAAATGCCCATAAACTTCCAATATCCAAGGAACAGTTTAGATAATTTCTTGATGAAAAGAATCACTGTCACCCCGATAAGTGTTTCAAACAGTCCCCATAAATGAACAGCACTTTATAATGCCCCCCTCAGTCAAGACACGAAAAGTCGATTTCTAAGTTAATCTCCTTTCGTGTTATGCGACGTTGGGGATTTTGCCATAGTAAACCTCGTTCGGAGTCAGATTTCCGATTGAGGAATGAGGCCGGTACGTGTTGTATTCGTGAATGTAGCGGCTGATCGCTTTCCGAAGCTCTCTGGGCGTTTCGAACTCGTGGATGTAGATCAGATCGTATTTCAGCGTCCGGAAAAACCGCTCGGTTCGTACATTGTCCAGCGACTGGCCCGTGCTCAAAGAGATACATGAATCCCCGATGCATCCGGATGTATGTAATATCAACGCCCCAAACCTGATTCGGCCGTTCGATGTTTAGTTTTCTCAGAAGATACGGTCGAATGAACTGAGAATGATAACGCTTGCTGAGATTGGGCTTGGGATAGATGGTGTACACGCCCATATCCCGCATCATCCTGCGAATTTTCATCCGGTTGACGCAGATCCCATGATCACGGCGGATAATCTTTGTGATGGTGCGATAGCCCCAGGTGGGGTGGTCCGAATGCAGCTCGTCGATCCGCCCCATGATAAGCAACTCCTCGTCGGAAATCTGTTTGCCCTTGGGAGGTTTCCGGTAGAGGCTGCTGCGATTGATATCATTTTACCGTTTGCGCGGTCTATTTTTGTTTTCCCTGGGTAAGTCTAGATTAGAGGACTTTTTTAAGGGATGATGTCAAATGATTGAACCGAATGATGAGTCGGAGGATATACGGGGCAAGCAGCGGCGCGATGCCAATGCGGAGGTAACGGTGGTGGAACCCCCGGTCAAGTGGTCGCCGGGGCGCTACCGGGCCACCAGGGGGTATTTAACCTGGGCCCAAAATGTTGAGCGCTTTCAGGACCACTGGCGCTATGGAATGGAGTATCTGCGAGCCGACCCCAAGCCCCCCACCGGATTAACCCCGAAATATTCGGTCTGGCGATATCGCAATTCCCGGGTCTATCGATACCAGCACGATCAGGAGCCCAGGTTTAAAACCCCGGTCGTGTTGATTTACGCGTTGATCAACAAGCCGTACATCCTGGATATGATCCCGGGTTTCAGCATGGTTGAATACCTGGTACAGCAGGGGTTTGATGTTTATCTGCTGGATTGGGGTGATTTCGGCCCGGAAGAGGCGAATCTTACCATCGATCACTTGATCTTTGACCGGATGCGCCCGGCGATTCGGAAGGTAGTCCAAGAATCAGGCGGAGATTCGGTTTCGTTAATTGGAATCAGCATGGGCGGCACGCTGGCAGCTTTATACGCTTCGTTGTTCGAAGAGCCTAAAGTCCTGAATCTCGTCAATATCGGCGGACAGATTGACTTTTCTGACGGCGGTATCGCAGGCCGGTTGATGAATCCTGAACGGTTTGACCCGGGAAAGGTGGTTGAAGCCTTTCCATTGGTGCCGCCTAATTTGGTGACCATGTTGGCCACTTTACTCAACCCAGTCAAGAATCTTCTCGGGGGATATACACGATTTTGGCGGCTTTTTGGTACTGGCATGCCGGTTCTGGGTTATAACGCGTTAAATAAGTGGGGTGCAGACGGGGTCAATTATCCGGGCTCGGCGTATGTGCAGTGGATCACCGCGTTTACCCAGAAAAACAGAATTGTCCGGGGCGAAGTCTGCCTGCGCGGAGAACCGGTTCGGCTCGAACGCATTCAGAGCAGCATCCTTGCCCTCTCAGGAGCTCGGGACCACACTGTACCTGGACATCAGGTCCGCGCCTTGATTGATCACACAAGCGGTCAGGATAAGACCTACAAGGAGTATCCGATTGACCATGACGGGCTGCTGTTCGGGCGTCTTGCCCGGCAGGACATCTACCCACACTTAGCCGATTGGCTCGCGGAGCGTTCGGAGGTATACGAAGGGAAAAGGGGGAGCACCGAGTCGGAGTCCGCTATCTGGTTTGGGTAGGATCACCCAGTTGGATAAACGGGTATTGGCAGACAAAGAATACGACCATGAGATTGACTATCCAAAAATTGATATCAAAGTCGAAATACTTGGTCTGATGAAAGTAATTATTACGAAGCGATCTTAACCACTTTTTCGGTTGTATCGATATAGCCCCATAGGCCAAGCCGTTTTTTTCGAAATCCGTAATCCACTTGTACTGTGGCTTGATGACAACCACGCCTTTTGTATTACCTCAATGGCAGAGTGTTCTAATTACCAGATGAAATTCCAGGTAAATGCAAATAATCCTGCCAGTGCCTGGCAGGATTATGATGATTGATAATCGTATTTCAGCCTAAAGGTACGAACAGCAATAATCCGCGATTTCTTTGACAACCAACTGGAAAACGGAATTTGCGGGAACGTCGAAGGTTTGACCCGCTTTGAAGCTTGTCCAGCTGCTGCTGCCCGGCAATTTCACATCCAGAGTGCCCGCTAGAATCTCCATGCGTTCTTTCTGTTCAGTACCAAATTCATATTCGCCCGGCAGCATGACGCCAAGCGTTTTCTTTGTGCCATCTTCAAACAGAACGGTTCTGCTTGTCACCTGGCCATTGAAGTAGACATTGGCTTTTTTTATGACGGTTATGTTTTCGAAACGATCCATGATAAGACACTCCTTTGCTTTCTTCAAAGCTATTATAAGATGCCGGTTTTCAATGGGCAAATAAAAAAGGGCGGCATTCCGCCGCCCTAACGTGTTATTTACCGGGTACTGGTTTTGAAAAGAATCGTATACTCGGCATTCGGCGCGTTGATCATGGAGCCTGTTACCGCATTTTCGGGGATACAGAGCGTGTACTCGGTATCAGCCTTCAGCGTTTTCGCCGGCGAAATCCACAGATCGTTCGATCCCATCAAGTTCGGGAGCAGCGTTTTGTTGGCCTTCACGATATTGCCGGCTCTATCCTTGAACACGATGTTGTTGTAATTCACGCTCTTGCGAAGCTTTTGGTCAGACATGATCCTGAAGCGCGGATTACGGGGCTGGCTGTAGTCGGAACCAGTGTGCGTGAAAAGGTCAGGCGCAAACGACGGCGTGAGGCAGTCCACCACCAGATCGGCCGGCAAAGGACTCCCTGCCGCATTGATGAGCGCATCAGCCGGAATCGTCAGGCTGTAGTGGGTGTTTGGCTTCCACTTAAAATCTTTCGGTGTAACACTGAGCGTTCGACTATTCAGGGCTGCAGTGATTTGCAGCGGATTGCCCAGGTTATCTTTCATTGAGATCCCACCAAAACCGGGTCCCGGCGTTACATCCTGGTCAAAAGTGAGCTGATAAACGCTCGTCAGATTTACTGGTTTGTATGTGTAGGCAACAGCTGGTACAGTGGCCGCCGTTTCGGCCGCCTGGGTTTCCGTGGCATCAGATGCACTGGCGATCGGGGCCAAAAAGCCGGCCAACATAACCGCGATGAACAAACAAGTCCCTAGCCTAAAAATCCAACTTTTCCGCATGATATACCCTCCCCTTTTCGTTGTGGTGCTTGCCGTCAAACACAGCATTCACCATATTGTGGAAATTATATCAACCGCTCATGCGCATTTTCCCGTGCAATCAGAGCATTTTTGTCGGAGGGCCCTGTCTGTTAATCACCCATAATCAGCGAAAAAACTTCATGCTAATTGAAGTGAATATTTCGGGAACCGGAACATCGTGTTCATGATATTTTGCAAAGCTAAAGTGCGCTTCGTAAAACTGGATCGATTTGGCGCAGTCATTACTGTGCAAAGGGACCACTTTTGACTTGATTGAAACCATCCCGAATCCCGAATTACAATGTTACTAGATAATGCGCGAAATCCTATAAATCAACATAATTAGAGTTCTGAATTTCGGTCTTTCGTTGGAGAAGGGGGGGTATTCATGGCGCTGATTATTACGAAAACCGCGGTTCCGCCGTTGAACCCTTACGTTTTCACCCGAAGCCGGCTGATCAGTCTGCTGGATTCGCCAGGTGCTCAGGTGCTTTTCGTCGTTGCTCCGGCTGGTTTCGGAAAGACCACCTGTCTGTCCACATGGGCGAACCTGCTTCAGGAACGGGGTGCCGCTGTCGCATGGTATTCTCTTGAAGAAAGCGACAATGATCCGGCCCGCTTTTTGCTTTATTTTCTGTCCGCTCTCCGGGAGGCGTTACCGGAAAGAGCGGATTCGCTGAACGCCATTCGGGAATTGCTCCGCTCACCCCGGCAAATTCCCGCTGAAACGTATGTCACGCTGATCATCAATTTCTTATCCACAGTAGATCGGTCCGTATATGTGTTCCTAGACGACTACCACTGCATCACGGAGCCGGTTCTGCACAATGCCATCCAGCTTATTCTTGCGCATATTCCGACCATGCTTCGGCTCGTCGTCGGATCCAGACGCAATTTGCCTTATGCCAAAGCAAAGATGAACATATCGGGCACGCTGGTTAACCTTGGCATGGAAGACCTGCGTTTTTCACTAGATGAAACCCGGGCGCTCTTCAGCTCCTTTGTCAACGATGTGAACGATTCGGACCTGCACCGGCTGAACCAGGTCTCCGAAGGCTGGGCGGCGGCGCTCCACCTCCTGGCACTTAAGCTAAAAAGCGGCCGGGAAACTGGGAGCATCGCGCCGAACCTTCTGGACAAACTCATTCCCGGCCGGGCGGCTGAAATCTTTGATTATCTGGCTGAAGAGGTATTTGAAGACCTTGACCCGGAAGTTCAGCGCTTTTTAATGGTTACATCTATCGCAGATCAAGTCAGCGGAGACCTGGCGGCTGCGCTGACCGGCAATTCTCTCGCCGGTTCAATTCTGGATACGCTTCACCAGTCCAGTATGTTTATTGACCCTTTGAGCAGCGAAAAAATCTGGTTTCGGTATCATTACCTCTTCAGACAGTTTCTGCGCAGCAGGCTGGCGATCGAATCCCCTGGCATGGATCTGATGCTTCACCGGAAAGCCAGCGACTGGTTCGCGGCTAACGACAGCATGACCCTAGCGTTGGAACATGCTATACGGGCTAAAGATTGGAATATTGCTGATTTGTATATCGCGCCGGTTTCGACCGTATTGACCCAGCAATGCCAGTATACAACCCTGAAGAACCTGCTCAGTCAATTCCCCAAATCCGTTACCGTAAACAGCACTGCATACCTGTCAGTTAACGCTTACCTTTCCTGTATGCAGACTCAATTTGACCAGGCGGAAGCGGAACTGAACCGGATGAAATCCCTTCTTGACCGGAAAGAGGGCCAGATTGATCCGGCCGCCGAACCCGTTCTCTGGTCCGCCCATCAGCGTGAACTTGGGGTCTATTGGACCATCTGGTCATTATCTGCGCTTTACCAGCACAGTATCAAGCAAACGAATATCGAAAAAGCCCTTCAGGCGGCAACGCAGGCCCTTCAACTGCTGCCCGAAACCGACCACGGCTATCGGATTTGGGCAATGATCAACCTTGGTATGGCCTTGAGCTTTTCGGGAAAGTCTGAACAAGCCATCCAAATTCTTAATGAGGCGGTCACTCTCAGCCTGCAGACGGAACATTACGCCCAGACGGTTTTCGCCTGGATCAATCTTGGCTGGATTCACTACTATCAGGGTGAACTTGGCCATGCGGTGGTTACGTTTCAGGATGCCCTTCAGACGCTGTCGGATCGAAATGCCCTGCTTCTGCCCGATGTCGTCTATTTTTACTGTTATCTGTCGTTTCTTTACTATGAAATAGACCGAATCGATACCAGCCGCAGGTATCTTGAAATGGCCGCAAAGCTTGGCCTGGAAACCGGTGATAAAACCGCCCAGTCCGTAGCCCTGGTCAGCAAGGCCTTGCTCGAAACGTATACCGGCAGCAAAGAGAAGGCGGTAGAATTTGCTGCGGAAGCTCGGGCGATCACCCAAGCCGACGATTTGGGTTCAATGCGGCGCATCGTCAGAGCCCAGGAAACATTCCTCGGTGTGGAAAAATACGCTGAAATCACCTGTGAAAAGATTTTTGATACGAGGAACTACTATTTCAGCATCTTTTCGCAGTGGTTTGTGGTGGGTACCCTTATGAAACAAGGCCGGCTGGAGATGGCCAGAGACAGTGCCGCGGCCGTGAAAGAACTGCTGCTGGCAAACCATTGGCCTGGCGCGGCGGTTTGGTTTCAAGTGGCCGAAGCTGTTATTCATTATCGGCTCTGGCATCGGGATGGAAACGCGGAGGAACTGAGCACGGCGATTGGTCAGATTGGAGAAGCGCTGGATATCGGCGCCAGGTATGGATGGATCAGGTCGTTTCTGGACGCGGCGCCAGACGCCGTCGATTTACTCCGGACCGCGCGTGATTCCTTGCCCAATCCGGAGTATGCGGACTTTCTGATCCGTCATACCCGTGATAACCCGCAGTTCGCGGAGACCGAAGCTTTAAGCAAACGCGAACTGGAAATATTGAAGCTGGTAGCAAACGGTACCACCAATGCGGAAATCGCTAATACGCTGATCATCGCGCTCAGCACCGTCAAAACCCATATGGTCCATCTGCTGGATAAGCTGAACGCTGGTAACCGAACGGAGGCTGTAGCCATCGCCCGCGAACGCGGCCTGCTGTAACCCGGGGTGATCACCGAGCCATTCCATCGGTTGGCCGACCGTTTCACGCCGGTGATTTGAACCGAACCTGACGGAAGCTGGTTCGCGCCTTGCAGCACAACAGCCGTTAGAAAGAGAGCCGAAACCTGGCGCAGAGTACCGGAACGCATTGAATTGTGGCAGTGAAGGACCGGTGATTCAGGTGGCTGGGACCTTTACCGGCGCTCTGACAGTGAACCGGAATGCGGCTTGCGCGCTGGTGTTTTAGTAGATCCGCTAACCGCCAATACGATGGTATTTTGAAGTCCGCATTGAATTGATGACCATTTTCGGCAGTTTGTTGCGCAAAGTGATGGACTCGGCTGTCAAAACGTCGTGCTGCGTGCGCAGGTAGTCGATCTCAACCGCCAAATCGGCCCATCGGTCTGGTGATAGGTTCTGGGAGGTCTGAATGGTCGAGCGAATTTGAATCGAGATCATTAAGCCCAGCAGGAAACAAACCAAAGACAATAAATAGATGGCTCGCCTTCGTGACATACCTGGTCTCCTTCGGGGATTCGAAGTTATTTCGGTTGAGCGTGTTGGCTCAGCGGACGCGCGTATCTGATTTGGATCATGCCGTTATATGCCGGTATTTCTAGATTATCGTCCGTCCAGGTTTTGATTCGAACGCCTTGATAGCGAAGCAGTAGCAACGCGCCGTAAGGGTCTTCCAGCGCCTTTTTCAAACTCCGCTGGTTTCCAATGGCGCGAATTTCGAACGGCGGCGCAATCCGGTGAATGTTCATCAAAATTGCTGGCCCGGCACAGCGGATTTCTGTGGTCGAAATATATCGTTCACCATTGATGCTGATCGCGGCAGCGCCCGCTTTGTTCAGCTCATTAACGGCGGTCCGCAGCATTGAATCATGAACCAGGCCTTCTCCAACCCGCAAGGGGTCATTCCCGTCATCCAGAACGATCATAATCCCGGCGCCTTGAGCCTGCGTAAGCCCGGCTAATCGGCTGTTTCGTTCCAATTCCTTGCCTATTTGCCGGTTTGCCGAACCACTGCTCGAATGCGGCAGTTGGCTTCGATACCTGGCGACATCAGCTGCCAGGGCCTCGTTTTCCCGCCGTAAATCATTAATCTGTTTCGTCAAACTGGTCCATCGGGCCGCCGAAACATAGGTTGGACCCAGTCGATTGGCCTGAAACTGCTGTGACAGCATCAGACCGACGATTAATGCGGCCAGCCCGACTACAAATAAAGTCCGGTAATTCGGCATATCCATTCCCCTATTCCCTACTTGCGGTCATGATTTGCGATGTACAAGTTGTGTGTACGTGGTTCCATACTATTTTACGATACAGATAATGGTTTTTTAATATAAAAATAACAATAAAATATTTTAAATAGGCGGGTTAAAAAACAGCAAGCTCGCGGCGTAATGCCGCGAGCTTTAATGTTATCGATGCGGTTTTATAAAAAGCTACGCCAGCGCTCCCCCGTCGACCACGATGGTTGCGCCGGTGGTGAAGGATGACGCGTCCGATGCCAGGTACAGCACGGCGCCGCACATTTCTTCCGGCTGAGCGGCCCGATGAAGCGGGATCTGCGGCAGCAGGTACTTCTCCATCATCTCATCGTTTTTAACCATGACGGAAGCGAACTTGGTATCGGTGAGACCCGGGAGCAGTGCATTCACTCTGACATTTGCCGGTGCCAGCTCCTTGGCGAAGGCTTTGGTCATGGAGATGAGCCCTGCCTTGGTAATCGAGTAGATGCCCTGCATCAGCGCGGGTCGGATGCCATTGATCGACGCGACATTGATGATGGAACCACCGCCGTTTTTCATCATCAGCCGGGCGCCGTGCTGGCAGGTGAAGAAATTGCCCTTCAGGTTGACGTCCATGGTCTTATCCCACACGTCCTCCGAAGCGTCGATCATGTTGCCAAAGTAGAAGTTCATCGCGGCATTGTTCACCAGAATATCGAGCTTGCCATAGGTTGACTCGACAAATTTGAAAAGGTCTTCGATCTCGGCCGGAATGCCGTTGTGGCACGCCTTTGCCACGGCCTTGCCGCCGGCGGCCTTGATTGCGGCTTCAACTTCGGGCAGACCTTCCATTGTCTTGTTGGTGATAACCACTTCAGCGCCGTATTCGGCCAGGGCCTTTGCGATGCTTTCGCCAATACCGCGGCTTGCCCCGGTCACTACGGCGACTTTCCCTTTTAAACTGAAATCGACGATCATGATATTCCCCCCGCTTTCATTAAAGATCCGATTTTTCAATGACCTGCAGCGCGGTTGCTTCGAGGACTTTGACCGCAGCAATCAGCGCTCCGAACCGTGGGTCCTTGGTCTGCCCATGGAAGAATCGGTAGTAGATCTGCTGCGCGATGACCGCGAGCCGGAATAGTCCGAAGCAGTAATAAAAATCGAAGTGATCAACCTTGATGCCCATCAATTCACCGTAGAGCGCGAATTGTTCCTGGCGGGTCAGCATGCCTTCCAGGTTGGTCGGCATCTGGCGGATCGCCTGTAATGGGGCCGGATCATCCTGCTCCACCCAGTAGCCCAGTGAAGACCCGAGATCCATCAGCGGGTCGCCCAGGGTTGCCATTTCCCAGTCGAGAATGCCGATGATCTCCATCGGATTGGACGGATCGAGCACTGCGTTGTCAAATTTGAAGTCATTATGGATGATTCCCACGATCCCCGACTCGCCGGGCATTTTGTCATGCAGCCACTGCATCACTTTTTCAAAGTCCGGAGCGTCGGGTGTCTTCGCATCCCGATACCGGCCGCTCCAGCCTTCGACCTGGCGCCGCACATAGCCTTCGGGCTTGCCGAAGTCTGCCAGCCCGGCTTTCGCGTAGTCCACCGAATGCAGTTTGTACTGCACCGTGATCAGGTTTTCGCTGAGGGTACGGGCCTCTTTCGGGTTCAGTTCCATTCCCTTCGGAAGGTCCCTGCGCAGGATGATGCCCGGGATGCGTTCCATGACGTAAAATGGGCATCCCATGACCGCTTCGTCCTCGGTGTACACCAACGGCTGCGGGCAATACGGAAAAACCGGCTTCAGCGCGCTGAGTATCTTATACTCGCGCCCCATGTCGTGCGCGGTTTTGGCTTTCTTGCCGAATGGCGGCCTGCGCAGCACCATCTCCCGGTCCCCGACCTTGACGGAATAGGTCAGGTTGGAAAACCCGCTGGGAAACTGCTTAATCTCGATTTCCCCATTCAGACCCGGGACGCTGTCTTTCAAAAATTCCAGAACCTTTTTCGGATCAAGTTCCTCGCCGCTCCGAATGGACGTGGCGCGGTCAGTCACATCACTCATACCACACCTCCACACTTTACTTTATCAGCAAAATAGACTCAGCCACATGAATCACAAAGTCAGCATAATCGTCCACGGACACTTTCCTGGTCCGGTATTTCCACCGTTTCAGGTACCAGTCCTGCAGCATCGCCTTGATCACCGACGCGGCCAGGACCACGTTTTCGTCCCGGAAGATCGTTTCGTCAATGCCTTCATTGATGATGTCAATGAAGATTTTCTCCGTTTCGAGTTCACTTTCTATGGCCCGTTTCTGCTCTTCCTTGGACAGATTCCGTGCCTCGATATAGGTGAAATAGAACCATTTCTGCATGGCCTCACTCAGGTAGATGTGCGACTTGATCGCCAGCTGCAGTTTCTCGGCGGGGCCGCTGCCATGGGCGATCTGGTCATGAAGCACCCGGTTCGCGATCTCCCGGCCGTGCGACTGGATCAAAACCAGCAGTTCTTCCTTGCTGGTAAAGTAGGAATACAACGCGCCCCGGCTCAGACCGGACGCTGCGGAAAGATCCCGGATGCTCATTGCCTGAAAACTGCATTTGCTGCACAGATCCAGCGTCGCGTCGATGATCCGGATCAGGTTCTCGATGGCCCGTTTTTCCTTCTTCACCTTGATCGAGTCGCGGTTCCGCTCCAGGATCTGGCCCGAGATTTCCTCTTTCGAGATATTTACGATTTTTTTAAACTCGTTGTACATCATCGGCGGATAACCGGTCCTTAATTTTTGTCTTCGTATTGTCTGAGGATCGTCCTGGCCACATTCATCCGGTGCACTTCATCCGCGCCGTCATAGATCCGGGCCGCGCGTTCATGCCTGAAGAAGAAGGCAATGATCGTATCATCGGTCATCCCCAGACCGCCGTGAACCTGTAAGGCCCGGTCGATCACATTCTGCATCACGTTGGCCACGTAGAACTTGATCAGCGAGATATCGACCTTGGCGGCCTTCTGCCCCAGGTTGTCGATCCGCCATGCGGCGTGCAGGGTCATCAGCTTTGCGGCCTGGATTTCCGCCGCCGAATCGGCGACCATCGCCTGAATGATCTGCTGGGTGGCAAGCGTTTTGCCGTCAGGCTTGATCATCCGCTGGTTGACCCTGCGGCACATCAGCTCGAATGCCCGGTTGCACACTCCAATCCACCGCATGCAGTGATGGATGCGCCCCGGCCCGAGCCGTTCCTGCGCGATGACAAAGCCGGCGCCTTCCGGACCAAGCAGGTTGCTCTGCGGGACCCGGCAGGATTGGAACAGGACCTCGCCGTGGCTGAAGTAGCCGCTGCCCTCGTGGCCCATGACGGGGATGTTTCTCACCAGGTTAAAGCCCGGGTTGTCGGTCGGAACGATGATCATGCTGGCGCGCATGTGCGGCGGCGCTTCGGGATTGGTCACCGCCATACAGATCGAAAACTGGGAGCCGTCGGCGGCGGTCGAGTACCATTTCTGGCCGTTAATAATGTAATCGCCGCCGTCCTTGACTGCTGTGGTGTCCATCATGACCGGATTCGATCCGGGCATCTCAACCTCGGTCATGGAAAAGCAGCTGCGGATCCTGCCCTCAACCAGCGGCCGCAGGTATTGCTCCTTCTGTTCCTCGGTTCCGAACTTATGAAGGATCTCCATGTTGCCCGCGTCCGGCGCCTGGCAGTTGAACACATAATGGCCAAGCGGGCTTCTGCCGAGCGCCTCCGAAACCAGACCGTGCTCCACCAGATTCAGCCCCATGCCGCCCAATTCTTTATCCTGATTCGGCGCCCAGAGCTCCATCTGCTTTACCATTTTGCGCTTTTCTTCGACGATCGGTTCGAGCTGTTTGAAATCCTTGGTCAGAAAGTCGTGTTCCAGTGGGATCAGTTCTTTGTCCACAAACTCGTTGATCATCCCGGTAATCGTCTTCATCTTGTCAGAAATCTGAAAATCCATGTGCTTCCCTCCCTTATCGGTACGTAATCAGTTCACCAGACCCGCCGCTTTCCAGGTGCGGGTAGCTGTTCAGTGAATGCAGAATGAGCCCCGCGCTCCCGAACCTGAATTTCGTCATTGATGTATTCACCAGACCCCAGCCCAACCGCATCGATTCATAGGGGGACATGCCGGTTGCGAGATGGACTGCGGCCGAGATCACCCCGCCGGAGGAGAAGATCACGATTCTGCTGTCTTTCTCATTTTCGCGGGTGATCTGTTGAATGGCCGCCGCGACCCGCTCCTTAAAGCGGTTCCACCCCTCCACGCCATCCGGGTTTGACTGATCTGAAAGCCACCGGCTCACCACCCGGTCAAAAACATGTTGGAACGCGCGCTTGTCGGTGTACAGTTTTTCAATAAAAGGATGAAGCGCGCAATCTTCTTGGGCCAGAAGCGGAATGTAATGGTGCATGATCGCGTCAGACTGGTACTCATTGAATCCTTCAATCCTACTGAGCGCCGGAAATCCGGTCTTGTTCGCCCGCATGGAATCCAGGACGATCTCTGCCGTATCCACCTGACGCTTCAGCGTCCCGGAGTAAGCCCTGACAAACGAGACGCCGGTATTTAATAAGTATTGAGCAATCAAGACTGACTGCTCTTTTCCCCGGTCGGAAAGGATATCGTAATCCCCGCTGCCGAACGAGGCCTGCCCGTGACGGACAAAAATCAACTCAGCCATAAATCTTCTCCCTGGTTATAGGATAATCGTCTCTCTGGGAGAAAGTCAATATAAAAAAGGACGGACGTCCGTTTTAAATTGACTTGTTTTCAGGCCCGGATTATTGTTTACTATAATTAAATGAAAAGCGGATTTTAACAGAGGGCCTTTATGAAAATCCTTGTATGTATCAAACAGGTCGCGGATCAGGAATCACGACCGGCGGTCAACCCGGAAAAGACATGGGCCGGATATGCTGAAAACGCTTCTTACTGGATCAACCGTTATGATGAACATGCCGTTGAAGAGGCCTTGCGCATCCGGGAAATGATTCCCGGTACGGTCATTGATGTCGTGTCCATTGGCCCCGAACGCGTCAAATCCGCGATAAGGCGATGCCTGGAGATGGGCGCGGACCAGGGCTTTCACCTTATCCATGATTGTGATGGTTACGTCAGCCCGTCGCTCAAGTCGCGCCTGATCGCTGAATTCTGCCATGACAAGGTATACGATCTGATTCTAACCGGCGTCATGTCTGAAGATATGATGTCCGGCCAGACCGGGCCGATGATCGCGGCCAGGCTTGGCGTGGTTTCAGCCACGGCTGTGATCAAGCTTGCGGTGAATGCCGATGAGCGGCACATTCGGGTCGAGCGGGAGCTCGATTCGGGAAGCCGGTGTTCCATGGACCTGGCCCTCCCCGCCCTGGCCGCGGTCCAGTCGGGCATCAACCGGCCCAGGTACCCTTCCCTTTCCAATGTTTTGCGGGCCAAATATGCCGAGATCACGGAGATCGCGTGCGCTGCCGGTCTGTCGGCCGGAAGCTGCGAAGGGGTTGAAAGCATTCAGGACGCGGGATCGGATCGTGCCGGAATGAGGCTTGAAGGAACCACGGCTGAAAAGGCCGCGGCGCTCTGGCAGATGCTTCATGAAAAATCCCTGATATAAAGGAGAACATGATGAGCCATTCGATCATGGTCATGTGTGAACAGAGCGGCGGTCGCATCCTCCCGGTAACGCACGAGCTTGTCTCCTGCGCAGCCGAAATTGCCCGCCACTATCAATCCGGGATAACCGCCGTATTGCCGGGGCTTATCCCCGGTGCGCCTTCTGTTTCCGGAGCGGACCTGCTGGTGATCAACGGCAGCGGCCTGGCCGAATATACCTGCGAGGGTTGGGAAAACGCGGCTCTGATGGCGGCGGAGCGGATCACTCCCGACATCATTATCATCGCCCATACATCGACCGGATACGATTATGCCCCGCGCGTCGCGGCCCGGCTCGATGGCTGCTGTGTCACCTCAGTGTGCGGGATCGAACGGTCCGAGAGCGGCATCTCTTACCGCAGGAGCGGATTCCACGGGAAGCTCGACATGCTTTATGGCGCGGGAAAGCCGCCTCTGGTCATCACGGTTCTCCCCGGTGCTTTTCCCGCCCGTGATCAACAGGCGGACCCCGGCCTGACCACGGTGATTGATGCGGACATCCATCCAGTCTTTACATCAAATGTGCAGTTCAGCACCCCGGACCAATCCAACACCGAACTCGAACACGCGGAGGTGGTTATATCCGCCGGTAAAGGGATCGGCAAAGCCGAGAACCTACAAATGCTCCGTTCCATGGCATCCTGCTTCAACCGGTCCGCAATCGCGGGATCAAGGGTTGCTTGCGACAATGGGTGGATTGAGTATAACGCGCAGGTGGGACTCACCGGCAAGAAGGTTTCACCGCTGCTTTACGTTGCCTGCGGCATCTCCGGTTCCGCGCCGCATATCGCCGGCATGAAGGAGTCGAAAACCGTGGTGTCAATCAACCGTGATCCCGAAGCGGCGATATTTCGGCATTCGGATATTTGTATCGTGGAGGAATTGGAACGGTTCATCCCGGAATTCATCCGCGAGGCGGAAAAACGAAGGGCTTCCTTCCTTCTGGTGCCATGATAAAAAGCCTGGTTCGACAAAACCAGGCTTTTTACCCCTTTCCGCTTTACCCTGCAGCCCGTTCCCCAATGGTATCCGCGCCAGGATGCAAGCGTCGTTTTCGCATGCGCATTGCCCAGATCAGCAGCGCTCCTAGTGCGGCGACCGCGGCCAGGGTCATCAGCAGCCAGTAAAACACGCCGGGTCCGGACGGTCCGAGGCCAAACCAGCCAAGCTTGTGAAAGTCCAGAAAGAAATACGGGATGCGCTGGTTGTCGATATACCGGAAATCGAGCAGCAGCCCCAGCATGACAAAACCGAAGTAGCAGACCGGCATAATGACGGTCCAAGCGATGTTTTTCGCTTCGGCTTTAAAATCGGTGTCATACAGGAGATAATCCAGGACTGCCAGGACGGGCACAACGTCGTGCAGCAGAACATTTCCCCAGGACATCAGATAATCCAAAGGCACGGTGGGCAGCAGAACCACCGAAAAGATGGTAAAGGTAAGCGCCACCGCTGTGGTAGCCAGGTATTTCAAGCTGTAAAGCAGCTGACTGGTGACCTTTTGCCGGGTTCTGATTTCCTGGTACAGAAAGACTGCGGCCATGATGCCGATGAACCAGTTGCTTTGCACGGTGAAATAATAAAAAGTAGAGGCGCCTTCAACTTTGGCGGTTAAAAGCGACGAAAAATAGGTTCCGATGAGTATGGCAATGATCATGGATACTTTAATGGCAATCCCGGCTTTTGAGGGAATGGTGACTGTTTTGGCCCATTGACTCATTGAGCGATGCCTCCTCACGCTGTTAAATTATATTCAATCGAATTCCTCGAAATCATCCAGGTTGGGGCGACTGTTCCCGGTTACTTCGCCAGCTTTCTTAACAATCGCCTGCTGCACCTCCCAGGGGTGGTTCGGTTCTTTGCGCATCTTGAAATAGACGCTGGCGTCCTGCTTTTTCCCGGATACCTCGACAATCAGCCGGGCATCCCCGGCTCCATTCTCAAGATGAAATGAACCGGTGGGAAACAGCCCGTACCCTGTGATACCGCCGGTAATCTGCTGAACTTGTTGGTTTGATTCGAGATAGCGCTTTGATGCTTGGTAGGCATCACTGTTCGCAAAAGAAAACAGGATCACGCCAATCATTGCGGCGACGAAAAGGCCGATTAGAAGCACTCCGATCAAAATGGCCTTGAGCCACCCGGGGATCTTCCAAGCAGGGTTCGGCTGGCCTGAGGGTTCTGGATTGACCCACGGATTACCGATTAAGTCATTGTCACTCATTGCATGCTCACCTATCCTTCGGGATCAAGATATTCTATTCTACTCTCTGATTCTCTTTTCAGCGCCGAATCCCTTTCAAACAGCATACAACATGTAAGACCTCCCGGCTTTGCCGGCAGGTCTTACATGTTTCCGTTTGGAATTCTTTTTTCGCAATGTTCGCATTCTCATTAAACTAAACTCAAGCATCAATGCCGCATTTCTTTGTTGCTTACCGCCGCATCACCTCCGGTTGCAGACTCTGAGCTGAGGGGCGCAGCTCAGGCATTATTCAGCCCGGTCCAATACGCTGCATCCGCATCAAGCGGTCTGCGGATCAATTGAACGAAGGCCGGAATAACACTGATTTCACGCCGAAAAAACGAACGGTTCCATGATCATCTTTTCGGATCACTATAATCAGTTTAGGGGTTCATCGGTTCTTAGCACATCGACCGAAAGGTTGATTGAAAGTTTGAATTCTAAATACAGAAAGAGCCTGGATGTCTACTCCAGGCTCTTTCTGTACGATTCCGTGCCGGTTCCGATTTTGGATGTTACAGCAGCACCATGGTGATGCCGGGATTGGCTTTCCCGAGATCGCTGTCTTTACGAAGCTGCTGGATTTCATCGAGCAGCCGGCGGGCGCGTTCATCAAAGACTTCCCAGTCTTCGCCCGGAACATATTCCCGGATGCCGCCTTCGCGCTTGCGCATGGCCAAAGAACGATGAACCGCCGGTTTGATTTTGCCGCCGACCCCGCTGGATCCATAGCCGTGGATGATCTTGATGGCTTTACATCCCGACGTTTTAGCTTTTTTCAGCTCATCCAGCAGGCGCTTCCGCGCTTCCTCCACCAGCGGCATGCCCTGTTCAAGGTTAATGATTCGAACCGTTTCGGCCATGATAATGGTCTTCCTTCCGTTTCACACCGGATCTAAAATACTTTTTCGTGAATCGGAAGCGATTTCCCTGCTCAACCAGGCGGGCAAACGAAAGCCGGAGCGTGGATGCCCCGGCTTTTGCGGTTCCGGTTGTTCGTGGCTGACGAACGATTGCTATTCTCTAGGGAGATAAATTGATCCAATCCCGTTGATCAGGTCCGCCCGCCGGTAAAATGGACCGGCGTCCGGGTTATAGGCGGTGTACCAGTAAGTTGTGTTGTCCCACTGGGAAAGCGCCCCGCTCATTTTGTTGCCGTAGGGATCGTAACCGTAATACATCTCCAAATGCAGCATGGCCATGCCGTTGGCGCTGTTGGTGACCATGGTTCCGATAACATCACCCCGGTGTATTGTTCGCTGGCCGTTTTGTATCGCTGTTGAAGGCCGTATCTCGGCATACCGGGCCACCGAACCATCGTAGTTTTCCACTTCAACCACACCGGTACCGGCGTAGAACCCATAGGTATTAAAGCGAAGCACTTTGCCATCAGCCATGGCGTATACTGGCGTTCCGGGGGAATTAACATAATCGATTCCGCCGTGTGAGCGCGGACTGCCGTCCGAGTTGGAGCGATAGGCGCCGAAATAGGCTTCAAGCCCAGCCTGGCTTTCGTAATGGTGTCCTTTTACCGGTTGCAGCCAATCCATTCGATCCCGCCAAAAAGTGGCCGGCGTGCCATTGCCGCGGGAGGGCGGGTCCTGCGGAGCCGGAGGCGTTGTTGGGTTGGGCGGATTGGCCGGCGGCTGCGCCGGTGGTATGTAATCGGTTCCTGAAGGAACCCGAATGGACAGGGGCTGGCCGACAGTCAGCCAATCGGAATCAATGCCGCTCTTGTACATGATATCTTCAACCGTCGTTTTGTATCGGTTGGCGAGAATCCAAAGGGTATCCCCGCTTTGAACGACGTAATCGATCCGCTTGTATCCTTCAGATTGGTTTTTCATATTGATCAGATAGGCCAGTGTGTCTTTTGTTCTTGAGCCAACCAGCCCATCCGCGGTGAGAGCGTTGCTCTGCTGAAAAGATATGACAGCATTGTATGTATTTCCACCAAACTTTCCGTCGACGCCGGACGTCGGATAACCAAGGGCGGTAAGGTCATACTGCAGTTCGGCCACAGAAACGCCGGTCGAACCCCACCGGAGCGTTTCAGAACCATAAGCACCGTAAGCGGCAGCTGCCCAAAACAGCAGCAAAGCGACAGTAGCAATGAGAATTGCAAAAAAATGAGTGTGACGATGTGTGAAAGCTGACAAATCATTCAGTCCTTTCTCGATGTTGCTATTAGCATAGCTTCTGGTTTCCAGAATCGACAAAGTTCTGCAGCCGGGCCTTTGGACCACCAATCGGTCCTGGGAATGTTGTGCCAGCAATATGGAAAGAGCCCTAAATACTTGAAGCAGAGGGCGGCGTTATCCGCCTTTATGGAAAAAAAGAGCGCTGTTTCCAGCGCTCTCCGTTATTCTTGATGTCCCCGTCTTCAAAGCCGATTTATAGCCCTTTTCTTGATGAGTGAATCCGAATATGTTTGTTCATACCAGGTATTACCGCTTCAGAACACCGGTACTTTCTGACGAAATAGATATGTTGCCGCACGATGATTGGTTTCAAAACGCGGCAAAAAGACCATGCATTTGGAGGTTCATATGCGAAACCGACTGATCCGTTATCTGCTCATTATTGGAATAGCGTTTCTGGCCATAGGGTGGAATCCTCAGCCATCCAAGGCGCTCTACTCGACCGATTGGTATGTGGACAACTACGCCAATACATATCCCCAATACGAGCAATACGAATTGCCGGCCGTAAACAGCTTCCGGGCGAACTACAACAAAAGCCAGGCACAGGCGCTGGTCGGCCGGGCCATGTGGTATATGCAGTATGGGTACATGGTTTACGGAAGCTTAGGGTACTCGACGAACGGAACGATCAGCTGCTCTTCCTACGTCTCGCGGGTGTTTAAGGATATGGGCTACAGCCTGACCAGCTATGCGTCCCAATACAATACGGTCGGAACCAGGGTCTCAGGCGTCTATTCCTCGCTTCAGCCCGGCAGCACCAGCAAATACATGCTGGTTGGGACCGCCAACCTTAAACCCGGTGACATTTTTACGTTTTGGAACACGCGGTCGGACGGAACCCGGTATATTTCCCATGTTGCCATTTACGTGGGCATGATTAACGGCAAGCCCTGGATCATCAATACCATAAAAGGAAGACCCACCGCAGTCGGCATGTTAAACAGCTACACCTACTGGTACGGAGAGCATTTCCAGGAGGCCAGGCGTGTGCTGCCGGCGTCAGCCCAGGAGCCGAACAGTCAGGGCCTGCTTTCAACCCCGGTGATTCCGGCCAGCTATGTGCTTCCGCCACAGCACAGCGTGGTTCTTCCTGCAAAGCTTCCGGCTGGGTTCTGATTGATCCCATAGGAATGCGTATCCCCCTAAGCGAAAGCGGCGGCCTGGTCGCCGCCGCTTTATTAATCGAATTCACCCGGACATCGCCAAAAATATCCACGACATCTGGATGACTATTATTGGCAGAGTGGCGCAACATTTGCTTAGAGATAGGTATCGAGGCGTTCCGAATCGTGAAATGCCGGCATCCTGCCGTCCGGTGGGGTCATGCGCTTGATCATGAAAAAACCGGAGCCTGTAAAACTCCGGTTTCCCATCTACTGTTTATCAATCAATCGTTCCTGGCTGACTGCCGCCAGCCATAGAATTCCTGTGTTTTCTAATATGTCGGCAGATAGATCGATCCGGTCGGATTGATCAAATCAGCTCTTCGGTAATACGGTCCGGCGTCCCGATTATAGCTCACATAGTAGTAATTCGAATTGTCCTCAGTCAGCGGACCGGTTATTTTTTTACCGCCTGGATCATAACCGTAATACATTTCGAGGTGAAGCATCGCGCTCCGGCTTGCGGTGGTATTGGCGATCACTGTTCCGATCAGTTCCCCTCTGCGGACCCACTGCTGCCCGCTGCTGATTGCGGCGCTCGGCCTGATTTCGGCATAGCGGGCCACGCTGCCGTCGGCGTTTTCTACCTCGACCACGCCGGTACCGGCATAAAAGGTATTGGTGTTGTAATTAATGACTCTTCCGTCGGTCATCGCATAGACAGGAGTACCCGGTTTGGCGATATAGTCAATCGCGGCGTGGGATCGAGCCGATCCGTCGCTGTTGGACCGGTAGTTCCCAAAATACTTGGCCAGTTCTTCCTGGCTGATGGTTTGTTTCCCCTTCAGCGGCTGAAGCCATGAAGAGCGGTCTTTCCAGAACGTACTGACTTTGTTTTCCCCGCGGCTGGGCGGCGCCGTCGGTTTTGGAGGCGTATAGACCGTCGCTTTTGGCATGCGGACCATCAGATGCTGGCCAATCGTAAGCCAGTCCGAGGTCAGTTGATTCTTGTACCGGGTGTCTTCGATCGTGGTTTTGTACCGGTTTGCGATTACCCAAAGCGTATCACCGTTTTCCACGACATATTCCACGCGTTTATAGCCTTCTATCTGGTCTTTCGCACCGACCAGATATGTAATCACATCTTTCGTTTTTGGGCCTACCAAACCGTCCTGGGCCAGGTAGTTGGATTTCTGAAATTCGATAACCGCATTCTTTGTGTTGCCGCCGTATTTTCCGTCAATCCCATAGGTGTCATAACCGAGTGCGGTTAAATCATGCTGCAGCTCGGACACATAGACCCCTTCGGAGCCGAGTCCAAGCGTATCGGTGCCAAAGGCCGCCGCCCTGGCGGACGCGGCGCCTAAGATCAGCATTAAGATGGAAACGGCCAGAACGGCCAGATATTTACCGTTTTTAAGCAGTTTATTGTGCAATTTCATTCATCCCTTCCCTGTAGTGCCCCAAGCATACACTTCCCGCTTAATGATGGACAAAGCCCGACAAAATGGCGTGGTCGAGCAGTTCTCCGATCAGCCGTCACCGCAAAGAATTAGGTCAGGGTTAAGAATCAATCGCTTGCCAGGCACCCCATTTCAGGTCGATGGTAAAATCCCGCGCCATTTCCTGCGTCCCTTCTGTTGCCGTTATTATGGCCTTTAGAAGAGGTGGCGCGGATGATAAAGCCGAAGAATTGCCGTTCATGTTCACGGCGTGAAAGTTGTGGCAAAACAGGTGAAGATATCACCTGTTGTTGGGCTACTGGCATTCCGATGGAAGGAATTCGACAAAATACGCGTTTCCTTGGAGGAAAACGTTCATTCTTCGGAGAACTTTTCAAATATGAAAAAATGTTAAATATTAGTAGGACCTTTGCACTATCTCTTTAGGACAAAGGTCCCAGGGTGAGGTGAGAGTGATGAGCAATGGCGTCATTGATACCCCGAATGCGGGGGCTGCAAGTGTTACCATTCCAGGCGAACTCGAAAACAGTCTGGAAAAGATCCTTCAATATGCCGGTCTGCCTGATGATCAGGCCAGTGTCTTCAAGGCTTATCTTCATGATTTTGACCGTCTGAAGGATAAGTCGTTTGTTGATCTTGATTCACGTCACTTGCGCGAATTGATTCTCCCGTTGTTCTTTGATATCTACGAGAAAGCCGCAAACAAAGCAGCGGTCGAAGAATCGGTGACTCCGCTTATTGCCATGTTCCTGAATTATGGTTACATGGACGAAACCTTACTTAACCCCGATCAGGTCATCGCATTATATGACACGATCCGAGCCCCGATGCGCGGCAGTAAATACTCGACCTACGACTGCCGGCACTGGTTTGCGCTCATTAAGGCCAAGCTGAGAGATCCGTCTTTCAATGAACACGGGCTGGATTACTTTGATGTATTCCGGGAGAAGAAAAAGCGGGGCGAGGTTACCGAAGCTCAGCGCATCGAGTACGAAAACAACGTAGACAAACGCGTTTCCCACGAAGTGAACGGGGTGCTGAAACTGGGCCAGCGGTTGTGTCATGGACAGATGGCCGGATATTTCCCGGTTCTGCATCGGGAGATGGTTTTAAAGGATATCAAATCGTCCCTCGTGACCCCGGAGCGGCTCGAGCAAGCCTTGGACAAGGTTCTGGCCGTCGACTATTCGGCTTTTTATCGCGAGACAGTCTGCAACCAGACCGACAAAGGCATTAAGAATGAGATCGTTTGGAAAGCGGTTCTGCCGGAGTTGCTCCTGCTGCCGACCTTCGGTTTTCGCGGCGTGATGTGGCAGGAATTGACCGGCCGTTCTAAAACCTCGCCGGCCCGGTTCCTTTTCCCCATTTTTGCGGCCGGCAGCCTTGAGGACATGGTGGTTGATGTTCTGGCCCGTTTCCGGTGGGACCTGGACAAATCGATGAGCGGCTCGTTTAATAAAGAGAACGCGCTGGGATCGCTGACCGGCGATTATACCGACTATATTCAGTTCTACAAGAAAAACCGCGATCTTTCGCCAGAAACCCGGGAAAAGCTTAAGAATCAAATCGATAAACACCGCGGCAACTATGTCGAAATCTTTACGATGGATTATCAAAACTGGATCAATTACGAATCAAAAGGGATTCTTCGGCTGAACAAAGTTGCCCGGGATATTCTCTTCAAATACTGCCCATTTTCCGGGGTGATCCGGGATATGCTTGGCAAACAGCCGTTGTTCACTCCCTTGATTTCGCGATTTGATCAACTGAGGGTTCAAAAGATTAAATCACTGGAGTCGCACTATAATAAATTGAAACGTCCGGGGATGCCGCTTGAACCTGATTTATCGGACAATCTTGCATTTTTCAAGTTGTAAACGCCTTTTGGGGCAAAACAAATCGCTCGCTTCGTTTGCTGAAGCGAGCGATTATTTATTGTCAGATTTTCATTCTACCGGCCTTGAGCAGAAACGTGCAGAACGTATTCGGCGATTTCCTGCACCCGTCCCAGCGTTACGCCGTTTTGCTGTTCGGCGGAAAGCGGATGATCGCAGGGTTCGATGAGGACCAAGGGGGCTTCCCCCATCGCCCGGTTCCGCATAACAACCCGTAACTGTAAGGTGTCCGGATAGACGGGCAGTCTTGTCGCGAGACGGCCGTAATAAGGCGGATCCAGCTCACGGCCAGGCACCTTCCAGGCTGCGTGCATTCGGTCATATTCATCCTGCTCCAGCTCAACCCACACCCCCCAGAAAAAGAGATCGGGGCTGTCGATGACCGGAATGTACAAGATGCCGCGAACAAAGCAGATTTCTGTGTCTACAATGCATTGGTCGCTGGTAAGCAGGCACCGTTCGCGCCGTTCCTCGGGCAGTATGGCATAGAGTAAATCCGGAGCAGGTACTCCGTAGGAAAACGGAAGCTGATCATGATAGCTGCCGCAGATCGAACACTGAAATCCCGACATGATAACCCCTTTCTAATGATAAACTCATGGATTCATATCGAGCAGCTCTTTAATGTTGCGCTGTTTACTATACTGATCATTCCCCTATTAGCGGCCGGACGTTTTTCTGGGAGCAGTTTTTTTCTTCAATACATTTTTTGCCGGTTTCTTCGGTGGCTGCTTTTTAACAGGCGGTTGAGCTGGAGCCAAACCGGCAGTTTTCACAGCCGGTTTTTCCTGCTTAACTGTTGCGGCTGGCAGTCCTTTCGGCTTCAGGTATTCAATCCTGCTGAATCCGTTGGCATCTGTTTGAAAAACCACAAATCGATCCGGAAGGTCTATCGATTGGATATTCGTAAAATCATGTCCCCGTAATACCGATTTCCAGGTAGCCCCCGAATCGCTGGTCATAAGCGTAGCCGATGAGTCCGTATACAGAACAAGGAGCCCATTATTCGTAAAAATCGGTTTAACCTTCGAAAGCGTAATTGTTGCTACTTTCGGCATGGTTTCAGTTGTTACCGTACACCAGGTTGCGCCCATATCATTAGAAATGGCTATGAACTGCAGATCGTGCGTCATGGCTAGCAGCGTTTTTTTGCCGTCGCGGTCCGCTGACAAATAGATTTTGTCAGCCTGTATCGCTGTCGGTTCAAGATTTCCGGAACTCATTGAATACCGCAGAACCCGCTTATCCGCCTTTCGTATCATCAGCAGCGAGTTCGGGTCCAGAATGGTAATGGAATCAATCCCGTCCATGTCCCAATTGCGCATGAGAACGCTGCCTATCCGCTTGTCTTTGAAAAAATAACCGTCAATAACAGTCGCGTTATAGGCACCGTATTGGCTTGCACTTTGCGTTTTAGGCGGATTCAGTTCTGGATTTGCCCAATTTACGCCGTCGGCCGTCCAATTGATTTGATGCTGGATGACGGTTTTGCGGACCTGTGGTTTTCCGGTTGAGGTGTTCTGGGTTTCGAAGAAGACCGCATCGTTCGTTTCAGTCATTTCTACATAGAGCACACCGTTTTCCACCCAATATTTGAAGAACCGTTTGCCTGTTGACGATCTTTTATAGTCTGGAAGCGACCGGATATCCCAGGTCTTTCCCAGATCGTTGCTCACGTAAATAGGTTGTTCATCCGTAGTGGAACAGTCAACGGCCAGGATCGGCGTTCCCGCTGTGGGATTGGCCGGTGCAATCACTGTCGAATTCGGGCTCAGCCGGGTCAGTGGTAACAGCCCGGTATCGTCATTCGCAACGGCTGCGGGGATTGTGCCCAACAGAAGCGAAGCGGTCAGAAACAGGACCGCCCATCGGGAAAAACGCGTTTTCATTTGATTCACTCCCTTTGTTATTGGTTGCTTTCATCGCAAATCGATCTCGAAGCCGGCTGGAATCATTCAATCAGCTTCAAGCCTTCGACTCCAAGGAAGCCTTTTCCTGCTTTCCCTGGCTGCAAAATCGTTAATCATACGATTTGGGTTTCCGCCTACTCGGCCGTCCTTCGAACCTTATACAGCAATGGATCCTCGTCGCGAGGGCCGATGGTGACCGACCACGGTTCAATTGGTTTATAGACATAGTAGGTCTCACGCATTTTATTGTGCGAATCAGAAAGGATCAGTCTGCCGGTAGACTGATGAAACAACCAGGTGCCGGACAATGACATATTTTTGCCCCAACGCCTGGTTTCAGACGTTTGAAATGTTCCATCCGGGTTGATCACCACGATTCGGGTGATACCAATTCCCTTTCGCTCGTAAACACCAGGCACCTGTGAAGCTGAGGCAATTCGGTTCCAAGTGAAGCCGTGTAACAGCAACAGCCCCATCCCGGCGCAAATGGAGAGCAGAACAACCGATCCAGCAGCGTATTTCACCTTGCCTGGCTCGCCGCGCAGCACGTATTTCTTCCATCCCCTGATCAGAAAGACACCGGTAATCAAAACGGCAATGGCCATCAAAAACAGGAACATAATCATTCCGGGAATCGCCATCTAAAGTTCAACCTCCTTCAGTGATGCACGCTTCATAGCAAAGTGGTTCGACAGCAAATTCAGGCTTTTATTGCTTGCAATTTTATCACAACGCCCGTCAAATTGCCCGTTATTTCGGGAACTGCAGCATTCAATCAGCCCATGAAAAAACTGCTTTACAAGCGAACGCATGTTCGTTATATTATTACTAGGCGAACGCGCGTTCGGTGCCGCCACGCGATTTTTCTTAAAAAAGCTTGGAGGGTGAAAAGATGGCAAAGCGGTTGATAACATGGATGTTCATCTTCGGTTTTGTTTTTGTAGTCGGTCATTCGTTGTTCTTTCAACCGGAGTCGGTTCATCCGGCTTCGATAACCGTCAAATCGGGCGATACCCTGTGGAAAATAGCCCAAACCTATTATGCCGGCGAGGACCCGCGCAAGGTTGTTTATTCAATCAGAACGGCAAATCAAATGGATCAAAACGATGTTTATCCAGGCCAGGTCATTCACCTTCCAGGCGATTCGCCCCGGCTTGCCAATCGATAGAGTCCCAACCGGCTGAGTTGTACCTGGCTTTTCGGCGGGACAACCGAGCCGGTTTTAATCTGCCAGCATTTCGATAAAACGCAGAACGTCTTTATGACTTCCCTTCCCATCCAAAGGCAGTTTCAGTTTCCGCAGATTAATCACCCGTTCAGTGACCAAAAAGGTTTTCATCCCAAGCTGACCGGCGATCATATCCTCGGCAACATCGTTTCCAACCATCAGGCACTGTTCAGGTTTCACGCCTAAATTTTCCGAGATCTCGAGATAGTACTCCAGATGTGGCTTGGTGTAGTGCGCATTCTCGTAAGCGGTTATCCAATGAAACGGGTATTCTCCGATTCCCGCCCAATTCAGCCGTTTTCGAACCGCCAGATCCGGGAAAACCGGATTCGTTGCGATTGCCACTTTGAAGCCGCGCTGAAACATGTTTGATAGTAAAGCAGGAACATCCGGGAACGGCTTCGAGTGAACCTGCAGGGCATCAAACGCCTCCTGATAAAAAGACTCAAAAAACGGTTCTAAGGTCTTTCGGTCATAAGCCGGATCCGCAAAAAAGGCGTTTTCAAAAACGAATTGATTGGTTTGTGACGGATCGCGGTTTGCGATCATCGCTTCAGTTGAGGCAAGTACCGACTGGACCAACGACTTCGCTCCCACTCTCTGCTGCCTGGCCCATCGGATCATTTGCCGAAAATACTGCGGGATAAACTCGTTCATATCGATATCAAGCAGCGTGCCGTCCAAATCAAACAGTACCGCTCCAATCATTTTCACATAACCTCCTGTCGGCTTTCATGGCTGGCACTGCCGGCATGGTGTATAACCCTGCCGAATTGCATCATCCCGATTGTTCAGGTAGACCCGGTTCGAAGGTGCGGGCAACGAAGCGCAATCGGGCCGATGTAATTTCATGGAGCGGCGGTTGCCGATCAACCCTTGCGGCATTGATTGGCTCGCCGCGCGCCTGCTGGTTTTTTTTATGGCTATATTTTCCCCATCGGTTTGGTAAGTAACGGTTCCATCCCGATCAGTCCGCAGGATTTCGGTTCCGGTACGCGCAAGCCGCCGGAGGGTTTCCTCATGCGGATGGCCATAATCATTGCCGGCGCCGACGGAAATCACCGCATATTTCGGTGCGGCCTCGAAAAGGAACGACTGCGATGTCGCGTCAGCACTTCCGTGATGAGCGATTTTCATCACCGTACAGCGCAATTCGGCCGGAACAGTCTGGAGCAGTTCGGCCTCCGCCTCGAATTGTGCATCACCGGTAAGTAGGAACGAAATTTTGCCATATTGGAGGCGAAGTACCGCACTGGAATTGTTCAGGTTCTCGGCACTGTCGGCGACCGGCCCAAGGAATCGGCAATTCGCCATAGTTCCCTTAATCCGCACCCCCTGGCGGGCGGTTATCACGGGTGTCTTATGAACCTCACAAGCAAGCAGCAGCTCTTCAAAGGCCGTTGTATTCGTCATGGCCCGGGGCAAATAGACCTGTCCTACGGGATAACGATTAATGATTTCCGACATGGCGCCAATATGATCCTCATGCGGATGAGTGCCGACGATCCAGTCAATCCTTGAAATCCGGTTCTGTCGAAGAAATTCGAGAACCGTCGGCGCTTGAACGCGCGACCCGGCATCAACCAACAGGACTTTTCCGTCCGGCATGACGACAACGATCGCATCCCCTTGTCCGACATCAAGTACATGCATCACCATACTTGTCCCGCAAACCGCCGTTGGTTTTGAATGCTGATGCTGCAGGAATATCCCGAGGCCTAGAATCAACAGGCAGATGATCAGAACGATGGCATTGCGATGTTGTCTTTTCATTCCTGATCCTTAAACAGCTTGTCTGCCAGGGACTGGATCCGGCGCTTGTTGACTGCCGCCGCTTTCCGGTCAAGTTTGACCTGTAGGCTTAAAGAATCGCCCTCCCGTGCACCTTTTGGGAGCAGCGACACCGGCAGTTGAAACAGGGTACCCTGGTGTTCGATAATCGCCCATTTTCCTTCAATCCGATCGAGGATCACCCGCATCGCACCTTTCGGCAAGCCGCTCAATGGCCTGTAATTTGGCTTTCCTTATTATGGTACCATGTGCGCGCTTGTTTTCGGGCAACGATTCTGAAGGAATGCCATCGAACGAGTTTTGGGTAAAAAAAGAGGTGCCCTCCTGATCGGAAGCACCCAGAGAAAAGAATATCGGAATGCTGAAGCATTGGTGAGGTTCAATTGTTTCGGAAAGCTTGGGGTTCCCCCGCGCTTCCTAGCACATTTTACAACAATATTGTTTTGATATCAACATATTTCTTATCGAAAACTTGTGATATCAAACTACAAGCCAACGTGCTGCTTAACACAGCTTAAAAAAAGGCCTTGTACCATAAATGTTTCCCACTCGGGCGGTTTCTTTCAGGATCAAAACCCCTTGAGCGGCTTGCGCGAACCCAAAACTTACACTAGCATATTATAAGGTTATCCAACTAATCGGGCACCAATCATTATGACAGGATGTTTTCGGGGAGGCCAAGCATGCAGTTTGTAGTGGACCCACGCATTTTTGAAATGATGCCGGAAGCTTGTTTTTATGTCCTGGCAGCTCGAAATGTTCTATTAGACCAGCCAAATGACTTTACCGATCGACTGATGGCCTTTGAGGTCAGACGGATGTCGCTGCGTTTTGATGGGATTCCAGTCAAGGAACACCCTGCAATTGTCCCCTACCGCGAAGCCTTCTCCGCCTTGAATATCAATCCGAATAAGTACCCAAGTTCGATTGAAGCCCTGACCACACGGGTGCTCAAGAGCGGTTCAATGCCCCGAGTGAATGCTGTGGTCGATCTCGTAAACGCAATCAGTTTGCGTTATCTCGTCCCAATGGGAGCACACGATCTGGACCAGCTCCGAGATGATCTCATGGTTCGGCCAGCTGCCGTTGGGGATCTTTTTCAGCCGTTCGGCGGTGAGACGATTGAGTCGCCTGAACCGGGAGAAGTGGTCTATGCCAGCGGCAATACGGTGAAAACCCGCCGGTGGATTTGGCGGCAGAGCGAGGATGGCAAGATCACGGAATCGAGCCGGAATATCTTGTTCCCGATTGACGCCTTCCGCGGCCGGAATCAGGAATCGGCTGAGCTGGCGGTTTCTGAGCTCTCCCGGCTATTGGTCGATCTTTCAGGATGCAGCGTCGTAACCGGTCTGGTGGACCGGGATCACCCGGCTTTTATAATGTAACCTTCGGTTTTCGATAACGGCTTTCGGCGACCAACCGGTCGATAAACTGTCTGGCGGTCCGCCCGGAAAGACCATGATGCGTTTTCTCCCATTCCAAAGCCTTTCGCTCCAGTTCCTCACCCGAAAGAGCCAACCCGCTGCGCGCGGCCAATTCATGGACAATCTGCAAATACCCCTGCTGCGCGGGCGTTGGGAACAGAATCGTGATGCCGAACCGATCCGCTACCGACAGTTTTTCCTGGGCACTGTCGTCCAGATGAATTTCTTCGCCATGTTTCCGATCGGAAAAATATTCTCTGATCAGGTGGCGGCGGTTCGACGTCGCATAGACCCTGACATTCGATGGAACGGCATCAATCCCGCCTTCCAGCATCCCTTTCAATTCCTTGTACTGTACTTCGTACTCTTCAAACGACAAATCATCAATGAACAGTAAAAACGTAAAGGCCCGGCCGCGCACTTCGGCCAGGACCGAGCTTAGCTCACCCAAATCCTGCTTCCCCAGTTCGATCAGGCGCAGGCCACGGCCAGCATATTCTGAAAGAATGGCTTTCACCAGAGAGGATTTACCGGTGCCCCGTTTGCCGTACAACAAAATATGATTGGATGGCAGACGGGCGAGCAGGTATTCAGTGTTGGTCATCACCTGTTCTTTCTGGCGTTCCAAGCCGATTAAATCGTCAAAGCTGACAGAATCAGGCTCGTTTATGGGAATCAGTTTTCCCATGCCGGGCCGATGGTGCTGCCATCGAAACGCGTGAAAGCGCGCGAAAACGCCGCTGCCAAAGAAATGATAATAGTTCGCGAGGTTGGTGGCTTCCTGTGTCCAATCCGCGGATTCGAGCAAAAAAAGTCCGGTACTCGATAAGCCGGCATCAAAGCGGAATGGAGGCAGTCGAAAAACACGGCCGTCCTTTCCGACCGAGCGCTCTACCAGTTCGGCGGTTTGGCTGACGCCGCAATCGAAGAATCGTTGGAGCAGTTCGAGATCGTGTTGGGCGGCCTGCATGAGACCAGGCTCGAGTAAGTCGGCCGATACGTGTTCGGCGGCCAGGCTGAACGGGTTTTCCTGATACAAGACCCGTTCGGCCAGATAGGACTGCCATCGGTCAGACCACGGCAGCGCGGTCTCGTATGCGAGCAGGCGCGAACACCAGGTGTGATAGCACTCCAGGATTCCTGACCGATCAGCGCCCTCGGCGACGGCATCGAGAAGCCCGAGCCATTCGCTGATCACGGGATCATTGAGTAAACTGCGGTACAGAACCAGGCTGCGGGCGCCCGAACGGGCTGCGGCAAATGCCTTGTTCAGCGAGCGATCTTCGATGATGATGTTTGGCATTTCCCGATCTTGCTTCGTCATTATGGTTTCCTCCAGGATATCTTGCGACCCGGCTTAACCCGTCTATTTGTCCCCTTCTTCAGGAACAATGCACAGGAATATCAGGGGTTCAGTGCCGGTATTCTGAAACTGGTGCAGTTTATCCGACGGAACGTAAGCAATCGCACCAATGCCGATGGCATGATCCGTGCCTTCCAGAAACAGGCTGCCGCTCCCGCCCACCACATAATTAATGTGCGGCCAGGGGTGCGTATGCCTCGGTGTGTATCCGCCCGGCGCAATGATAAACTGCCGCATAACCCAGCCTTCCCAACCCTGTGCCGGACCGATTAAAGCCTGCCGGATCACGTCTTTGGCCTCAGGATGCGTGACTGTCTTCTTTTCCACCTGATTGACGTGGCTTACAAACATCGCATTCATCCTCCTTTTTAATGACAGTATTTTATCATGTAACCTCATCGTCTGGATCAGCCGCCTCAAGATCCTCTTCCATGACGGCCGTTTCGCTTCCGGGCAGTTCCTGCACCGCCCGAAGCCGCTTTTCAATCGTCCGGGTCCGTTTGGCGGCATTCTCAATGCCCGCGCTTGCTTCCTGCAATTTTTTCTGGGTCTTTTCCAGAAGCTCAACAAACCTGGTGAAGTCGTTCTTTACCGCGGCAAGCAGGGTCCACACCTCGCTTGAACGCCGCTGAATCGCCACCGATCGAAATCCCAGCGACAGGCTGTTCAGCAGGGCGCTGAAGGTTGATGGTCCTGCGATCAGAACCCGGTATTGGGTCTGCAGGTTTTCGATCAAACCGATTCGTTTCGCGGCCTCCGCATACAGACTTTCAGTCGGAAGAAACATGATGGCAAAGTCGATCGTTTCCGGCGGGTTCAGGTATTTATCACGAATCGACTTTGCTTCAGCGCGGAGCCGGTTCTCCAGCATTTTTGACGCTTCATCGACCTGTGCGCTAAGGCCGGCCTCGCTCGCCTCAACCAGCCGCTGGTAGTCTTCCTGCGGAAATTTCGCATCCACCGGCAGCCAGGCAATGTCGCCGTTTCCCTGCGGGATTCGAATCGCAAATTCCACCCTTTCGGCTGAGCCCTTCCGGGTTGCCACATTGGTGTCATATTGTTCCGGCGCAAGGGTTTGCGCCAGCAGTGCCCCCAACTGCACCTCACCCCAGACGCCGCGGGTCTTCACGTTTGTGAGCACGCGCTTCAGATCCCCCACCCCGGCCGCGAGCGCCTGCATTTCGCCCAGTCCTTGATGGACCACTTCGAGCCGGTCGCTAACCAGTTGAAAAGAGGCCCCAAGCCGCTGGTCCAGGGTTGATTGGAGCTTTTCATCGACAACGACGCGCATTTGATCGAGTTTTTCCGCGTTTTCCCGCATCAAGTCACTCAGCTTGCTGTCCAGTACCGAGCGCACCTGATCCAGCCGCAATTCCTGCGACCGTGAAAGATCGCCCATCTGCCGGTTTACCGTCATCATGATTTCTTCTCGGGCTTCCCGGTCGGAACGGAGCGATTCACTGCGGTTCTGTGAAAACTCATCGCGAATCGAGCGATCGATCCGCTCCAGGGTTCGCTCGAACTGATCGTCTTTCATACCCGCACGCTGTGTCAAGCCCTGCATCTTTACGAGCAAAACCAGCACTGCCAGCGTTGAAACAATCGAAAGACCAATCAGGACCATGAGCGTCAGATCGGGCATGTTTGAATCCTCCGGTTTCGTGATCGATATACCATGAGCGCTAATATGACCATTATAACTGAAACATCCGGGGAAAAGGCTGAGCCCGGGGAAAATCCACGCTTCAAATTGATCGCATTAAATTCGCAAAGTGGTCTTTGATCAGGAACACTGCATCCCCTTGACGGCATATTATGGGACCAAAATGACCTGGAGGAGGCATACCGTTTGAAGGATCAGGATATGGAGCTGGCAAGGGCATACTTTCGCATTCAGCAGTATACCAAGCGCCTGTCCCCGGAGGAAGGGCTCATCAAGGGAACGATCTTCCCCGAACTGGTACGCGCGTATGAAACCAAAAAGAAGGAGCGCGAAGGCGGGTTAAAGGGGGTTTTTCAGCGTGGATCCTAAACAAAAAGAGCTGCTGGCTCAGTTGATGGCGATTGAATTTACCGCGGTTGATCTCAACTTGTATCTGGATACCCATCCGGATGACCGGAAAGCCCTCAATGATTATAACGATACGGTTCGCAGGCTGCAGGAGCTAAAAAGCCAGTACGAACTGAAATACGGACCGCTGTGCAATTTCGGCATGGCTGCCAGTCAGTCTGGGTGGCGCTGGATCGATGAACCATGGCCATGGGAAATTAATTTTGCGTAATACGGAGGTTAATAAGCGTGTGGATCTATGAAAAGAAACTGGAATACCCAATCAAGACCTATGGGACCAACCCCAAACTCGCCAAGGCGATCATCACCCAGTATGGCGGTCCGGACGGCGAACTGGCAGCCAGTCTAAGGTATCTGACCCAGCGATACACCATGCCCACCGGCCGCGCGAAAGCGGTCTTAAACGATATTGGCACCGAAGAACTCGCTCACATGGAAATCGTGGCCTCGCTCGTCTACAACCTGACCAAAGACGCCACTATCGAGCAATTGAAAGCGGCCGGAATGGAAGGCTATTACGCCGATCATGACAAAGCGCTGTATTTCGTCAACGGTGACGGCATCCCCTGGATCGCGGCTTACATCCAGTCGAAAGGTGACCCGGTAGCGGACCTTCACGAAGACCTCGCTGCCGAGCAAAAAGCGCGTGCCACCTATGAATACCTGATCAATTTGAGCGATGATCCGGGTGTTACCGAAACCCTGCGTTTCCTGCGCGAACGGGAAGTGGTTCACTTCCAGCGTTTCGGCGAAACCCTGATGCATATTCAGGATCACTATAACAGCAAACGCGTTTTTTACTGATCGGCCTCGGCCAGTTCCCGGATCGATATCGATGCGCAGCAGAAAGCCCGTCTCTAAACAGAACGGGCTCTTAAATTGTCCGTTTCAACGGCTGAAGGCCGAAAACCAACAAAGCCCGGTCCTCCTCGGCCCGGGCTTTGTTGGTTTAATGATTCCCTGAGAAATTCTATTTCTGGCTGTTCTGATAAACCTGATTAGCCTTGAGCAGGATCACGGCGGCCTCGGCCCGCGTCAAAGGGGCATTCGGCCGGAAACGATTCTGATCTCCCCGCATAATGCCGGTATTCGTCACATAAGCAATGTCCTGCTGTTGCTCCTCAGACAGCGACTGCGTATCTTCATAGACCGGCATCATCATGATCATGACGATCTGGGCCTTTTTAGCCTGGAAGCACTGCTTGACGGCATGCGCCGCTTCCAGCCGGGTGACCGGTTTGTCCGGTTCAAAGCGCCGGCTTCCGGTCGGCAGAATATCATTGATCGCCCACATCAGGACCGCATCGCTGTAATACTGGTTTTCCCGGACGTCATCATATGAGTCGGACAATTTCGGGGCTTTGATGAAGCGCTTGTCCCCGTAATCCAGATGAAACATCTTGCCGGTAAGCACTGCCATCTGGGCTCTGGTCAGCAAGTCATCGGGGCCAAAAACGCCTTCAGCGTACCCTTTCATCAATCCGGCACTCAGCACCTGACGAATCGTTCCCGCCGCCCAATGCTTGCTGTAGTCATTGACGGCACGGTTTTCCGCGGCGATGCCCGGAACAGCGGATACAACCAGCAGGATCAGTGCGGTAATGAAAACCAAACTACGAAAACGCATGAAATAACACTCCTTGGAACACCATTTGCCTTTAATACGCCAGCAGGATGACGAACTTACACCGGTCCCGCAGGTTTCTCCTGGGATTATCTGGGTTTCCAACCGGTTCTTTAGCAAGCCTTATGCAACTTTTTAGTGACTCCAGGGGTAAAATAGTAATCATCACTTCGAAAGGCGGATGATCAATGAATCGATCGGCGACCGCGATGGTTCTCGTTTTGCTGCTTGCGTTCGGATCATTCGGCTGTACCAGGCCGAATGCGAAAACCGGGATTGTAACGCAAAAATCCACCAGGCCGACCTCAACGACCCTGTCAGTATCAGAATACTTCCCCAAAGCGGATGGATCAAAGTGGGAGTTTGAAGGCTCGGGCAATGAATTTGCCGCATTCACACGCACTGTCGTTTATTCATCCGGCAACCGGGTCCAAATGACGGATAACAATGGCGGAACAACAGTTGCACGTGTGTTTCAACTGGAACCCAATCGAGTGACCCTGGTTTACGAACTGCCCGAATCGTATACGCCGGTCAATCTCCTGTCCGAGAATCCGGTATTGGATGAAACGATTCTGAAAGCGCCGCTTGCAAAAGGCACGCTCCTGAAGCGCGGCACTCAGACGTGGACGCTGATTTCCAGCCAAGAAACCGTAAAAACCCCGGCCGGGGTTTTTCAGCACTGTATCGTTGTCGAAAACAAAGGCCCCAATGGCAGCGTTCGCGAATACTACGCCCCGAATACCGGTCTGATCAAACGAACCTTCGACGATCCGGCAACGAAAGCCAATGTCACAAGTTCCTTGAAACGCTATACCCAGGGCCCTTAAGTCCTTATACCTTGGGGATCGTGAATCGGCTGACCATGAAAAACGCCAGTGCCGCCAGAATCACAATCCATGTGATCGGTGTGAGTGCAATCCCGATGTGCAGCATGCTCGCCAGGGCAATCAACGCGACCAGACTGCCAGCAATGGTGATCGGCAGCCCGACAAAGTATTCCGAGATGTTGAGGACATTAAACCGGGCCAGCCGATAGGCGCCGCACAGAATAAAGACCACGCTGGCCGTGGTAATGATGATGGGATTCACCCGAGTCTGCCCGGTGACCATGGTCAATACCAGAACGGCCGGCGCCACCCCGAAGGACACCAGATCTGACAATGAATCCAATTGTTTACCCAGTTCACTGGAAACCTGCAGTTTGCGGGCAACCCGGCCATCCATGCCGTCCATGATCATGGCCAGAAGAATTAAGATCGCCGCAGTTCGAAAATCATGACCAATCGTATAAACAATCGACAACGAACCGAGGCTGAGATTCAGCAGTGTAATCGCATTTGGTATATGCTGATTCAATCGACAAACCTCCCAATGACGGATTCTCCAGCCTTTACCCGATCTCCCGGCTTCACCACTAAGTTGGCCTGCTTCGGGAGATAAACCTCAGTACAGGAGCCGAACCGAATTAACCCAAATCGATCACCCGTCTGATACAGGTCCCCCATTTGGGCCCAGGAAACGATTCGGCGAGCGACCAGACCCGTAATCTGAACCACCATCACACGCCCCCAGGGCGTCGCAAGTCCGAGTGATTTCCGAACATTCAAATCCGGTGCTTTTTCCTTATATGCGGCAAGGAATTGGGTCCCGGCAGTATCCAGATATTCGACCTGCCCCTGCACCGGAATCCGGTTAATATGTACATTGAACAAGCTCAAAAAGATGCTGACCTTTTGCGCTTCCCCGCCGATGTACTTGGATTCGGCAACATTCTCCACCTTGAGAACCCGACCGTCTGCCGGCGAGACAATCATACCGTTTCCAACGGGTATTTCCCTTTCGGGATTGCGGAAGAAAAAAATAACGAATCCTGTCAGCAGTGC
The DNA here is from genome assembly GCA_050258755.1 of Solirubrobacterales bacterium. Taxonomy (GTDB): domain Bacteria; phylum Bacillota; class Syntrophomonadia; order Syntrophomonadales; family DTU052; genus JBLMZI01. Next base: position 153,562 of record JBLMZI010000004.1, on the reverse strand, counting down.
CGGAATGACAGCCCAGGTCCCGAAAAACCAGTATACCGCCGCGGTGAGCAGTGCGCCAATACCGACAAAAATCCAGCCTTCACGGGCTACAGGGTATTGTTTCATGGCAGAAATGGTGGCCTCCCCCTTATTCTCAACCTATTCTAACATGGATAAGTTGGACTTACAATTCTCGAAAACGCCGTCCTTCGTACACCCGTAAGGTGTTCGGCGGCGACCTGTCAGCAAAAGAATCAATAAGGACCAATTTCGCCACGATTGTCCTTTCTTCAGATGATTCGTAGGCGTCGGTGAAAAAGGGGGGGATCTGTGAAGTGCTACGAGAAATGGCTTCGAAGGAAAGCCGGCCCGTTATACTTCGCACTGAGCGGGATTTTGAGAGGAAAGCAAGGTGGCCGGAAAGATGACCTCGAAGGTGGTGCCTGAGCCAAGGGTTGATACAACTTCAATGCGGCCATGATGGCGTTCGGCGATATTTCTGCAGACCGCCAGCCCGAGACCGGTGCCATACTCTTTGGTGGTGTAGAATGGATCGAAAATATGGTCAATTATTTCTTCGGGGATCCCCTGTCCGGTATCGGTGATCGATACAATCACTTCATTATACAACTGCAAATAACGGGTTCGTATCGTCAGGGTCCCTTCGGCTTCCATCACTTCGATGCCGTTTCGCACCAGATTCAGAAGCAGCTGCCGGATTTCTTTTTCATCGATCCAAACCGGCGGCAAAGCCGGTTCACATTCAACGAGAATCGTGATTCCCCTGCCCACACATTCGGCGTAAATCAACGGATACAGGTTTTCTACAAGGATATTTAAATCATTTTTTGCCTGATCGAGTTCCTTACTTCGTGCGATCGATAAAAAGGATTCGATAATGTCATTGACGTTCTTCAGTTCTTCAATGACCACTTGAAAGCTGCTCTGCATCTTAACGTCCGCCTTTTGCGCCATCATCTGAATATATCCCATCACAACCGTCATCGGATTGCGGATCTCATGCGCAACCGCCGCAGCCATCTGGCCAACCAGATTCAGTTGATCAAGCCGCGCCATTTCATCCTGAACCTTTTTCTTTTGTTCGTATTCCTGTTCGAGTTTTTCCCGAAGCCCTTGCACGGTATGCAGCACAACAATGAGCTGGGGCACTACTTTCAGATTCTTCGGGTCCGGCTTTTCTTCGGAGATTTGCCGGATGAGCTCACCGAGCACTTGAACAAAGCGAGAAATCGACCATTTGATCAAAAATAACAGAAGCAGCCAGAGAATCACAAACCCGGCGATCGGAAGCAGAATTTCCTTCTGCAGCCCCTGATTCATATCCCAAACCGGGACGTTCGCCCACACGTGCCCCACGATTTGATTATCATGGTAAATCGGATAATTGACAGCCACACTTTCCCGCCGTCCGCCCAGCGTGAATCCGTCCGGTATTGTTGAGAAACGGAGTTTTCCGGTTTGATAAACCTTCAGGCATTCTGCGGAGGCCGGTTTGCCCAGAAATCTCATCTTTGCCGGGTAAACCGCGACGATGTTCAAGTTCCGCACATAGTAACCCATGCCATAGCCAGGCCATTGTGCCGAAGTTTCTTTGATAATCGGCTGCAGCGCATGATTCAGAATCTCAATCCTTTTCTGTTTGCTGGCATGCTGACCCCCCTGGCCTGCGATGATGGATTCAAAATCCCCGGGGAGCTTCTGTTCCAGCTGCACCGCTATCTGTGCCAGGGTTTTTTCGGTTTTTTCCGTGTTTTTGGCCCGGGCGTAACTGACAAACACACCGAGCAGGAGAAAAAATTGCAGCGTAATGATCACGACGACCAATACGTAGATTTGTTTGCTCAGTTCCCTGTTCATCCCCGCACAATCCTCCGCCCAAGTATTAATCGCCTTACAGAAAGTACCACATATGTGGTTTTGTTATCAATAATATTTATTATATTTATTCAATTCCATTTGTCCAATTTAGACTGCCTGCCTTGTCTACAAACATGATCATATTCGTATTATTGTTGGTTATTTGGCTGCTCAGGAATTAAGCGGCCGAATGACAGATGTGGTATATTATACGTTATTATGAGCATTTATTAGTGACCCGATTAATTGTTTCCGAGGATTCATTCCGCCACAAAAAAGCCGCCCGGTTTTTCGGACGGCTTTGACTTTACCGCGTTCTGATCCGGTTTCATTCGTCGGCAGAAGGCGGGGTTGCGGTAAGGCTTCATAATACGTACGGCTTGCCTGTTGAAACAACATTGAAAAGAGCGTTATTCAATCTTGTCTGTAGGGGCGGAAGATTCATGGAATGCGCGGTTAAACGCCTTCGCGAGTTCTTCAACCCGAGGGGGTCTGAACATGTTGAAATGATCTCCCGCGGTCCGGTAGAACCGGATCGGTTGTGAACAGATCGCCTGCCAGCGCTGCCGGTTGGCTGCTTTATCCGGAATCAGTTCGCGGTCGTCCTCGGCTTCAATAAAAAATACCCGGGTTTGCAGCCGGCTTTTCGGAGAGTAACCGGCCTGGGCATTCATAAACGACCGCACCGTGTTGAGATAATAAATAATGTCTCCGACCTCGAGTTCCTGAATGCGGGGAATGGCCCGGGCTGGCAGTGATGGAATCACCGCACGGGCAATATCGGCATTCACCAACCCCGCAATCGTCTGCCAAAAGCTTTCCATGTCGGCCGCCTGGTCCAGATATGCCAGCATTTGCGCACTATGGGCCTCCACCAGCGCCCGTTCTGTTGCCAGACTAAGCGGTTGCCAGTTATCACGCTCTCCCGGTGTCGGCGTTCCGGTGTTAATCACGCCTAACCGCCCGATCAGACGCCCGGCGCTTTCAAACTGCATCGCAATTTCAGCAGCTACCGTCCCGCCAAAACACCACCCTGCCAGATTAATGATCCCATGCGGCTGCAGTCGCTGGATCATCCCCGCGTATTCCCGAGCCATTTCTGCGATGGTGGTGACACGCGGCGCCAGCCCTGGCTCACGGTGGGCACGGATGCCCACAACCGTGAATTGTTCGTCCAACAAACGGCTGAAACCGAGGTAACCGTCAAGTTCCCCACTTCCGGGATGGACGAGAAACAGGTATTTGTCCTGCACAGTACCCTTGCGAAGCAGAATCAGGTTGGGAAATTCAGCGAGAATGGGCTCGCCGGGAGCAGCCGCCCATTGTCCGTGTGCGGTCACAGAAAACGCCTCCTCATTATACGATCGTCAGCTTTAGCATCATGGGACGGTATCGTTTTTCTCTCTCTTTTCAGAATATCGCAGCCTATCAGGAGCGGCAACCCGTGAATTGCCCTGCTGCCAACTCACGATCCGCCGAAGGGATTGACCCCGATCACGCGCGCGTTCTGCGCGTTTTGTGTAGAATATACACTACATTTCCCACGATATTCGATCATTATCGCTGTTTTTACCAGATATTGATGGTTGCCCAGCAGTTTTTTTGATCGATAGTGCCAGGAATATTTCCTCACAAAAAGGACTTTTTTGTCTTGTTGCGGAAATACTTCGTATAATCGATTGATCCCGATTTGTCGGGCTTGGCTTCAGACAGGGAATGGTCGTACACAGTCGGGAAAGGGGCATTCATCTCATGTGGACGGATGCGGAACGACACAGGCACAATCAGGCGTTTGACGCATTATTGGAGCGGGAAAAGCACCTCGGCCTTATGATTCGACGTCGGGTTGCTCAATATGGGGATTCGAAGATTGCCGTCCGGCACAAGCCCTACAGCGATTGGATCGCCTATACCTGGAAACAGTTTGGCAATGCGATCGACGCTTCCGCGCTTGGGCTGCTGGCCTGGAATACCGAGGAATTTGAAAATATCGGAATCTTTGCTGCCAACCGTGCCGAATGGGCGATCGTAGATTATGCCACTTACATGGTACGCGCCGTCTCGGTGCCGGTCTATGCCACAAATACCGCCAAAGAACTGACCTATATTGTGAATCATGCCGAAATCAGAATCCTTTTTGTCGGGGACCGGGAGCAATACGAGAAGGCATTAAGCCTTTACGGCATTTGCCCGACCCTGAAGAAAATCGTTGTGTTCGACCGGACGGTCTCGATTGAGCCGGCGGAACACGTGATGCGGTTTGATGATTTCATGGCGATGGGAAGTATCACCGGGCGGGTTGCCATGCTGCAGGAACGTCTCAGCCGGGTGACCTCGGCTGATGTCGCTTCCATCCTGTATACTTCGGGTACGACCGGCGTCCCCAAAGGCGTTGTGCTTTCCCACCAAAACTGGCTCGCCATGTTTTTCGGCACCGGATACAACTCCCCGGTTGCCGAATCCGATGTGAGCCTCGCTGTTCTCCCCTTGTCCCATGTGTTTGAACGCGCCTGGAGCTATTATGTGCTGTACAGCAGCGGGCAGGTGGATTTCTGTCATGATTCCAAAGCCCTTCCCGTATTTCTGTTGGAAAGCCGACCGCACTTCATGACCAGCGTCCCCCGAATTTGGGAAAAGGTCCATTCCCGGCTGCTTGAGGAAATCAGTCACGCATCCCCTCAAAAACAGGCCATTTTCAGATGGGCGATGGATATCGGCAAAACAGCCGGTGTCTTGAAGAAGAATCAAAAGCCGATTCCCCTGCTGCTTGCATTCAAGTACAAACTGGCTGACAAGCTGGTTTTATCGAAAATACGGGCCATCTTTGGCGGGCGCACCAAGGTCTATCACTGTGGCGGCAGTGCCTTGTCGGCTGATATCGCCGAGTTCTTTTTCAAAGCGGGCGTTTTCATCCTTCAGGGATATGGTTTAACCGAGTGTTTCCCGATCTGTGTTTCCAATCCGCAGCAGAACCGGTTCGGTTCCTGCGGCCCGGTGGTTCCACTCATGGAAGCCCGCATTTCCGAGAGTGGCGAAATTCAGGCCAAAGGGCCAAGTATGATGCTGCGGTATTACAATGATCCGGAACTGACCGCCGACGCCTTGACCGATGATGGATATTTCAAAACCGGCGACATTGGACGGTTTGACGAAAACGGATTCATTGTCATTACTGAACGGATCAAGGATCTCATGAAAACCAGCGGGGGCAGATATGTTGCACCCCAGCAAATTGAAACCCTCTTAAAAGAAGATTTCTACATCGAACAGGCTGCCGTTTTCGGCGATGAGCGCAGTTTCGTATCGGCGCTGATCGTTCCTGCTTTTGACAACCTGAAAATGTTCGCTGAGCGGAAAAACATTCCCTACAGTACGATGGAAGAACTGGTGTGTCACCCGGAGGTTCTTTCCTTCTTTCGGAAGCGCATCGACGCACATACCCTGGATTTGGACCGCTATGAGAAAGTGAAGCGCTTCGCCCTGCTGGCAACCGAATTCACTCAGGAAAACGCTGAAATCACCCCGACTCAGAAACTGAAGCGCAAAACCATCTACGAGCATTACCGGGATCAAATCGAGGCCTTATACACCGATTAGTTCTTTATGAGGCTTTCCTGCCGCACTATAAATTAGATATGCCTGCATAGCGTGTTCCGGGTGCCTAAGAGGGGGAGTTGTTATGTGGACAGACGCAGAAATACAGAAGCAGAACCAGGAATTCGAAGCGTTCGTCAACCAGGAAAAGCATTTGGGCCTGATGATCCGCAGCCGGGTCCAAAAACACGGTGATTCAAAAATCGCGGTACGTCATAAACCGTACGGTGAATGGATCTCGTTCACCTGGAAACAGTTTGGCGACGCGATTGATGACACAGCCCTGAGCCTGCTCGCCTGGGATACCGAGGAATCCGAAAATATAGGCATCTTTTCCGCCAACCGCGCCGAATTCGCGTTCGTCGATTACGCGATTGCAATGGTTCGAGGGGTTTCGGTGCCGATTTATGCTACGAATTCCACAAGTGAACTTGAATATGTTGTGAACCATGCCGAAATCCGAATCCTCTTCGTTGGCGATCACCAGCAGTACACCAAAGCGTTGAGTCTCTACGGGAATTGCCCCACCCTTCAGAAAATCGTCGTGTTCGACCAGACGACGGTGATCGAACCCGCCGAGTTCGTCATGCGCTTCGACGATTTCATGACCCTTGGAAAACGTGCGGGAATGGAAACGCAGGCGGAACTGATGACGCGTTTGAGCCGTGTGACGCCCAATGACGTTTCCACCATTCTGTACACTTCAGGAACTGCAGGCATTCCTAAAGGGGTTGTGCTGTCGCACAAAAACTGGCTGGCGATGGTCTGGAGTGCCACCTACTACACGCCGTTTGAAGAGGGCGACGTAAGCCTTTCTTTTCTGCCTTTATCCCACGTTTTCGACCGGGCCTGGAGTCATTTTGTGCTGTGCTTTCATGGACAGATTGATTACTGTCATGACCTCAAAGCCCTACCCCAATTCCTGGTCGAGTCCCGTCCGCACTGGATGGTCAGCGCGCCCCGCATTTGGGAAAGAATCTATTCCAAGATCATGCAGGGCATCGGTTATGCCTCCCCGATCAAGCAGGCCATTTTCAACTGGTCCTTGGAGATCGGCGGCAAAGTCGCCGATCTGAACAAGGAACAGCGCCCGATTCCCCGGCTGTTATACTGGCAATTCAAGTTGGCGGATAAAATGGTCTTATCGAAAATCCGGGCCGTTGTCGGCGGACGATTGAAAACGTCCTACTGTGGGGGCAGCGCGGTATCAGCCGATGTCGGCGCGTTTTTCTATAAAGCCGGTGTTTTCATCGGGCAGGGTTATGGCTTGACTGAATGCTTTGTGGTTTCCGTCTCCTACCCGCAGAAAAACAAGTTTGGCGCCTGCGGCCCGGTCACACCGCTGACGGAAGCGCGCATTACCGAGGAGGGCGAAATTCAGGTTAAAAGCCCGAGTATGCTGGTGCGGTACTATTTGGACCCGGAATGGACCGCTCGTACAATCACACCGGACGGGTTCCTAAAAACCCGCGATTTGGGTTATTTTGATGAAAACGGTTACCTTGTGGTCACTGATCGGATCAAGGATATTATCAAAACGGCCGACAACGATTTCATCGCACCGCAACGGATTGAAAACCTGCTCAAAGAGGATTTTTACATCGACCAGTGCGCTGTCATCGGCGAAGGCCGCAATTTCCTGACCGCCTTAATCGTCCCGGACTTCGTCAACCTGAAAGCCTTCGCCCAGCGCCACAACATCACCTACGGTGCTATGGATGAATTGCTTCGTCATCAAGAGATTATCGCATTCTACCGCAAGCGAATCGATGCCCACACCGAGGATCTAGGCAGCTCGGAAAAAATCCGGCGCTTTACCCTGCTCACCGCCGAATTCACTCAGGAAACCGGTGAGCTCACGGCGACCCAAAAACTTAAGCGTAAGACCATTGACGAACGCTATAACGAGCAGATTGAAGCGATGTACTGTATGGAACCGTCGTAAAGTGGGTTGTCTGTGCCGGGTACAATCCAGTGTTTGATCCTGTCAACAATACATCTGCGATTTGTTGGTCGATGAGGGATTTTGTTGTACAAAAAAGCCTGGACTTTTAAAAGTCCAGGCTTTTGCGTTCCTTGGTGGAGATGAAGGGATTCGAACCCTCGACCCCTGCGTTGCGAACGCAGTGCTCTCCCGCTGAGCTACATCCCCAATTGCGGTTACATCAGTTCCTGTCTGGCCAGTGCCTGAAAAATCAGGGGAACCAGCTGTTTCTTCCGGGACATCATCCCGTCGATAAAAGGTTCTGCTTCGAAACCGCCGGAAATGGCTTCCCGCATGAATGCGGATTGTTCGCCAAAGATCAGCAGTTTTGTTCCACCGATAAATATATCAGTAATCATTAAAAAGATCAAATCGAATCCCTGTTTTTTTTGCAGGGTTTCCAGGGCTTCCCGCAAGGCCGGCAGATCGTTTTCCAGTTGTGTCATATCGCCCGTCTCCACCTGCGCGACGGCAAAATTAGCGTCATTAAAGCTGTATTCCTTCAGATCACCGGTAATCAGTCCGACCGGATCGGAAACATCGACCGGAGAAGCTTCCCGCACGATATCCCGGCCCAGTTTTTCAATTTGGAGCCCGCTGATTTCAGCCAGCCACTGCGCCGCAGCCCGGTCCCGGTTCGTGGTGGTCGGCGATCGAAAGATCATCGTATCCGAGAGGATTCCAGCCAGCAGCAGGCCGGCCACCGGTCTTTCCGGCGGCGATCCCGCAGAGCGGTACAGTTCTGAAACCAGGGTTGAGGTTGCGCCGATCGGTTCGTTGCGGAACAGAATCGGATTGATGCTCTGAAGGTCGCCGAGCCGGTGATGGTCAATAATCTCGATGATCTCGGCTTCTTCGATCCCTTCCAGAGACTGCTTCTTTTCGTTATGATCCACCAGAATGACCTTTTTCCGGCTCAGATTGAGCAGGTGATACCGGGAGATCATGCCGAGAAAACGGTTGTTCTCATCGACAACCGGATAATTGCGGAACCGGGATTTGAGCATTGTCTGCCTAGCCTCGTCCACCGGGTCATATTGGTCAAAAGTCAGCAGTTGATCCTTTTTCATCATACTGCTCACCGGCATTTGCCACACGGCGCGAACCGCTCCAGCCGCTTGAGCGTCCGGCAAATCCGGGGTCAGGTGGTTCATAAAGGTTAAGGCCAGGTCCCCGGCGGTCAAAATGCCTAACAGCCGGCCTTTCGCGTCGCAGATCGGAATTGTTTTGACACCCCGGCTGCGGACCAGATCAGCGGCATCAAAGCAGGTCGCTTCCGGACGCAATGCCGGCCACGGTTCTTCGTCCAGCAGATCTTCCACCCGGGCTTTCAAGTCCTGAATGATTCGAGGCGATTCGATCCCGAGCCGTTCAAGCACAAACGCGGTTTCCCGGTTCAGATCCCCTGCGACGCCAGGCGATGCGGCATATTCGCCGGTATCGTTTTTGAGCCTGGCATAAGCAATGGCTGAGGCTACGGAATCCAGATCCGGATTCCGGTGACCGATTACAATGACGGTATTTCGGTTCATTCCGTCCCCTCCCCGTCCAGGTACTGCGCAAGAATACGGCCCGATTGGCGCTGAAAGGCTATAACTGCCGGCCCTTTGCGCACAACGTCCGAAAGCCCGGTCAGTCCAAGGACATCCTTTTCGAAACATTCGACCCGCAGGCCGTCTTTTCCTCCGCCTGACGCGGTCAGGACCGGCTTGCCAGTGAACGGCAGCTCCCTGGCCTGGTTCAGCCAGTATTTACGAAGCGCTTGTTCCGGTGCGGCACCGGGCCGCAGGTCGGACGGCAGGTCTAACCAGAAGTTGGTCAGCACAAAATCGAAATTAATCAGGTCAAGGATTTCGGCCTGGTTTGAGAGACCGTATTGGCGAACAAACTGATTCAGATCGTAATAATGCCTGATTCGGGCGGTTGATCGAATTGCCCACCCTTCCGCTTCGGCCATTTCGGCGAAGGCGGTATAGAACGCAAAGGGATCGCCGTCAAAACCGGTATGAATGATGAATGACAGGCTGAACGGAAATGCCCCGGAATTATAATACCGGTTGAGCAGGCGCTCCACGGTTTTCAAACCGGATACCTCTTTGAAAGAAAGCCACGGACTGGTCAGAAATTCATAGGGCGGATCCATCCGGCACCGATAATTCGCGTATGCCGGATCAGTAATCACTTGACTGCTCAGCGGCGATCCTTTGAGCAGCTTTAAAAACCCAAGTTGAAAATGGTCCGGTTTGAGCTGGTAGACCCGGTTAAAGGCTGCGCCAAAGCGCGTTAAATCATCGTAAGGAAGCCCGGCGATCAGGTCGAGGTGCATGTGAACGGTCCCGTTCGCCTGAAGCCGTTGAACGTTTTCGGCTAGGCGTTCCAGGTTCTGGTGCCGCCCGACAGCCTGAAGCGTCTCGGGATTGGTGGATTGGACCCCAACCTCGATCTGAAACTTGCCAGCGGGCGCGGCGTTCAAAAGGTCGATCAGTTCATCGGTGAGCAGATCGCCGTTGATTTCAAAGTGATAATTTGTGTTTCCCGGCAGTGTGAGCAGAAAGCGCAGGATTGCGGCAGCGCGTTCGGGCTGGCTATTGAAGGTCCGATCCACGAATTTGATTTGACCTGGCCCGCGTGCGGCCAATTGGGTCAATTCGGCAAAAACGCGTTCGAGTGGGAAATTGCGGACCGTGCGTTCCAGCGATGACATGCAGTAAGCACAGCGAAACGGACAGCCACGGGATGTTTCATAGTAGAGAATCCGGCCGTCCAGGGCCATATTATCCGAATATGGCGACGGTACCAATGCGAAATCCTGAATGGGCTGCCGTTCCGGGTTTGAGTAAATCCGGTCACCATCCCGCCAGCTGAGACCCGGGATTGTTTCAGGCGATTCAAGTGGACCGAGTTTTAGAAATTCCCGGAAGGTTTCCTCACCTTCCCCACGGATAATGAAATCGATCCACGGGGCTTCGGCCAGAATCCTATCCGCATCGAAGGACACTTCCGGCCCGCCGAGAAGGATTTTGCAGTCCGGGCGGATTTGTTTCAAATCGCGCGCCAGTTTCAGGGTCGGTTCTATATTCCATATGTAGCAGGAAAGACCGACCAGTGCGGGTTCAAGGTCCGCGATGGCCCGCAAGGCCTGGAACCGATCATCGTTTACGGTAAATTCGAAAAGGCGAACGGGCAGTCCCATTGTTTGGGGTATGCCGGCAAGATAGCGCACAGCCAGGTTCGAATGGACATACTGTGAGTTGAGCGTTGCGAGCAAAATCATTCGTCTTCTTTGCCCTGCCGGCGTTTGATCCATTTGGTCACGACCCAATACACCACACCCAGAATCAGGATCGCCGCTAGAATGGCATCAAATCGTTCGAAATTCTGCCGGACAGCAGCCCAGTTCTTGCCCAGAACCACACCAAGGTAGACAAACAATATGGTCCACGGCAAGGAGCCGGCGATGGTGTAGCCGACGAACCGGCGGAAAGACATGTCGGCGATCCCGGCAGGCAGTGAGATAAATGTTCTAACCACCGGCATTAACCGGGCCCAGAAAACGATCCGGGTGCCAAACCGTTCAAACAGCTTGTCCGCTCGGTGCAGATCTTTGGGCGATACAAAAAAGTAGCGGCCATATTTCAAAATGAATGGCCGGCCGCCATAACGTCCGACCCCGTACGCAGCGGTAGATCCAAGCAGACCGCCGCCAACGCCGGCGGCAACCGCGGGCCAGAAAGATAGAACGCCCTGGGAAACCATATAACCGCCAAATGGGAGCACGATTTCCGACGGGACAGGCATGCAGGCGCTTTCTAAGGCCATTCCGATGACTAAGCCCCAGTACCCGAGCTGTTCGATGGTTTGGGTGGCAAACTGATAGATCCATTCCAGAAAGTTCATAAACGGCTTGGACTCCTTTATGCTTCGTTGACTTGGTTTTCCCCGACAATACGGTACTCCGGATGCAGTTCCACACCATAAGCCGCTCTCACCCGATCCTGCACCGTTTTGATCAGTTCTAATACGTCACAGGCGGTCGCATGGCCGCGGTTGACGATAAAGCCGGCATGTTTGACAGATACCTCCGCATCGCCGACACGCAGCCCCTTGAGCCCCAGTTCTTCAATCATTGGTCCGACAAACCGGCCCTGCGGTCTCCGAAAAGTACTGCCCGCCGATGGGTATTCGAGCGGCTGCTTTTCTTTGCGGCTTTGCCCGTAACCGCGCATCCGTTCCCGGATTTGCGCTGGATCACCAGGCTCCAGTTGGAGTGTCGCTTCGAGCACCAGACAGCCGTTATCCTGAAACGAGCTGGACCGGTAGCCAAACTGAAATCCGCTGGCTGGCTGTTCAACAACTTCGCCGTCAGGGGTCAGGATCACCAGATTGACGAGAAGCGGTCCGATTTCACCGCCATATGCCCCGGCGTTCATAAAGACCCCGCCGCCGAGCGTCCCGGGAATGCCCTCGGCGAATTCAAGCCCGGTGAGGTTATGCTGCAATGCGGTTTTCGCCAATTCTGACAGCCGGATTCCAGCCTGGGCGCGCAGCCGGCTGCTGTCCTCCAGGCGAACCGATTTCATCTGACTGCCCAGGTGTATGACCACGCCCCGGATGCCGCCGTCACGGACCAACAGATTGCTGCCGCCGCCGATGACCAGCCAGGGCAGCGACCGCTGCCGGGCCCACTGCAGGACGATCTGTATTTCTTCGGGTGTGGTCGGGGTTACAAAATAGTCCGCCGGACCGCCGATCCGAAAGCTGGTATGACGGGCCATTGGTTCCAAGCGCTTCACCCTTCCGGATGGGAGCATTGCCTCAAGGCTCATGAAAAGTTTATCCCCTGTTCTCGAATCTTTCTTGATTGTACGCGGTTAACCAGGATTTATTTCTGAAGTTGAACCGCAATCGCCGCCGCTTCCGGCATGATGACCGCGCGGGCGGCCGGACCGAGCTCTTTCAGCGCCTGGTCAATGGCGGCCTGCAGGTCGTTTACAGGCGTCATAAAGCAATGCCGAACCAGTTTTTCGTTCATCTGGCTGTAAAGCCAGACCCGCTTGGCTTCGACCACTTTGACAATGGCATAGGCTTTATGACCGCCGAGTTCGAACGCCGTGTCGAAACGATCCCGAATGTCCTGTGTCGTTTTAGCCGCCATCACCCAGTCTTCAAAGGTATCCTCGCCCAGGCCTTCCGGACAGGCCGCCGCCAGAAGAATAATCCCGCCTTCACGGCAGGCCGGCGCGGCAGCGTCCAGGGCCTTTTGGGCCTGATACAGGTTGATGTCTTTCGGGAAGCCGCCGCATCCGGCAATCACCAGATCCGCAGGCTGTTTGAGCGGGACCACGCTGAGTTCCCGGCAGATATTCACGGCCGCCAGCCACGCCTCTTCCAGGGCGCCCGCCGCCGCTGCGACGATCTGTTTCTTTTCGTCGGTGACAATGTTCGCAATAAAGTCGACGCCAGTGGTCCTGGCGGCTGCAAGAATGGTCTCGTGGACCGGATTGTCGGTGATATTGCCCTGGCAGGCTCTCGGATCTGACATCATGGCATGGCTGGCGGTAATCGTGCCGCGTGAAGCGATACCAGGAACAATCGACTTGCGCCCGCCAGAATAGCCGGCAAAGTAATGAAGGCCGACCAATCCCGTGGTGATGAGGAGATCGGCTTCCACCGCCAGCCGGTTGACCGCGAGCTCACCGCCGCCTGGAAGGGTGCCGATGGTCACGCAGTCCCCATCGGGATCGTGATTCAGAATCGTGTACTTTTCTTCAATGTCCGAGCCGTAAAGCTGCTGGTTTTCCTCTTTGGTCTGCGGCCGGTGAATGCCGGTTGCGATCAGCAGCGTGATTTGTTCAGGAGTAACCCCGGCTTCATGCAGTTCGCCGAGGATGGCTGGCAGCAGCAGATTGTATGGCGTGGGCCGGGTGATATCGTTGATCACGATGACCACCCGTTTTGGTTTTGTATTTCGCGCGATTTCGACCAGCCGGGGTGATCCAATCGGGTTCTGAAACGCCCGGGAAATAATTTCAGTTTCGCTCGCCGGCGATGCGGATTCATTTCGTTTTAAAACCGCGTCAACCGCAGCGTCAGGCACGGAGAAAGAAACTTTCTCTTTGCCATATTTCCATGTAAAATCCATGTTCATCCCTCTTTTCTCAATTATTATAGCAAACGGTTGGTTTCGAATACCAATCGACCGCTAAATCCATTATTAAATTCTCTTTAAATTTCAAAGTATTTTTTGCAATGCATCCTGCATAAACACCATTATAACTGGCTTTTCAGAAAAAGTCCCGCTGGGCGGAAACGCTACCGCTCTCTGAGAAGAAAATGATATACTTTCTGTGGGTCATTTGCATCACAGGTTTGTGCACAATCGCACAGCCGTAATAATCCGCGTATACCGCGTTTGGGATGAGGGAGGAAGTATGGAAAAAGCCAAGATTCGCGAAAACCTGGTCAAACTGCTTGGAAGCGACAAAGTTCTCATTGACGATCTCGATCTGATGTACTATTCGTACGATAGTTCGTTTCTGACCCGAATGGAACGAGCCATCCCGGATGCCGTCGTGCTTCCGAAGTCGACTGAAGATGTGCAGGCGGTCATGCGGTTTGCCAATGAAAACAAAATCCCGGTCACGCCCCGCGGTGCCGGCACCGGTGAAACCGGGGGCAGCGCTCCCCTGTCGGCGGGGATTGTGCTCGATTTGTCTTCCTGGGACGAGATTGTGGAAGTGGATATGGCCAACATGCAATGCATCGTCCGGCCCGGCGTGGTGCACGCCAAGCTGAACGAGCATCTTTCCCAGTATAATCTGACTTTCCCGCCGGACCCCGGCAGCAGCAAGATGTGCACCATTGGCGGCATGGTTGCGAACAATGCCAGCGGTCTTCGGGCTGTGAAATACGGGTGTACGGAACAATACATTCTCGGGCTGGAAGTCGTTCTTGCCGACGGCCGGGTCATTACCACCGGCGGTATGCAGTCCAAAGCGATAAAAAATGTTTCCGGTCTGAATCTGACCAAAATGTTCGTTGGCTCCGAAGGCGTTTTAGGGGTCATCACCCGGGTTCGCCTGCGCTGCTGGCCGAAACCAAAGGCGCGCGGCATCGTAATGGCTGTGTTCCAAAATCTTGACGACGCGCCTGCAACCGTTCTGGATGTTTATCAATCCGGCATTCTGCCCTCGGGCATTGAAATTCTCGATTCATCGGCGATTAACGCGGTTAACCAATTCAAACCGCATATCAATCTGCCCAGTGCCGAAGCGATTCTGCTGTTTGAAGTCGATGGCAACCCGGCCAGTGTGGAATACGAAGGCACCACAATCGCGGAAATTGCGGGCAAACGGGCCAGCAAGACCGAATGGGCCACAGAACCGGCCCGCATGGCAGCCCTGTGGGAAGGCCGCAGCGTTACAGCTACCGCCGCCGCAAGGGTTCGTGAAGATGGCAGCCGGATTTTCGCGGGCGAAGATATTGCGGTTCCCCTTTCCCGGGTCGCGGAAACCCTCCGCAAGATTCGCGCGCTTGGCGCCAAGCACGGAATCCCGGTCGTGAACTATGGTCATATCGGCGATGGCAATGTCCATACCGCGCCAGTGATTGACCCGGAAAACAAAGCCGAAGTCGAAAAGGTGCTGGCGCTGGTCCACGAGATTCACCTGCTGGCGGTTGAACTGCAGGGCACGACCACCGGTGAACACGGTGTCGGAGCGGTCCGTCGCCCGTATGCCCGGATGGAACACGGCGCCGCCGTGGATGTAATGGAAGCTGTTAAGAAAGCGCTCGACCCCAATGGGATTATGAACCCGGGCAAGTTGTTCTAAGGAGGTGTTTCTGTGAACCTGAAAGAAATCCCCCCGGTGCGGGACCAGGTGCGGAAATGCGTCCGGTGCGGCCTCTGCCGCTCGGTGTGCCCGGTCTTTGCAGAAATCCGGAATGAAACCGCCGCTCCGCGCGGCCATGTCTTCATGACCCAGATGCTTCGCGACGGAGAAGTCGCTCCGTCGATGAAAGTCTATGAAAAGCTCGGCAACTGCCTGCTGTGCGAAACGTGTACGATCAACTGCCCATCCGGCATTGATATTCACGAACTGAACGAGGCGTGCCGTTCGTACATTACGGAAAACAATCCATCTCTGGCCAAGAACGCTGTATTTGATGGCTTCTGGACCCGCCCTGCGCTGATGCGGACCGGCCGCTTCTTCATTTGGGCGGCGGACAAAACCGGTATGCGCAAGCTGGGCCGAGGTTTGGGCCTCACCAAACTGCTGCCGGGCGACCTGCCAAAGGCGGAACGAATTATGGGCGAATTGCCTGCCAAACCGGCCCGCGGCGTGATCTCCGCCGTCAATCCGGCCAAAGGCCAGCGGAAAATGAAAGTCGCTTATTTCCTGGGCTGCGGTACTGACCTGTTCAGCCCTTCTGTAGGTATTGCAACGGTTCAGGCCTTAACCTCGCTGGGCTGTGAAGTGATCGTGCCGCCTGATATGAAATGCTGTGGGCTGCCGCACATCGCGAACGGAAAAATGGAAACCGCCCGCGAACTGGCGGCGCACAACCTGCAGGTCTTCAACGCGCTGGACGTCGACTGCATTGTGACCGACTGTGCTTCGTGCTCGTCGGCGCTCTCTGAACACCGGTTCAAACTGCTGCTGGGCGATTCCCATGCGGAAGCGATTCACAAATTCACCAGCAAGCTGAAGGATCTCAATGTCCTGCTGCTGGAACTGCTGGCGGCTTCCACGGAGTTGAAGGGACGGCCGGAAATCACCGTGACCTATCACGACCCGTGTCACCTGGCCAAAGCGCAGAACATTCGGACCCAGCCGCGTGAACTGCTGCAAATGATTCCAGGCGTCAAACTGGTTGAAATGGCGGAATCCGACCGCTGCTGCGGCGGTTCCGGAACCTTTGCCCTGACCCATTATGATCTGTCCATGAAGATTCTCGACAAAAAGATGGACAATGTGGAAAAGACGAATGCTTCGGTCATCGCTACCTGCTGCCCGAGCTGCACAATGCAGTTGAAACATGGGGTCAGCCGCCGCGAGATGAGCATTGAGGTCAAACACCCGGTTGAACTGCTCAATCAGGCGCTGGGCAACTAGTTATCCCATACGGAAAGCGGGAGGTCTCTTCCAAGAGCCTCCCGCTTTTTTTCATGCTTTGACCGGTGTGAATCAGGCGATAAACTGGTTGGCCTTTTCCTGCAGATCTTTTCCCTGCGCGGCCAGCTTGGAGAGCTGTTCTTTCACGCTTTCGGCCGACCGCCCCTGCTCCTCGCTTGAGGCCAGGACTTCCTCTGACGCGGCCGCGGTCTGTTGGCTTCCGGAGGCGATCGTTTCGATTTCCCGAACGATATTCCCCATTGCCTGCGCGATGTTCTTCGAAAGGCCGGCAACCTCCTGGGCATCCTTATTGATCGGGACAACGTGCTGGCTGACCTGCTCCAGAATTTTTTCGCTGTTATAGACCGCTTCGGTCTGGAACTGAAGCGCTTCGTTGGCCGAACTCATTTCAGCGACCACAAGGTGGGTTCCGGTTTGAATGTCTTCGATTAAACCATAAATCTTCTCGGCCGCTTCCGCGGTTTCTTCCGCCAGCTTGCGCACTTCGTCCGCAACCACAGCAAACCCGCGTCCCTGCTCCCCGGCCCTCGCGGCTTCAACCGCAGCGTTCAACGCTAACAGGTTGGTCTGGCTGGCGATATCGGTGATGACCCGCATAATCTGTCCGATGGCGCTCGATTTCTGTTCCAGTTCGCCGACCATGGTTACCATCCGGGAAACGGCCGCCATGTTTTCTTCGACCTTCTTGCGCTGGTATCCGGCCGTCTTCAAACCGTCATCCACCATGTTGCCGGTATAGATCGTATGCTCAGCGACCCGCACCGTGTTGGACTCAATTTCCGATACCGCTTCGGACATCTGGCGGACCAACAGCAGGGTTTCCTGCAGGCTGGTGGCCTGGTCGGTGGCGCCGTGCGCGATTTCATTGATGGTCATGCCGACCTGTTCGGCGGTTTCCGAGGTCGTCTGCGAAATATCCAGCGCGGTATCGGTTGTCATTTCAATCAATGCACTGCTTTCCCGCAGGCCGACCGCCAATTTGCGGAGGTGGACCAGCATGTCGTTGAAAGCAAGCTTTACGATTTCAAGATTCCCCATTTTTACGTTATCCGCAATGGAATTGCTGAAATCGCCGTTGGCCACCTTCAGCGCATTGACAACCAGAATGCCGGTCGGCAAAATGAAGAGCTTAATATTGGCTTTGGTGGAAATCAGGCCCGTGGTAAAGCCTGTGACAAAGGAAAGAATCAGACCGCTGATAATGAACAGCGGATCAACGATCCCATGTACCCGTCCTGCAGCTGCAATGGCCAGAACCGGTCCTACCACAATACACCCCATGACTGCGCTCAAGCGAACCGTCTTTACCATATACGCCCGGGCAATGATCTTAAGCAGTCCTGGATCGAATCGTTCCTCGGCGTGTTCGCCTCTTACCGCCGAAGCATCAATGGTAAACTTGTCGCTTTGTTCTTTCATCGCGACAACGAGATGGCTCAGATCCTGTGCCTTTTCCCTGAGATCATCCATCAAGCGGGCCTGCTCCTGTGCCAGGGAGGAGACTTCTTCAGCGCCGGCCGAGGTTTCTTCGGTCACCGCGCTGGCGCTTTCCACCTGAACATTCAGGTTCTTGATGGTATCGACAATGCCGGTTACCGCATCGGCGACCCTGCCGATTTCGTCGTTGATCAGGCTGATGTTTTCCGCAACCTGGTAAATGGCTTTTCGGTTGTCTTCGACCGCGTTTTCCTGGTCCCGAACTGCAGCCCGGGCCGTTTTGGTCTCCTGAACCACCTGTTCGATATTCCGCTGAATCTCGCTGATCAGCCCGCCGATTTCGCCAGTGGCCCGCGCGGACTCTTCGGCAAGTTTGCGCACCTCCTGCGCAACCACCTGGAAGCCCCGGCCTTGTTCCCCGGTACGGGCGGCCTCAATGGATGCGTTGAGAGCCAGGAGATTGGTCTGTCCGGCAATATCACTGATAACCTGCATGATCTTGCCGATCTCGTTTGATTTGATGCCAAGATCGCCAATCGCTTCGGTCATCTTGTCGATGGCTGCCCGGTTGGCCTCCATCCGCTGGCGCTGTTCCTCCACGGAAGCAGCGCCGTCTTTCGACATAGAATCGACCTGCTCCAGGGTCTGCTTGGCGGATTCCATCACCCCGGCAATCCGCTCCAGGATTCTGGAAGCATTATGCGTTTGGTTAACAATTTCCGATACCGCAATCGCCTGTTCCATATTGCCATTGGCAATCTGAGTGATCGCCTGGGCAATTTGATGGGCACTGATCGCGGTCTGTTCGGCCTCACTCGTCATTGAGCGGGCTGATTGGTCAAATACGTTCACATTATGCACAACGATGGATACCAGATTTACCAAACCATGGGCCATGAAGGTGAACGCCCGTTTCATAGGATCAAGGGGCCCAAAGTTAGTGTGTTCCAGACTAACGGTCAGATCGCCCTCGGCGATGGCTTCAACAAAATTGATCATTACACCGATCGGGCGGATAAACCGTTTTTTATTGGTTGTTACCGCGACGAATCCCACGATCAGACCACCTATAATCGCCGCGCCAACGACGGAGATCACACGAACGGGGTCTTGATAAATGGGTTCTCCTAATAGCGCAAGCGCTGCAAGATAGATAACGCCAAAAATTCCGGTGCAGAGTGCAATGCGAACATAGGTCGTCATCGCGTATTTTTTGGCTAAGAGACGTATTTTTTGTTCTGTCCTGTCCATGTCAGCGAACCGCCCCCCATCTCCAATATCCTTATTCAATACAGCGTTTTTTCTATATGTCGTAATCCCTCAGCATCCTAATAACCGGGTTGTCCCCCTTTCATTTCATCCCACACGTCACCCCATCGATTTCGTCAAATAAATATTCTACATTATTATCGTTATTTCACCTGAAAGGTTGATATTTCCTTCTTTAGATCTTCTGCTTTCGCACCAAAATCTTTTATGGTTTCTTTCATGTCATTGATAACGAGTTCCTGTTCGCCGCTGATGGCCATGACCTTTCCCGTAATTTCGGCGGTATCACGAGCCGACTGGGAAACCTGCTGCCCCTGGGCAACAATCTTCTCCCGGTTAGAGGTTATCCGGGCTGTGTAATCAGCAATGCGTTCGGTTCCCTGACTGACCGGAAGCACATGGTCGCTGATTTCCTTTAAAATCTGTTCACTGTTGATGACCGACTGGCCCTGTTCCTCAAGACCGGTTTTTACGCTGTCCATTTCATCAACGACCTGACGGGTTCCATTCTGTATTTCGCCAATCAGTTCAAAGATCTTTAAAGCCGTCTCCGAAGTGCCCTCTGCCAGGCGGCGGACTTCCTCCGCAACCACCGCAAAGCCGCGTCCTTCCTCACCGGCCCGGGCTGCCTCGATCGCGGCATTTAAGGCCAATAGATTGGTCTGGCTGGCAATGTCATCAATCACTTTCACGATCTGTCCGATCGCCTGTGATTTTTCTTCCAGGCCTGCAATGGCTTCCGTGACTCTGGCAATCGCGCGAATGTTTTCTTTTGCCTTTTCGCGCTGAAAAGCTGCCGTATCCAGGGCTTCCCCCACCGTTTTGCGCATGACCCCGGTTTGCCCGTTCACATCCACCACATTCGCGGTGATGTTGTCGACCAAGCCGGACATTTCGTGAATCCGGGAAAGCACCTGTTTAACATCATCGTTTTGCTTGGACGCATCGGAGGAAATGACCTGTGCCTTTTCACCGATCAGCATTGAATTACCGGCAATAATTCCAGTAAGATCCGCTGCTTCTCCGGACGCCGAAGTGATTTCCGCTCCGATTTCCCCCATCTTGGCTGCCACGTCAAGCAAACCGCTCAGCATGCTGTTAAACACGGTATCCAATCCTTTTAGCCGGCCAAGGTTGGCATCCCCGGGAACGGCTGCGGTGAGATCGCCTGCGGCAACCCGGTGGTTATACCGCATCAGCAAGGCAGCCGGTCGGAAAATGATCCGTATATTATTGCTGACCAGTATCAGGCCGATCAGCCCCGCGCCGGTCGCCATACAGAGAGACCCGAGACCAAGGCCGCTCCAGTTTACCCCGCCGCCAGGTAGGATTAGTTTTTCGCCGGCCCAGGCTGCGGCCGGCCCGAAAGTGACTGCCGCAATAATTATCACCATTCGGATGGTCTGGGTCATATAACTGCGGGTAATCGATCCCATGATCGAATCGTCCTCGGTCGCTCTAAATGGCGCGTTTAATTCAGCGTCGTTGGCATTCACGGTAAACCGCTGGCTGATCTGCCGAAGGCTGTCCACCAGGGATCCGAATTGCCGCGCGATCGAATCGAGACGTCCCATCGATCCGGACTGCCCGGATACGTTAACCAGAATCTGCTCGCTGTCACCCGTCATCCGGCCGGTCGTCCCGGCGATTTCAAGCACTGAAGAATGAATCGGCTGCATCAACTGTTCCATATCATGAACCGTTTCAGTCACCAGGCTCATTTTTTCCCGGATCACGATCAATGATTTGGCGACATCGGTCACCACAGTCTGGTTGCTGCGGGCCGCTTCTTCCTGGCTGTAGGCCGCCTGGCGGGCAATTTCGGTTTCGGTTTTCACCTGATCGACACTCCAGCGGATTTCGGTAATCAGCTGGCCGATTTCCTGGGCCGCCTGAGCTGCCTGTTCCGCCAGCTTTCTGACTTCCTGGGAAACAACCTGGAATCCCCTGCCCTGCTCTCCGGTTCGAGCGGCTTCAATCGATGCGTTCAAGGCTAGAAGGTTGGTCTGTCCGGCAATTTCACTGATGACTTCCATGGATTGACCGATCTGCTCTGCCCGGTGGCTTAACTCATCCACCCGGGATTTCATTTGGTCGATGGCTGCCCGGCTCGAAACCATGGTCACCTGCTGCTTCTCGACCTCGGCCACACCGGCCTGAACCGGCCCGTTTTGGGCAGTATCAATCGATTCCAGGACTGCCGTTGTTAATGTATCAATTTCCAGGGTCGCATCCGAAATCGCTTCCACCTGGTTCAGAATGTCCGTACTTGCGGCTGACTGTCGGTTGCTCAGGGCATGGATCTGGTCGATCATTTCGGCCATTTCCTGAAAACGGCGGGCATTGATTTCCGCTTCTGTACCCAGCGTGGCCGCTGACTCCTTGATCGCTTCGATGGCATCGGTGGTTTTGATCACCCGGAGAATCATCTGCCGCACGGCGCGGCCCATCTGCTCGAAGCTGTCCTTCATGGCATCAATCAGCCCAAATTTATACCGGGTCAGGGTCTGGTTCAAATCCCCCTGGGAAATAGCTTCAACGTACTCAAGCATTACCGCGATGGGCTGGTGGAACCGTTTCATGTTTCGGGTCACGGCCAGTGCGGTAACCAGGGCACCACCGGCCATGGTAACCAGAATAACCCGAAGAATGAAAGCCCGGTCAACGCCTGCCACCAGACAAAAGGTTGCACCGGCAAGGGAACTCATCAAAGATCCTGACACGACAAGGAAGGCTGCGTACTGCCAACCAAAGGCGGACTTGTGATTCGATTGCTTTTTCATCAGATGCTGATCCTCCTTTGCGCTTGTTCACTCTCTGCCATAGACTACTTTATCTTTATCTCTGCAACACCAACCCTGAGTTCTACCGCAATCTGGTTCAAATTCGTGGTGCTGTTAGCGATCTCAGCCACTGCATCAGCAATATTGTTGGTCGAAAAACTGGCGGCCGCCGAAGAAGTTGCGGTTTTTTCGGAGACCGCGGAAATGTTATTGATGGCCAGTACGATTTCGTTCTTGCTCTTGTTCATTTCGATCAAGGCTGCGGAAGCAGATTGAATCTGAGCCACGATGTTTCTCAGCGCGCTCGCGATATTGTTGAACGTCATTTCCGCGCTTTCAATCGCCTTGTCCTGTTCGCCGACGATGCCTTTCGTGATCTCGACCGCCGATACCGCTTTATGGGCTTCAGACTGAATGCTGCTAATGAGCGAGTTCACTTCATCCGCCGCCTGCGAGGTCTGTTCGGCCAGGTTGCGGATTTCCTCCGCGACCACAGAAAAGCCGCGGCCTGATTCGCCGGCTTTGGCGGCTTCTATGCTGGCATTCAACGCCAGTACGTTGGTTTGTTCTGCGATGTCTGCAATCGTTTCGACAATCTGACCGATGGTGGTCGATTTATCATCAAGTCCGTAGATTTTTTCGCCGACCTTGGCAACATTGAAAACATTCTGGCGCGATTTTGCTTTCAGCATGCGCACGGCTTCGAGGCCTTCAGCGCTGAGCCGGTCCACAGCGGTGGACAGATTCCGCATCAACTGGGAACTTTGCACCGCTTCGCCAATCCGGTCAGACAGCAGATTGACCAGATTCACGCCGTGGGCTGCTTCAGAAGCCTGCTCGGCGGCGCCGCGCGCAATGGTTTTCATGAAATCGGAAACTTCCTGGGTCGATCCCGAGGTCTGTTCAGCGACCGCCGCAAGGTTTTCCGAAAGTTCAACCAGAATTGCGACTGAATCAATGATCTTCTCGGTCAATTGGGCAAAACTGCTGATCAACGAATTCAGGCTGATACTCATAACCCCGAGTTCGTCCGAACTGTATACCCTGAAGCGCGTCGTCAGATCGCCGGTTTCAACCCGCCGCATCATGGCGACCATGTCGCGGACCGGTTTGTTGACAATGGCTCGCATGACCGCTACCATCAGGACCATCATGATCGTGGCTAGAACGATGACAAAACCGATCACCTCATCGAACCCGTCCATCCAGTTTACGATTTCCGCCTCGGTAATGACGGAGCAAACCCGCCAATTCACCTTTTCATTGGTCACGTAAATGAGATACCCGGGCTTACCGCTGCGTTGAACTTCAATGATATCTGAAGCTTTCTGTCTGGATGTGCCAATAAACCCAGCCGTCGGTCCCACGGTCAGATTCATTTGGTCAATATTCAAACCCAACTTGGTATTGTCCGGATGGGCCAGGATAAATCCTGTGCTGTCAACCACGAACGATTGAGCGCTGGTTTCCGCTTTTACAGCGCCCATGGTCGGCGTCAAAAGCTGCGGCAGTCTGGTCATTGAAATGTCCAACCGAAGAACCGCGACCGGTTCATCTTTGCCCATAATGGCGCGCGATGCCGTTATGATGATTTCGCCAGTATTAAAATCCTTATATGGGTCACCCCAGACGGTCCGATTCGGGGTTCGCATCGCCTCGGTAAACCAGAGATCTTTTCTAAATTCATAGTTGTACGGTTCCTGGTGAACGGTGCCTTCCACGATGGTTCCGGCAATCGTTCCGATCGATGCCCGGCGCACATCCTGGTGCGCGCTGATCAGTTTGCTGAGATCGGATTGAATTGATTTCTTTCCCGCGGCCGTCCGCGCCGACAATCGAGGAGCCGACCGCTCGCTGGTAAAGGCGACCATCGATTCGTCGATCCCGGTAAGAAAGAGATCGACGACCTGATTCTGCTGAACGACATGGTTTTGTGCGAGATCCAGATACTCCTGAACCACAACTTCTTTTTCGCGCTCATAGGAATACCACACCGCAAACACCAGCGCGCAGATGAAGACACAAATAAAAAATACGGACAGCTTGACCCCGATTCGGTTGACATTCATCGTCTGCTCTCTAGCCCCTTTCCCTGTGGCATTTATTCAAACTGATAATTTTCATCCTTAAAAAGCGCCAAGCAGGCGTCTACCACCTGCGCATCGTAAAATACACCCCGATTGATCGATATTTCCTCAAGGGCTTTGTCAATCCCGAGCGCTGGGCGATAAGGGCGGTGGGACGCCATCGCTTCCACCACGTCGGCTACTGAAAGAATCCGGGCTTCGAGCAGGATTTCACTGCCTGAAAGGCCGAAGGGATAGCCGGAACCATCAAGTTTTTCATGGTGTTGAATCATAATTTCCGCCACCGGCCATTCAAAAGGAATCATCTTCACAATATCGGCCCCGACCTGGGTGTGGGTCCGGATCAGAATCATTTCAATATCGCTTAGCCGTCCCGGTTTGTTCAGAATATCCGGCGGAACATAGATTTTGCCGATATCATGGAGAATGCCGGCAACCCGGACGCTTTCGACGATCCGGTCGGAAAGCCCCATCCTCCGTGCGATATCCGCGGCGAGCTTGGCGACGCGCTGCTGGTGGCCCGCGGTATACGGATCGCGTTTTTCCGCCAGCGTTGCCAGGGCCATAACGGTTCCCTCAAGCGTTCGGCGGGAGTTTTCAAACGCGAGCTTCAATTCCTTTTCCGCACGCTTCCGTTCCTCAATCTCGCCGACCAGGGCTGCGGTTCTTTCCTGAACCGCAATTTCCAGCTGTTCGTTCAGGGATTTAAACTCATCCCGGGTCTTGATCAGTTCCAGGTTTTTCTGCACCGCGTTTTCATAGGTTGAAAGCAGAAAATCAAGTATTTGCCTCCTGTCCATGGTCCATTCCAGCCGATACCGTTTTCCGGCAAAGAACACTTCGTAAGTATTTTCGCTGGCTGTATGGGCACGCAGGTTTTCATTGATCAGAATAGAGCGCAGCCGCGACATCAGAAATGACTCCTCATAGGGCTTGGTCATAAAATGATTGGCGCGCGATTCCAGTCCGCGGATCACGTCTTCCGGATCGGACAGCGAAGTCAGCAGCACCACCGGCACGTCCTTTAAGCGCTCGTCCTCACGGATTCTGCGGCAAAGCGCGTACCCATCCATTCCGGGCATGATAATGTCGGTGATGACAATCGTCGGAACCCTGGCCTCCATGAATTCGAGCGCTTCGTCGCCGCTGGTGACAACGGAAACGACAAATCCCTGCCGTTCCAGAATGTAACGCAGTTGTTCAGACTGTGTGATGCTGTCTTCCACGACCAGGATCTCGATGGACTCATGATTCAAATAATTGCTGTGATCCATTGTGCGTCTCCTCCACCTTCTCTGTATAAGCGTGCAGCCTTTAAATCAAGCGCTGAATGACATCCAGCAGGTTGCTTTGGTCAAAACTGCTTTTTACGATATAGGCATCGGCACCGACCTCAATACCGCGGACCTGATCCTCGGATTTGGCCAGCCCGGTGACCAGCACCACCGGAATATCCTTAAACCGCTCGTCGTTTCGAATTCGCCCGGTCAAATCAAAACCGGTCATGCGCGGCATTTCCACGTCAGAAGTAACCAGGTCAACGGCTTCGCTCTCCATCAGGTTCCAGGCATCCAGCCCGTCAACGGCGGTTTTTACATTAAAGCCGGCCGATTCCAGGATATTCTTTAACAGCATCCGCGAAGTGATGGAGTCCTCCGCGACGAGAATGGTTTTCTTGCGGTTTTGCTCGGGGATCGAGGCTGCGGAGCCCAAGTATCCGGCCGAATAGCCGGATCGGGTGGCGGATTTCATCAGATCGGACGCATTCAGGATCGGTACGACCCGGCCCGAACCAAGCACCGTCGCGCCGGCAACATTGCGTACCCGGATCAACTGCCGGCCCATACCCTTCACCAGGACTTCCTGTTCGTTCATCACCCTTTCGACCACAAATCCGACCTTGCGGTCCTCACCGCCGAGCACCACAACGGTCGTGTATTTGGTCGGCCGAACTTTTCGCGCCGATTCCGGCAATTCGAGAATGTGCGCCAGCCGAACCAGCGGAACCGTCCGCTCATCCAGCGTGATCGTGTCTTTTCCCTCGACTGGGACGATTTCGTCTTCCCGAATCCGGACCACCCGATCGATATCAGAGGTCGGGATGACAAAATACTGATCGGCGGATTTGATCAAAATCCCTCTGAAAGTGGCCATTGTTACCGGAAGAATCATTCGGAATGTGGTTCCCCGCGATTGATCGCTGCTCAGCTGAATCAGACCGCCCAACCGGGAAACCTTCTCTTTCACAATCGCAAGGCCCAGCCCGCGCCCTGATAAATCAGTAATGATCGGACTGGTGGAGACATCAGACTGAAAGACCATCTGCATAATCTCGTTTTCACTAAAGAGGTCCAGTTCGTTAGGCAGAATAATGCCCTGATTCCGAACCGCGGTCTTGACGCGTTCGATATCGATCCCGCGGCCGTCATCCGCAACCACGATTTCCACCTTGTTGCC
The DNA here is from genome assembly GCA_050258755.1 of Solirubrobacterales bacterium. Taxonomy (GTDB): domain Bacteria; phylum Bacillota; class Syntrophomonadia; order Syntrophomonadales; family DTU052; genus JBLMZI01. The sequence goes on along the minus strand of JBLMZI010000004.1, from coordinate 126,957 downwards.
GTCAATCTGGGTAATGGAAACAACAATCGTTCCCCGGCGCGACTTGCCCACCTGGACTCTGCGTTCAGGCAGTTCAATGCCATGGTCGATTGAGTTACGGATTAAATGGATCATCGGATCCTTGAGCTGTTCCAGAATCCGCTTGTCGATTTCGATCTCAGTGCCGTGCAGGATCAAGTCAACTTCCTTTGATTGGTCGCGGCTTAAATCGCGGACCATCTTGGGAAATACCTCGAGCAGCGACACGAACGGCAGCATCAGGATCTGTTTCATATCCCCCAGCAGGTTGTCGATCATGCCGCCCAGTACCCGCCGGTCAGTCTCTTCCGACTTTTGAATGCTCCGGGCTTCTAATTCAATGCTGCGGACCATGTTCTGGCACCACTCAGCCAGTTCCGTAATCTGTGATACGCTGGAGATTTCATCGTCCTGCAGCTGTATGCCCTGATTTTCAATGCCCTGGCGGAATCCCTGAATCTCGGATTGAAGCCGCGAAATCTCCCGTCGCAGGACGACAATATGCCCCAACACGTCTCTTGAGTCGGCCACTCGCTGATTGGCCGCCAGTTTTGCGGACAGCATTTCCTCAGCCTGGAGAAGCAGGGCATCCAGTTTCGCGGTGGAAATCCGTATCGTCTCCGGTACCAGGTTGCGATCCCGCAATGGTGACAAACTCGCAGATATGGAGTCATCAGACGCCTCCGGCACAGCACGGCCCTGGACGCCACTGTACTCAAGCAATCGCCTTTCCTGGCGATTCGGTGTTTGCGGTGAAGTTTCCGGAAGTTCGAGCAATCGCTCAATCGGCTCCAATGACTTTATCAAGGTGTCGTTTACCGGTTCCGGGAGCATCGGTTTGTTTTCTATGGGCCCTTTTTCGATTCTGCCAAGCGCCGCGATCAGCAAAGCAAGCTGGTTTTCTTCCGTTAGTCCGGACAACAGCAGTTTCTGAATCGCGTCAACACCTTGATGCAGGGCATCAAAGGTCGCAGCCGTGGCCTGGATATCATTTCTTTTTAATGCGGCAAAAACGCCTTCCAGCGCTTTGCTGATCATTTCAATTTCACGCGCGTTAACAGCCCGGGCAGCCCCTTTCAGACTGTGGGCTTCCCGGAAAACGGTTTCTAAAATGGCCGCGCGAAGATCAACCTCCGCGTTTTCCAATTCGACCAGCGCTGAGGACATCACACGGACACGTTCTTCCGCTTCAATCTTAAACATGACCAGGAGTCGTTTTAGAAAATCATCTTCTTTATAATTCATCCCGACTCGTTCCTCCCGGTTTCGGGTACGCTTTGGGTCTGGTATACCGCTGGTTAATTCTTCTGGTGCCGCGCAACCATCTGTTTCAGGCGTTGACCGATGTTTTCGATATTCTGGGCCTCTTCCTCCAGGCTGCGCGAACTGTCGAGGTTGTAAGCTGTGGCATGCTCAATATTCGTCATCGCCTGGGCGATCTGGTCCATCCCGAAAAGCTGCTGTTCGGCAGATGAGGCGATTTGATCGACAGATTCCGCAGCTTCAGAAATGGCCTTGGCCAGTTTCCGGATGGAATCCCCGGCTTCGATGGACTGCCGCACGCCGGCTTCCACGCTCTTGCTCCCTTGATCGGTGGTCATCACCGCCAGCGAGGTGGCTTTCTGAACATCGTTTAAAATGGAGCGAACCTGTGAAGTCGCCTCTTTCGACTGCTCGGCAAGAATCTTGACTTCCTGCGCCACCACCGCGAAGCCTTTCCCCTGTTCGCCCGCATTGGCCGCCTCGATTGAAGCGTTTACGGCCAGCAGGTTGGACTGCTCAGCGACCTCTTCAACCGCAGTAATGATTTCGCCAATGGTGCGGTTGTGTTCACTCAGGCGAACAATGCTCTGCGCGATCTGTTTCATTTGTTCGCGGATTTCCCGCATCGCTTCGATGGTTAGGTCCACCGACCGCTGACCGGTTTGAGACACTTCCACCGCCGTGGTGGCAATGCCGGCGACCTGCCGGGCCGTCACACTCGACATCTGGGAAGCTTCTTTCACGGTTTCCATAATAGCGATGGTCTCGGAGACCGAAGCGGCCGTCTCGCCCGCACTGGAAACAAACTGTGTAGCAGACGCCGAGATCTCGGTCGTCGCCGCATTCAACACATGAATTGCCTCTGAAAGACTTGTGATTTCGTCTTTGATGTTTTGCAGCATATTTGATAAAGCCCGCCCGAGGGCATCGTTCTCCGAGCGCGGATGGATATCAGCGGTCAGATCGCCGTTCGATAGGCGAACCGCCATATCGGCGATTTCGGCATTGGATACGGCCAGCGCCGAAAGACCGGCAAGCAGTTGACCGATTTCGTCATCTCGATGGGTATCAAAGGCCGGTGGAATTGCCCCGGCGGCCAATTGCTTTGTGACATGCAAGGCCTGCGCAAGCGGCCGCAGGATATTGAAAATATTGAAGACCATCAGGGACAGGCCAACCAAAATGATGCCCAGACCAATCATCAGGAGCAGCGTAATGCTGCTCGAGGTGCGGCTGTTGCTTTGTTCCGACTGCAGTTCGATGGCGCGGTCGTAGACTTGATTGAATTCGATCCAACGCTGTTCAAACCGGTTGGAACGCGGAACCGCGACCTCGGTATAAAGCTGTTTGGCCTGCTTAACCTGCCCGGCCAGCAGAAAAGCCCGAATTTGAATGATCACCTCGTGCAGTTCGGTGTGGGCGGCATTCATCTGCTGTTTCTTCAAGAAAATCTCTTTGGCGGACTCCGGCAGCAATTGTTCCAATTTGGCCTGTTCTTTGGAATTGGAGTACCATTTGCCGTATTCACAAAGCTGCCCATTAGCGGCACGCTGCAGCAGTGATGGATCGCCTTCCATTACCGCATGCGCAACATGGGTCTGGAGGATTTCATGATTCAGACCAATGGCCCGAAACGTCTGTCCGATCGCGTTCATTTGTTCCTGCATCACGTTCTGCTGGTAGAGCGCACGCATGATCGAGTAGCCCCAGATCACCAGGACAATCAGCACGATGACGGTTAATCCGGTTTGAAACAGGACTTTGCCGCGAAAACTAACGCCTTGTTTCATGTATTCCTCCTAAATGCCTGGATTGCTGGAAAACAATCCGTTTCTATGAATGTTCCAGCCGGTTCCGCTGGATTCTCATGCTTATGGTTCAATTTGATCATCCACCAGGATTCGGCGGTCGGTCATCAGTTTTTCCACATCCACGATCGCCACCCGGTCCTGGGTAACGCCACGCAGGTATTCCGCCTTCATGCCGGTCAGGGTCGCCAGGCTTGGCTGAATCTGTTCGAGCGGCAGCCGCCGTACACCCAGGATGGAATCGGCGAGAATGCCCACTTCAAGATCGCCAAAACGGACGACAATCACTTTGTTTAAATCGGTCAACCCGCGCTGCTGAATCTCAAAAATCGTCCGGATGTCCAACACGGAAAGAATCTGCCCCCGCACATTGATAATGCCGGCGATAAACGGCGGCGTGCATGGAACCGGTGTGAGTTCCCGAAGCGGCCGAACCTCTTTAACCCGGGCTGACGGAATTGCATACCGGTCATAGGACAGCATGAATTCCACGACCTGAAGACTTGCTTCGTCCCGTTCGTCCGGTCGGGGTTCGCGCGAAAGTTCCAAAGCCCGGGTTCGAAGGATCGTGTTCCGTTTTTCCTCCGAAAGCGGGGCGAACCGCCTTTCAATCGCAGCTCTGGTTAATTCGTGCCGCCCGAATTCCGATTCAAGGCCAAGGTTAGCCGCGTCTTCAAAAGGCTCTTCGGTTTTAATGGATTCAGCCGGGAATGGATAATCTCTCATGGATTACTTTTCGCCTCCGGACCTTGCAAGGATGATCTGCATCATTCGGCCGGCGGTCATGCCCTCGGCCCCGGGAAGAGCGCTGTCTTCGTCCAGTTTCCGAAGCAGCTCGACCGCACCGCGAAAGTACTTATCGGCCTCAAGGCGGTTTTCTTCATGCTCATAAAGGGTCGCTATGGTAAAATGATTGATCACTGAATCCGGTTTTAAAAACAGGGCTTTCCGCAGGGCGCTGATGGCTTGTTTTGGCATACCCCGCTCTTCGAGAACCGACGCATACAATGCATACAGTTCGGGATTGACCTGATCGAACCAGATCGCACGTTCACACCATTCGGCCGCTGTAGCCAACTCGCCGATATTGGCGAAGGCTTTTGCGCCAAGAATGGTGATTTCAGCAAGCTGTCCTTGATGATTTGCATCTTTGACAATTTCAGTCATCAACCGGATCACCGCGTGGTAATCGCGTTGGTCGTATAACGCCTGAGAATGTTCCAACTGTTCTTTCACAGTGAAGCCGGCAGGCGTTTTTTCGGCCATCTCAAGTTCAATCGGCGGTGCCGGAACACTGTTTTTGGTTGCCGCGGCTGCCTGGATCGTCTGAACCGGCACCATGACTTCCCGCTGGGGGAGCGGCTCTTTTTGAAAGGCGACCATGCAGTTTGGCCGCAACAGCTTCATCCCCTGCGGGACCAGATTAATTCCCTCACTGGCCCCAACCACCAAACAGCCGCCGGGGACCAGGCTCTCATAAAACCGGTTCAGCAGCCGATTTTTCAACCGCTGATCGAAATAAAGCATGACATTCCGGCAAAAGACAATATCCATGGAAGATGTTTGAGTTAGTGGCGAAGGAAACGTGTCCTCAGCCAGATTCAGATACGAAAATGTCACCATTTGCCGGATCGATGGAATCAATTCATACCTGTTTTCCGGAGTTATTCGAAAGAAAGTCCGTTTGACGTCCTCCGGGACCTTCCGAAAGGACCACTCGGTATAGACCCCCGTTTTGGCTTTCATCAGATAATCCGGATTAAAGTCGGTTCCCAGAATGAAAATATTCCAATCCGCCAGGTCCGGAATGATCAGAACCAGTTCCATCGCAAGCGAATAGGCCTCTTCCCCGGTTGCGCAGCCCGCACTCCAAAGCCGTAGATGTTTCGTGGTTTTTCGCCGTTCCTCGATAAGCGGCCCAAGCATATCCGTTCGCAGGATGTCAAAAGCGGTTTTTTCACGGAAGAAATAGGTTTCCCCGACACTCAGCTTGCTGGCCAGCAGTTCAAGGCTGCCTCGCGTCAAAATCCCGGAAGTAAAATGGTCAACGGTCTGGCCGATGTCACGCAAACCCATCTCTTCGGTCAAACTATGAAGTGCCCGCTCCAGATCCGGAATCCGGCGCGCGGGGAAATACAATCCCATCTTTTCCTGAATGAATCCGCTGAATTTCATCAGAGCCTGCTCTCTCATACACACGTTCCAGTCTTTGTTGGATTCCGAATTTATGAATCCACTTGGCCGGGCTGATCCGCGGCCAGAGTTTCATTGAACTCGCCGCCGACCGACATTCTGGCGACAGCCTCGACGATTTCTTCAAGATTCACCCGGTCGTCAGCGGACAGGATATTTTCCAGACTTAAAATCAGGATCATGCCTTCTTCTGTCTTGGCGACCGCCTGGATATATGGGAGACCGGAAAGAAGCTCTTCGGTTGGAACGATCATACTCTCTGGGCGGGTTACGATATTGCTGACATAGTCAACGACAATTGCGATAGTTCGCCGTTCGCTGCGTGCAAGAATAAACTGGTCCCGGATTTCGATTGGCTTTTCGGGCAAATAAAACTGTCTGCGAAGGTTCACGACCGGGATAATCCGGCCTTGTACATTGATAAAGCCTTCAACCACGTCCGGGGCTTTGGGAACATGAGAAACCTGCACCGCCCGCAGAATGCGCTCAACATGCTCAACCGGCAGCGCGAAGCGGTAACGATCCAGTAAAAAGACGACATAATGCGATCGAAGATCCATATCCATACTCCTTCAACCGAATCAGCCGCGAAAATACGAAAACCGACTTGATCTTATACGACTGGTTGGCAGGTAAATTCGACATTTCTTTCGTTTTTTCCTGCTAGAATGGCGAGAAATACAAAATCTTTCGCTTATTTGACCCGCCATGATTCGGGCGGACATCTGCCCATTTTCGGCGTTTCAAGCTACCAGTGACGACATTGGGCTGTCTCAAAGCTTCTGGTCGTCGTCGTCACGATGTTAATGACAGCGCGTCATCCAATGGACATGTCACCATTCCCCCGAACACTTGTTTCGTTTTTTATGCCATGCTATACTAAGGTCGGAGTTTTGGAAAATGATTCCCTTTGGATTGAAATGCCTGGAATGCTTTGTTGAATAACTGATATGCGAAATATTATCGATCATCGGGAGGGACATGATGAAAAAAGTGAATGAACCGACCAAACGCCAGAGCCAGATTCTGGATTACATCATCGATATCACGAAAGACCGCGGTTACCCGCCTTCAGTTCGGGAGATCGGCGAAGCCTGCGGTCTGCACTCCCCTTCCACCGTTCACATGCATCTCACCCAGCTTGAAGAGAAAGGTTTTATCCGCCGGGATCCGACCAAACCCCGAGCCATTGAGATTCTTCACAACGAACCCGAGATTCCGGCCGCTTCAGTCATCACAATGCCGATCGTCGGTCGGGTGGCCGCCGGCACCCCGATTACAGCCACCGAGAATACCGAGGGCTATTTCAGTGTTTCCTCTGAGTTTTTGGGCCGCGGTGATCATTTTATTCTCTCGGTCAAGGGTGACAGCATGATTGAAGCAGGCATTCTGGATGGGGATATGGTCATCGTCCGTTCCCAGGTGACGGCGAATAACGGGGATATCGTCGTGGCGATGCTGGAAGACGAGGCGACCGTAAAGCGCTACTACCGGCGCCCGGATTATATCGAACTTCGCCCTGAAAACCAGACCTTGCAGCCGATCATTGCTCGAAATGTCAATATTGCGGGCATCGTCTGCGGCTTGATCCGGCGGATGTAACCCCTTACCTGACAGCATCATAAAAGAGCCTGCCGTCACTGGCAGGCTCTTTTTATTTCGAATGAAGCGGGGCTCTTAAAACTTTTCCAGGTACTCATCGACTTCCCACTGATGGACCCGACAGCGGTAGTTGTCCCACTCGGTCGATTTGGCGTGCAGGAAGCGGTCGTAGATATGCTCACCCAGCGCTTCTTTCATCAGCGGATCGATACGCAGCTCCCGCAGCGCTTCCCGCAGGGTTCCGGGCAGGTTTTCAATGCCGGCCTCGGCGCGGGCTTCCAGATCCATTTCAAAGATGTTCTGGTCAACCGTATCGGGCGGTGTCAGCTTGCGCTGTATGCCGTCCAATCCAGCCTTCAGGATGACGGCAAGGGCCAGATACGGATTGGCCGTCGGGTCCGGGCTGCGCAGTTCCATCCGGGTACCGACTCCGCGCCGGGCCGGAATCCGGATGAGCGGACTGCGGTTGCGGTAAGACCACGCGATGTATACCGGGGCCTCGTAACCCGGCACCAATCGTTTATAGGAGTTGACCGTCGGATTGGTAATGGCCGCGATCGCCTTGGCGTGCGTCAGGACACCGGCGATAAAATGATTCGCCGACTCACTCAGCCCGTTGGCTTTGGCTTCATCATAAAAAGCATTTTTCCCGTCTTTAAAGAGAGACAAATTAAGGTGCATCCCGGAGCCGGCAATACCGAAGACCGGTTTCGCCATGAAGGTCGCGTGCAGGCCGTGCCTCTGGGCGATGGTCCGAACCACCATGCGGAAAGTCATAATCCGGTCCGCGGTGGTCAGTGCGTCAGCATATTTAAAATCAATTTCATGCTGGCCGGGGCCGACTTCGTGGTGTGATGCTTCGATTTCAAAACCCATCTGCATGAGATTGTAGACCATTTCGCGACGCGCGTTTTCACCAAGGTCAACCGGTGCCAGGTCGAAATATCCGGCATTATCATGCGTCTCCAGGGTCGGATTGCCGTTGGCATCCCGATTGAACAGGAAAAACTCCGCTTCCGGACCGACATTCAGTTCATAACCAAGTGCCTCCGCTTCGGCCAAAATCCGGCGTAAGTTGCCGCGCGGGTCGCCTAAAAACGGCCTGTTTTCCGAGTCGTAAACATCGCAGATCAAGCGGCCGACCTTGCCTTCATCGGTGGTTTTCCAGGGAAAAATCACGAAGGAGTTGGGGTCCGGTTTGAGGTACATATCGGATTCTTCGATCCGCACGAATCCCTCAATGGAAGATCCGTCAAACATCAGGTCCCCGTCAAGGGCTTTTCCGAGTTGATCGACCGTGATGGATACATTTTTCATCACGCCGAGGATGTCCGTGAACTGCAACCGGACAAACTGGACTCTTTCCTGTTCCGCCAGCCGTAAAATGTCTTCTTTCGTCATTTCATCCACCCTACTCTGTATAGATTCCGCAGCCTCTTCCTCTGCGCTTGCTGCCTACCACAGTACCGAAACCAGGAACGCGGTCAGCATCCCGATTCCAAGTACAACTTTAAAAAATGAACCTGCGATAACACCGACCATGGTCCAGGTTCCAACCCGCGCAGCTTGTGCGGTATCCTGTAAAACCATGTACTCGCCAACAAAAGCGCCCAGCCAGGGACCGATTAAGATACCCAAGGGCCCAAGGATAGGCACCAGAAGCATGCCTGCAACGACCCCAACCAGCGCACCAACCTGGCCCGCACGGCTGGAACCGGCCTTCTTTGCGCCAAGATATCCGGCAGCATAATCGACCATGACAGACAAAACGGTGAGTATACCCATTATCGCGATGAATTTAACCGAAATCTCATGAAATCCTTCATACCACCCGTATCCCAGGATCGTCAGAAAGATGAGCGGAATACCCGGCAGTACCGGCAAAATGCTGCCTGCAATCCCAATCAGAATGAAAGCCACCGCAACCAGAATAGCAACTGTACTCATTGACCGTCCCCCCTCATTTGGTGCTGCGGAAACATGCGATCTGCAGTTCGTCGACCGGCCTATCAAGCCGGTTAAAACGAATCGCTGGTAACCAGTTTCAGCAGTTCCTCAACAACCAGGCGGCCGTGCGCGTAAGTCAGACCGCCCTGAACAAATGCGATGTACGGGCTGCGGCCCGGCGCATCACAGGATAACTCGATACTGGATCCCTGAACAAAGGTACCGGCTGCCATGACCACATCGTGTTCGTAACCGGGCAGCGGGGCAAATTCAGGTTTAACGTGTGATTCCACCGGCGAAAAAGCCTGCACCGTTCTGGCAAAGGCCAACAGCTGTGAAACCCCTGGCAGCACAACCGCCTGAACAATATCGGTACGCCGCGCGTCCCAGCCCGGCCGTACCGCATACCCGGCCAAATCCATGGCCGATGCCACTAAATGCGCGGTTTTTAAGGCTTCACAGACGACCTGCGGCGCCAGGAACAACCCCTGGTAAACAATCCTCAGATCGTATAGGCTCGGACCGATCTCAAAACCAAGACCGGGGGCGACCAAATAATCGGCGACCTGTTCAACCAGGCTTTCGCGGCCTACGATGTATCCCCCACCCGGGGAGAGTCCCCCGCCGGGGTTCTTGATCAGGGACCCTGCGGTCAGATCCGCGCCAACCTGGCACGGTTCCCGAACCTCAACGAATTCCCCGTAACAATTGTCCACCAAAACGATCGTTTCTGAACTCAGTTCATTTTTTAGCCGGACGATGTCCTCGATATCTGCAATCGACAACGCCTGGCGCTCCGGGTGGTAGCCGGCTGATCGCTGGACCAGCAGCAGCCGCGGCGCCGCAAGCAGTGCCTCCCTGAGACCGTCAGGATTCCAGCTTCCATTCGCCGCCAGCGGCACTTCATGATAGCGGATGCCTCTGGCAACCAGCCCTCTGGGACCGGTAATCACGCGATACAGTGTATCGTAAGGCCGATGCGCCGCGGAAACCAGCAGGTCACCGGCAATCAGCATCGATTGCAGACAGGCTGACAACGCGTGCGTTCCGGAGATGATCTGACTCCGGACCAGCGCACATTCCCCGCCGAACAGATCCGCGTAAATGTGTTCGAGGGTTTCACGGCCCGAGTCATTATATCCGTAACCGGTCGTCGGCGCAAAATGGTGCGAAGCCACCCGGTGGGTCCGAAACGCCTCCAGCACTTTTCGCTGATTCACGTACAGGACGTTTTCCAATTCCTGAAAGATCGGCCGAATCCGGGTTTCAGCGGTTTCCAAGGTTCGGTTTTGATTCGGCATGATGTTTATCCTCTCTCCAACTGTCCCGCCGCAATCCCCAGAACCGAGCTCCTCCCCCGTACCAGGACCTGCACCCCGGGGTCCAGTTCGTCCCGCTTCAGGATCTGTGCATTTTGATACAGGTAACTCAAAATATCGCCCCGCGAATGCGGAATGGTTAATTCGACCGTGATGCTTTCCCCATAGAGGGTCTTTTCGATCGTGTTCAGCAATTCCTCAATGCCATCCCCGGTCACCGCTGATACCAGCAAGCCTTCATGCAGATCGGGCAGCCCGGTTTCGGAATCCGCCGGGTTCACCTTGTCCGATTTGTTCAAGATCAACAGTTCGTTGCGGTTTGCGGCGCCAATTGAATCCAGCACCTGTTGAACCGTTCGAATGCGTTCTGCGGCCAGCGGGTCGGACACGTCAACAACATGAAGCAGCAGTTCAGCCTGGCTGACCTCTTCCAGGGTGGCCCGAAAAGCGGCAATCAGTTGGTGCGGCAGTTTGTTGATAAAACCGACTGTGTCGTTCAATACAAAGGAACCGCCGGACGGAAGCCCGACCCGGCGCGAAGTGGTGTCAAGTGTCGCAAACAACTGGTCCTCGATCAGCGTATCACGTCCGCTTAACCGTTTCATTAAGCTTGATTTGCCGGCATTCGTATAACCGACCAGAGAGACGACCGGAATATCTGCGGCTTCGCGTTTTTTCCGGTTCAGACCGCGCCGCTTGTGGACCGAGCCGAGTTCCTGTTCCAGCGCGTGGATGCGCCTTCGGATGGTACGCCGGTCCACTTCCAGTTTTCGTTCGCCGGGTCCTCTGGTGCCGATCCCGCCGCCCAGCCGGGACATGTCCTTGCCGGACCCCGCCAACCGGGGCAGCAGATATTTCAACTGAGCAAGTTCCACCTGCAGCTTGCCTTCGGTGCTGACCGCACGGCGGGCAAAAATATCAAGAATAACCGCCGTCCGGTCACTGACGTCACCTTCGAGCGCGGCTTCCAGATTGCGTTGCTGAATCGGGCTTAATTCGGTGTCGAAGATCACCAGGTCGATATCGTGTTCGTCGATAAGCTGTTTGATCTCTGCAATTTTGCCTTTTCCAAGAACGGTTCGGGCGTCAGGCCGGGATTTCTTTTGCGTGACGCGCAGGACCGGATCACAGTCGATGGTCGCCGCCAGAGCGGCAAGTTCGTTCAGACTGTGGCCTTCCGGATCATCACTGGTCACCACAGCCGCTAGCAGCACTCTTTTCGACATTTACGCTCCTGATCATGGATTGTTGCAAATTTAAAGCGGCCGCCGGTTAGGCGCGCTTCACGGTATACGGGCGTTTCGCTTTATCCTGGGAATAACGGGGCATGACAGAACAGCCGTTATTCGTGTGGTCCAGGCTTTCCGCGACGGAATCCAGACAATCGACGAAATGATCGCGGTCTTCACCGAGATTCCGCTCAAGATACCGGTTGAAGGTATCCCCCAGATCCAACAGGTGATTCGCAATTTCACGGCCGTGGTCGGTGAAATACAGTCGGACTACGCGGCGATTATTCAAATCCGCACGCCGTTCGACCAACCCTTCGTTTTCAAGCCGGTCGACCACGCTGGTCAATGACGAGTTTTCGATTTCAGCCCGGTTGCCGATTTCGGTTAAGGTGGCGCCGTCTTGCTCCAACAGGCAGAGCAGCACGAAACTTTGCGGCAGATTGATGCCAAGCGGCTCGATGCTCTGGGCCAGGTATTTATCCAGTCGTTTCATGGTGGAACGAAGCCGGAAACAGATAAAACGGGTAAAGTCCTCCATTTGAACGCTCCCATCGATGAATAAGTCTAATAATCTCTCTACAATTATAGCAGTCGTTGCCTGATGCGCAAAGCTGATTGAACCGTTTTTTATCGAACAGAAGGCCAGAATTATCGGGCGCTGAATCCGGTTTTAGAGTGAGCCCGCTTTTTGAAGCCGATGGTAAACCGATTCAAGCGCTTTTCCGGTGTGTTCGGGTTCAAGCTTAATCCGGGCCGCGTGATCAAGCTTGGTGTAACCTTTGTTGATAATGAGCAGATCCTGGGTCAAGGTTGAGAATTCCTCAACAAAACCGGCCAGCGGATACACGGTCAGCGAGGAACCTATCACAATCAGCAGTCTGGCGGCAAGGACCATTTCCCGGGCTTCAAAGAAGTTTTGGATCGCTTCCCCGAACAGAACCACATCCGGCTTCAACACACTGCCGCAGACCTGACAGCGCGGCACCGGTTCGGAGCTCTGCCTGAGCAGCTCGGCGGGATAGGTTTGGCGGCATTTCCGCCCTGTGCAAATGAATCGGTCCGCGCTGCCGTGAATGGCAATTACATTGCGGCTTCCCGCAGCCTGGTGCAGTCCGTCGATGTTTTGGGTCACCACGCCGCGGATCAGGCCATCCTGTTCCATTTTGGCAAGGATCTGATGGGCCAATCCAGGCTGAACCGGTTCCCCGATAAAGTGTTCCCGGAAAAAGGCGTAAAAGCCTTCCGGATCACGCCGAAACGCTTCGATGTTGATAATTTCCATGACGCTGTCTTCCCCGAGTTTCCGGTAAATGCCCTCGGGACCGCGGAAATCGGGAATACCGGCTTCGGTGCTGATACCAGCGCCAGTGACGACAACCGTATCATTGGACCGAGCCATCAAATCGGCAATCATTCTAATTTCCTCTGCTCGCTGGTTCATCCGATGCCCTCCCGAAATCAAATCCAATGCTTACTCGCCCATGACTTTAATCAAGAGCCGTTTTTTGCGCTGTCCATCAAATTCAGCGTAAAACAACTGCTGCCACGGTCCGAGATCCAGCTCGCCGGTGGTAACCGGAACCATAATCTGATGGTGGAACAGGACGCTTTTTAAGTGCGCGTCCCCATTGGTTTCACCGGTCCGATGATGCTTATAGTCATCCCGAAATGGCGCCATACGCTCAGCCCATTCCATAAAATCAGACTTAATGCCGTTTTCCTCGTCGTTGACAAAGACCCCGGCGGTAATGTGCATCGCACTGACCAGGACCATCCCTTCCTGGATTGCCGCGGTTTGAACCGCTTTCTCAACCAGACTGGTGATGTTAACGAATTCTTTCAGGCTGTTGGTCTGCATCCAGTGATGTTCCGTATGCCATTTCATGCTATTTGGGACCCCCTTATCGATCGTCTGTTCCGCTCGCTTCCCTTTCATTGACTGCCATATCAAAACCTCGGTATAATCACAGTATAGAGCTTTTCACGTTGTCTTACCTTCGGATTGATCCTGATCCGGCTTTGGTTTTTCCTTAAGGTTAGTTTTACCATAACGTATTCAATCTTTGCTTGCCAGTCCGAACTGCCTTAAAGCAGGCTTTGCTGGCACGGCGTCCTGTTAAGGAGGCATCCATGGAAGAGCAGCCGATTCTTACGCTTGAACCAGGGATTTATCGTCATTTTAAGGGAAATCTATATCGAGTAATCGGGATTGCCAGGCACTCAGAAGATCTGGCCCCCCATGTTGTCTATCAAGCCCTGTATGACGGAAACTCGCTCTGGGTACGGCCGCTGGCCATGTTCCTGGAAACCGTCCAAACCGCCGATGGCCCTGTGAAGCGTTTTGAGCGAATCGGGAGCGAGGCGGGACTGGATTCGGGTTCAGGATCATCGGATTAACCCGGTCATACAGGACGCTGAAATTGGAGGGATTCACCATGTCAAATAGCTCGATGTACCGCCCGGAAACGCAGTTCGGCAACGTCGCTTATGTCATTTTCGCCGTCCTGGCCCTTGCCGGCATGCTGTTCTGGTGGCAGGGATGGTTTGCCTTTCCTGTTCTCGCCGGATGGGTATTGGTTTCCGTTTTAATCAGCATGTCCGTCAAAATCGCCGATCAATGGCAGCGGGTGCTTGTGCTCCGGCTCGGGAAATATGTCAAAATGACGGGCCCGGGTGTGTTTTTCATCATTCCGGTCGTTGAGGAAGCCGCCATCTGGCTGGATATGCGGGTTCGCACCACCTTCTTTACGGCCGAAAAAACCCTGACCCGGGACAACGTACCGGTCAATGTTGACGCGGTCATGTTCTGGATCGTAACCGATCCGGAAAAGGCGGCACTGACTGTCGAAAACTACGTGCAGGCGGTGACCTGGGCAGCTCAGACCGCACTGCGCGATATTATCGGCAAGACCGAGCTTTACGAAATGCTGGTCGGCCGCGAGAAAATCGACGAGGAACTGAAGCGGTTGATCGACGTCCGGACCGAACCATGGGGGGTTGCGGTTCATGCCGTGGAGATTCGGGACGTGGTCATCCCGGCCGAACTGCAGGACGCCATGTCCCGTGAGGCGCAGGCGGAACGTGAACGCCGCGCCCGCATCATTCTGGGAACCGCGGAACTCGAAATCGCCGAGAAATTCTCCCAGGCTTCCCGTACCTATCAGGAAAACCCGGTGGCCTTTAATCTCAGAGCCATGAACATTCTGTACGAAGGGATCAAGGAACGCGGTGCCCTGATCGTCGTTCCTTCCGATATGGTTCACTCGCTGAACGCAGGTTCGGTGCTTGGTATGGCCGCCGCAGCCGGTATCCAACACCCCAAACCGCGTTCGCAGGAACATGCCGATAATCGTGAAGAGTTACCTGAGCAGACGCCGTAATCTAGGAAGGAGGGATTTTTCATGGGAGACACCAAAGACAGCGATCGCTTGCCAAAAACCTGGGCAGATCGGATGCGCACCCTTTGGTCCGCAAACTACAATCAGAGTATGAACGTCCTGAGCTATTGGGACAATCTGTTCCGCGCGGCCTTTGAACAGAATTACAAGGCGAGCGAGGAAATGATCCGCCTTGGGCAGCAGTCCATCGAAGAGATGCGGGATCAGAGCGACGAAATGATCGAAATGATGCGTCAGATGAGCCAGGAGACGGCCGACTGTTCCCAAGACTGGTCACCGGAAAAATCCCGCGATTTTTGGACCCAATTTCTGAAGAAGTTCCGTTCTTTTTAGACACTCCCTTTGATATCCACATTCGCCAACAAAGCCCGGTTTTCAGACCGTATGGTCCTGGACCGGGCTTTGTTGTTGGCATTCCTGCCTGTGGAACCACAAGATCCCCATACCACTTCCAATTTATGAAGAATGGCCATTTTGTGGCTTTCTTTGACCATTGACCCCCTTCGCCGCAGCCACTAAACTCATGAGTGGATTACAGCGCCAACCCGGATGGTATGCGCACATTCTTTCAGTGAATTTCACTATAATAATCTGAACAATTTCCCAATATTACGAACTATCGGCGGCTGACGCAAGGCCTGTGGTTCAAGACAATTACATAGAAAGGAGCTGAAAGAAATGTTTCAGGATATGATCCGTATCTACTTTAACAAAATCGCGATCATCCAGTCCTTTTACGGCGCATTTTTCCGATATATGCAGGAGTTCATCGACCCCTTCATAATTGCTTCCGAAGCATTTACTTCGCTGGAAAATGAAAAGCTGGTCAAAACCGATCCGGTGCAGAATTTGATAGACTATTTCGAGTTTCTGCAGTTCAATTATCAAATCGCCGAAAAAGGCGCGGTAGGTTCCCAAAAAGAGATCGAGAAGTTTGTGGCTCAGGAATGTACGCGTTACGCGAAAGCTTTGAAAAACACCTTGACCATGAATCCCGGCGAGGAGAATCTGGACCAATACTATGCCAAGATTGCCCGTCTTATGGATGTCGTCGCCCGGGAAAACCATGAGACCATTCTGGATATCAAAGACGAATTCGGTTTTCACTTTGACCGGGAGGGTTATGTGCTGGCCGCGGAAACACCGCGTTTCTCAATGTACCAGGTCCTTCCCACGAAACCCGGGGTTGAAGTCGATCCTAACGGGAAACCGATTCTGATCTTCCACCCGTTCGTACTGGGTCCCAATATTCTGGCCTTTCTGGTTGGTGAAGGCAAAAGCTATGTGCATGCTTTCGCGAACCAGGGAGTGCCCACGTATGTTCGGATTCTGAAGGATATTACCACCTCTGAGGCCGTTCAGCAGATGACGCCGGAGGAAGATGCGCTTGACAGCCAATACTTTTGCCGTCTGTTAAACGAACGGCACAGCCGGAAAGTGACAATCAACGGCTTCTGTCAAGGCGGATTTATGGCGATTCTTGATATTTTGAGCGGGGCGCTCGACGGGCTGGTCGATTCGCTGATCACCTGTGTGGCCCCGATGGATGGAACCAGAAGTCTTGCGCTGGTTGAATATCTGGAACATCTGCCGCAGCGGTTCCGCGATCTTTCCTATGCGTATAAGCGGCTTTCGAACGGGAATTTTGTGGTGGACGGCAAGGTGATGTCATGGGTTTACAAGCTGAAAAGCATGGAAAAAGAATTTCCGCTGGTGGCCCTATTCCGTGATATGGGCATGACTGACGAGAATAACAATGTGTTTCAGATGAACAAAGTTGCGGCGGCGCTCAATCACTGGATTGTTTATGACCGCAACGACCTCCCGGTGAACATCACCAGACTGTCCTTTGACAGTTATACGACGCCAGTGACCCCGGATGGTGAACTGCCGGTGACGATGTTCGGAAAGAAACTGAATTTCCGCGATTTTCAGGAAAAAGGTATGCAATGGCTGCTCTGTTACGCCGATAAAGACGATCTGGTCGACCGGCCGGCTGCCATTGCGCCGCTGGATTATATCAAAGAAGGTATCCAGGTTACCGTTTTCCCGAAAGGCCATGGCTCGATCGCGACCTCCTGGTCTGAGGAAACCAGTCAATGCGCACTGCATAAAACCTTCGATCACAAAGGAAAAACCTATGAAGGACCGGTTTACTGGCATCTGAAACGAAATGGATAATCGGTTATAAAAAGAACGGGCGTCTGCGATGGATAGGCGGCGCCCGTTCTTTTCGTTCTTGGAGCTCATGAGTCGTTTCAATATCGGCCGCGGCTGAGCAGACCGTACAACAGATACAGGGCAAGGGCCAGGGTCAGGCCAAAGACAACTTCGGCGTATGGGACTGCCCGTAGAATAATCGTTGACATATCATGCCCGGAGAAGGCTTCTCCAATGATCAGTGACGCAAAAAACATAGCGGTTCCGATGATCAGGCTGGCCACCAGGATCGAAATCGAAAACCGGTTGGTCAGCCGGTCGGCCCGGTTAACCAGCTCCTTGAAATCGGGCATGTCCATCCGAAGGGTAAGCTCGCGTTCCTCCAGCATTTCGAGGACGTTATCCATACGTCCGGGAATGTTTTTTACCGCACTGAAGATTTCGTCAGCCGTCTCTTTCGCCTCTTCAAAAATGCTCCTGGGCGAGTAGCGCTTATGCAAAATCCGCCGCCCCACCGGCTCAGCGATGTCAAACAGGCTGGTATCCGGTACGAGTTGGGTAACAATGCTTTCCATGGTCATCAGCATTTTGACCATCAACGCCATTTCCGGCGGCATCCGGACATTGTGCCGGAAGCTGATCTGCACCATCGCCGCCAGCGCTTCCCCCATATTGATGTTTTCCATACTGCCATGGTAATAATACCGCTGGTACATCCGCGCGATATCCCGTTTGAAGGCATCGCGGTTAATATAGCCGCCGCAGGCAAAGCCCATATGCAGCAAAGATCGGGTAATCCCGGTGAAATCACGGTTATATTGAGCTAAGACCAGATCCATACCCTGCTTTTTGAGGATGTCGTCCATCATGCCAATCTGGCCGAAATCATAGAACACAATTTGGCTGTCAGCCGTCACCGCCAGGTTGCCTGGATGGGGATCGGCATGAAAAAAGCCCAATTCATAGACCTGGGTGAATAGGATATCGACAATATTGAAGGCGATCTTATTGAGATCCATGCCGCTTTGCTTCAGTTGGTCGATACGTGAAATCTTGATTCCTTCGACATATTCCAGGACGAGAACCCGGCGGGTGCTGTGTTCAAAGAAGACTTCCGGAATCTTGACCGCCGGGTTTTGTGCGAGCATTTTGCGAAACGAGTCCGCATTACGGCCTTCTTTGCCAAAATCGAGTTCAGCCGTCAAGGCGGTCACGAATTCTTTGACGATATCGGTCACCTGATAATGCTTGCCCCAGGTGGTCCGGCTTTCCGCCAGACGGGCCAATTCCATCAGGATTTCGACGTCGGTTCTAACCTGCTCGATGATGCCTGGCCGCTGGATTTTCACCACTACATTCTCGCCTGTGATCAATCGGGCGCGGTGAACCTGTCCAATCGATGCCGATGCCATGGGAATCTCCTCAAAGTGCGAAAAGACGCGATCGATCTCAAGGCCTTCTTCCAGCAAAACCTGCCGCACCGCTTCGGTGGAAAACGGATAGACCGCATCCTGCAGCTTTTCCAATTCCTTAATCATCGACTTGGGGATCAGGTCAGGACGAATACTGAGCAGCTGCCCGAGTTTGACATAGGTGGGACCCAGTTCCTCAAGGGCCAGACGGACCCGTTCCGAAACCGAATACTTTTGATAATCCGGTCGTTTGCGGTAAATGACCTGGGGAATCCCCATCTGCGTAAAAAGAAACCCAAATCCGTGCCGGGCCAGAACCCGGGCAATTTGTCGATAACGCAGCGCATGCTGAAAATGACGGAACAAGAATCTCACCGCCTTTACCGGAGATTTCGCCGGTGCTTCCTGGATTCACAGAGCGAATAACATCTCCATTGTACCGTTTAGCGGCATTCGTGAAAACCTATTTGCGGCCTATGGTGTCACCAGCGGGATATCTTCCTCCTCGAGGGTCATTAAATCCTGCCGGGTCGCATAGGGTTTCCCGACCAGCCGGATGGCCTGAAGCCGAATCATCTTTTCAATCGTATTCCTGACATACCGCGCATTTCCCCGCGATGAATCCTGGGCCTTGGCGCTGGCGCTCAACAGACTTTTAAGTTTCCAGCGGGCCCGTCCGGACAGTTGGTACTGCCTCGCCTGAAGCATTTGAACCGCTATTTCGAACAACTCGTCGCCTTCATAATCGGGAAATCCAATCTGAATTGGGAAACGGGAGCGCAAACCTGGATTACTGGCCAAAAAGCGGCGCATCTCCTCCGGATAACCGGCCAAAATCACGACCAGGTTGTCGCGGTGATCTTCCATGCTCTTGACCAGGGTCGCTATCGCTTCCCGTCCGAAATCTTTCTGCCCGCCCTGTGCCAGGGTATAGGCTTCATCGATAAACAGGATGCCGCCCAGCGCTTTCTTGACCTGCTCCCTGGTTTTCTGCGCGGTATGTCCGATATACTCGCCGACCAGGTCGGCCCGTTCCACTTCCAGCAGCTGCCCTTTGGGCAGCAATCCCAGAGAGGCGTAAATCGCGGCCAATTCACGAGCGACGGTCGTCTTGCCGGTTCCGGGATTGCCGGTAAAGATCATGTGCTGGGTCACTGGCTCAGCTGGCAGGTTTTCCAGGCGCCTGCGCCGCATCACCAGCGCGTATGCCACGATTTCTTCAACCATGTCTTTCACCGCGTGCAAGCCGACAAAGTGTTCCAGCCGTTCTGTAATTCCAATATTCTGACCGGAATCGGCTTGGGTGCCGACCGTTTCCGGTGCAGCCTGACGCAAGGCCGGACCGGTCTGGTGGTAGCGCATCGAGATTTCCACCCAAATCCCCCGTTTTCAAGCCATTCACATGCCGATTGTGTTCCTAAAGTATTCCGCATGAGGAGAAATGGTGACACTTCAAGCCGTGATCGGAAACACGTAAAAGACCCGGTCTGTACGACCGGGTCTGACGGATGCTTAACTCGCCTGTTTTTCTATTCTTCTTCGGGCTTTTGCTCCATGGTGAGAATATTAATTGGCCGTACCGGCGCAACCGTGGAAATCGCATGTTTATAAACCATTTGCTGCCGACCTTCGATTTCAATGATCACGGTGAAATTGTCAAATCCTTTAATGAACCCTTTTATCTGGAAACCATTCACCAGAAATATGGTCACGGCCACTTTGTCTTTGCGTACCTGATTTAGAAATGCGTCTTGTAAATTCAACTGGTTCTTCGTCACCGTGAAAACCTCCCTATATCGAAGCTGTGATACCTATTCTACACTACTTTTTATTGTCCTGCATATATAAGTAGAAATATTTGCCGCCTGTTCATCCGCGTCCCTAGATTCCGTCACATCAAACCATTTTATACGCGGATCCCGCCGAAACCAGGTTAGCTGGCGTTTGGCATAACGGCGGGTTTCCATCTGAATCCGGGCTACCGCTTCGGTCAGCGTGGTTTTCCCGGCTAAAACCTCGGTCAAATGGCGGTAACCGATCGCTTGCATCGAATTATACGATACATCATACCCCGAAGCAGCCAGCCGTTCGGTTTCTTCGAGCCACCCGGCTTGAATCATCAGCTCCACCCGATCATTGATCCGCCGGTACATTTCCTCGCGCGGGCAGGTCAGGCCGACCGCGGCGAGCTGATAGCGGCCGCCGGAGCGTTTTTGCTGAGCTGAGAACGGTTTCCCTGTGGTTTCGATCACTTCAAGCGCCCGGATAATGCGTTTCCGGTCATTCGGTTGAATCCGGGCAGCGGCTTCGCTGTCCAAGCGGCTCAACCGCTGGTGCAGGGCAGCATTCCCGGCTTCCTCGGCTTCAGCCTCAAGCCGTTCCCGAATTGATAAATCCCGGTCCATCGGCTGTAGTTCGTAATCGTCCACGACCGCTTGATAGTACAGCCCGGTGCCGCCCACCAGAATCGGCAGTGCGCCCCGCGAGCCGATTTCATCAATGCAAACCCGGGCGAGGCGCTGGTAATCCGTTACCGAGAAGGCGGCATCAGGGTCGACCACATCGATGAGATGATGGGGAATCGAACCCATCTCACTGCGCGGCAGTTTAGCGGTTCCAATGTCCATCCCGCGGTATATCTGCATCGAATCGCAGGAAATGATCTCAGCCTTCCCCAACCGGGCGGCTACCCGCAGCGCAGTATCGGTTTTTCCGGTTCCAGTCGGCCCTAATATGGCCGCCAACACTGTTTTCATGGTTCTTTCCCGTACCTATTCAGACTTCCTGAGTCCCATACGCGATCAAACTCTGGGTTCCGGCAGTCACCTGTTGAAATCCCAGCCTTTCGAATTCGCTGGACCCGCAACGTTCTTTCATCACCACCCGGCGGCGCGCAACCCGGGCAGCCTCCCTGATAGCCTCGGGCGTTACAGCTTCCGGTCTGGCCAGACCGCGAACGGGCGCAATCGCGTTACTTTCGTGAATCGGCTGCCGAAACATCGGATCGAAATACACGATATCAAAGGCTCGATCCGGCAGAAGCTTCAGATAGGCAAGATGATCGGACCAGATCACCTGCAATCTAGGAATGACATCCTGCAGCCAGCCCGGGCCTTTGCGGTAGAGCTTTGCCCCCCAGCGCACGATTCCTGCGACGACCCTGGATCCCTCAAGCCCGGTCACTTCCCCTTCCGGGCCGGCAATGTACGCCGCCACCAGGGCATCCGCACCCAGTCCGAGCGTGCAGTCCAGGACCGACATTCCGGAGCCAAGGCCCATGGCCTTGATCATGAGATCTTCCCTGCCTTGGCGGATACCGGCAATCCGGTTTTTCGCCATGCTGGGATGATAAAAAAAACGGGTTCCATCCCGGATCAACACGGGTCCTTCCGGCTCCCAGACAATGATCCAATCCGCCGCGTGTTCGGATTTTAATGTATCAAGACTCCGGTTTTCACGGGGGATATAGGAAAGCCCGAGATCCTCTGCAAACCGCCGTATTTCGCCTTCATCTGCGGTTTTCGCCCGGGTAGCGGTGACAAAGCCGCGCGTTTCAATCATATGCGTTTAATCTGCCTCAATATTTCAGTTTCACTCAACGAAACCGCGACCGGGCGGCCGTGCGGGCAAAAACCCCGGTTCTCCGCCTCCAGCCATTCGTCCATGAGTCGGACCATTTCAGCCGGTTCAAGTTTTTGGCCGGCCTTTACTGCGGCCTTGCAGGCCATCACCTTGAATGCCTGTTCCCGCAGCTCATCCACACATCGGGTACGGCTTTCCAGGATCTCCTGCAGCGCCTCGACTTCCTTTCCGATCATCGTGGCCGGCACAGCGCGAATCGCCAGGGAGCGTTCCCCGATTTCATCGATTTCAAAACCCAATGCGGCCAGTTCCGCTTTTTGGGACAAAGCCGCCGCATGTAAATCGCCCGGCAGTTCGACCGCCAGCGGAAGAAACAGCACCTGGGTTAAAACCTGTTCCGGCGCCTGGCGAAGCCGATTGTAAAGAACCCGCTCGTGCGCGGCATGCTGGTCAATGATGTAAAGCGCGTCCTCAATGGCGGCAACAATATAGTTTTCCCGCCATTGCCCCAGCACCATGACCGGCCGGTGCGCAGCCGGACGGAAATCAGCGCTCACCGGGACCGGTGCTTGATACCCGGCGACTGCGCGGGCAGCCGCAGCTTCCGGCTCCGGAAACGCCAATGATTGCGCGGCCGCAGTTCGATATATTTCCGGCGTTGTTTCAGCCACCGAAAATGGCTGCGTGCGCAGGCCGAACGTTTGAGACGAAGCTGTTTCAGCGCCCGGGCGCCAATCCAATGTTGGGCCGCCGAGCACTGCACGGGCCGCGCGTTTAATCGCCAAAAATACCGCCCGTTCATCGCTAAACTTCACTTCCAGTTTCTGCGGGTGGACGTTCACATCCACCTGTGCCGGGTCCAGTTCAAGATTGAGAACCGCGACTGGTTTCTCCTGTCCAACCAGAAAACCCCGGTAGCCATCCTCCAGCGCGGCCGACAAGACCGGATTTCGTACTGGCCGCCGGTTGACCAGAAAATACTGACCTTTACGGTTCTTGCGGGTGAACTCAGGTTTCGACAGCAAACCGGTTACCGTGATTCCTTCACTATGGGATTCGACCGGAACCATACGGCGGGCGTAATCAGCGCCAAGGACGGCATAGGCGGCTTCATTCAGCGAACCCAGGCCGTCGGTCTGAAAAACGGTCCTGCCCTCGTGCAGAAACTTAAAGCCAATGCCAGGGTTAGCCAGGGCAAGCCGAACCACGGCTTCATAGACATGGTTCCCTTCGGTCTGCTGGCTTTTCATGAATTTTTTGCGGGCCGGCGTGTTAAAAAACAGATCCCTGACGGTGATACGGGTTCCTTTGGGAAAAGCGGCCGGCTTCACCGCTGAAGCGATGCCGCCTTCGACCCGAATCTCGTGTGCGCCGCTCCCCGGATTGGTCACCATTTCGACCAGACTGACCGCGGCAATGCTTGGGAGCGCCTCCCCGCGAAAGCCCATGGTG
The DNA here is from genome assembly GCA_050258755.1 of Solirubrobacterales bacterium. Classification (GTDB taxonomy): domain Bacteria; phylum Bacillota; class Syntrophomonadia; order Syntrophomonadales; family DTU052; genus JBLMZI01. The sequence continues at coordinate 103,571 of JBLMZI010000004.1, read as the reverse complement.
GTCAGAGACCAGAGATCGGCCTCGCTGCGCAGTTTACTGGTCGCGTGGCGGGCAAAGGCCAGCGGAATCTGGTCGGCCTCAATGCCGTTCCCGTCATCTTCGACCCGAATGTATTGAAGGCCGCCTTCCCGAATTTCCAGCTCAATTTGGCTTGCACCGGCATCAATTGCGTTTTCCACCAGTTCCTTCACGACCGAAGCCGGCCGTTCGACCACTTCGCCGGCTGCGATCTGATTGATGACCGCATCATCCAGGAAACGAATCTTATTCAAAGACGATTTCCTTCCCTTCCCGAACGTTATACCGCAAATGCGTATCGGTCGATTGATCCTGCAGATAAAGATTGGTCAGGCGTTCCCGCCCCGCTTTCATCCGGGCGTACAGGTCAAGCGCGTCTTCACGGCACTGCCGGCAGGCGTGAAACGGCACCGAAATGCAGTAAACCGGCGGGACACCGCCGATATGAGCCTGATCCCGGGATTCGATGGTCAGGTAGCCGGCACAGTCCGGGCACATTCGTACTGTCTCGGTCTGCATCTCGGATATCCCGTCCGTATCGTAATAAATTGATTTGCGCCGTTGAAAAAACGTGTCGTACTTCGCCCGGGCGGCAGTGACCAGACGGTCCCGATTGGCCCAGATGGCCTGCAATTCGGCAATCACGCCATCCAGTGCCTTCATCAAGGATTCGCTTTCGGCGAAACCCCCGGCCGGTAGTTCCGGTTCATAGAGATTGCTGTCGTCAATCCCGGCCATTGCCATGATAATGCCCATATTGACATACGGCAGGGCGGTCTCGACTGAGTATCCCCCTTCCAAAACGGCAATATCGGGAGCCAGGCGCCGGTTAAGTTCTGCGTAGCCGCGCGCGGTAAAGCGCATATTCGCCAACGGATCGGAAAAATGATTGTCCTGACCGGCCGAGTTAATGATCACCTCGGGCTGGAATTCATGCAGAATAGGCAGCACAAGTTCATCGAGCACGCGCAGAATGCCTTTGTCGGTGGTACCTGGCGGCAGCGGAATATTGAGGGTCATGCCGGGCGCAAGCGGGCCGCCGAGTTCGTCCACGAAGCCGCTGCCGGGATACAAGGTTCGGCCGTCCTGGTGAAACGAAATAAACAGCACATTCGGGTCATGCCAGAAGATGTCCTGGGTTCCGTCGCCGTGATGCACGTCGGTATCAACGATCGCAATTTTTCGCAGCCCGTAGGTCTTGCGAATGTAATCCACCATGATTGCTTCGTTGTTGATGTTGCAAAAACCGCGGTTGCCGTGCGATACCCGCATGGAATGATGGCCTGGCGGCCGTACCAGGGCAAAACCATTTTTCACTTCCCCTGAAAGAACCGCGTCAGCGATCACCAGAGCCCCGCCGCAGGAGATCCGATGGGCTTCGGTCGCCTGGTCAAACGGTGCCGGAATGCAAAAGTGGGTCCGCGCGATGTCCCGGGCGGTTGCCAGCCGGGGCTGGTATTCCCGAATCGACGGGAGATCCATGAAACCCTCTTCAAAAAGCTGGTCCCGGGTATACAATAGCCGCTCCTCCCGCTCAGGATGAGTCGGACTAATGGCCCAGTCAAAGGCCGGAAAGAAGACCAGACCGGTCGGTTTCATAGGCTCACCCCCTGACCTTCAGCCAGAACCCCTGGGCCGATCGCGACCCCGAGCTCGAAGATCTTGGCGCCGGTTGACCAGCCGCGCAGGGCGTTGAACTGTTCTTCCAGGTAATAATGCCGTCCCTTAAAATCGGCCTCCCGGCCACCATCCCGTGCCAGTTGCAGAAGTTCTTCGTCAGCCAGCCGCTTCAGATCGTTTAATTGGGTGCGTCCCGTAAAGTCCGCCTTGCGCGGCACGCCGTTGATCAGCAGACCACCCGTCCCAGTGTCCGCATGCAGGTGAACCGACAGCGTAGGCCTTGCTACGGCGGCCCCAAGTGCATTCGCGACCCCGGACAAAGAATGAACGAAGGCGTCATAGCCAAGCTGGCGGGCCAGCAGTGGCACAAAAGCCGGCGCCGCCGCACCAATCCCGATAATCCGGTCAATGTTGGCTTTCCGCCGGTGAACGATTTCCCAGACCCGATAGGCCGGTTCGTCTTCCCAGCTCCGCAGCATGGTCTTGATGGTCTCCTGCAGCTTATGCTCAAACCGATTTACAATGTCACGGGCGACCGTTTCGATGTCTCCGTTTTCCACAGCCAGCCCGGCCAAGGCCTGCCGCGACTTTTCCGGATCGCCCAGTTTGTTGTCATTCATGATATTAAAGGCATCGGTCGGCGTCGGTTCCGGTCCCCCGAAGCAAGCAGCCACACCGAGGCGGTCCGGCCCGATGGTCAAAACGCCGTCAACCCGCCGAACCACCGAGTCCCCGCCAAGCGGAATCGAACTGACCGCCAGGGCTTGAATCTGGGTTCCGCGATTTTCAATCCTGGCCCCTTTGGAGGCCATCAGCGGCACACCTTCAAGCAAAAAAGCAAGGTCGGTTGTGGTTCCGCCAATGTCCACCACGACCGAGGTCTTATGGTCCAAGGTCAAGGCCAAGGCCCCGAGGGTACTGGCCGCCGGGCCGGAAAAAACGGTCTGGCACGGCTCCCGGAGGGAAACCGCCTGGCTCATGGTTCCGCCGTCGGCCTTCATAAACTCGGGGTATACTTGAATCCCCATTCGCTCCAGGGCCGCTTCGATTTGGCCGACGAATCGGCGCCATTCATCGTGCACCGCAAGGGTGTATGCGGTGGTTACGGCTCGGCGCGGGAAATTCAGCCAGCCCGAAACCTCGTGTCCCGTCAATACCTGAAGCGCGGGATCCAGCGCGAGCAGCCGCTCGCGTGCGGTCTGCTCGTGAATCGCGTTGCGCTGTGAAAACTTGCCGGTAATTGCCACTTTTTTAATACCGATTCGGCTGATTTCCCTGGCCGCGGCGTCCAACTCGTCCCGATTCAAGGGTTCAATTTCCCTGCCGCGAAAATCAATACCGCCGCCGATCACAAAAACAGGACTGCTCAGATTGAGATCGGCCGGACGCAGTCCGGGTCCCGGAATAACAATGCTGGCAACCGGCTCAAGCTGCCCGGTCGCCAGCAGATTGGTGACCAGGGTCGTACTGATCACCACCCGCTCGATCCGGCTGCGGTCACGGCCTTCGCAAAGCGCGGTCAGGACCTCCAGCACCGATTCCCGGATTTGTTCTGGTTCCGTGGGGTGTTTCACCCAATGAACCACATTACCGTCTTCGAGAACAACACCATCTGTGAACGTTCCTCCGACATCAATGCCAATTAACATTGCGATCCCCCTTTCGCGCTCCCCGGACGGCCAAGCTGCTGCTGCCACTGGTGAATCAAATTTAACGCATCCACCGGGGTCAACTGGTTTACATTCAGCTCCTTGAGCGCCTCCAGCACGGGATTGACCGTTTCCTCGCCAAACAGAGTGGGCTGCACGGGTTCCGCCACAAACCGGATCGGCTCACCGGACTGTTCCATCGCATGCAGAATCTGCTCCGCCCGCTCGGTAACCTCCGCCGGCAGTCCAGCCATCTGGGCCACGTGTATACCATAACTGCGATCGGCTTTTCCGGGCAGCACCTTCTTCAGGAAGATGACTTCCCCGTTGCTCTCTTTGACCACGACGCAGAGATTGAAAACCGCCGGATACAGCTCGGATAGATCAGTGAGCTCATGATAATGGGTTGCGAAGAGCACCCGCGGCCCGGTCCGTTCCGCAAGGTATTCAACAATCGCCCGGGCCAGGCTGAGACCGTCATAGGTACTGGTGCCGCGTCCGACCTCGTCGAGAACAACCAGGCTTTTCGGGGTGGCGTAGCGCAGGATATTGGCCACCTCGCTCATTTCCATCATAAAGGTGCTTTGCCCGGCCGCCAGATCGTCCCCTGAACCGACCCGGGTAAAAATCCGGTCCACCAGTCCGATTTGAGCTTCTTCAGCCGGCACAAAACTGCCGATTTGCGCCATTAGAACGATCAATGCGACCTGGCGCAGGTAGGTGCTTTTCCCGCCCATATTCGGGCCGGTGACAATCCCGATCCGGGTGGCTTCACTGTCCAGCACCGCGTCATTTGGGACAAACCGGGCTTCGTGAAGGTGTTTTTCCACCACCGGATGACGTCCGCCTTTAATCTGGATCGGCCCGCTGGAAACGATTTTGGGACGAACATATTTTTCCGTGACCGCGGCATCCGCCAGCGAAGCCAGCACGTCAAGTGCGGCCACCGAATAGGCCAGGGCCTGAATCGGTTCGATATACTGTTTCAGCGCGGTTCGGAGCTGATCATACAATTCCAGCTCAAGCCGAAGCAGTTTTTCCTTGGCACCCAGCACCTGGGATTCAAAGTGTTTTAACTCATCGGTGATATACCGTTCCGCATTGACCAGGGTTTGCTTCCGGACAAACGAGAGCGGTATCAGATCGACGTTCGCCCGGGTCACTTCAATGTAATAGCCGAAAACCCGATTATAACCGACCTTCAGGGTTTTAATGCCCGTGCTTTCGCGCTGCTGCTTTTCATATTCGATCAGCCATTGATCACCGGAATAAGCGATCTGGCGCAATTCGTCCACCCGGGAATCATACCCGGTCCGGATCATGCCGCCATCCCGGGCTGAAAGCGGCGCCTCTTCAGCGATTTCATCGCGAATCCGCTGGCGCAGGTCAGGCAAGTCATTCAGGGTAAAAAGCCGGACCAATAGACTCGCGCCAAAGGCTTCCCCGATGGCCCGCAAGGACGGTATTTCCGCCAGCGCCTCGGCTAATGCCAGGCATTCGCGCGGTTGGATCATTCCGGCTCCGATCCGTGACGCGATCCGTTCCAGATCCCGGATTCGATGCAGTGAGTCCTGCAAGGTTTCACGAAGCGATCGCTGGCCGGCCAGTTCGCCTACGGCGTCCAGCCGGTCCGCTATCGCGGCTGCATCGACCAAGGGCTGTTCAATCCAATTGCGCAGGAGCCGACGTCCCATGGAGGTACAGGTCCGATCCAGCACCGAATACAAAGTGCCTTCTTTCTTCCCTTCCCACATGTTTGCGGTCAGTTCCAGATTGCGGCGAGTCGACCGATCGAGTCCCATATAATCGGCAACCGAATAAAGCCTGATTTGCCGGATGTGCTCCATGACCGTTCGCTGCGTATTTTCAACAAACGCCAGTACCGCCCCGGCCGCGCGCAGGGCGTCCGGCCATGACACCAAATCCTCCAGCGCGCGGTATTGCGGACCAAACTGCCGAACGATCCTGCTCTTGGCTTCATCCCCGTCAAAATAGGCTGAGGCAACCTGGGTAGTGAGTACCCCGCGCAGATCCTCATCCCGAACAAAGGCAAGCGTATCCTGATCCCACTCGGGAACCAGGCATTCAGACGGTTTCAGCCGATGAAACTCGTCCTGCAGTTCTGCGGCAAACCCTGCGCCCTGAAAATTCGCGGCACCGAATTCGCCGGTGGAAAGATCGATGAATGCCAGACCGGCGGCCGTCTCTCCGACCACCAGCGCAACCAGATAGTTTCTTTCTTCCTTCAGCCAGCTTTCTTCCAGGGCAGTCCCCGGGGTTACGATCCGGATGACTTCCCGCCGGACAATACCTTTAGCCGCTTTCGGATCCTCAACCTGTTCACAGATGGCGACCCGAAAGCCTTTTTCCAGAAGACGGCCGATATAGCCTTCAGCCGCATGGTACGGAATGCCGCACATCGGTACTTTCTGAGCGCCTCCGTCCCTGGATGTGAGCACGATATCCAGTGCCGCCGAGGCTTTCTGCGCATCCTCGAAAAACATTTCATAAAAGTCGCCCAAGCGGAAAAAGAGTATGCAATCCGCATACTCTTTTTTTACTGACATGTACTGTTCGATCATCGGGGTGTAGCCGCTCATGCGCAAAGCCTCCGGCGTCGATTGATCAGATTGCTTCACTTGATGCTTAACAGCAGGATCCGCCGCAGCCTGAACAGCCGTCACTGCTGCAGCCCGAGCCTGGGCCATTGATCGCCTGGTTGATCGCGAAATAGACCGCATTCATCAGGTTGTCCACCGATTCTTGGCCTTCAATCAGGCTCCGGACCAACTCGTTCTTGCTGAGTTCGGATTCCATCTGGTCCAGTTGCTCCTGTTCCGCATCGGTGAGTTCGTTCCCTTCCTCAAGACTCTGCAGCACAGCTGCCCGGGCGTCCTGATAGCGATTGATGATCTCAAACGCTGCGGGATCCTTCATGACCAGTTCCTGCCGTTCTTTAAACCGTTTCATCTCATCCGACTGGGCCACTACGTTGCCCAGTTCAATCGCCATACGAATGATTTCTTCCCGTTTCATTTGTGCGTCCCTCCTGTGCGAAATCAGTTTTCAAGGTTCATTAGCGCGAGTTCGCCAAACAGCGTAAACGTTTTGGCTTCTGTCACTTTTACGGGTACCAGCCGTCCGATATATGCTTCCGGCGCATCGAAGACGACGATCCGGTTGGTCCGGGTCCGCCCGCTCAGCCGGTTGGTATTCGTTTTGCTTGTCCCTTCCACCAAAACCTCAACCGTGCGCCCTGCCAGCCGGGCATTCTCCTCGGCGGCGATCTGGTACTGCACTTCGTTCAGCCGTACCAGGCGGCGGTTGATCACATCCCGTTCCAGCTGATCCGGCAGTTCACACGCCTTCGTTCCGGACCGCTGGGAATACATAAAGGTAAATGCGGCATCAAACCGGACCTGTTCCACGACGCCGAGGGTGTCCTCGAAATCGGTTTCGGTTTCCCCCGGAAACCCGACAATCAGGTCAGTCGTTACCGCTACGCCAGGGATCAGGCTTCTCATCGTATCCACAATATCATAATAGTAGGCCTGGGTATAGCCCCGATTCATCAGTTTCAGAATTCGGTCACTCCCCGACTGCAAGGGTGCGTGAATATGCTCGCAAACGTGATTCAGACCAGCCACGGCTTCAATCAGCCGCCGGCTCATGTCGCGCGGATGGCTGGTCATGAACCGGATTCGTTCAATGCCAGAAATCCCGTTCACTTTTTCCAAAAGATCGGCAAAATCCACCGATTCGTCCAGGCCTCGGCCATAGGAGTTCACATTCTGGCCAAGCAGGGTGATTTCCCGCACACCGCCATCCACCAGCCGGCGGCATTCTTCCACAACATGTAGCGGTTCCCGGCTGCGCTCACGCCCGCGGACGTAAGGCACAATGCAGTAGGAACAGAAATTGTTGCAGCCATACATGATGTTGACAAAGGCGGTGATCCCCGGCGGCCTTTTATCGGGCAGCCCTTCCACCACTTCCCCGGCTTGGTCCCAGACATCATAAACCGGTTTCTTTTCACGGCTGAGCCGGTCCAGCAGTGCGGGAAGCTCATGCAGATTGTGGGTGCCGAACACCAAATCCACACCCGCCTTGCGCAGTCGCCGCCGCGCGGGCTCCAGCTGGGCCATACAGCCTGATACGCCGATCAGCATGTTCGGATGAGTCCGCCGAATGACATTCAGTTCGCCAAGTTTGCCATAGACCTTGTTTTCCGCGGAATGACGGACACTGCATGTATTTAGAATCACCAGATCCGCTGTTTCAACTGCTTCGGTCCTTTGATACCCTTCGGCCTCCAGCATCCCGGCAATCAGCTCCGAATCCCGGACATTCATCTGGCAGCCGAAAACCAGCATGGCATACCGCTTGACTGCTTCGGATGTTTCGATAACCACTTCGTTCAATGAATGAAACCCCTTTTACAATTGGACTATTCGTAAAATCGATGACGTTGATTCCTTGGTCTTAGATTAGCCGGGCATGTTCAACCATCAGACACCGGTTGCTGATGTACTGAATGCCCTTTTCTTCGCATGTGGCGATTTTCGTGGGACAGCCAACCCCCAATGGCAGCCAGATCGTTTTCGGGGCGAGAGCCATCGCTTCATCGATAAACGGTTCAACCGCCTGACTGTTTCGGAAGATGCAGATCATGTCCACCGGCTTTTCGATCTCCCCTAAGGTGCCGAACGCCTTTTGACCCAGGATCACTGCCCGGCTGGGATGAACCGGTATGATTTCGTACCCGGCTTCCTGCATGTATTTTGAAACCCGATAACTCGTTTTCATGGGGTCCGGCGAGAGGCCAACCACCGCAATCGTTCTGGTTTCAGCCAATGCGGTCTTCAGAATAGCATCGTTAAATTCCATCGTCAAATCGCCCCCCCCCTGTCAAACTGCCATTATCAATATCTTCTCCAGGAATTACGGACTTCCTGCATCGTGGGAGGACCTATTTTGAGTCTGATTCAACTGGTTTTCATCTGAAAACATCCGAATCGTCCTGAAAGGGTTTCAGCCAGATCTTGTAGATCGCGTGGAAAATCCCAGGCGGAGTTAAGCCAAGCAATGTGATCCAGTATCCATACCAGAGACTGCGGCCTTCCATTCCGCATCCCAGCTTCCGTAAAGGCTCCAGGAGCCCGCATTCATACTATACTGTATTCGTGCGCAATAGAAGTGGACCCATCACGGTTGGAGCGCCTGGAACGAAAGACAGCCCCTTGCGGGGCTGAATGATTGAAACGATCATGTAAAGCTGTTATTCCTTGCTTTCTATGCCTTCGAAAAAGATGCAGACCGTTCCCGGACCGGCATGCGAACCGATGACCGGCCCGATTTCGCAGATCAGAATCTTTTTCACCGGAATATGATTCTCGATATAGTCCTTCAAGAATAAAGCATCCGCTTCACAGGCTGCGTGGGTGATAAAAACGGTTTGCTCGGAAAGGTTGGTGCCTTCCTGCTCAAACAGCTTCAGCATCCGCTTCAGAGCAGCCTTGCGGCCGCGGACTTTATCGTAAGCAACAATATAGCCTTCCTGGTCAACGTGCAGAATCGCCTTAATATCCAACACATCGCTTACAAATCCTTTTACCCTGGAAACCCGGCCGCCCTTCACCAGGTACTCCAGCGAGTTCGGCGAAAACAGGCAGCGAACTGTCCGCTGCATTTCTTCCATGCGAGCAACAATTTCGGCGGCGGATGCACCGGCTTTTGCCATCAGTCCAGCTTCCATCACCATCAATCCCAACCCGTTTGAGGCTTTGCGGGAGTCGATAATCTGCAGCCGCTCTTTGCCGGCCAATTGATCCCGAACCATCAGAGTACTGGAATAGGTTCCGGACATGCCGGACGAAAAATGGACCGCTACAACCTCTGATCCGTCGGCCAGCGCATGCTGGTACACATCAAACATCTCCTCGACGGCGGGCTGCGAGGTCGCGGGCGAATCCGGACGCTCCTGCATCATCCGGTAAAACTGGGCCGGTTCAAAGTCCTCAGGGGCTATCTCTTCGGTACCAAACCGAAGCTGCATATGTATCTGGGCGATATCCAAGGCTTGAATCATTTCCTTTGGAAGATCACAGCAATTATCCGCTACGATTTTAACCGGCAATGAAAGTTCCTCCTTAAGCGCCACGCAATCATCAATCTGGCATCCTTGAAGCATCGAACGGGCTGAATCGGCTACGGCCGCGCCCGCCCTTTCCTTATTTTGGCATTTATCCAAACAATGTCAAGGGGCGATGCCAATCAAATGATCATCACTGGCGGTTATAGTCCCCGTAAGTAGTCCGGGCGAAGCAGTTTTCGGTCGTGTTTGGCAAGCATACCGTCAATAAGCTGAAGCAGTTTTGCTTTATCTTCCGGCAGGTGCCCTTTGATGGGCAGATAGTTTGATGCATGATTACTCCTAAATTCCATGCTACTGACCTCCAGTCCGTTGACCAGAATCTGCATCTCCTCCAGGATCTCAAACGGACCTGGGAGCTCAAACTCCCCTTTCTGCATGCGTTTGTACAGAATCGTCCCTGGAACCAGCATGAGGGTTAAGGCCGAGCAATAATGCGGATTGATTTCGGAGATGATCTTTGCGGTGGCAGCGGCGTGCTCTTGTGCGCGCTCCCCGCGACCGGCCAAACCGAGCAGCACGATGGTGGAAAGCTGAATGCCGGATGAAACTATTTTCCGGCCCGCTTCGGCCATCCCGTCATAATCGACGCCTTTCTTAATGTCTGCCAGCAGTTCGGCGTCACCGGTTTCCACCCCGAGATAGCCGATCGTGATGCCGGCCGCCTTTAGGGCTGTTAATTCGGACATTTCTTTATCCATGATGCTGTCCGGTCCCGTATAGATACCGACATGGCGCAGGCTGGGAAACGTCTTATACAGCGTGGCCACAACCTCCAACAAATCACCGGTCGGCATCGCCAGCGCGTCGCCGTCGGCCAGAAAGACTTTTTCCAAATCGCCGAAATGGGTCTTTGCCATTTTGATATCGGTTTTAATCTCATCCAGGGTGCGGATCCGGTACTTTTTATCCTTATACATGGCGCAGAAGGTGCATCGGTTGTGTGAACAGCCGACTGTACACTGCAGAATATAGCTGTGCGCTTCACTTGGCGGCCGAAAAATATTGCCTTCGTATCTCATGTTAAATAACCTCCTGTTTAAGGCGAATCAAACGCTGTTGCAACGCTATCCTATAGTGTACCCGAAAGTGGCTGCGGCGTGAACCGTCTTGTTTCCGCGATGCATACCGGCATTGTCACAGGCCAATGCCGGGGGCTGAAGCAATTGACCGCGTCTGCGCATTGTTTCGATGAATACCGGGAAGACTATATAGGATTATTTTTGTCTTGTTAATGGCAATTGGGTTGGCTATAATAAAAGAGGTATCCGATCAGGAGGTGGCAACATGGTTCAGAAAGAAATGATCATTCGAGACGTTCTCCGTGAGGTTCCCGGCGCCGCTCGCGTGTTTATGCAGCATGGCATCCAATGCGTCGGTTGAGGGGGTGCTCTCTTTGAGACCGTCGAGCAGGGTGCTCGCGTTCATGGTGTCAATGTTGAAGCGCTGATGGATGATCTTCGCAAAATGGAAGCGAAAAAGCAGTCTTAGCGAAAAAAGAGCCTGGAGTTCAAAGCTCCAGGCTCTTTTTTTGCGTTTACAGGCGGTAGTTCGGGGCTTCGGAAGTAATGGTCACATCATGCGGATGGCTTTCGACCAATCCGGCATTGGAGATCTGCATAAACCGCGCCTTGATCTTCAGATCACCGATATTTGCGGCACCGCAGTATCCCATCCCGGCCCGCAGCCCTCCGACCAGTTGGAAGATCGTTTCCGATACCGGTCCTTTATACGGAACCCGACCTTCAATGCCTTCCGGCACCAACTTTTGTTCATTTTCTTGGAAGTAGCGGTCGCTGCTGCCCGCGGCCATTGCGCTCAGAGAACCCATGCCGCGATAGACCTTGAAACTTCGTCCCTGGAAAATAATCACTTCACCCGGGCTTTCCTCAGTGCCGGCCAGAAGATTCCCAAGCATGACAACATCGGCTCCCGCGGCGATCGCCTTTGTGATATCGCCTGAATACTTGATGCCGCCGTCGGCGATGATCGGAACCCCATATTTTTTGGCCACCTTATGGCAGTCCGATACCGCGGTGAGCTGAGGTACGCCGATCCCGGCAACCACACGCGTGGTACAGATGGAACCGGGGCCTATCCCGACCTTAATACAGTCGGCGCCTGCCTGGATCAAGTCTTCGGTTGCTTCGGCAGTTGCCACATTACCGGCCACAATTTCGATATCGGGGTATTGCTTTTTAATCATTTTCACGGTTTCAATGACCCCATAAGAATGTCCGTGGGCTGTGTCCACCACAATGATGTCCACCCCGGCATTTTTCAAGGCTTCAACCCGCCGCATGGTATCGTTCGAGGTACCTACCGCGGCGGCCGCCAGCAGGCGGCCCCTGGCGTCTTTCGCTGAGTTCGGATATTTGCGTACTTTTTCAATATCTTTAATGGTAATGAGACCTTTGAGGTTGAATGCATCGTCGACCAGAGGAAGTTTCTCGATTTTATGCTGTCTCATGAGTTCCTTGGCGTCGGACAGAGTGGTGTGCACCGGGGCGGTTACGAGGTTTTTGCGGGTCATAACATTTTCGATAGCCTGCTCAAAGTCGGTTTCAAAACGCAGGTCGCGGTTGGTGAGAATCCCTACCAGTTTCGTTCCCACCGTGATTGGCACCCCTGAAATGCGATATTCCGCCATAATCTCAAGGGCATCCTTAACCTTGTGTTGGGGCGAGAGTGAGAACGGATCGCTGATGACTCCATGCTCTGATCGTTTTACCCGGTCGATCTCCCGCGCCTGGGCATCAATCGTCATATTCTTGTGAATCACGCCGATGCCGCCTTCCCGGGCGATTGCGATGGCCATCCGGGAATCGGTGATTGTATCCATACCGGCGCTCATCAGCGGAATATTGAGCTTGATGTTCTTGGTCAGCTGTGCCGTGACGTCGACATCTCTGGGCAAAACATCAGATTTCCCGGGGATCAGCAGCACGTCATCGAACGTATACCCCCGGCGTTCGAACTTGTCCTCCATATTCATTACCTCCCTCAACAGAATGTGTGATCAGACATGAACTGGAGTACCGGCATCGGCACCCTATTTTCTCTCGAAAGGCAAGACCGCAAAACCAGTAATCCGGACGAAATGGAATGATAAAGGGCGTCCATGGCCCGTGTATATTAAACGATATTATAGTCATTTCCCGGCTGGGGGTCAAATCTTTTGCTGAAAACGGAGGCGCTATGATCGGAAGGGCCCAGGAAAAAAACGGGGCGGTTAGTCACCGCCCACGACCGTGTTGATCCCATGATGCAGAAAATGATCTGCCAGCGACTGCATTGTCGCCTCGCTGATGCCATAGCGCTCAGCCATCGTCTGTACTTCGACATTTTGGCCCATCGATTTGATAAAATCATCAAAGTCGATTTCCAGTTCCCGTGTCATCTCCCGTAACGATGGCTCATTGGTATACGGCGGCCACCGGCCTATGCCTGCTTGATCCATACTTTGACTGACACCTCCATCAGCCATAGTATGCCCTGATCATTTTCTCTATGATGCTTGCCGAATCAGCGGCAGAAAAGAAAACGCCGGGTTCTTACAGAATCCGGCGTGAGGTCGCGTAGGTTCTTATGTAGTACTGTTCGTTCAGCGTGTTGACCGTGATCCCTTTATAGATACTTGCGTGGATGAACCGGCTACCGCTTAGATAAATCCCGACATGATTGATATGTCCGGAGCCCTGGGTCTTGAAAAAGACCAGATCGCCCACCGAAAGATCCGTTTTGCTGACCGGTTTACCCAGGGAGGCCATGGAAGCCGACTGATGCGGGAGGTTAATCCCGACCTTGGCAAAGACGTGCCGCACAAACCCGGAACAGTCAAAACCGTGCCCGCCATTTCCACCATATCGATAAGGCGTTCCAATCAGGGAGGTCGCCTCCGCGACGATGACCCGGCTCAGCGCCGAAATGTTCCGGCTTGGTTCCGGCGCCACAACAGGAATGGCATTCGCTGCCTCCTGAACCTTTTCCTCTGCGGGCGGCCCCGGAAGAATCAGGACCTGACCCAGCTTGAGCTTATCGTTTTGCAGACTGTTCAACCGCTTGAGCTCGTCCACCGAACATTGACTGTCCCCGGCAATATCCCAGAGGTTGTCCCCTTGCTGCACAACATACCGATGTTCAGCAGCCAGTACGGGGGCACCGAGGCCCAAAACAATGGCGATCATCAGCAGCAGACTTGTCCAAATTCGCGGCATGTAAATTCCTTTCAGCGTGACCTTGTTTAGACGACCAAATATTTTTTGGAAAAATGGAACCGATAACAAATTTAGCCGTCTAAATAAATCTACATTGTTTTCCTTCCTTCGCGCAATCTGCGAATCGGGTCGAATTTTCAAGTAATTTGGCCTATATGGATTTTTCGTTATATTTTTCGGCTGTGAAGCCATGATTTCGTTCTTGACGCGGTAAGCGTTTGTTAACCCGGGGGTGAACGTTGTTTAGGGCTGCGCTTCCAGGGCCTTTTTGCAGGCCTTCAGGGCCGTAATATGGGCCGAATCGACCTGGACCAACCCCAAACGCTGCATGTCTCCACCCTGTCCATGAAAATCTGATCCGCCTGTGATCACCAGCCGATGCTCCCGGGCTATCTCAAGAAAAATCGCCTCTTCATCCGCCCTGTGTTCGGGATAATAAACTTCCAGCCCTGAAATCCCCAGATCAATCATTTTCCGCACCACTCCCGGATCGCCAATGAGTCCCGGATGAGCCAGAACCGGCACTCCGCCCGCATCCCGGATCAGCGCAATCGCCTCTTCAGGGAGAAATTTGTACCGTTTCACATAGGCCGGACGCCCCAACCCGATCAATTGGTCAAAGGCCTCCCGCATCGTCTGAATATAGCCCTTTTCCAGCAAGGCCTGCGCGACATGTGGACGCGCCACAATATCGCCCTGTGCCAGGCTGCGAACCCGTTCATATTCGATCTGATAACCCATTTCCCGCAGTTTTTCCACCATCTTTTGGGCCCGGTTTTCTCTTGCGGTTTTGATTTCAGCCAGTCGCGCCGCCAGTCCCGCATGATGCCAATCCAGCAGATAGCCTAGAATGTGTACCTCGCGTTCGCCCGCGTCGGTATTAAGTTCAATGCCTGAAATGACTTCAAATCCAGAATGCCTTCCAGCGGCCGCTTTAGCCTCTTCAATCCCGTCCAGCGTGTCATGGTCGGTAATTGCGATGCCTTTCAGCCCGGTCTGAACCGCCAGTCTTACAATTTCGGAAGGCGTAAAGGTCCCGTCAGATGCTGTGGTATGAACATGAAGATCAAATCCCATCTGCTTTTCCATCCATTCTTTCAAAGTTCTGCAATTCAGTCTTTCAGGGTCGCCTTCAATACCCGCAGCCAGTTTTGATGGGTCAGCCGGTTTATGTCATCCTGGGTGTATCCGGCCGCCCGCAGGGCCGACAGCAACATAGGATAGCCGGCAACATCGGGCAGAACCGCCTGATCCACCCCGTCGAAATCGGATCCAAGCCCAACATGTTCAATCCCGGCAACTTCAACCATATATTGAATACAATCCACGGCTTTATTTAAACCGACCGGTGGTTCTCCGATAAAATCCGGCACCAAACTGATACCGACAATTCCGTCGGTCTGCGCCAGACCCCGAAGCTGCGCATCAGTCAGGTTGCGCGGAAATGGATGAAAACCGTCCGCATTCGCATGAGAAACCACCGCCGGCGCCTCAGATCGCTCCAAACATTCAAAAAAGGCCGTTCTTGATATATGGGCCAAATCCACAACCATGCCCAACCGATTCATGGCATGAATAATTTCCCTACCGAATCGGGTTAATCCTCCACCGCTATCTGCGTCAAGAATACCGTCTGCGATTGCGTTGCGATGATTCCAGGTCAGACCGAGGCTTCGCACGCCCAACCGATACAAAATACTGAGGCGATGCATTGAGCGGCCGAGACCGTCACCGCCTTCCACATGGAGCAGTAATCGAATCGGTGCCGGCTGACCCGAGTCGGGCAGATCCCTTCGGTTGCGGACCAGTTTGACCCCGTCGCCCAGTGATTCAATTTCTGCCAGAAAGCCTTCAACCTGGCTTAAAACCTGGTCAAAAGCAATCATTGGCTCGCGTTCATTCACAAACGCGGATGCAATCTGCAGCCCAATTTCAGCCTTCGCGGCGCGCTCGAGATCAAAATGTCCCTGGTTCACCTGAATGCCTTCGCCGGTTTTCCACATCCGCCAGACAATATCCGCATGACCGTCGATAATCAAAGAATCGCCCTCCATATCAACAATAAAGACCTGCAATTGATTTGCAGGTCTATGTATAGTTTCTCTGTATCTATTGAGAGCAACACGCTACCGGGGTTCGACAATGAATTTTATTGCGGTTCTTTCTTCACCGTCGATGATAATATCGGTGAATGCGGGAATGCAGATGAGATCCATGCCGCTCGGGGCAACAAAACCTCGGGCAATGGCCACTGCCTTTACTGCTTGATTGATCGCTCCTGCACCGATCGCCTGAATCTCGGCTGCTCCTTTTTCTCTGAGAACACCGGCCAATGCACCAGCTACGGAATTTGGGCTCGATTTAGCTGAGACTTTTAATACCTCCATAATTTTGACCCCCTTCAAAACAAGCAAATTATGGTTGCTCTCAATCATTATATTCGTAACCCATTGTTGAATTCCTGCTTTTCGCGCTGTTCAGCTAGTATTTCCTGGTCACGATACCATTTGTCGCCTAATTCTTGTGATTCCGGTCGGCTTCAGCGTTGTGTCATCCAATTCAATGCAGACCGCGTCCAGTTGAACCGGGCCGGCGGCCACCTCAAACGGGGCCGGACGCTGAGTCATAAAACGGGTCAGCACTTGATCAACCCGGACCCCTAGAATCGAGTCCAAGGGGCCGCTCATGCCCACATCCGTAATAAAGGCGGTACCGTTGGGCAGCAGCCGTTCATCGGCGGTCTGAACGTGCGTGTGGGTCCCGACCACAGCGGTGACCCGGCCGTCCAAATACCATCCCATGGCCTGCTTCTCCGAGGTGGCTTCACCGTGAAAATCGACCAACGCCAGATCATACTGACCCTGGGTCCGGCGGAGGATTTCGTCCGCAGTTCGAAATGGGCAGTCAAGATTGTTCATATAAACCCGGCCGGACAGGTTGATAATCAAAACACGATATCCCCTGGGGCCGGAGTAGATGGCATATCCACGACCGGGGCAGTCTCCCGGATAATTGGCTGGACGCACGAGCCTTGGTTCATCGTCGATAAAGCGCAGAATGTCTTTGTTATCCCATACGTGATTGCCCATCGTGAGGACTTCCACACCAGCCGCATATAATTCATTGGCCGTATCTCTGGTAATCCCACGGCCGCCAGCGGCGTTTTCCCCGTTCGCAACCACATAGTCGATTCCGTATTCTTTTCGAATTGCATCCAGCTGCTGTGCCACGATCTGCCGTCCTGGACGGCCAACAATATCACCAACAAACAGGATTTTCATTGAATTCCTCCATCTTGATCCACAATGGCGTATTCACTGGCAAAGAAAAGAAAAGGCCTCTTTTCAGAGGCCTTTTCGCCTTGTCCATCTATTTCGCAAGTTCAACGGCTCTGGTTTCCCGAATGACAATGACTTTGATCTGTCCCGGATAATCGAGTTCCTGTTCAATGGTCTTCGCAATATCCCGAGCCAGATTGATCGATCCAAGGTCGTCGATATCGTCCGGTTTCACCATGATCCGGATTTCACGACCTGCCTGAATCGCAAAGGATTTGTCTACTCCGCTGAAGGAATCGGCCAATGCCTCCAGCTTTTCAAGCCGCTTAATATAGGCTTCCAGTGTTTCCCGGCGAACCCCGGGGCGGGATGCTGAGATTGCGTCTGCCGCCTGTACCAACACCGCTTCCACCGTATTCGGATCAATGTCCATATGATGGGCGGCGATGGCATGTAGCACATCTTTGTTTTCCCGGTACTTCTTGGCTAATTCGACACCAATTTCGGTATGAGATCCGGTCATTTCATGGTCAACCGCCTTACCGATGTCATGCAGCAGACCGGCCCGTTTGGATATCTGAATATCCGCTTCCAACTCGGCCGCCATCACACTGGCAAGGTGCGCAACTTCCACCGAATGCTTCAGTACATTCTGGCCGTAACTGGTCCGATATTTCAAGCGGCCCAACAGCTTGATCAATTCAGGATGCAGTCCATGCACCCCGACTTCAAAGGCTGCTTGTTCCCCTACCTCGCGAATATGCTGGTCGATTTCCTTTTGCGCTTTTTCGACCATTTCCTCAATCCGGGCCGGATGAATCCGTCCGTCCGAAATGAGTTTTTCCAAGGTAACCCGGGCCACTTCCCGGCGGATCGGGTCAAATGACGACAAAATCACCGCTTCTGGTGTATCGTCAATGATCAGGTCAACGCCTGTTAGGGTTTCAAAGGTCCGTATGTTGCGGCCTTCGCGTCCGATAATCCGGCCCTTCATTTCGTCATTGGGAAGAGCCACGACCGAAACCGTCGTTTCCGCTGCGACATCCGCCGCACATTTCTGGATAGCCAGAGCAACGATATCGCGGGATTTTTTGCCGGCTTCTTCTTTCGCTTCGGCTTCGATTTCGCGGATCAACATCGCCATGTCCTGCCGGCTCTGTTCTTCCACCGTCTTCAGCAAAAGTTCTTTTGCTTCTTCGGTGTTCAGGCTGGAAAGACGCTCAAGTTCTTTGAGCTGCTGGCTCATTAATACCTGAAGATCCTGCTGCTTTTTCTCGATCTCCCGATCTTTACCGTGCAGCAGTTCCTCTTTGGCTTCGATGTTATCAAGTTTTTTGTCTAACGCTTCTTCTTTTTGTATGATTCGGCGTTCAATTCGATCCAATTCACGCCTGCGGTCTCTTACTTCACGTTCGGCATCCTGACGGGTCCTGTGAATCTCTTCTTTGGCCTCAAGAAGCGACTCTTTTTTCCTGGCTTCTGCGTTTTTCTCGGCATCTTCGACGATCCGTTTTGCTTCCTCCTCGGCCTGGCCGAGTTTCGTTTCAGCAATGTTCTTACGGACCAGATATCCACCGATTAAACCGGCCAGCAAGCCGACCAGTGTCAGAATTCCCATGATCAATGGTTCGATAGTATCACCTCCTGTACAAATTTGATGGTTTGATTATTTACTTCTTGCCAATGGACATAGGCATAAAGAAAACCGAGTACAACTCGGTCATCAAGTAGAAGAGAATCACCTTAGAAAGCCTATTTCGGGTGATATTCTGCCTACTATGATACTTGTTAACATTGTATTCTCACCAGTTTCCAGTGTCAAGCCGCAAAAAAACGCCGGTGTACCGGCGTTTTCGGTGTTTTTGGTGGCTTTTTTAAACAATTCGATAAATTTCGCAATGCCGTCGATGCTTCGTTTTAGTCCTGTTCCTTCGCAGGTTCAACCGCGGGTTTCATCGCTTCGCGCACTTTTTCGGTGATAGCTTGCGCGACCGCAACATTTGTTTTGAGGTATTCTTTGGTATTCTCCCGGCCTTGCCCGAGGCGTTCACCGTCATAGGAATACCAGGAACCGCTCTTCTGAACAACATTTATTTCTGCCGCCAAATCCAGCAAGTCGCCTTCCCGTGAGATGCCTTCCCCGTACATGATATCAAACTCGGCCTGCTTGAACGGTGGCGCAACCTTGTTTTTCACGACTTTTGCCTTGGTCCTGGTTCCAATAATATCCGTCCCCTGCTTGATCGATTCGGTTTTTCGAATATCCAGCCGCACCGAGGAATAGAATTTCAAGGCCCGGCCGCCGGGGGTTGTCTCCGGGCTGCCATACATAACGCCAATTTTTTCACGAATTTGGTTAATGAAAATGGCGCAGGTCTTGGATTTACCAATGGTTCCAGTCAGTTTTCGCAAGGCCTGGGACATCAAGCGGGCCTGCAGACCGACCTGCATCTCACCCATATCGCCTTCCAGTTCGGCCCGGGGCACCAGCGCCGCGACGGAGTCAATGACGACGACGTCAACCGCGCCGCTGCGAACCAGCGCCTCGGCGATTTCTAAAGCCTGCTCGCCGGTGTCAGGCTGGGAAACCAGCAAATTGGCGATATCAACCCCTAGTTTTTTCGCATAGAGCGGATCCAGCGCGTGCTCGGCGTCGATAAAAGCGGCGATGCCGCCTTCTTTTTGCGCCTGGGCGACAACATGGAGGGCAACGGTGGTTTTCCCGGATGATTCAGGGCCAAAGATTTCAATGACCCGACCGCGCGGCAGACCGCCGACGCCCAATGCAAGGTCCAGCGACAAGCATCCGGTCGAAATCACCTCAACATTCATATTCAAAGCATCGCCCAGTTTCATGATCGAGCCCTTGCCGAAATCCTTTTCAATCCGCCGAATTGCTGAATCTAACGCTTCAAGCTTATCTTTTTCGCTCATTGAATATACACAACCCTTCCCCAAACGTATGTTCGTTTTTTATGTTATCCCTTTTAACCGGATTCGTCAATCTTGTATTCCATATTTTTCTATAGGGTAATAATGCGGGCCTTCCCTGGACAGGCGGCTCTCGAAGAGGGTGACCGTCAGCGCCTCGAACGCGACCGGCGCTACCTTGCTTAACCGAGCCCGCCGCGCAATCTCAGAAAGGCTTTCTTCATGCTTCACACGGCCGATCGTCAGGTGGATTTTCCGCCGCGGATCCGGGGCAAAGCCAAACGGGGCTAAGGCCTGGTCAAGCCGCTCGCCGAGTCCCATAAAGCCGTCCAGATCGCCCGTCATTCCGATCCAGATCACCCGGGCACGGTGCTGATTCGGGAAAAAGCCCGGCTGAGCCAATGCCAGCCTGAGCGGACCGCACCCATCGATCACCCGCCTGATCGTATCCACAATCGCCTCTATGCTTTTTTCCTCGACGTCCCCTAAAAATTTCAGGGTAATGTGAAGATTCTCGTCCTCCACCCATTTCACGCCCCCAGTCCCGGCCGAGAGCTCATTTTTTACCCGAATTACCTCGGTTTTTACCCGATCCGGCAGGTCCATGGCAATAAACAGACGTCGGGTCACCGCGCTCCCGCCTTTCGGCGCAGCCAGTCCAACGCGCACTTGGCGGTCAAGGTGCGCACTGCTTCGCGGCCGCCTAAAAACCTGAATTCTTTGGTTTCCACGCCATTCGGACCGGCCAGTCCGAGAAAGACCAACCCGACCGGCTTGGTTTCGGATCCACCGCCAGGTCCAGCGATTCCGGTCATGGAAATGCCGTAGTCGGTTCGAGCGAGTTTCCTGGCCCCTTGGGCCATTTCCGCCGCCGTTTCAGCGCTCACGGCGCCATACTGCGTCAGCGTGTCCTCTGAAACCCCAAGTATTGTGCTTTTCGCCTGGTTGCTGTACGAGACGGCACCGCCCCAGTAGACGTCAGAACTCCCGGCAACATCGGTCAGCATTTTGCCTAAAAGCCCGCCGGTACATGATTCTGCCGTGGCAACCGTGCATTGTTTGTGCCGAAGCAGGGCAATGACGGTTTCGGCAAGCGTCGTTGATTCCTCGCCGTAGATGTTATTCCCGCCCAGTTTCCGGATTTCGTCAATAATCGTAGTGACCACCGCCCGGGCGGTCTCGGCGGTATCGGCCTGGCGGCTGATCCGGACGTGCACTTCGCCTTCTTTAGCCAACAGCGCCAGCGCGCAGCCGTTCGGATCTTTCATGGCAGGCGCAATGATTTCTTCAACCTGTGATTCCCCCGGCCCCATGAAGCGAAGCGTATACGCATAGGAAAAGGGTCCCTTTGCCCCGGCGGCCTCGATCAGAAACGGTTCCACCTGTTCGCGGAACATGGGCTCCATTTCCCGCGGCGGACCCGGCAGACAAATCATGTATTTTCCATCTTTGACCGCAATGAATCCTGAGGCGCTGCCCCGGTCGTTGATCAAAACACTGGCTTCGGCGGGAAAGAGAGACTGTTTTTCATTGGATGCGGGCATGTGCCGGCGGCGGCGCGCGAAATAGTCGCGAATCCGCTCCATCTCAACATCGTTCCGAACCAACGGCAGTCCCAGGACTTCACTGCCGATTTCGCGGGTCAAATCGTCGCTGGTTGGCCCGAGCCCGCCGGAACTGATCACCAGATCGGCGGCCTCAAATCCAGTCTTAAAAGCCCGCCGCATCATTTCAGGGTTATCGCCGACCGTGCTCCGGCCTAAAACCCGATAACCCAGCCTGGAGAGGCCTTCTGAAATGAAATGGCCGTTGCTGTCGAGGGTGTCGCCGAGCAGCAGTTCGGTGCCGGTCGATATAATATATGCGTTCTTCATGGCTCCTCCGTGGATCAACAAGAATAGAAACAGCGCGGACCGTGTTCAGAGTAACGAGGCACACACGCCGGATTCCTTATTACGTAGTATTCCAGTTCCGTTTACCAATCGATTCGACTTCCCCGGATTGAATCCTGCCGGCGAAGTCGTTTTTTACAGAAGAAAACGACCGGCCCAAAGCCGGTCGTTTCAGGGGCGCATATTTTTTATTTCCAATCCGGATTTCTAGAGGTTTTCAGTAAATCATCTCAGGTTTGTTATCGGTTAGCTCGCCTGCAGTTCGAAGACCTCAATAAACCGTTCCCGGTTCAGGGTTTCCTCTTCCATAAGCCGTCGGGCGACCCGTTCAAAAGTTGTCAGATGCCGCTGAAGCAGATCCCGCGTTTCGCGTTCAATGTCCTGCATCAGGCGCGAGCACTCCTGAAACGCCATTTCTTTGGGCATTTCATTTACGTCTACTACGCCCACCGCGGAAAGTCCGCTCTTGATGATTTCGCGCACAACATTCCAGGCCTGCTCAAAATCGTTGCGGGCACCGGTGCTGCGCTGACCAAAGTGCAGTTCCTCAGCAATCGCACCCGCCAAAGCCACCATTCCCTGCCCCTTCAGGTCGTCCAGCGTATACAGGTACTGGTCGTTCTCCGGGCTGGCTTTGCGCATAAAGCCGAGTGCTTGCCCGCGCGGAACTATGGTTAGCGAGGAGACCGAGCCAGGCTTTACGATTTCGCTGATTACCGCGTGGCCGGTTTCGTGGATGCCAACCCGTTCAATCTCGGACGGACTCGGCCTCCGATCCAGCTTTTCGCCAAGGATAACCTTATCAACCGCTTCATAGAAATGATGCGGCTTGATCTCTTTGACGTTTTCTCGCAATGCCATGATCGCGGCTTCGTTCGTGAGACTCTCCAACTGAGCGCCTGAAAACCCAAAGGTCGCTTTCGATAATTCGTCGATCGAAACCTCGGATGAGACCGGCTTGTTCTTTGTATGAATTTCAAGGATTTTCGCCCTGCCGTGCTTGTCGGGCAGACTGACCTGCACCTGGCGGTCAAACCGGCCCGGCCGGGTCAGCGCCGGATCCAGCATGTCAGCCCGGTTCGTTGCGCCAACCACGAGAACCCGCGTCGCATGTTCACCGCTGATTCCATCCATTTCAACCAGCAGTTGGTTCAGGGTTTGGTCATACTCCATATGACTCTGGTTGCTGCCGCGGCGGCCTCCGAGAATTTCCAATTCGTCAATAAACACGATGGCGCTGTTTTTCCCCTCGGACTTGGCCTTCTTACGGGCGTCCTGGAACAGCTGCCGGACCCGGCGGGCGCCAACCCCGGCGTACATTTCGATAAACTCGGAACCGCTGGTGGCGACAAACGATGAAGCCGTAAAGTTCGCGGCCGCTTTCGCAAGCAAGGTCTTGCCCGTGCCCGGCGGTCCCACCAGCAGAATGCCGCGCAGCGGCCGAATGCCCATCTCCAGGATGGCAGCCGGTTTCAGCAGAAACTCCAGGGCTTCCTTCAGTTCCTTGATCGCGATATCCTGACCCCCAATATCGTCAAAAACGATTCCGGGATCGGTGGAGCCGCTGGAACGGAGGCCGGCAAAATTCCCTTTCATCTGGGTCTGCACGACGCTGTAGAGCATGGCCGCCACAATACCGACGAAAACGATTGGAAACACGTCAAACCCCAGAATTGCAAGGAAGATGACGATTCCAATCCCCGACCCGATAAAGACTTCCCTGATCATTTTTGTTCAGTCCCCCCTGTCCCCGACGCGTTCGGCGCAAGCCGGTCGTAGACCCGGTACAGGTCCTGTTTTCCGTCGGTTAGTGTAATATACAGACGCTTGTCATCAATCTTAATTCGGCCTACGTAGTGCTGTTTGCGGGCACTTTTGGCATACCAGTCATTCAGCCAGAGGTATGAATTCTCTTGAATGCCTTGATAGATTCCCATTTCCATGGCATCATGCGCCTGGGTCATCGTAGAATCCGCCTGATCGGCAATCTTTATCTGGTACGGCTTGTCGCTAAGGTACTGCCGCGCTTTAACGTCCAGCTGCTGATACACGGATTTCAGGTCGTCGACCCGTCCAAGCTGCACTTGAACGGTGACGATTTGGGAGGACCGATCCAGCGTTACGCCTGCCACACCCTGAATCGCTGTCATATCACGCACGATCGGCTGGTTAATCCCCAGCCGCTGGTATAAACTGAACCCGCCGAGCGCAACCGCCAGAGTCAGCAAAAACGCAGCAACCGCAGCACTGATTCTAAAATCTCGTATAGCTTTCAAAGCCAAATTCCCCCCTTTCGCACCGCAAATTATAGCACAGCAATACCGGACGTTTTCGCGGAAAGCGGTGGAAAATCGGGATTTTTGTGATGGCTTCACGGAATGGTATCGTTTGCCAGGCGTTGAAACAGAAAACCGCCGCGGCTTATCCTCGGCGGTCTTTATTAAATGCGGTTAATTCGGTGCTTACAGCACCGGAACAGCCTTTAGGTCGTAATCCGCGGCAGCCGTAATCCGGGCTTGAATCAGACTGCCCGGGGGAAACTGCCGGGCACCGGTCAGTCGGATATGTCCATCCACTTCGGGCGCTTGGAACCAGGCCCGCGCCTCCTCGGTGTCAGCACCGGCTGGCGATTCGACCAGCACCCAGTGGGTGGTTCCGATCCGGCTCCGGTTGATGTCCGCGGTGATGGACTTCTGCAGCATCATTAACTGGTCAAGACGGTTCTGTTTTACCGCATCGGAAACCGGTCCGGGCAATGCGGCGGCCGGCGTGCCTGGTTCGGGCGAATAGGAAAATACACCCGCCCAGTCAAAGCGGATTTCGTCGAGCAGGGCGACGTTTTCCTGGTGATCAGCCTCGGTTTCCCCTGGAAAGCCGGTCATCAACGTGGTCCTGAGGGTTAATCCGGGGATTCGTTCCCGCAGTTGGGCAATGATCCGGCGCAGCTCCTCCCCGCTATATCTGCGGCCCATTTTTCGCAGGACCGCTTCACTGGCATGCTGGACCGGAATATCCAGGTAGGGTACGACCTTGCTCAAGGTCAGCGCATCAAGGATGGCCGGCGTAATCGAAGCGGGATATACATACATCACCCGAATCCAGGCCAGCGCATCGATCCGGTTCAAGCGGGACAGGAGTGCCGCAAGGCCGTCGGTCATCCCCAGATCGGTTCCGTAGGCGGTCGTATCCTGGGCAATCACAATCAACTCGCGAACCCCGTTTTCGGCAAGCTGAGCGGCCTCTTCCGTGATTTCCTCAATTCCGCGGGAGCGAAGCCCGCCGCGAATCCCCGGAATCGCGCAATAGGTACAGCGATTGCTGCAGCCTTCGGCAATTTTCAGATAAGCCCAGCCTGCGCCCGTTGCAATCAGCCGTTCGCCTGGGGACGAATAGGGCAGCGGCCCGTCATCCGGCACTTCACGAACCCGATTCCCGGCAAGACACCGGTCAATGACCGAAACCAGGCGGTCAATCGCATGGACGCCAATCACG
The DNA here is from genome assembly GCA_050258755.1 of Solirubrobacterales bacterium. Lineage (GTDB taxonomy): Bacteria > Bacillota > Syntrophomonadia > Syntrophomonadales > DTU052 > JBLMZI01. The sequence goes on along the minus strand of JBLMZI010000004.1, from coordinate 78,323 downwards.
CCATCAAGTTCCGGAATCTCCGTCATTAATTCATTCGCATGATTCTGAACCAGGCAGCCCGCGGCAATCAGTACCCGCAGCGCCCCTTTGTCTTTCCACCGCGCGGTCTCTAAAATCGTATCGATCGCTTCTTCCCGGGCATCACCGATAAATCCGCAGGTGTTAATCACGATGACGTCAGCATCCCGTTCGCGGTTCACCACCACATGGCCGCTCCCCTTCAAGCTGCCCATCATCCATTCAGTATCGACCAGGTTTTTACTGCATCCCAGGCTGATGAATCCAATTTTCATAAACACTCCAGGCCGATCTCAGTTTCGGCGCATTCTTTCGTACATTGAAGCGAAAGAAAAACGCTTTGGGAAAAGCGTTTTTCATCACTATTCATATCAATTCATCGAAGGTTCAATTATTCCGCTGCCCCGCCGGATTCATAGGTCGCTCCGGGGACCTCGGTCGATGGGGTCTGGACCGGCGGCTGAACCGGTTCCGGCGCAGTAACTCGCTTCTTAGGCCGATTGATTGGCGCGGCAGGTTCTATGGTCACTGTTGGTGCGGTTGCTGCCTGCGCTGTGGGCGGGGGCGGCGGGAAAGTCGCCCTGATAACCTGCCACGGCGTACCTAAGAATCCCAGGTCCTTTCCATTGTAAATCACTTTTACACCGCCGGCGTTCCCAATTCGAAGATCAATGCGTTCCTGGGCCTGAAATCTCTTTTCATCCCCCATGGCCAGATTCCCGGCAAAAACCGGCTGTGCATCTGTGGAAACGCCGACCCATGACTTTTGATACACATGAAGGGTAATCATCTGCGGTGCTGTTTGCTGCTTTGTCTGTTTCTCAGGCTTTGGAGCCTTAGCAGCGTGCCTGGTTTTCGGTTGATGCGCGGTACCGGGGCCCGGCGAAAACACGTCATAGGCCAGGTAACCGATCATGCCAATGACAGCGATAAATACAACGCCAGCCAGTGCTTCTTTCCAGGTTACAGCGACTTCCGCTCCAAACGTTCTATTGGTCTGCTGCTCCAAAGCGGATTCCGCCGCCTCGGACTTGTATGCCAAGCGAACAAACTCCTGGGCCATTTCTTCTTCATTCAAACCCAGCAACCTGGAATAGCGTTTGACAAATCCCACCGCATAGACACGTGCGGGCAGATTTGAAAAATCGTTTTGTTCCAGTCCGATTAAATAGAGTTTGCGGATTTTGGTTTCGTCTTCAACCTGTTCCAGGCTAAGCTGTAATTTTTCCCGTGCCGCTCGAAACCGTTCACCGAAGTCCAATGCGCCGTCCTCCCTTTGCCAATTCGTCAACCCAAGCCGACATGGCTTTTATTGCAGCCTTTTCGGCAGACATATCAATACACAAATCATACGCCGGGTCCTGCCCTTGCGGATACCCGTACAGCGGATCATAATAGTCAGACAGCAAGAGGCTGATAAGTGTTCGGATGTCCCCTGCCTGAAGCATTGCAAGCATTTCCTGGTGTTTCTTTTTCCCTAAATGGGATTGGATGCCTTTCAGACATCGTTCCAGTCCATCAACATCCAACACAGCCCCATCGGCTGTGTATTCCCGATATAGCCGATCAACCCGGTTTTCGAATTGATCATAGACCAGCACATGATGGCCTGTTTTCATTTTTTCATAAAGCCGGTCCGGGAGATAGACCCTCCCAATCCGCCGGCTTTCGCTTTCCACAAGAATCAGCCCATACTGATCGAATTGTTCCAACTCACCGAGCAGCAAACTGTCGAAGCATTTTTGCCCGGGCTGTTCACCCAGGCCAACCCCGCCAAACACCGATCCCCTGTGATTGGCGAGTCCTTCGAGATCGATTGCCGGCATACCCTGTCCGCGCAGCGCATTGAGCAAATCAGTTTTCCCAACGCCGGTGAGTCCATGAACCACTGCCACATCACAGGTTGGATGCTGCTGAAGCCGGGCTAGAACATATTGCCGGTACGCTTTATAGCCTCCGGTAATTCGATAGCCGGAAATCCGCATCAGATCAAGTATTTGCGCAATGGCCTGGCTTCTTTCCCCGCCGCGCCAGCAGTATAGTACCGGGGTTCGGTCTTTGCTCAATTCCGCGATTTCCGAGACCAGTCCATACAGTTTCGGACCGACATGAGCCAGCCCACGGAAACGAGCTGCTCCCGGCCCGATTTGCTTATAGGCGGTACCGACTTCGGCCCGTTCCTCATCCGAAAAAAGCGGTATATTGACTGCGCCAGGAATATGCTCCTGGGTGAATTCACCCGGTGAGCGGACATCCACCAATACTGCCCGTTCCAAACGAAGCGCTTCTTCAATGCCGACATCCTTCATCATTTACGAAGGTTCCGTCCGGCTGACCGCAGCGCCGATTCCGATTCGAACTGCCTGGCGAACCGGGTAGCCGGCGGCCAGCCCGTTCACCACACCGGACACAAAATCCGCGCTGGCTTCTTTATGCTCAAATCCATGGGCAGGTGGAATTCCCATTTCATAATTCCCCTGCGGACTCTCCACCGTAACAGAATAACGTCCATCGGTATAAATCATATGCGTCGGACCTCCATTCGGCCAGCGCGCATGAATCGCATCCATACTGTCCTGAATGCTGGCGCCATTCACCACCAGCACATGCGCCAGGCCAAGTTCCTCCGGCATTTGTTCCAGTTCGCCGGAGGCAATGCCGGTGACGATCTGACGGTGTTTTTTCACGGATGGCACCGCCGCGGCGAGGCGGCCAATCAGGTTGGGCTGAATCATCAGCCAATCGGCTTCGTCAATCGCCCATTCCCGGCTTCGGGCCAGACTAACCAGATCATCATCCAAGAATCCGGAGCGATACGCGCTTGCGCGGTCATCTTCCAGGATTCTTACTGTTCTGGTGGTTGCCGTATTGATGCTGCGCTCAACCAGGTTTAAATCGGCGCCGAGCCGCTGAAGCGGTTCCAACATCCGGCTGCCTTCATCATCCGACCCGACCAGCCCGATCCACCGAACCTTCAGTCCAAACCGGCACAGACTCCTGACGGTTTCGAACCCAAATCCGGCAAAACGGTCCGTAATTCTGATTTCAGGGTTATGGGAAACAACCTCGGTTTGAAGACAGGCCTCCCCGATAACCAGGCAGGTGACCCGTTCGTTGATCACATACCCTTTGCCGAGTATTATCCCCTTCTTCATGAGGTTTGATATATGAACTGCCGCCGAAGACCTGGTAATATGAAGCCGATCGGCGAGTTCTTCCTGGGAAATCAATGGCTCTTTCCGTAGTATGTCCAGGATTTCCTGTTCTCTGGCCGTGAGTTTCACTGCCCCGCCATCCAATCCTTAATCTTGATCACGCTATCAATGTCGAAATACATCGAATAATAAACTAGTGGAATCATATCATAATTGACCGCGAGAGGACAATCTTTCCAGCTGAGCTTCATCTATCAGGATTTCTCTTCGTTTATTGCCGTCTGCCGTCGAAATCATGCCGCGATCCTCCATAATGTCCACCAGACGGGCAGCCCGAGCATACCCGACCTTCAGCTTCCGCTGCAGCAGCGATACGGAAGCCTTCTGGGTTTCCACGAACACCTGGACCGCGTCCCAGAATAGTTCGTCATCGACATCACTGTTTTCCGGTTCGGGCGGCATTTCCAATTCGGTCTGCTGCTCAGGCTCTTCGTTGGCCATTTCCTTCAGATATTCAACAACCCGTTCGATCTCACCATCGGAGACGAATGCCCCTTGAACCCGATGGGGCTTGGACGCGCCAACCGGGAAAAACAGCATATCCCCGCGTCCCAGCAGTTTTTCAGCGCCGCTCCCGTCCAGAATGGTACGGGAATCCACCTGTGATGAAACAGCAAACGCGATTCGGGAAGGAATGTTGGCCTTGATCAAGCCGGTCACAACGTCAACGGACGGGCGCTGCGTAGCGACCACCAAGTGAATTCCAGCCGCCCGCGCCATTTGCGCAAGCCGGCAGATGGAGTCTTCGACATCGACGGGCGATACCATCATCAGGTCTGCCAGCTCGTCAATGATGATCACGATAAAAGGAAGCCGGTCGGCTGCGATTTCGTTGTATCGGTAGATGTCGCGCACCCCTTCATCGGCAAAGCGCCGGTAGCGTTTCTCCATTTCGGTGATCATCCAGCGCAGAACATATGCCGCCTTTTTGGCATCGGTAACCACCGGGGAAAGCAGGTGCGGAATCCCGTTGTAAATCGTTAATTCAACCATTTTGGGATCAATCAGGATTAAACGAAGGTCCTTCGGCGACGCTTTGTAGATCAGGCTCAGGATCAGGCTGTTCAGGCAGACACTTTTCCCCGAACCTGTCGATCCTGCGACCAAGAGATGCGGCATGTCGGCTAGCTTGGCCACCACGACATTGCCGCCGATGTCCTCGCCCAGCGCAACCGTCAGCGGGTGTTCGGATTCGCGGAATACCGGGGATGCCAGGATTGTGCGCAGGCCGACTTTGGATGATTTGTCATTGGGCACTTCGATGCCGACCGCTGATTTCCCCGGAATCGGGGCTTCAATCCGAATACCTTTGGCGGCCAGGCTCAATTGCAGGTCATCGGTCAGGCTGATGATTTTGCTTACCTTGACCCCCGGCGCCGGCTGAAGTTCATAGCGGGTGACGGTCGGTCCGCAGCTGACCTGATTCACCTTGATCTTAATACCGAAGTTGTTAAAGGTGTCTTCCAGTTTTTTAATGCTTTCCTTTATATCGCTTTTGCTGTGGCCGCGGTCGGTATCCGAGGCGGCAATCAGATCAAGCGGCGGCGGGGTGTAGGTGCCTTCTCCAGTGCGCCGCTTGGGCTTCACCGATTTGGGCACGGCCAATTCCGGTTCCGGCGCGGCTGGCTTCGCTTCAGTCACAACCTGCGGCTCCAAAACCAGCGGTTCACCCTGGAACCGTGCAGGCTGCGGTGTGCTGACGATAATCGGATCCGGTCGCTCTTCTTCCGGTTCTTCGATGAACACCATCTCTTCAAGCGCCGCAAAGAATTGCTTGATGCCTTGCCAGGCAAGCTGGAGCAGTTCCATGAGCGGTTTGTTGATCAGCATCAGCCCGCCAATCAGGACCAACAAAACCATCACCAGCGTGGTGCCCATCCGGCCAAGCAGCGCCAGTAAAATAAATGCCGGCACAGCACCGACATAACCGCCGCCCAATCGCTGTTGGGCCGCTTCCATTACAGTCAGTCCGCCGGGAATACTAAACAAGCAAGAGTAAAGCAGAATTGCGCCGGAAAGCAGCAGGAATCCAGTCATCCGAGGGGTCAGGTAGCGGCGCGCAGCCAGCATCTGCCAGCCCCAAATGAAAAGCATCGTGGGAAGAAGTAACGCATTTTGCCCGAACAGCAGCGTCATGCCTTTTACAAAATATGTACCTGCGATACCGATGAGCTGGCGGTCATCCGGCTGTCCGCTGGTATAAATAAAACTCCCGAGCAGAAAGAGGCCCAATGTGATGACCAATGCGGCATGCAGTTCGATCCGATTTTTCGGAATCGCTGGCGGCGCACTTTTTGCCGGCGCCGATACCGCTGCGGTTTTTGATGTTTTTACCGCCTTTTGACGTTTTGGTTTTGATGCCACGGTAATTTCCGCCCATCCCTTATGTATTTTTCGCCGGATACAGCATTGTTACAAGTATCGGCTTTTTAATGCGTTCGGTTCATATTAAAAATAATTGAAATTACCGGTAAATACAAGGGAGAACGCGTCGAACCCGCATTTTCGCAAGGGTATGTAAAAATAGCCCGGGCACGGCGAAACGCCGCGCCCGGTGCTTTGTTACCGACACATAAGCATTACACAGCCTGGTGCATACTCGGGTTTGAGGTAGTCGCCCGGATCGGAACTGATTAACTGCCGAATCCGATAATACCCGTTTCCGACGGAGTCTGCCACAATCCGGGCATACGGCGAAAGCTCAAATTCATATAGCCCGGCATCGTCTGTTTTCGTGGAAAGGTTTTCCGGGGCTTCGGTTCCAAAGGGCCAATTTGACGCATTATCGTAGAATAAACCTGTGTAAAGGATCAATGAGCCACCCCTTTTCCGTCAATCAACCCGTGCAGTCTTGCCACGGCCTCTTTAATCCCGCCAACTTCGTCAATCAGACCGGCGTCAACAGCATCGTGCCCGACCAGCACAGTGCCAATATCCCTTGCCAGTTCACCGGTACGGAACATCAACTCCCGGAATTTCGACTCCGTAATCTTAGAATGCGAAGTCACGAAACGGACCACCCGATCCTGCATCTTATCCAGATATTCGTAAGTTTGCGGCCCGCCAATGACCAGCCCGGTGAGCCGGATGGGGTGAATCGTCATGGTCGCAGTTGGCGCAATAAAAGAAATATCGGTACTTACAGCAATCGGTGCGCCGATTGAGTGCCCGCCGCCCAGGACGATGGAAACCGAAGGTTTGGACATGCTTGCGATCATTTCGGCCATAGCAAGCCCGGCTTCGACATCGCCGCCCAGGGTGTTCATGATCACCAGTAAGCCTTTTATCTCGGGGTTTTCTTCGACAGCCACCAGCTGCGGAATCAAGTGTTCATACTTCGTGGTTTTGTTCTGGGGCGGCAGAACCAGATGCCCCTCAATCTGACCGACAATGGTCAGGCAGTGGATTTCGCTCTTAAACCCCGGAACGTCAACCTGACCGAACTCTTTGATCGCATCAGTTCTGGCTTTCTGGGTCGCTTCAACTTGTTTGGCATTCGCTTCCTCTTTCAAACTATCGCGCTCCAATTTCTTTTTCCCTAGGATTCTCGAAGCAGCCGTGAAAAAACCGCCCTATCAACCCTGGTATTTACAGGATGCCGGCGGCAAAAACGTTTGAAGGCGACAGGCTGTGCAAAATGCGAATTTCTTTGGCCGAACACGACTTGCCAGAACCCTTCCAAGCGTGCATACTAGCATAAAGTGGTAGGTATCCCGGTCATTAAATGATGAAAAAAACAAAGGAGCCAAAGATCATGCGTAAGAAAATGATTGCCGTTGTTCTAATTTCCCTAACAGTGGTGTTGTTTGCCTGCTCCGCGTTCGCGCTGCAGCCGATTCAGCTTTGGATCAATGGCAAACAGGTTGTCACAGAACAAACTCCGATTCTCCAAAACGGCAGGGTCTATGTTCCAATCCGGGTAGTCGCTGACAACATGAACGCAACCGTCGGTTGGAGCGCCGCAGACCGGAAAGTCGATATCCGTACCGCAACTCCAACAAGTCCAGCGATTCCAGCAGCTCCGGCAACTTCAGTAAAATACCGGCTGCTCAAACTTAACGGCGAACAAACCGCGTGGCCATGCTGGTATGAAAACAATGTACTGTATATGCAGTATCTGGACGTCCTGACATTACTCCGCATGGTTACGCCGCATCCGAGCTATGTGGTGTATTACATGAAGGAAACCGGCTCGTTTGGCATCAATGATGCAAAGTACGAAATGCCGTATGTTTTAAAAGATGGTCTGAAAGCGATACCACTGACCACGCTGAAGGACAAAGGGCAGCTGACCTATGAGTTTGATCCTGCCACCGATAATCTAAAGATTAAACTCCCACTTTAATAATTGCGAAAAAAGGCCCCTAACGGGGCCTTTTTTCTTATTCACCGTCTTTTGAAGGTTCCCAAGTCCCATGCAGCAAGCGGTCAACCTCCAGCTTTGTGCCGGCTTCCGTGATTCCCTCCTGCATCTTGCGGAGCAGTGCATGATAGACGCCTCGTTTTCTGGCGGCTTTCATCTCATACATTTTATTATCGGCCTCTCGAAACAGGTCGGTCATGGTGATCTCCTCACTGCCCGAAAGCTCCCGCAGCGAAGACCCGATGCTCAGACTTACCGGAATACGCGGTTTTCCCTGGTTATAGTCTGTCACGCCGGTTTCCACCCGGCGGCAGATTTCTTCCAGCAAAGCCTGGCTGCAGCGCGGAATCAAGACCGCAAACTCATCCCCGCCAATCCTCGAAACCACATCGTTTTCACGGAAGCAGGGCCGCAGAATGCCAGCCGCAGTCACGATCAGCGCATCACCGGCATCGTGCCCAAAATTATCGTTGACCAGTTTTAGCCCATCGACATCGCAGACTAGAATGCCGACCGGATCAAACCGCCCGCTTTCCATTCGACGCATTTCTTCATTAAAGTAGGCCCGGTTATACAGACCGGTCAAGGTGTCATGCAAACTGATAAACCGCAGTTTTTCCTCCATTCGCTTGCGTTCAGTCACATCCCTGGCAATCCCCTGAATCGCCAGGGGGACGCCGTCACGAAAAACCAGCCGTGAACTGACATCGACATAGATCTCCCGATGGTCGCGAGTCCGAATTACGCTTTCGAAAAACGCGGGCCGCCCCCGTTTCATTTGCAGCATAACGGCTTCAGGGTCTATCCGTTCGCTGTTCTGGAGCAGGGATCGAATATCATTGCCGAAAACCTCCTGGACGCTGTATCCAGTGGCGATTTCTACCGCCCGGTTCACATGGCTGATGTGCCAGTTCAAATCGGTAATGAAAATCATGTCACTGGCATTCTCGAACAATTCCCGGTACCGTTCCTCGCTGTCCCGCAGCGCCGCTTCCATCTGCCGTCGCAGGGTGACATCCTCCCCGGAACATAGGATTTCAACCTGCTGTCCCATTTCATCGTTAATCATGGTCATATGCCACAACACCCGTCTGGGCTCCCCCGTCTGACTGATCACCTGGCACTCCAGGATTTCTTCCACCGCGCTCGCTTCCCGCAGCTGCTGCAAGGTGCGCCGAAAGGTGTTCCTCGCGTCTTCCGGCAAAAAGGTCTGACACCAGTTGCGCCCAAGCACAATCGTTGACTCGGTTCCGAGAATTTCGCAGCCCTTCTGGTTAATCATGCGAATCTCGCCCTGGGGTGAAAGCACCACCAGCATGATGCCTGCGGCGTCCAAATACTGCCGAACCCGATCCGTACCGTATTTCATTCGGATAAACAGCCTCTTCCCTCAAGATTCCCTTGTTCGACAATTCCACACGACCCGGCGGTTTCCTTCCTGATGCGATTCGGCAAACGTCAACTGTCGTTTCAGCCTGATTTGACGCCCTTTCCGAAATCTAGACAGAATATTTTCGGGGTGTTATGCTGAAATTATCCGTTGGGATTTTTTTCTTTCGGTTTTGGAAAGGAAGTTGTTTCGATGAGAATCCCTGATTCACTGAGCGGCTTGACCGCTGGTATCATGCGGCATCTGGAAAATGATTTCGATAAGGCCGCGCGTTCGATGACTTCTGGTGACGCCATCACGCAGGCCGCGGACGATCCAGCCGGAATGGCGGTTGCCGAAAAATTGGAATCGCAGATCCGGTCGCGCGAAATAGAAATCCGCAATGCACAGGATGCGATCTCTCTGGTTCAGACGGCGGATGGCGCATTATCAGGCATGCAGGATATCCTGCAGCACATGAACGAACTGTCCCTTCAAGCCGCGAATGGAACCTGTACGATGGACGACAGGGCCTTAATTGCCGGCGAGTTCGATCAACTCAACACTGAGCTCACCGACATTGCGCAGAATACAAACTACAACGGGATCCCGATTCTGTTTAACGCCGGACCTGAGTCGATGGGTCTGAACGATGTTTCGCTTTCCAGCCGGGATGGTGCCGAGCAGGCGGCGACCGCCGTTCAGTCCTCAATCCATTCGGTTTCCGAAATGCGAACTTCGCTGGGGACGCACCAGACCAGCTTAGAACCCTTGATCCGGCAGCTTGCGGTTGCTTCCGAAAACCTTACCGCTGCTCAATCGCGCTTGACCGATGCCGATTTCGCGCAAGTTTCCATGGCACTCGCCAGCCAAAATATCCTTAATCAATCGTCAACCGCGGTGATGGCTCACGCCAATTTCCGCCGCGACATCATTCTTGGTTTGTTGGAGTAGGGATTCACGAAGGAGGAGGAGCTGTTCTAATGAAAGTTAAAGACAGAATGTCCACGAACCTGGTTACGATTTCCCCGGACGCTTCTGCAATCGAAGCCTGGGAGACCCTCCAGTCGAAAAACCTGAACCGAATGCCGATTGTTGATCGGGGACGGTTGCTCGGAATGCTGACCCGGACCGACTTTGGTTCCCGGCGCGACCTGAACCTTCGTTCCGAAAGTGCCACGTCGGAAGAACGCCGGATGGCGCAAAAAGTGAAGGTCAGGGATCTAATTCCGGAAAACCAGGATTTAATCACCGTTGAGCAGGATGCCTATATCGAACAGGCTGCGAAGATTCTCCGGGACGCCAAAATTGGTGGAATGCCGGTTGTGGACAACGATTTTCGTCCGGTTGGGATTATCACGCAAACGGACGTTTTTGACGCCTTCCTGGACATGCTGGCCATCAACAAGAAAGGAACGCGGGTTACCATGCACACCACGCATGATGCGGATAACATCGTCAAAGTCGGTGAAATAGTGAAAAAAGCCGGTATTCGGATTGAAAATATCGTTAGCACAGACAACAAAGATGGGTCCAATGATCTCATCGTCCGGATCGCCGCGGTAGAGTCGCGCGAGTTCGTCAATGACTTAAAAGCCGCCGGATTCGCGGTCGAATCAGTCATCATTAAGAACTAATCCCGGTCAGTTGATTCAACGGGCACGCTATCCGGCGTGCCCGTTTTTCGTTCCCATCATGTTCAGGCCGAAAAGAATGGCAGATTCAGCCCGGAAGCGGGGTCCAGGCGCCGCCGGACACCAGTCCCGACGATTTCGATCACAATCATTTCAACCACCAGATAGGCTTCGAATTCTTTCCGAATACACCCGGTCACCGAGGTCATCTGCCGCCCGGCGGATGCATGGAGGTGGATTTCCGGTCCATCATCACCAGAATATACCGTGCCAATCCCGACGACTTCATATCCCCCTTCAATCCGATGCCAAACCGGATCAGGCGGGACAACGCATTCTTTGGGGCCCAGGACAATGTCGGCGGTGCGTAAAGCGCCGATGATATAAACAATTGCCGCCTCCAGCTTCTCAGCGGTTACCAGGTCACGAAGCCCGGCAAGCAGGTCATCGCCATGATCGACCCGGGCGATTAAAACCCGGCCAAAATTTCCCTGTCGGTATTCCATGCTATCGTTTCCCCCCTAAATATGTACGGTTTCAATTTCCATCTATCCAAATCCGGGCATTCCGGGCCGCCTCAACCCGGTTAGCAAAAAGGCTGATTTTCGGCTAAACATGAGCGTCCGGTCTGAAAAAGGGCGTTTCGCTTATGGCCGTTTTTCGTTACTATATAATCTGTAGTCTCATACTGCAAGTGTTGCAGCGCAAGGAGCGTATCAATGAACAGAGAACCAGAAACGATCGAACTGGAACTTCTACCTGACGATGTTCTGGCATCTGAAATTCTGCTGGGCAATCATGATGCTTTTGAAGTGCTGGTTAATCGCTATCAAAGGCCAGTATACCGTCTTGCGTATCGCATGCTCGGTCAGCGTGAGGAAGCCGAAGACGCGGTTCAGGAAGTGTTTATCACCATCTTTCGAAAGATTGATCAATACAATCCTTCGTTCCGGTTTTCGCCCTGGCTGTACAAGATCGCGGCAAATACATGTATCAGCCGGATTCGTAAAACCAAAAAAGTTGTCCTTGTCGATTTTGAAAACCCGGAGTCACGATCCATCGAATTTGAACACGCTGATGTGCCTGATCCCCTGTTGAATCTGGAACGTGCGGAACTGGCCCGTGTCATCTGGGAAGCCTGTGCCGAAATTCCGGAAGCCTACAAGATCGTTTTGATGCTGCGTTATCAGATGGATCTGTCCAACAAAGAAATCGCGGAATGCTTAAATACCAGCCGGGAGAACATTGAAGTGAAACTGCACCGGGCCCGAAAAGCCCTGCGTAAAATACTGGCTGACCGGTTTCAGGAAGGAGGTGCTGATCTTGGACTGTAAACAATGCCGAAAACATGCCGAAGATTATGTCGATAACAGTCTTGATCAGATCCGTCGGGCTGAGTTGGAAGAACACCTGGCAGCCTGCGCCACCTGCAAGCGATATGTCAGTTATATTGAGCGGGAAATCGACGTTCTGTCAGATTACGACGATGTGCCTGAGCCGTCCCAAGCCTTAACCCGGCAGATTCTGGACGCGGTTCGGCGCGAGGAGACGTCTGACGCGACTGCTTTTGTCAAACCGCCGCGCCGCTATGGCAGCCTATTTGTGATATCCGGAGTGATTTCGGCGGCATTTCTTGTTTTTGTCGTCGGCTTGATTTTCACACCCCTGTTCCATTCTTCGAATCAACTGGCGAAACAGGAGGATTCGGGGTTAAAAGGAGGCTCGGTCAAGGTTGCCCAGAAAATGGCTGCGCCGGCGGCCTTAAATCGAAGCTCAAAAATGGCCGAATCCGAGCATCATGATACCAACACTGAGCCTCCCGCAGTGGAAAAAAGCCAACCGGAACGCTTTGCCAATGCGGGTGCGGGGCCAGCTTTTATGCCCCGTTATATTCCAGCCGGTTATCAACTTCAGCCATTACCTGCCGCTTCCGGTTCAGATCAGGAAATGCGGCTCGCTTTTGTCAATGGGGCTGGTCAGCGTTTTACGATCGCCGTGGTGCCTCAAACCACGGCATCGGCAAAATCATCGGTTGACGAGGTACGTATGTTTGCAGCAGCGCCGGCTCCTGAGTCGAGCGCCCCCGCCGCCGCCTTAACGGTCGCGGATGCGCCGCAGGCCAAGACCCGGGAAGACGTGGGGGCCGCCGCAAAGAATGCCTCGGCCGAGAATTCATCGAACCGAACCATTACGATTGGTTCGCAGGTTTACCTCGTGACGGCCACGGGAAATCTGCCGGCTGCGGAACTGGAAAAAATCACTTCGTCGCTCTAGAAATGGATTTTAATCGGGTTCTTGACACGCGATATCCCTGGTTATATAATTAGACTTGCTGTTGGGGCGAACACCTTGGCGGCAGTGACAATGTGCGGCGGTGGCGGAATTGGCAGACGCGCTAGATTCAGGTTCTAGTCTGTGTACGCAGGTGGAGGTTCAAGTCCTCTTCGCCGCACCATGAAAAGAGAAGGGGCCGATTATTCGGCCCCTTTAATAATTTCTTGCGCATTTCTTCGTTTTATAATCGTATTAAGCATTTTTGTACTCATTGTTCAGTCTATTCAAGAGAAACCGGTCCGATAATTTATTTACCGTTTTGAATCATTTTTACTTTTTATCGTCTGTTTAACTTCCTGGCTGCGATCCTGGCAATTATCCTGCTGCTCTTGCTTAACCTGCTTCATTTGCTTTTCGGCCTTCTCCTTTTTGGGCATTTATTTCACCTCCCTTGGCATTTCGCTTGGGTTTAGTATCTGCCTTCAACCCGCCGCTCATTCAGCGGCTCTGTTCAGTCTGAGCGCACGTAATTCGACACTGGAACGGCCTATTCTTTCATTATTTATTCAAATCTCCGGCTAACAACCGACTGGAATTATTTTCAGAGTATTCCGCCGAATTTCTTCGTTTTTTGAACTGTTATTCCTTTACATCTTGGTAGTAATACCGCGCTAGTTGGTTATAATAACACTTACAGATTGCAATAAAGGAGCATGGTGCCATGAGGGGTTTAGCACAGCCGATGACCAACCTATGGGTCCTTTATCCACTGACCTTTTGGAGCATGGTAAACAAGACCTTCCTTTCCATGCGCCCGGTCGAAGAAGAAAACCAAGAAGACTAGCGTGTCAGTCAATCAACGATGCAGCGAGGATGCGTCCTTATGATGAAACAAAATATCCTGTAACGGGCGGTGCTGAGCCGCCCGTTACTTTTTTGCCCGCCTGCTTGGATAAAATAATTTGCTTTTCCCGGCCATTTTTTGCAAGAATTTTATTGAAAAGAGCGTCATAATCATATGGCATTCATTTTTGAGGGTTGAGATTTTTAAAGGCGCTCAGCGAACCACCGACAAAAACAAAAAAGGAGTGGCCGTGCGTGGAAAACAACCAGACCGTTGAAACCGAATTTCAGTCGCAGCACCCTGACGGGCCGAACAGCTCGCCGCTCAAATGGCTTGTGCAAGTATTGTATTCTCCGTCCGAAGTCTTTCATTGGATCAAAGACAATCCAAAATGGCTGTCAGCAGCCCTGGTGCAGATCCTTTTCGGAGCCGCTCTGGCGGTAGTAGTCATATTCCTGAATAAGTCGGTCATCCTCGATCAGCTGGCGAAAACCATGTCTGCCGAGAAAGTGCCAACCGTTTTCGTTGGGACACTGATTGCAGCCGGTGTTACCGCTTTGCTGACGCCATTCATCCTTTGGCTGCTCCAGTCGCTGCTCCTGCTGGTATACAACCAGCTCGGATTGGGCGAGGCCCGTTTTGGCCAATTAATGGCAGTCTCCGTAATTTCTTCAGCGCCCGGTCTGCTTGGCGGATTATTAAAATCGCCTTTCTACTTCTGGCTTGGCATCGAAAAGGCTCAAAAAATCACAACCAGTCCTGCCCTGCTTCTCCCCCAGCCCGATCCGAAAAGTTTTCTGTATGCTTTTCTGGGTCAGTTGGACTTCTTTGTCCTTTGGGGCATGGTGCTGCTGGCTTTGGGCGGTGCGATCGTAATGCGCAAGGAAGAAAAGTTTTCCAGCGTGCTGATCTACTGTCTGGCAGCTTTTGTTGCTTTGGCGGCTATCGTAGGGTTGATAACAAGCAAACTTGCTCAACTGCAGCCTGCGTGATTATTTCGCATGGCATGCGGTTACTCGAATGAATAATCGTTGAGGGAGATTTTTGTGAAAGAATCGGAACAGTCCGCTGTTAACCCAGTCCCCTTTTACCGGCGCATTCCGAAGGCGGTATGGATCGCCGCCGGTATTCTCGTTTTCTGCGGAATCGTCGCACTGAATATTTATCGCATCAATCAATCAGATGCGCTGACGGTTCGAATGATATCCATCAAAGAACGCCGGCTGGTCGACACAGTTCTGTCCTCCGGCCGGGTATCGTCAGATTTCAAGGAAACCTTGTTCAGTTCGGCTTCGGCCTCGGTCCGTTCGGTCAGGGTTCATCTGGGGGATCCGGTCCAGCCCGGTCAGGTACTGCTTGAACTCAATATTCCGGAAGCGCGTCAGAAACTGCTTGAGGCCCGGTCGGACTACTATAAAGCCTTGTCCGAACTGGAAAAGGCAAGGAGCGGCAGTACTTCTCTCGAATCGGCCCGGGCTTATGCCGACTACCAGCAGGCCTTCAGCGATTGGGAGATAGCCCGGTCAAAAGCGGAACGATCTGACGCACTGCATGCCGCCGGCGCTTTATCGCTGGAAGAAACCGAAAACGCCAGGCGCGATCTGGCGGTGAAACAGGCCGTTCTGGAACGAGCCCGGGCTTCGCTGAACGCCACCGGAAAAAGCGCGCCTTCCACGCTGCGCTCGCTTCAATTGGCCGCTGACGCCGCGCGTACTAAACTGAGTCTGGCAGAGGACCAGGAGGCCGGAACCCGGCTGAAATCAACCATTTCAGGCCGTGTCTTATCCATCCAGGCCGACTCCGGTGATGTGGTACAACCCAATGCCGCCTTGATCACCATTGGCGATTTAGATCATCTGCGCATTAAAGCGGATGTCAGTGAAGCGGATGCGGTTCGTATTCGACCCGGCCAAAAGGTTGCGGTTGCCAGTGCCGCCATGCCCGACCGGAAATTGACCGGGAAGGTTCTTGAAGTGGGTCTGGAAGCCGTGAACAAGAGTAAAAACCAAACGGAAACCAACACCGTTCCGGTCATCGTTTCCGTTCGTCCTGACTCCGGACTGCTTCCGGGGTTTAATGTTGATCTTGAAATTATCGCCTCAGAAACGAAGCACGCACTGACGGTTCCTTACGACGCCCTGAAAGAGATCAACGGCAAAACCTATTGTTTTGTGGTGAAAGAACAAAAAGCCCATCTGGTTCTTGTAACGACCGGAATCGAAGATGGTTTACGCATTCAAATTCGATCTGGCCTTCGTCCTGGTGATCAGGTCATCGTCGACCCACCCGCCGCCCTGAAAAACAATCGCGCGGTGAAGCCGTTATGATTCGGATGAAACAAATCGGAAAAACCTACATCTCCGGCGATCTTTGGGTTGAAGCGCTGCACGGAGTCGATCTTCACGTGCCTCCCGGTGAATTTACCGCGATTATGGGCCCATCCGGCTCCGGCAAATCCACCTTGATGAACCTGATTGGCTGCCTGGATCATCCCACCGTCGGCGTTTACGAACTTGACGGACTGCCGGTGCATGCCATGACTGAACCCGAACTGGCGGTGGTCCGCAACCAGAAAATCGGCTTTGTTTTTCAAACCTTCCACCTGCTTCCCCGGCTGAATGCACTGCGTAATATTGAACTTCCTTTGATTTACGCCGGTATTCCACCCCGCGAGCGCCGCCGCAGAGCCTGGGAGGCGCTGGACCAGGTCGGACTGACAGATCGTGCCCGGCATCGTCCGGCTGAACTCTCCGGCGGCCAAAAACAGCGCGTGGCGATTGCCCGCGCCCTGGTCAATCAGCCGCGTATTCTTTTAGCCGACGAACCGACCGGAAACCTGGATACCCGGTCCGGCTATGAGGTCATGTCCTTATTTCAGGCTTTGCACCAATCCGGTCGTACGGTCGTGCTGGTCACCCATGAACCCGAGATCGCAGCCCACGCCCAGCGGGTCATTCATTTTCGTGACGGCCGGCTAACCCAGGATGTTGTCAATCCGAAACCACTGCAATCGGACGAATTGTTAGGGGCCTTTCTCGCCGGGAAAGGAGCGGGCCGATGAATTATCTCGAAATGATTCTCATCGCCCTGGAAGGAATCTGGGCGAATAAGCTGCGCTCCGGACTCACTATGCTCGGAATCATAATCGGCGTATTATCCATGATTATCGTCATTACGCTCGGTCAGGGTGCCAGCCGGCGCGTACTGACTGAAATGCAGCAAATCGGTACCAATCTGTTTGTGATTTATTTGGGTCAAGTTGAGGACGGACAGTACGACCAATACAAGATCCGGCCAAACGAACTGCGCTTCATTCGATCGGCAGTTAACGGTTTAAGAGGGATCGTTCCGGTCAGTTACAATACGACTTCCGTCCAAAGCCGACGCAAGACGGTCTCCGCCACCGCGATCGGCACCGAATCCGGATTTGAACAAATCCGGAATATCGGCATCCAACGGGGGCACTTTTTTAACCGGGTCGACGATGCGGTTGGCCGGCGGGTTGTGGTCATCAATAAAAAACTCGCGGATGATTTGTTCTTGAACGGTGCGGATCCAATCGGCCAAAAAATTGTGGTCGGCCGGGTTCCGGTCTACGTATGCGGTGTGGCTAAACCTGAGTCCTCGTTTTTTTCCGGCGGTCGCCAGACCCCGGTATTGTACATGCCGATCAAACCGTTTATGGAAGCATTCCAGGTCGACGGTTTCTTTGAGTTGGAAGGCAGTGCCGCATCGAAAGATCAAGTCGCCACAGTTTCCAAACAGGTGGTTCGGATTCTTGAAACGCGCCATCGCGCCCAAGGTAAGAAGGTCTATCAGGGGTTTAACATGGAACAGCAAATGCAGGCCGCCAATCAGGTGACTGGCATTCTGACCTGGATTATTGGCGCAATCGCAGGGGTTTCCTTGATGGTTGGCGGCATCGGAATCATGAACATCATGCTGGTGTCGGTCACCGAGCGAACCCGGGAAATTGGGATTCGGATCGCGGTAGGGGCTCAGCGCCGGGACGTATTGATCCAGTTCCTGATTGAGGCGATTGTCCTTTCGGTTCTTGGCGGCCTTATCGGCACCCTGCTTGGACTCGGGTTTGCCTTCCTGATTTGCATCGCACTGAAAGTCCCGTTTGGGATTTCAATTGGGACCTTGTTGCTGGCCCTTTTGTTCTCGATCGCGGTCGGGGTCTTTTTCGGGATGTATCCGGCAAACCGGGCTGCCAAACTCGATCCGATCGAATCGCTCCGCTATGAATAGGGTTTCAACGAAAACGCCGGGCTTGGTTCGTTACAAGCCCGGCGTTTGTTTTTTCCATTGTCTTTGTTTTCAGGAATGAAGCGATGGCTGCGCTGCGATCTGGGGAATGATTTCTCCGCCGGCAAATTGCTCTAACGCATCAATCAGACCTGCAGTCTCTATAAAATCCCACATCAATTCATTAACCGAACGGATTTGGGCCATTTCGGCTTCCATCTCCCGGGTTTTGTTCTCCAACTCACAGCTCTGCTGGTACAACCCAACGGACTGTTCCTCAAGCTCGACGGCACGGGTCTGCATTTCCTGCATCGTCGTTTCATTCTCTTTCAGCCGCTGCAAGATCATCCTGAGTTTCTCTTCGCTGATGTTCATGGTCCCTGCCTCCGGTCTTTGGGTTTTACTAATGTATATATCGTTAAAAAGCACTTGCGGATCGAGTACTTTTTTCGCCTTCCGATTCAATCAGAAAACTGCTGGAATATTGTCTGGCAAATATTGATCAATACTTATTGACAGCACCCCGAACCATCCCCCATACTAAATATCAGAACTCGTTGGTCAGTTTTAGAACCTTATAGTCGGAGGGGTACTATGTCATTACGGCGGGAACGGGAAAAGGAGTTTAAAAAGGACCTGATCCTGGAGGCCGCCCGAAAGCTATTGTCCGACAGTCCGTTTGAAGCGATCACGGTTGAAGACATTGCCCGGGCGTCCGAATTTGGAAAAGGCACAATCTATCAGTATTTCGAAAGCAAAGAAGACATTTTAGTTCACCTCGTGGAGCAAGGTTTGACCCATCTGAAAGAAAAGGTCGCGGCGGAATGTATGGCTGAGCCGGACCCAATTCGGGCAGTGGATGCTTATCTCGAGCTTCAGTACCGGTTTTATTCCGAATACATGCATCTGTTTCTTTCGATGCTCCACATGCAGCTTCGGGAGTCTTCAAAACCAGGGCCCATCCCCCGGCTGCGGGCTAAGATCGATGAAAAGATTGAACTGATGGCTGCCGTGCTGGCCCGCGGCATGGATGCCGGATTATTCATCCGCACCGATCCGGCCATTTTGGCCCGAACCCTCGATAAAATTATTAAAGGGTTCGCGATTGAGCGGCTGGAAAAGCGTGATCAGTTTGAAATCCGATCCGAGGATCTGGACTTAATTCGAAAAATACTTATTTACGGCATTTATCAACATGACGGAGGTGCGCAATAGGCATGGCAGTTCAGGATGATAACAACAAACCGGGAGTAAACGGCTCCCCATCGGATAACGGGAATGGCAGCGATAATGGAAACGGCAATGGATCGCGCAAGAAAACGACCCTGATCGTCGTCCTTGTTTTCGCGGCGGTATGCCTGATCGGCGGTATTTACTGGTGGCACCTCCTGAGGACCACGGTTTCCACCGACAATGCCAAGGTCACCAGCGATATCGTCGATGTCAGCGCCAAGGTCTCCGGCCGGCTGCTGGGCATAGACGTTCAAGAGGGCGCCTATGTTGAAAAAGGGACCGTACTGGCACGATTGGATCAGGATGCGGCCGCTATCGCGGTTCAGCAGACCGAAGCTGCCCTGGCTTTGGCTCAGGCTAATCTAACCAAGCTTCCGGATGATAAAAAGTCCGCCGAGGCCGCTGTGACCAAGGCGAATGACGGTGTCAGCGCGGCACAGGCGCAGGTCCGATCCGCAAAATCAGCCTTGAACGACGCCCGCCGCAACGCGGAACAGGCGGAAGCGCTTTACCAAACCGGCGCTGCGTCAAAAGAAACATACGATCTTTCCCAATCCAGACTGCAATCAGCGCAGGCCACCTACGATGCTGCCACCGCAAACGCTTCGGCCGCGGGCGCCTCGCTTTCAGACGCTCAAGCCAAGTTGAACGCGCTGAACAACACCGCGCAGTCCATTTACGAAGCCCAGGTTAAGCAAGCCCAGGCTGCGTACGACAACGCACGGCTGACCCTCAAGAACACGACGGTTGTTGCCCCCATTTCCGGAACGGCGATTCGCATCGCCTGCCAAACCGGTGAAAACGTGTCCGCCGGTCAGTCGATCATTACCCTGACCGATCTGAATGGCGCCTGGGTGACTGCCAATATTGAGGAAAGCAAAGTAGGCCGTATACGGGCCGGCCAACCGGTTGACGTCAAAGTAGACGCCTATCCGGGCCGTGTGTTCAAAGGCAAAGTGGAAGAAGTCAGTTCGGCATCCCAGTCCACGTTTGCACTGATCCCGACGGAAAGCACCTCTGGCAACTTTACCAAAGTTGCGCAGCGTTTCCCGATCAAAATCCGGGTCAGCAAGACGAAGAGCCTGCTGAAACCAGGCATGTCCGTTGTGATTACCATCCATACCAAGTAATCGGAGGTTTGCCCTATGCGGCAGAACCCTGCGGATCGCCTGGACTGGTCCATCGTTATTGTCATCATTATCGGTACCTTTATGGCGATATTGGACGGCAGCATCATGAATGTTGCCCTGCCCCAGCTTATGGCCATATTCGGGGTCTCGACCGACAAAATACAATGGGTTCTGACCGGTTACATGCTCACTATGGGTGTGATCATGCCAGCGTCAGGATATCTGGGCGACACTTTCGGCTATAAACGAACCTATATTCTCGCGCTCGCGGTTTTCGTGCTGGGCTCGGCACTGTGCGGGCTCTCCTGGAATGTTGAGAGCATGATGGCTTTTCGGATTGTTCAGGCTATCGGCGGCGGCGTGCTGCAGCCCCTGGGCATGGCGATCATCTATCAAAGCTACCCGCGCGCGAAAATCGGCATGGTGCTCGGCGTCTGGGGAATTGCCGCGATGGCGGCGCCAGCCATTGGCCCGACTCTCGGCGGCTGGCTGGTGGATGCGGTCAGCTGGCGCTTCATTTTCTACCTCAATGTTCCGATTGGCCTGTTAAACCTGTTTTTAGCCGGTCTTATTCTAAAGGAAACTCCACGCATCAAGGGACACCATTTTGACGGATATGGCCTGATCACATCCGCAATCGGGCTGTTCTGTCTGCTGTTGGCCTTCAGCGACGGCACCAAGTACGGATGGGGTTCGCCGTTCATTGTCAGCCTGTTTGGCATTGCGGCGGTTTCACTCACCCTCTTTGTCATCAACGAATGGAATCACCCCGAACCACTATTAAACCTGCGGCTGATGCAAAACTTTGTGTTCAGCGTCTCGCTGGTGATCGGCTCGGTGCTCGCGATTGGTATGTTTGGGGCTATTTTTCTGATTCCGATTTTTCTGCAGAACGTGGTCGGTCTATCCGCGATGAAAACCGGAATCATCATGTTCCCAGCCGCGCTGGCCTCTGGACTCATGATGCCGATCAGCGGCCGGCTCTTCGATAAATATGGCGCTAAAGGGATTGTCGCAATCGGGATTTTCCTGGTTGCCGGGCCAACCTTCATCATGTCCGGATTTACCGAAATGACTCCCTTTTCCGACTGGACCTTCTGGATGGTGATCCGCGGACTCGGGATGGGTTTTGCCATGATGCCGGTTACAACCGCCGGGATGAATACGGTGGCCCCCAATCAAATCGGTCATGCGTCGGCTTTGAGCACGGTCATCCGGCAGATCGCCTCGTCATTCGGCGTGGCCATGTTTACGACGGTTCTGCAGACCCGGCAGGTTTATCATTTCCAGACGATCTCGGCATCAGCCAATCTGAATTCCAATGAATACATCAATGCCGCCGCGGCGATTTCTAATCTGGCGGCCAACCTCGGGCTGGGCCCGTCCATGTCTCAAATTCTTGGCCTCAGTCTGATTACCCGCCGGGCGGTTTCCCTTTCCATGACACTCTCTATTCAAGACTGTTTTATGATTGCCGCGGTGATCTGCGCGGCCGTGATTCCGCTCGCCTGGTTTTTGAAACGGTCCAAGGAGCACACCCATGTGCCCCATGAGATCGTTGAAGAACCCCTGGTCATCATGGACTAGCGGCTTGCCATATTCATACAAATGGGTGCATACTGTCTAATGGTAATTCAACCGCCTATTCCCGATGCGGTTACTTTTTTATGGAGGGGTTTCACCATGTCAACGCGCTCTCTGACCCGTGCCGGTGTGATTGGCGCCCTGTACGTGCTGCTTTCGATTCCGGCCTTTCTTCCGTTTCTAACGATTTCCGGGTTCCAGATCCGCCCGGCCGAGGCTTTGACCGTTCTGCCGATTCTGCTTCCCGAAGCCATTCCTGGCCTGTTTGTCGGCTGTATCCTGGCAAACCTGCTTGCCGGACTTGGTCCGGTCGATGTTGTTTGCGGCAGCCTGGTCACTCTGCTGGCCGCTTATCTGACCTATCGGTTTCGCGAATCCTGGCTGGCCTATTCCTGGCCGATCGTACTGAACGCGTTTCTGGTCAGCCTCTATCTGCAGGTATTCTTCAAAGTGCCGTATTGGCCGCTGGTCGGCAGCATTCTCGTCACCGAAGGCGCAGTGGTGCTTTTATTAGGTATTCCTTTGATCTACTATTTAAAGCGCAATCAATCACAGAAATAGATAGTTGAAAAAAGCAGGAATTTGTCGAAAAGCGACGAATAGGTGACGCTAGTGTTTTTTGATCGGAAAAAGCACCTATCGAAGAATGGAAGGATGGTTGGATTTTGATGGACGTTTTACTGACACTGCTGCCTATCATCGTTGTTCTGGTTCTGCTCGCCTTTATCAAGTGGCCCGCGGACGCAAGCGGGCTGGCTGGCTGGATCACCGCCGTCGCTGTCGCCTATTTCTTTTTCAACACCCGTCTCGAAGTCAGCATGACTTCCAGCCTGTATGGACTACTGCTCTCATTCCCGATCTCCTTAATGGTCGCCACCTCGATCTTCCAAATCACTTTTTTGGAATCCACCGGCGCCTTACAACGGATCGTGGTCTTCGTCAAAACCCTGGCGAAATCAGACCGGGCCGTGCAGATCATGATCCTGAACATGGGCATCGGCACCCTGCTGGTCTCGGTCGGCGCGACGCCGGTCTCGATTCTGCCCCCGATCATGCTGGCACTCGGTTATTCGACCTTTGTCGCAGTAGCCTTGCCGGCACTCGGCTTTGATTCTTTGTGCACCTATGCGCTGCTGGGCGCGCCGCTGGTCGCGTTTGTCGACTTGACCGCCCCGGCTATGTCTGATGCCGCACTGGCCAACGCTTCCCTCATTTTCTCTTCCTATATGCCGGTTATCTCTACCTTAATCGGCTTTGCCATGCTGTACATCGTCGGTGGATTTAAACAAATCAAAGAAGGCTTTATCCCGTGCACGATCGCTGGCCTGACCATGGGTCTTACCGCGATGGCAGTGGCGCACATCGGCCGCGGCATCGTTTTGACCGGCGTTTTCGCCGGGCTTGCCACGGTGTTGATTATGTTTGCTTATCTGTGGATCCAGCGGAAGCCGCTGGTGGACCGTTCCTGCCTGATTGAAGCCGATCTCAAGGTGGAACAGGAAATGTCGCTCTTGAGGGCGTTAGCCCCATGGCTGATTCTGATTGCATCCTGCCTGTTCGTCAACTTTTACCCGCCGGTTCTCACATACCTGCGCGATACCATGGGAATGCCGGTACACGTTATTCCGAACATCGCGGTGGAAGGCGCCAAACCGGTCAAACCAGTGGCCCTGCGGATGCTCTGGAATGCCTACACCTGGGTTTTGATCAGCACTCTGCTCGCGATTCCGTTCCTGCGCCCGACCGGCGCACAGTGGAAAGAGATTTTCGTTAAATGGTTTAAACGGGCCCCGCGTCCGGTCTTTTCGGCAGCCATTTTCTTCGCTATCGCGTTTGTGATGAACTTCTCCGGTTTTGAAGTGGTCACGAACGGCTGGGTTCCGCATCCGGATTCCAATATGATCGCGATCCTGGCAACCCAGAGCGCGGATTTCTTTAAAGGTTTGTACCCGGCAATTGCCGCCTATCTTGGTCTGCTTGGCGGTTTTGTAACCGGCAGCGAGGCTTCGACCATCGCGCTGTTTACCAAGTACAACATTCTGATTTCCGAGAAACTCCACCTGAACTATCTGGTTGTCATCGCCGGCACGGCCATCGCAGGCGGTCTGGCCAGCGTCATTTCCCCGGCCAAGCTGCAGAACGCAGCCGCCACTATCGACGCGCTCGGCATCGAATCCAAAGTGATCCGGGTCGCATTTATTATCTCGTTCATATTGACCACGGTGGCAGCCGTCATGACCTTCTTCATGGCAACTTAACCGATTCGCGACCGCAGTTACACGCAAAAAAGCCTTGCCCGGTTCATCCAGGCAAGGCCTTTTTTCTTGCTTTCGTTGAATACCCTATGTTTCCCGCAAGGTTGACCGCAAGTATTTGATGTCTTCCCGTGTCAATCCCATATAGGCGGTCACGGCTTGATCGAGTGCCTCGGCGTCCATCTGCATCATGGCAACAGACCGAGCCGTTTGAGCAATCGATGCCGCTCCAAATGAACCGTCATACCGGGGAATCGCCAGTTGCTTTATCATTCCGGTACCCCCGAAGTTTTTGCCGCCAACCATGGAGAAACCCTTTATTGCCGCCTCAATCGGCAGGCTGTTCATGATGCCAGCCAAATACCAGGCTTCCTCTTCCCCCGCACATTCGACCTGCACGTGGGTCTCCTGGCAAATGACCGGCCGGTCCCGACCGATCACGACCGCGGCCCGAAGACGGCTGCCAAAGCGGTGCCAGACCACCTTGACCGGCGCGAACGTGTACTCGCCGACATCAAACATCGTATAGAAAGCATCCTGCTCCTTGAAATACCGCTTGTAGGCCGCTCGCTCCTTCAGAATCGGCTGAAAGCGTTCCAGATAGGCCAGGGTCTTGGGGTAATTCCGCCGCATCATCGGCAATCGAATCCCTCGGCGGATGAATGGGTCCTGGGTCATCAAAATATGTGCGGACGGCACCGCGTGCCACCGTTCCACGTCATTCCCCTTGAGCAGCGGAAAAACCAGGGCATCCTCGATCACCGCCTCCACCGATTCGATCCGGTTTCTGGCATTCTTAGCCAGATTGCGGATTCGGACCAGCCCCGGTTCCGGCCGATCCAACACCTCTACCCAGAACACGCCGTTGGCGCCGCCGGTGTTAGCCCCTTCACGTCCCTGATACGCCGAGACCCCGAGCATTTTGCGCAGGGTAGGCATCGCTTTTGAAGGCCCGGTCAGCCAGGGCGAAGCCGAATTGCCCGAGTCCGACGGTTCAGCGGCCAATCGTACCCTTACCGGCCGTTCCCCTGCTTTGATCGAATCCCAGCGAAAATACGGAATCGGATACTGGCTTGGTTCGCCCTTTTTCAGATACAGGACAGCGGTCCGGGCGGCGGCGTCCGGAAACGGTTTTACCCCTGCCAGGTCTTCCGCTTTGAGGACTTTTAATCCGGTTCCGCCGGGCAGTTCAAAACGCCGGAAGCCTTCGGCGGCGCCGCCCGATTTAAACACGCTTTGGGTGATCAAAAAACCCATTTTGCCGCCGCAGGCCAGGTACCGATCCGCCGCGACGATGGTGATCAAGGTCGATAAGTCTTTTTTGCCCTTCCCCAGAATCACATCCATGCCTTGATGAACAAATAAACCGTACCGGTGCCAGAACGGCCCGGTGGCTTCCCGGTAATCGGCGTCGATTGACTCCCAGTTGACCCAGGGCGGATTGCCGACCACGAAGGAAAAGGATTCCGCTGACCAGGGCATCGGTTCGGCGAACAGCCCGTCATCGGCCGTCAGAATGGCATCCCGCTGCAGGATGGGAAGCTCGATTTCCCGGTCGGCATCCAACAGCCACGGCGCATGAAGCAGGTAATTGATTCGGGCTGTGAGGACGGCCAGCGGATTCAAATCCATGCCGCAAATCATCGGATGCTGCTTTTTACCCTGCTGGCGCACCAGCGCCTGGATCAAAAAGGAACCGGAACCGCAGCAGGGGTCCAACAGCGAACGCCGGGCCTGGCCCCGGTACCCGACTTCGTCCAGCACGTGCGCAGCCAGCCAGTCCGGGGTGTAGTGCTCCCCGGCCGCGTGGCGGACCGGGCCTGGGATCAGTGATTCGTAGAATGGCCGAAAATGGTCGGTGGCGATCGCTTCCGTCCGTGCAAAGCCTGGAATCAGTGACTTGATTTCATGAAAAAGCTCTGATAATTCGGGCATATCAGCGGGATCTAACCGGAGGCCGTCCGGCACAGGGTTGGAGATGCCGTATTGTTGAAATGCGCGGCCATTCGCGATGTCCGCGAAATCCAAATCAATTCCGTTCCCGGAACTGCGGGCCTGCAGCCAGGCGATCCCGGTGAGCAGCACCACCCAGGCATAATAGATTTCCCGGCAGTGAAGATTGGCCTCGGGCGACAGCGCATCAGCCCACAGCGCATTTAGACTGCGCCGGACGTTTTCCGGAACCGGTCCTTTTCCCGACGGCTCCGAAAGCGAATGCGGCTTCCCGGCCGTCGCTTCGGCCAGCCCGGCTAACAGACGCCCTCCGGTCGCTTGCGGCCCCAAATCGTTCAGCAGGGGCCGCCGCGCCTTCGGTATGGTCCGGTAGGTTCTTCCCGCCATCCATTCCGCCTCCGTTCCAAAGCGATCAATTGATGCCCTGATCAAATGCAAGCAACGCCTTTTGAAACGCCACCGGGATCGCCAGGTCGGTCAGTGCATTGATTCGGACCCAATGCAAGCCTGGCGGCAATTCACCCTTGACCGCGTATTCCGCGACCGCCATCACCCAGGTGCGGTGGGTGAAGCTGTGAACCACCTTTTGGGAATCAGATTTCACGGCGAATTCAAGGCCGTATTTCGCGGCCAGCGCCGTTTCTCCAGTCTGCGGCGTCTCCATTTCGGCCAGCGGCAATCCCCACATGCGGCGCAGCATGGTTTCCCGTTCCCGGTACTCCATAAGAATCATGTCGTCCTTCCGGATCATCGCCACCACCAGTTGCAGTTCAAGCACCGGTGTTTTTTTTCTTCGTTCCGGCAGAACGCCCTGCAAACCCTGCAAAGCCGCCTGGCAATCGTCCTTCATCGGGCACAGACCACACTGCGGCTGTTTCGGGGTGCACAGCAAAGCGCCCAATTCCATCAGCCCCTGGGTAAAATCCCCCGCTGCTCCGGCTGGGATCATTTGGGCAACCACCCCGGTAATTTCACGTTTTGCGGCGGTAGTGTCTGTGATGTCCCGGAACGCCAGCAGCCGGGCAATGACCCGAATCACGTTGCCATCCACCGCGGCATGGGGCTGCTCAAACGCGATGCTGGCGACAGCGGCAGCGGTATATTCCCCGATGCCGGGGAGGGCTTTGATTTTGGCCAATTCGGATGGAAAGACGCCGCCGTGCTCGTCCATCAATTGCTTTGCGGCCTGGTGCAGGTTGCGGCCGCGCGAGTAGTAACCCAGACCGCGCCAAACGGACAGCACGTCCGCTTCATCAGCCTGCGCAAGCGTATTCAAATCCGGAAACCGGGTCAGAAAACGCTTCCAGTAGGGAATCACGGTATCAACCTGGGTTTGCTGAAGCATGATTTCCGAGATCCAAATCGCATAGGGATCACGGGTCTGCCGCCAGGGCAGATCGCGTCGGTTTGCGCGATACCAGTCAACGATCCGCACCCCGGCCCGCTTATCATCAGGCATTTTCGTCATTCCAATTTGACAAGCCGTCATTCTCACAATTCCTTCATCCAAAGGGTTTTTATCAGTCGTCGTGTTCTGGCGAATTTACCAATCGGTCCCGATTGAACCACGGACCCATCTGGCTGGTTTACTCCGCAGCCGCTTCCTCTTCGTGGTTCATCGCCTGGTCACGGGAAGGTGTCATCGCTTGCGCAACCCGGTTTTTTAAGCTTTCCAGGGCGTCATTGTGCCGCAGTGACCGCAGCCCCGGGAACGCTTTCAACAGGCGTTTTTGGCCAAAAGGCGTCGCTTCCAGAAGCTCACGGCGCGCCTGCCGCAGTTCCTTCAAGGCCTGCCGCCGATGCGCGAGAACCTTCTGGCTTTCCTGCCTCATTTCGGCAAGCTCGATACGAACCACCTCGCGTCGCGCCTCAAGCCCCTCTTCAATCTCGTCCTTCTTTTGAATCAGCGCAATGGTGCCATGAGCCAGGTTTTCGCCGATGAGATCCGACGATTCCCGAATCTTGAGGGTAATCTCATCCATAATCTCCAACCGGCGGTTCAGGTTCAGGATGGTCCGGACCGACGCAATAAAATCAATCAGAAACAGGCAGGCAAAACCAATCAATAGGACTTTGCCGGGGGCCGGCGGTATGGATTGAACCAGTGAACGGACCATCGGATGAATCCGGTCCACCACGATCAGGCAGGCCAGTCCCCAGGCCATGGAGAACAGCAGGCAGATATAGCCTCCGATATTAAAAGGCATGTCTGAGTAATCCCACCACTTATGATGAAACGCCTTTTCAAGCACAAATCCAGTAACCAGTTCGATCCCGCTGGTGATCAGCACCGCGCCGGCAAACAGGTAAAAAAGATTGTCAACCGGCTCCAGCACAGAGACCACAAAAAGAACGCCAAACCCGTAAATCGGGCAATAGGCGCCATTCAAAAACCCTCGATTAACAAACTCCCCCGATTTCGCGGCGGCATACACCACCTCGGTACACCACCCCAGAAAGGCGTAAATGAAAAAGTACCAAATGTAATGCAGTATCAAACGTTTTCCCTCCCCCACATCATCATACCCTACCTTTCGGTCCTATGGCGCAATGTCTTTCCCATTGAACAAACAAAGAGAACCCCTTTCTGTGAGGGATTCTCCGTGCTGTTTAACATTTCGAATAACAGCTGGCCTACGATTTTAAGAGGATACAATCCTGTGCTGCGTGATCGGATCGTGATTATTTTCTACATATTGCATGATAACCTCGGCAGCTGCTTCTGCCGTATCCTGTCTTGTGACACCACTTTCCTCAGTCTCTACGACCTCGTACCACCTCTTCTGGTGACGCTTTTTACCCTCTTCGCGATCATCCTGTCTACACTTTACGTTCATGTAATGATTCGCAGTTGACAGCATTAATGACGATCCCGGCTGCAGGCCTTTCACTTGAGATGCGATCTGCTGTTTCGTAATTTTACCGCTATCTTTCCAGTTTTCACCCTGAACAAGATCCAATTGCGAAACACGGTCATGAATCCCATAAGCAAGCTTTGTCGCCCGAATTGCGTTGTCTTTGCCGGACATAGTAACATCGCCCGTTCGGCCTTCATGTTCCGCTTGCATCGCGTTCCAACCGGATAGCAGGTCCACTTCAGGATGCAATGCCGATACGCGAGCCCATCCCGAACACCATCCCTGATGCTGATCATTTTGCGCAGCCGTAAAGTTATCGCCAGCCTGCCGAGCTCCCGCGCCCCACCACTGAACGCCGATCGGCTGCGCGTCATCCTGTCCCATACGTTGAATCAGCTCTGGTTGATCGTGCTGAGGCCGCTTGGCTTTCATTCGCTTGTGTTTCCCTCTTCCGAATTGAACCGGTTTTGACGCCTGCGATTGACTGTTCGATTCCAGGCTTATTTGCGTTGTATTCTGTGAAGAAACCTGGGTTGCCGGGCTTACCATAAGCGCCCTTTGCCCCATATGGCTGGCTTCCCGTTCCAGCGTCTCATCGTCATTCACGCCAGTCCCTTTCATCTGGATGGTCGGTCTGACACTGCCAGACTTTTGCTGGACCACATGCCAGGCCTCGTGGGGCAGATGCTGTTCCTGGCCGGGGCCGATATGGATGTTGGTTCCCTGGGTATAGGCGTCCGCCTCCATCTGGGCGGGTTTTTCGGAATTATAATGGACCTTCACATCATCCATGGTAAAACCGGAAAGACTTTCGATGCCCTGTTTCAGGCGGTCCGGCAAGCCGGTGCGGTTTTGCGGTTGATTCCGGTTGGTTGGCTGAGTGGATTGCGCCATAAGCTTTGCAACAGCCCGATTTCCAGCGGAGCGCTGCATCTGCATCACTGATTGGGGTGACATGGATTGTGGGTGGTCCAGGCCGCGTTGGGCCTCCAGTCCTGGTGAAGCAGTCTCGTTTTCGTTTGAGCGTTCGGCGCTCTGATTCAGGTTCCGGGCGGTCTGTTGATTCGCTCTGATTGCTTCATGCTCTGGCATTCCGTTTCCCCCGTATGATCTTTTTGGATCATTTCTATAGATCTAATCCATCATTGCGTCTATATTAATACGAATAGTTACTTTTTTAAAGCTTTTTTGGTTTTTCTGTCAAAAAAGAGAACCTCCATGAATGGAGGTTCTCTTTGGATTAACGATTCAATTTGCGCGGCTATGGCGAAAAAGCCTATTCCTTCCCGTTCCAGCAGTAGGTGCAGACTTTGTCGGGGTCGATGCCGATCGCTTCCAGCATGTCATGCAGGTTCTGGTATTTAAGGCCGGAAAAATGGAGCCGCTTGCGGATGCTGTCCACCAGGCGGTCGTACTTCTCATTCGACGGATCGCAGTAGGCGTCATACGATTCCGGTTCTTTCCCGCCTTCCAGGTCCATGATCGCCTGTCTGGCCACCAGATCCATTTCGGACCGGGAGGTGGAGAAGTTGAGATACTTGCAGCCGAAAACCAGCGGCGGGCAGGCCGAGCGGATATGCACTTCCCTGGCATCGCATTTGTACAGCAGTTCTACGGTCTCTCGAAGCTGGGTGCCGCGTACGATGGAGTCGTCGCAGAACAAAAGCCGTTTCCCGGCCACCAGTTCCGGCACCGGCATCAGTTTCATTTTGGCCACCAGGTTGCGGATGCTCTGGTCCTGGGGCATAAAGCTTCGGGACCAGGTCGGCGTGTACTTGATAAACGGGCGTCCGTAAGGATATTTCGACTGGTTCGCATACCCAATCGCGTGGCCAATTCCAGAATCCGGAATCCCGGCGACAATATCGATTTCCACATCGTCGTTTTTGGCAATGGCCGCGCCATTGCGGTACCGCATGTTCTCAACATTCATCCCTTCGTAGGTGGACGACGGGTAGCCGTAATACACCCACAGAAAGGCGCATATTCTCATTTTTTCCCGGGCCGGCGCCACCTTCTCGACGCCTTCCGGCTTCACCAGCACAATCTCGCCCGGCCCGAGTTCATAGTGTGACCGATAGCCGAGGTTGGCAAAGGCGCAGGATTCGAAGGAAACGCAGAAAGCGCCGTCCTTCTCGCCCACAATCAGCGGGGTTCGGCCGAGTTTGTCTCTGGATGCATAAATCCCCTGCGGGGTCAGCAGCAGAATGGAGCAGGACCCATCGATCAGTTCCTGCGCTTTCAGCAGGCCGTCTTTAAAGCTGTTTTCCTGATCAATAATGATCGATACCAGTTCGGTGGGATTGATGGATCCCTTGCTGGTCTCCAAAAAGTGGACATTTCCCTTGCTCAAAGATTTTTCCGCGATTTCGTCTATGTTATTGATTTTGCCGACGGTGCTGATGGCGTAATGCCCCAGGTGGGAACGGACGGTCAGCGGCTGCGGATCGGTGTCGCTGATGCAGCCGATCCCGATATTGCCATGCATTTTGGGCAGATCCGCTTCGAATTTGGCCCGAAACTGCGAATTCTGGATGCTGTGTATGGAGCGGTTAAAGCGATCTTCGCTCCAGATCACCATGCCGCCATAACTGGTTCCCAGGTGGGAATGGTAATCCGTGCCAAAGTACACGTCCATGACACAGTCTTCTTTTGATACAACGCCAAAAAGTCCGCCCAAAACAAGCACTCCCCTATTGATTCAATTTGCTGGCATCCACATTGTGAAACGCCATTCCACATCAATAAAAGTACCTCATATTTCGACATTCGTCTACGAAAAATCAGACTGCCACAAGGAAGCAGGCCTGTCCCTCCCAGTCCAATACTTCACCCACTAGTTTCTCGTCTTCAACAGCGCGGCAACACACTCAACGTGCGTTTTGGCAGTAAGATGATACAAATACACAAAATTATTTTCCGCATACCCCCCTTAACAATTTAGGGGGCCGGGGGGCGTGCGTTTGTTATACTTGTATTACTTTTGCAAGCCTTTCATTAATTGGAGCCTTAAATACTAATATTCAGGAATATATATAAATGGCATAATATAAATAATAATAACAATTTTCAAGGAGGTAGATTATGTCAACTGTATTAGCAACTCTCTATAAGGATGCCAATTGTAGTGGGGAAAGCTACAATATTGACGACAATAATATGAACGAATTAACCAGTATGCCTGACGGCTGGAATAATAAGCTTTCATCCATTCATATTTGGGAACACATAGCTGTTGTTCTATATGAAGATGATAATTATAAGGGAGATAGCTGTTTACTAATAGGACCTGGAACTTTCGACATATGCACCGGCCAAAAGAAGGAAGATGGACAAAATATACATAAATTCAATGATAAAACAAGTTCCATCAGGGTTATAGAGACAGATTGTGTAGTATTCTTTAGGGACGATAATTGGACCGGAAGCTCTACAGTTATTAAAAAGGATTCGGAGCATATGCCGGATGGCTGGAATGATGAGACTTCTTCTGTTTATATCCATGGAAATTTGACAGCTACTTTATATAAAGATCATAAATATAAGGGAAGTTCTGTCACACTAATAGGACCAGGGACTTTCGATTTAAGCGCCAGGGTGGTAAAGAATGGCAATATTGCAAGCCCCGATCACTTTTTCAATGATAAAGTAACCTCTATCAAGATTAAACCAAACCCTGCTCCGCAAAATACTCATAATGATGACCCATACAATGGAATGAGGTTTTTAAAGGGCGACTTACATAACCATACTGCTTACAGCGATGCTGAAATGGATGGAAATGCAGATTATTTTGAGAACCCTGATGAATTATTCAGAGGATACAGGTGCCTTAATTATGATTTTGTAGCGTCAACCGACCATACTTTTGGAAAGTGGGCTAATGGTAATGTAAGGTATGTTACATATGGCCCAACAGGAAATCAAGGAAGAGGTGGAGTTGACTATTCTTTGAGACCGGACAACTGGGACAAAACAAAAGATTTTGCAAATGATGCATTGCTTAATTATAATTTCTCTGCTTTTCCCGGCTTTGAATTCTCTTTAGGAGGAATCGCAACAGAAACAGATTTACCTACTACTGATAACAATCCCCATGATACCGTTGCCCATTATAATGTAATAAACGCAGACATATATTATGGACAAGATGGAAAATGGAACAATACGCCGTCTACAAGGAAGGATTTTTATGACTGGGCCAACAAGCAAAATGATATAATTGTTCAAATAAACCATCCTAGAAGTAAAGTTTTTACTGAGGATGAATTCGCTGGATTCTGGTCTGAGAAATCAGACGAAAGATTTAAACTGATAGAGACATTGAAAACTGACGGTGATTGGATTGATGTCTACAAAAGGGCGTTGAAAAACGGCTTCCACATATCACCTGCAGCCAACAGCGATAACCATGACGGTTTTGATGCATTAAAAGGGAAATTCTCTGAGATAAGGACAATAGTAATATCTTCAACAAATACAAAAGCAGATATTTTATCTGCAATTCGGCGT
Organism: Solirubrobacterales bacterium; assembly: GCA_050258755.1. GTDB lineage: Bacteria > Bacillota > Syntrophomonadia > Syntrophomonadales > DTU052 > JBLMZI01. The sequence continues at coordinate 44,830 of JBLMZI010000004.1, read as the reverse complement.
AACAGGGTATATGCAACTAAACAAAAGGATTTGGTTATAAAATACAGCATTGGCGATAATATGATGGGTTCAGTAATAACCAAGTCTCCTCAGCAAAACCTTTCGTTTGTTGTAGATATAAGCGGCACCAACGATGTTGGGAATATTTGTGTATATAGCGATGTGGGCCAGATTGAGAGCATACCGTCAATGATTGGTACAGGCAGGCATACTTTCGAAATTCCTTTTAACCCGGATGATAAATACTATTATGTACTAGTAAAAACTGCTATAGATACAGATACTATAGCAGTTACCACACCAATATGGGTCAATTCCTGAGGAAAAGCTCCCACACGGGGGCTTTTCCGTAAAATACCCTGTCCAAATACCTGAGAATATGCTTGAATTTTGCCCATAAATCCTTCGTGCCCCTTATTTCAAGCTACTTCCTTTGTATCAACACCACACACTCAACGTGCAGCGTATGCGGGAACATGTCCACCGGCTGCACTTCGGATACCCGGTACCCGCCCTCGGTGAACCGGGCCAGGTCACGGGCCAGTGTGCCAGGATCGCAGGACACGTAAACGATCCGTTCGGGCGCGGCCTTGATGATTGCTTCAACCACCTGCCCGGATAAACCGGCGCGCGGCGGGTCCACCACAACCACATGCGGCAGCCCGAGCTGTTTTAAAAGGATTGGCAGCGCGTCTTCCACCCGGCCGGTTTGAAACGAAGCCGATTCAATGCCAATGCGTTCCGCGTTCTCCCGGGCATCCATCACGGCGGTTTCGTTTTCCTCAAGACCAATTACCTGAGCGCCGGTTTTGGCCAGCGGCAGGGTAAAGGTGCCGATCCCGCAGTAGAGGTCAAAGACCCGCTTTCCGGCCACATCGCCAGCGTACTTCAGGACGGAATCGACGAGATATTCGGCCATTTTTGTATTCACCTGAAAAAAGGAGGTTGGCGAAATGAGAAAGTCCAGGCCGTGAATCCGTTCCGTAATCCGGTCAGCTCCGGACAATTGACACAGTTCGTCCTCTACCACTAGGTAAACTGATTGGGCCGGACCAGCAGGCCCGGTGAGCCGGGCCGCGAAATCCGGCCATGGGTCCCCGGCTTCCACGGTCTCGGTATGAAAAATCAGCATCGTTTCACCGCCCGCATTCGACTGGCGTAAGGTTACCGTATCTGGTTTGAGCGTGACAAATTCGATCTGATCCAATAAGTCGCAGATGGTTTTTATCATCGGGCTCCATCGCTTTGGGACCAGGCTGCACTGGCTGGATTCAGCAACCACATGGCTGCCGGCTTCGAAAAAGCCGGCGACGGTTGCTCCGGTCGGCCGGTCCAGGTGAAAATCGGCCTTATTGCGGTAACCGGACGGCTGCTCCATGCCGATCACCGGCTCAGCTTCCAGGCCCTCAATCCCGCCGATCCGACGAAGCGCCTCGTCAACCTGGCGGCGTTTGAGCCTGAGTTGGGCCTCGTAACTCAGGCCGAGCAAACCGCAGCCGCCGCAGGTCCCCACAGCGGCACAATCCGGTTCGATTCGGTCCGCCGAAGGTTTGATCAGCCGAATCAGCCGGCCCATCGCAAATCGTTTTTTCTGCTGAATAATCTCAATTTCGGCCTGATCGCCCGGGAAGGTTCCGGGGGTGAACACAACCATGCCGTCCAATCGCCCGACCCCTCTGCCATCCGCTGTTAATCCTGTAATTTCAATTTCCATGGTTTCGCTCCAGCTCCCTTTCAACTCTGCCGCCCGGTGCAACCGGGTCGCGCAGGTTCATTTTCATCGCACAATCTGGTATGATGGACATTATCCATTTGTTAGGAGACAATGCACTTTGAAGTCCAAAGCCTGGCTTGCGCTGGCAGGAACCATCCTGCTTTTTTCAACCTTTGAAGTTGTCTCGAAAACCATTACCGGCATACCCCCGATGCAGATCAATTTCCTGCGCTTTTTATCGGCCGGTCTCCTGCTGCTGCCATTCGCGCTCTCCGAGATGCGCGGCCGCTCGATTCGCCTTTCCCGTCAGGACTGGCTCCGGCTTGCAGCACTGGGCATCCTGAACGTCACCCTCTGTCTGATGGTGTTTCAGACCAGTATCCGCTACATTCCGGCATCTGCGGCAGCAGTCATTTTCTGCACCAACCCGGTTTTTGTCCACATCACCGAAATCATCCGGGACCGCCGGCTTCCCGGCTGGCGAGCGCTTGTCTCTCTGGCGGTCAGCCTGACCGGACTGGTTCTGGTCTTTCTCAACGAATTCGTGTATGGCGCCGGGGCCTGGCTGGGCATTTCTCTGGCCTTTTTCGCCGCCATCACTTACGGGATCTTTATCGTCGCGGCCAAATCGACCGGCGAACGCCTCGGCACGCTGACTTCGAATGCGCTGTCCTTCCTGATCGGCGCATTGGTTTCGGTGCCGATCCTGCTGGTTTTCAAGGTGCCGCTGTTCGTGTTTGATCTGCATTTTCTGCCGCATCTGGCTTATCTATCGATCGGCGTCACCTGTGCCGCATATGTGCTGTTCGTCTATGGTTTGCGCCGGCTGCCGGCGGGTGCGGGTTCCTTGATCTTCTTCGTCAAGCCGGTGCTTTCGACCGCTCTGGCCGCCGGTCTGCTGCATGAATCGGTCAGCCCGCTGTTTCTCGCCGCAACCGCCGTGATCCTGGCTGGCATCCTGCTTTATCAAACCGGCTCCTCGAAACCGGCCGAATCCTGATCGCTCCGGTTGCCCTGGTATCGCCTTCCCTGCCAGGTATTCCGCTGCCGCAGCCTGCGGTCCAGCTCGTTTAAAATCCAACCCTTATCAAGACTCCAATCCGGCCCAAGCAGCGTCTGGCGCGGTCCGTCACCGGTCAGGCGCTGAATCACCATGTCCGGCGGCAGTATTTCCAGGATTTCAATCAATAAATCTACGTATTCGGACCGATCCATGAACCGAATCTTTCCCGCCTGATAATCCGCGGCCAGCGCCGATCCTTCCAGCACATGCAGCGCGTGAAGCTTGATGCCCTGAATGTCGGTTTCGGCTAACGCCCGCGCGGTTTGCAGCATCATCTCCCGGGATTCACCCGGCAGCCCGAGAATGACATGGGCACAGGTTCGAATCCCCCGCGAACGGAGCCGCTTAACCGCATCCTGGAATTCGGCCGTCGTATACCCGCGATTCAACGCTTGCCCGGTGGCTTCGTGAATCGTTTGCAGGCCAAGTTCCAGCCAGAGATAGGTTTCCTGGTTCAACCGGGTCAAAAGATCCAGCACGTCGTCCGCCAGGCAATCCGGGCGGCTCGCGATCGAAATCCCGACCACGTCAGGGAAAGCCAGTGTTTCGCGGTAGATGAATTCGAGCCGGTCAGCCGGCGCATAGGTGTTGGTGAATGGCTGAAAGTATGCGATATAGCTGGCCTTGGGCCACTTCGCCGCCAGCAGCCCGCGCACCTGGTCGAATTGTTGTTTGAGATTGAATGCCGATGTGCCGGCATACTCGCCGGAACCGGCCGCCGAGCAGAAGGTGCAGCCGCCATAGCCTTTGGTGCCGTCCCGGTTTGGGCAGGTGAACCCGGCATTCAACGGAATTTTGACCACTTTGCCGCCAAAGGTTTGGCGCAAGTGGTGATTCAGGCTGTGAAACCGTTTGTCTCCCCATATTCTGGCCTTCATCGTCGTTATTCCGCCTGAAGCTTCTCAATCGCCCAGCGGGAAACCCGAGGGTCATAAAGCAGTTCGAGGTGGTTGACCGGCAGCGTATCGACCGATAAGCTGCGGACGCCGGCCTCGGTAAACGGCCGGGTATGGGAAGCGCTGGCGACAAAGATCATCCCATCGCTGGGCGCACTGACTTCGGTGGGAATGGTGCCGAACATCTGGTTGGTTCCAGCCAGCAGCGCAACCTGGACTTTTGCCGGAAAGGGCGCGCTGTTCAGCCGCTCGATGAGGTTGCCGCCATCCTGGATCGCCTGGCGAATCCCGCGGGAATGCCCAAAGACTCCCCATCCGCCTTCATAGACGATTTCCGCATCCGGTTCCAGCGGGTCAAGCGGAATCTGGTCCGCCCAGGGATGCAAGATTTGCCCCTGGCCGATGAAGGTGCCGTCACTATAGATGGATTCCGCCCGGGTGTCCATCAGCATGCCCATATTGTACATCCGATCATAAGGAATCACGCTATTGAGTCCCGCGATCTGGCTGATGAACCCCATTAAAGGATGCCGGAAGGCCTGGTCGGTTCCCAGGTTCGGCACACCCATGAGCAGCATTTTGCGAACCGGATTTCGCTTCGGCGGTTCGATCATGCCCTGCAGCCAGCAGCGGGCAGCGATGCCGCCTTTGCTGTGACAGACCAGGTCAAGCTTATCCGATCCGGTCAGATTAAGTATTTGGGAGACGGCATCCGCCAATTGGCGGGCCTGGATCAGGTTGTCCCCATGCGGGTGTGAAAATGTGATGCCGAACACCCGAAACCCGGCCGCGGTTAAGGTTCGTGCCAGCCCAGAACCGGATTCGTCGAATTCCACGCTCCAGGCATTCGCATTGACGGCTGCGCCATGGACCAGCAGAACCGGCACCGGCCGGGTTACCGCTTCGGTGGGCGCTTGATGAAGCAGGTATTTGTCACTGGCTGGAGTCGGGCTGCCAAATTCCTTCGCAATGCCAGGCTCTTCATGCCGGTTCATGCCACAGAATGACTCGTGGGACCCTGCCAGGGAAGCGACCTGAAAACACTGGATTGCGGTCCAAAAGTTCTGCTGGCCGGGAAGATACTGGCCAAAATTGGAACGCAGATCAACCCCGGCAAATTTCAGCGGGGCTTCGACCGTCATCCGGTTGAAAAAATCGGGCAGATTAAACATACTGCGTTCCTCCTGATATAGAAAGCGGACAGGTGGTTGTTCATCTGTCCGCTTTCTGACTTACCCTTTGACTGTAATTGAATCGATTTCGTATCCGACTTCTTTCAGTTCGTCGACGACCCTTCTGGCGCCGTCCGAGGGAATTCGGAAACTAATCAGTTTCCCCTTCGAATGGGCATCAATAGTAACGATATGCTCCAGCGGAGTCTTTTCCTGGTCCAGAATCCGGGCCGTTTGCTGGATAAATCTGAGATTGTCATCCACCGCGCAGCGAATGGTGGTCCCTTCCTTGTTGACCCCGAACATGTCCAAAAAGGCGCCGAGGATATCAATCACACTGAGCATGCCGATCAGTTTGCCATTCTCATCCACCACCGGCAAACCACCGACCTTTTGCTCCCTGAGGATGGCCGCCCCCTGCTCGATTGCCGCATCCGGGCTGATCGTGATCAATTCCTGACTCGGCGGAATCACATCGCGGATTTTGGTCCGCAAAGCCCACTGTTCATTCAAAATCGGCGACCCTTCCGAATTCTTGGTCACCGGCATGGCACGGTACAGATTGCTGCGGGTGACCATGGCGCTCAGCCGGCCGCGGTCAATCACGGGAACCCTTCTTATGTTGTGCTTCTTCATGAGGTTGACCGCATCCATGACCGTATTATCCGGCCCCATGGTAATGATGGTCGCGGTCATTCTGTCTCTTACCTTCATGCTTCGCTGCATCCTCCTTCAATCTCTCTCTAGGAGCGCCAAACTACCTGAATTATATGCCAACCGGGGGCGTAATACAATCTTGCCCAGGTACCGGGCCGTCCACTCGGTTTTTCTCTGAATCACGCCGCTAAAGACAATCCGATTTCCAGCTCTTCCAATCAGCTCGCATCGAATCAAATACATGGTATGGCACTGCATTCTTCCGGGAAAAACTGTGTGAGGCGAGCGCGCTTTTTTCAAACTGTTATTTCGTAATACTGGTTATTTCCGCAATGGGTTGCATAGAATCAACAGGGTGCGGTCTCAAAAATCGCATTTCGGTTTTGGCGTTCAGGTCTCGTTTTTGACCTCAGAAGCGGCGGTATTGAATTCTGAAAGTTCCGAGAAAATTTGCCCAATCGTAGTTTTTTCTGTTATAATTTATTCGAGTTTGGTCAAGGATTTAAGTACATAATCTTTTCCAGACTGTGTTGTTTATCGTCTTATATAAGAAAGAGTGAGGAGGAGTACTATGAATCGCAAAATCGACGAGAGCAGCAATGTTTTGGGTGATTCCATCACCCGCAATTTCCAGGTTCTGTCCAGCCTCAATGAAAAGTTCTGGGATATGTGGATGGTCAACATCGGCAGCCTCTCCTGGATGAACGAACAATGGGAAAACATGGTCCAGACGTATGTCGGCCAGCGCAAAGCGATCCGTGAGGAACTGGTGAAGGTCGCCGAGCAGATGTCCGAACAGATTCAGAAGAATCTATCCCAGGTTGAAGACACTCTTAAGGACGCCTGGGTTGCCAGCGCTGACAATGTAAACATCCCATCCTCAATCCCTGGATACAAGAGTTACGCCGATCTGGTGAAGCAGGTTGATGAACTGTCCAAGAAAGTAGTCCCGAATAAATAGCAGCGGCTGAAGCACGCGAAAATTAGCGGTGGTAGGGGTCTCACTCACATGAGCACTCAACCACCGTTGTTTTTCCAACGCTGAACGCCTTAGGAGGAGGCAAACAATGAAGGGCCCTGATAACCTCGATATTCTAGACATTCCTGACGAAATAGAAATACCGAATCCGTTTGAGATCTGGAAAAAGGTGTACTTCGCAACCGAAGAGGCCGTCACCAATTCGGTGAAGGAAGCGATCGGCACCAAAACGTACGCGAACGTCATTGACACGATTCTCGAAAACTACCTGACCCAGCACAAACTGATTACGGAATACCATCATCGCAATCTGGAACAGTCGCCCTTTCCGACCAAACATGACGTGGCTCGGGTCGCTGAGATGGTCATCTCGCTGGAGGACAAAATCGACCTCATCGAATCGGGCTTTCTGGCGCAAATGGGCCGGATCGTATCCAGCCTGTCCTTGATGTCGACCACATTCTCGGAATCCAAGGTCTTATCGGCTTCAGCCGACGGACTGACCGGGCGGGTGGACAAACTGGAGAAATCAATGGCTCGCGTCGAATCTCTGATGACGGAGATTCGCGATGAACTGAAAGCAAACGGAAAATCCGCCCCCGGCGCGGCCACTGGCGCTTCCCCATCTGCCAACGGATCACGCCGGCGTGTCAAAGAAGAGAAACCAGCTGAGTAGAAAGAACCGCGAGGAGGAATCAGTATGCTGAGCCACACGATCGACCAAATCAACATCGGCGATACTGCCTATTTTGAAAAGACGATCACCGAAGCCGATGTTACCCTCTATGCCGGCCTGACCGGCGATTTTTCCTATGTCCATGTCAACGAGGAACGCGCAAAGAAAACCCGGTTTGGCCGCCGTATTGTCCACGGCATGTTTCTAATGGGTCTGATCAGTAATGTGCTGGGAACCCAGCTTCCCGGCCATGGAACCATTTACGTTTCCCAGGAAGTGAAATTTTTGCGGCCCACCTTTATCGGCGATACGGTACGCGCCCAGGTGGAAGTCATTGAAATCATCCGGGAAAAGGGCCGGGTTCGCCTTAAAACCACCTGTGCCAATCAGGCGGGCGAACAGCTCCTCACCGGCGAGTGCGTGATGATTCCGCCCACCGTTGCCGAAGTCTGATTAAGGAGGTCGCTGCAATGAAATACTCGCTGAAAGCCAAGTCTTCGGCGGAAATCGGCGAACTGCTGCAGCAGGGATATGATCAATGGCTGCGTACGACCACCCGATGGTCCGAAGTTCTAACGATTGATCCCCAGCCGAAAACCGGCTGCTCGCCCAAGGATATTATCTGGCGCAAAAACAAATCAAAATTATATCACTATCACGCTTCCACCGATCGGAAGTACAAAACCCCGATCCTTTTTCTCTATGCCCTGATCAACAAGCCGTATGTGCTTGACCTGACCCCGGGCATGAGCATGGTCGAATATATGGTCGACGAAGGCTATGACTGCTATCTTCTGGATTGGGGCGAATTCCAGTGGGAAGACCGCAACCTGTCTTATGCCGATCTGGTCTATGATTACGTCGCCCAGGCGGTTCGCCGGGTCGCGGCAAATTCCGGTTCCGAGGAAGTTACCATCGTTGGCTACTGCATGGGCGGCACCATTACCACCATGTACGCTGCCCTGTTCGACCAGCCGAAAATCCGGAATATTGTCTATATCGCCTCTCCGGTAGACTTTACCGACGCTGGCGTATCCAGCATCTGGCTCCGAGCGGCGGCGTTCAACCCGGACCGGGTCGCGGATACGTTCCAGTTGGTCCCGAAGGACTTTGTCGACCTGGGAACCCGAATGCTGAATCCGGTCGCCAATTATGTCGGCACCTATACCCGGCTTTGGAAGCTGCTCGATGATGGGATGTCGGTCCACACCTGGAAAGTGCTGAACAAATGGGTCAACGACGGGATCAACTTCCCGGGTGAGTGCTATCGCCAGTGGATCAAGGAGTTCTATCAGGAAAACAAGTTGGTTAAAAATCAGATCATTCTTCGCGGCCGGCGGGTTCACCTGCAGCGAATCAAAGCGAATATGCTGGCATTGGTCGGTCAGAAGGACCATATCGTCCTGCCGTCCCAGACCTCAGCCGCACTGGACTACATCGGCAGTGATGACAAGACATATCTTGAATTCTCGGTTGGCCATGGCGGCCTCGTTTTCGGGGCCACCGCACGGGACAAAGTGTTCCCGGCCATTGCCGAATGGCTTGGAGATCGCTCCGAGATCTGCACCGGAGAACCGATCTAAAGGTCTGACTGCTTTCAACCAACAAAGCCCCCAATCCTGCGCAGCGGGATTGGGGGCTTTTATCGTTCAATGTCCGGCTGACCAACTACCGCAGATACATCGATTCAAGCAGCGCCTCAACCGCGCGCATCGGCAGAAGCCGTTTCAGCACCATAACAGCCTTATATTGGGCTTCCACGAAGTATTTCGGAGCCATTTTTTTTCGCCCGACCAACTCGGCAATCAGTTTCGCGACTTTTTCGGGCGCAATGCCGTTCATTTCATCGCGCTTCATCGTATCGATCGACTTCATCGAAGCGATGTAATAGGGCGAGTGGGTCGTCAAGCCAGCGGCCTGTTTGCGGGCGCTGGTAAACCCGGAGCGGACATCGCCCGGATTAACACAAGCGGCCTGGATCTTGTAGGGTTTCACTTCCATGCGCAAAGCCAAAATCAATCCATCCAGGGCCATCTTGCTGCTGCTGTAAAAGCCCTGGAATGGGATCGCGAACTCGGCGGCCACCGAACTGACCACGAGAATGGAGCCGCTTTCCTGGCGCCGCATGATGGGCAGGACCTGGCGGATCACCCGATGAGCGCCGAAAACGTTGGTTTCGAATTGTTCCCGGGCCTCTTCCGTCGTGGTGTCCTCAACCCCACCGCCCAGGCCATATCCGGCGCAGATGATCAAAGCGTCGATTCGCCCCGAGGTTTCTTCGATCGTGCTTACCAGGGACTCCACCGAGGTCTGATCAGTCACATCACAGCGGATATACGAAAATGGTTCTGTTTCTACCGTCTCCATCACCCGCCGCCCGCAGCCGTACACCTTATGACCGGCCTTGGCCAGCATGCGGGCACAGACCAGACCGATCCCGGATGTCGCACCTGTAACCAGGATTACCTTCCCCATTCGCCCAAGCCCTCCATTCTACAATTTCGCCAATACCGAAGCGTAAACTTGATCGGATATTTCCCTGCCCTGCTTCACCAGGACCGCAACTTCGGCCTCGGTTGTGCTGACATACGCTTTATCCTTGATCGATTTCAGGTTGATCTGCACGTTTAAAACGGCGCCTTCAATTCCTGCCAGGGCTGTGCGAACCGCCACCCCGACATCGCTCACCGCCGCCGGATTCCCTTTTTCGGCAAGCTCCGGCGCCAGTTCCAAAACCTCAAGACACAACCGGGCGATAGCCAGCGGCGGCTCGCAGGCTTTGATATACCCGGCCTGGATTTGAGCTTTTCTGGCTTCGATTTCGGCTTCTGAGTTTTTAGGGAGCCGGTAGGCTTCGATCACACTGGAAAACGCGCTGGCGTCTTCATCCGCAAGCAGCAGAAACCGGCGGGTCATCACATCGGTTTTGGCAACAATGCGCTCCATATCCGGGCGCACCGGTTCCAGCTCCGGCTTGCCGATCGTCAGCCGGCAAACCATGGAAAGCAGCGCCGAACCTAGCGCACCGGCCACCGCGCTGCCGGCCCCGCCGCCCGGCGCCGACGCCTGGGAACCGAGCGCCTCCAAAAAACTCAGGACCGTATTTTCAGCAATCAAATCGGTTTCCTCCTTGATTCAGTCCAAACACTTTTCTGTTCGCCAAACAGGGAGTGCTTTCCTGCCCTGATTCGGGCGCAAGATTGAACCAATGCGCCTAAATGTGCCATAATGCAAAAGGATTCTCCAATTTATCCGGGAATAACCTGACAAAGCGAGGGATCGTCGATGGCCTTGATTTACGGCAAGGAAATCCGGGAAGAGATGAAACGCGATTTTACCGAATGGAGCCAGGACAAGGATCTTGAACTGGTCGTGTTACGGATCGGCGACGACCCTTCATCCCAGTTTTATTTAAAGGGCATCCAATCGTACGCGAAGGAAACCCCGGTGAAAGTCAGTATCTTTCAATACAGTGAAAAGACCTCGGAACAGCGGATTTTACGCGCGATCGATGATTTGAACCGCGATCCCAATGTCAATGCCGTCCTGCTGCAAAAGCCGTTCCCCGAGTCAATCAACGAAAACGCCCTGATCAATGCCCTGCTGCCTCTGAAAGACATCGAAGGCATCCACCCGGTCAATCTGGGCAAGGTGATCAACGGGGAGAAAGGCGTAAAGCCTGTGACCCCTAAAAGCGCGATCAAGATTCTGAAACACAACCTGATTGAAATCTCGGGTAAGAAGGTCGCCATTTTGGGCCGGAGTACCATCGTCGGTTCACCGCTGGCCTTGATGCTGACCCGGGAAGACGCCACCGTAACCCTGTGCCATTCAAAAACCCGCAATCTAAAGAAGATCACGCTGGATTCCGATATCGTGGTGGCCTCAGTCGGGAAAGCGGGCTTCGTCACCCCGGAAATGATCTCGGCCAAATGCGTTCTGGTCGATGTTGGCGCAAATGTGGATGAAAACGGCAGCATGGTCGGCGATGTCACACCCGAAGCCGTCGCCAAAGCCGCCATCGCCACCGCCGTCCCCGGCGGCGTCGGCGTCCTGACCGTCGCCGAACTGTTCGACAACCTGCGCATCCTCTACGACCTCCAGCAAAGCCAGCTCTATTAATGAATTAAACCCAAAACGCGGCATGATACATCATCAAGCCGCGTTTTTTCTTTATGGAATCAACTGTTTGCGGCAGTTTGCCTATCGGTGGGGCTTGACGCGGATAACCCGCTCCCGCCTGGACTTTGAGGTTTGGTGGATGCGGGCGGCTTCGGCGAGATTGCCTGGGTGGTATTGTGTGAGCCGGAAGTTCTTTTGGGATTCAGGGAGCGCATCCCTGAATCCTGGGCCTACAGTGTAACCGCAGCCGTGTTTTTTCGGGGCGTGCCGGCACTCGCCGGGTTAAGCCGCTTCAAGCCAGTTTGCCGGTGAATTTCGCTCGGTTGCCCTTTTCCGGGTATCATGTGCGGTCAAGTGACTGAAAGGAGCCGCAAGGCTCCATCCTAAGCGGGGTGGGCGGGCTTTCTCTAAGAGAGTGGGGGACAAATAGCTTGCTTGTGGGGAAGGCGGTTCCATTATCAGGCCGTTGCAGACGAGCCGTTTATAACATCCGGTGAAGTGTAAGAAAAATTGCGGGTTCTGACCGGCAAGGAGGCCGGGCACCTGGGACCCGGCACGGATGCCGGGTGTCCCAGGACGGTTCCGCAATTCTTACGCAAGCCGCGATGTTATAGGCGAGGAAGCGTAGGTCTGATAATGGAACCGCCTTCCCCACCTTCCGTCAGGCAAGCTCAAACCACCCAGACCAGACTCTCGGAAAGCAGAGAAAGCCGGATACCGGCTTCTCAAGTTTCATTTTGCCATTTTGGAACACCCTATCAATTCACCAGCTCAGGCGGGAGCGGGTTATCCGCGTCAAGCCCTACCGCCAGGCAAACTCATTCCCCTACCAGCTCCAGCACAAACTTCTCCAGACTCTGATCGCTGATCGGCTCCGGATTCCTAGTGCCTTTGAAGATGGTGCGGATCTTACTGATTTCGAATTCGGCGTCCAGAGCCTGGATGAAATCATGCAAGGGCCTGTGGTTTTCCAGGTCTGGCATGCGGTGCAGGACCGCCAGGATCCCGATGCCGCAAATCAGGTATTCGCGCAGGTCGAGCCGGCTGCCGTAGGCCCGGAAAATATCATCATCCAGCATCCAGAGAAAATAGAGCGGATAGCGGCTCACTTCGTCCGCTGGAACCTTATCGGTCGAAAATTCCGCCCAATCAGGCTCACTGCCCCAGTGTTCCTTTATGTATGCCAGCATCCTTTTGCGGGCTTTCTGAACGATTTCTAAAGATTCAACATGAATAGCTTCGCCCACCTTGGTTCACCTCTTCCAATCGTTTGCGCTGAAAAGCACTTTACTTCTTTCAGATTATATCATGGCTTACCGATCCTCTGCGACGGCGACTGTGCATCGCGTGCCGGATACTTGCACCGCTGATTCAAGGGGCAGTCGCCGCAGCGCGGTTTTGTGTTCGCGCAGAACCGGTTCCCGATCCCCACAATCAGAGCGTGGTATTCGTTATAGAGTGCCTGATCAGCCGGCAGGCAGCGGTGAAAGTATGCCTGCATTTCGTCATATGTGATGTCCTCTTTAAAAATACCCAGCCTGGAAAAAACGCGCCTGGTATAGGCATCTACCACGAAGATGGGTTGCCTCGCAGCATACAAAATGATGGAATCGGCGGTTTCTTTTCCGATCCCTTTGACCAGCAGCAGGCGTTTTCGCAATCCGGGTGTTTCCTGTTCAAACAGCCGGTCCAGGCTGCCCTGGTATTCGTCCAGCAGGACCCGGCAAAATGCCTTCAGCTTTTTGGTCTTCTGCCGGAAATAAAGCGTTGACCGGATCGCCGCCTCAATCGTTGCATCGTCGGCTTCGTTCAAACGGTAGGGATCCAACAGGTCAAGCGCTTCCAGATTCCGAATCGCCTTTTCCACATTGGCCCAGGAGACGCTCTGGGTCAGAATCGCGCCGACACAGATTTCAAAATCGGTCTTTCCCGGCCACCAGCCTCTGGGTCCGAAATGCGAAAGCATCTGTTCATAGATTTCCATCAGGGTCTGATCCGCTTTTTTCAAGACTGATTCTCCATCGCACGGCAATTTGGCGTTCGATTATACTGTACCATAATTTAAAGCCGGTCCAGCATGCACGAAGGCCTCGCCCAGGCATGGGCGAGGCCTTCACATGCGTATATTCTGCAACGATGCCGGCATGTTTCCTACCGTTTTTGCTCTTCACGGCGTTCGTTAAGGCGGCTGTCGCTCCGGTTGTTTTCACGGTTATCGAAACGCTCTTCTTCGCTGCGTTCGTCCAGACGCTGTTCATCCCGGTTGGACTCCCGTTCGCGCTCCATCTTTTCGCGTTCCTGTTTGATTCGGTCAGACAATTTTTTCACCTCCTTGTGCACGTACTGTCTCTATTATTGGTTTTCCGGCTGGTTTCTTATGCGAGCGCAAATGCGCTAACCCTGGGGATTGTTTGATTTTCTCGCCGGTTACTGGAATAAACGGCACGTTTATGGGGCAGTTTTATTCTTGAAGCTCCAGTGTTGACAAGGTTAAGGAGGTGTAAGCAATGTCAGCCAAAAACTTGACCACCATGGAATTGAACAGCCTGCGCGAAATTATGATGGAAGCCAACCTGGCCTCCAGCAAGTACGCAACCTACGCTCAGACCGCGACCGATTCTTCGTTGAAAAACTACCTGAACAAAGCATCCCAGGATGCGAAGCAAACGGTGGACACACTCAAACAGTTTCTGGTTTAAATCAAATTATAGTAAGGAGGGATTCCGTGTTTAAGGATAAAGATATCGCGACTGACTGCCTGAATATGTGCAAACACAGTGCCGTGGATCTGACCAGGGTCGCCCTGGAATGCTCCAACCAACAACTGCGGCAGACCTTTGTCCAGATGCGCAACAAAGCGGAACAGGCACAGATGGAGATTTCCCAGATCACTTCCACCAAAGGATGGTATGTCAATTCTCCGGCCGCCGACGCCAACGACATTACCCAGGTTTCACAGTCATTCAACAGTGTTGCCACTTCCTAGTCTTTCCTGAGAATCAAATGCAGCTACGAAAGGCCTGGATTGTCCCATCCAGGCCTTCTTCCGATCAAAGCACTATGATGAAAAATAGGAGGGTTTTTTACCATGGGTCACCCGGTTGTTGATGAAGACAAATGCGTTGGCGAGGGCGATTGTCAGGATGTTTGCCCGGCCGATCCGGTGGTTTTTGAAGTCGATGATAAATCGCATGTCGTCCATCCAGAAAGCTGTATTGAATGCGGCTTGTGCGTGGACAGCTGTCCGACCGAGGCGATTCAACTGGTCGACGAAGATGAATGATCGCGCCGATTGATTCAGCTTTCTTTCCGGATCGATCCCGCCGTATCTTGTTCACACGGGCATTCAGAGGTTTCCGTCAGGCTCCGTTCGCGCTGCTGCGCTGGCCAGCGTTCACGGCATTCCGCGATAACCTCGGGCAGTACGTCCAACAGCCGGTCGATTTCCGCAACGGTGTTGTGACGGCCCAGCGTGACCCGAAGCGTCGCCCGAGCTAGGTCGTCGTCATGTCCCAAAGCCTTCAAAACATGGGATGGTTTCGGTGAGGCGGCGTGACAGGCCGAACCGCTGGAAACCGCAAAACCATGCTCATCCAGGCGCCTTAACATCGTCGGCCCGTCGACCTCACGAAAACTGAAATTGGCGTTTCCGGGAAGCCGTTCGAAACGGTGCCCGTTCAGCACGACCCCGCCAACCGCATCCAGAACGCCATTCATTAAGTGGTCGCGCAAGCGGGTGAGCTGCCAGTGATCAGCCGTCATCTCTTTCCCGGCGAGCACGGCTGCGCGCCCAAACCCGACAATTCCAGCGATGTTTTCGGTGCCGGCCCGAAGACCCCGTTCCTGCGAACCGCCCATGAGCACCGGTTCCAGTTTGGTTTCGCGCCGAACGTACAGGCAGCCAGCGCCTTTTGGGCCGTACATTTTATGAGAGGCGGCGCTCAGCAGGTCACATCTGATATCATCCACATCGACCGGTATACGGCCCACCGTTTGAACGGCGTCGGTGTGAAACAGGATACCGCGCTCCCGGGCGATCCGTCCGGCAGCCTCAACCGGCTGAATCGTGCCAATTTCATTATTGGCATGCATCAGACTGATTAAAATCGTATCGGCTTCAATCGCGTCCAAAATCGCCTGTGGCTCCACCCGACCCAATTCGTCCACCGGCAGGTAGGTCATCCTGAATCCTTGTCGTTCCAGCCAGCGGCAGGCTTCCAGGACACTGCTGTGTTCAATCGCGCTGGTGACGATATGCCTTCCCCGATTCCGTCCGGCCATGGCCGCTCCGATGATCGCAAGATTGTTGGCTTCCGTGCCGCCTGCCGTAAAACAAATTTCCCCGCTGGCGGCGCCAATCAGCTCGGCCACTTCTTCCCGCGCCTGATCAATGCCTTCCGCCGCTTCCCGCCCCAGGCGATACGTCGCGGAAGCATTGCCATACCGTTCTTTGAAATAGGGCATCATGGCTTCAAGACATTCCGGCGCCAGCGATGTGGTGGCGGCATGGTCGAAATAGATGGACTGCATGTTACTTCCCCTTTCAAACCGTTCCATCAAACCAGTCTGCTTCTATAATTCTCGGTTTCGATCCGGCCTACTCGCGCCGCATTCTGCCAGAAAACTCCGCCGATCGATTTAAACGCCTGCGGGAATCCTGTATGATATGGATTTCCCAAAAGCGGTTACGGTTTTTACCGTTCATCAGGAGGCGCTGCCATGTTTTTACCCGAACAAGTCTTTTTCGAACCGACCTCGCTCGATTACCCGATCGGGGAACGTCTGTATGACCATTTTAAGACCACCAAGATTCCGGTCTATATGACATCAGAGCATAACCGGATTACGGCATTCCGGACCCTAAAACAAAAAGACGCTTTTATGGCGTCAAAACGGACCCTGGTGGTCGGCGTTCGGCGCAGCGGGAGTTTCCAGACCTGTAAACCGTCCGCCCATTACCAGCTTCCGCTGGTCACCGGATGCCCCGGCTTCTGCGAATACTGCTACCTTTCCACGACCATGGGCCCCAAATCCTATATCCGGCTCTACGTCAATCTCGATCAAATCTTCGAAATCGCCCAGCGGCTGATCGCAAACCGTTCCGGGCAGACCACTGTTTTTGAGGGAGCCGCCACCTCGGACCCGATTCCGGTCGAAGCGTACACCGGCGCCCTGGCCCGGGCGATTACCTTTTTCGGGGAACAGCAATCTGCCCGTTTTCGGTTTGTGACCAAGTTTGATGAAGTATCTTCCCTTTGCCCGCTTCCGCATCGCGGTCACACCGAAATTCGTTTCAGTCTCAATCCAAAGTCGGTCATTCAGCGTTACGAGCACGCAACCGCTTCTTTAGACCGGCGCTTGATGGCGGCCTCCCAGGTTATGCATGCTGGTTATCCGGTCGGCTTTCTGATTGCGCCGGTCCTGGTCTACCCTGGCTGGAAGGAGCAGTATGCTGAATTGATCGACCGAGTGCGCAGCCAACTGGGCAATGCGCAGGTCAGCTTCGAACTGGTCACCCACCGGTATACCCACCGGGCCAGACAGCATATCCTTTCTGTATACCCGCATACCAAGCTTGAGATGGACGATGCCGCCAGGCGCTTTAAATACGGCCAATTCGGCTACGGCAAGTATGTCTATCTGCCTGAAACAATGACCGAAATCCAAAGTTTTCTCACAAATCAAATCCAAACCGCCCTGCCGGCAGCAAAAATACTATATATGGTATAGCCATCCACTAGATGCATATTTTCCACTCTAAACGCAAGCCGGTCAGATGGCTTCAATCAGGCTTCATTTAGGTTAATCTCTTTCATTCGAGGTAAATCGGTATTATAATGGAAATATATATTGTTTACGGAATAAGCCAGGGAGGGCATGAAACGCCATGGCAGGCACAGTGGGTCGCATTCAACCGTTGGAAGCCTACCAACGGGTTTCCCTCAACCAGGTTTCCGGCAATCGGGAACCCGCTTTATCTGGCACGGCAAAAGCAGCCAATGCTGCACCGCCGGCCAGTGAGCGCGTGTCCGGGAAACCTTTATCCGGCAGTACCCCGGGTGCCGCCCATGTCCCTTCAGCCAAACCCGAAACAAGCGAACACCCCTGGAATAAAGGGATAACAGATACCCTTTCCGAGCGGCTCGATCCTGATATTCGCGCCCAAAAGCGATCCGGCACGATGCGCTGCGAAACTTGTGCCTCCAGAACCTACCAGGACGGTTCGGACGATCCGGGCGTGTCCTTTAAGTCACCGACCCATGTCGCGCCAGAGGCCGCAGCTTCGGCGGTAATGGGCCATGAACAGCAGCATGTGGTCCGTGAGCGGGCCGAAGCCAGGCAGGAAAACCGTCAGGTCGTCTCCCAGTCGGTTTCGATCCAAACCAGCGTTTGCCCGGAATGCGGAAAATCATATGTTTCCGGGGGGGTCACCCGAACGACCACCGTCAACAAATCCGAAGAATCGCAATCCCTTCCCGCGAATCGAGCGGTCGGCATGAATCTCGACAAATATGCTTAATTCTGGCGTATCTATAGTGAAAGCCCCGCGTATCCGATTGGATACGCGGGGCTTTTTCCTGTTCGTTTCGGTTCATTACTCATCTGCCGGCTGATTCTTCGGCGGTGTTTCAAGCTCTGAAGCCATTTGCGCCGTTTCCGGCTCTGGCTCTGGCAAGATCTCTTCCCGGAATTCCTCCGGCCGGTCCAGGCAGATCCGGCCATATTCCCCTTTTCTAAAGCCAGCCAGCACGTATCGTCCCGCCCGGTCGAGGTCGGGGCTTTCACCGTCAATAAATCGCCGCTTCATAGCAATCGCCGTCATTAGCGCGAGCAGGTCAGGCTCACCATCCACCGATATGCCGAACTTTTCTTTTAAAGCACCGGGCTGCTGCCGACAGAGCGCCTGGATGGCGTAATTCGCCGCGTCCATTTCATCATAGGCCTTTTCGCCGATCAGATTGAGCACTGCAAGCCGAAGCCCCTGTTCAGGGTTTTCCACCTTGGGCCACATCAAGCCTGGTGTATCGAGCAGATCGATCTTCCCTTGAAGCCGGACCCACTGTTTTCCGCGGGTCACCCCCGGAGTCGGACCGGTCCGCGCCGATTTCTTCTTCAAAATCGAATTCATGAACGTCGACTTGCCTACATTCGGGATACCGACCACCATCACCCGCGGGGGCCGCGGCCGCCAATTCTTTGCGATCATGGCTTTTGAAGCCGGTTCAAACAGCCGGGTGATCGCTTTGAAAACCTCCGGAAGTCCAACCCCGGCCACCGCATTGATCGCAACCGCTTCCCGTCCCTGCTTGCGGTACTTTTTGATCCAGTGCTTGACCAGATCCGGATCGGCCAAATCATGCTTGTTCAAAACCAGCAGTACCGGCTTCTTTCCGCACAAAGCCTCCAGATCCGGATTGCGGGTCGATTCCGGCGCACGCGCATCCAGAATCTCGGCCACCACGTCGACCAGTTTGATGTTTTCCACGATTTCCCGGCGGGCTTTCACCATATGCCCGGGATACCAGTTCACGCTCACGCTCGATTCCTCCTAGGAAGCAGGTTGCGCTTCTTTGCTCACCGTAAAATAAAGACTGGCAAGCAGCCAGTCTTTACAAAGTGTATGTTTGATCCGTGGTTTAATCGCGGGGCAGGCGCTTTTCCTTGACCTTGGCCCGTTTCCCGAAACGCTCTCTGAGGTAGTAGAGACGAGCTCTGCGAACTTTCCCTCTGCGCATCAGTTCGATCCTTTCGATTCTGGGCGAATGGATCGGGAATGTACGCTCAACGCCAACGCCGTAGGAAATGCGGCGAACCGAGAAAGTGGCGCTTAGACCGCCGCCTCTTTTACGGATGACGGTGCCTTCATACACCTGAATGCGCTCGCGGCTTCCTTCTACAACCTTCACATGGACTTTAACCGTATCACCCGGTTTGAAATCCGGAATGTCTTTGCGAATCTGTTCTTCTTCAATCGAACGAATAATATCCTGCATTCGTGAGTCCCTCCTTTCCCGTCAGGCGTTCATGCCTCGAAACCAGACAGCGGACCGCCCCAATTAACCGACAAATGGTATTATAGCATAGCAAATGTTAAATCTCAACCAAACCCACCCAGTTTTTTCGCCTTTATTTCCGGCCGTGCCGGCCTTTGCATGGCTCATTCCCACCAGACTTCCCCCAGGAGCCGGTCCAGAATGATCGAAACCGCGCTGCGCACCGAAAGATGGTTGTACGGGGTCGGCCCATTCACCGGGTCTAGGATCAGATCGCAGCTTTGCATAAATTCCGCGGTCAATCCCCAGCCAGTGCCGAAAAGCAGCAGCACCGGCTTCCCGTCCTCGTCAAACCGCTTCCGGAGCTCCCGATAGCTGATCTGATTCGGATACGGTCTGGCATCTGTCGCAACCACGATCGGCGCTAGGCCTTCTTTCTCGGTAATCCGGGCAACGGCTTCCTCGAAACTGGCCGTGATCGCCAGCACACCCAGGGCGTCCTTCCGGTCCGGGTTGTATTCGCTGCCAAAACCCTGCCGCCAGTAGGCGCTCATCTGGGCCACCAGATTGCGTTGGGCTTCCAGGGGGTGCACCAGAAAAAAGGTTTCGATACCATAGGTGCGGGAAGCCCTCGATATATCGTGAATATCCAGATTGGTCACCGAGGTGGTGATCACTTCCATACGCTTGTTGTACACCGGTCCGTGCAGCAGCGCGAGGTAAACCGGGCTTCGGCTCATGTTTCCTGCCTGGCTCCTTCCCCATCTTGAATCAGTTCAATCAGCATTCGCTGCTCCTCTTCGTCCAATGGCCGGGAAAACAATAAATCCGGCCTGGCCTGGAGGGTTTTGCGAATGCTTTCTTTTTTTCGCCATTGGCGGATCGCTGCATGATTCCCTGAAAGCAAAACTTCCGGGACTTCCTGTCCATTAACCGACCGCGGCCGAGTGTACTGCGGGTGTTCGATCCGCCCGTGACTGAAGGTCTCGCTCATCACCGATTCCCGGCAGCCGACCACGCCCGGCACCAACCGCGCGACCGCGTCCAACAGCACCAGGGCCGGCAGCTCGCCGCCAGTCAGGATATAGTCACCGATCGAAACACTCAGATCAACCGCCTCAAGGGCGCGCTCATCAATGCCTTCATAATGGCCGCAGAGCAGGATTAATTCAGGCACTTCAGCAAGCTCGAACGCGAGCGGCTGGTCCAGCGTCTTTCCACCAGGACCCAGGTAGACTGTTCGCGCCTCGGCCGAGGTACGCACTGCGCGCAGTGCGTCCAGCACGACATCCGCTTTCATGACCATTCCGACTCCGCCGCCAAATGGGTAGTCGTCGGCTTGCTTATGCTTATCCTTCGCAAAGTCGCGGATGTTGACCACATCAACCGCAATGTCCCCGCGCTCAATCGCCTTGCCGATCAGACTGGCCTGCAGCGGCGATTCGAACATCTCGGGAAACAAGGTCAAAATGGTGAATTTCATGAATCAGTCCTCGTCCAACAGTCCGGGCAGCAGCACAACGTCGATCCGGCCGGCTTCAAGGTCGATCTTTTTAATCACGTCCTTGATAGCCGGCAGCAGAACCTCGCCATAAGGGCCGTCCTGTATCACATACACGTCGTTGGCGCCGGTTTCCAGCACATCGGTCAGTTTTCCCAGCAGGCCCCGTTCGGTGTCATAGACCGTGAGTCCGATGAGCTGAAAGATGTAGTAGCTGCCCGGCGGCAGCGGGTATGCCTCCGATTTGGGCACCATCAGCAAGCCGCCGGTCAAGGTCGCGGCGGCTTCCGGAGTCTCGTATCCTTTAAATCTCATCAGCAGAAACTGTTTATGGGGCTTGACCGAAACGATTTCCAGATAACCGCTGTGTTTGCGGCCTTCCATCCAGACCTGCTTCATTTTGTTGAAGCGCTCCGGGAAATCGGTCAGCGGGAGAATTTTGATCTCCCCAGAAAGCCCATGGGTTCCACAGATTTCGCCGACATTGATCCGATCGATGTCGGTCATATCTCATTCACCTGTTCTTTCAAAGCTTCCCGTTTGGTCCAATCAGTCCAAGGGAGAAGCCAAAATGGAGAACGCCCTTAGCGGACGATCTCCACGACTACCTTTTTGCCTTCTTTGGCGGCTGCCGCCTTTGTCACCGTACGAATGGCCTTCGCGATCTTGCCCTGTTTGCCGATCACTTTGCCCATGTCCTCGGGATCAACCTTTAATTCAAGGATCACCGACTTATCGTTTTCCATTTGGGTGACTTCTACTTCGGCGGGGCTGTCTACCAGTGATCTCGCAATGAGTTCAACCAGCTCTTTCAATCACCTTACCCCCTGTCCGTTACCGTGCCTTTTTGGCTTCGCTGAATTTGGCCATAATCCCGGCTTTCTTAAGCAGAGACTCGGCGGTGTCGGTCGGTTTTGCCCCTTCCATGAGCCATTTAAGTACCTTTTCTTCATCGATGTTCACTGTAGCCGGGGTGGTCGCCGGGTTGTAAAAACCCAGTTCCTCGATGAAGCGGCCGTCGCGCGGGGATCTGGAATCTGCCACGATCATCCGATAAAACGGATTCTTTTTCGCACCCATTCTTCTGAGTCTAATTTTGGTTGCCACGTGTGTTACCTCCCAGTGTTTGGTTTTATGAAATCCAGGCTAAAAAGGCATCTTCAAGCCGCCCTTTTTACCCTTTTTCCCTGTCATGTCCGCAATCTGCTTCATCATCCGCTGGGATTCATCGAACTGTTTCACCAGCCGGTTGACGTCCTGGACGCGGGTCCCGCTGCCTTTCGCAATCCGCTTTTTGCGGCTGCCGTTCAAGATCGCCGGATTCCGGCGTTCTTCTGAAGTCATGGATTTAATGATCGCTTCGACGTGAGCCATTTCTTTCTCATCCACTTCGGGCTTCATCCCTTTGAGCTGTTTATTGAGCCCGGGAATCATACCCAGCAGCTGATCCAGCGGTCCCATCGACTTCACCTGCTGCAGTTGTTCCAGGAAATCCTCCAGGGTGAACTCCTGCTTGCGCAGCTTGCGCTCCATCTCGCGGGCTTTATTTTCATCAAAGGTCGCCTGCGCCTTTTCCACCAGGGTCAGCACATCGCCCATCCCGAGAATCCGGGATGCCATCCGATCCGGATGGAACGGTTCCAGTGCGTCAATTTTTTCGCCGGTCCCGGTGAATTTGATCGGGCAGCCGGTGACCGCTTTAACCGAAAGTGCGGCACCGCCCCGGGTATCGCCGTCGAGTTTGGTCAGGATCACGCCGGTGAGTCCGAGATCATGATGGAAGCTTTCCGCGACATTCACAGCATCCTGTCCGGTCATCGCATCGACCACGAGCAGAATCTCGTGCGGATTGACGACCGCCTGGACGTCCTTCAGTTCCTGCATCAATTCTTCGTTGATGTGGAGCCGGCCGGCCGTATCCAGGATCAAGATGTCGCGGTTGTTGGTTCGGGCGTATTCCATCGCGCCCTGGGCAATTTTCCGCGGGTCTTCCTGCCCCATGGCAAACACCGGAACCCCAATTTGCTCCCCGAGCACTTGGAGCTGCTTGATCGCTGCCGGGCGGTAAATGTCGCAGGCCACCAGAAACGGCCGCCGGCCCTGGGATACGAAGTGCTTGGCCAATTTGGCGCAACTGGTCGTTTTCCCGGAACCCTGAAGTCCGACCGCCATAATGACGGTTGGCGGCTTGGAACTGATCGTCAGGCGGGTCTGGTTGCCGCCCATCAAATCGGTTAGTTCTTCATAAACAATCTTAATGACCTGCTGTCCGGGTGAAAGGCTTTCCAGCACTTCAGACCCGATACAGCGTGCCTTGACCCGCGCCACAAATTCTTTGACAACCTTAAAATTAACGTCGGCTTCCAGCAAGGCCAGGCGCACTTCGCGCATCGCCTCGTTAACATCATCCTCGGTTAATTTGCCTTTGCCGCGAAGCCGCCGAAACGTGTCCTGCAGCCGGTTGGCCAATCCTTCAAAAACCAAGGTTTCAACTCCCCTCGGCTGTGCCGTCTTCGCTCAGTATTCCCTGGAGCAGTTTGACCACCCGAGCGATGGCCGGTTCGTGGGCCGGTTCAAGGCCTTCCAGGATCTGAACCGCCCGGGTAATCTGTTCCCGTTCCACGGAAAATTTCTCAAACAATCGCAAACGGCGTTCGTATTCTTCCAACGTTTTTTCGGTCCGTTTCAAAAGGTCAAAAACCGCCTGCCGGGTAATGCCCATGATGGCTGCAACCTCTGAGAGGCTCAAATCATCTTCGTAGTGGAGCTCAACCGCCTGCTGCTGCCGCTCGGTCAAAAGCGGTCCGTAAAAGTCGTACAGCATGACCAGAAGGCCGAATTTCTCGAGCACTTTTCATCACCCGCAAGCGCATATTAACCAGAAAACAACCGGATTACATCAACAAAATCCATGTGTAAAGGAATAATGCTTTACACATGGATTTTACTCGCACATATCCGGCCTGTCAAGCAAAACGCCCGCGCTTGCCAGCAATAATTCCGACCCGAACCTTTGCCGCTGATTAATTTTGCTATTTTGCGGCCGACGCCTTCATTTTTCGGTACTCGGCATAGGTCATCGGTTCCTCGTCCGTCAAAACACTGCCATTCAAGACTTCTGCGATAAACAGGGTGTGGGTTCCCACGTCGACCTGCGTCGCGGTCCGGCACTCGATATAGGCCACTGCATCTGAAAGAATCGGGCATCGTGTTCCCGGTCCGTCAAAGTAAGAAACCCCCTGAAACTTGTCGGCCTCCCTGCCGCTTCGGAATCCGAATCCGGGAACCAGCGAGAAACCCGTTTTCCCAAGGGTATTAATCCCGAAAACGCCTGATTTAGAAGCAAGTTCATGGGTGTAATTGTTCTTATTCAGACAGATGGCCACCTGCATCGGTTGGTTGGTCAACTGAAAGACGGTATTCGCAATTTGACCATTGATGCGATCCTGAAAACAGGTTGTGACAATATAAAGCCCGTAGCTCAGGCTGAAGCTGGCTTTTTCCGCTTCATTCGGCCCGACTGGCGCGGTCAGCGGAACCGCCGGCCGGCTTGACGGTTTGGTTGCGCCTTGGGCTTCGATATACGGTTCGAAATCGGAAGCTGGCGCACCGCAGATCGGACATTCTTCAGGCGGGGCATCCCCTTCGTGGATATACCCGCAGATCGTACAAATCCACTGTTTCATGGCCAATCCCTCCTCCTGTCATCCCTTTCAGTATACCATGATTTCCCTGTTATTAACGGGCGGGGCGGTTCAATCTTGTCTTTCCGGATGCCGGGTACAGCCGCTCGGGCATACTAATCCGGAATAAAGGTGCGGCGTGGCTGACGCTCCAATCGAAAGGATGATCGCGATGAATGTCCTGGTTCTTTTTGCCCACCCTAACCGCAGCAGTTTTAACGGTTCAGTGCTCGATACGGTACTTGCTGAACTGCAGGCACAAAAGGTCGAAAACACCCTGCGGGACCTGTATGGCATGGGTTTTAATCCGCTCCTGACCACCGAAGATCTGGCCGGAATCCATGGCGGCAACACCCCGGCGGAGATCGCGTCCGAGCAAGCAGCGATCAAAAAGGCGGACCTGCTGGTCGTCATCGCACCAGTCTGGTGGAACTCCCTTCCAGCCATTATGAAAGGGTATTTTGACCGCGTCTTCAGCGCCGGGTTTGCCTATACCTACGGGGAAAAAGGTCCGGTCGGGCTGCTCACTGACAAGCGAGCCTGCCTGATCACCACCTCCGGGGCTGACCAGGCGTCCGCACGCCGGTCGGGGTTAACGGAAACCATTGAGCGGCAGTGGATTCACGGCGGATTTCACTTCTGCGGCTTTAATGAAACGCGTCATTTGAATCTATTCAATGTTCTCGGTGTCAATGACGGCGACCGCCACCTGATGCTGGCCGACGCCGGTCGGTTTGTCAGGGCAATGCTTAACAAATAATCGGCACGGCAACCTGGTGCCGCACTTAGGGTGCCTCGTGGTATTCTCTAAGCAGGATCGATACAGGGGGGATGCTGTTTGGTGAGCGGACTGCCCGATTTACTTGCAGAAAACCTTGGTCTGGTGTTCGTTGGGTATAATCCTGGCGAGCGATCGGAACAATTGGGGCATCATTTTGCCGGACGGAACAATCAATTCTGGCAGCTGCTGCACGATTCAGGCCTGACCGCACGTCGGTTCCCGCCCGAGGATGACCAGCTTCTGCTTCCCGCCGGAATCGGGCTGACCAATCTGGTCGATCGCATGACCCGCAGCAGCGCCGACTTAACACCAGCCGACCTAAAAGCGGGGGCCGAAACGCTTCGCAGCAAGCTTGACCATTTCAGGCCGGCGGTCGTCTGCTTTCTCGGTAAAGAGATCTACCGGCACTACGCCGGGTTAAAACCCAGCTATGCCATCGAATACGGGCTGGTAAAGGCCGGCCCGCCCAGGCTCTTCGTGGCGCCCAATCCGAGCGGACGCAGCACGGTGAAATACGAAACGAAGCTGGCCCTTTTCAGCCAACTCCGGGATGTGATTGATTAATAATACCGGCGTACCGCGATTTTATTGCGGCTCTGGCTGTTCCACCAGCGGTATCGTAAAACAAAATGTGCTGCCTTCGCCCGGGGTGCTTTCGGCCCAAATGCGGCCCCGGTGCTGATCGACGATCTCCTTGCAGATAGCCAGCCCCAGTCCCGTTCCGCTGGGTCCCTCCGGAATTGTATCTTCAACCTGCACAAAGCGTTCGAAAATGACCTCCAGCCGGTCAGGCGGAATTCCGCGCCCGGTATCTCTCACTTTGACCACGATCTCGTGTTCGCCGTTTCGGGCCTCACAAACAATCAAACCGTATTCGGTATGTTTGGCCGCATTGGAAAGCAGATTGATCACCACCTGAAGCAGCCGGTCCGGGTCACCCATGACCGGTGACAGGTGATCGTCGGCTTCGATTGCGAGCGTAACCCTACTGGCGTCGATTTGGGGAGAAATGCTTGAACAAGCGCGTTCCAGGATGGGGATGATTTCGGTCGGCTCGTATTCGAAAACCATCATTCCCGCTTCCAGCTTGGCCAGATCGAGCTGATTATTGACCAGATCCCGCAGGCGATTGCTTTCCGAGATAATAATCGCATTATCATGGTCAATGTTCTTTATGCCGTTGATGATCGCCGAAACATCCTCACCGCGTTCGATTCGGTTCAGCAATTTACCGATTTCACGGCGGATCAGCAGCGCAAATCCTCCGATAGAAGTCATCGGCGTCCGCATTTCATGCGATACCTGGGAAACGAACTCCCCTTTCATCCGATTCATTTCCTGAAGCTGCCGGTTGGCCAATTCAAGCTGTTCCTGCTGGCGCCGAACCGCCTCTATTAGTTTGCGTTCGGTAATATCGCGGATCACGCCGCGATAACCGGTAACCGCCCCCTGATCGTTGGTGACCGGCCAGAAGGCGCACTCAACATCCAGCTGGTTTCCGGCGGCGTCTTCGATTCGGGTCACAAACCCTTTCCTCGGCTTCCCGCTAACCAACACCTCCCGAAGCAGTTCTTCCTGTATGTGTCGCTCCACTGGGGTAATTAACGCCGTGATCGGTATATTGTTCAACTGTGACCGGCTTCTTCCGGTCATCCGCTCCAAGGCCCGGTTAAAAAACTCAAGCCGTCCATTTAAATCGGACTCCCAATAGACATCCTCCATGTTCTCCAGAACCGCCCGGTGTTTCTCTTCACTCCGGGCCAGTTCCTCCTGCGCCTGTTTCTGGGCTGTAATCTCGCGGACAATCCCTTCCAGCATTTCCGTACGCCCGTCGGTGCCGAGCACGCGCTGGCCATGCCACTCAATCCACCCGATCCGGCCGTTCTTGGCCAGGTAACGGTATGAAATCATCCGGTGGGGACCGAATGGGCTCTCAAACATCAATTTGCGGACATATTCCAGATCGTCCGGGTGAATCGCAAGGAAAAGCCGTTCCGGGTTGGCATGGAGTTCGTCCGGCGAATAGCCGGTGATTGTTTCAATCGAAGGGCTGACATATTCAAGCCGAAACCCCGGAGCAATCTGAATCCGAACAACCACGTCGAGCGCTTCGTCAGCAAACAGACGAAACCGCTTCTCATCGAGCAGAATCTGGTGCCTGGCTTCTTCAAAATAAACCAGCAGAGAGCCCGTCATGATCATCATGGTAAGCGCCGAAAACGCAAGAATGACAAGATTTGTGCCAGCATTCTGGGTTTCATAAAAGACGGGATAGATGAGTTCCAGCATCCCGGTAAAGGCCGTAACATAACCGGTAAACCGAACCGCCTTTCCTTCGAAAAGCGGCTTAATCAGGTACTTCAGACCGGTCCAGATCAGACTGACCCCGATTAAAACCGAGGTTGGCGCGACAAAGGTGACGTAACTGTAACCGGCCATTTTTAATCCAATGGAAACTGATGCGGCCAGAACCGACAGCACCAGCCAGACCGGGCTGGGTCTTTCCCGTTTGAACGAGTACATGCCGTAAATCAGGAAAAGACTGAAAAGCACCGCGCTCAGCCCAGTGAACGCCATTGAGCCGTTGGTCGCATTGCCGGCAAAACGGACAAAAAAATTCAGGCTCATCTGAATCGCGTAACAAGTCCAGGCGGCCGCCCAGAATCCCAAGTACACTTTCCGATAGGTCAAGTAGTAATAAGCGTAAATCATGCTGAGCCAGAGTGTGATCAATACCCGCTGCAGGAAAAACAGTTCCATGAAGCACGATTTCCTTTCGCATGACTGGACGGCACGAACCGTCGGCAGATCGTACCAGAGGGCCGATAAACATCGGAAATGTCAATTAGAAGTGATTCCGTTTCTCCCTCATTTCGATGCCAAACCACCAAACTCCTTCCCCAAAACGAACCACCCAAGACGGAATATATGGCAAGAAGCACACGAAGACCGGCTATTTGCAGAGCCGGTCTTCGGATAAATCCCTTCAGGTTTACAGGTGCGGGATCATGTGATCAAAGTGGGTCAGGGCTTTAAAGCTGTAAAAGCGTTTTTCGATTTCATCCGGTTTGAGGGTTCTCATCCGATTCAGGCTGATGTCTTCCACATTAAAGGAAGCCATGACACTGCCAAAGATAATCGCCTGCCGGATCCCATTATCGGTGGTATCGCCCGACCTGGCGATGCATCCCATAAACCCGCCGGCGAAGGTGTCCCCGGCTCCGGTGGGATCGATCACGTCGCCCAGCGGAAAACCAGGTGCCGCAAAGGTGGAGCTCTGGCTGAACATGATGACGCCGTACTCGCCCCGTTTGATAATAATCGTGTCAACGCCCAGATCCAGAATCTTTCCGGCAGCCCGGACCAGGTTCGATTCCTGGGTCATTTGACGCGCTTCACCTTCATTAATAATCAGGATATCAACCTTTGGGATGACCTGCTTTAAGGCGTCCAGTTTGGTCGAAATCCAGTAGTTCATCGTATCCAGCGCAATCAGCTTCGGGTTTTTCACCTGATTCAGCACATCCAACTGCAGTTCAGGTGCAATGTTGGCCAGAAAAAGGAATTCCGACTCCGCATAGGCTGCAGGGATTTTCGGTTGAAAGGTTTCAAACACATTGAGCCGGGTATCCAGCGTCTGGGCCTCATTCAGGTCGTAATTGTAACGGCCTTTCCAGCGAAATGTTTCCCCCGGTTCACGGACCAGCCCGGTAAGGTCTACGCCGCGCGATTCCAAAAAATCGATATGCTCCTTGGGAAAATCCTGGCCCACAACACCCACCAGATTAATGTCGGTAAAAAAACTGGCCGAGGTCGAGAAATAGGTCGCGGAACCCCCTAACACATCATCACCGCGCCCAAACGGGGTTTCCACCGAATCCAGGGCAACCGATCCAACAACAAGAATACTCATGGCGCTCCCTCCAGATCTATCAAGCTACCGATTCATGGCTTGGGAAAACACTGCCGGTTACAACTTCGAGCAAAAAACCGGCTACCAGCAGCATTATAACACATCCGTTTCGCTTTTTTAAAACCGGCATGGGTTCTCAACCGATTATCAATTATTCTGATCCGCTGCGGACGGTTATCCCTATGTATCCGCCACAGTTGCGGCTTGTTCGATTGGCTATTTATGTTATAAAATAAGTTAATTTTATATACTTTGTCCTTTTGGAGCAAAGGCCGGTGATCGCCTGCCGGCGGAAAGGTGTAATGCGGAATGAAATATCAGTTCAAGTTCGGCGTACGGGTTCGGCTCCTGATCGTCTTCGCACTGACGATCAGCATCGTCGTGGGCAGCATTGCGGTCTATGCGTTCGTGGACATGAAAAACCGCATGATTGACTCGGCACAGGTTAAAGTGAAATCGGATTTACAGACCGGCTGGAATTACATCAATGCCCGGTATCCGGGCGCCTGGAAGCTCGATAGCGGCAAGCTGTATAAGGGATCGACCTTGATGGAAGGCAATTTTGCGCTGGTCGACAAGATCGGAAAAATGACCGGCGATACGGTAACCATTTTTAAGGGCGATACCCGGGTTGCAACCAATGTCATCAAGAACGGCCAGCGGGCGGTCAACACGCAGTGTGTTCCCGAAGTGAAAGAATCTGTACTGGTTCAGGGCAAGCCGTTTTTCGGCGAAGCTATTGTGGTCGATGTTAAAAACATCACCGCCTATATGCCGATTCGTGCCGCCGGCGGCGATATTATCGGCATCTGGTATGTCGGTGTTCCCGCCACGCCATATGAAAAGGCCGCTGGCTCTTTTGGTTTGAGCCTGCTCGCATTTGCGGTGATCGGTGTAATTCTCTCTTTGATCGGTTCGTGGATCGTAGCCGCCAGCGTGGCCGGCCCGCTGGAGAAAATGGAAACGCTTATGGCCGATATCGCGGAAGGCAATCTGGCCCGGCGGCTTCGTTTCGACAGTCATGATGAAATCGGCAAATTTTCCGGATCGTTAAACAAGATGATCGAAAAAATGGCTGATTTGATCTCCAAAACCAAACTGCTTACGGGCAGTGTCCGTGACGCCAGCGCTCAGTTGGCCGCCAATACCGATCAAAGCGCCCACCTGATGGAGGGACTGGCCGCTAAAACCCAGGATCTTACCGTGGTATCGAATCAGCAGGAGCAGACCAGCGACCAGACCAGAACGGTAATTACCGAGATGGCGACCGGGATTCATCGAGTGGCCGAAAATGCCCAAACCGCGTCGTCGTCGAACCGGGTTGCCTCTTCCCTCGCCGAAGAAGGCGAAGCTCAGATCGCCAGGGCGATTGAACAGATGAAAGTCATTGCCCAATCGGCCAGCCAGACCGGTGCGGCGGTAAAGAATCTTGGTCAAAAATCTCAGGAAATCGGTCAAATCGTCGAGGTCATCACCAGCATTGCCGCCCAAACCAATTTACTCGCTTTGAATGCCGCGATCGAAGCCGCCCGGGCCGGCGAACACGGCCGCGGATTTGCAGTGGTTGCGGAAGAAGTAAGAAAGCTCGCCGAGGAATCGGAAACCGCTGCGAGAAAAATCACCGTATTAGTTGAAGGGATTCAAAACGAGACTGGGACCGTGGTGCAATCCATGGCCCGCGACGCCGAGGAGGTAGAATCCGGCAACCAGGCCATGGGCAAATCCGGTGAAGCGTTCACCACCATCCTGACCGCGGTTCGCCAGATTGGCGTCCAGATCGAAGAAGTTTCGGCCGCCAGCCAGCAAATGCTCGCCGCCACCGAAACCGCCCTGGAATCGGTCGACGTCATGGCCAACAGCGCCGTGGAAACCGCTTCAGCGGCGAGCGATATCAGCGCCACTACCGAAGAACAAATGGCCAGCCTCCAGGAAATCGACGCCGCCGCCGACCGGCTGAAAGATCTGGTCGTCGATCTTGAAAAAACCATGGCTTACTTCAAACTGTAACGAAGCCCAATTATCCTTCACCACGATACGAAACTGCCCCGGTCTCCGAAGCGGCACCGGGGCAGTTTCTTTCTTTCTGCGGTCCACAGAAAAGAGAAAGCCGGGGCATCGTCCCCCGGCTTTCTCTTTTCCGTCTTTATTCCCCCAAGCGTTCCGCACACCGCTGCGCCTCCCGCAAGACCCGCCGCTCATCAATGGTCGTCAGTTTGCGTTCGCGCATGAGCACCTTCCCATCCACCAGCACGGTATCAACATC
This sequence comes from Solirubrobacterales bacterium, assembly GCA_050258755.1. Taxonomy (GTDB): domain Bacteria; phylum Bacillota; class Syntrophomonadia; order Syntrophomonadales; family DTU052; genus JBLMZI01. The sequence continues at coordinate 13,416 of JBLMZI010000004.1, read as the reverse complement.
GGAGGCCAGCGCCGCGTAAGCAATGTGCGCATACACGTCGTGTTTCGGATAAAGGTGCGGCTTTTCCATATCAAACAGAATGATATCCGCCTTTTTTCCCTGCTCCAGCGTGCCAACCTCATTCAAACCCAAAACCTTCGCACCGTTGACGGTCGCCATCTCCAGGGCCTGGTAAGCAGGCACCGCAAGCGGATTCATGGTGTTCACCTTGTGCAGATAAGCACAGCTTCTCAGCTCCTGCAGCATATCCAGGTTGTTGTTGCTGGCCGCCCCATCAGTACCGATGGCCACTGGTATTCCGGCTTTCAGCATGTCCGGTACCCTTGCCACGCCGCTGGCCAGCTTCATGTTGCTTTCCGGATTATGAATCACGCCAACCCCGTGGCGGGCCAGAATCTCGATTTCCTGGTCAGTCAAATGCACGCAGTGGGCTGCCATCACCGGCCGGTTAAACAATCCAATCGATTCCATCAGCTCTATCGGCCGCTTGCCGTGCTGTGCCACGACTCCTTCGATTTCGATCAGGGTTTCCGCGAGATGAATATGCACCGGCAGATCCAATTCCTCAGACAAAGCGATCACCCGCTTCAAATAGTCCGGAGAACAGGTATAGGGCGCATGCGGCCCCAGAACGATCCGAATCCGGCCATCACCAGCGCCATGGCATTGATCCTTCAGCCGCCGGCTGTCCGGAAAAGCGTTTTCCGCGTCCGGACTGACCCCGACCATGCCGCGGGCAAGACTGGCCCGGATACCGGATTCATCAACCGCGCGGACAATCTGATCCAGGCAGAAATACATATCATTAAAGGTGGTGGTGCCGGATTTGATCATTTCAACGATCCCCAGCATCGTCCCCCAGTAATAGTCCTCTTCAGTAAGCCGGCTCTCAAAAGGCCATATTTTGGTCTCCAGCCATTCCATCAAGGGCAGATCGTCCGCATAGCTGCGCAGCAGGGTCATGCCGCAATGGGTGTGCGCATTGATCAAGCCAGGCATCGCAACCATACCCTTCGCTTCAATCACCTGATCGAACCGATCCGCGCCTGGGGCCTCTCCGGCTGCGATGGTTTGGATGCGCTGACCGTCAACAACAAGATACCCGCATTCCAACAGATCCGATTTTCCGGTCATGGGCAGAATGGTGCAGTCCTTAATGAGAATCATGCAAACTTCCTCCTGCTCTTCCCTAAATCTGGCCGTATTTCGTTAAAAAGATCCGGCGCATTTCCTCCACCTGCTGTGCGTCCAGTTCGGTGTATCCGCCAAGCGATCGGGCCAAGACCGCAATCTGAGCCGTCTTTTCAACGATAATACAGTTCCGGTAAGCTTCTTCAAGGTTTTTGCCGGTCCCAACCACCCCATGATTGGCCAGCAGAACCGCGTCGCTGGATCCGAGCGCTTCGACCGCCGCATCCGCCAATTCCGAGGTTCCGCAGGTCTCATACCGGGCCACCTGAACCGCGCCCCCGACCACCTGAGCCAGTTCCTCGGTCACCGCCGGAATCGGCTGCCGGGCAACGGCGAAAGCGGTCGCGTACTGGCTGTGGGTATGTACGACCGCCCCCACTTCCGGACGAGCTCGATAGATTGCGGCATGCAGCGTCGATTCCGTGGATGGGCGCCGATCCCCTTCAACGGTCTGCCCGTCAAAGTCCATCAGTACAATGTCCGTGACTTTCAACTGCGGGTAATCCATTCCGCTCGGCGTGACCGCCATCCAGGGACGGCCGGCAATCCGGCAGCTCACATTGCCCCAGGTTCCGGCCACCAGGCCGGACGAAGCCATGATCTGTGCGATTTGAACGACCTGCCGCCGTTGGTCTTCATGCGCCACAATGTCCACCCCCCGCCATTTGACGGATCGACTGAAGATACGGTGCGCGAGCGACGCCCCGTTCGGTGATAATCCCGTGAATCAACGCGTTCGGAGTGACGTCAAACGCCGGGTTATAGACGTCAACATCCGGAACCGTCGTGTATCGATCCTGAATTCGGCGCACTTCGTCGGCATCCCGGGTCTCAATCGGAATTTCGGCGCCGGTTGGGATGCTGGTATCGATGGTCGACACCGGCGCGGCTATGTAAAACGGGATATGATGATAATTCGCCAGCACGGCCAGCGAATAGGTTCCGATCTTATTGGCGGTATCGCCATTCGCCGCCACCCGGTCGGCGCCTACGATAATGGCGTCTACTTCCCCGCGCTGCATCACATAACCGGCCATGTTGTCCGTAATCAAGGTGACCGGAATCTGATCCTGGGTCAGCTCCCAGACCGTGAGACGGGCCCCCTGAAGGACTGGCCGGGTTTCGCAGGCCCAAACCCGCTCGACCTTGCCAGACGCGTGAGCCGACCGGATAACGCCCAGCGCGGTGCCATAGCCACCGGTTGCAAGTGCGCCGGCGTTGCAGATGGTCATAATGCGGGCATTGGAGTGCAACAGTATTTCTCCGTTTTGACCGATTTGGCGATTTGTCTCAACATCTTCAGCGAGGATCGCTCGGGCTTCCGCCTCCAACAAAGCGACCACTTCGGCTTTAGTACGGCGGCTGTCCTCCAAATACCGTCCCATCATCCGGGACAGTCCCCACTGAAGATTGACCGCCGTCGGGCGGGTTTTTAGCAGTTGATCATAGGCTGTGTAGAGATCGTTGTCCAGCTCAGGAACATCTTTTGCGCTCAGTTTGGCCGCCAGGGCGATGCCCATCGCGCCGACAATGCCGATCAGCGGCGCACCCCGGACTTTGAGGCTCTTAATCGCACAAGCCACGGCATCCACCGTGGCCAGATTCTCATATACGACCTCCCCCGGCAGCCGGGATTGATCCAGGATATTGATGCCTTGCTCGGTCCATTCAACCGTTTTCATCGTATCTCCTGTTCAATTACATCTGTGTCAGAATCGCGCCGCATTCGCAGGCCTTCTTCGCAGGAATTCGGGCAACGGCCTGAATGATCAACTTCCGGATGCGTACAATGTTTTCCTTCATGTAATCAACCACTTCCTGATGCGTGAGCCGTCCGGTTACAATCCCGGCACCGAAATTGGTCACCATGGCTATCGTTGCATAGCAAATACCGACTTCACGGGCCAGCACCACCTCGGGCACAGTCGTCATACCAACCACGTCTCCACCGATGCTTTTGAAAAACTTGATTTCGGCCGGGGTCTCAAAGCGCGGGCCTTCGGTGCAGATATAGTTGCCGCCGTCGAAAATATCAATGCCCAGATTGCGGCCGCTGGCATAAAGCGCAGCGCGAATCTCCGGGCAGTACGGCTCGGTCACGTCAACATGGGCAACCCCTTTGTCTCCGCCTTCGAAGAAGGTCGATGGGCGCCCTTTGGTAAAGTCCATAAACTGATCCACGACGACAAACGAACCCGGTTTCAGATCAAAATTGAGTGACCCAACGGCCGCAGTGGCAATGATCCGCTCAACGCCCAACTTCTTCAGCGCCATAATGTTTGCCCGATAGTTTACCAGATGCGGCGGTACTGAATGTCCTTCGCCGTGCCGCGCCATAAATGCGACCGGTACACCTTCATACACGCCGCCTTTCATGCGAACGGTCCCATATTCGGTCTCAACCGTCAGGTCTTTGACATCATCCAGAATCTCCGGGTCATAAACGCCGGTTCCCCCGATAATCGCGATTTTGTACATCTTTCTTCCTCCTCCATTCCCGTTTCGAATTCCTATCGCAGCGCCGCATTCCGCAAACGCTCAGCTATTGAGGTCTTGACGGCCCGGCTTTCCCCTAGTCATCCTGCCCGGGGAACAGCGCGTCCGCAAATTCGGCCGCATCAAAATCTTTCAGGTCTTCCATCGCTTCGCCGATCCCGATCAGCTTGACCGGAATCGCCAGTTCCTTAGCGACCGCAATCACAATACCGCCTTTCGCGGTGCCGTCCAATTTGGTAAGTATAATCCCGGTAACCCCGGTCATCTCCTGAAACGCACGGGCCTGGCTGATCGCATTCTGGCCGGTCGTCGCATCCAGCACCAGCAGCACTTCGTGCGGCGCGTCCGGTATTTCCCGGCTGATGATCCGCCGGACCTTGGCGATTTCCTCCATGAGATTGGCTTTATTCTGCAAACGGCCGGCGCTGTCTATGATCAGTATGTCCGCTTTGCGGGCCCTTGCCGCATTAATGGCGTCAAAAACCACCGCGGCCGGATCGGCGCCCTCCTGGTGGCGAACCAAATCCACCCCGACCCGTTCGGCCCAGACCTGAAGCTGTTCACTGGCCGCGGCCCGAAACGTATCGCCGGCTGCCAGCACAATTTTCTTCCCTTCCCGTTTAAACCGGTAGGCCAGCTTCGCTATGGAAGTGGTCTTTCCGACCCCGTTGACGCCAACCATCAAGTAAACGGTCGGCTTTTCAGCGGCTATGATCAGGCTTCCGCCGCTGCCCGCCATAATAGCGCCTATTTCATCCCGTAAAACCTCGCGCACCTGCTCCGGCGCGGTCAGCTTTTTCTCTTTCACCTGGCGCCGAACTGCTTTGACTATCGCAGTCGTGGTCGGCATCCCGAGATCGGCTTGAATCAGAATCGCTTCCAGTTCCTCGAAAAAGTCGTCATCAAGCTGGCTGCTTCCTTTGATCAGGGTTTCAATCTTACCGGCAATATTCCGGCTGGTTTTGGCCAGGCCTTCGCGCAATTTCTTAAAAATTTTGGTCTCCTCCTTGATGGCCGTATGTTTCGGGATTGCTTAACCCGCAAGCGATTGGGCTTCGTTGACCGAAACCGAAAGCACGTCGGAAATCCCTTGTTCAGGCATGGTTACCCCGTAAATCACATCCCCGGCCTCGATCGTGGTCTGCCGGTGGGTAATGACAATAAATTGGATTTGTCCGGATAACCGGCGCAGAAAATCGGTAAACCGGGTCAGATTCACCTCGTCGAGCGCTGCATCGATCTCGTCCAGCAGGCAGAACGGCGCCGGTTTTAAGAGTAACAGCGAAAAGATAAATGCGATACAGGTTAAGGCCCGTTCGCCGCCGCTGAGAAGGTTCAGCGACTGCCGCCTTTTACCTGGCATTTTCACCATGATTTCCACCCCGGACAGCCATGGATTGTCCACATGATGGTCCTTCACCAGTTCGGCTTCGCCGCCGTGGAAGATGTTGGTGAACGTACCGCGGAAACTGGTGTCCGCAAGCTTCAGAAAATCGTCAAATCTGGTATTCATCGCCGTCTCGGTTTCCCGGATCAGCTTGAACAGGGCTTCCCGGGCCGCTTTCAAATCAGACAGCTGACTGGTCAGAAAATCATGTCGGGTCTGCACCGCGTCCAGTTCTTCGATCGAACCCAGGTCAACCGGGCCAAGGGTTTCGAGCTGGCCGCGCAAGCTTTCAGCCCGCCGGCGCATCTCGCGCTGCTGTTTGAGCTCCAGCCCGACCAGATGCGGCTGGTAATCCTCGTCGCCAAACTTCTCGCGCCAGTAAAACAGCGCACCATTCATTTCCGTTTCCGCCTTCACCTTGCGCAGTTCCACATTGCGCTGCCGCTCTTCGAGGCGGGCGATGTTCTCGCGGACCGGCTCAATTTCGTCCCGCAGTGCCTGATAATCGGCTTCCTGGGCGACCCGACGGTCCTCCAGCACCTTGAGCAGTCCGGTCACCCGGCCAAGATCGCGCTCGCTTTCGACCAGCTGCAGCCGCAATTCCTTGCAGCGCGCGGTCTCGGTCTCAATGAGCTGCTGCAGCCGAACCCGTTCCGTACGGCCGGTATTCAGCGCTTCTTCATAGGATTGCCGAACCGAGCCCAGCTGTTCCAGGCTCTTGCGGCCATTTTCCACCTCGACCGATTGGGCGGCCAGAGACTCCTGCAAATGGCGCAGCCGTTCACCTAAGAGTTCAAGCCTGCGTTCCCTGGCATCCGCGCCTTCCTGGGCCGTCCTCAGTTCCCCGTTGAGGGCCTCGGTCTGCTGGTTCAGGGTTTCGGCTTCAGCCGCCAATCGTTTGACCTCGTTTTCCATACGCTGACGCTCGTCAGTTGATTGGGTCAACTCTTTCTCAAGCCGTTCAGCGGTTTCCAGCATCCGAAGCCGATCGTCCCGGTTGCGCTCTATCTCCGAACGAATCATGTTCTGTTTAAACGCGTGCTCGCTGATGCGCTCACTGGTGGCTTTCATCCGAGTTTCGAGACCGCTCATTGCTTCGGATAATGCGGTTTTGGCTTTCGCCGTTTCCTGCAGCCGATCATCCACTGCCGCTTTTTCGGATTGACGCGCTTTCTGTTCCGCCTTGAGTCCCAGGGCTGACGGACCCTTTTTATCAGTTCGGCCGCCGCTCATCGAGCCGCCGGGATTGATCAGGTCCCCTTCAAGGGTTACAATTCGAAAACTGGGCATCTTTCGGAACACGGCAAGGCCCTGATCCAGTGTTTCCACGACTAGAACCCGCCCCAGAGCATGATGGACTGCCTTGGTGTATTCCTGCGGGTACTTCACCAGTTCGCAAGCCAGTCCAAGTACTCCGGGCATGGTCTTCGCCTGCCGGGCCTGCGCGGCGTCGATGACTGCCGGGCGCAGAATATCAAGCGGCAAAAAGGTGACCCGTCCCCAGCTCCGCTGTTTGAGAAGGTCAATGGCCTGCTGTGAATCGGTTGCGGTCCGGGTCACCACGTTCTCCAGGCCGCGGCCGGCCGCCGCTTCAATCGCGGTTTCCAGTCCAGCCGGCACATCGATCAAATCGGTCAGTACCCCGACAATACCTTGCAGCCCGTTGTTATCTTTTCTGGCGGCTTCCATGATCCGTCGCACCGGTTCAGAAATCCCGAGATGCTGTGTGATGGCCTGTTGTAAGGCGAGCAGCTTATTTTCCAGCTCCCGGGCCGATTTCTCCAGAAGCGCGACCTCGCGGTCCAGTGCGGCCGCTTGCAGCCCGTGATTCTTCTTTTCGGTTTCCAAGGTCTCGCGCTCGGCAGCCGCCGCTTCTAATCCGGCATCCTCGCGTTCCAGTTCACGGGTGAGATTCACCAGGGTATCTTCCGTAACCTGAACCCGTTCCCGCTGGTAGTTTAATTCCGACCGGCCGCGCTGCTGCTTTTCTTCATGCCGTTTGAGCCGTTCCTCGTTCTCGGCGATGCGGTTCCGGGCCGCGCTCTGGGCGGCGGCCAGCTCAAACAACCGGTTTTTACCATCTTCGATCCGGCCGGCGTTCAGTTCCATTTCTGCCCGTAAGGCTCCCGCCTCCTGGGAAGCTGCTTGTTCTTCCCCCAGCCTGGTTTCATATTCATTCATCCGGACCGCCTGCGCCGCCTCAGAACGGGTCAGATCCTCTTTCAGTCCTGCAATCAGACCTTCGTAGCGGACGACATCTGCCCCAATCTGGCCGATTCGTTCCGAAGCGTTTTTCAAGCGCTCTTCCAGCAGCCGGATTTCGCTCTCAATCTGGTTATGGTGCGTATTCAGCGAAAACTTGCTTTCTTTCAGTTCATCGATTTCGCCGGTCAGCGCAGTCAGGGCTTTTTGCCGTTCATTGACGACATGCTCGCGCGATGCCAGTTGTTCATGAATCCCGGCCAGTTCAAGGCCAACCGCTTCAATTTCTCGGACCCGGGCAGCGACGTCTTCCGCATTGAGCGACAGCTCGTACGCCATGACCTGGCGTTCAAGCCCCCCCAGTTCACCGGACCAGGCCAGATGCTGCTTTGCCTTGCCGGCCCGTTCCCGAAGGTCCACCAACCGGTCATCCAACTCGGCAAGAATATCGTGAACCCGCATCATATCCTGCGCGGTGCTTTCCAGCTTCGATTCGGCTTCCTCTTTTTTCTGCCGGTATACGCTTAATCCGGCCGCTTCCTCCAGGATTAACCGGCGTTCATACGGTTTCGCGTTTAGAATCTGCTCCAACTCACCCTGTCCGATGATGGAATAACCCTTTTTCCCGAGCCCGGTTCCGGCAAACAGCGCGTGAATATCTTTGAGCCGGACATCGGACCGGTTGATCATAAATTCGCTGTCACCGCTGCGATGCACCTTGCGGGTAACCGTGACTTCCGAGAAATCGGTCTGGAGCGATCCGTCTTCATTGTCGATCGTCATCGAAGCCGATGCGAAACCAAGCGGACGCTTCGTATCGGTTCCGGTGAATATGACGTCTTCCGCTTTCTGCCCGCGCAGATTGCGCACATTGGATTCGCCCAGCACCCAGCGAATGGCGTCGACTATATTGCTTTTTCCGCAGCCATTGGGCCCAACGATAATATTCAGCCCCTGATGAAACGGAATTTGCGTATTGTCCGCAAACGATTTGAACCCTTTGAGTTCAAGCTGTCTTAAATACATGCTTCACTCACCATAAAACGTCACCGGTATGGACCGTCGTCATCGTTTGATCCCGGTGCCGGATCAACAGATTCCCCAATTCGTTTATCCCAATGTTCTGTCCTTCAATAATCCGGTCGCCCACTGCCACCCGAACCGTCTCCCCCAACCGGGCCATGCGTTTTAAATAGTCGGCTTGGAGATTTCGGAAACCGTATTCCTGGAGCTCAGAAAAGCGTTTCAGGATTTCGTCAATCATTTCGCTCAGAATCAAGCCGGGAACCCTATCCCGCCCCAGAATCTCGCTCAGGGATATTGCGGTAAAACCGTCAGTTTCAGGATGATTATTCAGGTTGAGCCCGATCCCCAGGATCACATAACCCATTTTATCAAATCCAAGCGCAGTTTCCAGAAGAATCCCGGCGATTTTTTTGTCGCTGTAAAGCAAGTCGTTTGGCCATTTTACCTGGCATTTCACGCCGAACGAATCCAGCGTCTCCGCCACAGCCAGACCCGTGACCAGGGGGAGACAGACCAACCGTTCCGGCCCAAGCTGATGCCGCATTGCCAGGGAAAAACAGAGGCTCCCTTCGGGGGAAACCCAGGTGCGCCCACGCCGGCCTCTTCCGGCGGTTTGGGTCCTGGCTAGAAAGACCGAGTTCGCCGGCATGGACCTGGATGCCGCGGTCCGGATTGCCCAGGCATTCGTCGAATCGACCTCGGGCTGATAATGCCATTCGATATCGGGCGAAAAGGCGGTCAGCCAGGAAGGCGTCAAAGTATACGCCGCATCGGCCAGCAGCCACCGTCCCCCGATCTCCTGGATCAAACCGGTTTGTTTCAGCTCCTGCAGGACCGGCGCCAGGAATGCCTCGTCCAGGCCAAGCTGATCGGCCAGCGCCAGGCGCTCTGACGGACCGTTTTGATCCATTGCCGATAAAACCTGTCGTCTAATTGTTCTGGTTTCCGCCATCATTTTCTCCCCGATAAGGCGATGCAGCGGCCTGCGCTTCCCGCTGCAAAAATTCGGCGCGCATCATGGTTTCAATCCGGTTTTCCACTTTGAGCGCGACCGATCCGTATGCCAGGGTTTCGTCCACAGCCGGTATCAGCCGCTCAATCCCAAGATCCTTTTCGATTTGACGAAGATTCGTATGATTCGGACCGAGCAGCTGTGAGATTTGCCTCGGATGCACCGATATTGTGACGTCCTGTTGACCGGCAAAAGCGGCTTGATGCCAAAGCCGGGCAGCCTGCCGCCGCACCAGGGTTTCCAGAACGATTTCACCAAACCTTGGGTGATAGGGGCCGGCCAGCAATCGCTCGGGATTCTCAAGGCCTTCTTCACGTTGGAGTCCCATTCGAATCACCGGGATCCCACGGGAAGCAAAAATTGCAAACAGACAAGCACTGCGCAGCGCCGCTTCCTCGATACTCAGCGGGTGATACCGGCCGGTTTGATACAGCTCGGCCAGTTCGGTCCCGGCCAACACTAACGCCGGGTACAACCTGACCATATCCGGTTTCATCGCAGCAGACCGAAACCCGGTCCTAAGGTCCTTGTCCCAGCTTGATTCTGGCAAACCGGGCATCAACTGGTGTCCAAACCGCAGTCCGGCCTGACGGATCAATAAAGAAGCCTCCCCGACCTGGGAAGGCTCGTAAGTTCGTCGGGCAGCCAGCAGTACACTGGAATCCAGCGATTGAACCCCTAGCTCCACTGTCGTGACGCCATAATGAATAAGCCGCGAAAGCGTCTCCCGGTCAATCGCGTCCGGCTGAGTGGAAACCCGAATTCCGGTCACCCGGCCTTGCTGGCGGAATGATTGAACCTGCTGGAGATAGGCCTCCTGCAGGATTTCGGGCAGTGCCGTAAAGCTGCCTCCATAGAAGGCGACTTCCAGTGGAGCGCGGGCGGCTGCAATGGCTGACGCCAGCTGTTTGCCTACCTCGTCGGGCTCCACCGGCCGGCTGCGGCCCGTGATCGTCCATTGATCACAGTAGCTGCAGCGGCCCGGACAGCCGGCATGCGGAATGAAAACCGGCAGGATATTGGCCCTGGTCACGAAAAGTGTTCCTGGAGGGCGATTTCGGCAGCCTTTTGTTCGGCTTCTTTCTTGCTTTTCCCGGCACCTTTGGCCAGCAGCCGGTTCTGAAAATAAACCGCGGCTTCAAAGGTCCGGTTGTGCGCCGGTCCGGATTCCTTAAGGATTTCGTAAAACACGTTGTCTTTTCCCGTACTCTGGGCAAGTTCCTGCAGCCGGGATTTGAAATCATAAAAATCACCCTGAGACAGCCGATCAATGTCGTCCCGGACAAAGGGCAGAATGAATTCGGCCGCATACTCCAGGCCTTGATCAAGGTACAACGCGCCAATGATGGCTTCCACCGCATCGGCCAGAATGGAATCCCGGTTGCGGCCGCCCGAGTTTTCCTCGCCGCGCCCAAGAATTAAGTATTCGTTGATCATCAAAGTCTTCGCTGTCTTCACCAGGTGTTTTTCACAGACCACCCTGGATCTGATCTTGGTCAGCACGCCTTCCGGCCGGTCCGTTAACTCCTGGTACAGGTACACGGCCACGATAAGATTCAGCACCGAATCGCCCAGAAACTCCAGTCGCTGATAGTTCTGCGTGCCTTCGTGTTCCTGAGCATAAGAAGGATGCGTCAAGGCTTTGACGATCAATCCGATATCGTTCACTTTTAATTGGTTTGCGGCGAGAAATGATTTCGCCTTTTCAATTGGTTTCAAACCGACTCACCCATTTTGTTTTTGAATATACTGATAAAGCACTTTGACCAGAGAACCCATGGTTTTGTAGTCATCGAGTTCTTCTTCCGGAAATTCAACGTCGTAGAGGTCTTCGATCCCCATGATCATTTCAACGATATCAATGGAATCCGCATTGATGCTTTCAAACGGCGTATCCATTCCGATCGTTGCAGGATCAATACCAAGATGGTCGCCCAGGATCTGGCGGCACTGTTCAAAAAAGTCCTGCATGGTTCTCCTCCTTACCCCTTGTTTTCAGTTTCGAGTGCGTTTTTCATGGCTGCCACTAAACCGCTTTCCACGCAGGTACAAGCCATGCGGATCCCGTTGCAAACCGCTTCACGGCGGGAACGGCCGTGGCACACGATACTGATTCCGTCCACGCCCAAAAGTGGTGCCCCGCCGGTCTTGGCATAATCCAAGGCCGCCAGGTGTTCGAGCACGCCGGGACCGTAAACGGGCTGCAGACTGTCCATGACCAACTGTGATAAACCCTCAATCGTTTTTAACACTGTATTGCCGACAAAACCGTCACAGACCACCACATCGGCGCGGCCAGCAAAGAGATCCCTTCCCTCAATATTACCCATGAAATGAATATCGGGCGCCGCCTTCAGTTCGGCATGTGCGGCCAGGGTTGCCTGATTCCCTTTGGTCTCTTCTTCCCCATTGCTCAGAAGTGCGATTCTGGGGTTCTTGACACCCATGGCGGCACGGGCGAATGCGCCTCCCATCCGGGCAAATTGGACCATCTGGGCCGGTTTTACATCCACATTGGCCCCCATGTCCAGCATCGCAGTGACATGCCCGTTAACACCGGGAACCCGGGCAACGATCGGCGGCCGTTCAATGCCGTCAAACCGCCCGAGCACAAAGATGGCGGCGGCCAGCTGTGCGCCGGTATTGCCGCAGGATACCAGCGCATCGGCCTTCTTCTCTTTTACCAGCGCGGATGCGATCATAATTGAAGCGTCTTTTTTCTTTTTGAGCACGACCGTGGCATGTTCATTCATTTCCACGGCCTGCGGCGCATGGCAGATCGTAATCTGCGTACCCGTTACATCGTGCTGATCCAGCTCACGCTGCACAATGTCTCGATCACCGACCAGAATGATTTCAAGGCGGAAATCCCGGGATGCTTCAACAGCACCGGCAACGATTTCACCCGGTGCGCAATCCCCGCCCATTGCGTCAACCGCAATACGCAAATTGATCCCCCCCCCATTCGGTTTGACTCAGAAAAGACCGTACCCCGGAAAATCCTTTCGGTTCGCCAGGGAAGATTGAGCGATTGAGATATGCGGTAAAGACGTGAAAAAAAACAAAAAGTAAGCTAATCACCCATTACGGCGCTTACCTTACTTTCCGCTTTGTTGCTGTTTCGTCTTACCCAACAACTTCTTTGCCTTTGTAAAACCCGCATTTCAGGCAAGCCCGGTGCGGCATTTTCAGCTCGTGACACTGCGGACAATCCACCAGTGCCGGAGCCACCATCTTAGCCCATATTGAACGACGCGCATTTTTGCGTGCTTTGGACTGTCTTCTCTTGGGTACACCCATTGTCTACCCCTCCTTCCCCTTCATCATTTGTTTCAAGGCTTCCCACCGCGGATCGATTTCGTCTTTCACGCAACCGCACTCCCCGATGTTCAAATCGGCGCCGCAGGCTGCACATAACCCCCGGCAGTCGTCCTGGCAGAGAAACCGGAGCGGCAGGTTGACCAGCACCGTTTCCGAGATAATATCCGCCATGTTAATTTGGGGCTCCGTGAAGTACACGAAGCTTTCTTCTCCTTCAAAATCCGGACGATTCTCTTCCGCGCAAAACTCGACAGAAAACGGAATCGAGAAAGCTTCCCGTACCGGCTTCAAACAACGGGCGCATCCTGCTTCCACCGTAACCGCAAGCGTTCCTTCGCTGACCAGCAGCTTCCCGGTATTGGTCACCGTCAGGTCACAGTCAACGTCGTCCACGAAACGGAATCCTTCAAAGCTCAGTCCCAACTTGTCCGCGGATTCGGATAAATGGAACTTCTGCGTCTCTTTCGGGTGGAGTTTTAACCAGGATAAATCCAGCTGCAGAAGCATTACCCCCCATTAAATTGCCAGAATCAATTATAGCCATCCCAACAGGAAAATGTCAAGAAAAGTGCGCTATATCAGTTCCATCAGCGCGCACTTTGCAGTACTTGCTTCCGAAGCCGCTGCCATATATTTGGCAGCCAGTAAATATCAAGCAAGTGCAAGAAAAGTGCGCTATATCAGTTCCATCAGCGCGCACTTTGCAGTACTTGCTTCCGAAGCCGCTGCCATATATTTGGCAGCCAGTAAATATCAAGCAAGTGCAAGAAAAGTGCGCTAT
>JBLMZI010000003.1:0-224127 GCA_050258755.1 Solirubrobacterales bacterium | reverse complement strand
TTGAGCCTTCGGTACAGATGCACAACCGCGGCAACGGCAAAGGCGGCGGCATCGGCGCAGTCGGTTTTGTACCGGAAGCCTTAGGCGTTTCCCGCCAGGTCTTGGATGATGACTACATGCTTCATATTGCCCTGCTTGATAACAGCGTGGCAGCAGAGATCGAAGCGACCTATATCAAGCCGAACTTTGCCATCGATAAATCCGAAAAGCTTGACACCCTCGAAGACTATCAGTCCATCGGCCTGGAAGTCAGACCGCCGGATATCATGCGCTATTTTGTCCGCGTCAAGGACGATGTCCTGGATGCCTTCATCCAGGAAAAGGGCCTGACATCTATGGAACGGCGCGATGCTGAAGATGAGTTTGTATATCAGAACAGCTTCAGGATGAATACCCGCTATTATGCCTCGCTGGGCGAGAAAAAGGCCTTTGTCATGTCGCATGGCCGCAATATGATGATCTTAAAAATCGTGGGTTATGCCGAAAATGTGGTGCGTTATTACAAGCTGGATGATTTCAAGGCGCATGTCTGGCTGGCTCACCAGCGCTATCCCACCCGCGGACGGGTCTGGCATCCAGGCGGCTGCCATCCGTTCAGCGCGCTGAACGAGGCGTTAGTGCACAACGGCGATTTCGCCAACTACCAGTCGATCTATGAATACCTGAAACAGCGCAATTGCCATCCCCTGTTCCTGACTGATACCGAGGAAGCGGCCCTGCTGCTTGACCTGTGGAGCCGCGTGTACAAGTATCCGCTTGAACATGTGATTGAAGCCATGGCGCCGACCTCGGAAATGGACTTCGATATGCTGTCTCCTGAAAAGCAGCAGCTCTACAAGGCCATTCAGACGCATCATGTTGGCGCATCACCCGACGGTCCGTGGTTCTTCATCATCGCCAGAAATGACGTGCGTGATGGCCAGTTCCAGCTGATCGGCATTACCGATACCGCCATGCTGCGTCCTCAGGTATTTGCCCTGCAGGAAGGTGAAGTGCAGATTGGACTGATCTGTTCGGAAAAACAGGCGATTGATGCGACCCTGATCTCGCTGGCAAGGGAAGATGCCCGCTTCCGGCCCATTGCCGACAAGTATTGGAATGCCCGCGGCGGCAGCTATACGGACGGCGGCTCCTTTATCTTCAGCCTGAAGGACAGCGGCGACGCCAGCGGCCATAAAAAGCTGGTCTGTACCGATAAATTCGGCCGGGTCATTGACATTCCAAAGGATAAAGAAATCTGTGATGTTGCCAGGCCGGTTGAATCCAATTCGGCCTGCAAGGCGATCGAGACGGCGCTTCAAGCCTGTTTTGCTGAAGATGATCCGGCAACCGCCACCCGGAAAATCGTAGCCTATATTCAGGAAAACATCGGCGAATTCGATGCCAACAATCTCAGGTTCGCGGTTGAAACCATCAAAAAGCAGGCGGATGAAAATGATGACTGCCAGCAAACCGCGATTGACAGTCTGACGCTTTTAAACGACTTGCGCTACAATACCGGCAAGATTAACAGAAGCTCGCTCCAGCATGTCATCAAGCTCGCACTGGATGGGATTTTTGATGAATCCACCATGATTACTGAGAAATCCAACTCCCGCTTCAGCCGGATTGATTTTGCCGCACGCGGGGAAATCCGCGCCCCGCACAATAACGAGAAGATCCTGGTTATTGATTCGGAAGCCTTTGAACCGGAAGGCGATCTGTGCGACGCCGTGCTGATTGTCAAAGCCTACCAACTGGGCTGGAAACGCTTTATTGTTTATAAATACCGCGGCCAGCGGTTTACCGGGTGCGGTTTCGGCCCGGCTACGCAAGGCGTGCGGATCGATGTCTATGGCTCTTCCGGCGATTATCTGGCCTCAGGCATTGACGGCATGGAAATCTACGTGCACGGCAATGCCCAGGATCAGCTCTGCCAGATTATGAAAGACGGTAAACTGATAGTCTACGGCGATGTCGGCCAGACCTTTATGTACGGCGCCAAAGGCGGCACCGCCTATATCATGGGCAATGCCGCCGGACGGCCGCTGATCAATGCCGTTGGCAGACCGCGCGTGGTGATTAACGGTACCGCACTGGACTACCTGGCGGAATCCTTCATGGCCGGCGATCCGCTGAACGGCGGTGGGTTTGTCGTCTTAAACGGCATCGGTTTTAGTGATGAGGACGGCTCGATCCGCGAATATGACTCACCCTACCCGGGCTCTAACATTTTCTCGCTGGCATCCGGCGGCGCGATCTATGTCCGTGATCCGCAGCAAAAGCTGGTTGAAGAACAGCTAAACGGCGGTGAATTTAATGAAATCAGCGATGCGGACTGGGCTCTCATCCTGCCGTACTTAGAGGAAAATGAAAAACTCTTTGCGATCAGTATCGATCGGCTGCTCACGGTGGATAACCAAAAGAAATCCCCGAAAGAAGTCTACCGCAAGATCATGCCGAAAAAGGCTGTAGCACCGGTAAAAAATACCGACGGCTTGAGTGAGACCTGTCAATAAAAACACCCTCTGGCCGATATCGAATATCAAAGGAAGTCCTAACCTGGCTTCCTTTTTTGTTTTCTTGCCTTCACCAAACGATTCGAATACGCATACCCTATCAAAAGCCTTTACCCAAATTTTAAGCTAAAAATATCTGCACTTTATGAACACCTTGATCAACGACTCTAAAGGATGGTTTACCATGCCAAATGTATATGAGTTTGTGTGTGACCAGCGGTCTTTCCCCGAACACCGCCATATCCTGTGTTCGGGACAGTTAGCTCTGCATGAATCTCTGGTATTGCCTATGGCCAAGCCGGACATTGAACGTCTGGTTGAAGTCAAGGTCCTCCCCGTTATCGACTCTTTCAGAATCCTCTCCAGCGGAAAAGGAAAAAAGGTTGTCATTAAAGGACATCTTGAGGAGGTCATCCTATATATCGCGGATGCGGCATGTCAGCCGGTCCATGCCGCCCATTTTTCCTGGCCATTCGCAACCTTTCTCGATTTGCCGAGCTGCTGTGCTAATTATGCCCTGCTGGAACAATATCCGCCCCGGGTCATCGTCGAATATGTTCAGGCGGAGCAGCTTTGTTCACGGGAAATATCGAAAACCGTCGTTCTGTTCATATGGTATCCGATACTGGAGCTGACCCCGCCGCCTCCCCGTCACCATCACCGGTATATAGTTCCCCGGAAAAAAGACGATATTCAGTAGCTCCTCCGCGGCTGTCCCAACCGGGGCAGCCGCGGAAGAATCCCATGGTTTACGGTCGGAACTGTGATTTATAGGCTGTCAAATCATCCAGGTCGGACAGCCGATAGATGTGGAACGCCGGGTAATGCGTGTCGACAAAGAGGTCAAAACCCAACGCGGCAGCCCGAATGCAAAAATGCCGGTCTTCACCGACAAAGCTCACGTTGTAGATTTCTTTATAACCAACCCCCGCGCGAAGGGCCTTTTGACTGATCAGCGTACAAGCCCCCAAACCGCCAACCTTGTAAACACCGGGTACCCTCAGCTGGCCTAGAAACGTTTTAACCCGCTGTAATACCTCCGCCTGAGTCAACGCTTCTCCCCTGGCGCGATCATACAGATTATATTGATCATTGACCCAAACCTGAGGCAATTCCGGAAATCCAGGTTCCCATCTGGTCCAAAAGATTTCCGAGACGATTTCTTTCCCAAGCTGAATCAAATGAACCAGGGTCTTGGGATGGAGCACCAGATCAGAGTCGACCAGGAAGACGTAATCATAGCCCTCCGCTAATGCGCGGCCGATGATATTGTTCTTGAACGCCGCAACTTTCCAGATGACTTCTTCTTTCCAATAGTGGGTCTTCTCATCGCAGATGTATTCACCATTGTCGGCATGCCGGACAATCGTCGCGTTCGAGTCTTCCCGGGCAAAATGTGCGAGCAGTTGACTGGCTCTCTCCTCGGTGTTGTTGTCGATAAACCAATAATCGACTGCCAAATCGTCATGATCCAGCTTCCTGGCACTGGTCAGAAAATGCTCCAGGACCGCAGGATGCTGCCGCACCGGGCTTCCGAAAAGTACCCTTATTCTCTCGCGATTCATTCTCCACCCTCCTCCCAAACCACCGTTTCATCACAGGGCGAATGAATCGGGGCGGCGGGCCCAATCCATTGAATCCGGGCAAAACTGAGGTCGGGAGACGGATCTGACGCTGTTCGGATGTACACCAGACATCCTTCGGCCAGTCGGGTGAGAACATATTCTCCCAGACGCCCCAAGTCAACAGGTTTTTCTCCCAGTATGATCTCAACCACCCTGGTTTCGGCACATTCACAGGATACGGACCGATCCATTTTCTCGTTAAGCAAAGATACCCAGCAATCCCGCCACCGCTCTTTCGAAAATGCCTGCGCCACGGCATGGCTTCGTTGTTTAAACAAGACCAATTGATCCCGGTTCTCCAGCAGTTGAACCAGCGCTCCGGCCAGTTCCTCCGGCCGGGGATTGATCAGCAAGCCATTGAAGTTATCAATGATTAGATCGGGTAATCCGCCAATTCGGGTGGCTATAACGGCATTACCGCAGGCCATCGCCTCAAGGCAGGATAAACTGGCGCCCTCACTGTGCAGCGACGGAATTAAAGCAATATCGGCCGCCTGATACGCCCGGGGCATCTGATCCAAGGACAGGCAATAGCACTTTACCCGGCCGGGCCACTTGCTCTGCTTGTTCATGACCTGCCCGACATCTTCTTCGCCCCCGCGGCCGACAAAATGGAATTCCACTTCCGGATACCGTTCCAGGATTTCGTCCATGACCTCCAGAACCAGATACAAGCCCCGCGCGGAATACAACTGCCGGGGATAAAGGATGACCGTTTTCGCTTTCTGGTCCAGGTAATCCGCTGGTGGTTTAAACACTGACAAATCGACATAGTTTGGGATCACGTTTATCCTTTGGCCCAGTTGATAATCGACTGTCTGAAACCAATTGGCGGTGTTCGTATCGACGGATACCAGTTCTTCACAGGCTTTCGCCCCCTCGATATACCGCTGGTTCATCACCCAGAATTCCGCGGCGTTTTCGAAATGATTGTAAGGGTTATCCCAGGAAACGCCATGGCTGATCCCAATATTCGGGCACACCGCCCGCGGCCAGGCTTCATAAAAGGCAGAGTAAATGCCGAGGGATGCGATTCCCTGCACTTGCTCGTGAAAAATGAGGTTAAATTGTTTGGCGCATTTTAAAACCCAACCTTCAGCCTTGATTCCACAGCGTCCCAGGGAGACAATCAAGGTGTTTTTAACCCGCCGCAACCACGGGTAATTCCCATATTGAAAAACCACCAGTTCATGTTTCAGATCATGGCAAATCTCCGCCAAATCGAGCAGATAGCGCTCGGCACCACCGCTGTAATAAAACTCCCCGCTAAAATCGAGGAACGTGGCTGCCATTACGGCAACCTTTCCCCTGAGGTCAAGGTTTGCATACGGCTGCCAGCCCTTCGGAAGCGAACGAATTTTATCTTCAAGCAGGGAAAGATTGGCGCTGGTTTCCCCGGCCTGGCGGAGCGCAAGCTTGCTTCGATCCGGGGAATATGAATCCGCGATTTTCACAGCGGGTGGATAATAAGTGATGATATCAGCGTTGGCCTCAGCGTTGTTCCGGCACGCCGCCGGGGACGATTCGTCAATGTGCAGCCAGAGCAGCTTGTGATACATGAAGTCGGCCCAATCCGGATGAATATCCCGGGTTGTCAGCACAATGGCCGAAACCGGCCGCAGCGCCGGTATGAGCGGGGATTCGTGATCGACAATAATCAGGTTCGGCTCGCGCAGTTCAAGTTCACATGCTTTCGATGACAGAAACAGAAAACAACGATATCCGTTGGAAGCCATTTCACGCAGCAGGCGGATCAAATCCTCGTTCGGCCGCTCATTCCCGGCTGCAAGGTAAATGATGACAGCCTTCGGTGTTTGGGCGATCATGCTTTTCTCAAAACCCCTTCCTATCAACAGAACCTGCAGAACCCCCGGATTACCATTTCACCCGGCGTTTCGGACAATTCATAGCCATCTTGCAGGATTGGCACCCGGCAGAGTAGTGCGGCTCATTATTGTAAGTCCACGGGTGCTCTGTCATGGATTCCTGGTGCGAACAACTTGATTTATTCGGTGGCTTGCATTGCAAGTTCGCCGCGTGCGGTGGATGCGGCGGATGCGGCGGACACGGCGGTCTCGGCGGCGGAAGCGGTTGGGTGTCCAGAATATCTTCTAATTTGAATTGAAGGAGCATCTGGCTTTTTAAGACGGTCTGCAAAGTGCGCCGCACTTCCCGGTTGATCACTGCAATGTTGGCACAGGATGCCGAGGATTCGCAATGATGTGATCCTGGCTCGCCTTTGCATTGAAAATTCGCGAGTACGGTTTGCAGTTTCTCCCCTTCGGCGTTGATGATATGCGCTAAGCCCATTTCTTCCAGCGCGATTGAACTCAACAACAGGTCAACCACCTGGGTTCGGTTGAGACTGATGCAGGGAGTGATTCGCGGAATACTGGGAAATGACATTTCTGACGGTCCTTTTCCGGCTCAATATATGACTACTTTATTCACCCCAAGCCGAAATGTTAATCCCTTTTTGCCGCTGTAAGATGATTGTATTCGGAATAGCGACACCCCTTTGCCGCTTCAGACATATTATGTTGACATCTAAAGCATATTGACCGCGTTTGAACATTTCAGCTTCTGCCAGCGCCCGCCGTAAATAAGGAGGTGTCGTTTTGGATTCTCAGCTTCCGAAGATATCATTGGCGATGATCGTGAAAGATGAAGCGGCCTGTCTGAAAAGATGTTTGGACAGTGCGGCCAATCTCGTGCATGAAATGGTCATTGTGGATACGGGATCAACCGACAAGACCGTGGAAATATGCCGTTCCTATAATGCCCGGGTTTTCTCATATCTATGGGATAATGATTTTTCCGCCGCCCGGAATTTCGGCCTGGAAAGAGCAACGCAGGATTGGGTTCTTTGGCTGGATGCAGACGAGGAAATCGATCAAGAAAACCGGGATCAGCTGCAGGAAGTGCAGCTTGGCGATTATGACGCGTTTTCGCTCCCGCTGATCAATTATTTCGGCGATGGCATCGACAGCAACGAGGCAGTCGTTATCGGCCAGCCCAGGCTTTTTCGAAACCATATGGGTTTCCGGTTTGAAAGCAGGATCCATGAGTGGCTGGATCTTTCCGCGGCCTATGCGCAAAACCGGGTCGGGTTCCTGGATATAAAAATCCACCATTACGGATACACCGACGCATCGGTTGAGAATAAGCGGAAGTATGACCGAAACGTCGGTATGCTGCTAAATGAATTGAAAGAAAATGACAGCCAGGCCTGGATCCATTATTACCTGGCCGCCGAGTACCACCGGCGAAAGGAATACCAGAAAGCTTTTGATCATGTTAACCGAGCGATCAGGCTGTTTATTGATGAAGGACTCATTCCGCCGCCTTCCATGCTCTACAGTCTGAAGTACTCGATTTTAATCGAGACCGCAAGCTGGGATGGCGCCTGGCCCGGCATCCGGTCAGCCGTCAAAATGTTTCCCGATTATGTGGACCTGAAATTCTTTATGGGCGTCATTCTGTATTACAAACAGATGTATCAGGAGGCCCTGACCTGTTTTCAAGAATGTCTGGCTATGGGCGAAAACAACCTGAACTACTTGAGTATTAAAGGATTGGGAAGTTTTCGGGCCTGGCACTTTGCCGGACTCTGTTATGAAAAGTTGGCACGTCCCGAGCAGGCCTTCCTGGCGTATATTCAAGCTTTATCGGTTTCGGAACGTTTCCCGGCCGCCCGTGAAGCGCTTGCAAAACTGCTCAGCAGCCAACCGGATGCATTTTTAGACCGCGCCAGAAATCAGCTCGAACCTGAAGAATTGGATCGTTTTCATCAGATGATAAACGCGGAAAGAAGGTGTTGATTTGTCTGAGGGCATTGACGTCTCTTTTTATGACCGGGCTTATTTTGACGAAGGCTGTCGGTCCGGCAAAAGCAACTATATCAATTATTACTGGGAACGGATCGGCGGTGAGGTTGAAAAAACCGCGCGGCATATTATCAACCGGTTTGATCCCGAAAAATCTTTGGACGTTGGCTGTGCGAAGGGATTTTTGGTAAAAGCGCTTTGCGCGCGGGGTGTCGACGCCTATGGCATCGACGCTTCGGCGTATGCGGTGGCGAATGCACCGGAAGAAGTGCGGCACCGGGTACAGCTTGGTTTGGCGCATAATTTGCCCCATGCGGACGGTGCGTTCGATTTCGTAACCATTTTCGATGTGCTCGAACACATTCCGGAAGCGCTGGCCAACCGAACCTGTGCTGAATTATTGCGGGTTTCCAGCCGCTGGGTACTGGCTTATGTGGTAACCAGGCACGAGCCGGACGATATCGATCCAAGTCACATTACGATTAAGCCGAAAGCGTGGTGGGAGACCCTATTCAGAAATCTAGGCGGAACCATTTGCCCAATCGATGCCATATACGATCCCGCGGTATGGTGGTTTAACCTTCCTGACCGGCTGCTGCTGATAAAAAAATAGACAGTGATGTGCGGGACCTGGCTGCTTCCGTCCAGGTCCCGGCAATGCCTGATCACGGGGAATTATTCTTCCGGGCAGTGATCAATCAGATCTTCCAGTTTGAACTGAAGCAGCATCTGGGTTTTCAGCACGGTTTGGAGCGTCCGGTTCACTGCCTGGTTGATTGACAGCAGGCCGCTGATGCTGGTGTTGGGAACGGTTACGCTGCCGGTCCCGACAACCGCTTGAATCTTTTCAGCCTCGGCATTGATGATGTGGGCCAAGCCCAATTCTTCAAACGCAATGGAAGCCAGTAAAAGGTTGCACACCTGGGACCGGTTAATACTGATGGACGGGGTTACCTGCGGAATGGTTGGAAATGACATGCCTGAAATGCCCTCCTTGAATCAATAAGCTCTTAAATATGATATGGCAACATGGGGGAGGTGTTACCATGTGCCGAGTGTGCGTCAGCGGCTTGTTTAGTCACCAAAAAGCGGCTTCTCCGTATAATATTCAAGATGAAGTTCCTTAAGGAAAGATGTTCATGCCGGAATCAAATATGATTGAATACACCTGCGAATACTATTCCTATCCGCCCCTGGAGCGGGTTTGCTGCCATAAACAGTTCAGTCTTGATGAACATTTATGGGTGCCGGAACACAAACCGGGTGTCGAAAACATCCTCGAAGTCATCGCCTGTCCGCAGATTGAAAAAACCAAAACGATTCACACGCCTTTCGGTAAAAAAATCATTATTATCGGCAAAGTTGAGCAAAAGATCGTCTACTCAAGCGATGCGTTCTGCCACTCGGTCCATTGTTTCGAGTCGACGGTTCCGTTTAGCGTGTTTATTGAAAACTGTGTCATCCCGCAGCCGGACTTTCATGGGCACGCTTGCTCCAGCTGCGCTTCCGAAACCCGCTGTCCAGGTACCGGAGGGTATCCGGACGCGGAGCATCACCCAGCCATCCATCCCAGGATCATGGTCGAATACCTTTGTGCCCGCAAGAGCGGCCCCTGTGAAATCGACAAATCTCTGGTGCTGCTGGTTTGGGTTCCGGTACGGGACCAGTATCACGGTCAATCCCCGTATACGCACTCACAGCTTCCGGTCTCTGAACCTTGCGAAGGTACCGAACCCCGCAGCGAATGTCACTCCTGCCGGCATGCCTCCATCTGTGCCCGGGCAAGGTAGGGAGAGCGCCGGCGGTCAATCATTCTTTCAATAAACCACGAAAGGCGGTTAATCCGCCTTTTTTATTCCTCATTATCCGGCCTCCAACTCCACGCCCGGTCGTCTGTTCATCCACCCTCAGCCCTGCTTCCTCTAATCCCCCCTGATGCGCCCATGAACCCACTTTCCAGCTTCCCTGAAAACCAGATTAGACTATTTCACAAACCAAATTTGGCTTGAATAATATGGCATTATCTTACGGTAAAGGAGGAAATAAGTGGTGTCATTTCCCACAATTCCTAACATCAACCCCTCCATCAATATAACCGCGGAACAGGCGGTTAACCTGCTTCTGGCATCGATCGCATTCGAAGAGCTGGGGTTGGCGCATATTATCAACAGCGAAGCCGAGAAAATTCAATTTGTTCTCGGGACGCTCGCCGGGCAAACCATATCGGAGCCGCCCACCCTGGGGGCGCTGTTGAGCATTGACCAGTCGGTTGAAGACATTTTAAGAACGGTGATTAAGCATCAGATGCTGCTTGAGTTCAAGCTGGAGGATCTGCTGGAGCTTTCGACCAGTTCCACCACCACAGGTTCAACGACGACGACTACGACGACCGCGACCGCGACCGAATCCACGACTACTACGACTGAGTCCACGACCACCACGACTGAGTCAACAACCACCACGACTGAGTCAACAACCACGACGACCGAGTCTACGACCACGACGACCGAGTCTACCACTACGACGACCGAGTCTACCACTACGACGACGACCTCGGAGACGACGACCACAACAACCGAAACAACGACGACCACGACCAGTCCGGCGGTAGGCGCACTCTGTACTTACGCGGTTTTTGCAAACAACAATTTCTCGATTGCGTCCCAATCGGTCATCGATTCCAACAGCCAGATCAATGGAAATATGACGGTTACGCATTCCGGCAATACTTTCCTGGGCAACACCAATGTGGTTGGAACCTTCACCGACGGCGGCGGCAACACCTATCAAAACCTGGTCCTTACTGCGGCACCGGTTCCCTATCCAACCTTTAACTCAACCTGTCTTCAAGCGAATGCAACACTGGTACTGACCGGGGACCAGAACATTGCAAGCGCGGCTGATGCCGTACCTTATCAAGGTCAGACTGTCTGGGTCAACGGCAATGTCAATATAACTGGCGGCGGTATTTCGATAACCGGAGGCGGCATCTTTGCGACCGGCACGATTACGGTTTCGGGAGGCGACTTTACCTATACCTCAACCGGATGCTTTGCTCTGTATTCCGATAGCGGCGATGTTCGGATCAATAATGGTCCCTATACGATTAATGGCCTAATATATACCGCCGCATCCGGCGGAGACATTCGTTTGGCAACCAGCCAGGGCGGTTCGGTCTGCGGCGCGCTGTTCTCGGGCAGAGACATTATTTTCACCGGCGGATCAGCGATTCACAGCATTACGAATACCGGTGGGTGCTCACCATGCGTCCCTTGCGGTTCCAATCCTTGCTTGAATCCATAGTCGAAACCGCAAAATCTCCATTTTGACAATCGGGTGCTGTTACCAAAGGCGATGATTCAAACCATCGCCTTTTTTCCCATTTCACCAAACAACCCGACACGGAATAAGGTGTACTATTTGACGGGAAAGGAGGCAACGTGTTTGTCATTCCCCACAATTCCGAATGTGATCCCTTCAATCAGGGTAAATGGAGAACAAGCGGTAAATCTTCTACTGGCTTCGATTGCTTTTGAAGAACTTGGGTTGGCGCACATCATTAACGCGGAAGCGGAGAAAATCCAGTTCGTCCTGGGAACACTAGCCGGCCAGGCCACCCCGGCGCCGCCCACCCTTGCGGGTATTCTAAGTATTGATGAATCCGTAAACCGGACACTGAGAACCGTGATAAAGCACCAGATGCTCCTACAATTCAAACTCGAAGACCTGCTGAACTTTTCCCCCGGCTCTGCCACCACGACAACGACGGCATCGACGACGACAACCACCCAGACAACGACCACCACGACAACCGAAACGACGACGCTGACGACCACGGAAACAACCACCGCAACCACTCAGACCACCACAACGACAACGGCCCAGCAGCTTTGTGCGCCCGGGCTGACCTTCGCCGTATTCGCGAACAGCAATTTTGAGGTTTCGTCTCATTCGGTCATCGATTCCAATATCCAGGTCAACGGAAACATGACGGTCACCGAAAGCGGCAATACGTTCCTCGGCAATACCAATGTTGTGGCAAGTTTTGCGGACAGCGGCGGCAATACCTATCAGCATTTGACCCTGAATGCGGCAATCGTTCCGTTTAAAGTGTTTGACCGCGTCTGCCTGCAAGAAGACGCCGATTTAATCGTCAACAACGATGTCGATATAATGAATGCCGCGGACGCGGCAATCTTCCAGGGCAGAACCGTATGGGTCAACGGCACGGTATCGATTACCGCCGAAAACCTTTCCATCGCGGGCGGAGGTATCCTGGCAAGAGACGGAATCACCGTATCCGGGGCCAATTTCAGTTACGCCTCGACCGGCTGTTTTGCCCTTTTCTCCGAGACCGGTGATGTGCGGATCAATAACGGTCCATATCAAATTACCGGATTGGTTTACACGGCTGATACGGGCGGGGATGTCCGTTTGGCCGCAAGCCAGGGCGGATCGATCTGCGGGGCTGCGGTCGCAGGCAGAGATGTCATATTTACAGGTGAAAACGCGGTCCATAATATAACGAATACGGGAGTATGCTCGCCTTGTTTGCTGTGTAATGATTTATGTCCAGGATAACGGGAAATACGCGCAATCAAAACAAATGACAAAGGCTGCCCGGGGACGTTTCTGCTCCCCTGAAAGGCAGCCTTTTTGGGGTATAAGAAGCCGCAAGGTTACCGGTCCAGAAGCGGCTCCAGTTGGTTGTGCCAAACCCATTGCGGGCTGAAACGCTGTCTTGCCAGCGTTTTCGCATGGATCACCGGATTGTCTCTCATCAGATTGATGACTTTGGCGGCATGGTCTTCCAAATAGGCCTGCTCGGACGGATGGTAGGTTTCCCGGGTGTCAAAGCCAAAGTTCCTGGCGGGCCAGCGCATAAAATATGAATTCAGCTTTTTCCCCAATTCATCCAGGGCCGGGACAGCCTGATTCAGGATCACGAAATTGCCCCGGCTCGCAGCCTCAAGCACGGTAAGTCCGAAGGATTCTGAAAAAGACGGGCAGATAAACAGATTCGAGAGGGTGAACAGTTCCAAAACGCCACTGCGCGGGAAGCCATTGGGATATCCCAAATCACTTGTGAACGCGATATCCGGAGCTTCCAATCCAAGTGCATATCCGGCTTCCCGGATCGTTTTTTTGTATTCGCCGGGATCAATATCGATCGAAGGAAAATCACAGAACAAAAGCTTCACCTGCTGCTCGGTTTTGCTTCGAATAGCCCCGGCCAGGGCGGCTACCTTTTCGAAGCCTTTCCCGGTGCTCAGCCTGCCCGGATAGATGATCAGGATATCCGGCCGAAGCAGGTCAAACCGCCGCTGAATGGCATTCACATCCTCGCTCATAACAGACAGCAAATCCAGACTGTTGTTGATAACCCTGCATCTGCCTTCGGGGACGCCGTACTGCCTGGCAAGCGCCGGTATTCCGGATAAGGTCGGATAGACATAGGTGGTCTTCGGCATTGGCGTGTACCGTGCGGAAAAAGGCCATTTCAGTTCCGCCGGCCGCTTGACCGGTATCGAATGGGTTACCGCGATAAATCGCAGGTTGGGCAATTGCTCCTGCGCTTTTCGAATGGCCACATTATGAATGAGATGCCAGCCTTGATAATGGATATCGTGCATGATGCAAACGTCGGAATCCGAAAGTTTTTCGGCCAGATCAGCCGCGATGACATCCGCTTCGGCAAAAAAGGATGCGTGCAGTTCGCCATCCGGCCTGGAATAATCGCGCCAATGGATTTGCTCCTGATTGAGCCGGTTGACAACTTTTACCCACTCAAGCCGTTCGTCGGCAAAAATGCCAACCCTTTGATCATCGGGGCAGTCCTGGCACACGAGCATTTTGGTCGGAATCCCGGCGTCAAGCAGCATTTTGAGCTGCTCAGCCACGACATTAACCAGTGAGTAGGTGCCGCTCAGGCCGTTAAACATCGTAAGAACCGCAACTTTCACTTACAACCTCCTGTTAGTCTCGCCCATCTATGAAACCGAAACTTGATGCTTAGCTATATCTATCTTATGCGCCGGTTTCGATTCAAGGCACAATGACTGCGGGTTCTTCATACTGATGAAAAAGCGACCCTGATCATAAGGGGGAAGGGTATCGGTGAAGGAGATCTTCAGACAGATTTATCTGGGTAATATGTGGGGCGATAAAGAGTCGGTTTCCGGCCCTGGCTCCAGAGTGGATTCTACAAAGTTGGTGGCGCAGACGCTGCCAGGCTTGATCGCCCAATTTCGGATACGATCGATCCTGGACGCGGCGTGCGGCGACTTTAATTGGATGCGGCACGTCGATTTGAATCCCGCGACGTATACCGGAATCGATATCGTACCCGAATTAATCGAGCATAACTTGAAAACGTATGCCAACCAGCAGCGGCAATTCAGGCTGCTGAACCTGACCAGCGATCCCCTTCCGCTGGCTGACCTGATTCTTTGCCGGGATTGCCTGGTTCATCTGCCTTACGCGGGAATTTGGGCCGCCATCGATAATTTCAAGAAAAGCGGAGCAAAGTACCTCCTGACCACCACGTTTACGGATCATCAAACCAATCGTGATATCAATACCGGCGACTGGCGGTTTTTGAACCTGGAACTTGAACCTTTCAATTTCCCAAAGCCCCTGTACGTCATCCAAGAGCAGCCCCCCTGGGATAAATCGCTGGCTTTATGGGAACTGAAATCCCTTCCGGGAGCGGCGGGGCGTTTTCGGACTCTATCCGGTCTTAGTGATGAGGTAAGGGCAATTGGCCGGGTGATCGACCTGATTACGCCGGATATTCTGGTGGTTTACCCCGCAAGGCTGACACCCGCAAAGAGACTCGAAAAAGTGGTCGCCTTTGCTGCAGCCATACAGAACCGAACCAGGAAAAGTGTGAAGATCGTCTTTTGTGATTTCCCATCCGCCGATATCAACCCGGACCTGTACAAAGCGTTACTGCGGCGCTTGGCCCGGGCGCTCCAATTGACAGACGGCGCGATCGCATTCACCTCGGAACTTGGCTATGAACAGGGCTTTCCCAGAAAAGGCGTATTGGATCTGTTTACCCTATCCAACCTGTTTGTGTGTCCCTCGTTTTCGGAATCCTTTGGCCTGACAGCGCTTGAAGCCGCCAGCCGGGGCAACTTTTTGGTGCTGAATGAAAAGGTGCCTGCGCTGGCGGAAATGGGTTCCCGTCTGCACGCTTACTTTATGCGGTGGGATGCCCGGAACTTCGGCTTTGACTCCAAGGAAAGCTATCTTCCGACCGAATCGGAGTATCTGGAGGAGCATGCCGGGAAAGTCGTTGAGCAGATGATGAGTAATCCGGTAATTTGGGCCAAAACGGTGGCAAGGCAGGGCTGTTAGCCATTTTAGAGCCCTGATGTTGGCAAAAAAGTAGGCCCGGCGGGATAACCGGGCCCTAACAACAGTGAGGCAATGATGAGTCAAGCAGGTTTAATAGATAACCCCCTATTCCGGCAGGCTGCCGAGCAGCTCGGCATAGCCGCGCATCATCGGCCGGCAGTCACGGGTCGAGAGTATGCCGACGATCTGCATGTGGTCGACCTTGGTGTCAACCACGCCGAGATAGTTCCATTTGCCGATCTGCGGGACACCGTTATAGTTGACTATCTGGTCATTGGAGCCCAGATGCGGGCCGGCAGCCGTACACAGGGAAACCAGCCCGTCGTTGGGCCACCAGGATTTGTCGATAGGAACCGGCGAGGACTGCGTAAACGCACCGATGTGGCCTGAGAATGCCCAGAACATCGGGCTCATTTCAATCCGGGGCAGATAGTGGCCGGTCAGCGGGCTTTTATAGGTACAGAGCGTCGCCGAGGAGAAATAGTAGACGTTCGGCTGAGCGGTCGCCCACTGGTTCATCTCCATCGCGCCTTCAGGCTTCAGATCCCAGTCCGCGAAGTCACGGGTGCTGGTCCAGGCGTTGCTGTTCTCCACTCGATTTATAAAAGCGGCAAAGCTCTCGCCGGGCTGTTTTACAAGTCCCCATTGTTCCAGATGCATGTCATAGACATCAATCCCAAGACCGCCCAGGGCGGACCCCAGGAAGAGCAGCACGGTCTTGAGCAGCGAGTTGTCTCCGGGAGCCAGCGCATAGGTTGCCGTGCTGCCGTCGTGCGGCGTGGCGATGGTCAAACAGCCGTCAATCCAGGGCTTTGGCTCGCCGTTGAACAGCGGAGAGAGATCGGCCGCCGGCGTGGCTGCGCGTTCCTCCGCGCTTCCCTGCATCAGCAGCGCCGTGATCGCTCTCACCGTCGGGCCGCCCATGCTGTGACCGATCAGATGAATCTTTTTGAGCTTTCCGGTTGCCGGATCCACCGTACCCCATTCCGGATAGGAGCCGGATGCGTATGTACGGCCGAAACGGGCATGCCCGTGTTTTGTCGAATGGGCCACACCATAGTCCACCGTGCCGCCTTTCAATTGGGCGTACAGTTCACAGGCGCGGTCCCAGTTGCTGCTGACCGGGCCGACCGAGGCGGGAATAGCCCTGTAGCCTCGGGAATTCAAATCTTTGGTTACATCATAAAGGAAACCCCAGTACGGAATCCCAAGCACATAGTCCCAGCCACCGAGTCCATGGACCATGACAATGGGATAGTCGTTTTGCCGAACTGCCGCTGCCGCCGGAGCGGCTGGAATGATGGCAAGCGATGTCATCAACAGCGCAACAACCAATGCAAGCACCGATATTCTCTTCATCTTCTTTAATCTCATCAAACTTCCCATTCCCCCTATTTCTATAAATCCGTCACCAACGCCAGAGCCTTCCTCACCCCCTCGCTTCGAACCCATTCCCATGAAACTTGATGCGCGCTTCCGTTTGAAGGCGTTCAGAACCTGATCAAGTTGGGAATGACTGGACAAGTCTGAAACCGGTCAGCTAGGATAGATTAGGTAACAAGGAATTCTTTAACCGCTGACCGCAGTGGATTCTCACCCATCGGGGGACACCATGAAAAATCCGAAAGCTGGCAAAACCACCAAGGGAATGCGTTCAAAACAAAAGATCTTTGAAGCCGCCGTGCGACTGATCCAGGAGCGGGGCTACGAAAAGACCACCATTGCGGATATCTGCGCCGCTTCCGAAATCACCACCGGAGCCTTCTACCACTATTTCATGTCCAAACAGGACATCCTGCGCGGCGTGGTCGGCAAAGAGGCTGAAGCGTTGGAGACCTATTACCGGTCTCTGGATAAACCGCCTTATACCGACGCGATTCTCGCCGTGTCGGTTTTCCTGGCCCAGTTCGCGATGGCAAAAGGCCTTGAATTTGTCTCCCGCTTTATTTCCATCGCCCTGATCCATCGCAGCGAATATTTTGATCCGATTGAGACCACGACCACATGGGTTTTGAACGAATGCTTCAGGAATGGTCAGGAAACCGGGGAATTCAGGTTAGACTTCACCCCCGCCTTCATGACTGAACTGGTGAATGGCCAGATTCTGGCCGGGATTACCGCCTGGTGCGCCCGGGATGCGAAGTTTGATCTGGCCGATTATCTCAAACAGCGGGTGAACACCTTGCTGGTGCTGCTCGGGAAATAGCTTGACCCAAAAACATAATACATTCTGTTTCACACATTAACTGTTTTTTGAATCTTCTGTCAAGAAGAACGCGCTATGTTTTTTGCGTAATTAATCGACAAATGGGCTTCGCCGGCGTTGGCGAAGCCCATTTCTTTTTGCCCGGTTTGCTTCATAATCGCAAAGGGCTCCGCTTTATAGCGGAGCCCTTGGAATGCAGTGATTGATTGATCGAATTACGGGGTTGTGTCGTACATGTAGATATCACAGTATGGGCCATTCGTATCAGTGGAGTCACAAACATTCGCGGATTCAAAGAAGATGTACCGGCCGTCTCCGCTGATCGCTGGCCAGTGCGAGTATGCCGCCGCCCCGGTATTCATAATCGCGGCCAGTTTTGTGGTGTTGAGTACGCGGTCCCGAACAAAAATGTGATCGGTACTGTTGGTCCCCGTTTCAATCAGATTGGTCGCGGTTGATAAAAATACCACATAGCGGCCGTCGTTGCTGATCGCCGGCTGCGTTGACCCTCCGTTCGACTCGGCACCGTTGTAGGCAAGGCTAACCCGTTCGGTGGCGACGTCCATGATCTGATCAAAGACGCCGTCGCCGCTCACATCCCGGTCCCTGATGTAAATATCGGTACAGCCGTTGCCATCGGCGACACCAAAATCCGAGGAGATCGACTGGAAGGCGACATAGCGGCCGTTGCTGCTCATGGCTATGTTTCCAGATTCACCTCCGATATTGGTTCCGCTGTACCCACCGCCAGCCGGAAAGAGCAATAAATTCTGGCTCATGCACACCGTCGAAATTGCGCCTGGTTCATCAAAGATGCCGTCATTGTCAGCGTCGCGGTCGTGCACAAAGACATCGCACACGCTGTTTGTATCAAAGGCGACCAGATTTGAGGCATTTGAAGCAAATGCAACAAAACGTCCATTACCGCTGATGACCGGGTTAAATGACCAGCCATTCCCTTGTGCACCCGAAGTATCGACGCTGACCCGAATCGTTTTCACCTCACCTACTTCATCAAATATCGAGTCGCAGTCAACATCTCTATCGCGGACAAAGACATCAGGGAAGCCGTTGGTGTCCCCGCCGCCGTCAAGCAGATTGGTGGCGTCGGAAACGAACGCAACATACCGGCCGCCTGCGCTCACGGACGGCTGGTATTCCGTGGAATAGCCAGAGTCATCATTGGCCTGAACTCCGCTGGTTGATTCACTCACCCGAGCAACCGTGCTGGTCTGGAGATCATAGACAAAAGCGTCCCAATTTCCGTTGTTATCACCGGGTACCAGCGTTTCATCCCCGGAGATGAATGCCACCCAACGGCCGTCCAGGCTGACCGCGGGCGCATAACTGGTGGTATTGGTCAGCCGTACCGTGCTCCCCAGCGAACGGTTTCGCACATAGATATTCTCGCTGTTGAGAGTGCCTGGTGGCGTAGCCGTCAAATTGCCGGCCGCGGAGTAAAACGCGACCACATTGCCGTCCATGCTGACGGAAACGGCAGTGCTGTCTTCGTTCCCAACGGCGTCTTCGGTGGAACAATCGCCCAGACTGACCAGGACCGTACTGGAACGGGTTATTTTCAGGGTATAGACCTTGGAGCCTTTTCCGGGCTCCGTGACACTGACCAGAATCGTGTTTTCACCGGGATTAAGAGGAACCGGGCCGAAGGCGCTCGCACTGGCCGCCGTGGTCCCGTTGACGGTAATCGTCCCGGCCCCCGCCGTGGGTGTCACCATGACACCGGTCACCGCATGATCGACATAGCCGGTGTAGGCAAGCTGGGTTTGCGAAAAAGTAGGGCTCAAGGTTGCATTGGTGACCGTGAGCCCGGTCAGGCCGGCCGAAAGCTGGGAAAAGCCGTTAGCTGCAACGCCCTGATGCGACTCCGTCGCGGACCCGTTGCCCAGTTCGCCGAACACGTTGTTTCCGGTGGCACTCACCAGACCGGTCGAAGTAATCGCAACCGTATGCTGAGTTCCCCCGCTCACACCGGTGATCCCGGAAAAGCCTATCGCTGGAACCGGATTCGGTTTGTCTACGATCGCGCCGTCCCCAAGCTGACCCCGGTCATCCTTGCCCCAGGCAAACAGGTTGCCGGAGGAACTGTAAGCCATGGAATGCTCGTATCCGGCCGCAATCCCGGCAATCCCTGACAAGGCCGCGATGGGCGTGACTGAGGTTTTTAGGATCATCGTCCCATCACCGATCTGGCCGCAGTTGTTCATACCGACTGCGGAAACCGCACCGCCCGCGTGCAGGAAGAGCGTATGTCCATAACCCGCCGCCACCTTGATCACGGCCGGAATTCCGGTAAGCAGCGCCGGAGTGGTCTGGTCAGAGAAGGTTCCCAGGCCGAGCCGCCCATCCGTATTCTCACCCCAGATGTAGACAGCTCCGTTGTTTCTCCGGGCCACGGTATGGATATCCCCACCCGCAATTTCGGTGATGTTGGTTAGATAGCCAACCCCTCCCGGACCAATTACCTGAACCGCTGTTTTTTGAAGGGTTGCGGTTCCGTCACCGAGCTGGCCTGAACCGTTAGCGCCCCATGCCCACACGGTTCCGTCCGCTTTTACTGCCAATGTATGGGTATAGCCAGCCGCGATTTTAGCGACGCCGGTAAGTCCCGTGACTTGAACCGGGCTGGTTCGGTCTGTCTGCGATCCATCCCCAAGCTGACCGCACAGGTTTTGCCCCCAGGCCCAGACCGTGCCATCGCGCTTTAAAGCCACTGAATGATATTGTCCGGCCGCTACGGCGACCACATTGGTTAGGCCGGGAATTAGCACCGGGACCGATTGATCGGCCGGGGCCAGGGTTCCAAGCTGTCCGTTCGAATTCTTGCCCCAGGCCCAGACCGTGCCGTTACTGGCCAGCGCAAGGGTATGGCTGTATCCGCAGGCCACCTGCACCGCGCTGACAGCGGGCGGAAGATTCACTGTCACGGATACCGTTTTGGAACCGGTTACCCCGTTGATGCTCACTGACAAGACCTGTGCCCCGGTCTGGCTGAGCGTGATGGATGCCGAAGCCGTCCCGGCTGAAAACGAAACGGCTGAATTAAAGACTTCGCCCGTGGCTCCCTCCATCGAATTGTTGCTGAGCACCCGAACATTGACCGAACCGGTTATTGAGCTTCCGGCGGTATCTTTAACGCCGGTCATTGAAAGCGTAAACGGCACTGCTGCGCTAGGAGCCGCCGTTGATGGCGTTACGGTGGCCGCGGAGGCATCTGACGCCGCTGGGGCCGGAGCCGGCTCCGAATCTGAGCCGCCGCCGGAACCGCCGGATGTCCCTTGAGTGGTCGAATCCTGATAGGATTCGAGCACCTGGCTGACAATCTGATCCACCGCCGGTGCAGTCGGGGTTTGGGGCTGATCCGGCTGGCCGGGTGGTTCCTGAATCACCGGCGCATTTTCCTTGATCGCCTGCAGGGTCTCCTGCACCCACTGCTGCTGAGCCTGCCATTCCTGGCGCTCCGCGGCCGGCATTCGCGCGGGCGGCGCCGGAGCCTGACCCTGCCCGGCTACGACCGTGCTTGATCCTTCCGGAACCTCTACCGATACGCCATTCGCCGTCACCTCAACCGACCCATCAACCACACTGGTCGACTGGCCGCTGGGGGATACCGCATTGGCCCACATGGTCCCCCGAACCCCGGCAACGCCCCAGGGCATGTCCATTTGAACCCTAACCCGTTTGGCGGACGCTTCTTTCCACCATACCGTTTTGGGCTGTTCCTGCGGCTCCCCGGCAAAAAGCGATGCGGAGCCGGGTACCGATTGGCCTTTGACAGCCGCCGGAGCGGTTACTTCCGGATGAATGAAATACGTTGCGGCCAGGGCGCCAAACACTTTTCCCTGGACCAGCTTGATTTCCAGATAATCAATTACCGCCCCGGGACTGCCGTCCTGCCGGATCACCGACTGCCCGCGCGCTTTTATAATTTCGATTTTAGTGTTCCGCTTCATCAGCAGATTGGACCCGTCCGGGAAGGAAAGCCTGGCTTCTCCGTCCTTTCCGGTTTCAATCGTCTGGCCGGGGCTGCATGCCATTTCCTTGTCGATTTGAATAGGATTCGGCGACGGGCCGGAAAGCTTGACTTCGCCGCAGTTTCGCTGCAGTAGTATGCTCAGCGGAACCTCCATACGGTCCGGCGCAGTGGTAAGCATTCGCGTAAGTCCAAAAGCGATTTCACCGCGCTGTGCCGCAGTCTCGGGCGCAAACCGGTTTGCTGATTTAGGCGTGAGGACTCCAGCGGAAAGACTGGTCGCAATGAGACTGCGGGCCCAGTGCCGGCTGTTTACGTCCTGAATGGCTGCCGGCATAGTGAGAGCCGGTGATGAGGAGCGGGTAAGCCCAAGCAGCATCGCGGCGCTTTCAGCCCGGGTCACCCTGCTTTCAGGCTTGAACAATCCATCTGGATATCCCTTGATCAGACCGGCTTTCACGGCGGTTTCGATCGACGCATAAGCCCAATGATTCGATTTGACATCGGTAAAGGTCGGACGCTGCGGTCGTTCCAGGGGCAGCGCACAGGCTTTGACCAGCATCACGGCCATTTCCGCCCGGGTGACCGGCGCCTGGGCACGGAAGGTCCCGTCGGAATAACCGCCGATTACGCCTCTGCCCTGCAGGAACGTGCCGTAGATGGCATCGGATGACCCCGGTTTCAAGTCTTTAAAAACGGCCGCAGCCGCGGCCGGCGGTGGAAGCACAGGAAGGAGCGTAAGCAGAAATACGGCGACAAGAATACAGGCCGACCGGCGGGAAGGAAAGCGATACAAAGCCGAGAACATCGAAGCACCCCCTGAATATTGTATTCATTCCATATAATTCCGTACTTATGGAACCTTTTTTGTCTAGATCACGGTTAAGGATTCTAACTTGGACACTTCATTTCCTTCCTGCTTGCTTCTTTTGCATTGAACTTACCGATATATCAACTTCAGGCCTGCTCACAGGGAATCCCCGCTATGAAGAGTATTCCGGCGGTGAATTTCCACATTCGCTATCCTGCAAACCACCCTTCCGAAGCAAGCGTCCGCGCGCTAATATTTGCCAGAATTTTCTGTCTAATTTATAATTAATGACAGAAACAACGGGAAATGGGGGCATTGCGATGATGGAAACCAGGGCCAGTAAAAACAGCGCTGGCGAGCATTCCGGATCCAGCACCCTAACCGATGCAGAAACTCACTTCAGTCAGTCCACAGTACCGATCAAAAAACGGATGCTGCTTCTCTTCGGCGCGGTGGTTTTAGCCGCGCTAACGATCCAGGCCGTCGTCAACTATTTTCAGACCAGCTCAATCATCCAGGACCAGGCCAAAAGCCGGTATCTGGCCATGGTTGAAACGACCGCCTCACGGGTCAACGCCTGGCTGACGCAGAAACAAGGCGTGATTGTGGCGCTTGCGGAATCCGACGCCACTCACCGCTACTTCAGCCAGAGCGAAAAGTCAGGTGCGGTCTACTGGAACAGTGTCCGGGAAATCCAGCGCATCAAGAAACAGAACCCGGAAATAGCCCTTCTGTATACCCAGGGCGTTTTAAACCAGCAGTTTACCAGTGAAGACGACGAGTGGCAGCCGGACGATCCGGCTTATACCGCCGTTGGCCGGGTATGGTACGACGAACCCTTGAAAAAGAACGCGCCGGTTTGGACTCCCTGTTACATCGGCGAACCTGAATTTCCGGCCGAGGCGAACCAGCCGGTGGCCACCATCGCCACACCGGTTCACAGCGGATCGGGCCAAACGATCGCGATTGTCGGCGCGGATGTCCTTTTAACAACAGTACAAAAGGAAGTTTTGAAGGCCTTGCCGCCCAGGGCCAGCGAAGTGTTTTTGATTGATTCAACCGGGCAGTTCATTGTGCATCCGGATCGAAAGCAGATCTTGAAGAGCAGCCTTTCCAAAATCGAAAAGGGCAAATATGCAGACTTATCCAGGGCGATGCTTCAGGGGCACACCCAGGTCGTGAAAACGGATTTGTTCGGTGGGGACAAGTACCTGTTCTTCGCGCCGGTGTCAACGGCCAACTGGTCTGTGGCCGCATTGGTGCCGGCCGATGTGATTGACGGGGCCGCCCGCCCGGTCTTAAACGCCGCGCTAATCCTTTTTGTTCTGACCCTGATCCTGGTCTTTTTTGCGATCAATTCGTTTACCCGGTCGATTGCCACCCCGCTCGAATACCTGGCGCTGGCATCAAGCCAGGTGGCCGAAGGCCGATTAATCCCCCCGGATTTGCGCGATACCAAGACCCGGGAATTAAACGTTTTGATTCGGTCTTTTCAAAGTATGGTCAATAACCTGCGCAATCTGGTCAATCAGATCAGCGGCTCAGCCACCGATGTCGCGGCAACCAGCGAGGAGCTCGCCGCGACTGCCGAACACTCGGCCGCCTCCTGCACCAGTATTTTGAGCGCAATCAACCGTGTGCAGCAGGGCTCGGAAGAGCAGGCGGGTGCGAGTACCCGGGCGGCGGATATGGTGAAAGAAATGAGCCGCACCATGAATCGGATCGTATCGTGCACAGATCTTGCCTATACCGAATCGGATCGCACCGTGACCGCGGCTTCCACCGGCAATGCAGCGATCCAGCAGGCCGTAAGCCAAATGAACGTCATTCATGAGGTCGTAGGCCATTCCGGTCAGGTCATCGGTCAACTGCACGAAAAAGCAAGTCATATTGTAGAAATCGTAGGGACGATCGGCAATATCGCCGCTCAAACCAATCTGCTTGCGCTGAATGCCGCGATCGAAGCAGCCCGGGCGGGCGAGTCCGGCCGCGGTTTTGCCGTTGTCGCCGACGAAGTGCGGAAACTGGCCGAGCAATCCGCACACGCGGCTCAGGAAATCGCTTTCATCCTCAACGAGATTCGGGACGAAACCCTGACCGCGGTCAATGTCATGAACAAAGGAACCGAGGAGGTCGCGACCGGGAAGCTGGTGATTGCGGATTCGGGCCAGGTTTTTAAAGATATCATCCACCTCAACGAAGGCTTAAACCAGCAGATTAAGCAAATCAGTGAGGCCGCGCGAAAAGCGTTTGAAGCCAGCACACGGCTTCAGGATTCGGTCGCGGCTGTTGAAACCGTTGCCGGCGAAAACCTGAACGAGACCCGGACGATCGCGGTTGCCGTAAAAGGCCAGTCGGAGGCTATGGAAAATATCGCGAACAGCAGCCAGCATCTTGCCAGTCTGTCCGAAAACCTGATCAACGTGGTTAAGCGCTTCATTTTATAACTCTCCTCTAAGGCAACCCCCCCGCCGGTTATCCGGCGGGGGGGCTTGTTCGTATCATAATCAGCGGCCTGCGCCGCTTCTCTTGCCGATCATCAATTCTTGCGCATGCTTTCCACCAGCGCCCCGTCTGCCGTGAACATTGTCTTGTAAGAGAGGCCTACCATCATTAAGCAACCGATGGCCACCGCCGCGGCGATCATGATCATGACCACAAACTGATACCGGACCGCCGACTGCGGGTCCATCCCGGCCAGGATTTGGCCGGTCATCATACCCGGCAAACTGACAATGCCGACCACTGCCAGCGAGTTTAACGTCGGAGTCATGCCCGATGAAACCGCCTTTTTCACGTGGATAACGACCGCTTCCCACGGTGTGGCCCCAAAACAAAGCATCTGCTCCACCTCATCCGCATGTGCGGTCACATCGCTCAGCATCCGGTCCAGGGACAGCGCGATGGCATTCATCGAATTCCCCAGCAGCATCCCAAAAATCGGAATCATCACCCTGGCTGAATACCACGGTTCCGGCCCGATAATCACAACCACCACGATGAGTCCCACGATAAACGTTGAAGCAATCATTGAGAGATAAGTCACCCGCATGGGATTGGCGGGCGCATTCTTTATCCGGCCGATGGCTTCCCGGCTGGCAATCCAACACATCACCAGAATCAATGAAAAGATCACCGCCGGATGGTTCCATTTGAACACGTAGGTCAGGATATAACCGATCAGAGTCAACTGCGCGAATGCGCGGACCGTTCCCCAGAGCAGCGATTTTAGGAGCCCCAACTGAAGCAGCGCGGAAACGATTCCGGTCAGTACGACCAGCGATACGCTGAACACCAGCTGCAGATTAGAAATCTGAATGTAGCCGTAATTCATTGTCCGCCTCCTCCCGGTCTGCAGGTCATCTCAAGGATTGTAACATCCTCCAGATCGGCTGCGTCCTGGCCATTATGCGAAACCATAATCACCGCCCGCTCCGGCTGCTTGACCCAATGACCGATCAAGTGAAGCACTCTCTGACGGCTGTCGCCGTCCAGGTAAGCCGTCGGTTCATCCAGCAGCAAAACCTCCGGATCGATCAACAAAGCTCTGATGAGGGCCACGCGGGATGCCTCGCCTCCGGAAAGCTTCTGGGCGTTCTGGTCCAAAAGCTCCAACGGGAGATCCAAAGCTTTCATGTACGCCTCGGCCTTCACCTTCGGGTAATCGCCCGATGTTTTACCGATTTTCGTGTTAAATGGCATGACGAAGTTCTGGGCAACGCTGCCGCTGAACATCACCGGTTTTTGCGATAAGTATTGAATCGACCGGCGCCAGTTTTCGGCCGGAATCGATCGCCAGGGCTGTCCCTTGAAGTACATTTCCCCACTGTCCGGTTCGATCAGGCGGGCCAGCATCCTGAGCAGAGTCGATTTGCCTACCCCCGAAGGTCCTTTGACGGACAGAATTCTGCCGGCGGATACCGCTCCCGATTCCTTGATAAAGGAGTTCCGGCTGCCTATGGTTCGGTAAAGATCGTGAAATGACAGTAGGTTATCCATCAGCATGCTCCTTTTCAATCACCAGCTACAGGACTTCGCAAACCAGTTCCTGCAGCCACTTTTTGCTTTCCTCGAGGGTTTGCCGTCCTTTCCCGGTAATCTCATAATATACCCTGATCCTGCCTTCGACATTGACTCGCCGGGAAGCCAGGTTGCCGTCCGTTTCCATTTGATGCAGTATTGGATAGACCGTTCCGGGCCCAGCTTTATACCCGTGCTTCCTTAACTCTTCAATCATCTCCACGCCAAAAATCGGTTCAACCGCCGCATGGTGCAGGATGTGGATACGGATGAATCCGGAAAGCATTTGTTTCAACATAATATCGCGCTCCGATATCGCATTTCGATATTTATGTTTGATATTATATCCCATCCGCCTCCCGAAAGAAACGAGGGGCACAGCCTTTACCGGCTGTGCCCCTCGTTCTCTTACTCTTTTTCACGGTCTGTTCAGGAGCAAGTTCGTTTCAGCATGGGCAATACCCAACGGTCTGCGCCCCAGTAATAGGCGTTCTTACCCGCCCAAAGCAGAATGATCGCCGCGATGATGAAATACGGATTGACGCTGACCGATCCA
Source organism: Solirubrobacterales bacterium (assembly GCA_050258755.1). Lineage (GTDB taxonomy): Bacteria > Bacillota > Syntrophomonadia > Syntrophomonadales > DTU052 > JBLMZI01. Next base: position 197,231 of record JBLMZI010000003.1, on the reverse strand, counting down.
GCAAACATGTAATTGAAGTTCATCAACAGACTCATAAACAGCGCAAACGTAGTCAGTACACCAAACAGCAATGCCAATCCCACCAGGAGTTCGCCGGTTGCCACCAGGTAGCTGAAAACCTTGGCATTTGGCAGAGCAAAGTGCTGTACGAACCATGCGTACCACATCTGTACGTCAGGATGCGGTCCACCGGTTTTCCCCAGCGCGCCATTCAGAAACCCGCTGACCGCAACCCCCGCTTTGGGTCCCACCCAAACCGGCGCGCCGTCTCCAAACACCTTTGCAAATCCGCTGGTAAACCAGTTGTAGCCCAGGACAACGCGCAAAACCGTCCAAACGACTTTTGCCCACTGCGATTCCTTCCACATCATAGTGCATGCCTCCTTTGAAAAACCAAGTTCCACTATGGATATTATATCATACCATTTCCATCTTGTTTATCTTTTTCGTAGGATATGCGGCCGCTTTTTTGAAAGAACTGATGCCTAAAGCAAAAAGGCCGGTTCTTCCCTGTATTCAGGGAAGAACCGGCCTTTTACGCATCGTATGGGATAGGCTTTAGTCTTGTTCCAGAATCCTTTTGAGAAAGCTTCGGGTTCGTTCATTGCTCGGATTATTGAAGATGACCGCGGGAACATCATCTTCCACGATGACTCCGCTGTCCATGAAAACCACCCGATGAGCCACATCGCGGGCAAAGCCCATCTCATGGGTCACCACCAGCATGGTCAGACCCAATTTCGCGAGGTTCTTCATGACCTTGAGCACCTCGCCGACCAATTCCGGGTCGAGCGCACTGGTCGGCTCGTCAAACAGCAAGGCCTCCGGTTCCATGGACAAAGCCCGCGCAATCGCCACCCGCTGTTTCTGCCCGCCTGAGATCTGATTCGGTTTGGCATTGATGTACTGCGCCATGCCGACCAGTTCGAGATACTCCATGGCCGTTTTGCGGGCGGATTCCCGGTCCTTTTTCAAGACCTTGACCTGTCCGACCACGCAGTTGTCAAGTACGGTCAGGTTGCTGAACAGATTGAACTGCTGGAACACCATCCCCATCTTGGCCCGGTACATAGCGTTGGTCATATCGTGCTCAAGGATGTTCTCACCGTGATAGATGATCTCGCCGCTGGTCGGGTATTCGAGCAGGTTGATGCAGCGCAGCAGGGTGGATTTCCCCGAGCCGCTGGACCCGATAATACAGACGACCTCGCCCTTGCTGACCGAAAAGTTAATATCCTTCAGGACGCGGTTTTGGCCAAATACCTTTTCCAGATGCCTGATTTCAAGAATCTTGTCCATCTAATTCTCCAACTCCCGATCCACGATCCTGAATTCGGCTTCCGGAACTGTCTGGGACCCGTGAATGGTGTACACCGAAGGGCCTTCCAGCTTCCGCTCCAGATAGCGCAGTACCCGGGTGGTCGTAAATGTTAAAACAAAATACACGACGCAGACAATAGAATACGCCTCAAACATCCTGAAGTAGATGCCCGCAACCGATTTGCCCATGAAGAACAGCTCTGAAACAGAAATGACGCTGAGTACCGAGGTATCTTTGATATTGATGACAAACTCGTTGCTCAAGGCCGGCAGAATTAACCGAACCGCCTGTGGCAGCACAATGTTGGTCATCGTTTGGGAATGGGTCATCCCGATGGAGTGGGCCGCTTCAAACTGGCCCTTATCCACCGAAAGAATCCCGCCTCGTACGATTTCCGCCATGTAGGCGCCGGTATTGATGGAAACGATTAAGAAACCCGCCAGCAGGGTGTCCAGCCTGCTGCCGGTGAGCGCGGTGTACCCGTAAAAAATAACCATGGCCTGAACCATCATCGGCGTGCCGCGAAAGAATTCAATATAACACAGCAGCAGAAAATTGACGGTTTTCAGGAAGCCTTTCCGAAGCGGACCGGATTGGTGGTCATTCGGGATCGTGCGGATGACGCCGATCAAAATTCCAATCAAAAAACCGACCATCGTGCCTGACAGCGCAATCACCAAAGTGACTTCGGCCCCTCTTAAGAAGAGGGGCCAGTATTGTACCGTAAGTTCAACAACCCAGCCGAAAAATGAATCACCGGCCATAAATGATAAACACTCCAGTCAGAAAACTACTTTGCCGCGGGCTGGTTCTTAATCGCCTGATCCATTATGGTTGTCCGCTGTTCCTCGCTGATCGCGGACAGGATCTTATTGATCTGCTCCCGGTCCGCATTGCCCTTCTTCAGGCCGACCGCGATCGCGACATCGTCATCGGAAGCAGTAAAGCCTTTGCCCTGCGCAAACTCGACCATGACAAAATCCTTGTTAGCCGCCGATGCCGAAACGCCTTCCGGCCGTTCCGATACGTACCCGTCGATAATACCAGATTGAACCGCAACACGCATGGCGGGAAAATCATCCATCGCCGTTTGCTTGGCCACACCCTGGATCTGATCAATCACACTGTAGTGGAATGTATTAAGCTGCGCCGTGATTCTGGCGCCTTTGAAGTCCTGAATGCTGGTGGCTTTTTCAAAAGCCGAGCCTTTTTTCACCACGATTACCAGCTGGGAACGATAGTAGGCATCCGAAAAGTCGAGGGTTTTCTTTCGGTCCGCGGTCGGGGACATGCCGGCGATAATCGCATCAATGCTTCCCGACTGCACTGCCGGCGGCAGACCGTCCCAAACCGTCTTCACAATAACCAGTTTCCGGCCCAGTCCTTCGGCGATCTTCTTCGCAATTTCAACATCATATCCACCGGCAAAAGCGTTCGTTCCTTCAATTGGAACCGCACCATTGCTGTTGTCAGCCTGGGTCCAGTTAAACGGCGCGTATCCGCACTCCAGCCCTACTCTGAATTCCTTTTGCTCGCCCGCTTGATTGGCCGACTTGCCGCACCCGGCCGCGAAAGTGACCAGCCCGAGCACCAGAACACCGACTAACGACAGACTCATCCACTTTTTCATGACAACGACTCCTTGCTTCAAATTAATCCGGTCCGCCAGATGTTTCCGATCCATCCGCGAACCAACTCCACATTGGTCTCAATATATCACATCAACCGCATTTCTGTCAGGTGATCATGGGTCGAAGGAAGCATTCACCTCCCAAAATAAGCAATTGATAGCAAAGCGGCCCATCACCGCGTTTTGTATCTGCACCAAACCAGGAAATCACGCGGCCTTTGTCGTATTTAAGTGATATCAGGGAGTTGCACCACGCTGTCTTCTTCACACTCCGTCAACCGCCCTTGTGCTCAGAATCAAGCCTCAAAACGAGAATCGATTCAGGTTGCTCAAGGAGGGGTCATTCATGCCTGCGGAAAAAATATCCGAACTGGTGGTTAACAACCAAACCTTTCTCATGCGCAGAGCCTTGCAGTACGCCCAGAAATTCGGCTATACCAAATACACGTCTACTCTGGAGGAAGCCTGGCAAGCTTCGATTCAAGGGCTGACTCACGCACTTGTGGAAGGTCTTCGTCATTCGGCGGATGTCCCGGAAATTCTAGTTGATACAGATTTTTCCGGCGATCCGATGACCGCCTTCGGGGTTCTGGAAGCAAAGCTTCACCGCAACCGCGGTATTACGTTGGGACAATTCTTAAGCCTGATGAAATACTACCGGCAAGCCTACCTTGATCTGGTGCTGGAGTCCGGCCTTAACCCGGACGACCAGTACCTGTTCACTTTGTATATTCTTCGCTTTTTCGACCGGGTGGAACTGGCCTTCACCACCGAGTGGGCATCGCAAACCAGCGGCCAGCTGATCGACGAACTGCAAAATGTAAACCGGATCATGACCAATGAGAAAAACAAGTATTTAACGATCTTTGAAAGCATCCCCACCCCGGTAATCCTGCTCGATACCAACCACTATGTTGACAATATGAACCACGCCGCCTGCGATTTCCTTCGCCGGGCCGCCTCCAGTCCGGGTGCTTTGTATTATGGTGAACAGTGTGAACGCCAGCTTTTGGGGCAGACCGTCCCCTGGCTGATCCAGGAATTCAATGACTTTATTGCGGCCCAAAAGGCGGAGATGAGCATCGACAAGGACGTTCAGCTGGAGGGGCACGGCCGGCGCAATCTCGCCGTCAAGTTCCACCGGATGCTGGATATCTCTGAAAAATACAAGGGAACCGTGATCATCTTTTCCGATTTGACTGATCGCAAATTATATGAAGAACGCCTGTACCAGCTGAGCTTCCACGACCAGCTGACCGGGATCTATAATCGGGCCTATTTCGAACAGGAGATGTCCCGGATGTCCGGAGGCCGCTTCGACCCGGTGGGTATTATCGTCTCCGATTTGGATGGTTTGAAGCAGGTCAATGACTGTCTCGGCCATCAAGCCGGTGATATTCTGATTCAAACCGCGGCTGGCATCCTGCGCACCTGTTTTCGCGACAGCGATATCGTCGCCCGGGTTGGCGGGGACGAATTTGTGGTCCTGCTCCCGAATGCGGCTGACGATTCGGCTGCGGAAGCGAGGCGTCGGATCAACAGCGCGCTCGCTGATCATAACAAAAGCAATCCGCAGCTGCCGATCCTGCTTTCCATGGGAATCGCGGTTGGAAACGCCCGCGAAATCGGTATTTCCGATTTGTACAAGCAGGCCGATGACGCCATGTATCGCGAAAAGCAGCAGAAAAAGGCAGCGCAGCCCGCTGGCTAAAACGCAGATGCAAATCCGCAAGCATGAAAAAACCCCGCTCAGACCGATTCGTTGATCTGGCGGGGTTTGATTTATCTGCTAATTTAAATTAATTCATCCCGCGTTTGATCTGCGGATTGGCCACAAAGCCTTTTTCCTCCGCAATCATGTCCAGATAGACCGTCTCGATGTTGGCAATGAAAAGATCGGCTACGCCCTTCGCTTTTCGTTCGTCCAGCGTCTTGAGATAGCCCTTGCACTCATCGCACACGAACACCTGATGCGCGTCGTCACCGTCCACCGTGAGATACCTGATCGTGCCGGGTTCGGAATTGCCGCAGTGCATGCAGCCCAAATACCGGTGTTCCCACTCGGTGAAACAGTGTTCACAGAATAAATAACGCTGACCATCCTTGGCTCTGACCCGTGAGAAGGTCGCCTTCCAACCACAAATCGGGCATTCTCCTTTGTCCCAGAACACCCCGTCAAACGCAAGCAAGGAAGCCTGGTAAGCCAGTGCGAAATGCTGCAGGAATGGCCGCATGGCTTGATCCAGCAGGAACAGGAACAGTTCCCCCGGTATGCCTTTTTCCTGCGCGATTTTGCCCAGCGCATCGCCATCGCCGTGGAAAGCGTTTTCGGTCAGTTCGCTAAAATCGATCGTTTCCAGCGCCGCCCGAATCTGACCGAGAACCCCGGCCAGCGGCTGGCGAGCCTCGGCGACAAAATCAATAAACGCCATCACCGCGGCCCGGTAAGCGTCCGGGTCCAACTGAATCGGCACTGACTCGGTGAGCGGCTGCTCGTTCTTCCGCAGCAGCGCAATGGTATCCTGCGGCTCCGGCTGATTGGCCTTTTTAAGCCGGGTGAACAGTTCTGTCTGCCAGGTTTCTATCGCTTTGTAGAAATCAACGTACCCCTCAGGCAGGGATACCGGATTTTTCGTACTCAATGAAAAGCCAACTCCCATCCAAATCATCTGCTGCTCATTATCGCACAGCCGTCCCGTCCATGAAAATGCACGATTTCCCAAACACGGGCAGGAACGGATGTGATGACAGTTCATTTCCCGGTTTACGCGTCAAAGGGTCCGGTACTTTCCGCACTTGAAACGAATAAAAAGGGAGGGAAGAAAAACTTCCCTCCCCGATCACCCGTGATTATTATAAGGAAACTATTCTTTTTCCGCGACCATCTTGTCATACCACGCTTTGTGGTGATGCTCGGCCCACTCGGATTTGACAGTGCCTTTCCACATACCCCAGAACGATTCGCCCGAACCGGGATGGAAGGAACCGAGATACCCGTGCATGCAGACCATCGTGGTTGCCAGAACCATGAAAATATCATGGGTCGGAATGGCAATCAGGCTCAGCCACTGCGGGAACAAGGTCGGGAACCACATGATCAGACCGCTGATTGCGACCATGACACAGGAGCCGGTGGTCACAACCGAGTTCATTTTTTCACCGCCGTTGAACTTGGTCTGGGCGGGGAAAGTAACGTGGAAACCCAGGAACTCCAACGGGAACACCATCTGGAACGCGATATCGTTCTTGCCGAAGCCGAAGACGTCCTTCCACCACTCGATAAAGCCCTTCCACTCAGCCGCCAGGCAGCCAAGCGGAATCAGGATGAAAGTAATCGCGAAAAAGCGATGGATATAACCCGCGGCATGGTAACCGCCAATCGGCAGCCAATCCCGGGAATCCGCAAACAGGATCAGACCGGTAAACAGCAGGATTAAAAAGCTGACCGTGTGACCCCAATGGGCAATCCGTGCCGGCAAACTAAACCGCTCGATGCGCGGCACATCCGCTTCGTATTCTCTCAGGAACTCCATGTGCTACGCCTCCTCTCCGTGGTTTTCGCTTGCATGCTGTTTGTTGGCCAGGAACCGGGTGGTGAAAAAGCTCACCGCCGAACCGGCCAGCGCCAGCGGAATCAGATAACCGACGTACGGCTGAACCCAATCTTTCCATACCGGAACCGTCGCGGATACCTTCGGCTGCACCGGCAGACCGTAGTGATCCGGCGTGTCGCCGAGGATATAGATCTTGTTCAGGCCGCCCAGTTCATGCTCGCCGTAGATCGTGGCATTGGGGGAACCATTCGCCCGGAGCCACTTCACCCGCTCGCGCGCCTGGGAAAGGAGTTCGTCGCGGTCGCCAAAGGTCAGCGCGCCGGTCGGGCAAGTCTTGGCGCAGGCCGGCCTGTTGAAGCCTTCGTCCGCACCTTCGACGCGTTCGGAGCACAGCGTGCACTTGGTGACCTTACTGATATTGGGGTCGTACTTCGGGACGCCGAACGGGCAAGCGCTCGAGCAGTACTGACAACCGACGCAGCGGTCGTAGTCCTTCACCACCGCGCCCCATTTGGTCTGCGAAATCGCTTTGCGCGGGCAGACCTTCATGCAGGCCGGATCAGTACAGTGCATGCACTGGAACTTGGAGAAGTACCAGTTCGGCTGGAAGACGCCGTCTTCCTCGTTAAACTTAATCATCGTATAAGTGCAGTAGTTATTGTCCTCATGGGTCTGATAACTGCCTTTGAACGGCTCGATCCATGCAGGATTCTGGTTCCAGTTCTTGCAGGCTACCGAACATCCCCGGCAAGCCGTGCACTTGGTCGCATCATAAAGGTTTGTCATTTTTGCCATCGCTAAGCCCTCCATATGTCACAAAGCCAGGCCTTGTATTCGGGACATCCGGTGTTTCCATCACCGATGTGCGGGGTGAGCCGGTTAACCGGATCGCCCTTTGCGTAGCCCTTGAAGCCGAAGCTCCAAACCGCCCCGATTACATGGAGTTCCTCGCCATTGACGTTCAGAGGTGTCACACGCTTGGTCACGCAGGCCACCGCTTCGATCTCACCGCGCTCGGAAGCGAGAATGACTTTATCGCCATTGTCGATGCCTTTGGCGCGGGCCAGCGATTCGCTGATCTCAACAAACATGTTGGGCATCAGCTCAGCCAGCCACGGCAGGTTACGGGTCAAAGCCCCGGTCTGCCAGTGTTCGACCACGCGGTAGGTGGTGCAGACATAAGGATACTTGGCCTTATCGCCCTTGCGATCCTCGGTCCAGACCTTCGCGACCGGGTTCAGAATCTGCTTGTTGAGCTTCGGCTCGACCGGGCTTTCCCACGGCTCGTAGTGCTCGGGGAACGGACCGTCTTTCATGCCGGCCTTGAAGGCGAAGAGACAGCCGACGCCTTCCGGACGCATGATGTACGGGTTCTTGAAGACCGGGGAATCCGGGCCGTTGGTCTTGATGAAGTCCGGCACGTCATACCCCTTGCCGCCCCAGAGACCGACCTTGCCGGTGGCAGCGTCCACCAGATTCGGATCCCAGTGGGTCAGCACGCGTTCTTCGTCACCCGGCCACGGCGTCATTCCATCCGGCTGTACCGAGCAGCGGTTGTAGATGATGCGGCGGTTGACCGGCCAGCACCATGCCCAGTTGGAGTAGAGCCCCAGACCGGTCACGGAATTGTCCTTGTTGTCACGCCACTTTGCTTTATAGCGGGATTTGGTGCCCTTGAAGTCGGCCAGGAACTTGGTCTCATCCGGTTCCATAACCCCGGACCAGATCCAGTTGCCGCACGCCGTGCCGCCATCATCCTGCAGCTTGGCAAAGCCAGGGACCGGTTTGTTCGGGTCGGCAATATAGTAGCCGTTCAGTTCCATCGCGATTTTCTCGATGTTTGGCTCTTCCGCGCCCGGCTCATCATAGTCCCAGGTGATGAACTTGATCGGCTCGTCTTCCGGTTTGGTGCTGTTTTCATACAGCTTCTGCACCTTCTTGGCAAGCTCGTTGATGATCCAGAGGTCGGGCTTGGATTCGCCGACCGGGTCCGCGCCTTTCCAGCGGTACTGAACCAGGCGGCCGGTCTGGGAGGCCGTGCCTTCCTTTTCATACACACCGCAGGCCGGAAGGAAGAAGACTTCCGTCTTTATTTTCGTCGGGTCCGTCTTTCTTTCGCCGTTTGGCCGGTCCCATGCTTCGTAGGTCCAGAATTCAGCCGTCTCGTTCAGCCACAGGTCACAGGAAACCATCCAATCCAACTTGGTCAGGGCTTCCTGCTCACGGTTTGCGTCCGGACCGCCGACGACCGGGTTGCCGCCCATGACGAACAGGCCTTCCAGTTTCTCCGCAAACATGGCTTCAAACATGCCGATGTGGGAGTAGTTGGTGGCGTCGTCGCGTTTGGGCAGATACGAATAGCAGTAGTCGTTTTCCTTGGTGGCTTTCTCGCCGTACCATGCTTTCAGCGCGCTGATGATCCACTTGGAGGTGTTCACGCGCCAGCCGGACATCGGAAGCCCTTTGGCGATCACCGGAAGAAGCTCATCCAGGTTGCTGGCTTCGATCTTCGCCGCACCCGGGGTGGTCTTCTTGATGTAAGCCGTCAGGTTCTTGTACTCCGGCGCATTGGAAGGCGTGTCGATATAGCCCGGGAGAATGTGATACAGGAGACCCATGTCGGTCGAACCCTGCACGTTGTTTTCACCGCGGAGCGCGTTGATGCCGCCGCCCGCACGGCCCATGTTGCCTAAGAGCAGCTGGACCAGGGTGAGTGCGCGAACGTTCTGGGAACCGACGGTGTGCTGGGTGATGCCCATCGCGTAGCAGACCGCGCCGGTCTTGTTCGGGGCGCCAGTAGCACAGAAGGTGTCCAGGACTTCCAGGTACTTGTCTTTCGGCGTGCCGGTGATTTTGCAGACTTCATCGATTTCATACCGCTTGTAGTGGTCTTTCATCACATTGAAGACGCAGCGCGGATTCGACAGCGTGTTGTCGCGAAGCGGCCAGCCGTCCGGACCATACTGGTAATCCCAGGTGGTGTTGTCGTATTTCCGTTTTTCCTTGTCATAACCGGAGAATATACCCTCGATCTCATCGAACTTGTACCCATCGGCGAGCAGGAACGACGCGTTGGTGTAGTTCACCACATAGTCCTTGTGCCAGAGGTCTTTATCGAGGATGTACTTGATCATCCCGCCGAGGAACGCGATGTCGGTCCCGGGGCGAATCGGCGCCCACATATCGGCAACCGCCGAGGTGCGGGTGAAGCGCGGGTCGACGTGGATCATCTTCGCGCCGCGGACTTCGCGGGCTTTGTTGATCCAGCGCATGGAAACCGGGTGGTTTTCCGCGATATTGCTGCCCATGACCAGAACAACGTCAGAGTTCTTCATGTCGATGATCTGGTTGGTCATGGCGCCGCGGCCTAATCCTGGTGACAGACCTGCCACCGTGGGGCTGTGTCAAATACGGGCCTGGGTTTCGAGGTAGGTTACCCCGATGGAGCGCATAAACTTGGAAAGCAAGTAGCACTCCTCGTTGTCCAGGCCGGATCCTCCCATTGAACCGATTTTTTCAGTCCGGTTTACGACCACTTCGATCTCTTCACCGGTCTTGGTTTTTACTTTTTCAGTCTTGATGAAATTGTCGTCGCGGGATTTCTTAACCCTCTCCGCGATCATGTCGAGCATCTCATCCCAATCTTTTTCTACCCACTGTTCCGAGTACGCGGCCCGATACAGCGGTTTCTGAACCCGTTTCGGGTTGACAACCTGTTCACCGGTTTTCTCGTCATAGATGTCGCGCATGTTGAAAAGTGCTGCACCTTTCGCACATGCACCGCCCCGGTTCACCGGGTTGTCGGGATCGCCCTCAACACTGAGAAGCCTGATGAACTTGTTTGTGGCTGCGTCCCGTTCCGAGAAGACCACAAAGCCGCATCCGGATGCGCAGTACGGGCAGATGGTCGGGGTCGGCTGAACGCCTTTGATTCTGCAGGTCTTTGCTTGAGCTGCAACCGCAGTCAGATCAAAGCCAAGATCCGCTACGGCCAAGGCGGCAGTAGACCCAGAAATCTGCAGGAACTGCCTTCTGGTAATCTTCACGCCCTAGTTCACTCCTTTCAAAATATTCCACCAGTTTTGTAGGGATATTTCCTTACAATAGTTCGCGGTCAACCGCCGAAATCCTGCATGCGTCCGAAGATAAATGCGCCAATTGGCCGTATGCACCCTGACTCACCCCGGTGCCAAACTATCACCAAACCGATTTTGATTGGTTTACCTCGCAAAATCGTCGTTTTCCGTCAATCGTCGCGCAATTTCGCCAGTTATTATTTTCCTGCAATTGCTTCTGTTTCCCCGGTCGTTATCCGGTGAAAACCTTTCAATGTGGTATAATGTTTTGGGCGAAACGGCGGTTTTTGAGTCTTTTGCGTTATTTTTTGCCATATATGGTGACTTCTTCGCCGCTGCACACCGGTTGTGCGAACCATAAGATGAAGGTTCATAATTAATACATTTTGCTTGGAAAAGAGGATCATAAATGGACAAGCGTGAACAGCTCATGGAACAGCTTCGTAAGCTCGCGGTGAATGGCCGGTTGACCTGCACCGATGCCAGAAAACTGGCCGAGGAACTCAAGGTTTCCAATCAGGAAGTGGGCGCCGCCTGTGACGCGCTGAAGATCAAGATTTGCGCCTGTGAATTGGGCTGCTTCTAAGCCCGTCAAGCAGGAAAGGGGTCCCATGAACGAATTCTTTCACGTCCTTCGGCTGCAGGATGCCGCCAGGGCGCTTCAGGAACGGTGGCCGCAGCGGATAGCCGAATCGGTCCCGCTTGAAGCCTGCTTGGGCCGCACCCTGGCGACTGACCTTCCAGCCCATGAAGACCTGCCTCCATTCGCCCGATCCACGGTGGACGGGTATGCGGTGCTGTCGCAGGATGTTTTCGGCGCTTCTGAAGGACTGCCCGCCGTGCTGCAGCCTTGCGGCGAGATCGAGATGGGGGTTATGCCGCCGTTTTCGATTTCCCCGGAACAGTGTGCCTGGATTCCCACTGGCGGCGTGCTTCCCGAGGGAGCCGATGCCGTCGTGATGGTGGAATACACTGAAAAATTAGGTGAAGACACGATCCTGGTGAGCCGGCCGGCCGCGCCGGGGGAAAACGTTATCTTCCCGGGCGAAGACTGCCGCCGCGGCGAGATCGCGCTGTATACCGGCTTAAAGATTCGCCCGCAGGATCTGGGCGTTGCCGCCGCTTTAGGCTATGACCAGCTTCCGGTGCTCAAGCCCTTGAAAGTCGGCATTCTTTCGACCGGTGACGAAATTGTTCCGATCACCGCCCAGCCAACCGCCGGTCAAATCCGCGATGTGAACAGCCATATGCTGGCCGCGGCGGTCCGTCGGCACGGCGGGCAGCCAACGTTGTACGGCATTGTCCCCGACGAATTTGACCGGCTGCGGGAAACCGCGGCTTTGGCGATTCAGCAAAATGATCTGGTTTTGCTTTCCGGCGGAAGCTCAGTCGGCATGCGGGATCTCAGTCTCCGAGTTCTGCAGGATTTTGAAGGCGCTGAACTTCTGTTTCACGGGCTTTCCATCAAGCCCGGCAAACCAACCATGGGGCTTGCCATTCGTGATCGATTGGTCATTGGCCTGCCGGGACACCCGGTGTCGGCCTTAATGGTTTTTGAAACGCTTGCCGGGCCGCTGTTGGGCGGCCCTGACCCGGTTGCCACGGCTGCCGTTTTAAGTGAAAACGTTGCCTCCCAGCCCGGCCGGGACGATTTCGTCCGGGTCACCCTGCAGCGGCAGGGGGCATCCATCACGGCGGTTCCGGTATACGGGAAGGCCGGATTGATCCGGATCATGGCGCAGGCGGACGGTTTTGTCCATATCCCCTATGAAAAACAAGGACTGCTGAAGGGCGAACCGGTGATCGTCCGCGCCCTGTAAGCCGTTTGACACCTTATTGACTTGGAGGATTCAAGTGAGCCGGAAAGTCTACATTGACAACATGCCGCTGGACCAGGCCCTGGAACTGCTGCGCACGCGCCTGGCGCAAACCAGCGCTCTCACCGTCAAGACCGAGACCGTTCCTGTGATCGCGTCTCGTGGGCGCATCAGCGCCGAACCGGTCTGGGCCCGGCATTCGTCGCCCAATTACGCCGCTTCGGCGATGGATGGCATCGCGGTACGGGCCGCGGATACCTTTAGCGCCCGCGAAACCAATCCAGTCGTGTTGAAACGGGATGTTCAGTTCATCGAAGTCGACACCGGGGATCCCATTCCCCGGGATTTTGACGCCGTGGTGATGATCGAGGATGTGAATTTTAACAGTCCGGAAACGGCTGAAATCATTGTTGCGGCCACACCCTGGCAGCACATTCGCTCCGTCGGCGAAGACGTGATCGCCTCTCAAATGCTGCTTCCGGCCGGTTTCCTGATCGGCCCGTACGAAATCGGCTCTTTTCTGACCGCCGGAGTCCGCGAAGTGGTGGTCGCCCGACGGCCGAAAGTGGTCATTATTCCAACCGGCACGGAACTGGTGGAACCCGGCAGCGAAACCGGGGAGGCCGGCGAAATCACCGAATCAAACAGCCGCATGCTGGCCGCGTTGTGTGAAGAATGGGGCGCTGACCCGACCCGCTTCCCGATTGTGATCGATGACCGCGAACTGCTGGCGGACGCCGTGTCGAAAGCCGCCGAAATCGCCGATATGATCGTGGTCTGTTCCGGTTCTTCGGCTGGCCGCGAGGATTTCACGGCCGACACGGTGGCACGGCTGGGTGAACTCCTGCTGCACGGCATCGCTACCCGGCCCGGAAAACCCTCGATTCTCGGGATTGTCAACCAGAAGCCGGTCGTCGGCGTGCCGGGATACCCGGTCTCAGCGGCGCTGGTTTTTGAGCTGTTTGCACACCCGCTGATCTGCGCGATGCAGGGGATTTCCCAACCCGCGGAAACCCGTCTGAACGCGCGCTTAACTCGTAAAATGTCTTCCCCGATGGGCTCTGACGAATTTGCCAATGTCAACCTGGCCCGGGTCGGGGAAGATATTCTGGCTTTCCCCTTGAACCGCGGCGCGGGAATCACGACCAGCCTGGTCAAAGCCGACGGGGTTTTACTGATTCCCCGCGGGGTGGAGGGATATCAGGCCGGGGATACGGTTCAAATCTTGCTTAAACGGCCTTCGGATCTTATCGAACGCACCTTGCTCGCGATTGGAAGTCATGACCTGGCACTCGATTCGCTGAGCAATATTTTATGGAACCGGCACGGCATTCGCCTGTCTTCCAGCAACGTCGGCAGTCTGGGCGGTATTATGTCGCTGAAACGCCGGGAAACCCATCTGGCGGGGATTCACCTGCTGGACACCGAAACTGGCGATTACAACCTGTCCTACTTGAAAAAGTACCTGACTGGGGAACGAATTCTGCTGGTTAACTTGCTCTGGCGGCAGCAGGGCTTCATGGTCAAGCCCGGGAACCCGCTCTGCATCCGCAATATCAGCGATTTGACCCAGAACGGCATCCGCTATGTCAACCGCCAAAAAGGGTCCGGTACCCGCATTCTGTTTGATTACCTGCTGAAGCGGGACGGTCTTCCGACCGGAGCCATCCACGGTTATGAACGGGAGGAGTATTCCCATCTCGCGGTTGCGGCCGCGGTCAAAAACGACACAGCCGACGCCGCGTTGGGCATTTTGGCCGGCGCGAAAGCCTTGGGGCTGGACTTTGTCCCCGCAGAGGAAGAGCGTTACGACCTGTGCGTTCTCCCCGAACTGGCGGGTGAAGCACCGGTAGCCGCTCTCATGGAAGCGATTGCCGACCCGAAGTTCACCGCGCAGGTGAAAGCGATGGGCGGTTATGACCTTCGCGATTCGGGGCGCACCCTGTGGGACGGCGTGCTTTAGATTCGACACAAAAACAGGAATTTCCGTTTTTACGTCGAACAGAAAATGCTGATAAACTTCATACCAAAAAACTCTCCGAGTTCCGGAACCTAACGCCAACGGCTACGGTTTCGGAACCGTCAGGGTGCGAGGGGAAACGCTCGCGCCTCCCAGTGCGGAAAGGAGACGGATGAACCTTGGTTTGTTCTTTTCTGTGTCCATATCGTCCTCTTTCCGGCCACCATTGGGGCCGGTTTTTTATTTTTATTGCGATATCGTCCGGGAAAATACCTTTTTTGGGATGGTGCGACCTTTTATGCAGGAACTCTTGAACGTTATTACCCTCAACGGGAACGAATTGTGGGGCATCATTGCGATGTCGATCACCGTTTCCGGCACGGCCGTGGTGCTTGGGGCCCTGGCCGGGATTCCGATGGGCACCTGGCTGGGTCTGCGCGACTTTCCCGCCAAACGAATGGTGATGCGGCTCGTTTTTACCCTTATGGCCCTGCCCCCGGTGCTGGCTGGCCTGGTCGTCTATCTGCTCCTCTCCCGAAGCGGCCCGCTGGGCTCAATGGAGTGGCTCTTTACCCCGCAGGCCATGATCAGCGCGCAGTTCCTTCTGGTTACCCCCATTATCGCTGGTCTGACGGCCTCAGCGGTCGCCAGCCGGGAACGGGTGGTCCACGACCTGGCCCGCAGTCTGGGCGCAACATCGTTTCAAGCCGGTCTGACCGTGCTTCGGGAATCCCGAACCGCAATTATTTCAGCCATCTTAACCGGTTTCGGCCGAGCGTTTGCCGAAGTCGGGGCTGTCATGCTGGTCGGCGGCAACATCCGCTATGACACCCGGGTTCTGACCACCTCCATTGTGATGGAAACCCGGGCCGGGAATTACGCGTTTGCGATCGCGCTGGGCCTGATTCTGCTGCTGATTTCTTTTATCGTCAGTTCGGTGGCTTTGCGGCTTGCCGATGAACTGCAAGCGGAATGAGGAGAGCGTATGACTGTGTTTGAGTTGGAAAACGTCACGAAAAAATACAGCGCGAAAACGGTATTGAATATAAGCCGCCTTTCCATCGAAAGCGGCAGCACGACGGCGATCCTAGGGCCGAACGGGGCCGGTAAATCGACTCTGCTGCGCATCTTAAACCTGCTTGATGATCCAAATACCGGCACACTTCGGTTTGACGGCGAACCGGTCGGCGGCCTGACTGTTTCGGCCCGGCTGAATGCGATGCGTCAGATGTCCATGGTGTTTCAGCGCTCCTACATGCTGCATACGTCTGTCTATGAAAACATCGCGTACGGATTGAAACTGCGCCGGATTCCATCCCGGGAGCGGCGCCAGCGGATCATGGAATCGCTGGCCTTCGTCGGCTTGAGTGATTTCGCGGAGCGGCCGGCGAACAAGCTTTCCGGGGGGGAGATGCAGCGGGTCGCCATGGCCCGCGCCCTGGCTCTGCGTCCCAGGGTTCTGCTGCTCGACGAGCCGACCGCCAATCTGGACCCGGCCAGCGTGCAGACCATGGAATCGATCATCGGCGATAGCCGAGAACGATTTGAAACCACTGTCGTCATTGTTACGCACCACATTTTTCAGGCCAAGCGCCTGGCGAACCGGGCGGTTTTGTTGATCAACGGCGAAGTGGCGGCCGACCAGGCGTCCCCGAAGTTTTTTGATCAGCCTGAAAACGCGGTTGCCAGCGGTTTTCTCGATGGCACTATGGTTTATTAACCGGAATGGGAAGGAATCATGCATTCGATGCCGAATTGAAAAAAAGAATTTAATATCACTAATTCTCCGAGTTCCGAAAGCTAAAGCCGAAAGGCAATGCTTCCGGAACCGATAGGGTGTAAGGGGAAACGCTTACGCCTCCCATTGCGGAAAGGAGGGTAGCCTGCGCAGGTCGTATCGGCTTGTGTCGACTTTATGGTACTCTCCGGCCAATGTACGGCCGGGTTTTTTATTTTTTTGCACTTTTTAGTTTCGGAACCGATGATTGTGAAGTAACGGAGGTACTCGAAGTGAAAAAAAGATCCCTTGCGGCTTTGATGATGTTCGTATTCCTGCTGACCGCGCTGTGCACGCCGCTGTTTGCCGCTGGCACCGCGGTAGAAGATACGTTGACCCTGGCAACCACCACCAGCACCCAGGACTCCGGTCTGCTGGACGTGCTGATTCCGGCTTTTGAAAAAGAATTCAACACCAAGGTGAAAGTGATCGCGGTCGGCAGCGGGCAGGCCATGGAAATGGGCAAGGCCGGCGACGCTGACGTGCTGCTGGTGCACTCGCGCAAAGCCGAGGATGAGTTCATGGCGGCTGGCAGCGGCTCGGTTCGTAAAGACGTTATGCATAACGAATTTCTAATTGTCGGCCCGAAGAAGGACCCGGCCGGCATCAAAGGGATGACCGACGTTCAGGCGGCTTTCAAAAAGATCGCCGACGGCAAATTTACCTTTATCTCCCGGGCGGATAAGTCCGGCACCCATTCGAAAGAGCTTGCCATCTGGGCAAAAATGAACGTCACCCCGAAGGGCGAATGGTATGTTGAAGCTGGCCAGGGAATGGGCGCAACCCTGAACATGGCCCTTGAAAAAGATGGTTATACCCTTACCGACGAAGCAACTTACCTGACCTGGAAAGACGCGGCGAACTTTGCAATCATTCTGCGGGGGGACAAGCTCCTGCTCAACCCGTACGGCGTCATTGTCGTCAATCCCGAAAAACACGCCGGTCTGCATGTGAAAGCGGCAACCGCCTTTGCTGAATGGATCACCGGCGAAAAAGGCCAGAAAATGATCATGAACTTCGGCCAGGAGAAATACAAGAAATCACTGTTCACACCGGATGCGATTCCGGCCGCCAAACTAACCGCGCCTCCCGCGCCCGCTAAACCGGCCGTCGCTGCTGATCTAGGAACTTTCGTGGTTCTGAAATCGGTCAGTGTGAAAGCCGGCGCCGGCAGCGGCAAAGTCGTTGCCAAGCTCAAAAAGGGCCAGAAGATAACCGTCGTCAAAGCGGCCGGCAAATACTATATGGTGAAGATGAATGGTAAGACCGGCTATGTTCTGAAAGCGCTCCTGAAAAAGGCTGCTTAAGCTTAACGATCCGGTTACCCGCACCGAAAGAAAAACCGCCTGGCTAAAAGGCTTCAGCCGGGCGGTTTCGTTTTTAACAGTCATGAATGCTAGGACGGTTTTTTCACGGGGGCGGCTCCGTTCAAGCGCTCAAATAATTGCTGGTAGTCTTCCGGGGTGTTCATGTTGTAAAACAACTCATCGGTGCAGCCGAAACGTGCGAGAGACTCGCCCGGGATCCGGTGCACCCTGACCCTTGGATAAAACTTGATAATCTGCCGGATGTTCGTCCGAAGGCAGTCATTGATCGCCACAAGGCAATTCTTGGTGTAAACAGCACACAGCGGTTCCAGGTACCCGTCCAATTCAGGAACTACAACATCGCAATCAAGCCCCTGGGTAAGAAGAAACTGAGCCAGACCGGGACTGAACAGCGGCATATCGGCTGCGACAACAAAGGAACGCGGATGGCTGGCAGCGGTTAAACCGGCGTGAATGCCTCCCAGCGGTCCCATGTTCAAATAGAGATCCGGCACTTCCACGGTTCCCGGAATCCCGTATTTCGCCGTGCTGTTGCTTGCGATAATGATCTCGTCCGCTACGTTCCGAAGTCCGCGGACCACCCGTTCGATCATTGTCTCATTCTGATAGGCCATCAGGGTCTTGTCTTTCCCCATTCGAGTACTGCGTCCGCCGGCCAGTACGATGCCGCTAACCCCCACAACCGAATCCTCCCCATGGGATTTCCCTTTCCCGTGTTTCCTCAACCAGCAATTTCCAGTCAAATGCCGGTGAATCCCCCACTTTTGGTATACATAGCTTATCATAGCCTGGTCTGCTCGAAAAGCGGGCTGAAGACACTGTCCGCCCCGCGGCTTTGCTCGAAGGCCGAATCGACGGTGGACGAACCGGATATTGAATTTTAACGATTTCGCTTTGTGGGCTTTATTGCAAGGAGACTGCGGGAGACCAGGTTAACCGTTCCGGGATGAACGGCCGCTTTACGCGTTAAGACCAGGCAATCGGTGTGCGCTGAATGCCAGTCAATCGGCAGGGTGGTTCGATGGGCTCACCGGATGGCGAAATGGCCAATAAGAAGCACCGCCATGCAGATCACGAGAAACCATTCTATCGAAATCTGTTGTTCCTCCATGTCTTTGACGCCCCCTTCGGTGCCCTGCGCACTCTCTTGAAAAACGCCATGATTTCTCATCATTTCGGACCCACCTTTCGATCCGGCTTTGCGCCCGCGTCTATTCGACAAAACTGGCTTATTTCCATTGTAATTCGATTCGGTTTTGGGCCGCTATTCGGCCGGGGTCTCATTTCATCCAGGACCTTGGTCCTACAATGGGCCAAAACAATAAGCCCGATCCCGGCCATCCCAGGCGCGGAATCGGGCTTGTATCGTTAATGTCAATCGCGGCAGCAATCAAGCGTTATTGGTGTCGGTAGGCGCCATAGTGCGCCGAGGCTTGACTGGCGTTGATCTGGGTCATATTGGACAGCTGCATCATCTGGTGGGCCACCTGGTTGCACAGCATCGCGCATTGCTGCAGTTGCTGGCTGGCCATCTGCTCCGCCTGCTGCATCTGCTGCAGCCGGACCGCATTGGCGTGTTCACTCTGGCTCAACTGGTGACAGATCGTCGAAATCTGGTTCAGGTTTTGCTGAAGGGATCCAAACGGCATGGTACATTCCTCCAAGATGTTTTGTCACAACCCTATTATGTATCCTCACCGCCGGATTATTCCCAAAAGTGCAATTGGGTATTATATTCCACCCGAAACCTAACGCCGTTTGCCTGTGAATTCGATATGATTAAAGAAGGGCGGCACACTGCTCCGCGCGTCAATCGCGCCGCGTGCCGGCTGAATTGGGGATGGGAGGCATATCAATCATGACTCGACTTCACGGGGTTCGACTCGGCCTAGCCGTTACGGCACTCGCGGCCATATTGGCATTCGTAGTTTCCGGCCCGGCTGTCCCGGCTGCTTCCGAATCGGAGCTGACCATACTATTCACCCATGACCTGCATTCCCATTTCGACCCGCAGATGATTGCGGTCAGCCGAAACAAAGTCGTCGAACGCGGCGGTTATTCCCGCCTGGCTACGCTGATCGGCCGGGAGCGCGCCACCCATCCCGACCGCGTGCTGCTTCTTGACGCCGGCGACTTCAGTATGGGCACGCTGTATCATACCCTGTTTCGTTCCCAAGCCGCCGAGCTTCGCATGCTCGGACAGCTCGGCTATGACGCCGCGACTTTCGGAAACCACGAACTGGACTTTGATACCAAGGGTCTCGCCCAGATGCTGACCGCCGCCCAAAAGAGCGGTGACCGGCTGCCGCTTCTCGTCAGCGCCAACCTGTCCGCTGCCTCGGCGGACAGCGGGCTGCGGCAATCATTGAATGCTTATCCGGTAAAGCCGTACACCATCATTGAACGGAACGGCTTGAAAATCGGGATTTTCGGGATCTTCGGCAAGGATGCCGCCCATGATCTGATCTGGGCCAAAGATCTCAAAACCGCCGATCCGGTTACTGCCGCCCGCCAAACCGTCCAACGGCTGCGGGACAAGGAAAAAGCGGACCTGGTTATCTGCTTGTCCCATACCGGGACATCAGCGGTGAAGGAGGATTCCGAGGATGAACTGCTCGCTGAACAGGTCAAGGGGATCGACCTTATCATCAGCGGTCACTCCCACACCCGGCTGACCAAACCAATCATCGCCAACGGAACCATTATCGCGTCCTCCGGCGGTTTCGGCCTTGACCTGGGGGAACTCAAACTGCGGGTTCAGCCAGGCCGAAGACCGGAACTCGCTTCCTACCGGCTGATTGCGGTAACACCGGATATTCCGAATGATCCGACGATCGCGCAATCGATCCTGAAGGACAAGGCGCAGGTCGATGCCATGCTGGCCTCTTCGGGGTATCAAAGTGATCAGGTGCTGCTGGAACTGAAAGAAAACATGGACACCTATGCCGAGATGGATAACGGTGCCGCCGAAGCCCGGCTTGGTGACCTTATCGCCGATTCGTTCCGGGACGCGATTCAGAAAGCGGAAGGGCCGAACGGCGATTTTCTCAATGCCACCGTGGTTCCGATGGGTGAAATCCGAGGCACGCTGACCCAGGGGAATGTCTCCGTCAAAAACGTGTTTGAAGTGCTCTCGCTCGGCATGGGGCCGGACCGGACCGCCGGCTATCCGCTGGTGAGCTTTTATCTTAACGGCCAGGAGATCAAAAACTGCCTGGAAACCCAATCGACTCTGGCGCCGGCAAAGAGCAATTACAACCTGCAGGTCAGCGGAGCCCGCTTCGCCTACAACCCGAACCGGGTTCCATTCGACCGGGTGTATGCGATTCAAATCAATACGCCGCGGGGGATGGAAACGCTCCAGCCGGATCAGCTCTATCGGATTGGAACCAGTTACATGACCGCGGTGATGATGAACAAAATGGGCGCAATGAGCTACGGGATTATTTCTGTGGTCCCCAAAGACCGGAATGGCCGCCCGATCAAGGCGATGACAGATGCGCTGGTCGATGCCGACGCCAGCCGGCCGGGCGTACAGGAACTTAAAGAATGGCTGGGTCTGGCGGCTTACCTGAAAGGTCTGCCGGACACCAACGGCAACGGCATCGCTGACCTTCCTGTTCAATACGAGATCGTTGGCGGACGTTATCAGGCGGTCGCTTCATGGCGGCCGGACCGGCTGCTGAGCCATGCCACCCGGTTAACCTGGGGTTTTCTCGGGACCGCACTCGCCCTACTCGCCATCCTGACCGCAATCGGCCGATGGATCTGGCGGCGGATTCGCCGCTCGAAGACAGCTCGCCTGGAAGCGGAAACCGCGATATCAAACGAGCCTGGTTCCGCTGAATAAATTCGAAACCAGAACGAAAAGAGGAGGCCTTCGGGCCTCCTCTTTTCGTTCTCATGCTTTTTTCGTTTTAATTCATGGATATGGTTAAATCCCCCACCCGTGAATACAGGCGAAGATGACCTGCCCCGTCATGTACAGCGAAACCAGTCCCAGATAGAGGTACAGGAAGCGGTCAGACTGCTCCGACGGGATCGCGTGGGCGAAGCCGGATTCGGTTTCTTTGCCCTGACGGTATTCATCGAGTGAATAAACCGGTGCCAATGCCTTCTGTTGATACTGTTTCAGCGGGAGACCCATAGCGAACACTTCCTTTCTGGCTGCTGTTACTTTTTAGACGTTGGTTTTCGCAAAAGTTCCTCGCATTTCCAGGATAAAAAAATATTTTCTTCGAATGCTGGGCTTGTTGTAACGTTTTCGTCGTCTTTTACGTCCAAATGAATTTCAAAAACGGAAAGACTGCGTACAATCCCCCGAACAGCGTCCCCGGATATGATACAATGCAAGGAAAATTGACCTGGAAAGCTTTTTCGGAGGATCGTGTGAAGGATACTCTGGAACTCAATGACGGCACGGTTATTCCCTATACAGTCACCTATTCGGCGCGTTCCAAACGCATCCGGCTCCGCCTGGCGCCTGGCCGCGGGCTTTTAGTGACTGCGCCCAGGGCTTGTTCCCGGAAGCAGGTACGGGAAGCGGTTGCAAGCAAGGCAGCCTGGGTTCAGGCCAATTTGGCCCGTTACGGCGGCATTTTGTCCGATCCGCCGGATTCGAACAGCGCCCGACCTGACGTGATCAGCCTATCCGCACTCGGAGAGTCCTATCGCGTGGAATACCGGGCTACCGAATCGGCTTCGGCGAGTGTGCGGACGGATGGTACGAGCCATCTGGTGGTGTCGGGACCGATTGAAGATGATGCGGCGGTGCAGGCCGCTTTGACGCGCTGGCTTTCACGGCGGGCCCGCGAAGCCCTGGTACCCTGGCTGGACGGCATCGCGAAACGCACCGGGCTATCCTATGAATCGGCCGCCATCCGAGGCCAAAAAACGCGCTGGGGAAGCTGTTCCCGCGCCGGCAATATCAATCTTAACTACCGGCTGCTGTTTCTGCCGCGTGAATTGACCCATTATGTGCTGATCCATGAATTGTGCCATACGGTTGAGATGAACCATTCTCCCCGCTTTTGGGCGCTGGTCAAGGCGCATGAACCGGTGTATGAAAAGTGGAAGCGGGAACTGTCAACCGGATGGAAGCACATTCCCGCCTGGGTGAAATGAGGCGTTAAAGCACGCTGGGCAGGTGCAGAATCAGGTATTGGGCAATCCCGACCAGGGAACCGATCACGGTGCCGTTCACCCGGATCCACTGCAGGTCGTCCCCCACCTTGTCCTCCAGCGATTCGACAAAGCCATCATCATTGAGGCTCTGCAGGTTGTCGCGCACAATGCGTCCAATCACGCTATGATACCGCTCCACGAAACCGACCACTTCGTTCTTGATCCAGCTCTCAACCGCGGCTTTGCGTTCCGGATCACGCTGCACCAGCTGGAACTGATCAACCGCCAGGCCGGTCAGGTAATTCACCATCGGGGATTCTTCGATTTCGCCGGACAGCATCTGGTTTTTCAAGGTGGTAAGCACCTCGATGGTCGCCTTCAAGCCGTCCTCGGTGTTGACTACCTTTTCCATCAGTCCTTCCATCATCACAGACGCGGAATCGGCGTTGGCCAGCCGCACCCGGTCCAGTTCGTCCCTGACCCGCTGCCGGTACGGATTCGCCGGTTCCCTCATCCGGATCAGAAACTGGATCAAGCGATGGGTAATACTCTCGGCTGCCTCATCGTAATTCACGATGTCCAGACTCTCGCCCAGCCCCCGGGTCAACCGTCGGAAAAATCCCCCCCGATTCGAATACTCGTCCACAGCCTTCTGCATGGTGGTGCGCACGAGTCGTTCAAAATCCGGTCGTTGGGCAAGCGCAATGCTCCAATCCAGGAAAAACTGAATTACGTCGTTCCCGTACAAGCTTTTTACCGAATCCTCGAACCGTTCCACCAATTCCGGGGACAGTTTGATCGCTCCGGCGTTTTCAGAAAGCACCAGATGAACAAACCGGGCGGCATCCTCGGGTTCCACATTCTTTATTGTGTTGACGATCAGCGACCCGGCCAGCCGCCGGAGGCTCCGTACGCCTTCCTCGGTTTCCAGACCTGAAATCAGGGCGTCAACGATCGGATAATCGACAATCCGGGTTCGGATCACGTTGACACTCAGCCATTCGTTTTGGACGATATCCACGATGCCCTCGATAATTCGGTCCCGGTTGTTCGGAATGATCGCGGTATGCGGGATAAACTTCATGCCCAGCGGGTGGCGGAAAAGCGCCGATACCGCAAACCAATCGGCGAGCGCACCCACGAGTGCCGCCTCGAAGGCGGCAAAAATCAAGCCCCCCTCAAAGCTCTGGCGGTAGGGCCAGGCAATGATCGAACCGACCAGGGCAAAAAGCAGCAAACCGGTGGCAATCACTTTCATCCGTTTCATTCTGACGGGTCCCCTTCTAAACCAACCAGCCGGATGGCCGGTGGTATTTGACGAACTGCCTTTGATTCAAGTTCCGGCGGCCTGTCCCGCGGTATAGCACCAACGGGCGGCCCGCTCAATGGCGTTGGAATCCTGGCTCAATTATAGGCGTTCGCTCCCTGTGGTATCAAGCGATAACCGCCGGGCTTTCCCATCATTTCCGCCTTCCGCCGAAACTGAATGCAGCCCGCTGTCTGAATCGCGGCGGGCTGCATTCTGCCGGGTTAAGCTTTGAGAACCCGGAAAGCCTCTGCGACCTTTCGCGCAAAATCAAGCGCTGGTTCTACCGAGGCAAAGTGAATGTACATCAGACGCGGTTTTTCGAACAGCCAGTGGTTGTGTAAAGCCGTCACCGTAATGCCCCGTTTTTTTAATTCAGTGATAAATGGGTTGATTTCTTCCTGCAGGATCACCGTTTCTCCCAGATTCAAGCTATTGCCCTGCATATCCGGCGATTCATAGGAGAACATCGCAGCCAGCGACAAGGCCGAATTGCTGGTGCGGCCCATGATTTCAACCGGAATTTTGCGAATCAGGGTCGCGGTGCAGACACCGTTGATCACACCGGGAGACGCCCCCAAAATCTCGGCAAAGCGCATGCACTGCTGGGTGGGCTGGGCTTCGGCAGCTCCCGGCACGGTTCCGGTAAGATCGCGATTGCTGTTTCTGCGAAACACAAAATACACCTCCTTCACGCGCAGTTAACACACCATATGGAAGGAGGTGGCATTTCGTTCGTATCAGCCTTTCCCTGAAAGAAAGAATCATCCGACAGGCTGGGGGAAAGGCGCGGGCTTTTGAGAGGACCGGGGCTGCCCTGTTCTCCGTCGCCTATAAATCTCGTTTTGGCGTGCGAAGCCGTAGGACCGTGCGTACAGGCATCCTTGCCTGATACTCCTTGCCACGGCATCCGTGCCGTGGCATCCTACCGCTGGAAATTTCGCACGTCAAAACGGATTTATGAACGGCTCCTCCGAAATGGGCATCCCCGGTCCTCTCAAAAGCCCGCGCCAGATTGCCTGGATGGCACTGCCAGCTTTCTGGAGTCGACTTACCTAGCTCTCTTTATTAAATAACCCTCGACTTCAAGGTACTTGGCCCTCAGCACATGAGTGTGATAATCGTACTTGCGTCTGTAAACCGTCGGGCTCTTACATTCAGCGGTGGGAGGGATTTCTCACAAGCTTGGACAGTCAAGCTCTCTCCAGCGTGGTTTCGATGGGGCCGGGTGTGACCCTTCTCGGAGTCGGCGTTAAGAAAATCGGTTTTGCCGTGCGAAATTTCTACAGGGGGGATGGCGCGGCACGGATGCCGCGCCAAGGAGTATCAGGCATGGAGGCCTGTACGCACGGTCCCCCCGATTCGCACGGCAAAGCCGATTTTTAGCCGACGGAGAGCCAGGTCACGCCCGGCCCCATCGAAACCACGCTGACCCCCGCCAGTTCCACTCTTTCAAACCAGCCCCCGCCTCGGTACATAAAAAAAGGCGCCGGAAAAGCTTTCCGGCGCCTTTAAATCAAAGATCGTAGTTTAGTGGCGTTTCAGCCAGTCGATCAGATCAGCTGTTACCTCGTCGCGGTTGATCTCATTCAGGGTTTCGTGCCGCGCATCCGGGTAGAATTTGTACTCAAGATCCTTGATGCCGGCTTGGCGGTACTGTTCAATCAGGCTGAGCACTGATTTGGTGTCTTCACCAACCGGGTCCTTCGCGCCGCTGTACAGATAGATCGGCAGGTCTTTTCGAATTTTATTGATCGCCGCGGTATCATGCAAACCTTCCATCCCGCAGGCCAGCTCGTAATCAAATCCGATGGTGGCGACCACACCGCAGTAGGGATCGGCGATATATTTGTCGACTTCGGCATTGTCCCGGCTCAGCCAGTCCGCTTCGGTCCGGTTGGGCGCAAACTTTTTGTTGAAGCCGCCGAACTGCATCTTATGGAGGAAATTAGCCCGGGCTCTTGTCCCGAACAGCAGCTTCTGGAATCCGCTGATCACCTTTAACAGGCCGAGTGCGGCCATCTTGCCGGCCGTTCCGGACAGGACCAGTCCCTTGATTTCACCGCTGTACTCCTGCACATAACGCTGGGCAATAAACGACCCCATGCTGTGCGCTACCAGATAAACATCCAGACCCGGGTTTTCCTGTTTGATGATCCCGGTCAGTTGGTGAACCGCCATCAGCATCCAATGGAAGCCGCCCGGTTCCAAATGGCCCACATCTTCGAAGGTTTTTGCGGTTTTACCGTGTCCAAGCTGATCATTGGCATAGACGCCGTAGCCTTCCGCAGTCAGCGCTGTGGCCACCCGTTCGTACCGCGCAGCTGTTTCCACCATGCCGTGAGAAATCTGCACAATCGCTTTGGGCGCCGTGTCGGGCATCCATTTGTACACGAAAACTTCGTTTCCCTGGGTGTCTTTAAAGGTGAAAGTCGAGCTCTGGATGTTGACCACTCCGTTCTTCAAGCCTGCCGGCAAGTTAATGTGAAAGGAAAAATGCACGTCTAATTTTACCATAATTAATCGGGACGGAATAGCCCTGGTGGGTCAAATTGACTTTCAGTATCCTGGCTCCCCAGATCATCCGGCCAGCGCCGAACCTGGGGGCAAGGCCGAGACCGGCTGAATTTCGCTAGATTTTGGGGTTTCTTGTCTTGCCAAGCCAAGCTCCGGGAGGAATACCCGCAGGCCATCACGAATTGAGCATATATCCAGCTTACGAAAACAGCCCGCCCAACTTTGCCGGGGGGTGATGACGCTGAAAACAGCCCGTTTACTGAACGAATGGATGGTGCCTATCCTTCTGACCGCTGCCCTGCTTGGCTTTGCCGGCATCTATCTTCACGACAGCACCTATCTGGCCGGGAATTCGTTTCGCGCCAAAGCAGGCGTTCTTGATCTTTCCGCACATCCGCTGGATCAGCAGGCGCTCTATCCACTCAACGGCCAGTGGGAATTCTACTGGCATCAGCTGCTCAACCCTGCCGATTTTGCCGGGCCGAATCGGCCTTTAAAAACCGCGTATATCGATGTGCCGCGCTCCTGGGCGGACACCCGGCTGCATGGCCGGAGCCTTCCCGGGACCGGTTACGCCACCTACCGGCTGGTGGTGAAAACCAACCGGATTCAGCCCGCTCTTGGCTTGAAGCTGTATTACCACGGCACTGCATACCGGCTTTTTATCAACGGCAAACTGGCCGCTGAAAAAGGCAAGGTGGGAACAACCGCTTTGACTTCGCAGCCATCGGGCGATCCAAACCTGGTGCATTTCTCTCCCGGATCGAAAAACATCGAGATCATCATGCAAATCTCCAATTACCACCATCGCAATGGAGGCTTTTGGACCCCCATCCGGCTCGGTTCGAGCAGCGCCGTCAACAGCTACCATACCCGTTCGCTGGCGATTGCCGTTTTTCTGGCCGGCGCCTTTCTGATCATGGTGCTCTATCATCTGGGGATTTTCGTGCTGAGGCCGATGGAACGGTCGTCGCTTTATTTTGCGGTCATGTGTTTCCTGGTCACCCTGCATGTGGGCGCGAAAGGTGAAACCATTCTGAAACTCGTCGACCCCGGCCTGGATTGGAATGCGCTGTTTGCCCTGCAGTACATCCCGCTCTACCTGGCTTTCGCCCTGCTGAATACCTTTGTCCATGATCTGTATCAGCGCGAGTATTCCCGCAGAGTCGTCATCTTCTGGTGGATCGTAACCGGGTTTTACATTGCCACCGTGCTCTTGTTTCCACCGCTGATTTACACCTTCTTCATTCGGTCGTTTCAGCTCGTCGCTATTGGCGGCGGCCTGGGCTACATCATGATCGTGGTTCTGCCCAGGGCAATCTACCACCGCCGCAGAGGCGCCGCCATCTTCCTCTGCGGAAGCCTGTTTTTACTGCTGACCGCCGTCAATGACGCGCTGATTTCGAATTCACTCTTCCAGCCGCCGGTCTGGTCACCCATGTACCTGCTCGACTTCGGCGTGTTTTTCTTTATTCTCTCCCAGGCCTTTGTGCTGGCCGCCCGATTTACGAAAGCATTCGCAACCGTTGAAAACATGACCAATCACCTGGAAGGCCTGATTCATAAAAGGACCGTCGAGCTGGAGCTGGCGAACAAGCAGTTGAAGGATATCGACCGGGCCAAAACCGATTTCCTATCCATTGTCTCCCATGAAATCAGAACACCGCTGACTTCGGTGCTCGGCTTTGCCGATTTGACCCAAAAGCAGCTGGAGGATATTCTGCTGCCGCTGGTACCGCCCGGCGATCCCGCGGTCGATCGGGCCAGGCGCAAGGTACATCGGAATCTGGACATTATTCTCGCGGAAGGCAAACGGCTGACCGACCTGTTAAACGACGTGCTGGATCTGACCAAGATTGAAGCCGGCGGGGTGGAATACCGGATGGAAGACCTCGCTGCCGCCAATATTATTGAGCGCGCCAGTATTGCGACCCAGGGGCTGCTGGAGCAGAAAGAGCTCCGGATGGTCGAGGAAATCGAACCGAATCTTCCGTTGGTTCGCGGGGACCGGGACCGCCTGATTCAGGTGATGATTAATCTCATTTCCAACGCGGTGAAGTTTACCGATCAAGGGACCATTACCTGCCGGGCAGCCCTGCAAAACGAACAGGTCGTTTTCAGCGTCATTGATACCGGCACCGGCATCGCCCCGGAGGACCAGCCTCAGGTATTCAAGAAATTCAAGCAGGTCGGGGATACCCTGACTGATCGGCCGCGGGGAACCGGCCTCGGTCTTCCGATCTGCAAGCTGATCGTGGAAGCCCACGGCGGCCGCATCTGGGTCGAAAGCGAAATTGGCCAGGGCAGCTCCTTCCTTTTCAGCCTGCCGGTGTCCTCGGCCCAGGCAGATCAACCGGGACAATAAAAAAGGGCTTTCCGCGGAAAGCCCTTTCACGTCCGTATACTATGGCAAATATCTCAGCTTTTTCGCCTCGAACCGGAGTTCGTCCCGGAAGTCGGGATGCGCGATCCGGATCAGTTCTTCAATCCGGCGCCGCATGTTCTGCCCCTTTAGATAGGCAATCCCGAATTCCGTCACCACATACTGCACATCGTTCCGGGTGGTCGTCACCATCGATCCCGGGCTTAAGGTCGGCTTAATCTTGGAATGAAGCCGGCCCTCCTTGTCGGTATACGTGGCGTACAGGGCCAGAAACGCCTTCCCGCCATTGGACCGCCAGGCGCCTTCCACAAAATCGACCTGACCGCCGGTTCCCGAATACTGCTGCGTACCAATTGCCTCCGAAGCGCACTGTCCGGTCAAATCGACCTCCAGCGTGGAATTGATCGCGATCATATTGTCATTCAATCCGATACAATACGGGTCATTGACGTATTTCGAGCTGTGCATCTCGATCAGCAGATTGTCAGCCACGAAATCGTACAGTTCCTGCGAGCCGAGCACAAAACTGCCGATCCATTTATACGGGTTGAAACTCTTCTGCCGGCAGGTGATTACCCCTTTGCGGAACAGGTCGAGCATGCTGTCGCAGAGCATCTCGGAATGAATGCCCAGATCCCGCTTGTCTTCCAGGAAGCGAGCCACCGCGTTTGGAATCCCCCCGATACCGAGCTGGAGGCAGGCGCCGTCCGGCACCTGTTCCGCAATATACCGGCCGATGGCCTCATCCTCGGCGGTCACCGGGATATCGGGCAGGCAGACCAGCGGCGTATCGGCTTCGACCACCGCCGTCACCTCTGAGATGTGGAACTGATTATTGCCGCAGGTCCGCGGCATGTGCCGGTTCACCTCCAGAAGGATCCGGCATTCCCGGTGTTTCATTGACTCCCGGGTCATTCCCCAGATATAATCCGGGTTGGTTCCGGTGCTGAAAAATCCGTTTTTATCCATCGGCGAGACGGTCATCATGTAGACGGACGCATCCCGGCAATTTCCCGCGATATCCGGTCCTTCCCAGAGCCGGTGCGGGGTGTAGGCAAACTGACCTTGCTGGACGAAATACCGGGAAATCGGGCCGGCATACAAGGTCTCCATCTCGGCCTTGCCGCAGGCCTCCTGATTATGTATGTCCAGAAAGCGCACATCAAGCGCGCTGATGTAATTGACGTCCTGGACTTCGTCAGCGAGAATCCGTTTCGCCAGGGCATTGATCAAAGCCGGCGGCTGACCATTCGCCAGCGGGACAATCACGCCGTCCCCGCTTCGAATCAAACCGGCGGCGGCTTCCGAACTCATTAATTTCTGTCGATAAGCTTCAGCAAACATTCCACCGGGGTCAGGCTTCTTCAGGCGCTGATTCTGTTCGGAGTGGGCGGACCTAGGAAGCCTGGCGCCCGTTCCCTCCCTTACTCGTAAATCTTTTCCCCTTCGGCGAACGCGTTGACACAGTCGAACTCGGCGTCCCGCTTGTTGCTGGCTTTCTTCTCAATTTCCCGCTCTTTGTACCACTCCAGCGCGGTGATCAAGCTCATGATCTCATTCGTTCCGGTCCAGATCATTGAGAGCCGCAGGTCACGCAGAATTTTTTCGATCGGGAAAACATCCGTGTAGCCGATGCCGCCCATCACCTGCATGCTGAGGTTCACAACATCCCAGCACCCTTCGGTGACGAATTTTTTCGCCTCAGAAACCATACGGCGGGCCCGGTTCGGATGAACGCCGGCATCAATCGCCCGCGCGGTGCAATAAATCATGCTGCGGCAGGCGTCAAGCTTGGTAACCGCTTCAGCCACCTTGAAACTGACCCCTTCGAAGTTTTTGATCTTGGTTCCGAACGCCTTCCGGCGGGCGGTGTAGTCCGTGGCAATTTCAAGGGCCGGACGCGCTGCGCCGATGGTCATGGCCGCGGTTCCAAGCCGTTCCGGAATCATCATCGGATAGAAAATATCGGTCGCGCCGTTGATTTGCCCGAGCACATTGCGCTTGGGAACCCGTACATCCTGGAAAACCAGGCGGGCGGTGCCGCCGCCGCGGCATCCCATCAAGCCATACAGGTAATTGGTTTTAACACCTTCGCACCGGTCCACGATCAAGCAGGTCATGGATTTGTTCGGCGGTCCAGCAGGGTCGGTCTTGGCATAAACCAGGAAAAAATCAGCCCCTTCGCCCCCGACAATAAACCGTTTCTCACCGTTTAAAATAAATGAGTCCCCGTCATCCCGGGCAGTGGTGGTCGCGCCGAAGAAGTCGGAGCCGCCGCGCGGCTCAGTCAGGCATTCGGCGGCAAAACTTTCACCCTTTAGGAGGGGCACCACGTACTTCTGCTTCATTTCCTCGGTCCCGAAGTTGCAGATCGCCTCACAGACGATATCCGCGCCAACCCCCCAGGTACAGCCGAAGATGTAGCCGGGGACGCAAACCTCCTCAGCGACAATCCCGTCCTCAACCCAGCCCAGGCCCCGCCCGCCGTATTTTTTCGGCAGCCGGATCCCTAAGAGATTCCGCTTTCCGCATTCCTGCAGAAACGCTTTCGGGAATTTGATTTTGTCCGCATCCATATCGAGGATGTAATCCCTCGGCACCCATTTGGCCATTTCCCGGGCTTCGTCACGCAAGGCGAGCTGTTCCCGGCTCATCAAATAATCAAACATCCGAACCACTCCTTCGCCAGCATAGCTGTATGTAATTGTATTATTACATTTGTAATACCGGAAGTCTATATCTCAAACCGCGGCTTCAGCAGTGTGCGCGTCCGGTTGCGCGGTTTTGCGGCAGCTCCCGGTCTCCTATTATGTCCGGTAGTTGATCAATGATGAATGTGCTTTGCGCGAAATGGAATTGTCAAAGTTTTCTGTTCTATTTCCATTGTAGACCGTTGCACCAGAAACAAAAAAGCCCCTTTCCCGATAGACGCGAAAAGGGGCTTTTATTCGTTTTCTCGGCGAAACCAAATACGTCACCTTAATCCGGAGCAGCGCGGCTAACCGGCGGCCTGCTCCAGATCCGCCCCGAGAAACTGGCTGTTGTACAGTTCCGCATAGAAGCCCTTCCTGGCCAGGAGCTCGGCATGGGTTCCCTTTTCGACCATGCGCCCTTCGTTCATGACCAGGATCAGATCAGCCTCTTTGATGGTGGAAAGCCGATGCGCAATCACAAAACTGGTTCGTTTACGCATCAGGGCCAGCATCCCCTTCTGGATGTAGGCTTCGGTACGGGTGTCGACACTGCTGGTCGCTTCATCGAGAATGAGCACCGCCGGATCGGCCAAAATTGCTCGCGCAATGGTCAGCAGCTGTTTCTGTCCCTGGGACAGATTGGTGGCCTCCTCGTTCAGCACCGTCTGGTAGCCGTCCGGCAAGGTCCGGATAAAATGATCCGCATGGGCCGCCTTCGCCGCCGCAGTCACTTCGCTGTCCGAAGCGCCTTCTTTCCCATAAGCGATGTTGTCGCGGATGGTCCCGTTGAACAGCCAGGTGTCCTGCAGCACCATCCCAAACAGGCTGCGCAGATCCCCGCGTTTCAGATCCCGGATATCCACCCCGTCAACCGTAATCCGGCCATAGTCGATTTCATAAAACCGCATCAGCAGATTGACCAGGGTCGTCTTGCCGGCCCCGGTCGGACCCACAATCGCGATGGTATCGCCAGCCTTCACATCGATATCCATGTCCTGAATCAGCGGCGTTTCCGGCTTATACCGGAAATGTACGTCTTCGAAACGGACATCGCCGCGCACCTCGGCCAGGGGTTCGGCATCCGCTTTCTCCCCAACTTCCTCGGGTTCGTCCAGGACTTCGAATACCCGCTCGGCCGATGCGATGGTTGATTGAACGATATTGATGATGTTAGCGGTCTGGACGATCGGCTGGGTGAACTGTCTGGAATAAGAGATAAACGCCTGCAAATCACCGATTGGGATGGTCCCTCGGGTAACAAATACACCCCCGAGCACGCATACCGCGACATAGCCGATATTGTTGACAAATTGCAGCAGCGGCATAATGATGCCGGAAACAAACTGTGCTTTCCAACCGGCATCGTACAGCCGTTCATTAATACGGCTGAAGATCTCGATTGACGCCGGTTCACGGCCGAAAGCCTTGACCACCTGGTGCCCGGTATACATTTCCTCCACATGCCCGTTCAATTCGCCCAGCGATTTCTGCTGTTCCGCGAAAAATTTCTGCGACCGTTTGGCTGCCCCCCCTGTGATGAAGCCGGACAACGGCAGAATCAGCAGATAAATCAGGGTCAGCCAGTGGCTGATGGTCAGCATCATAATCAGCACCCCGACCAGGGTCACCACCGAGGTGATCAGCTGGGTCAGGCTCTGCTGCAGGGTTGAGGCGATATTATCGATGTCATTGCTAACCCGGCTCAGGATTTCGCCATGCGGCCGGGAATCAAAATATTTCAGCGGGAGCCGGTTCAGTTTGCGGGAGACATCCCGCCGCATATCAAACACCGTCAGCTGCGCCACACCGGCCATGATCAGCCCCTGCAGGTACATGAAAAAGGCGCTTGCGATATATAAGGCCGCCAGAGTAAACAGGATTCGAAGCACGTAGTCGTATTCAATATGGGCCCCTGGAACATGACGCTGAATCATCTGAAAATCCATAAAAAGCCGTGTGGTCGCTTTCCCCATAATCTTCGGACTCCAGATCGAAAACACCGTA
This sequence comes from Solirubrobacterales bacterium, assembly GCA_050258755.1. Classification (GTDB taxonomy): domain Bacteria; phylum Bacillota; class Syntrophomonadia; order Syntrophomonadales; family DTU052; genus JBLMZI01. The sequence continues at coordinate 163,741 of JBLMZI010000003.1, read as the reverse complement.
CTTAGGACTGCCAGGACCAGCACCGAAAGCATTCGGAACCAGCGCGGCTTCAGATAGCCGAGCAGCCGGTAGAACGTACCTTTGAAATCCTTCGCCTTTTCCGCCGGTCGGCCCATGGGTCCCATCGGGCCCCCGTGCGAAAACATACCCCGCTTTGAGGCCTGCGCCGCTTGCATTTTCTCTCTTTCGTTCATGCCAACTCCTCCTCGGAAAGCTGGGAGAAGACGATTTCACGGTACACCCCGCAGGTTTCCATCAGCTGCCGATGGCTGCCGATGGCCGTGATTCTCCCCTCATCCAGTACGATAATCCGGTCGGCGTCCATGACCGTGGCCACCCGCTGGGCGACGATGAGTACCGTCGAGCCCGCGGTCTCCTTTTTCAAGGCGGCCCGCAGCCGGGCGTCGGTCTTGAAGTCGAGCGCGGAAAAACTGTCGTCAAAAATATAGATTTCAGGCCGCCGCACCAGCGCCCGGGCCATCGAAAGCCGCTGTTTCTGCCCCCCGGATACATTGGTGCCGCCCTGTTGAATCACCGACTGGTAGCCTTCCTTCATTCCGCTGATGAATTCGTCCGCCTGAGCGATTTGAGCCGCACGAATCACCTCCTGGTCGGTCGCGTCCGGTTTGCCGAACCGGATGTTATCGGCCACCGTGCCGGTAAAAAGGACTGCTTTCTGCGGCACAAACCCGATTTTTCCGCGCAGTTCACCCTGCGTCATGTCCCGCACGTCGCGGCCGTCGATCCGGATGTGCCCTTGATCGATATCGTAAAATCGCGGGATTAGGCTGATGAGTGCGGTTTTCCCGGAACCGGTGCCGCCGATAATGGCAGTGACCTGTCCGGGATGGGCCCGGAAAGTAATATCGATTAGCGCCGGTTCCTCAGCACCCGGAAAGCTGAAGGTCACGTGCTCAAATTCAAGATTTCCTTCGGACTTGCCATCCGGAAGGGATTGATCCGGGTCTTTGATTTCGGCCACCGTATCCAGGACTTCGTTGATCCGTTCAGCCGCGGCCGATGCCCGCGGGACCATGACAAACATCATGGAAAAGATCATCATCGAAATCATGATCTGAAACGAATATTGAATAAACGCCATCAAGGACCCGACCTGCATCTCCCCGAGATCAATTCGAACCGCGCCAAACCAGATGATCGCAATAATCGTAAAGTTCAGCACCAGCATCATGGCCGGCATCAGGGTCGCCATAATCTGATTTACCCGGACCGCATTCGCCGTCAGATCGCGGTTTGCTTCGTTAAACCGTTCGGTTTCAAAGTCGGTCCGGTTAAATGCCCGGATGACCCGCATCCCGGTCAGGCTTTCCCTCAGAACCAGATTGATCCGGTCGATCTTTTGCTGCATCAGCCGGAAAAGCGGGATGGCCCGGCCCATCACCAGGCCGATGGCGCCGGCCAAAAGCGGCACAGAAACGATGAACACCAACGACAGCGCCCGATCTTTTGAAACCGCCATAAAGATGCCGCCGATGCACATGACCGGGGCCATCAGCATCATTCGCTGCATCATAAACGTCAGCGTCTGTATCTGATTAATATCGTTCGTGGTCCGGGTGATCAGGGTTGCTGTGCCCATTTTGTCAAACTCGTGCAGGGAAAAGCTTTCCACGCTGGTAAAGACTTTTTCCCGAAGCAGACGGCCAAAGCCGGTTGCGTTTCGCGCTGCCAGAAAGCTCACCAGGATGGAACAGAGCATACCGCCAAACGCGATTACCAGCATCCATGCGCCAGTGTGCACGATATAGCTGATATTGCCGCGGGCAATGCCCAGATCCACCAGATCGGACATCAGGGTTGGAAGATACAAGTCGGACAAGGTCTGGAGCAGCACCAGCAGCATCACGAGCGTCAGCGAGCGGGAAAAAGGCTTCATATGTCGGTATAGTTTCAGCATGGACCTTGCTCCTTTCTCATTTAAATCGGATTCAGGACGGTTGAAAAAACGCCCCTGCAACACCGTTCCGCGCGGTGGTCACGGTTTGGATTGATCCGGCCCGGATTCTATTTTTCGCGCCGAATCGTTCTTTAAGACCGATTGGAGTTCTTCCAGTCCGGCCATCATGTCGGCTGCTTTTTGCGCCGGTATACCTTCAACCAATGCGGTCAGCCGGGCACGGATATGACTGCGGACCAATCGAAGCTGCTGGATTGCGGCTGGGGTCAGATCAAGGTGCAAGAGCCGCTGATCATCCGGGTCCGGGCGCTTTTCCACCCAACCGCGCATTTCCAGGGCCCGAATGATGTTCGAGATGTGGGATTTCGCCATCCCCGTACGGCGCGAAAGCTCACTGACCGTAATACCCGGATCGGCAGAAATTTCTCGGGCCGCTACCATAACCCCAAGCGGAATGTCATGCGATACAACCACTTCTTTCACCACTTTACCCAGGCCCCGGTTCACATCCCGAAGCAGTTCGATCATCCGTTCTTGTTGATATGGCACGGCACATAACCTCCCGGTCATTCCAATGATATTCCTAATCGTTCTGCATAGAACGTTCTGCACTGAACTATTATAATCGGCGCAACCTGTTCTGTACAGAACAAATTCGGCGGCCGGTTCTCGTTTCGTCAAGCCGCCCCTTGTTTCTGTTTTCTCCGCCTGCCATGCGCCCCTTCGGGCGCAGAAAGAAGGAGCCGGTCAAATGAAGACCAGCTCCTTCTTTCTGCGTCACTGCTGTTTTCGTCGAAATGATACCGTTGGCGTCCCAAGCTTCACTGTTCGGTGATTTTGACCCCGGCCGGAAGCTCGAACAACGACACCGGCTGGGCACCGAAGCGCATGTTCTTATACATCACCACGATCTTGTCCCCGGCCTGCGCAACCTCCACCTTCATCGGAATGCCATTGTCTTCGCGGACCCACATTTTGCTTTCTTCCTGACCGCCCGTTAGAATCTGGTATCCCTCGCATGATATGCCGTCAATCGTCTCACTGCCGGTTTCCTTGACCGTGTATTTCGGTTCATTGTACTTTTCCGCCCAATCGGCCGGCGTCTCTGCGCTGCCGGTCGGCTTCATCTTGATCGCCATGTTGACACTGGGCATGTAGGAATAAAAATCGCCATTGGCCTGCCGGATCATGATCACCTTTTGCCCGGCCGTCTCCATCTCCATTCGGGTCGCTTTTCCGCTGACATAACCCTTCATGGTTTTTGTGCCAATGGATTGGGAAGTCATCACCAGATCAAATGCCATGCCGTCAACACCGGTTGCTTTCGCGGCCAATTCGGCCAAAGGGTTCTTTCCGGATTCCGAGGATGCCGCCGGTGCGCCGCCGCCAGCGGAACCGGCCGGCGCCTTGCTCGCGCCGCTGCATCCTGCAATGCCAAGGATCAACACCATGATTACCATGAAACCAGCTGCTTTTCTCATTTGTAACTCCCTCCTTCATATTTACTTCTATGATCTGCTTTGTCCAAATTCTACTAGACGTGCACAATCTGCACTACATGAAAAGGGGGCGGGGGACCATTTCTTTATTTCACCTTCAGTCCGCCGATCATCCTTCCCAGCAGGGTGGCTGCTCCGGCAAACATCTGGGCCACTTCGTTGAGCTGGGCCATGTCGGTCTCGTTTTCCTTTAAGTTTTCAAGCACCCGAACCGCCAGGGCCGCGGTTTGCTCGCCCGCTCCGGACAGAACCTCACTCTTGCGTCCGATTTCTTCGGCGGCTGCCAGGACCAGGCCGGCGCCATCAGCAATCTGTTGGGTGTAGGTCCGAATCGGAACCATTTGTTCGCTGACCCTCTCCAATATCCCGTGGACGTCCCCTACTGCGGCCGTCTGGCCCCGCAGCACCGTCTGCACGGTATTCATATCAGTGACCGCTTCAGCCGTCCCGGACTGAATCTCAGTAATCAGGTGATAAATCTCCTGAACCGCGCTCGCGGTCTGGTCCGCCAGTTTACGAACTTCTTCCGCGACCACGGCAAATCCCTGTCCCTGCTCGCCCGCCCGGGCGGCTTCAATGGCGGCGTTTAAGGCTAGCAGGTTGGTTTGACTGGCGATCTCGGTGATGACCTTAACAATTTCGCCGATCATCACCGATTTTTGTTCCAGGTCGCCGACCGCCTCCGCCATGCGCCCAACGGACTTGGTGCTTTCCTCAACCTTGTTCAATTGCCGTTCAGAACCGTCCAGTCCCCGGTTTACGACCTCCTGTGCCACTGCCGAAAAGTCGGAAACCTGGGTCACGCTTTGGGTCAAGGTTCGCACGGTCCCGGTCATCTGTTCAACCTCATGCGAAGCGTCAGTGATAATCCGGGCCAGACTGCCCGAGCCTTCCGCCACCAGAGCCATCCGGCGGTTCATATCCCGGGCGGCTTCGGCCCCCAGCGCTGTAATCGAATTGGTTTCTTCGGAAAACGGCGTGATAAATGCTTCACTGTCCCAGACCGCCTCGCCGACCATCCGGATCGCGCGCACCACCTGGTCGAGCCCTTCGCCGATGCCATCAAGCGCGCCAAGGTGTTGTTCCCGCCACCGGTCTATCGTCAAATCCCCGTCGGCCACCCCGTTGGCATACCCAACCAGGGTGTAGGCCGGGTAGAAATACCGTTTTTTATTGAGTGAAGTTGAAATAAAGCCGCAGGTCAGACCGGCCGCGCCGGCGAATCCCATAGCGATCAGCAGATGACCCACGCCGTGAGCGCCAGATCCGTATTCCAGCACCGGGGCCAGCACAAAACCGCCGATCAGCCCGATGCCGATCCCGGTCGTCTGGTAGCGCCGGATCGCCCGGGAAAGAATCGATGGGTTAATGTTGGGCGCGGTGACTGATCCCCGGCTTCGATCCATATCCAGTTGAAAGTGGACGCAGGATTGACTCAACTGGCTGACCACCTGCCGCAGCCGGCCGGCTGTTTCCGTAAAATAAGACGCCCGGGAAACCTGCTCGCCAGCCGCACCAGCGATGGCACGGGCGTTGGTTACCGTATTCTCCACCAGATCACCGGTCTGTTCGACGGTCTGATTCACCTGGCCGATGCTGACCAGGATCACTTCACCCTGCCGTCCAAAGGTCGCCACCTCGCGCAAAATCTGATCCAGGCTTTCGTGAATATGGCGTATCGCCTGATCGTTTTCCGCAATCGCCTGTTCCTGGTCGGTAACGGTTCCCCGGGTATCCGCGGTTTCCTGGGTAACGGATTCAATACTGGTCTGCATGTCCTGGACCAGTGAGCCGATCCGTTCAGCGGCTTCAGAGGATTGTTCGGCCAGCAGCCGGACCTCCTGAGCAACGACCTGGAACCCCCGCCCGGCTTCCCCGACCCGGGCAGCTTCGATGGAGGCACTCAATGCCAATAGATTGGTTTGTTCCGCAATTCCCGTGATGGTGTGCATAATCTCGCCGATCTTGTGGGACACCGTCTCCAGACCGGCCACGTCATGACTGATCTTGTCCATCGCGGTCCGGTTGCCGGCTGCTCTTTCACGCTGTTCCTCCAGCGAAGTGCCGGCCCTGCCCAGCATTTCTTCCACTTCCCGGATCATGCTTTCGATTCGTTCGCTGTGCTGGGCTGTTTCCCGAATCCGGGCCGCGACCTTTTCAACCCCGTCGATCATTTCGCCCATGGCGCCAGCCTGGCTGCCAATGCCTTCGGCCACACTGGCCGCGTCCTCGGCGATCAAGTTGACCCGCCCGGCCGTCAATTCGGCCTGGGCAGTCAGGTTGGCGGTCGCCTCATCCACCGCCCGGCTGGTTTTGATCACTGCCGTAACCAGGCGGTTGACGGCAAATCGCATGTATTCAAATCCCTGTCTCAGGAAATCCAATGGGCCAAAGTGAAGATCCCGCAGACTTTCACGGGTATCCCCGGCCGCGACCCGGCCGAACCAGCGGGCCAGGGCTTCCAGCGGTTTGATAAATCGCTGGAATACCGAAATCGCTGCCGCTGAGCCAACCAAAAAGCCGCCCACAGCCCCGATTGCGGTTCCTAACAGAATGTCTGAATGGGCTCCACCGCCGAAAAAGAAAGCGAAACTGAATCCGAAAAAGGAGGCCCCCAGCGTGCAGAGCGTCAAGCTAAAGAGGAAATATTGGCGGGTCAGGTTGCCGGCTTTCTTGTTGCGATTCATGCTTCAACCTCCTAAAGAAAAAGGCGGACAGCGTTTCAGTCCCCTTGCGTCTCAGAGCGGGGAATAAGCCATGTCCCAGGAACGTGCGGCCTAATATGCAATCATTGTCTAAATTCGCCGCAGATTCGCGAATCCCTGCCTTTTTTTATCCAGGGCATGACAAAGCCGGTGCCTGCTCCGACATGAAAAAACCATCGTTAGATCGTTTATCATCCTTCTCGCGGCACGTCTCATGGCGAGCCAGACGGTCCCGAAAAGCAGGAAAACCAGAATCCATCCTCGAATCCAAACGAAAGTCCGCGAAAAAAGCGATCATTTCTATCGATGAGGGTGGTAATTATTTCTCCGCAACCTTTGACAGATAAATGGGTAGGATTTCTGTGGCTTTTACTGGTGATCGGTTTGGGGGCGCAAGCAATCTGGTGGCGAATCCGGGATGCTCGCAGAAAGGCGGCGAATCCGGACGAATCTGAAGCCGCTCTTCCACCGGAAGCGGAACCCCTCCCGGTGACCGTACCCCAGCCGCCCGCGTCGTCCTGGCCCCAGCGGCTTCGCCATTTCGGATTGGTCCTGGTCTATGCCTCGATTTTCGTGGCTTTCGTGATTTGCAGTTTCCTCGCTCCGCATCGGGTCGGAATCGACGCCTATTGGCAGGTCATCAATGGCATTATCGCCATGTTTCTATTCCTGCTGATCGAAACCTTTTTCCGCCCGGTTCAGCGTCTGTTCCGGATCAAAATTCCGGAATTCGGCGGATTGGTTCCCTGCATGGCCCTTTTCATCTATTTCTTTATCCCCTATTTTGTGGATATTCCGAATGCGCGGGCCCATCGTTTCGAACAGGTCAGCGGCCCCGCCACAGGCGTTCAGATGGATTATGGCGACCGCAATAACCACAAGGATTTCACCATCAAGCGAACTCAATTCGCGCTGTATTCCGACTACAATTTACTGCAGGAAGGACACGTGTATACCGTCGAATTCCTGCGCAACAGCGGCCATTTAGTACGCATTACGGATCATACGCCCGGGAACCCCGTCGCTTTGCCGATCACACTGCCCAATCCTCAACCAAACCACTAAAAATGCTCCTGGCGCATTTTGTACAGACGGGTCAAATCCGACCCGTCTTTCCGTTTTTTCCCTTCTCTCGCGGGTATCTGGTCGGAAATGGGTCCTCTATGGATTTGTTCAATCGGGTGATGAATGGTAACTTAATTATTGAATCCGAAAGAAAAATGAAGGAGCGAGTCAACCATGTACGAAGATGCAGTATGGATGCCCTTTGATTTCATGCATACCTTTATGGCGGAAGCCCTGAAAGGAGTCGGCGTTCCCGAAGCGGATGCGAAGGTCTGCGCGGACGTCCTGATCGAAGCCGACAAACTGGGCATCGACTCCCATGGCATCGGCCGGCTGAAACCGATTTACTATGATCGAATCAAACTCGGCATCATGAGCCCGGTCACCAAAATTGACGTTGTGAAAGAAGGCCCGACCACCGCGGTGCTGGATGGCAATAACGGAATGGGCCATGTCATCGGGGTTACGGCCATGAATCTGGCCATTGAAAAAGCCAAAAAATTTGGGATGGGCATGGTGGCGGTCCGCAACTCAACCCATTACGGCATTGCAGGCTACTACTGCCTGATGGGCGCCCAGGCGGGCATGATCGGGCTTACCGGCACCAATGCCCGGCCGTCGATCGCTCCCACCTTTGGGGTGGAAAACATGCTTGGCACCAATCCGATGAGTTTCGGGATTCCCACCGACGAACCGTTCCCGTTTCTGCTCGACTGTGCGACCTCGGTTTCGCAGCGCGGAAAAATCGAGGTTTATGACCGCCTGAACAAGGAACTCCCGGCCGGCTGGGTTATTGACCGTCAGGGCCGCGACCGGACCGACACCCATCAGATCTTAAAAGACCTGGTTTCGGGCGAAGCCGCACTGACCCCGCTCGGCGGTATTGGTGAAGACCACGCCGGGTTCAAAGGTTACGGCTATGCCACCGTGGTCGAGATTCTTTCCGCGGCACTGCAGGGCGGCGCATTCCTGAAAGCGCTGACCGGCTTCAGTCCGGAAGGCAAAGCCCAGCCTTATCGGCTCGGCCATTTCTTTGTTGCCATCGATATCGAAGCTTTTACTTCGTTAAACGAATTCAAAAAATCGACCGGCGATATTTTGCGGGCTTTACGCGCATCCGAGAAAGCGCCCGGCGCCGACCGGATTTACACTGCCGGCGAAAAGGAGTATATGGCCTGGGAATACCGGAAGGACAAAGGCGTTCCGGTCAACGCCCCGCTCCAGCGCGACATGATCGCGATCCGCAACGAATTGAAGCTGGGGTATCGTTTCCCGTTCGAGTAGGCCCCGGTTTGTTCACGAAAAAAGCAAAGGCAGAACGCGCAAAACGTTCTGCCTTTGCTTTTTCATGGAATCCAAATGGCTAGAAAATGCTTTTATCACCTTTGGTCTGATGCATGAAGGTGTTGCAGCAGGTTCCTTCCGAGTTTTCCACCCGGTTATCTCCAGAAGAACGAACTTCGATCCCGTCCGCTTGGCATTCGAATTTCTGATTGTAGTGGCATTCTTCACACATGCACTTCACAACTTTTGACATAATGGCAGGCTCCTTGCAATTGTTTCAATTTATTGTGTACGATTCGTTCCCAGCCTATACCCCCTTGTTTTCAACCGGGCTGTCCTGATTGTCACAAAATCTTCAGATTCCGTTGATATCTGTTTCACATTTCTTGGCTAAGCTGGATTCACAATGAATTTCTGTTTGAGGAGGATTATAAAACATGACGCTTTTTGTCAAACCTTTGATCGCCGTAACTGTCATCGGCGGACTGCTTTTGGGCGGATCACTGCCCGCATTCGGGGCTGATTCAAATGGCACCGGAAACATGAAGCCAAAGGCGAAAGTGACCCAGAAAAAGACTGCGGCAAAGAAGAAAAGGGCCGCCGCCACCCAGCAAAAGTCAGATGCGAAACAGAAACCGCGGGGAAACGGCCAGCCACTTGTGGGAAAAGATCCAGCCGCCCGAAAAGCCGAACTGGACAAAATGCTGAAAGACGGCAAGATAACCCAGGCACAGTATGACAAAATGCTGAACGCAAAACCGGGCGACCGCAAGCCGCCGACCGAAGCCGAGCGGAAAGCCCGACTGGACCAGCTGCTCAAAGACGGCAAGATTACCCAGGCACAGTATGACAAAATGCTGGCAGCCAAGCCTGGGGAAGGCATGCAGCCCGGCGACCGCAAGCCGCCGGCCGAAGCTGATCGTAAGGCCAAATTGGATCAACTGCTCAAAGACGGGAAGATCACACAGGACCAGTATGACCGGATGATCAAACAAGGCCCGCTCGGACCGCCTAAGCCTGCCAACTAGACATTCCATCCCTACTGGGGATTTTTCTCCCCCTTGCCGTAAGCGGCGGCACACCCCGCCCCAGGGTGTGCCGCCCTGGCAAGTCCAATGGTAGAATAGAGCCAGTCGGTCTTTAAAAGCGAAACCGATCCGCTGAATGAAAACGAGGGACACCATGAATGCGGCAATCTTGATCGTCGAGGACGAAAACCAAATCCGCAAGCTCTTGAAAGCGCATCTGGAATCAGAAGGATTTCAGGTGCTTGAGGCCGGGACCGGCCAGGAAGCGCTGCAAATCTGGGAGAAAAGCCATCCTGATTTGGTGCTCTTGGATATTATGCTGCCCGGTTTTTCCGGTCTGGAGGTCATGAAATCGATCCGAACCAAAGCCAGTACGCCAGTCATTCTGTTGACTGCCCGGTCGGACGAAGTGGATAAACTGATCGGCCTGGAGCTTGGCGCTGATGATTATATCACCAAGCCGTTCTCGTCCCGCGAGGTGGTCGCCCGCATTCATGCGGTTCTGCGCCGGGTATCCGGCCGCGAAGAACCATCCTGGCGCACAGTCGGCGGCTTGCGTTTGAACCTGCTACAGCATGAAGCTGAGGTCCATGGGAAGAAAATCGACCTAACCGCGACCGAGTATAAGATTCTGGCTATGCTGTCCGAGCGGCCCGGTGTGGTCTATTCCCGGCTTCAAATCCTGGAATACCTGTATGACGACGTGTACGAAGGGTATGAACGCACCATCGACACCCATATCAACCGCATCCGGCGCAAGCTGGAATCCGTGCCAGAAACTGGTTTGGCGGTCCGGACCGTTTACGGCATCGGCTACCGTCTAATGTTTGAAGGAGATTCCCATGCGTAGGTTGGGCATTACCGGTCAAATCGGATTAATCATCATCGTTGTGGCGATCGCGACCGCCATGATTTCAGGCGGTTTGAACATCTACATAAATAAAGCCCGGTTTGGTGAGTTCATTGCGTCGACCGACCAGAAAATCGCTGGCAAATTGGCCGAACAGGCGGTCAGTTACTATCGGGAACACGGTTCCCTGGACGGGCTGAATCAGATCTATCGCAGCGTGGACCCCGGGATTTGGCCCATGGAACCGCCCAAGCCGAGCAATGCCGAAAGACGGCCTGATCAGCCCGGCAAACGTCCTCCTGGCAGGGATCGAATGTCTTATCAGGTCATTGTAACTGACGTGCAGGACCGAATTGTCGCCGATTCAACCGGGCGGCATCTAGGCGGTGTATGGGGCTCGGGCCGTTCGGCGCTAACCGGTTATCCCGTGAAACTTGAGGACGGAACCGTAATCGGTCACGTCTATATCGGCCATCCCTCACCCTACCGGGACCAGGACAATGAGCACGGATTCCTGAACCAAATCCGGCTGCAAATACTGGTCAGCACTATTGTCGCGGCATTGGCAGCTTTGCTTTTGGGGGTCTTCCTGGCCCGCAGGCTGGTTGCGCCGATTACTGACCTGACCGAAGGCATTCACGAACTGGCCCGGGGCAACCTGGAAACCAGAGTCACACCGCATGGCGACCGTGAACTGATAAAGCTCGGCAGTGAGTTTAACACCATGGCCCAGCGCTTACAGGACAACGAAGAAAACCGCCGTACCTTTATGGCCAATATCGCCCATGAAATCAGAACCCCGCTCGCGATTCTGCGCGGCGAACTTGAAGCGATCCAGAGCGGCCGGATTCCAGCAACCGATGAAGTCGTCAGCGGCATGGTCGACGAGATTATCCGTCTGAACCGGCTGGTCAAGGATTTTGAATCCCTGAGTCTGGCGGAAAGCGGCGGCTTGAAGCTGAACCGGGAAGAGCTGCCGGTCGAAACCATCACCGAAACCATTCTGCCGCTGCGGCTCATGATGGAACAGGACGGCCTGGACTTTCAGGTCGTAATCGGCCCAGGCGTGGAAAGCGTTTACGCCGATCCCCACCGGCTGACCCAAATCCTGATGAATTTGCTGACGAACGCCATGAAGCATGCCGGTCCGGACGGCAGGATCGTCATGGAGCTCATTCGGAAGGAATCCGGGCTCCTTTGCGCTGTGCGCAATAGTGGAAACGGAATTGACACCAAGGATCTGGACCGGATCTTCGAACGGTTTTACAAATCGGACCAGGAAGCCCAGGGCCATCAGTACGGAACCGGGCTGGGTCTTACAATTACTAAAAGCTATGTCACGGCGCACGGTGGTCAGATCTGGGCGGAAAGCGAGCCCGGACAGATGACAGCCATTTATTTTACCTTGCCGGATGCTGTGAAATTCGAACGTTCGTAGACCAAGGCACTGCTTCATTGGATTCTATCATCGACAGCTCGTAATGCATGAAGGAGGGTTAAACTATGTCGGAATTGGATGCCGAACTGCTCCAGGCAGGCAATAAAAACGCCTTTTGGCAGGGGCGATGGGGCAAGGCGGCGATCGCGGCGATCGGTCTGGCTGTACTCACCGCAGCCTATTTGATCTACCAACAGGTCACCCCAAAAGAGTCCGAGTACCTGACAATGCCAGTGACCCAGGGCCGAATCGTCGATTCGATCCAGGCCACCGGAACCGTCAATCCACTGCGGGAGGCAGACCTGTTTTACAAAACGAAAGACATCCTGAAGAAACTGAACGCCAAAGAAGGCGATCTGGTGCAAAAAGGCGACGTTCTGGCGGTCCAGAACGATACCGATTACCGGGTGGCCCTGGATCAAGCCCAGAACAACCTGAAATCGGCCGAGCTTAAACTGAAACAGTCCCAGCTTGATCTTGAAAAGGTCAAGGAAACGCTGGCACAGCAGGAAACCCTGTACAAGGCGGACCTGGTCGCCGAAACCGCCCTGAACCAGGCGCGCCGTGACTATCAGAACGCCCAACTTTCCCTGGAAGCGAATAAAATCGGCATTGCGAACGCCAGGGCAAACGTAGAAACCGCGAAAAACAACCTTGAAAACACGATTATGACCGCACCGTTTACCGGCGTGGTCGCCACTGTGAATGGTGAGGAAGGTTTAAGCACCGAAGACACCGGCTCATTGATTCATCTGATCAGCTCCGATCTGCAGATCGAATGCAGCATCAACGAAGCTGATGTGGGACGGGTTAAAGCCGGGCAATCAGTGTCAATTACCGTGGCCAGTTATCCCAACCGCCCATTCCGCGGCAAAGTCGATCGGGTGGGGACTCAGGCCTTAAGCACCAATAACATCCAGCAGTTCAGTGCGGTTATCAGCTTTGAGGATCCCCGGCACCTGCTGCTGGCCGGAATGTCAGCGACCGCAAACATTATTGTCGCCCAGACCGACCAGTCCATTCTGGTTCCATCACTGGCTATCAATTACGGCCGGACTTACGCCAGAGACAATGCCGTCGTAAGCGGTAATTCGGGCGGATCGCAGGGCACCGCTTCCACCGGGTCATCCCAAAATCGTCGCATGCGATCCGGCCAGAACTCCGGCACGTCTGGTCAGAACAGCCGGCAGCGGACCGCAACCGGGGGCGGCTTCGCCGGAACCGGCGATACCGCCGGTTTCAGCTTTGGAGATCGCGCTGCGTTCGGCGAAAACCTCCGCAGCCGCGTCGTGATCCTGAAAAACGGCAAACCCGTGCTGACTGAGATCGAGACCGGTTTGAGCGATGGAACCAACACTCAGGTCCTCAAGGGCTTGAAAGCGGGCGATCTGGTTATCATCGGCAAAAACAGTACGGAAGCATCCGGCAATAGCAGCAGCGGGCAGAATGTCCAAAACAGTCAAAACGGGCAGAGCGGACAGACCCGTTCAAACCGCAATTTTGATGGCCCAATGCCGGGCATGCACTGATGCTGAGAACCGGAAAGGGAACAAAACGATGGGCACAATTGATATCAACCTGGAGAACATCACCAAAACTTATCACGGCGCCGATATGCCGGTGCGGGCTCTGTGCGGGGTCACTTTAAGACTTGATAAATGCGAGATGGTAGCGATTATGGGGCCGTCCGGCTCCGGAAAATCTACCATGATGAATATCCTCGGCTGCCTGGATAAACCGGACACCGGCGCTTATACCTTCGCCGGCTATGACGTGATGACCATGAATCGGGACCAACTCGCTTACCTGCGCAACCGGCGGATTGGCTTTGTGTTTCAAAATTTCAACCTGTTGGCCCGGACATCGGCTCTCGAGAATGTGATGCTCCCGATGAGTTACGCCGGTGTGAACCGGAAAGCGGCCCGGGTCAAGGCCATGGAAATGCTCGCCTTAATGGGTTTGGCCGGCCGGGAAAACCATCGGTCCACCCAGCTGTCGGGCGGGCAGCAGCAGCGGGTCGCGATTGCGCGCTCACTGGTGAACGATCCTGATTTGCTTCTGGCTGACGAGCCGACCGGCGCGCTGGATACCCAGACCAGCAAGGAAATCATGCTTCTGCTGCGCCGGCTGAATCGGGAGAAAGCCTTAAGCATCGTTATCGTCACCCACGAACCGGAAATTGCCGACTACTGCGACCGGATCATCCGGCTCCGGGACGGGTTGATCATCAGCGAAGAACACCGGGATCACAGTGCCGGCCCAACCGGAGAAGGAGGCGAAGCGGCATGGACTTCTTGATGATATTCAGCACCGCTGTGCGGAGCCTGACCATGAACAAACTCCGGTCGGGATTGACCGCGCTTGGGATCATCATCGGCGTCGCATCGGTCATCATGATGGTGTCCCTGAGCCAGAGCGCCAGCGCGGGAATCACCAGCCGCATCTCCAGCATGGGGTCGAACCTGTTGATGATTATGCCCGCTGGCGGACGGGGTGCACTGCGCGGAACGGGATCGAGCACCCTAACCCGAGCGGATGCCGACGCAATCAGGAATCTTCCGCTGGTTAAAAACGTGGCGCCAGAGGTATCGACCAGTGTCACAGCGGCTCAGGGCAGCCTGAGCTGGCAGTCCAGCGTCAGCGGCACAACTCCGGAAATGAAAGATATTAAGGAATGGATAATTACCGAAGGTTCTTTTATCACCGATGCCGATGTGAACGGCATGACCCTGGTCGCGGTCATCGGTCCAACCGTGGTTGAAAACCTGTATCCATCAGGAACCTCACCGGTTGGAACCACAATCAAATTAAATGGCTTGTCCTTCACCGTGATCGGCGTGCTGCCCAGCCAGGGCGGTGCCAGCATGGGGTCCGACCCAGATAATATGATTTATCTTCCTTTGACTACGGTACAGCAGCGTTTGGTCGGGGGATCAAGCCTACGGATAATCAATGTGCAAGCTCAAAAGAAAGAGGCCCTGACCTTTTTAAAGGATGCTATCACTACTCTGCTGCGGGAACGGCACCGGCTGGGGGCAGATGCGGAAGATGATTTTCGGATCATGGACATGGCTGAGCTCCTGTCCGCGGTCGAGGATACAACCCGCATCCTGAGTCTTTTGCTGGGCGGTATAGCCGCCGTCTCCCTGCTGGTGGGTGGAATCGGGGTCATGAATATCATGCTGGTTTCGGTCACCGAGCGAACCCGGGAGATCGGGATTCGCATGGCAGTCGGCGCGACCGGCAGCGCGATTCGGGCGCAATTTCTGGTGGAAGCCATCGTGCTCTGCCTGGTGGGGGGAACCATCGGCACCCTTCTGGGCTGCGGATTCGCGTACCTATTCGGCATGCTCTTCAAGGAAATTACAATCATCGTATCGATCTGGTCCATTATCATCGCGATTTCTTTCTCGATGGTGGTCGGTCTGGTCTTCGGCTACTATCCGGCCAAGAAGGCCTCGGAATCAGATCCAATTGAAGCCTTGCGGTATGAATAAGAGGGAGTGTTTTTGATGAAATCCCGTGTCTGCATGAAAAAAACACTGGCAGCGTTAATCGTCACCCTGACCTGCCTGCTGCCGCCGGTCCCGACCGCCGCAGCCACGGTTGCAGCCGGCAAGACAGCCGCCGCACCCGTACCCGGGGTTACGATTCAACAGTCGATCGAGTCTGCGCGTATAGCCGATCCTGATGTGAAAACCCTGCAGCTCCAGCAGCAAAAGGCCGTAAAAACAAGGGATAATGCCGCCTTGAGCGTGACCTATCTGCCTGGAGGCGGATCGCTCAGCAGTTCCTATGCCCAGACGGTAGACAGCTATCAATCCGCCCAGAATTCGCTGACCGCGGTCAATAAGAATCTCAGCGCACAGCAAAACGTCATCGATTACGGCGCGATCCAAAAGTACACTGATTATCTGAATGCGGTTAATAGCTATGAACTCGCCAAGCGCAACACGCTAAGCGCTCAAAACAAGCTGCGGGCGGCCACCTACGGCCGTAAAGCCGGTCTGATCTCCGCCAGCGACCTGAACGCAGTCAAGGATGCGCTGGACACGGCGCTTAAGGACGAAGACGCCGCCAAGCTGACGGTCGAAAAAACCAGATCACTGCTGGCCCAAAAGATGAATATCGATCCGGCCAAAATCACTAAGCCCGCAAGCCTGCCTGCTCTGACCAAGGTAAACCGCAGTACCCTGGACGAGGAAAGTCAGCGGGCCTTCAATTATTCGGTGACGCTGTGGCAGGCCGAGCAGGATCAGGCCTTAAAGGAGAATCGCCTGAACTGGATGATCCTGAATGGCACCAATACCACCAACCAGGACTATCAGATTTCCATATTGAGCACAGAGAGCAAGAAAACGGAGATTCGGCAATCGGTGGAAAGCGCGTACTATGCCCTGCAAACGGCTGAGGCCAGAGTATCCTCAAGTCAGATTACGCTGCGCCAGGCCGAAACCGCCCTGAAACAGGCGCAGGCCAAATACGCGGCGGGGACCATCGCCCGATACAGCATCACCGGCAGTAACGATCTTTCCAGTGCCGAACTGACCGTGGTCAAAGCCCGAACGGACCTGGTCAGCGCGCAGGCCGCGCTGGTGGTTCAGAAATCGCAGTTCTACAACACCACCGGCCGCTCTCCCTACGACCCGGCCGACTGGACCCCGGCAAAGTAACTTCAAGGCTGATGAACTGACAAAGAAAGCCCGCTTATCATCATTTTTTTGATAAGCGGGCCTTTTACAGTTTTCAACCTAAAAAGTCGTCAGGGCAGCGTCTCTTCCCTTCATCGCGGCTCCCAGTCCAGCGCTTCGGCCACATCGTGCAGGGTCCCGTAAGCCTGACACGGGATGCCCTTTCCCCGGCAGTAATCCAAAAGCTTGCCTTTGGCAAAAACCCGATCCGCCTCGTTAACCGGGCATTTATCCGACAGGCCGTCCCCAATGTAGATCCGTTCCACCCCGGGTTCGCTGCAGCGCCGGACAATTGAGGTTTTACAGGTACCACAAACCCCGCAGTCGTCATTAAAATGCGGGGTACCGATATCAAACCGGCCGTCCACCAGGACAAGTTCGTTGGAATAGCGCTCCAGGTCGGCGGCCGATTCCCGTTCCAGAATTGCATCAATGATCTGGCGATAGCCGTCACTGACGATCACCACCCGGTCCCCGCGCTGCCGAATCTGTGCAATCAAGCGCTGAAAACCGGGGTCAGCCGGGATTCTGGATACACAGGTCAGGATCGCCTCCGGCGTGGTATCCATCAGCGCAAAGGTTTCCCGAGCACAATCCACGGTGCCGATCTCGCCGCGCTCCCAGCGTTCGTTCACGGCTTCCCAGCCCGGCTCGCAAAAGGTTGTCACAATGACCCCACAGGTGTCGTGCATGGTGATCGTTCCGTCAAAATCCAGAAAAAATATACGTCTCATACATCATGCTCCCATGCTGCCCGAATCCTGCAGGCCACGGCGGCATTGCCGATGCTATCGCCCTGTAACCCGCTCCTCCATCATACCAAATGGTGGCAATTCGTAATACCCGACCCATCGTCTTTCTCGACCGGAGCTCCAGCCTGAATCGCTTCCGCTTTCCGCTCATTCGGTCAACCCCGGCACGCTCAGCGGACCGCCAGCAAGACCAGGTTACCCAGGTTGTAGATCATACTACCGAGCACAAAGGCGACGGTCAGGCTGACCAGGATCGAAAACGCGGCGAATCCCTTGCTCCCGCTTTCCTTGTAAATCGTAGTAACCGTTGTCAGGCACGGGATATAGAACATATACACGCTCAGGAACGCCAGGCCGGCCAGCGGTGAAATATGCGCGGTCATCAACGCGCCCAGGTTTCCGAGTCCTTCGGAAGCGTGAAAGAGGACCCCCAGCGTGGCCAGCGTCGTTTCCTTGGCAAAGAACCCGAAGATCAGGCTTACAATCATCTGCCAGTTCAGTCCCATGATCCGGCCGGCCGGTTCGAGCCAGTGCCCGATCATGGCAGCGTAGGAATGCTCAAAGCCCGCGCCAAGCGGGAAGGTCGACATTCCCCAGACCAGCACCGAACTGACCATTATCACCGTCTTGATCCGGTTGATAAACTCACCCGTGCGGTAAAAGGCCGCTTTCAGTACCGCAGTCAGGCTCGGAACCTGATAGGGCGGCAGGATCGGTTCGCCGACTTCGGCGGCCCGTTCCGGCATCATTTTTGTTAAGAGATAGGAAACCCCGGCACTGATCAGCCAGCTGAGCACGATCAGACTGCACATGACCGCAGTGGCCGCAAGCGGATTGAAAAACGCCGCCGCAATATACAGGATAACGGCAAACCGGGCCGAACACGGGGTGAACGAACTGACCAGCATTACGATCAGCCGGTCGGTTCTGCTTGGGATATCCCGGGCGCCAATGATCGTTGAAACATTGCACGTGTACCCGAGCACCAGCGGCGCAAACGCCCGGCTGTCCATTCGGAGTTTCGACATCGGCCGGTGCATCAGGTATGCGATCCGCGCGGTATAACCGGTATCGCTGATCAGCGAATAGAATGCAAAGAACAGCAGCATCTGCGGGAAAAAGGTTAACGCGGAAGCGATGCCTCGAAAAACCCCATCCGACAGCAGGCTCATCGCTAAGTTCGGAATCTTACCGGCAAAGAACGCTTCAAAGCTGACAGCAATCCAATCAAGCCCCTGTCCCAGCACACTGGAAATCGGCTGCCCAATAAGAAAGCTGGCCGCGAACAGCATGCCGAAACTAGCTACCATAATGGGAAATCCCCATATTTTATCCAGGACGACCCGGTCGATCTTTTCACTCCTGGTCAATGCGCGGACTGCATTTTCTTCATCCATGCGGATGACAACAGCGCGAGCCATATTTACTCCTCCATTCATCGCGGCGGCCTTCTTATTTCTACTTATGAGGCCGGCATTCCGGGCAATGCCCGTAGAGCTTCAGGCTGTGATCCACTATGACAAATCCCTTGCGCTCCATTTCCGATTCCAAAGCGTGCAGCAGGTCATCCTTCACTTCAAGGATGTTTCCGCAGGTCAAACAGATAAAATGATGGTGAAAGTGTCCTTCCGCTTCGCAAAACTCATATCGATGGCCGCGCTCGTCAAAGCTTGTCTTGTGAATGATCTCCAGCCGTGCCATCATTTCAAGATTCCGATAGACGGTGGCCAGACCGATTCCCGGCATGACCGTTTTCACGGCCAGATAGATTTCCTCGGCGGTAAGATGCTCGCCGCGGTGTTCTTCCAGCACGTCCAGTATGACCTGGCGCTGCCGGGTCAACTTCATTCGGCCCTGGGCCAGTTTATCGGCAAAAGCGTCCTTCATCAGCCGCCTCCTTATTGAGAATGATTATCATTATCTATATGTAGTTTACGCCCTCTCTGAGTGATTCGCAAGCAAGAAAAACCGGGCGGTTCGTTGGCCTTTATCAGCCTGTGCACCGTCCGGTATTCCGCTTACATCGATTCAAATTCAGTTCGCACTTCGGCGGTTACATGCCGCCCAGTGCCAAGCCGGCCTTGTTTTTCCACGCAGGCGCTTCAAGAATCCCCGAAAGCTCAATCCGCCGCAGGGCTTCCCGAATCCGCTCCTCCCGAACCGTTAGCGTCAGTCGAACGTATCCTTCCCCGCCTTTTCCGTAAATCTCACCGGGCACGACCACGATGCCGCACCGGGTCAAAAGCGCTTCGGCGAACTCGATGGAATCCGACCATCCGAGAGGGAGCCCGGCCCAGACCGAATAGGTACCGGATCGAGAATCCACCGGCCATCCCAGCCGGTTTAATCCCGCAATCAGTAAATCGCGTCGTTTTGCATAAACCCGGGCCTGGTCGCGCATCCCGTCCGACGAGGACCGCAAGGCCAGGATCGCCGCCGACTGGTGCTGGCTGAACGCTTTGGTTTCCACCGCAGACTTGTTCATTTTCAGCATTGCGATGGCTTCGGCATTGCCGGCCGCCCAACCCAGCCGCCAATCGTTCAGATAAAACGGTTTGACGGGCGAACCCAGTTCCACACAAACCTCCTGTGCGCCATCAGCCTCAAGAATGCTCGGGGATGGCATGCCGCCGCCGCACGGTTCCCCGCTCGAAAAGTCATGGCAGACCAGCAGATCATATTCCCGCGCAAAATTGACGATTTCCTGGAAAAGAACCCGATCTGCCGCCGCGCCAGTCGGATAATGGGGATAATTCAGCCAGAGAATCCTGGCTCGGCGCGCGATCGCCACCGGAATAGCTCCGACATCGATCCGGTAGCCAGTCTCAGGCGAGAGCGATACAATGTAGGGCTGCGCACCGGCCAGCATAGAACCGATCTTCGCCGACGGCTGCCCCGGCTCGGGAACCAGGCTGATATCGCCCGGATCAAGATAAGCCAGTGAAAGATTGGCAATCCCTTCGCGGGAACCCATTAAGGCCACAACTTCGCGTTCGGGGTCGATTTCTACGGCATACTGATACCGGTACCAGGCCGCCACCGCCGTGCGAAACGCCGCTGATCCGATTGAAGTTGACGATTGGTGCAGGGCCGCATCCCATATCGTGTGCTGGAGGCTTTCGAGAATGCCTTCCGGCGTCGGCGCGTCCGAATCGCCGATTCCGAAATTGATCATTTCGAGCCCGTTGGCTCGGCTTTTTTCGATGGCATTCTCAATTCGTGTACAAATACCGATTGGTAACTGCTGAATTCGTCTTGCAGCTTTGATCAACCATGACCCCCCTTTGCGTTCGAAAGCCTGGTCGCCGTCCGTCTTTCATACAACATTTTCCGCTTCCTTTACTATGACAATCGAAAACTATTTTGTCAATTATTTCCTATTGTTGCCGGTGGGTTGGTCCGGTTTCGCGGGAAATCGTCAAATTGAGGCGCACTTTCCTGGCACACCCATGCCGGATTGTGTATACTACATACGGTTGCCCAATTCACAGGGCGCCATTTTATTTTTATGCTCAGCGAGGAGCATTCGGAAAGGAACCAACCCATGGATCGAAGTAAAATCCGAAACCTTGCCATTATTGCACACGTCGACCACGGCAAGACGACCCTGGTAGACGGGATGCTGAAACAAAGCGGGGTTTTCCATGAAAAACAGACCGTTGAAGACCGGGTCATGGACCGGAACGACCTGGAACGGGAACGCGGCATTACCATCATGGCAAAAAACACCGCAGTACATTTCGGGGATTTCAAGCTAAACATTGTCGATACCCCGGGGCACGCCGATTTTGGCGGCGAGGTCGAGCGGATCATGCTGATGGTGGACGGGGTGCTGCTGCTGGTGGACGCCTTTGAAGGTCCGATGCCCCAGACCCGTTTCGTTCTGCGCAAGGCCCTGGCATCCGGCCTGTCACCCATCGTGGTGCTGAACAAGATTGACCGGCCTAACGCACGCCCGGCCGAAGTCCTGGATGAAGTGCTGGAACTGTTTATGGACCTGGATGCGGATGACGACCAGCTTGATTTTCCGGTTATCTACACCAATGCCAGAGCGGGTACCGCCTCGCTGACCCCGTACACAGCAGGAACTGATTTGAAGCCATTGTTCGAGATGATCGTGGAACACATTCCCGAACCGCCCGGTGATCCCGAGTCGCCTTTACAGATTGGCATCACCCTGATCGATTACGACAATTATCTTGGGCGGCAGGCGGTGGGCAGAATCTCAAACGGCACGATAACCGCCAAACAGGAGATCGTGGTGACCGGTCCGGATGGAACCGGTAAACGGGCTCGCCTGGCTGGATTGTTCACCTTCGAGGGTTTGAAAAAGGTCCCGGCAGAAGAGGCGGGCCCCGGAGAAATTGTGGTCCTTGCCGGGTTTGAAGAATTCAATGTCGGCGATACCGTTTGTCACCCCGACCGACCGATTGCGCTGCCGTTCGTCCATATCGACGAACCGACTGTGGCTGTGTCGTTCCTGGTGAACAAAAGTCCGTTCGCGGGCCGCGAAGGGTCTTTCTTAACCTCCCGCAAGCTGAGTGAACGCCTGTTTCGGGAGACTGCTTCCGACGTCAGCCTTCGGGTTGAAGCCACCGATTCCCCGGATACGTTTATGGTTTCCGGGCGCGGTGAGCTGCATCTTTCTATCCTGATGGAAACCATGCGGCGGGAAGGTTACGAGTTTGAGGTTTCCCGGCCTCAGGTGATTGAACGGGAAATCGACGGTAAAACCTGCGAACCGCTGGAGGAACTGCTGATCGAGGTGCCGGAGGAATTTGTAGGCATTGTGATGGAACGGCTTGGGCCGCGCCGCTCAGAGCTGGTCAATATGGCTCATCGCCCTGACGGAACCGTCAACCTGAGCTATTTGATCCCGACCCGAGGCCTGTTCGGTTTTCGCTCCGAATTTCTGACCGATACCAAAGGGCTGGGCATCATGCACCATCTATTTTCGCATT
Source organism: Solirubrobacterales bacterium (assembly GCA_050258755.1). Classification (GTDB taxonomy): domain Bacteria; phylum Bacillota; class Syntrophomonadia; order Syntrophomonadales; family DTU052; genus JBLMZI01. The sequence continues at coordinate 141,550 of JBLMZI010000003.1, read as the reverse complement.
ATGCGCCGTCCAAAGGCGAAATCCTCACCCGTCAGCGCGGATCCCTGGTTGCCTTTGAGCCAGGCGACACCACCGCTTATGCCCTGGAAAACGCCCAGGAACGCGGCGAGATGTTTATCGGAGCCGGCGTCGAGGTCTATCGCGGGCAGATCGTGGGCGAATACTCCCGCTCCGGTGACTTGCTCCTGAATGTTTGCAAGAAAAAACAGCTGACCAATGTCCGCAGTTCCACTTCGGATATTTCAGCGAAGATTACGCCGCCCCGCTCGATGTCCCTGGAACAGTGCCTGGAATTCATCGCTGATGACGAACTGGTGGAAATCACACCGGAATCGATCCGGATGCGGAAGATGAGTCTGAACAGTTGACGCATCCTGGTAAAACCGGAGGCTGATCGGATGCTGGAAACGAACCCGTACATCGTGTATATCGTCCGCTGTTCAGACGGTACTCTGTATACCGGCGTCACCAACGATCTCGATGATCGAATCAGAAAGCACAACCAGGGGCGCGGGGCGCGCTATACGCGCGGCCGCGCCCCTGTCACTCTGCTATACACCGAGTCTGTTCCCGGAAAATCGGAAGCCCTGAAACGGGAATACGAAATCAAACGCCTCCCGCGGTCCCAGAAGCTCGCCCTTATCCAGGGTTCCGGCTAGCAGCTCTTATGCCGGCACATCGTTGTTTTAACGGTTTTGCTTCCTCTTCTTACGCCTTTTCAACCGGCAGGATGATCTCCGTGAGCAGCTGCTCGGGTGGGGTCGTCCCCGGATCGTTCGGGTACACCTCCCGGACCGGGCAAAGCGGGCGATACCCGTGTTCCGCGATCCATTCGAACATTGCCTCATAGACCGGCGTCAGGCTGTCATAGGGCCCAACATGTACGTACTTGGCCGCGGTCACCGCCGGAACGATGCCGTTCGCCTGGTCGGGCCCGGCAACCGGCCACACCACTTCCAAATCCACCTTGGCCAGATCCCATACCTGATCGTAATACAGGACCATGGGCGGTCCTGCGATGGTGCCGCCGGTCGTGATCACCTCGTTCATCACACTTTCCATCATCCGGCGAAGGCCTTGTGGGAAATCCTTGACTACCTCGCGACGGGTACGGGCCGGGATCGGCTGAATGTTTACCAGCGTTGTCTTTGATTTCACCTGTTCTTTCATCTTCGAAAGCACCTCCAATTATTAAGGCCGCACCGAACGTCCTGCGGCTTTCTGCTTTCATCGTACAAAACAAAACATGACAACCCTGTGTCATGTTTTACGGCCTTTGATAAATTTTTTCCATGGCCGCCAATCGTTCTTGGACGCCACGCCTCACTTCAGGCGGCCGCAGCACTTCGACACCCTGTGCATAGCTGAAAATCATGCCATACAGCCACTCATTGACCGGCAGTGAAATCCGCACGATCACCGAGCCATCCGCTTCCTCATCTATCGGCGTTCCCTGAAAGTGCTCTTCGGCCAGAATCCGCAGTTCAGGGCGAAAACGCAGGACCACGTCAGTGGTTTCGATGGCAAGAAACTCAGTCTCCCAGGGATAATCGCCAGCCGGGTTTTCCCGCGGTGTAAAGAAATCCCCCTCAAGCTGCAGATTGCGAATCCGGGATACGCGAAACAATCGGAAGTCCTGCCGCAAGGCGCAAAACCCGTACACGTACCAATTCTGGCTTTTGAGCAGCAGCCGGTAGGGTTCCATCACACGCTCGGTGCGCTCACCTTCCGGTCCGGTATATCCAAAACGGATCAGTCGCTGGGCTTCGATGGCCTCCTTGATCAGGGCAATCCGTTTCCGAACCGCTTCGTTCCCTCCCCAGGGCTTTAGATCGATCACCAACCGTTCCGATTTGCCCGCCAGTTCATCCAGCCTGGCATGCGGCACCAACCCTTGAATTTTCTCGATCGTCTGCGCCAATCCGGCATCGTCAAAAGTAGTCTTCAGGCCTTTCAGCGCCCCAAGTATGGCGGCAACGTCGTCCAACGCCAGCAAGCTTTGCTCGATCCGGTAGTTTTCCGCCAGGCCGATGCCGCCCCGGGCGCCGGGCGTGGTAATCACGGGAATGCCGGCCTGATTGATCGCCTCAATGTCCCGAAAAATGGTTCTTTCCGAAACCTCAAACAACTCCGCAAGCTCCCGGGCGCGAATGCTTTTCCGGTTGACCAGCAGAATCACAATGGCGAGCAGCCGATCCAGACGCATGCTCTCTCTCCTTCTCCCCCATGCTTACGGCTTGGACCATCCCCCGAAGCCGTTTCTAACGGCTTCCAGTTTTCGTATCCACCCAGTGTACCTGCAGCCAGGAAGGCAGTTCATTGAAATAGTATCCGGGATCATGTCCGAGCTGCCCGATGAGCACGGTTTCTTTTCCGCTGGCAAGGTCTTTTCGCATCAACTGCCCCTGATTCAGACTGGTCGCCCGAACGAAGATCAGGGTTCGGCCATTCGGGGACGGCTGAGGAAACAGATCCGACTGTTCCTTCGGCGGCCGCGTGACCGCTTCCGTTTTTTGGTCAGGCTTCCACTGCCAGATTTGCTGGCCTGGAATCGCCGGCTGGCCCGCTTTTTTCGCCGCAAGCGGCTCCGAAGCCATCGGCCCGCGCACGAAGAACAGACCGCCTTCCGGATTGGCCGTCCAAGCCGGAAGCATATCCACTGTACTGCCGGTACCCAGGGAATGGATCTTCCACTGCTCCCGGGCGTCCGACACCGTTAATTCCTTCGAAGCAGACGCTTCCCGGCCGGCTCCAAGGATCATCGCCAGACGTTCCCCATCACTGCTCCAATCCAGCCATTCAGGATATGCGAGTCCGGTGCCAAGCAGTCCTGGCGAACCGTTATCCCGAATCGGCAGATAACGAATCTCACATCCGTCGGCTGCCAGCGACGCCGAACCAGGCTGTACGAAAAACACCAGCCACCGGCCATCCGGAGAGGTCTCCAGACCGGTCGCGCCGAAGGGCAGCAGCAGCGGATCATATACCGGATTGGTTTGTTCAAAAGTATAGACGGTCTGCCGAACCCCCTTTAGCTTAACCTTCTCAATCACCGCGGGTGCGGCGGCGGTTCGTTCCATTGAAACAAAAAGCGCGGCGCCGTCTGATGCCCAGGCCAGATCCATCAGCCGTCCGCTGCCCGGAGGCCAGACGGCGCTGCGGACAATCGTGTCATTCTTGAGCGCGGCAAGTTTTAGATTCCCGTCCATGCGGGCCTGGTTCCTGGGCGATCCGGTCGAGTATGCCAAAACGCTGTTTCCAGGCGCCCAGCGCGGCCGGCAAACCACCGGGCGCGTATCAACCGCCATGCGCCGCTGGCCGGTATGGTCAGTCACCCATAGATAAACACCTTTTCGGCCGGCCGTTTTTTTACAGTAGGCCAACCAGCGCCCGTCTTTTGACCAGCCAACAATCTCGCTGACCCGGTCATCGGTTTTCACCGGCTGGGAAAACCCCTGCTCCACCAGCCAGAGTTGGCGCTGGTTCAGATACGCAATCCGTGCCCGATACCGGTTCTCTTCCCGATCAGTGACGGGTCCGTACAGCCAATAGACAAATGTGAGCACACAAACAAGCACCAGCACAATCGGCACCAGATTCCGGTAATCCCGTCCGGTTCCTGCCTCCTGCCCGGCCGCTCCGAAGTACCGCCCCAATACGGCCAGCCGCTGCTTCTCCCAGGCATGCTGTAAAAAGGACGGGGGATTTTTATGTGTCCCGGCACCATGATGGCCCGGGTCGTGTCCGGTTCGGTCCTTGTTCATTGAGGTTTTCTCATTCCTTCCTGCAAATCCGCCGCTGCAATCCGTTCTCGGTTTTGTCAAAACCATCCCGGAACGCTCACGATAGATCCGTTTGATAGTTTCGCCTCTTTGGTTTCTGATTCCTTCTGCTCAAATCCGCTAAAAAACGCGGTGTCTGTTGCAGGAAATCCGATATTTCCCTATCCGGACCCTCTCTTCGGTTACCTTTCAAAAGACGGTTTGTGGTAAAATAGGAACCGAGCTTATTAATAAAGGTGGTACTTATCCATGTACAAACACTCGCGATTCGCTGTCTTTATGGCCTTCCTGGCGGTTTCGTTGGGCCTGGCATTGATCATTCCCCAAGCGGCCTGGGCCGATACCCTCCTTCAGGTGACCTTCATGGATCCGGACGCGAAAACAATTAAACTTAGCCCGGAAACGGGGCTTCCGTTATCCGGGACCGTTGCAACAGTAACCGCGGGAACGAATCAGAAGCTTGGAACCATTCGGCTCTCCGGCGAAAACAGCATTCTGGCCAACCCGGTCCCCGGACACCGCGTCACGGCCGTTCTGCCGCTCGGCACCGCCTATATGCAGCTTCCTATCGCGGAAACGGCGGCGGACTACTTCAGCTGTCCTGAGACCGTGGGTGGCAAGAGAAACGCGCTGCAGCCCGGCAGCGTTCAGTTTGCGTCATCAACGCCGCGCTCAATCACACTGATCATCCAAGAAGTGGATCCGGCCGGCCAGGTCGCGACAATCGATTTCAATTACGACCGCGCGGACCGGAGCAGTCTTCGGATTGCCCAGCTCGCCGATCAGGTATCCTATTTCCATGCCGTTCCAAATCAGCCGATGACCCGTTTGGAATTCTGCCGGTTCCTTTACGCCATCACCATGCCTTTTAACAGCCAGCTCACCGAATATGCGCCCTTGAAACGACTGAGCGACCGCTTCACCGACGTTCAAGCGCTTTCGGCCGAAGACCAGGCCAGACTAAAGATTCTAGTCGATAACGGCATCCTGACCGGAGACCCGAGCCGAAAACTTCGGCCGAACGCCCCCATTACCCACGCAGAGGCATTTGTGCTGCTGGGCAAAGCGGTATTGCCGACCGAACGTGAACTGACGGCCCATGGCACCCTTCCCGCCTGGGCAAGACCATATATTGAGAATCTGCTGCGGTGGGGTGTTGTTAAGTGGGGCACTGACGGTAGCGCCGTCTTGAACCGGCCGCTGACCCGCGCTGAAGCCTTGAACGCACTCCAGAAGGCATTGGAGACATACAGCTTGCAGCCGTAACTTCCTTATTGTTCAAAAGCCGGGGGAAACCCCGGCTTTTTTGTGTGTGCTCAAGTTAGCGGGAAATACGTCATTTCGTGCAATGCCCGATTTGGAAGCAACCGCGGATTAAAAGGATTTTCAGCTTTGCATATTGAACTGTTTTTTGGAGGTATTTGTCGTTTCACCAGCGGATCACGGGAAGGAGCAAAGCATGATCAATCGATTCAAAAAGCCGATACTAGCCGTCATCCTTGTTATCGGAGCGCTGTGGCTCGTTTACGCGAACCGGGCGCTGCTCGATCACTCCCCTTTCCAAACCGTCTATCCGCTGAAAAATGTATCGCGGGTGGTCTGCGACGCTGCGGAGAATTATTACGTCATCACCGACTCACGCTCCACCATCGCAAGCTTTGATTCCCGCGGCGGTTTCCGCTATAAAATCCTGGTCCGGGACTTTGCCGAGACAGCCAATTCGCTCATTCAGGATTTTACCGTGGATCCTGAGGGAAACCTGTATGTTTTGATCACCAATCCTGATGAAACCGGAATGTATGTCAATTCCGAAAGCATTTTCCGGTTCAGCCATGCCGGCAAATTTGACCGTCAGGTCTACTATACCGAATACGTTGAAGCGGACCGCCCGCTCCGAGTCGGTAAGATCAAGGCCCTTCAGACGCGGGGAAGCGCCATTTGCTTCCTTCATCTGATGGAAAATCAAATCTGGCTGAAAACCCTGAATCCCGATCAGCAAAAACCATCTGCCCAGTTGGTTGGCACCCTGCCTGCCAATGCTTATATGGCTGAAATCGCCGGGACTGAAGCCAAGGCCGTTTATTTCAGCACCCAGCGCGGTGAAATCTATCATTTTGCCGGAGCCAATCAGACCGAGCTGATTTTCCCGCCGGTCGAAGCGGACAGCCTAAAAACTTTCCCGGCCCGGCTCCGGGTCACATGGGACGGCAAGGAAGTCTGTTTCATCGACACTTTTGTGAACGAAATCAAGCGGCTCGATCTGGCGAACCGAACCCTAAAAGCTGAATCCATCAGTGCCCAATCCATGATTAAAGATATCTCCGTGCTGTCGAACGGGACGATGGTTGCCGCGCTGAGCAGCCGGGTGATCCGGATCGGCCGGAACGGCGAGGACAATCTTGTTTTTGATAGTGCCCGCTATAGCGCAGGCATTATTGCGGCCCGCGCGATGATCTGGCTTGTCGGGATCACGCTGTTGCTCGCCCTGATCTTCGGCCTCTGGCAGTTCGTGCGCAGTGTGACCCAGATGCAGGTATCGCTCAGGACCAAGCAGATTGCGGTATTTGTCCCGCTGATGGTTGTCTGTATGGCCTGTTTAATGGTCTACCTGTATCTGGGCTTTTCTGGCAAACAGCAGTCCGAGGTTTTTGATAAACTGATCGTTTTAACCCGTATCGGGCAAAACCTGCTTGATACCGGCAATCTGGAGCGAATCAACAGCCCTCGGGATTACATGAATGCGGATTACACCGCACTGCGCAGGGTTACCATTGAAGACCAGATGAATCGGGGAACCCTGGGTTCTTCGTATGCCGGAACCCTTGCCAACAACGGCATGTACAGCGCGATCTACAAACTGGAAAACGGCAAGCTTTACGCGATTGTTGATTATGACAACAGTGTGAACATGTACCGGCCAATCGATATTCAGAACGAATTCAACCGGGTATTGGAGGAACGTCAGATCATTACTCAGGTCTCTTCGGACGAAAACGGTTCCTGGATGTTCGCTATGGGGCCGCTGTTTGACAAACAGCAAAACATCATCGGCATTTATGAGACCGGCGTGGACTGGACCAGCTTTGAACAGGAAAGCCGCCGGATGCTGATTCAATACCTTGGCTGGGGGATCCTATTCATCACTATCGTTGTCATGGCCGCTTTCTTTGTGATGACCTACTTCCTCCTGAAGTCCGTCCGGACCCTGCAGATCAGCGTGAATGAAATTGCAGCCGGCAACTGGGACACCAAAGTACACATAGAGACCCGTGACGAAATCGCGGAGCTTGGCGAGCGGTTTAACGTCATGGCTCAATACATCAAGAACTATATCAACGACATAACGGTTCTCAGCCAATCCTATTACCGCTTTGTGCCCGAACAATTTCTGACCTTCTTGGGCAAAAGCAGTGTCACCGAAGTTGACATCGGGGATGGAATCAGTCAGGAAATGACAGTGCTGTTTTCCGATATCCGTTCTTTCACCGATCTCTCGGAAGGCATGTCACCGGAAGAGAACTTCCGGTTCATCAACTCATATCTGAGCATGATGGGGCCCATCATTCGCAAGAATGGCGGTTTCATCGACAAGTATATCGGAGACGCCATCATGGCTTTGTTCCCGGGCAAACCCAGTGACGCGCTGTACGCGGCGATCGAGATGCGCGAAACCTTGAAACGGTTTAACAAGCAGCGCGGCCGAGCCGGGGAAAAGGCAATCAACATCGGCATCGGCATCCATACTGGCAGCCTGATGCTGGGCGTGGTCGGCGAATCGGAGCGCATTGACGGGACCGTGATCGCTGACGCGGTCAACCTGGCCTCCCGGCTTGAGGGGTTGACCAAAATGTACGGTGTCGGGATTCTCATCAGCGAAACCACCCTCGAACAGGCCCCCGGCTTTGATGAAGCCGCCCATCGATTCCTGGGCCGGGTGCGGGTAAAAGGAAAACAAAAACCGGTTGGCATTTATGAGCTGTATACCGATTTTGATTCGCTGTCCGATGCAAAGAGCCGAACCGCTTCTGATTTTACCCAGGGCGTCAGCCAATATATCGACGGCTGCTTCGACAGCGCGATTCAGTCTTTCGAGCGCGTGCTTGCCATCAACCCCAACGATCTGGCAGCGGTACTGTATCTTGATGCCTGCCGCAGCCTTCAGGCGGAATCAGGCTCGGGCGAGTGGGACGGTGCCATGGTGTTCCACGAAAAATAGGAGGCGCTATCAATGGCAAATAAGCAGCTGAATCTTGCTTTGCAAGGCGGTGGTTCCCACGGCGCCTTCACCTGGGGCGTATTGGACCGCCTGCTTGAACAGAAGGACCTTCAAATCATCGGTGTTTCTGGAACCAGCGCCGGGGCCGTCAATGCGGCCTGCCTGACCTATGGTTTGATTAAAGGCGGGAACGAGGGTGCACGTGCCGTGCTGTCCGAATTCTGGAAGAAAAACTCGGACTCGCAGCGGCTCTCGCTCATCCAGCCTTCCTACATCGACAAGATGTTCAGCAAGGGGAACATCGATCACAACCCTTTTTTCAAGGCTTTTACCCTGATGACCATGTCCTGTTCCCCGTACGAATGGAATCCGAACCATCTGAATCCCCTAAGGGATCTTTTATTGAATGTGATCGATTTTGATGCGATACAAAACGATCAGGCCCATAAGATTTTTTTAACGGCCACCAACATCCGAACCAGTAAGGTGAAAATCTTCGATAACCCTGAAGTTTCGGCCGATTCGGTCTGTGCTTCGGCATGCCTGCCGCAGTTTTTCCAGGCGGTCGAGATTGGGGGCGAGCTCTACTGGGATGGAGGATATATTGGCAATCCGGCCATGTTTCCACTGTTCCAGAACACCCATTGCAAGGACCTGATGCTGATTCAGGTGGACAGTATTAACTGGACCATCGCCCCGACCAGGATCGCCGATATTGTGAACCGGGCCACCGACATCAGCTTCAACTCCAGCCTGATGCGGGAAATGCGGGCCATCAACTTTGTCAGCCAGATCATCGATAAAGGGTTTGACGACAACGGCAGCCTGGTCCGGACCAACATTCATTACATCAGCCCGGGCGATATGTTAAACCCGTTTAACAGTTCCAGCAAGATGAATGTGAGCTGGGATTGGCTTACCTTTTTGCGGGACGCCGGCCGCGCGCAAGCCGACGCCTGGATTGAAGCCAATTATCAGACAATCGGCGTAAAAAGCAGCTGCGACATCGACTCGCTTTTTATGTAGAATCTCCTGACCCGGTAACAAAGCAAGGCGGGCGCCGTTAAAGCGCCCGCCTTTTCCTTGTGGTCCCGCAAGATCTCCCTGATCGCGAACTGTGCGTCTAGAATCCGGCCGCCAGCGCAGAAGGCATGATGACTGGATTCTGCGGCGGCAGCGGATAGCTCGTCGGGATCACCGGATTGGGCAGGGTGGTCTGGGTCCCCGGCGTATAGGCCGATTCCGGCAGAAGCCGTCTGGCCTCCAGGAAGTGCTGCCCGTACCAGTAGTTCCAGCTCCCAACCATTCCAACCGCGGTCGGGCGGCCTTTGAGGGTACTAACCACCCAGGGCGACCCGTTAATCATCCCGGCGAAAATCGCCACCTGAGTTACATACCTTTGCCCTGATGAATTGAGATCCCAGAACAGCATCAGGTCTCCCGGCCTCAGCCGCTCGGTTCCGGTCAGCATGTATTTGGTCGTGCTGCCCGGCTGGTTGGCCGAACCCACCCCGTCCACTTTGGTGCCCAGGGTCTGATACTTATTCAGATAAGGTGTCAGCGTATAGCCGAAATCCCGGAATACCAGATACGGGAAATTGGCATTGTACATCACGCCGCTGGTTCCGTACGAACCGACTCCGGCCACCATGTATCCATGCTGCATGTACCACAAAGCCCGCCCGACAACCGCCTGCGCCTGGCTGGCTTCATAGCTGGACCGCAGCGCTGCGACCGCCGGCAGCTCATAGGCCTGGTATGCCGGATACGCCTCCTGATAGGCCTTCACATAGGGATTCGTGGTTCCCGGGTCAGTCGTCGTTCCAGGATCGATCACGGTTCCCGGGTCGGTCGTGGTCCCAGGATCAGTCACGGTTCCCGGATCGGTTGTGGTCCCAGGATCGGTTGTGGTTCCCGGATCAGGCGTTGGCACCGGAACAACCGGCTTGGGCTCGGTGCCGAAACCGTTCACCAATTGGTCCGGCATGATCACCGGATTCTGCGGCGGCAGGATATGGCTGGCCGGAATCACCGGTTTCGGAAGCGTGATCTGGGTTCCCGGCGTGTAAGCCGAATCCGGCAGAATCCGTCTGGCCTCAACAAAATGCTGGCCGTACCAGTAAGTGAAACTGTAGGTCATTCCAATCGCGGTCGGGCGGCCGGAGATGGTCTGGATAATCCAGGGCTTTCCGTTAATCATCCCGGCATACATCGCAACATGCGAGATGTATCGGACGCCCGACGAATTCACATCCCAAAACGTAAAGAAGTCCCCCGGTTTCAGGTTCTCGGCACCGACCAGCATATACTTGCTGGTGCTGCCCGGCTGCAGTTGAGAATAAACGCCCGGCACTTTGGTGCCGACCGTGCCATAGCGGGCCGCGTAGGTCGTCACAGCATAGCCGAAATCACGGTAAACCAGCGATGTGAAATTGGAACAATCGATTGTCCCATTCTTGTATCCGAGGTTCCCGTACACCATATAGCCATGCTGCATGTACCACATCGCCCGCCCGACGATGGCCTGGGCCTGACTGCCGTCATAACTGGCCTTAAATGCCTCGACGGCCGGAAGTTCGTATTGAGAATACTGGGGATAGGCATTCTGGTAATTTTGAACGTACCATTCGGGCGAATTGAGGGCCATGCCCGGCGGCGCCTGAACACCGACAAGCAACGACACAAAGAGTGCTGCGACCAATAAACTGCGATATTTTCTCATTTATCGTCCTCCTGCTTTCGATCAAGCGCATGCGTACCCTCCAAAAAACTCACCCCCTGCGGAAGGAACAAAAACGGCTGGCGTTTGTTCTATTGTCGAATCGTCGAAACCATGCCATTAGTGGTAATTTCTGGCCATCGCCACCTGCCCTCTGACGTTCTTTTTCACCCATTTTCCCGGACAAACCATGAATTGCCAGAAGCGGATCACCGGCATTCCCAATTCAATTTCAGCAAAAGAAAACACCCCTTTTTAACTGGAGTCAGTTCGAAAAGGGGTGCTTGTACCGTTTATGACAAAGCCTATTTACCGCCCGCCTCAGCGCGCTGCCGGTCAAGCCCTTCCTTGAAGGCTTTAAGATACTCCGGCTTCTCATCCAGCCAGTAACGCCGGGCCGGAATTTCCCCTCGGCCGGGCCGAACGTCGAAATCGGTGTAACTCCACCAGATCGCGGCTTTCAGGTTGGGGTAATCATTCACATGCTCAAACATGTCCCGAATCCACTCCGCTTTGTCCCCGCCAACCGAACTGGAGGCAAACTCGGTGATAATCCAGGGAAACGCCGTGTAATAATGGCTGTATTCCCGGTTTATCGTATCGTAGATTTCGGAAAAACTGCGCCATTTTTCGCCCGTGGTTTTCTCATAATAATTCCCGGTGTTGTACCCGGTCAGGCCTACCAGCTGTACGTACCGATTCCCCGGATAATACGCGAAATGACGGTTCCAGTTCATCGGCGGGTAGTTTCGGTCATTTGGATTGAAAACCCAGATCGCGTTCTGAACACCCTCCTCCCGAAAGATGTCCGCGATATGCCGCCAGACGGCAATGTTCAGATCCGGGTCGCACATGAGCGCAATGCCTGAAAAAGGGGTCCAGGTCGTATTCATTTCGTTGTTCAATCGAAAAATAACCGGGTGTCCGAACGCCTTTAAATCCCGGGCGAACTGGTGCAAAATCGGATCATACTGCCCGTCCATGACCTCAAAATTCACATTGTGCTTTCTCCGGTCCGTGTTCCCGGGCTGCACATTGTACATGACCTGCATGGTCAATTCGACCGTTTGTCCGTGCCGGTAGGCATTGTTCATGCCCTCGGTCGGAAACGGCTCACCCAGATACAAGTAGTGCAGGGTAAGCGGAAAGGTGTAGTCCAGTTCCTTTTCAATCTTCTCGAAACGGGAATAGTCCCGGGTAATCGAATGCGGGTAGAATAGCCCCCACATGATCTGCCTGGATTGTTTCATCTTGCTGTAAAAGGCCTGTGTTTCGTCATTCCATACGGGCGGTTCAGGTTTGAAATCAGAACCGCCGGGGCGGCCGACTATAGGTATCCGCACCCGCTGAAAGGAAGCCAGCAGGGATTGAATCGCCGGAATCTGGCTATCGATATCGCCAGACCGGCAGAATACGCAGTAAAACTCTTTTATCCCGGTTTGAATGATCGCGTGATAGTATTCGTTCTGCCGGATCTTGCTGCCGGGAGCGGCGGCCCGCTGGTAAATGAACACCCGCGCCGGATAACCGGCGATTTCAGTTCTTTCCCGACTGGCCAACGTGATCCGGTTCAGCGACCGGTATTCAGGGTCCAGCAAATACTTGTACAGATAATGCTCGACGTATTCGCCGGTATCGGACTCTGATATCGGGACCCGTTCCTTGGAAATCTTGATATCCAAATCCGGCTTCGAGAACCGGACAAATGCGTTGGCAAGGCTTTCATCCACGGTCATTCCGCCGGGGACATCGATGACCATGCCTTGATAGTAAAAGAAATGCCGGTTAGGCTTGTTCATCAGCGTCATCATCGGCCACAATAGATAACCGAGCAGAATAAGAGCTGCGAGGACACCCGCGCCTGCCGCTATGCGTTTCATCTTTCGGACGCCCCCCTTTTTTTCCGAATGTCTTCCTTTGGCCTGATCCTAGAATGACTGGCGAATCTGGTTTATCCAGCCGGGATTTTCGGTCACCAGCACATAGTTGAGAAAGAGAACATCCTGAATTCGGTTCGTCTTAACCATATCGGTAAGCTTCCCTTTAAACGACCGTGAGTCGACCATGTAGATCTCCTGATAATGCGGCAGCAGAAACGGGATGAACGCATTGGCGTACGAGTCCTTCACAACCAGAATGCGCCGTCCGTTCGGATTGTTGGTTCTGATCCGGGCCCACGGCTGGTCACCGCCAAGGAATATCCCGTACTTACGGTCGGTTCCGATGAAACCGGCGTGAATCACCCGGCCCTGGACCCGCCCTTCCTTGTAATAAACATCAAACCGGTATTTGGTGAAAGGCTTGTAGTAGATAAGCGTATCCGGATGCGATTTCAACTGCGCGTTAAGGGTCTGCTTGTACAGGCTGCCCAGAAAGCCTTCCGCTTTTCCGCGCTTGTACCGTCTCAGCGGGACCGGCTTCTCCCCCGCTTGCTCGATAAACGCCGAATATGCGTAATACGCACCCAACGCGGTCCAGTGATGGTCGGTCCGGAAATAAACGTATTCGTTCCGGTGCGCTTTCAAAGCGCTGTAGGCGTCGACCGGAATGATTTCCGGATTCAGCTTGCGGTTGATAAACTGTATGGTTTTAAGCTGGGAACTGCTCAGATCCTGATACCCGCCCGCCTCGTGAAATTCGATCTGGGTTGGCGCGATCAGGCTGAAGACACGCACGCCGCTCCCGGCCAGCTGGCTGAAATCGTTCAGATTAGCCGCATAAGCCGCAGCCGCCGGCTCCGAAAAGTGATGCACGTCCAGGGCCCGGTCACCCAAAATCAGAATGTTGTTCTCCACCCGGCCGCCCGTTTGGGCGTTCTTCGCTTCGCCGGCCTGGTTTTGAACCACCCCGCCGCCGGTGCTGACCAGGGTAACGCCGTTCATTTTCCCCGGCCCGGTCAACTGCTTGACCGCGGTGCTGATCCGTACCAGCTGTTCGCGGCCAATAAACGCGTCCGCGAAGTAATTCTGGTAATCCATAAAGTACCGCCCGCTGAACAACGCTTCCAGGCTAAAAGCGGGTTTAGGCTGCAGGATCCGGTTTTCTACCCGGGAAACCTTGATTTGCTGCGGATTCATAAGGTTCATCAGCGTGAGTAAAATGATCATGCCGATAAACAGTCCTGAATTCAACTTGACGGCTTTTGCTTTCATTGTTCCCTCATCCCTCAAAAGCGAAAATACAAAAACGGATTATAGGTTTTCCCGACCGCCAAAATGGTCGAAAGCGCGAGAAAACCAAAGTTGATCGCCGGCCGAACCAGCAGCGTATACGGGTGAAATTGCACCTTGCCGAGCTCAAGCCGCCGCCGGGCTACCCATGTGTCGATTCTCGGCAGCAGCGGCGTACTGCAGAGCGCGGCAATGACCAGGAAGTACGCGTAATTATTGAGGTAAATCATGAATTTCGGGTCAGCAAGGGGCTTTCCGGCCAGCCCGAACATGGTCTGGAGGACCACCGAAATGGTATGCATGTCCGTGTAGTAGAAAATAACCCACCCGACCAGAAAGACGACGATGCCGTAAAAATGCCGGAAGGCGGCCGGCAGGCGGCGCAGCCAGTCAAGCAGGAAAAGCTTTTCGATCGAAATGAGGCTCCCGTAGAACAGGCCCCAGGTAACGAAATTCCAGCTTGCGCCGTGCCACAATCCGGTCAGGAACCAGACGATGAACAAATTCCTGAACATAGCCTTCCGGTTACCCCCCAATGGGATATAGACATAATCGCGGAAAAACGTGCCGAGCGAGATGTGCCAGCGCCGCCAGAACTCAGTTGCCGACTGTGAGATATAAGGAAAGTTGAAATTCTCTTTGTACCTGATGCCAAACATCCTGCCAAGGCCCAGGGCCATGTCCGAATAACCGGAAAAGTCGAAGTAGATCTGGATCGCAAAAAAGATGATGCCAAGCCAGGCGCCGCCCACCGACATGCTGGCCAGATCGCTTTTTAACAGGGCGTCGGCCACTTCACCAGCCGTATTAGCAATGGCCACTTTCTTGACCAAGCCGACCGCAAAGCGGGTTACGCCGCTGCTGAACACCGACCAGGCAAACACCCGGTGCTCGATCTGGTCCGCCACATCCTTGTAACGAATAATCGGACCGGCAACCAGCTGGTGAAAACATGACACATAAAGCAGAAGCTTAAAGAAGGACTTTTGGGGAGCCACCTCGCCCCGGTAGACATCGACAACATATGAGACTGTATGAAAGGTATAGAATGAAATCCCGATCGGGAGCGCGTATTCATTGTACGGAATGTTGACATAGAAGAAGTGATTCAGGTTCTGCAGCAGAAATCCGGTGTATTTGAAGAAACACAAGGTTCCCAGATTCAGGATTAAGGTTAGCGTCAAAAAGAACTTGCCCCGCCAGGTTTCCCGGTGGCGTTCAACCAGGAGGCCGCCGAAATAGTCGACCAGGCTGGTAAAGATCAGCAGGATCACCCACACCGGTTCGCCCCAGGCATAGAAAATCAGTGAGGCAATGACCAGTACGGTATTTCGGTAGGCGATTTGGTCGCGAAGATAGTACAGTACAAGACAAATGGGCAAAAACAAATATAAGAAGACAAGACTGGAAAAGACCACCGGTTCATCAACATCCATTCTTTACAGTATTCCAAAAGGCCGCCGATACCGGCCTGTGCGACATTATCCTGGCCCCGGAGGGCTGCTTTAGAACCTGATGTGGATCGCCCACGGAATATCATTGGCGGCCGGTATCAGCATATAGTGCAGGAACAAGACTTCCTGGATGCCGTTCTGCTTGACCACATCAAGCAGGTTTCCCTTGAAATGCCGCGTATCGACCAGGTAGATTTCCTGGTAATGCGGAATCAGAAAAATGGCAAAAGGATTGCCGAACGAGTCCTTTTCCACCATGATTTTTTTTCCGTTCGGATTGCCGGTTTTGATCCTGGCCAGCGCCCAATCACTGCCCAGGAATACGCAGTACTTTCTGCGCGACGCGGAAAACTGCCGGTTGATAATCGAATTCGTCCGCCACCCTTTGCCGGTGTTCACTTCCATCTTGGCCGGAACCAGCGGAGCATAATAGGTAATGGTATCCGGCGTCTTCGCCAGCCGGGTATTCTTCGTTATCCAATAGAAATAGCCAAGGTAGCCGTTCATCTTTTCCGGGCGGTATTTACTGAGCGGTACCGGTATTTCGCCTCTCGCTTCCATAAAAGCCTGGTACGCGTAGTAGGCCCCAAGCGCCGTCCAGTGGTGATCGGAACGGAAGAAGACATACTCGTTCAGATGCGCGGCAAGCTTTCCATAAGCGTCAATCGGGATGACGCCGGGATCGAAACAACTGTTCACATAATCAATGGTATCTCTCTGCGGTGCCGCCAGCCCCTGATAGTCCGGATCGTCCAGGAATTCAAAGGCGGTTGGGGCCAGCAGCGAATAAACCCTGACCTCGGGGCCGCACGCCGCAGCGAACCGATTGATGACCTTCGCGTAAAAGCCGGCCGGCCCGGTCCTGAACTGGATGATTTCCATGGCACGGTTGTCGTAGATGAGCGTGGAGCCGCTCCGGGTAATCTTGTGGGCTGTTTTGACCCTGGGAACCGGCTTAACGACTAACGGGTCCGGACTGGTTGCATTACCGCTTGGCGGCGCCGGAACAACGGGCTTTTGATATACGGTTTCGGGAGCCGGGGTCACTTCATAAATTGAACTACCGATTGAGGTAGCCGTCAAATTCCCCACCGCTTCCGCTGCGGGTGTGGATACAGCCGGTGTATCAGTGCCGGCCTGGGCTTTCGGTACGGCTGGATTAACCAGAATTGCCGCGCATAGAATCAGCGTCAGCCAGATCGACCGTTGTTTCATCAGGTACTCCTATAATGCTGTGGGTTTTGCCATGAGGATCGCTCTTTACCAGAAAAACCGTTTCGACACATTCTAAGCGAAATCCTGTCGGTGGGCCGTAAATGCCTGAAAAATCCGTCGGCAAGCCGAGGATGATCATAAATTCGTATGAATTACGCATGGGCGGGTGAACATTACTTCCCGAACCCCATTAGCAGAGTCAAAGCCGCATTGTAGCGGCTTTGACTCTTACTTCTTTTCAGGCTTTTCTTCTTTGCCAGATAACCTTTTCTCTGCCGGCGGTTGATCAGAGGGCGAGTTTAACTATCAACTGCACCGTTGAGCTGACATATTTTTTCATTAATCCGAGGGCGGATGCCATATCAGCATCATGCTTCGTTCCCATACCCAAGCTGCCGGTTGACATTACCGCAGTTGCAAACTTGTCCAGCGATGTCTGGGATGGCGGTGCAAAACAAGCGCTGTCCGGATCGCAATATGCTTCGTATATAAGATCAAGGCCGGTGTTCTTATCCCGTGGTACTAAATACAGGTTCAGCAGGGTTTGCCGTCCGGACGCTACTTCTTTTGTTGCCGCCGTTAGTTCCTTATCCCAAGCATTAATTTCGCGAATACCAACTATAACACCATAAATCCTGAACCCATTTTTCACAATTGTTTTTGCCAACGTTTTGGTTCCCGCCGCCTTTGCGAACTTGCCGTCGATGAAAGTATCTGCAACTTTTTTTGCAACGTCTTCGGCAACTGCGTCGGTTACTGCTTTAACACCGTTTTCCAGCTGTTCTTCAGCGATATTGATCAGCGTATAGCTAACATTTTGAATCGCATAATTCTTGCTGAAAATTGAGCCGGATTCAGAAACGTCGAACCGGTATTCAATACAGGTCTGCTCCATCTTAGCGGCATTGGCGGTCATGTTGTTCAGCAATGAATCATATTTGCCGCCAACCTCCGAACTTACCATGAAATAAGTCCCGTCGCCGAAAAACACCTGTACCACACGATACTTCTTGGTGGTTGCCGCCGCGCAGGCATTAATTGGATTCAGAACCGAAACAAACAAAGTAACGAGCAGGATGATTACTCCAAGCTTTTTCATGGGTTGTTCCCTCCTCTTGGCCAACGCTACTTGCGTTTCGTTTTAACCGTCATTTTCGGCCCTAGATCAGATGCATTCCCAAATCCGTCAACGGCTGCGATTTGAATTTTGTAAACAGTGTTCGGTTTTAAGCCTTTGATAACATAGCTCCTGAGGCTTTTTTTGACTTCGCCGATCTGTTTCCCATTCACCAGAATCCAATATTGATATAGGTCATCTCCGCTGTCGATCGCTCTCGACCAGGCAACTTTGACACGGTTTGCCTCAATTTTAACTGCGGTAACTTTACTGCCTTTCGGCCATTCCGGCGGTTTACTCGCTTCCAGGTATTCAGGCGGCGGACCCATGTACATTTCCGTCTCCTGCTGCATAGCCGAATCAGGGCCAACGGGGGCCGAGGTCGGTTCTTCCGCCATGGCCGGAATCCAGGCCATTCCCAAAACAAACAGCATCGTCACTAAACCGGCAATCCATCGTTTCATTAAAAAGCTCAACTCCCATCTTTTCCCATGCTTGTTTAATGCGTTTATAGTAGATTTAATTTATGCATTTTCTCGCGTTTGCCTCTATTGTCCTTTTGTGCAAATATTCTTTCTTTCGATCAAAGTCGATCAAAAAGTCATTTCCTTCCACCGCGCTATCATCCGTAATGATCCTTCAGACATAATGCTTTGGGAAAGCGGTTTCGTCAGCTCCGACGAAGTAAAAAGGACGCCCCATTAAAAGGCGTCCTTTTCCGCTTTTTGGTTTCAATCTATTAATTCATGCCTAAGCGGTTCAAATGATCCTTTATATTGATCAGCCGGTACTCCAGCCGCTTCACATCAAGCCTCAAGTCTGCCGCCAGATCCTCATTCCGCTCCCGCGCCAGCTGTTCTTTGACCCGCACCATCTCAGCTTCGGTTTCCTGCAGCAGCCTGGTCAATTCCTTCCGGTCCATGGTCGCTCCTTTCCCCATCCGAAACCATCTGAAATGTTCTAGGCTTCAACCGGCATGAATCCGGCCTTCCAAAGGAAAACTATCCCCAACATCTCCGTACTGGAGGAAATCCACATGCAGCTTCCCGAAAACGAAAAAAGCATTTTGGCCTATTTCCCGTCATCCACCCGGGCCGATGAGGCGGCCCGCTCCATCCGCACCCGCGGCCTGGTCAACGAACCGGGCGCAATGCGGATCGACCGGATTTCCCGGTTTGGGACATCTCGTGACGCCTCGTACACCAATGTCCTGAGCGAAGGCATCTCCCTGTCCGCGCTCACCCAGTTTTCCAGCCAGACAACCGACCGCTCCGACGACGAACGGGTCCTCCTGGCCGCCGATCCTGCCGCCAGCGGTATCGGTGATGCCGATTACGGCGTGGCCGGCGGCGGCGCCTTTTTGCTCACCGTGGTGCTCCCGAAAGAAAATACCCAGGAAGCCCTCGATATCATTCGATCCCTGGGAGGCAACGCCTGAAGCAGCGCCCCGGCCAGCGGAATCACCAGATCTGATGACGCTTCGCCTCGGAGGCGAGCCAATCCCGGAAGTCGGGATGTGCAATGCCGATCAGTGCCCGAACCCGATCCCGAACCGAAAGGCCCCGCAGCCATGCGGTGCCATATTCGGTCACCACATAGTCCACGTCGTTGCGGGAAAGCGTAACCACCGCCCCCGGCCGCAGCATGGGCACAATTTTGGAGACCGGCCGCACCGAGCCGTCCCCGTGCACCTCGGCGGTTGCATTCATAGCAATCACTGATTTCCCACCCCGCGAGCGCAGGGCACCGAGCACGGTGTCCGCCTGCCCGCCGGACCCGGTGTACTGCCGGGGACCGAAGGACTCGGAAGCGCACTGCCCGGTCAGGTCAATTTCGATCGTCGCATTGATGGAGACAAAATTGTCATTCTGCGCAATGACATACGGATCATTCACCCAGGAACCGGACTTGAACAGCACTGACGGGTTGTCGTCCAGATAGTCGTACAGCCGGCGTGAACCAAACGCAAAGGCACAGACTGAGCGGCCCGGGCACAAGGTTTTTTGGCTGTTGTCCACCGCGCCGCACTGGATCAAGTCAATCATGGTCTCAGTGAACATCTCGGTATGAATCCCCAGATGCCGCCGCACCTTGAGCGCCTCGGCCGCTGCGTTCGGAATATTGCCGACCCCTAACTGAATCGTGGAACCGTCCTCGACCAGTTCGGCAATCCGGGCTCCGATTGCGGCATCGTTTGGCGAAAACGGCGCTAACGACGCCGCCGGAATCTCGTAACCGGCCTCCACCAGAGCCGTCACTTCGCTGATATGAACAAGATTGTCCCCAAAGGTCCTGGGCCGGTGTGGGTTCACTTCACAAATCACCAGGGCTCCGTGATCGATCAAATCCCGCTCGTAAACATTGCTGATCGACAACGACAGGTATCCGTGTTTATCCATCGGTGAACAGCTGCACAGCAGCACCATGCGGCGCCCATTCAGCCCGGAAAGCTTCTTCACGACCGCACGATGGGCATGTTGGGGTGTGAATGTTACATTGCCATGGGCATGTGCCGCCCGGACCGGCGGTGTGTAATACCAGGAATGAATAAAAATCGCTTCTGCGATTGAAGGATCGGCGATATACCGGTAGTTCCGAACCGGGTAGCAGTTCTGGACCTCCACGCCGCGCACGCCGTTTTCGGCGATGGTGTGAAGCTGTTCCAGCAGTTCAACCGGCTCGGCGCCGGCCTGGGCGGTGAACACCAGATCCCCGGAACGGATGAAGGCCAGCGCGGATTCAATGCTGCACCGTTTGGCGGCATATAGCTGCGCAATATTCATCACGCCACCTCCTTAATCAACCCATGAAAGAAAGCATCTCGGTTCGGACCAGCTCCGGATTGTCGATATGCGGGCAGTGCGCGGCCTCCGGGATAATCACAATCCTGGCATTCGGTCCGATCTGCGCGGCCAGTTCGTCCGCCTTCTCCTTCCGAACCATCACATCATGCTCCCCGTTGATGACCAGCACCGGCATGATAACCCGGTCAATTTCGCCACTTCCCGGTCCGACGCCATTGAATTCGTGCGAGATATTAAAGACCTGCGCCGGCCAGGCGCAATCCGGATAGTTCTTTACCGTCATCGCGGCATCGACGAGCAATTCATATTCGCCGGACTCCGGCTGTTTATGATTGAAAACCGTCAGGTCAAAGAGCATCTTAATAAACTCGCGGTTTCCAGCCTGGAGTGCCGCCGCGGCTGGAACCAGCTGAACCGGATCGCTCATCACTTCCGCACTGCGGGTCCAGTATTGGCCGGGAACGATCTTCCCTTCAGCGTCTTTGGCCGGGAAAGGATACCCTTTCGCGGTCGGCGAATCGATCAGGATGAGCTTCTCGACCATCTCCGGGTAGTCACAGGCAAACTGCAGCGAGATGGTTCCCCCCATGGACAGTCCGACCAGAATGAACCGCTTCAATCCCATTTCCTGCGCGAAGAATTTAAGATCCGTGGAAAACTGGCGCATGGATTCCACCGGCCGAATATAGGTGGACAGGCCGGCTCCGCGAAGATCGGGCGCAATACAGCGAAACCCGTCCGGCATCCCGAGCATGAAAGGCTCCCACCATCTAGACGTCACCAGATTGCCATGAACGAACAGAATCGTTCGCGGCCCGCCGCCGCATTCACGAAATCCGAGGGTTTCCCCGTTGGCAATTTCGACCGTGCCAATGGTAAGCTGTTTCATTGAACCCTCCGCCTTTCCTTCCGGTTTGTTTTTGCACTGTTTTTACAGTACCATCCAATCCCGCTTTCCAACAACCGTTTCCCATGCCTTATCGTCCCTTCAGATCAAACACTGCGCTTCCCATGACTCGTCATCGACGTTGCCCGGCCGAAGCCGAAGATACCTGCGGTTATGGACATCCACCCCGATATGCATGCCGGTTATGTGCTCGCGGTCGCGCAGTTCAATCGCCTCTTCGATCGAAAGCTGGCGCCCATCGGACAGCAAAATTCCCGCGATCTCCAGCCCGCTTTTCCCCGTGATTTCGCTCTCAAAGCCGGAACCTACAAAATTGTTCATCATGCGCATCCCTTCGTTTTTAACTAGTATCTGCCCGCCGGTTTTCAGCCATTCCCCCGCGCCGCTCCGGCCTGACCCTTCAAAAGAAGAATCCCCGGTTTCAAAGCCTGAAATCCGGGGATTCTTGTGGCATTACTGATAACAGTGCGGTTAGAACTGTTTGAACGATTTGCCCGGCGTATTGCAGATTGGGCATTTGTCCGGCGCGTGGTCGGCTTCCACATACCCGCAGACCGGGCACAGGTAAAACGATTCGGCCGGGTAATCCTTACCGGTTTCCATGGCCTCAACCGCCTTTTTAAAAAGCCCGCCATGCGCCTTTTCCGCCTCATTGGCCATGTGGAACGACATCTTCGCAGTCTTCTCGCCCTCCGCTTCCGCATCGGCGATAAAACCCGGATACATTTCGGTAAACTCGTGGGTTTCGCCTTCCAGAGCGCCTTTCAGGTTTTCCAGGGTGCTCTGGACCCCGCCCATGACCTGCAGGTGTTTGTGGGCATGAATCGTCTCCGCTTCGGCCACCGCGGCAAATAAACGAGAAACCATTTCAAACCCTTCGGAACCCGCTTTCTTTGAGAAAGCCAGATACTTTCGATTTGCCTGGGATTCGCCGGCAAAGGCCTCTTCAAGATGCTCTCTGGTCTTCAATGCAGTTCCTCCTTTTGTCAATTTGTAGCTCGTTCTCTTTTTCGCATGATTATGGCCGCTTTGTCAAGCCAGGAAAGAACTGAGGCCGGTCACCCATCGACAACTGGCTTTGAAGGGTCGAAATTGCTTACAATAAAAGCGACATCAACCGGAAGGAGATCAGTCCAACTATGACCGAATCCAGCAGCGCCACCGGCCTCAGTTATCTTGATATCGCGCCCGCGCCGCCATGTTCGGATTTCATGGCACCCCGCTTTGTGGGTTGTGAACCGAACCAAAGCCTGACCCTGGCGTTTCCGGTCCGGGCGGAATATGCCAATCCCGGGGGCACCATGCAGGGCGGCTTCGTTTGTGCCGCGTTCGATAACGTCTTCGGACCGCTGAGCATGCTGGTGACCCAGTGCGCACCGGTCGCTACGATCGACCTGATCACCAGTTTCCAGCGGCCGATTTTCCCCGGCGATGAGTTGATCGTCACCGCCATGGTCAAACAGAAAGGCCGGACGTTGATCCACATGACCGCGGAAGCCGTTAATCGGGACGGAAAACTGATCGCCACGTCGGCCACCAGTTACTTGATCCGCCCCAATTCCGAGGATCTGCCCTGGTCCATGAAGGTGAAGTAGGGCTCCAATTATCCTGCGCCGCTTTTCCCGACCGTTTTTCGAGCCGATAAGGGACGAAATACCGTCTTGAAGAA
The DNA here is from genome assembly GCA_050258755.1 of Solirubrobacterales bacterium. Taxonomy (GTDB): domain Bacteria; phylum Bacillota; class Syntrophomonadia; order Syntrophomonadales; family DTU052; genus JBLMZI01. The sequence goes on along the minus strand of JBLMZI010000003.1, from coordinate 118,497 downwards.
TCGACGAAACGGAGAAAATAGGATAATGTCAATAATAAGGAAATTGGGTTGGAAGGAGTCGCGAAATGGATCAACATCGTTACGATATCTGCATTATCGGCTGCGGCCCGGCCGGTCTTGCCGCGGCAATCAACGCGAAAAACAAGAACCGGGATATCATCCTGCTCGGCTCGGACCTGTGCAGCCCGCCCCTCCACAAAGCACCGCATATTGCGAACTACCTTGGTCTTCCCGCCATCAAAGGGGATGAACTGCGGCTTAAATTTATCGATCATGCGACCGCAATGGGTGTTGAGATCGTGAAGTCAAAGGCGGATAACGTCTTCCCCGATGAGGAAGGCTTTATGGTCATGCACGGCGGCGGTGAAATGCTCAGCGCAAAAACCGTCATTATCGCCACCGGTGTTCCCTACCGTCCAACCTTGAAAAACGAAGCCGATTTTCTTGGCCGGGGCTTGGGCTACTGCGCGACCTGCGACGGCCCTTTATATGAAGGCAAGGTGGTCGGCGTCATTGGCTATACCCCGGAAACAGAACCGGAAGTAAACTACCTGGCCGAAATCTGCTCGAAAGTGCTTTACTTCCCGCTGTACAAGGAGCCGCCGAAAGTGGATCCTCGGGCGGAAATCGTCCACGAGCGGCCGGGCGAAGTGCGCGGCGACACGGTCGTTCGCATGATTGTTGCGGGCAAGCAGGAATACACGGTGGACGGTGTTTTCATCATCGGTTCGGAAACCGCCCCCGACCGTCTGGTGCCGGGCTTGGAACTGGAGGAGGACGGAATCCATATCAAGGTGAACCGAAAGATGGAGACCAGCATCGAAGGCATCTACGCGGCCGGCGACTGTACCGGCCAACCCTACCAACTGTCCAAATCCACCGGGGAAGGCCAGGTTGCGGCGCTGAATGCGGCCAAACAACTGCTCAGAGCCAAAGCCTGATCCGATACACAGAGATATACTCTAGCGAGAGGCGTTATTCATGAAGCAAGTGTTGACGGGTCTGTTCCGTTCCATGATGATCATGCGGCTGTTTTACCGGATTGTACTGGCCTTTGCCTGGGTGAAGCTGGCCGGCCGCTTCAGATCGGCCGCTTGGAAACAGCAGAAGCACCAGGAAATGTTTGTCCGGTACGCCCGCTTGTTCCGGGAAACCGCGGTCAAAAACGGCGGACTTTTGATTAAACTTGGCCAGTTTTTCAGCACCAGGGTTGATATTCTTCCGAAAGCGGTCATCAACGAACTGGCCGGTCTTCAGGATGAAGTGGCGGGCGTGCCTTTTGACCAGGTGCAGACCGTTGCCGAAAAGGAATTCGGCAAACCGCTTTCGGAAATCTATGCCGAGATCGATCCCGTCCCGGTCGCTTCGGCATCGTTGGGCCAGGTTCACAAGGCCCGGCTCACCAGCGGCGAACGGGTGGCAGTGAAGGTGATGCGGCCTCATATCGAAGAACTGGTGGCATGGGATTTAAAAAACGTTCGGCGCATCATCACCATTCTCGACCTGATCACAGATTGGGGCCGCTTTATCGAGTTCGATCCGATCTACAACGAATTCCGCGAAACGATCTGGCGTGAGCTCGATTATATCAACGAGGGCAAAAACGCCGAAACCATTCAGGCAAACAACCAGGACGAAGCTGATTTGCTGGTCCCGCGCATACACTGGGATTATACCCGGCGCCGGGTACTGACCATGGAATACATGGAAGGCATCAAAGTAACTGATCATCAGGGTCTCGCCGCGGCCGGGGTTGATCGGAAAAAGGTCGCCAACCTGCTGCTGAAAACGTACGTCAAACAGGTGCTGGTCGATGGTTTTTTCCACGCCGATCCCCATCCGGGGAACCTGTTCATTACGCCGGACAGCCGGCTGATCATGATCGACTTTGGCATGGTGGGAACCATTCCCCCGAACATTCAGGATCTGCTGATCAAAGCGGCCCTGGCCATCCTCAAACAGGACTATACCATGGTGGTCGTCTATTTCAAACGTATGGGCTTTCTGCAGCTTGATGCCGACAACGAAGTCGTCGCCCGCGCGGTTGGCATGGTCATCGAGCACTTTTTCGGCGAGTCCCAAGACTGGACCGATCAAGATCTATCGCAGTTCCTGAAAGACCTGGAGCAGCTTTTGTATGAACAGCCGTTTCAGATTCCAGGCAATTATACCTTCCTCGGGCGGGCCGGTGGGACCCTTTACGGCCTCTGCATCGGGCTGGACCCGCAAATCAATTTCATGGCGGAAATCAAGCCTTACCTGGCCCGCTTCGGCGGCGGCAATGAAGGCTTTTTCGCCGCACTGCGCAGTAAGTCGACCGCACTGGCTTCGGCCATTGTTGAAGTGCCGCCACTGGCCGAACGGGTCTTACGCCGCACTGAACGCGGGGATCTGACCGTCAAGGTCCCGATGAAGGACACCAACAAATCGCTCCAGCGTGTGGAGCGGGCGGTGCTGGTTTTGGCCTGGGCGGTGGTGCTCGCGGCCGCTTTGCTCTCATCGACCGCCCTGCAGATCACAGGGTACATACAAGAGGCCCGCTTCGGGCTGGGCGTCAGCGGACTTTTGTTTTTCTTCCTGCTGCTGCAGTCGCGCTCCGGCGGGAAACGACGGCGGCGCGCGCCGCACGCGCCGGTCATGGTGCGGCGGGATCAGGACTGATTTACCCTCATTAAGGAAGTGTTGCAGTTGAACTATTCGTGTCAGTACACCGAATACGGCTCTGATTACTACCTGCAGGCCCGGGCTTTGCGTGAGCGGGTCTTCTATTTTCCGGTCGGTCTGACCGCTGACGCGGTCTTGGACGATTCCGAAACCCGTTCGGCCCATATCGTGGCAATCGATCAGGAGACCGGGCAAGTGGTCGGCTCAGTCAGCCTGAATACCGATAACGAAGCCGCGCAGATCATCGGTCTGGTCGTGGTCGAAGACTTGCGTAAACATGGCGTCGCCTCCGCATTAATCCGACTTCTTTTCCAGAAAGCCCAATCGCTCGGATTCAGCCGAGTCTGGCTGAACGCCCGGGTCACGGCAGTCGGGTTTTATAAAAAGCATGGCTTTATCACCATCGGCGAAGAATTCCCTTCCCGCCTTACAGGTGTGCCTACAATTCGGATGGAATGCGATCTGTCCGCTTAGAATGGATCAATGATTGCGCAGCGAAGCGCCTGGTTTGGCATTCAGCCGAACCAGGCGCTTTTCTGTTGCTTAGACCGCCATTTCTTGAGCTGCGGCTGCTTCCGCGGCCGGTACTTGAGCCGCTGCAGCCGGTGCCGAGGCACTTCCGGTCAAGGATTGAATCATCTGCATGAGATCCAAGCCAGCGGCGTCCTTCAGCATTGTTGGCGCGGTTGCCATCAGGGTCGTGACATAATTGCTCACCCGTGCCGCCCCCGCTCCGCTCCCGGTATCAACCACCGTAATTTTTTCAATCGATTTGAGCGGTTCCGCAATCCGGGCAGCCAGCTCCGGCATCATCTTCACCACGATGTCCAGCACCGCGGCTTGCCCGAATTTCTCGAACGCTTCAGCCAGTTTCTGTTTCGCTTCCGCTTCAGCAAGCCCTTTCAGGCGGACCACTTCAGCTTCTGCCGTCCCTTTTGCGCGTTCCGCGTCCGCCACGGCCATCCCTTCCAGCCGCTTCTGTTCCGCATTCGCCTTTGCTTCGGCTTCGATCCGATAGCGGAGCGCATCCGCCTCGCGCATCTTCTTCGCCTTGTCGGCTTCCGCCGCCTGTTCCACGGCATACCGGTCGGCGTCTGCTTTCTTCTGGATTTCGGCGTCAAACTGACGTTGCTTGCGCTGAATTTCTTTCTCCTGCAAATCGATTTCCCGGTCTTTACGGACCAGCTCCACCTTCATTTGTTCCTCGACCACCTGCTGGTTGGAACGAGCCTGCTGAATGCCGTAAGCCTGGTCGGCCTCCGCCTTCGCGGTGTCCTGATCCCGTTTAAAAGAGGCCGTCTTCAGTTCTTTTTCTTTCTCGGCCTCGGCCACATTCGTATCCCGAAGCAGTTCGGCTTTGGTGGCTTCCTCATCGGCAAGGGCCTTTTTCAGTCGGGTGTCACGGATCGCTTCGGCCTCCGCAATGTCCGCATCCCGTTTGACCAGAGCAATCCGGGGTTTCCCAAGAGCCTCCAGATAGCCGCGATTGTCGCGGACATCCTTGATCGTGAATGAGACGATCTGCAGTCCCATCTTCTTTAAATCCTTGGCCGCAACTCCCTGGACTTCCTGAGCGAATTTGTCGCGGTTCCGGTACACTTCCTCGACCGTCATCGTGCCGAGAATCGCCCGCAGGTGACCTTCCAGAACCTCCTGGGCCTCACTCTTTAACGCCTCGGTCGGCTTGCGCATGAACTGCTCCGCCGCGGTCGCGACATCTTCGACCGCCCCCCCTATCTTGATAATCGCAACACCATCAGCCGTGACCGGCACACCCTGTTCGGTATAGACCTCGGGTGTCGTAATATCCAGTTTATGCGACTGGAGGAAGACGAACTGCGCGCGTTGAAACACCGGGATGATGAACGCGCCGCCCCCACGAACGATCTTGATCTTCCGGCCGGACTCGTCCGAATAGACGTTTTTACTCCCTAAAAACGAACCTGTAACGATCATGGCCTCGTCCGGCCCCACCGTTTTATACCGAGCCCAGAACGCAATCCCCAGGACCAGAATCACCAGGGTAACAATCAGTGGAATGCCCATAAAGCTTAACATTGAAAGTGCCTCCTTACTCCTCATCCTCATCAAAGCGAAAGACGTACAACACGCTTTCCCGCACCTCGCCGACCACAACGCGGATTCCCGCCGGAAGATCTTTTCGTTCCATGGAAGCGCCGATCTGATTTGTGCTGCCGGCGCCAACCCGCAGAACCACCTCACCATACCCTTCGGCCGGGATCGGAGTGGTCACCTCGCCAATCTTGCCAACCAGGTCCTTCATCGAAAAACCGGTAGAGTTCTCTGCATTTTTCATCGGCTTCAAGTAACCGAAATACAGAACCCCGCCAAGGATCACCGCAATCAATGCGGAAACCCCGAATACCGTGCCTTCGGCCATGCCCGTGTACTTTGAAAGAATCAATCCGCACCCACCGAAGGCAGTAATCGCCCCAACCGACACCATGGGCGACAGAAAATCCAAATGAGCCGGAATCGCACCATCCAGGGCGCCATCAAACAATCCATTCAGCAAATCGCCGAAGATAAACGTAATCAGTGTAAAAAGAGCGCCGCCGGCCAGGCATCCCAGATACAGCTCCTGCACAGTCATCCCTCCTCCCACCCGGCCACTTTCCGAAGTCTATTCCGATTTGATCGACGCCTTTAAGGCGGCCAGCTCGGCGTCAATCGCCGCCATCCCCAGATCGGCGAGATCAGCTTCCAAAGACCGCTCCTGTGCTCCAAGGTCTCGTCTTACCGATGCTTCGGCTTCCAATTCCATGACCCGCTCTTCCATTCGGCTGAAATCACTGGCAGCCTGGCCGCGTCCGATCATCGCAACCTTTTCGTACACCTTCGACTGGGCTTTCGCCGCCTGGGCTCTGGCCGCCAGCGTATCCCGGCGGGCTTTCATCTGCTCGTATTCGCTCTTCATCTCCCGAAGCTGGCCGCGCAGGGTTTCCGCCACCTGATCGGCCGATTTGGCTTGCTTTTCGTACTCCTCGGTCTTGACCGTCAGAACCTTTTTGTCGACCAGCAGTTTGCGGGCCAGGTCCTCTTTCTGTACACGCAAAGCCTCTCTGGCCTGTTCTTCTCTCTCCAGCACCTTTTTTGCCGTCTCCTCCCTGAGCGCGGAAAACTTTCTGGCTACGGCCATCTGTCGTGCGACCGCCCCTTCGGCGTCGACGATGTCATCTTCCATATCCCGGAGATATTGATTCATCATAATCCCGGGATCTTCTGCCCGGTCTAAAGCCGCATTCACATTGGCCCGGACCTGATCGCTGATCCGCTTGAACAAACCCATCGTTAAGCCCCCTTTTCGTTCCTCCTGTGTGGTTCACACCGAACTTCTTTCCTTCCCTCGCGGCGCGCGCTGCCGTTAGTGATAATATATTACTTGGTTTATTATACCTCAACATCTAGTTTTGTTTACTAGATGGTTGGTCGTGTGGTGCAATCACGATACAGCACGTTTACGTCACGCTCCCGCCTTTTTTCTCTGTATTTCGCCTTCATTTGTTTCCAGTCCCGTTCCCACGTAGTATTCAATACTATATAATAGGGTTGAGGAGATGTGATGCAGATGGATTTGGAATGGCTGAAAGAATTAACCGAGGAATTGATCAAAAACAATGAACTGCTGCTGGATGATATCCCGGATATCGCGCTGTATGCCGAGCAGTTAACCGGTTTGATGGATGCGCGCTTAAAAGATTCCCGACGGGATCCGGATGAAAAAATCCTGACCCGGACTATGATCAATAACTATACCAAGGCCGGTGTTCTGATGCCGCCGGTCAATAAGAAGTACAGCAAAGACCATATCATCCTGCTTTCCTTGATCTATCAGCTAAAAAGTGTTCTCGCGCTCAGCGATATCAAGCGATTGTTCACCCCGGTGCTGAATAACATCGCCATCCGGGATGACGATCTGCTGCCGCTCGAAGATATCTATCAAACCTTCCTCGATCTAAAAGAACAGGAACTCTCCTGCCTTTATGAACGCACCCTGGAACAGGCCCGGGCGATCCGGTCCAAAACCGAAGGCTTGTCGCCGCAGCAAACCGAAACCGCCGACCTGTTCCTGCTGGTGATCATGTTGGCCGCTCAGGCCAGCGCCCACAAACGGCTGGCTGAAAGAATCATCGACCGCGCGTTTCGCACAGAACCGCTCTCTTGATTCGCGCACCGCATCCCGATTCCTTTGGTCATTCCCGGCCGGGCCCGGTATATATATGGAACATGGATCCGGTAACAATGCGAGGCTGCCAATGGGCAATAATATGTTTCTGGCTATCTGGCTCGCCCTCGTCTGGCAGCAAACCGGCCGGGCCGAGTCGGGAACCGGTCCGGGCTTGCCGCCCTCCGAAGCCCTCCGTGTGGAAGCCAGGCACTCCCCCGGGCTTTTACCGCTCAATCTGCTTGCCGGTCTTATGCACCACCCCGTCCGGATCTACACTGACGGGGCTGCCCTCTTTGACGGTCTGCTGATCGATCTTCACCCCGGCTACCTGACCCTGTTCCAGTCCGATTCACCCTTTCCTGTCGCCTACATTCCGCTCGTGCACGTCACCGCCGTGGCACAATCCGTACACGAATCGAAGCCGCATGATTGTGTAACAACTGGAAATGCGCCCGAATAGTATAACCCAGACACCGGCCCACAGGCGTCGAAACCAGTGAAAAGGAGGGTATTGCTGTGGCCTTTAGACGCGATTTCTTTAACCAGATCTGCAGCCTGCAGAACTTCCGTGTGCGGGTCCTGACCGAAGGTGACGTCGGATTCGTGGAAGGCATCATGACGAACGTAAATGACGATTTCATTACCATTTGCGGCGCCGAGGTTTTTTACATTCCCATCGAGCAGATCACCATCATCACCCGCGCGGAGTTTGCCACCGGCATCGTTCGCTAAACTCACTCTAGCGCGAAATGGTTTGGGTGCCTCTCCTGCGTCTGTAAACCTGCCGCGATAAGGGGAAAAAACCGGATTCACCGGTTTTTTCTTTCGTTTTGGGCGGTGGGACAGACAGAAAGAAGTCTTTCGTATCGCAGGTGAGCGGCTCGCCAGCCGAAGCTTCCGGGGTCCATTTCAGCCAAAATCCCGCAATTGATGCCGTTTGGACTGGATGGTACAATAAGCGTAGGCAGGGGGTTGTTGTCATGAAGCAAGAACACATCATCTTCCTGGTTCTGGTAGTCGCGGCAGCGGTCGTGCTCGGCACCACATTCGGCATTATCAACGGCTATACGAACATCATTGTGGAGCAAAAACTGAATCAGCCTAAAACGCAGGAACACAAGGAAGATTTGCCGATTGTCGAACAGAAGTCCGGCACTGCCGGGACGGTGTACAAGCCAGCCACGTCCAAGCCGAAGACCGAGACTGCCAAACCGAGCGAAGAAACCTCAAAGCCGGTCGAAACGCATTCCCGATCGACCGTACCCGAAGGCGGCACTGCGGTGCATGGCATCGCTTCAGACGGCGCGGACTACGTTCTGTCGTCGTCTGAAGCCGCAGAGGTCCACCAGATGCTGGTCAAACTCGGCTATTCAAACGCTTCCTTAACGGAGGCGATCCGGTCCTTCCAGCAGCAAAACGGCATGCCGGCAACCGGAAAACTGGACGAACCAACACTGGACACGATCGTGCAGCGAACAACTCTGCTGAAAGCCCGAGCTAAATAACCTTCAAGCCTTTTTGGCTTTTCCTTTGATCGCACAGCCCGATGGGGCTATTTTTTTCCGTCATTCCGCAGGCTGAATCGAAACAGGCAGGTGAACGCATTGTCGGTGAATCTGGGACTTCAATGGGAAGAACTGCTTCTGGCCCCCATCTTGGACAATATCGCCGATGGGCTGGTGATCGTGGACGCCGCCCTGAAGATCGTATTGATCAACCCCACCGCCGAAGAACTGCTTGACCTGAAGTCCTCTGAACTGATTGGCAAATCGTGTTCGCGGATAAGCCCTTATCTTGATTTTGAGCGCATCATCCGGCATGCCGAGAACAGCTACAGCACCACCATCCGCGCCAATCAGCGGGATTTTGTGGTCCATATGGGCCCGATCGGCGAAGAGAACCGGCGCAGCGGCGCGTACGCCATCGTCCGCCCGGCGGAAAACCTGTCCCAGCTTCAGCTTGAATCCTTCCTGGAAAACCCGTACGAAGGTGTTTTGATTCTCGACCCCCAGGGGGTCGTGACCTATGGCAACCGCCCCTGTTATGAATTTTTCCACTGCGACAGCCTGGAGAAGCTCCGCGGGGCGGTCGAGCCGTTTTCCCCGAATGCCTTTTTCAACCGGGCCTTGCAGACCGGGAAGCCGGTTTCCGGCGATCCGCTGGTCATCCGTGAGCAAAAGGTCGATGTGACCTACCTTCCGTTCAACGAGGAGGACATGCCGGCTGGGGTCATCGTGAAGTGCCGGCTGGCCTCGCAGAAACGGGATTGGAATTACTATATCGAGCGTATCGCCCAGGGCAGCGCCAGCTACTTTCTGGCCGACATCGCCGGCCAGGATCCGGCCCTGATCCAGCAGAAGGAACAGGCCCGTCGCGCGGCCCGAACCCTTTCCACCATCCTGATCATGGGTGAAACCGGCACCGGCAAAGAGATTTTTGCCCACGCCATCCATAACGCCAGCCCGCGGCGGCTGGGGCCTTTCATTAAGGTCAACTGCGCCGCGGTTCCGGAAGCCCTCCTGGAGTCGGAGCTTTTTGGCTACACCGACGGCGCCTTTACCGGCGCCAAAAAGGGTGGAAAGCCTGGCAAATTCGAACTCGCTAACCGGGGCAGCATCTTCCTGGACGAGATCGCTGACATGTCGCTGTCCATGCAGGCCAAACTGCTCCGGGTGCTGCAGGAACGCGAATTCGAACGGGTTGGCGGCGTCAAGCCGATTCGGATCGATGTCCGCATCATTGCCGCAACCAACCGCGACCTGACCGCATTGGTCACACAGGGCAAATTCCGGGAAGACCTGTATTACCGGCTCAATGTCATTGCGTTGAGACTGCCGCCGCTCCGCGAACGCCGGCCGGATATCCAGATGCTGGCCAAGCACCTGCTGACCCGGCTGAACGCCAGCCTGGGAACCGAGGTCAATGCCATCGCCCCAAGCGTTCTGGACTGTTTTGAGGGCTATGACTGGCCGGGCAATATCCGCGAGATGGAGAACGCCCTGGAGCGAGCCGTCAATTTCTGTGATCACGGCGTCATCGAGATGGAACACCTGCCCGACCATCTGCGCAACCAGAAGTCCACCCGGCTCAAAAGCGCCAATGCCGGCGATTTGGACCAAATTCGTTCCGAAGCCGAACGCGCCATGATCCTGGAAGCCCTGCACGAAACCAACTGGAATAAAACCCAGGCCGCGGAACGGCTCCATATCCACCGTTCGGTCCTCTACCGAAAGATGCAAAAATATCGCATCACCGGAAACGAAATAACCGTCTCCCATTGAGACAGTGTCTCATTTTGGGACATCTATCGAATTTGCGCTTCGTTTGACTTTTCGAACAAATAAACCCCGCACGGATGGTCCCCTGCAACATCGAACATCCTTGCTGACAGCCGGCATTCGCGATTGAGTCGGCTTTTGGCGATTCCGTTCTAATTGGCACATTCTTTGCATAATGGATAGAGTGGGAGTGTACGCTTGTCATAGAATAAATTGGGAGGTGGTCGGCCAAACTGTAGTTGTCCCGGTTCAGATTGCATTCATTCGTTCGGCATTCATCGTACAAAAAGAATTTCAGGGAGGTTATCAATTCATGGAAGTCAAAAAAGTTGCTGTTCTCGGCGCCGGCACCATGGGCATGGGGATTGCCCAGGTTTTTGCACAATCCGGTATCCAGGTTGTCCTTTATGATATCAAGATTGAAATCGTGGAAAAAGCAATCGCCCGCATCGGCAAAATCATTGCCAAAGCGGTGGAAAAAGGCCAGGCTCCGGACGGCGCCAAAGATTTTGTCCTCGGTAATATTACCGGTTCGGCTGACCTGAAGGATCTCGCCGATGTTGATGTCGTGGTCGAAAGCATCGTCGAAAACCTCGAAATCAAACTGGCTACCTACAAGAAGCTGGACGAAGCCTGCAAACCGGAAGCGATTTTCGCGACGAACACCTCGTCGCTTTCCATCACCGAGATGGCAGCCGTCACCAAGCGGCCGCAGCAGGTCGTTGGCATGCACTTCTTCAACCCGGCCCAGGTCATGGCGCTGATCGAAGTCATTCCCGCTCTGCAGACCTCGGACGACACCTTTAACGTAATTTACGAGCTTTCCAAGAAAATCGGCAAAAAACCCATCAAGGTCAAAGAAGGCCCGGGCTTTGTGGTCAACCGCATCCTGGTTCCCGGCCTTAACGAAGCTGCCTACATCCTGATGGAAGGTCTCGCTTCGGAGAAGGATATCGACACCGCGATGAGACTCGGCGCCGGCTGGCCGATGGGCCCGCTGACCCTGGCCGACATGGTGGGCCTCGACATCGCGCTGGAAGTCTGCAATGTGCTGTACAGAGAAACCGGCGACCCGAAATATCGCCCGTGCTCGCTGATCAAACAGTATGTCCGCGCCGGCTGGCTGGGCCGTAAAACCGGCCGCGGCTTCTACGACTACAGCGAGTCCAAATAGCTTTGTACCCAGCGCATCCTTCAATCCGGCACCCCATTGAATTTTTCAATATAGAACCGAACGGAATCGTGAAGGAGGAGCGCACCATGGCGTATGAGACGATTCTGTCACAGGTCGAAGACGGCTTCGGCATTGTGCAGATGAATCGCCCGGAAACCATGAACGCGATCGACGGGCACATGCTCGGCGAACTGCATCAGGTCCTGCACCAGTATATCGAGGACGCGTCCGTTAAGGCCATCATTGTGACCGGCGGTCTCAGAATGTTTGCCGCCGGCGGCGACATCAAAGAGCTGAAACCGATGGACGTGTGGCAGGCCCAGGACTTTATCGAGCAAGTCAATCAGGTCGTGTCTGAACTGGAAGACTGTCCGAAGCCAACGATCGCCGCCATGAACGGATTTGTCCTCGACGGCGGGCTGGAACTGGCCATGGCCTGCGACCTGAGAATCGCCTCCGAAAAGGCGACCTTTGGGTTTCCTGAAATCAACCTCGGGATTCATCCAGGCGCGGGGGGCACCCAGCGCCTGGCCCGTCTGGTTGGCCTCGGGAAGGCCAGGGAACTCATTCTCTCCGGCGAGTTTATCGATGCCGATGCCGCCTGGCAGATCGGGCTGGTTAACGAAGTGGTCCCCGCCGATCAAGTGATGCTCCGGGCCCGGGCTCTGGGTACAAAACTGATCCGTAAACCGCCTCAGGCGTTCCGGCTGGCAAAACGGGCCATCCATGCCGCCATGGACAATGATATCAGGACAGGTTCCGCCATCGAACGGGAGGGGTTTGCCTTGCTTTTCACCACTCGGGACCAAAAGGAAGGCATGCATGCCTTTCTGACCGGGCGTCGGCCTACCTTTACCGGCCATTGATCGAAAAAACAGCGGGTAAAGCCTGTGTTTCAATGTTGTGCTTCTGAATCGACCATTAAGGAGGATGAGACCATGACAGCGAAATTTGAAACCCTGTTATATGAAGTCGCTGATGGAATCGGCATTCTGACCATTAACCGGCCCAAAGCCATGAACTCGGTGAATGACCGGCTGCTCGAAGAAACTTATGTCGCGCTTGAAATGATGGAAAAAGACCCCGCGGTGAAAGCCATCATCATCACCGGCGGCGACAAAGTCTTCGCTGCCGGCGCTGACATCAAGGCAGTTTCTGAATACAACGCCTTCGAAGCCCGCGCCTTTATCGATCTCGTTCACAAAACGATCTTTAAGCTCGAGGACAACCAAAAACCGACCATCGCTGCGATCTGCGGTTTCGCCCTGGGCGGCGGCACCGAGCTTGCACTCGCCTGTGATGTCCGGATCGCAGCCGACAATGCCACCTTCGGTCTTCCCGAAATCAGCCTTGGCATCTATCCGGGCGGCGGCGGCACCCAGCGGCTGCCTCGCCTGATCGGTCTTGGCCGCGCCAAGGAACTGATTTTCACCGGCGACTTCTTCCCAGCTCAGCGCGCCTATGAAATGGGCATGATCAACCAGCTGGTCCCGGCCGACCAGGTCATGGACGCCGCCAAGAAACTGGCCCGCAAACTGACCAAGAAGCCGCCGCTTGCGCTGCGTCTGGCCAAGAGCGCAATCAACGCCTCCATGAACACCGACATCAAATCCGGCTGCCGCCTGGAGCAGGAAGGCTTCGCCATGCTGTTCGCCTCCGCCGACCAGAAGGAAGGCATGGGCGCATTCCTGGAAGGCCGCAAAGCCAACTTCCAGGGCAAATAGGCCGCACAGCCTAACACACACGAAGAAAAGGCGCCTCGATTTTCGAGACGCTTTTTTCGTCCTGCGGTGCTATCGATGTCCGGGGAGTCTGACTGGGGGAAGAGGGGCCCGGTGAGCCCGGCGAGTACTCGCCTATATTTCCGCGGCTCGCTTTGGGATTGCAGAACCAACCCGCCCCGATAATGATTGAGCCTTCGGCTCCTGTCGCGCTTGGTTTTCTATTATACCCGTATATAGACGCGGAAAAGGTTTGCCGGCTTACGAAAACGCTCTGTTAATCCTTGAATGCTTCGCGTTGAGCTGCTTCCCATCCGATGATCGCTTTTTTTCGGACACTGCCCCATTTATACTGGTTGATTACGCCCGTTTCCCGGATCACCCGGTGACATGGAATCAGATACGCAATGGAATTTCGGGCTGCCGCCTGACCGACCGCCCGCGCGGCTTCAGGCTGTCCAATCCTGGCCGCAAGATCTCTATAGGAAACGAGCTGTCCCGGTTCGATTCGCAGCAACGCCTCCCACACCTTGATCTGAAAGTTCGTTCCTTTCACCAGTGCCGTCACCCCGGCATTTCCGGCGGCCTTTCGATCAGCTTGGTTCCGGCCGAAAATCCATCCCGCAATTTCCGCAATCCGGCCATCGTTCCGCGTTACCGCAGAAAGCGGCCAGGCTTCATTCAAGCGTTCAATAGCTGCATTCGCCCCGGCATCATCCAGAAATTCCAGGGCACATATTCCGCGCCCGGTTTGTCCGATTAAACAATCCCCAAACGGCGTCGGCTGCACCCCGCAAACAATCTGAATTCCCGCACCACAGTTTCCGTATTCTCCCGGAGTGATCGCATCAAAGGTCACAAACAAGTCATGAAGCCGCCCAGTGGACGAAAGCCCGACACTCTCCGCCGCGCCGAGTAAGCTGGCGGATTCGGACAGCCGGGCTTTCGCATGGCTGATGGTAAGATACTGGAGAAACCGGTTCGGACTGATCCCCGCCCACCGGGTAAACAGGCGTTGGAAGTGATACTTGCTCAGGTGAACGCTCCGGGCGATCTCGTCCAGCGACGGGTGAGAATGATAGTTGGTCTCGATATAACGAATTGCTTGGGCAACCAGCCGATAATCATCGCGCTGTGTCATCATCGCTTCATCCAATGTGTGCATAAGCCCCGCTCCCGATCCGCCGTCAAACGACCGGCGTGCTTCTGTCTCCATCGTAGCCCGATCCGGCCAACCCATGCAAACCGAATCTTGCGCACACGAAACAACGCAGCAATGAGCATCAACCAACGATCTTTTCTTCGCGAAGACACCCTTTTCCTCACCGGGTATAATAAGCGGCCAAGTGCCTGGGATGCCGGAGGCTTCTAAAAACAGACGGGAGCCCATGAGGAATACTGCGGCGGGGAAAGCGGGTACCCTGAGCGAGCCGGTAGGCGTGGCGCCGTCATACTTCCCGGTGAAGCTGAGGATCAGTTGCAGGTTCAACTCGGCATGGATGCCGAGTTCCTGAGACCCGGCACGGAAGCCGGGTGTCTCAGGTTGGGTCTGCAACCCGAAGCAAGCCGGAGAAGTAGAGGCGACAGGCCGTGGCTCGCTCAGGGTACCCGCTTTCCCCGCCGCCCCCCGCAAGCCCGCTCAAACCACCCAGCCCAATCTGCCTAATAAAAAAGCGCCGGATTTCCGGCGCTCTCCACGAACTATCTAACCGCTAAAGGACCTTGGTCTGCCCCCGGTAAACCACGCCCCGGGAGGTGTCGACCGTCACCAGCATATCCTCGTCCAACCGCTCCATCGCCGCATCGGCACCGACCACGACCGGTATCCCAAGACTGATGCCGGCGATCGCCGCATGAGAGGTTAGACCGGCTTCTTCTGTGATGACCGCGCCCGCGCGCTGGAAAAACGGCATGAACTCCCGGTCAGTCGAGTAGGCCACAAGGATATCGCCATGCTCGAAATGCTCGACAGATCCAGGATCTTTCACTTTTCGAATCTTGCCGGTGCAGGAGCGCCGTCCGATACCGGTTCCCTGCAGGATAATTTCCGCTACCACGTGTACCTTGATCAGGTTGGTCGTTCCGGGAACGCCGCTGGGCACCCCGGCAGTGATAACCACCAGATCCCCTTCCTTAATCATGCCCTGGCGAAGAGCGGCATCAACCGATTCTTCAAACATTTCGTCAGTGCCGCTCGTCGTTTCTACTAGAATAGGGTGCACACCCCAGACCAGGTTTAAACGACGGGCCACCGCTTCGATGGGGGTCGTAGCCAGGATGATGCTGCGCGGCCGGTATTTGGCCACCATGCGGGCAGTCGAGCCAGATTGGGTCGCGGTAATAATCGCCGAGGCGTCCAGGTCGGTCGCCAGAGCGCAGGTCGCGTATCCGATCGCGTCGGTCGGGAACAGACTCCCCTGGAAGCGCTTCCGCTTTAACATCTGTTCAAAAGGCAGGACCTCTTCAGCCCGGAGGGCGATGCGCGCCATGGTTTCCACCGCTTCGCGCGGGAACTGCCCGGCCGCGGTTTCGCCGGAAAGCATGATTGCGTCCGCACCGTCGAAGATGCCGTTTGCAACGTCCGAGGCTTCGGCCCGGGTCGGCCGCGGGCTCTTGATCATCGATTCGAGCATCTGGGTCGCGATAATCACAGGTTTGCCCGCACTATTGCATTTTTCCACGATCCGTTTCTGCACCAGCGGGACTTCCTCGGTCGGAATCTCCACCCCAAGGTCACCCCGCGCCACCATGATGGCATCCGCCACTTTGATGATCTGATCGAGGTTATGAACGGCTTCCTGACATTCGATTTTCGCGATAATATCAACATTCATATCGCGGGATTCAATAATGCGCCGGATGTCAAGCACGTCTCGGGCATCCCGTACAAACGAAGCCGCGATGAAATCAATGCCCTGGTCCAGGCCGAAATGGATATCGGCGATGTCCCGCTCACTCAGAAACGGAAGCCCGGTCGCAACGCCGGGAATGTTGATCCCCTTCTGGCTGCCGAGCGAACCGCCGTAAACGACCCGGCAGTGGATATTCTCCCCGCCTTCAACCCGCTCGACCTCAAGGGCGATGACGCCGTCGGCAATTAAAATCCGGTCACCCGGCTTCACCGCATCCGGAAGCCCCGGAAAATTGACATGAAGCTCCGATTCGGTCCCTTCAACCAGGCGAGTGGTCAGTACAACCGGATTCCCCTCCACCATCTCCACCTTGCCGTCCCGAACCATGCCGATGCGAATTTCAGGGCCCTTGGTATCGAGCATGATTGAAATCAGCTTCCCGCTTTCCTGGGTAGCCTGCTGCACCAGCTTAATCCGGTTCAAATGCTGTTCATGCGTACCATGCGAAAAATTGAGCCTGGCCACATTCATGCCCAGCCTGGCCAGATCTTTCACCACTTCAATCGAATCGGTTGCCGGCCCCAGTGTGCAGATGATCTTTGTCTTTCTCAAAATACATCCTCCCCCTAATCAATTGCTTCTTCATCCGATGAAAAACGCCTGGTCTAAATCCATGCCCCACTTCAACCCGGCCCGCTCGATTTGTTCGTTTAACGGGCCAGAATCCTGGCGAGCTCGACCTGTTCAAGATCGAGTTCCTTGGTCCCTTTTACAACGTCCTCCAGGCTGACCGGCACCAGGTGCCCGGCCTGCAGGCCAACCATCAGGTGATGCCGCCCCTCCGTCAGCCATTCCACCGCCCGGGCGCCCATGCGCGAAGCAAGGTTTCGATCGATTGCCGTCGGCGTCCCGCCTCGCTGAGTGTGTCCCAGTACGGTTACACGTGTCTCGTGACGGCTTAAACGTTCGATTTCCTTGCCCAGACTCAGCCCGCTGCAGCAGCCCTCGGCCACCACAATGATGCTGTGCAGCTTCCCGCGGGCAATGCCCTGGTTGATGCGGTCCACGATCTCGTGGATATCGAAAGGCAGCTCAGGAACCAGGATCGATTCGGCCCCGCCGGCCAGTCCGGCCGCCAGCGCGATCTGTCCCGATTCCCGTCCCATAACTTCTATTATAAAGATTCGCTCGTGCGATGTCGCTGTATCCCGAATCCGATTTATCGCTTCCAGCACTGTATTGACTGCAGTATCGAAGCCAATCGACAAATCAGTCCCGAAAACATCGTTGTCGATGCTAGCCGGTATTCCGGCGACTTTAACCCCGAGCCGGGCCAGTTCCCGGCCGCCGCAAAGCGATCCGTTGCCGCCAATGATGACCAGGCCTTCGATGCCGAACGCCTCCAGGGTCCGGATCGCTTCCCCGCGCATTTTCTGATCGCGGAATTCCTTCACCCGGGACGTTCTGAGAATCGTGCCGCCGCGGTGAATGATGTCACCGACCCCGTTCACCGAAAGCTCGATGATATCCCGGTACAGCAGACCGTAAAAGCCGCGCAGCACCCCGAAGATCCGAAGATTTTTACTGGCTGCGGTCCGGGTCACGGCCCGAACCGCGGCGTTCATGCCAGGCGCGTCACCGCCGCTGGTCAGCACGGCGATCCGCTGGATGTTGTTTTCCAAAATATCCGCTCCGAAAAGTCCTACTCCCCGTCGCTGACAACCCTCCCGTGCCGGGTTAGAAGTTCCGCTCTTCCGCGAATCTTGATCGCCGAGGTGTGCTCGGTAAACTGCGCGATCATCAATTCGCCTTTGTCCAGTTTTTCGCTGTGATGAAAGCGGGTGTCCTTGCCCCGGGTCAGCCCAATTATAGTAACCCCATTTTCGAGCGCCTTTATGACAACATATTCTTCGCCGTAGGTCCTGTCTTCCACTGTCACTTTCCTCCGTTTCCCGCTGTTGTTATGCAAACCAAACGTTTTCCCCGCCAACCAGATTGCGCAGTTCGCCGCGCAGGGGTTCGTCCGGTGTTACCCAGTATTTTTCGTTCATCCGTAAGGTCTTGCTGCCTTTAATGTGGACATAGACCGGGATTGTGCCCGGATGCCGGGTCAAAACCTCAACCATCCGATCCCGCACGCCGTCGTTCCCGCCGTTGTCACCCTGTACCCTGATATGGACACTATCGACCGATTCGGCGATTGGCGCGATGGTTCGGCCGCTTACTTTCACTTCCTCGTTTCGGTTGATCAGGCGCCCTTCGATCATCACCACGTTGTCCGGCTTCAAATTCGCCGCGTTCTCTCGGTAGGCCGATGGAAAAAACAGCACTTCGCTCTTGCCGGAAAAGTCCTCAATGGTTAGAATCGCCCAGGGTTCGCCGTTCTTGTTTCGGCGCCGCTGCAGCGAGGTGACCAGCCCTGCAATCCTGATTTCGGCCCCGTCCCGGACCTGTTCCAGTTCCCCGGCATTGTGGGTCGCGTAAAGGTGCAGCCGCTCCTTGTATTCGGACAGCGGGGTTTCCGACACATAAAATCCGAGTACTTCCTTTTCCAGCCGCATCCGTTCCGCCGGCGGAAACTCCCCGAGCTTTCTCGGTTTCGGTTCTTCCGGCGCCCGCTCCTCTTCCCCGAAGAGGGACAGTTGACTGCTTTCAGCCGCTTCCCGGATACAGGCAGCCGCCTCCACGCATTCGTCCATTATGGATAGGGCTTCCTTGCGGGTCAATCCGAGGCTGTCAAAACAGCCGGCCAGGATTAGGTTCTCCAACACCCGCTTATTGATCTGGCGCAGGTCGGCCCGGCAGCAAAAATCAAACAAAGAGGCAAACGGCCCCTCCGCTTTTCGGGCGCGGACAATCGTATTGATAGCCGTTTCGCCCACACTCTTGATCGCTCCAAGCCCAAACCGGATGGTCGAGCCGGTCACGGTAAAGGCTTCATGGCTCTCATTCACATCCGGGGGCAAAATTTCGATTCCCATGCGCCGGCATTCCTTTAAATAGAATACCACGCGGTCCTGATTATCGATCACACTGGTCAGAAAAGCGCACATGTATTCCACCGGATAGTAGACCTTTAGATAGGCGGTCTGGTAGGAAACCAGTGCATAAGCCGCACTGTGGCTTTTATTAAACCCGTATCCGGCGAAGCTTTCCATCAGGTCGAACAGGTATCCGGCGGTTTCCTCGTGTATTCCTTTACCGCCGGCGCCTTCAACAAATTTGGCCCGCATCTTCTGGATTTCCTGGGGCTTTTTCTTGCCCATCGCCCGACGCAGCGAGTCCGCCTCACCCATGGTGAAATCGGCCAGGTCGCCGGCAATCTGCATAACCTGCTCCTGGTACAGGATGACCCCGTAGGTTTCGTCCAAAATTGGTTCCAAGCGCGGTTCGGGATAAGCGATGTCCTGGCGCCCGTGTTTACGGTTGATGAAATCCTCGACCATCCCGCTGCCAAGCGGGCCAGGCCGGTAGAGCGCGTTTATCGCCACCAGATCTTCGAAACGATTCGGCCGAATCTCGGTCAAAAGTCGCCGCATCCCGTCACTCTCAAACTGGAACACGCCTATGGCATCCCCGCGAGAAAGGTGTTCGTAAACCTTCGGATCATCGAGCGGCAGTTGGTCGATATCGATTTTCACGCCGCGCGTCTTTTCGATGATCTCCATCGAACGGTGAATCACCGTCAGGGTGCGCAGCCCGAGAATATCCATTTTCAGCAGCCCGATTTCCTCCACCGTGTCCTTGGGAAACTGAGTCACGGTATGATCGTCGCTGGTGCGCTGCAAAGGCAGAATCTCGGCCAACTCCCGGTTTCCGATGACAACCCCGGCGGCGTGCACCGAAGCGTGCCGGGGCATGCCCTCCAGCGCCCGGGCCGTATCCATAAGCCGGCGCACCTGGTTATCGTTCCGGTAGGCCTCGATCAATTCGGGCACAACCTGCAGGCTGCGGTCGATGGTCACCCCGATCTCGGCGGGGATCAGCTTGGCGATCCGGTCGGTTTCGGCGTAGGAAAGGTCCAGGGCCCGGCCGACGTCCTTGATGGCAGCGCGCGCGGCCATGGTCCCAAAGGTGATGATCTGCGCCACCCGGTCATGTCCGTAGCGGTTGATGATGTATTCGATCACCCGGCCGCGGTTTTCGAAACAAAAATCGAGGTCGATATCCGGCATGCTTACCCGTTCCGGATTCAGAAACCGTTCGAACAGTAATCCATATTTCAGCGGGTTAATCGAGGTAATGCCAAGCAGATAAGAAACCAGGCTGCCTGCCGCAGAGCCACGGCCCGGACCGACCGCTACCCCGTTCTGGCGCGACCAGTTGACCAGGTCCTGCACGATGAGAAAATACCCAGCAAATCCCATTTTGTCGATAACGTCCAGTTCATACTCAGCCCGTTTCAATACGGCATCGTCGTAGTTGGGAAGCTTGCACGGCAAGGCCGCAACGACCAGTTCCCGAAGATAGCTTTCAGCGGTTTGCCCTGCCGGAACCGGAAATTCGGGAAGATGAAACCCGCCAAACGACAGGTCGACCGCACAGCGTTCCGCGATGTATCCGGTATTGCTTAAGGCTTCGGCGTGATTCGGAAAAAGCTCGGCCATTTCGGCCTCGGATTTAAAATAGAACTCCGGTGTGGAAAAGCGCATCCGGTTCTCATCATTAATGGTTTTTCCGGTCTGAATGCACAGCAGCACATCGTGAATGAAGGCGTCCTCCCGCTCCAGGTAATGGGCGTCATTGGTGGCCACCAGCGGGATTCCGGTCTTTCCGGCAATTTTCAACAGTCCCTGGTTGACCGCCTGCTGCTCCGGAATACCGTGGTCCTGCAGCTCCAGGAAGAAACGGTCGGGGCCGAACAGATCGCGATAATATCGGGCCGCGGTTTCCGCGTCCGGCTCCCGCCCGGCCATGATCAAATCGGGAATCTCCCCGGCCAGACAGGCCGACAATGCGATAATGCCATCGTGGTACTGTTCCAGCAGTTCCCGGTCGATTCGGGGTTTGTAATAGAATCCCTCCGAAAACCCCCTGGTGCACAGCTGCAGGAGGTTCCGGTAGCCAATCTCGTTTTCGGCGAGCAGGATTAAGTGATACTGAGAATCGTCCACCTTCGGAACCCGGTCCATCCGGCTCCGGCGCGCAACATAGGCCTCGAAACCGATGACCGGGCGAATGCCGGTCTTTTTCGCTTCTTTATAGAAATCCAGGGCGGCATGCATCACCCCGTGGTCAGTGATGGCCGCTGCCGGCATGCCTAATCGGGCCGCTTTCGCCACAATCCCTTTAACGCGGGCGGCGCCGTCCAACAGGCTGTATTCTGAGTGGGTATGCAGGTGAACAAATCCCATGTTATGTAATCTCCCGTCTATGGGCAAACCGAGCATTCCACCGCTCGGGTCACCGCTATCAGGCGCTCGTAGCTGGTCGGAATTGCCGAATTGGCGTTTCCGGCCGCCGGAAAGATCCGGTCAAATCGTTTCAAACTTTCATCGACATAAATCGGCAGCGGGGTGTTGAGCGCAAATGGGCAGACCCCCCCCACCGGATACCCTGTGATTTCCAGAGTTTCATCCGGCGTGGCCATACGAACCCGAGCGCCGGCCAGCTCTTTGATGCGTTTCCCGTCCACCCTCCGGTCCCCGGCGGCGACCAGCATGAAATAGTTATCCTTTGATTTAAACAGCAGGCTTTTAGCGATCTGTCCGACCGCGACGCCCAGGGCTGCGGCTGCCAATTCGCTGGTGCTGGTATCTTCGGTCATGTTCATCACCTGAAGACCGGCGCCGATCTCGTCCAGATATGCCTGCACTTTGGCTGTGGGAGACATGAAAAAGCTTCCTCCTTTATCACAATGGCGACGACATCACCGCCCTATATGATTATCCTAAAGATCGCCCTCATGGGGCAAGCTTCAAAATCGGATATCCTGTAAAGAACTGGTCGCCGGCCCGCGCCATATGCTATCATTCTGCACAATTCTTCCCTGTCCGACACGTCCGGTTATAATGGAATTATACGGTATATGTACGCACGGATTGATGCCATCACAATACTTAATGAGGGAGAGAAGATTATGCACATTTTCAACAGAGGGCGCCGTACCATCGCGATCATTGTCTGCAGCCTTTTTCTGCTGACGCTTTCCATACCGTTCGCCGCGGCGGAAGGACCGGTCCCGGCACCGATATCGAACCCGGCGCCGGGATCGACTGCGGGACCGCTCGCGGTCATACCGGCCGGCGCGTCGACAGAACCCGTCTATGCCGTTGCACAGGAGACGGTATTGTTTGAGGACACCTTCGCACGCCCCGATTCCGCCTCACCCGGGCCTCAGTGGCAGGAGTTCATCAACCGCCGGGCGGAAAACAACCTTCCGCGCCAGGCTGATTCCCCATGGTCGGTCAAGAACAATTCACTTTACTTTACCTGCACCGGGCAGCACACCTACGTGGAAGATCTGGTTTCCACTACCGCCGCCTTCCCCATCGACAACACCCGGATCGAATTCGAGATCCGCGCCACCGCGGCGACCCAGTACGGTTATGTGGGCCCGTCCTGCTTCTGGATAGAGAACCCGCTATATCGCGGCGGGGCTGTGAACGTATCCAAAGGTTCCCCGGTCATTGGCGTGCAGGGCTGGTATCGTTGGGAAAACGGCGGAACCCGCGGGCTGGTGCTTATGGGCAACGCCAACTGCCGCGATTACGCGAACGCCGTGTTTGAGGGCGTGAATCAACCCGCTTTTGAAAAGCACGTTATCACCGTGAAGGATGGAAAAATTATTTACCAGAACGGCATGCAGAGCCCGGTCGAACTTACCCTCGGCCAGCCGGTGGCGCCGGGCGAAATGCGGCACCTCTCTTTCTCTGCCCGGCTCTATGACAAAGGGATCACGGAAACCATCGAAATCCGCAATGTCAGAATCACCGCCCTGGCTTCGACCAGTAAACTGGGCGCCTCTCTGGAAGACCAGCTCGAAGAGGCTTTGTCCGAAACGGTCGACCAGATGAGCGCACAGGCCGTCGCGGAGTTTGATCCGCTGCTCAACCAGATGGCCACGCTTTCAACTGCACGGAGCAAAACGATCAACGATGAAGTAACCAAACTGGTCGAAGCGGCCATCAAGCCGGCCGTTGAGGAGCAAATCCGAATCCAGCTTCAAACTGCCCAGTCACAGGCACAGATGGCTTCCGCCATGGGTAGTACCGGGATGCCGGACCTGTCCAGCGCACCACCGGAAATCCAGGCCCAGATCAGGCAGCAGATCGAAGAAGCGAAACAGGCTGCAATCGCGGATGCCAAGCAGCAAATCGAAACGGCCAGCGCGGAAATTATGACTACCCAGATGCAGGCTTTGCAGCCGCAGATCGATCAGATCGTTCAGAAGTATACCATGGCAATGCTTCCGGAAATGAAGGCTTTGATCAAGCCCCATATCCAGGCCTCCGTGCCGAAAATGAACAAGCTGGCTGATGCTGCGATTACCGCCAACATCGCTAAACTGTCTCCGCTGCTTCCGCCGGACATCAAAAAACTCCCGGTTAACCAGCAAATTGCCATTCTGCGCCCGGAAATCGAAAGCGAAATCCGGCCGCAGATCGACGCCTTGATTGATGAAGAAATCCAGGCGGTGATTCAAAAGCGGGTCATTGGCAAAGTCCAGGAGGAGGTTCTGCGCGACGTCGGCGCAAGTTTTGACCGGCTGAACGCGGAAATCGATGCGTTTGCCAAGGCCGAAACGGTTAAAATGCTTCCGGACTCACCGGATGTCGCATCGGTCAATAAAGAAATCAACGCTTTGATTCAATCCCAGCTCCAGAGCAACCGGGCCTATTTGCTTTCTGAAGTGCAGTCCCAGATTGTATCCACAAGCACCGGGATCAACAAGGAAATGGACGCCTTTGCCAGGGCGGAACTCGCCGCGGCCCTGGCCCCGCCCAAAGCCCCGGGCGCGAAGAAGGTGCTGAAGAAGCCGATTGTCATTAAGAAGAAGAAAAAATAGTCTTCGTCGCAAAAAAAGAGCGCCGGCAGGCCTGCCGGCGCTCTTTTCGTTTTCCGCTCCGTTTCCGGCATTTGGGCGGAGTAAGGCCACATCCGTTCTTCCCGTTCCTGAAGAAACCTGGAACTCCGAATGAGACAGGCGGTGGATCGATAAAATAAGGCAATAAAACTCTTTTCGGAGGCGAGCAAAGTCTCATGCATTTCAATCGAAGCCGGACCGCTATGCTGATACTGGCCTTTCTCATCATGGGGTTAGGCCCTTGTGTCTATGCCAACGCCGCTCCCAGCGCCGGGAGCCCGGAAATCACCGCTCACTGTTCCTGTGCGCCAACACCGGCGCCGGTACTTGAGCTGACCAACCCGATTACGAATAACAACGATGTCAGGATGCTTCAGGAGCAGCTGCTGCTGCTCGGGTTGAATCCCGGAAGTACTGACGGCGATTATGGTCCCCGAACCGTGACCGCGGTGAAAATGTTTCAAACCCTGCGCGGTCTCCCGCCGAGCGGCCGGGTTGACCAGCGGACCTGGCAAAAACTGTACCAGGCTCTTTACAGCAGCGGTCTGGAAGATACCGACCCGCAGGCCCAGACCGCGATTGTAATCGATCGGGGACTGCGCACCCTGACCGTGTATGTGGGAAATCGCTATCACAAGCAGTACCGGGTCGCGGTCGGCACTCCGGAAACGCCGACACCGCTCGGCGACTGGAAGATCGTTCACCGGGCCAAAGACTGGGGAACCGGGTTCGGCACACGCTGGATGGGCCTGAACGTACCCTGGGGAATCTTCGGGATTCATGGCACAAACAAACCTTATTCCATCGGGTCATATGCTTCGCACGGCTGCATCCGCATGTTCAACCAGAGTGTGGAAGACCTTTTCCCGCTCACCAAAGTGGGAACGCCGGTCCGGATCTGGGACTCCCGGGAGCAATTTCCCCCGCTTCCGCCATCCAAACCCTTGAAAAAGGGCAATGCCGGACCGAACGTGGTGTTCCTGCAGTGGAATCTTGCCACGCTCGGAATTCCGGTCAGCGCCGATGGCCACTATGGTTCGACGACCGCCTGGGCGGTTTCCTATTATCAGAACAGCCGCTTTATTCCTGTTACCGGGCTATATGACCAAAATACGATAAAGACTATGAAAGAAGACCCGATTCTGAACCAACTTCGGGTTCATCCCCCGTCGCAGGCAGTGAAAACAGTGCGCCGCTGACGGGCGGTTTTTATATAACCGTGTTATAATCATGTGGAACCGCGCATAGAAACACGCGGCTTGCGGTGCCGCGATACAGAGAGAAAATGAGAGAAAATCGGAATGCTAAGGAGGCAATGTTAATGCGCGTTACCCTGATTGAGCCAAGAGCGCCAGGCCGTCACGTGTACAGCAACGTGAAAATGCCGCGGCTTGGTCTCCCGCTTCTGGGAACCATGCTGCGCAGTCTGGGCCACAAAGTTCGGGTGCTGTTTGCCACAGTTTCCGAAATCAAGGTCGCCGATCTGGCGGATGCCGATGTCGTCGGTATCTCGGCGACAACCTCAACCAGCCTGGAGGCGTATCACCTGGCCAGGTTCGCCCGCAGTCTGGGCAAAACCGTGGTGATGGGCGGTCCGCATGTCACCTTCCTGCCGGATGAAGCCCTGGAACACTGCGATTACGTCGTTCGCGGGGAAGCCGAAACCACGTTCGGTCCCCTCCTCGAATGCATCCGGAAGCAGCAGTCTCCGGCTGACATGAATGGCATCTCTTACCGGGAACAAGGCCGTATTGTTCACAATCCGCCGGCTGACTGGATTCATCCTGATGCCCATCCCAGGCCGGACCTTTCCCTGATTTCCGGTTACAAAGCCTCGACCTATCCGGTCATGACCTCCCGCGGCTGTCCCTTCGACTGCAGTTTCTGCAGCGTTACCAGCATGTTCGGCCGCAAATTCCGCTGCCGGGACACTGAACTGGTGCTGGAGGAGCTGCGTCATTACAAAGGGAAAAACGTCTTTTTTATCGATGACAACTTTACTGCCAATCCGGCCCGGTCAAAAGCGCTGCTGCGGGAAATGATCCAGCGCCAGGATGGCCCGGCTTCCTGGTATGCTCAGGTTCGCACCGACGCGGCCCGCGACCCGGAACTTCTGGATCTCATGCGGCGGTCCGGCTGCTCAATGGTTTTTATTGGTATGGAGTCAGTTAATCCTGAAACCCTGGCCCGGTTCAATAAGCGCCAGGGGGTCGAAGACATCGAATACGCCGTCCGGGCGTTCCACAAGTACGGAATACTGGTCCACGGCATGTTTGTGCTCGGTTCGGATGATGACACCGTAACCACCGTTAGAGAAACCGCGGATTTCGCAATTCGGAACCGGATCGATTCGATTCAGTTTCTGGTCCTGACCCCGCTGCCCGGAACCCGCGATTATGAAGAACTGGACCGCACCGGGCGGCTTCTCACAAAGGATTGGAGCCTTTACGACGGTCATCATGTGGTCTACCAGCCTGCCAGGATGTCGGCCCTGGAATTGCAGGTGGAAACCATCCGGGCCATGAAAAAATTCTACAGCGCGCGGCGTATTACAGAAAATTTCATGATTACCGGAAAAGCTTCCGCCACTTTTCGGGCCATCGGCTACTGGGGTGTCCGGAAATGGGAAAAGGACAACCTCTGGTTCAACGAATACCTGAGAGGTCTTACGGCGCCAGCGGCGGTGCAGATGCTTCCGGCCCGGCTCAGGCTGGCAAAGAGCATTGAAACTTTCAAGATGAAACACTTTCGCTATGTCTCTTTTGAACGATTGATGGATCTTGAGATCTTCGAAGATAACGGCGGTCTCATGGTCAATCTCAAAGGTTATCTGAATGGGTTCACCCTTTCGGAAACGTTCAGGACACTCCGCGGCTGCCTGCCTTCCTGCTCGCTGGATTTAACCATCAACATCGAGCAGGTCAGCTTTGCTTCCGAGGAAGCCTTGAAGAAGTTCATCGTAAAAATGAACCAGCTGGCATCCCAGGCGCGCAGCGTACAAATCAAGTTTCCTCATCAGCCGAATCTGGGAGCCAAGCTGCAGTCGGCCCTGGAAAAGTACAATTGCCCGGTTCCTAGATTTGAGTTCTAAACAATTCTTTGAAAGCCGGCGTCTTCAAGAGATGCCGGCTTTTTTGTGTGAAATTTTTCGTTGACAGCCAGCGAGCCGGCCCTTAAGATAAAAGCAAGCTGCGGCATGAGGCTGCGGTTCAATTGCATATCATGAGCTGAGATGAGTTTAGTTTAGTTGAGTTGAGGTGAGTCTTGAGATGAGCGGCTTAGAGCTTTCTAAGGCCAGCACATTTTCGGGTGCTGGCTTTTGTTTGTCTTCCCCCGATCCCGTTGTTCTGCCTTCTTTTACGGCGTTCCTGGCCGATGCTGCCGCATATGATTACGCGGTGGTTTACAGTGCGGCCCGGATCGACCATTTCGACGTCACCCTCTTTTACGAACGGCTGCGGCCCGAGGGACCTTCGGCCTTGCTGGAAAGCCTGGCTGGAGACCGGAACGCACGCTATTCGATCATTGGCCTGAATCCGCTGTTTGTGACCCGCGCAACCGGTCCGAGCGAACCAGACCCGGTTCGTGCCTTCATTGCCGGAGTCACCGCGCCAAACCTGAATCTTCCCCATTTCACCGGTGGTCTGATCGGTTTCTGGAGCTATGAATTCGGTCTGGACCTGCTCGCAGTGCCGCGGCGCCCGGAAAAGCGCAGCGAACTGCCGGACATGGCCTTCTTTCTTCCAGGTACTGTCGCCGTTTACGACCGTCACGAAAAAGTCCTGAAAATCTTTATGTATATCGAATCGACCCGTGCCGATCAGGCCACCTACGACCAGGCTGCAGCCGACATTATGGCTTTGCTGGACTTGGGCCGGGGCTGTCAGGACGGTATGGTTTCGCGTCCGGTACCCCGGCGCGACCGCGAAGTCTCGGAAATTGAATTCACGGCTCACACCGATGCGCCGACGTTTTACCGTCAGGTTGAAACGGCCCTGGATCATATCACCCGCGGCGACATTTTTCAGGTGCAGATTTCCCGGCGCTGGAGCCGGAAAAGCACGGTTTCCCCGTGGTCGGTCTATCTGGCCCTGCGCCAGTTGAATCCGTCCCCGTATCTGTTCTTTGTCCAGCTCGAGGATATGATCCTGCTCGGTGCTTCGCCGGAAATCCAGATCACGGTTGAGGATGACCGCATCATTTCGCGCCCGATTGCCGGCACCCGAAAACTTTCCGGCCACGCCGTGCGCGACGAGGCTCGGCGGCGTGAACTCCTGATCGATGAGAAAGAACGGGCGGAACACCTGATGCTGGTCGATCTGGCCCGCAACGACGTTGGCCGGGTGGCCGAAACCGGCACGGTCAAAGTAACCGACCTGATGCGGCTGGAAAACTACTCTCACGTGGTGCACCTGGTTTCTACGGTGGAAGGCCGGATGCGGCCCGGCCGCAATGCCGCTGACGCTTTTGACTCCAATTTTCCGGCCGGCACCTTGACCGGCGCACCCAAAAAAAAGGCGATGGAAATCATCGAGTCCCTGGAATCGCTCCCGCGCGAGTTGTACGGCGGCGCGGTAGGACACGTCAGTTTCGGCGGCGACATCGATTCCGCTATCGTCATCCGCAGCATGGTCTGGCGCAGCGGCACCTTTTCCCTGCAGGCGGCCGGCGGCATTGTCGCCGACTCGAATCCTGCGGACGAATACAAGGAAACCCTGAACAAGGCGCGGGCGACCATGCTCGCGGTCCTGGAAGCGGAGGAATGGGAACATGATACTCATGATCGATAACTACGATTCATTTACATACAACCTGGTTCAATATCTGGAAGAGCTTGGCGAGTCGGTCCACGTGGTCACCCACGACGGGATCACGGTCGCCTCGGTGGCTGATCTTGATCCTGAAGCAATCGTCATTTCGCCCGGACCTTCGACCCCGGCGGAGGCCGGAATCTCGGTCGATGTCGTCCGCACCTATTATAACCGTTACCCGATTCTGGGGGTCTGTCTGGGGCACCAGTCCATCGGCTACGCGTTCGGCGCCGAGATCGTTGTGAATGACCGGATGATGCACGGCAAGATCTCCACTATTCATCATGATAACGCGTCGATTTACACAGGTTTGAGCCAGCCGTTCGATGCCACCCGGTATCACTCGCTGGTCATCGACGAAGACACCCTGCCCGGCTGCCTGGAAGTGAGCGCTCGCAGCGAAAACGGCGAAATCATGGGGGTCCGTCACCGTGAATACCCGGTGGAAGGAGTCCAGTTCCACCCGGAATCGATCATGACCCCGGAGGGAAAGAAGCTGCTGGCCAACTTCCTGACGATCGCCCGCCGATGGCGCGGTCCGCAGAAGAATTAAGGAGTATCCCTGAAAAATCGAGATTCAGCTTTGACGAGATGAGACGAGAGGAGACGAGAAAGATGACATTCGATCGGTATTTAAGACAGGTGGTGGCGGGTGAACCGCTGAGCAGTGACGAGGCCTACACCGCGGCCAATCTACTGTTGTCCGAAGACATTACCGAAATCAAGGCTGCGGCCTTTCTTACCGCCCTACGTACCCGGCGGGAAACCGAAGCTGAATTGTTTGGCTTTACCATGGCGTTAATGGAACACGCAGTCACTATTGAAACCGGTATGGAAACCCTGGATACCTGCGGAACCGGCGGGGACGGCAAGGGGACCTTCAATATCTCCACCGCGGCCGCACTGGTGGTGGCCGCCTGCGGCATTCCGGTCGCCAAGCACGGCAACCGGGCAGTGACCGGTCAGACCGGCAGCGCCGATGTGTTGGAAACCCTGGGGGTCCGGGTAGACCTGAAACCGCATGAAGCCCTGCGGTGTTTGGAAACCGCCGGAATCACCTTCCTGTTTGCCCCTCACTACCACCCGGTGATGAAACAAATGGGCCCCATCCGGCGCGGACTTGGGGTCCCAACCGTGTTTAATTATCTTGGTCCGCTGATCAACCCGTTTGAACTAGCCTATCAGGTCATGGGCGTATCTGATCCCATGGCCCAGGAACCCATTGCCCGGGCCATGTCCCGGCTAAACCGGAAGCACGCGCTGGTGGTCCACGCGGCCAACGGCATGGATGAGATCAGCCCGACCGGCACAACCCGGATTTTCGACATTCAGCCGGAAGGCATCTTCGATTATCATTTCAACCCGGCGGATTACGCGATCGAACCGGCGGAGCTGAGCGCACTGCAGGGCAAGGATAGCCAGGACAGCGCCCGGATTATCGTCGGTGTCCTGCAGGGTGAGCCGGGACCGCGCCGGAATGTGGTGCTGCTCAATGCCGCAGCCGCATTGATGGCTGCCGGCAAAGGCAATTACGCAACCTGTCTCGCGCTCGCCGCCGAGACCATTGACAGCGGCCGCGCGCTGAATACGCTGCACCAGTTGGTTCGGGCCAGTCAGGAGGTCTATCCGGCATGTTAGCGCGGATTCTGGCTCGAAAAAACGAAGAAATCGCCCTTTTGAAGAAGGATTATACCCCGGACTACGATGCTGCCGCACCGCTTCCCGGCCGTTTTGCGGCCGCGGTGAAACGGCCGGCAGCCGACCCGGTCGGTGTGATTGCCGAAGTTAAAAAAGCTTCCCCTTCCCGCGGCGTGCTGTGTCCCGATTTTGACCCGGCCGCGTTAGGCCGTATTTATGGCGGTTCTGGGGCCTGTGCGGTATCGGTGCTGACCGACCGTGACTTTTTTCAAGGCGATCCCGCCTATGTTCAAATCGTGAAGAAAACAGCCCGCGTTCCGGTCCTGCGAAAAGATTTTATACTTGACGAGATCCAGCTGTATCAGGCCCGCGAAATCGGCGCCGATGCCGTTCTGCTGATCGCCGCGGCTCTTGATTACAGAAGCCTGCTGGCTTTGACCGAGCGCTCCCACGCGCTGGGTCTGGACGTCCTAGTGGAAGCCCATAATGCCGAGGAGGTTTACCAGGCCTTGGATACCCCGGCCCGGCTGATCGGCGTCAATAATCGAAACCTGAGCGACTTTACCGTCGATCTGGCCACCAGCCTGGAACTGGGACCCATAATCCCGTCCACCCGGCTCAAGGTGAGTGAAAGCGGCATCAAAAGCCCGGAAGACATGCTCCAACTCGAATCAGCCGGATTTGCCGCGGCTTTAGTCGGCGAAACGCTGGTCACAGCGACTGACCCCGGCAGGGCACTGGCAGCACTCACCGGCTACCGGGAGGCGATCACATGACGAAAGTAAAGATCTGCGGCATTACCTGTCTGGAAGACGCTCTTGCCGTTCGCGAATGCGGCGCCTGGGCGATCGGTTTCGTGTTTGCCCCGTCCCGGCGAAGGAGTTCGCCGGAAGCGGCCGCCGCGATCAGCCGCGCGGCCGGCAGTTCCATCAGGAAAGTAGGGGTGTTTGCCAATGAACACCCGGACCAGGTCCGCTTTGTGGCCCGGACCTGCGGATTGGATATGGTTCAGCTTCATGGCGACGAGCCGCCCGAATACCTGGACCGGTTGAAGCTTCCTGCCATTAAGGCATTTTCGCCGGCCGGCCCGGTTGATCCGGCGGCCGTGGAGCGATGGCGGGCTGAAGCCTACCTGTTTGACGCCGCTGGCAGTGCAGCCCAGCGCGGCGGCAGCGGCAGATCCTTCCCCTGGGAATGGCTTCAGCCGCTTGCGGGCATGGACAAGATCATTTTAGCCGGCGGCCTGAACCCGGATAACATCGCTGCGGCGATCCAAGCGGTCAGGCCAATGGCGGTGGATATCGCCTCCGGGGTGGAATTCCCGGAAGGCGGCAAAGACCCGAATAGAATTAAAACCCTTATTATGCGCGTAAAGGAGGCAGACCAGCTATGTACCCTGATTTGAATGGATATTTCGGCAGCTACGGCGGCCGGTTCGTACCCGAAACCCTGATTCCTCACCTGAACGATGTGGAGGCGGCCTACCAGACGGCTTTGGCCGATCCTTCCTATCAACAGGAATTGACGGCTTACCTGAATGAATACGTCGGCCGGCCGTCGCCGCTCTATTTTGCACAGCGCATGACCGAAGAATGCTGCGGTGCCCGGATTTACCTGAAACGGGAAGATCTGAATCATACCGGCTCTCATAAAATTAACAACACCATCGGGCAGGCGATGTTGGCCAAACGCATGGGGAAAAAGCGGGTAATCGCCGAAACCGGCGCCGGCCAGCATGGCGTGGCGACCGCCACCGCGGCCGCGATGATGGGGCTCTCGTGCACCGTGTACATGGGCTCCAAAGACGTGGAACGTCAGCGTCTGAACGTATTCCGAATGAAAATGCTCGGGGCCGAAGTGTGCTCGGTGGACAAAGGCTCGCAGACCCTGAAAGACGCGACCAATGAAGCATTTCGCGATTTCATCGCCAGTTTTGACGACTCGCACTTTATCATCGGCTCGGTTGTCGGTCCGCATCCGTATCCTAAGATGGTGCGTGAATTCCAATCTGTCATCGGCCGGGAAACCCGGGAACAAATGCTGAAAGCCGAAGGGCGCTTCGCCGATGCCGTCGTGGCTTGCGTCGGGGGCGGCAGCAATTCGATGGGCATGTTTTATCCCCTGCTGGACGATCCGACCGAACTGATCGGGGTTGAGGCCGCCGGTATGGGGCTGGAGACCGGGATGCACTGCGCAACCCTGGGCGTAGGCGATGACGGCATTCTGCACGGGATGAAAACCCGAGTGCTGCAGGACGAAGCCGGTCAGATCATGGAAACCCATTCGGTCTCGGCCGGTCTCGATTATCCCGGGGTCGGCCCGGAGCACGCCTATCTGCTCTCCATCGGCCGGGCCCGTTATGAGAACGTAACCGATGCCGAAGCTCTGGAAGCGTTCCTTGCCCTCAGCCGGAACGAAGGAATCATCCCAGCCCTGGAAAGCGCACACGCCGTAGCCTATGGACTAAAAATGGCCCGTACCATGGCAAAAGATAGACTGCTGGTGATTAATCTGTCCGGACGCGGCGACAAAGATGTCGAATCCGTCTCCCGGATTCTGGAGGGGAAACTGCAATGAACCGTATACAACATCTCTTTCAACTGCTTGACGCCAAAGACGAAAAGGCCCTGATCGCATTCATCATGGCCGGCCTGCCCGACCAGTCGATCTTTCTGGAAAGTATTGACGCACTCGAACAGGGCGGTGTGGATTTGATTGAGCTCGGTGTTCCGTTTTCCGATCCGGTTGCGGACGGCGCTTCAATCGAACGCTTGCATCATCGCGGCGTCGAGCTGGGGCTGAACCTCAATAAAACCTTGGAACTGGCGGCGAAAATCCGATCCCGGACCGAAATCCCGCTGGTCCTGTTCTGTTACTACAACCCGGTCTTTGCGCGCGGTTCGGCCGCTTTTCTTGATGATATCGGCAGCGTCGGGCTGGACGGCATCATCATTCCCGACCTGCCGCTGGATGAACTCGGATCGATGGCTGGCCGAATGGTAAAGCCGGTTCCCATGGTGGCGCCGAGCAGTTCGGACGCACGCCTGACTCTTGCCGGGCAGCACGACCCGGATTTCGTTTACTGCGTATCAGTCCGCGGCGTTACCGGCACCCGGGCTTTGCCGATGGATGAAATCCGTTCCTATCTCGGCCGGGTCCGCAAAGCGACCGATGCTCCACGGGCGCTTGGTTTCGGCATTCATGATCCGAAACAGATCGCGGCCCTGCGGGATACCGCGGAAGGGTTTGTCGTCGGCAGCCACTTTGCCAACGTCATGGTCGAAGCCGAGAAAGAAGGGCGCTCGATCCCCGCGGCCCTGGAACGGGAAGCCGCCCTGCTCAAAGCCCCCACCCGCAGGGAATTGGAAGCGAGGTGTGTGTGATGACCGAATGCCGGCTGGTTGCCCGCCGGGATGACCATACGTCCACCCTGGTTGACGTAACGACTGCGGCCCATCCGGTAAGCTTCGGCGGCGGATCGGTGGTCGTTATTGCCGGCCCGTGCGCCGTGGAAGGCCATGGCGATTACCTGGAGATTGCTGATCAATTGAAAGCGCTGGGAACAGACGTTTTGCGCGGAGGAGCCTTTAAACCGCGCACGTCGCCGTACGCCTTTGCCGGTTTGGAACGCGAAGGACTTGAAATCCTTGCCGAGGCGGGCCACCGAACCGGTCTCCCGGTCGTGACGGAAGTCATGGATACCCGGGACATCGATTTGGTCGCTTCATATGCCGATATTCTTCAAATCGGCTCGCGGAACATGCAGAACTTCGCGCTGCTCAAGGAAGCAGGACGAATCAGCAAGCCGGTCGTCCTGAAGCGCGGTATGTCAGCGACCATCGAGGAATGGCTGTTGGCCGCGGAATACATCCTGCACGCCGGAAATCCCAATGTCATCCTCTGCGAACGCGGGATTCGAACCTATGAGCGGGCGACCCGCAATACCCTGGATATCGCGGCGATTCCACTCATTAAGGAACTGGCCCATCTGCCGGTCATTGTCGATCCCAGCCACGCTTCCGGGAAGCGCTCACTCGTGCGGCCGCTGGCTCGGGCTTCAGTGGCGGCTGGCGCAGATGGGTTGATGATTGAGGTCCATCAAAACCCGGAACGAGCGCTTTCGGACGGCCCGCAATCCTTGACACCGGCGCTGTTTGCCGATTTGATTGATGACGTTCGCCGCTGTGAGGCCGCGCTGGGCCGATGCTAAGTTTGACAAAGACCAGTCTTAAGCCGGTTTCGAAATAACCCTTTCGGTTTGATTTCGAAACCGCCTATAGGCTGGTCTTTTCTTGACCGCCGCGTGAATGTGGTATGCTTTACTCTAGAGTGAACGAAATTGGAGGCCCGTTTCTGGTGAATCCATTTAAAGTCTATCTGGAGAGTTCAACTGATCCGCGCGTGTACCCCAAACTCGCCGCGCAGCCGCTGTCCACCGCGCTGCTCTTCCTGTTTTTCCTGCTGGTGCTGGTCGGCGTTCCCCTGGTCGGCTCTAAACTGTATTTCTTTCACCAAAAAAATGATGTCATTTTTGAGAACATCCGAACCTCGGTCCCGGACTTCACCATTGCAAACGGTCGGCTGCGTTCGGCTCAGCCGGTTCGCACCGTCTTATATCAGGATGCCGATTTGATCCTTATTCTTGACACAACCGGCCATACCCGTCCGTCCGTGTTGAAAAACCGCCCGACCGGCATGATGTTTACCGCCGATCGGATTCTTTTCTCCGTCGCCGGTTCTGAACCGGCCGAGCTCTCCCTGGACCGGTTGGAAAGCCCCCCGTTAACCAAACGGGATCTGCTTGAAACACGATGGGTCTTCGAGGGTTTCTTCCTGTTTTGGGGCCTGTTCCTGCAGCTGCTTGAACAGCTTTTCTATGCGTTTTTCTTTGCGTCACTGGGTTTTCTTGGAACCTTTGCCACTTCGCGCCCCTTCAGCTTCCAGCAGACTTTCGGGCTGGCCGTTTTCGCCCAGTCCATGCCTATCACACTGCAGGCCATCATGATGGGCTTCTTCCCAGATTACGGTCAGATCAGCAATATCACATTCATTTCCTTGTGTATCTACTATACGCTCGCCATCTTTTTCACCGTTTCCGCACAGCCTGATCCAGAATAGATCGTGTCGAATCTTCCCGAATTGAGATATTCTGTGTTATTCTGGTAGTATCGATCTATCCTGCTGTCGTTTTGGTCCTTCATGCGGGTCCGGTTGAGAAAGGACGGCTCATGAGAAGAATCAGCTTGGATGAAATCACGTCGGGCATGAAAGTGTCGCGGCCGATATACAGCAGCGAGGGTCGCATCCTGCTTGCGGCCGGTATTGAGCTGAGTGAAACCTATGTGCGGCGGCTCCAGGAACTTGGCATCGCCAGCATCTTCATTGAGGATGCCGATTTTGCGCCGGTGGCCGACATCCCGGAAGTCATTTCCGAGCAGACGCGCCAGGAATCCATGCGCATCGTTCGGGAAGGTTTCGACTCACTGTCCTCCAACCGAAGGATAAATACCCGTGCATTTAAAAAGGTTGTCGACAATCTGGTTTACGAATTGCTCGACAACCGGACCATACTGATAAACGCCTGTGATATCCGCGCCTATGATGATTACACCTTTGGCCATTCGCTCAGTGTTGGCATTCTGGCCATGATGACCGGGATTAAGCTGGGCTACAACGAAGCCAAACTCCGCGATCTCGGCGTTGGCGCCCTGCTTCACGACATCGGTAAAACCCAGATTGATAAGGATATCATTAACAAGCCCTTCGAACTGACCCCGGAAGAATACGCGCAAGTCAAGAATCACACCGACTACGGATTCGACATTTTGCGATCTTACGAAGATTTATCGCTGTTATCAGCCCATGTCTCCTACCAGCATCATGAACGGTTCGATGGAAAAGGCTATCCGCGCGGCCTGTCCAAGACGACCATCCACGAATATGCCTCGATTGTCTCCGCGGCCGACGTCTTTGACGCGCTTTCCGCTGACCGGCCATACCGGAAGGCGTTTTCCGTCTTTGAATCGGCGGACTACCTGCGGCGTATGTCCGGAAGCGCTTTCGATGCGAAGGTAGTTGAAGCCCTTACTGCGAATATCGCTATGTTTCCGATTGGCAGTGTCGTACGGTTGAATACCGCGGAAATTGGCATCGTGGTCAATATTGACCCAAAACAGGCGGCCCATCCAACCGTTCGCGTGGTCTTCGATCCGACCGGTCAGCGCCTTCCCGCCCAGAAACTGCTGGATCTGCGCAACACGGATACTTATGTTTACGAAGTCCTGGATCAGAATCAGGTTGTCAAACTCTTCAATGCGAACCCCGCACTCGTCTAATCCAATCCGTTTTGCTCCCCCACTGATGCCCGTTGAATTCAAGAGCGATGCAAATCAACAGGTTTGGTTCGGTAACCAAATTCGCAGATCGGCCACCAGCGGGCAGTGATCCGAAGCATCGGTGGAAACCGCCTGGATGGAATCCAGCTGAATGCCGCTGGTGTGGAGGATATAATCGATCCTTTCATCCGGGTTCCCGGCCGGATAGGTCAGGCACCCATCAGTTAGACTGGATTCAGCCAGCCTGGTCCTGAAACGGGCCAATTCCAGCGAGGCCGGCAGCGCGTTGAAATCACCTGTCAGAATTCCCGGGTTCCTCTGCGGCAGTTTCGGCAGAATGATTCGTTCAATATGGGAAAGCCGCTCGGTATGATCGAGACCGAGGTGGGTGTTGAAGACCGTCAGCTTCACCGGGCCGAGATCAATCAATACACGGGCCAGAACGCGTGGTTCGCCCTGACTTGGCAGCGGCCAGGAATCGCAGGCGCAGATCGGATAACGGGAAAGGACCGCCAGCCCGTAGTGTGCCCGGGCCTTGGAAAAGGCGGGAATCATGACCTGGTTCATCGTTAGGGTTTCTCCCAGCCAGGCCGCCTGGTCGATCGAACCGCTCCGGGCCCAGCCCTGGTCCACTTCCTGCAGCCCGATCACATCGGGTTCTATTTCACGAAGCACCGCGGCAATCCGTCCCAATGCAACCCGGCCGTCCAGACCCTTAGCGTGCCGGATATTGAAAGAAACGACCCGCTGCATTCTCTCATGGTTCACAGGTATCGCTCCATGCTGTCAGAGAATTCATCGTTATGTGTGCGTACCCATCCGGCCTAACAATTCAATCGCATCAAGGGCCGTCATCCGAATCTCGATCAGCCGGTCGGGGTCTTCCAGGCTTACAACCTGTTTGCCCCGGGTTGGGTGGACATATCGATTGCGCATGTTATGGGCAACCAGCAAAAGCCCCATCAGGTAAAGGGAGTCCGAATCCGCCTTGCTGAACCGGTTTTGATAGATCAGCACGAAGAAGAGCATCCAGGCGCCGTCACCCGCGTTTTGCGGCCTGGGGCGCATATAATGGTCGGAACAGAAACTCAGGAACTGTTGGGGGTACACATCCTGCAAATAGACGTCCAATTCCGGACGGCGCCGCTGCACCTCACTCCGGACCCGCGCAAACTCCTGCGCAAATGCTCCCTGCCGCACGGACTCCCGCATCAGCCGGGCATTGCGCAGGGTTTCCATCGGCACCATGATCACGCGTTCCGCCATCCGTTCAATCACCAGCACATACTGGAAAAGCAGCGTAGCCGCTTCCCGGGTTTTTTCCGCGGTTTCGGACCAGGTAAACCCGTTATTCCAGTATTCGACTGCGCCGAGCATGTTGTAGATGCTCCGGTAGGCTGGCGAAACCCCCAGATCAACAATCGTCGGAATCGCTTTCTTGAGCTCGTCAATGTAGTCGTTCAGAACGCCTTCACCGGCATCCTGCTGCATCCGCATATTATCCTTTTCCAGGCGCGCGCTCAGCGTCTGCCACTGGCTGTCGATCATCATGTCGCGCCAGGCGAGTGAAAAGAGAACCGCATTGGCCTCGTCTCGCAGCGAAACCAAAAGAATGTTGAGATTGTCAATGCGCTCGCGAAGGTCCGCTTCAGCTTTCTTTTCCGCCATTAGCCGTTTCAGGGTATCAATATTTTGATCCAGACCGTTGACCATGTTCAGTGTCAGTCCCTGAATATCACCGACGATCTTACTGGCCAAGGTCCCAAGTTCCTGGGCCATAGTCTCGTCAAGATTCTCGATCTTGGCATCCAGACTTCGATCCAGGAAGCCCTGGAACTGCGCACTGAGTTTTTCGATACTCGGCTGAAGGACCTCTCCGGTTTCCTGATACTCTTCGGACAACTGGACTGTCAGAAGGTTTTCAAGGTAGTTCAGCATCAAATCCTTTTCTTTTTCCAACTTCACCTGGGTATCTTCAAGCACTCGAGCGCTGAGATTCTGGAGATCTGCTTCATTCCGTTCCTTGAGCTTGGGAAGATCATTCAAGCCAGCCAACATTTTGTCCAGTTTGCCATCGGTGTTGTTATAGATCTGTGCCCATCCTTGCATCGCAAACTGACCCGACATCTTCCCCAGTTCGAGTTTGGACTTGATCAGCCCCTTCTGGAGAATCTCGCGCATACCCTCTGCCGACTGCCACAGCCAGGCCAGACCGTCACGGAAATGGCTCTCGGCATCATAAAACATCGGCCCGACCACCTGATGGAACTGATCCAGGAAAATCTCCTCGCAATGGGGGCGAACCCCTTCCATGGCGTCCTGGACCACTTCGGCGACCTCAATAGGGACAGGATCTTCAATAATCCGTTTCGGGCGGCCGGAAAGTCCAACAAACGCGATACCAATCAATGCCGCCGCGGAAAAACCGAGGAAATTCAGCAGTTGGAAACCGTGCCGCAAGCCGAAAACGAGGTACAAATTGACCATCAAAAGCGCCCACACCACAGCATACAGGGTGTTCGATTTGGTCGTCGGTTTTTCGGTATTCTCGGTATTTTCGTTAGGCGCCAAAATGCTTTCACCTCACAGCTTGAAATCCTGTGTCTGCATTTTTCCCGGAAGGACTGCCGGATAAGGATCAGTAAGCCGCGGTGTCGCGAAATATTCTAAGAAAATCGGCATTACTCTATATTCCATATCGTACCACAAGCTCCTTTCCTTGAGTATTGCTTGCACTCCAGTCAAAAGCCGCCGCCTTTTGATGGGACCTTTGTCTCATCAAAAGAATTTGTCGCTTCACCACGGAAACAGGCGCTATTTCTTGGCACGGACGCGAGAGGAATATTTTACCATTTGCCGAAAATAGGCATTGAGCGGAATCAATCAAATCAAAGGAGGAATCCCTTTGTTGCCCAAATTGCCGAACCATACGGACCCCTGCAACCTTGATCTTTCTCTATTTCTCGAGTATTCACCAACCGCGGTCCTCGAATTCTTTCAGCACGGCGCGGTTCATATCAGCCTATCCGCCTATCGCGAGCTGAAAAACCAATTCGCCGACCCCGCAAATATGAATGAGAATGTCACGAAATGGGTACTTTTCATCGACAAAATGCTGGACGTCGAGGCCGATTTAGCGGATTTGGATCAAAACCGTCACATCCTGTTTGTCGGCCCGTACTACTACCTGCGAACCAACACCCGCCTCTATTTCTTTAAAACCGAATTTGAACACGAAGGCGTGACCAGCAAAGACCTGGTGGAACTGCTTGAGCTCTCGGCCGTCCCGGTAACCGACGAAGCCATTGCCCGTTACTATTCGATGCTGAAAGTCAAACCGTCCCCGAAAAAGACGCGCGACGATCTTTTAAATGACCTGAGTATCTGTATCAACGCGATGACCGCTTCCGAAAAGGTCCAGGCCCAGACTCAGTTCCAGCAGCGCTTGATTGAGCAGCGGGAAGCTTTCTTAAATGCGCCCTACACGGCCCTGGCCGAACCGGAAAGTCCCGGTGAAAAGCCCCAAAAGCCTGACCCGTCGCGTTTTACCGTCAGAAGCCTGTTCAGCCGGGAACGCGCCCAAACCGAGAGTTATGCCCAGCTTCGGGAAAAATACAACCATGACCTAAAGGTCTATTTCATTAATTATCGGGAATACGAAAAGGCTTGTGACCGGTATAAAATGGCGGTTAAGGAATGGGAAACCGAAAAGAGCGAGTTCATCAACCGAAGCATCGAGGATATCAAGCGGGCCAGGCTGAAATTGAAAAAGGCCGACCGGGTCAGCCGGATTTATCGGGAAGTCATTCAGAGCCCCGATATCCACCCCCAGTACCGGAATATCGAAGCCTTACAGCGGTTCCAGTTCTTTTTGCAGTCAGGCCGGGCCTCGAATCTGCAGGAATGTATGAACCTGTACGAGCAGGAGATGCACTGGGCCGATCTAAAACAAAGCCAATCCAGGCTGGAGCGGAACATCCTGGCAACGGTGTATTTCCTTCGCTCGGAGGCGGCCGCGTCCATAGACCCGTCCGATACCGAAACGCCGGATTCGCTGATCGAGAATATCGTCCGCCGCCTTCGTGACGGCCACCCGGAATCAAAGCCGGACTGATAACCGGCGCACTGAGCGCCTTGGCCTCTATCAAACGCCCTGACCGGTCAGACTCACACAGAAAAGGAGGGGGATGCCCCTCCTTTTCACTGTCTTTGTCACGCTGCCGCTATTTGCCTTTGAAAACCGGTTTCCGCTTCTCGAAGAAAGCTGTGACCGCTTCGGTTTGATCTTCCGTGCCGCAGCAGTAGATCGACTGGGCTTGTTCGAACATCAGGCTGGCCATCCGGCTGCTTTCCTGGGCCAGGTTGATCCCCTTTTTCGCCAGATTCACCGCAACCGGCGGGAAGCCGGCAATCCGGTTCGCAAGTTCCATGGCCCGCTCCATCAACTGCTCGGGCTCGACCACGATATCCACCATTCCGATCGCTTTCGCTTCAGCGGCATCAATCTCCTCACAGCCAATGATCATCCGTTTGGCCTGGCCAATACCGATCAGTTTGGTCAGGCGCGTCGTTCCGCCCATATCCGGAGCTAACCCGTATTTCACTTCGGGAATGGCCAGGTGGGCATTGGTGGCCGCGATCCGGATGTCGCAGCCCAATATCATTTCCACCGCCGATCCCAGGCAGAGGCCATGCACGGCTGCGATCACCGGCACCGGGAGTTCTTCCCACCGGCTGTAAACCGACTGCAGCCAGGGCAGGTGCTTGCGCACCCAGGCCGAATCCACATTCAGCAGGGTTTTCAGGTTCATGCCGGCACAAAAGTGATCGCCGGCGCCGTGCAGCACCACAGCGCCCAGGTCGTCCATCTTCTCGATTTCGTTCTGCGCCTGTTCCAGTTCCAAAAGCATGTCCTCAGCGACCAGATTGAACTTCTGGGGTCGATTCAAGGTAAGAACCGCGACCCGTCCTTCTTTCTTCAACAGCAGGGTTTCGTACGCCAAAGGATTCCCTCCTTAAGTAATTGTTTCTATTAAACTTATTATACCGGTTCCCCAGTCGTTACGAATAGATAAATTACTACAATGAAATGTTGTGTTTTGCTGCAAAGTTGAGTATCATAATATTTTGGGTGCCTAAATGGCGCTCCGGGAAATTCAGGTAGCAATGAGGGGTTACGAGTGAGAAACATCGGCATTATTGCCCATATCGATGCGGGCAAAACCACAACCACGGAACGGATTCTGTTTTACACCGGGCGGACCCACAAGCTGGGCGAAACCCACGATGGCGAAAGCGTGATGGATTACATGCCGCAGGAACGCGAGCGTGGAATCACGATTACTTCAGCAGCAACCAGCTGTGTCTGGCGGAATACGCCAGTCAACATTGTCGATACACCCGGCCACGTGGACTTCACCGCCGAGGTGGAACGGAGCCTGCGCGTGCTGGATGGCGCGGTCGCCATCTTCTGCGGCAAAGGCGGCGTCGAACCGCAGTCGGAAACCGTGTGGCGTCAGGCGGACAAATATCATGTCCCCCGAATCGCATATATCAATAAGATGGACGCGGTTGGCGCAGATGCCTACCGGGTCGTCGATCAGATCAAGGAACGTCTGGGCGCATCGCCGCTTATGATTAACGTGCCGGTTTTTGAGGATATCGCGCTGATTGGTTTAATTGATCTAATCAGCATGGAGCTTGTCACCTTCGAGGGCGATCACGGTTCTGACCTTAAGCGTTCCCCGATTCCGGCCTTCGTGGCGGAACTTGCCAGCGAACGGCATCAGATGCTGCTCGACGGTCTTTCCGATCTGGATGACGAAATGGCGGAGCTGTATCTGGAAGAAAAGCCAATCCCCGAATCCCTGGTCCGCAAAGCGCTGCGCGAACAGACCATTGCCGGCAATGTCGTTCCGGTGGTGTGCGGCAGCTCGTATAAAAATGTCGGGGTTCAGCTTCTGCTGGACGCGGTCATCGAAAACCTGCCGTCACCCTTTGACGCTCGGCATATTGAGGCGATTAACACCGCAACCGGTGAATCAATTGAACTTTCGCCCGATCCCGACGAGAAGTTCGCAGCCCTGGTCTTCAAGATCGTATCCGATCGCCATACCGGAAAATTGGCTTTCGTCCGGGTGTACTCGGGTCAGTTGAAATCCGGCAGCTATGTTTACCATGTGAATAAAGGGCGCAAGGAGCATGTCGGCCGACTGCTCAAGATGCACGCCGACCACCGCGAGGAAATCGATGTGATTAAAGCCGGCGACATCGCCGCCGTCATTGGGCTTAAAAACGTGCTGACCGGTGATACCCTTTCCTCAGAAGAAATGCCGCTGCTTCTGGAAAATATCGAGTTTCCGGAACCGGTTATCAATATCGCCATCGAGGCGAAAAATAAGATGGACCAGACCAAGATTTCGGACGCCCTGGGCAAACTGATGGCGGAAGACCCAACATTCCGGGTCACCGTAGATCAGGAAACCGGGCAGACCCTGATTGCCGGCATGGGCGAACTCCATCTGGAGATCATCACCGACCGGTTGAACCGCGAATTCAAGGTCGAAGCCAAACTGGGCCAGCCTCAGGTGGCCTACAAGGAAACCATTTCTCGGGCGGCCACGGCCGATTACCGGCACATCAAACAAACCGGCGGCCACGGCCAGTATGGCCATGTAAAACTGACGATTGAACCGGCTGAAGAAACCACGGTCGAAAGCAAGATTGTCGGCGGCGTCATTCCGCGCGAATACCTGCCGGCGGTTGAAGCCGGTGTGCGGGAAGCCCTGGCGGAAGGCCCGCTCAGAGGCTATCCGGTGGTCAACGTGAAAGTCACCATCATCGACGGATCGTACCACGAAGTGGACTCTTCGGAAATGGCGTTCAAGGCCGCAGGGCTGTACGCCATGAAGGATGCCCTGGCTAAAGCCGGGCCCAAACTCCTGGAGCCGATTATGAAGCTGGAGATCACCACGCCGGACGAATTCACCGGCAGCATCATCAGCAACATCAACAGCAAACGGGGCCGTATGGAGTCGATGGACACCAACCACAACACCCAGATTATCACGAGCTATGTGCCGTTGTCCGAGCTGTTCGGTTATTCGACCGCACTTCGCTCCCTCACCCAGGGCCGCGCGGCTTTCTCGATGCAGTTCTCGCATTACGAGGCGAGCAATGTAGTGGCTTAAGGCAGCGGATCCATGAAATGAAAAAGGCCGTGGAATAATCGTATTCCACGGCCTTATCTTTTTCGCTTCCCCGCGAGCCGCATAAAGTTCTACTGCGGACCTTGAATTTTTGGTCCTCCGCTGTCCGGTCTATCGTTTTTCATGCTCTCCGCAATCGCTTCATGCGCCCGCATTGTGCGCCAGGCGGCAATAAGAAATACCACAATGGCCCCGGCCATCACCAACATTCACAGCATCATCATTCCAGCGAAATAGAATGGCATAAGCACACCTCCCGTTTGAGCTTTCCACCAACACGCGTTTTTCAGACCGGGCCTTCCGCGGCAATGATCCCGGATACAAAAAAGCCGGGGCGTTCGCATGCCCCGGCTTGAGCTTGCCCTTTTTCGGTTGGTTTTAGAAGCGTGCCAGATTCTTTTTGAGAATCGCCTCGGCTTCGGCATCCATTCGGTCGAGCAGTTCCTGGCAGGTTACGATATCGTGGATCAGACCGATCGATTGGCCCACCATGAAAGCCGCATCATCAACATCGCCATCGACCCATGCCTTTTTCACGCGCTGCCCGGTTAAGAGCGGCATTAACTCGTCAAAGCCGCCGCCCTTTTCTTCGATGTCGAGAATCTGCCGGGTCAGGCTGTTCTTCAGCGCGCGCCCCTGAAGATGAACCGTCTTGCAGATCAGGGTGGTGTCGTTTTCCTGGCGCTTGACCATTTCCTCACGGATGTTCTGGTGCACCTGACACTCGGTGGTGGCGATAAAACGGGTGGCCATCATGACCCCTTCAGCCCCGAGCGTCAGCGCCGCCGCCAGACCGCGGCCATCGGCGATCCCGCCGGTGGTGATCACCGGAATGCTGACCACTTCTGCAATGCGCGGGGTCAGAACCATCGTGGTGACATCGTCGTTCAGCGGATGACCGCCTTCTTCGATCCCGGCCGCAATAATCGCGTCATAACCGAGTTTCTCGATGTTACGGGCATGGCGCACCGCGCCGACTTTGTGCATGATTTTTACGCCGGCTTCATGCACCATCGGCAGGTATTTCACCGCCGGCGCCCCGGAAACTTCGATCCCCGCCACTTTTTCCTCACAGC
Organism: Solirubrobacterales bacterium; assembly: GCA_050258755.1. Classification (GTDB taxonomy): domain Bacteria; phylum Bacillota; class Syntrophomonadia; order Syntrophomonadales; family DTU052; genus JBLMZI01. The sequence goes on along the minus strand of JBLMZI010000003.1, from coordinate 73,525 downwards.
AGACCCGGAAGAAATCATCGTAGGTTTCCGGTGTGATCCTGAAGGAAGGCAGCAAAGTAATGTTAACGCCGAAGGGTTTGTCGGTCAGTTTCTTCGTTTCCTGAATCGCAGCGCGCAGTTCCTCGCCAGTGTCGTAATTGCCGGCTGTAATGTTGCCCAGGCCCCCAGCATTGGAAATCGCAGCGCACAGGTCCGGTTTGCACAGCCACAGCATCCCGCCGCAGATCACCGGATACTTGATTCCGAACAGTTCAGTGATTCTTGTCTTCATGGCTACCCCTCCATACGTTTTTGGTCTGGATTTATTGTACCAGATGGTCAAAAGTTTTGGCACGGATATTTCGAAATTAAAATGTTCGTTCCGAGCCGCCTTTTTATGGGTCAAAATGGCCGGTTTCGCTATCAATGCCAGCGGGGGTCGTGGGGTGAGCTGGCCTTCGGGAGGCGAAGCGGGGGAAACAGTCTGGCCGGTGGGCCATGACCCGTTGCTTATACTTCTCCGGCTTGCTTCGGGTTGCAGAACCAACCTGAGAATGCGGCATCCATGCCGCCTCTCAGGAGCCCGGCATCCGTGCCGGGCTGAACCTGCAACTGTTCCTCAGCTTCACCGGGAAGTATAACGGCGCCGTGTCTACCGGCCCACCAGCCAGACTGCTTCCCCCGCTTCAGAAGTCCTGCACGTCCCCGTAAGCTTCTAGAGAGTGCCCCGCCGGCCCCGAAAGGTAGGAGCTTGCGGCTCTATGGCGCTTGGTCACCTATGACTCCCGAGTTGGTTCTGCAATCCTTACCCAAAACGCGGATGTATAGGCTAGGAGGCGTGAGCCCGCCACTGCCCTCCTGTCCCCACTTGCCCCGCGGCTGTCTCTGATCACTGAGCGAAAAAACAAAGGCTCGCCAAAATGGCGAGCCGTAAAAACCTCACTAATTGTCACAAATCAGACGATCCCAGGCGTTACGCGCATTTTGATACGCAAAGAACGTCCTGCCCCCTCTCAGATTAATCAGCTCACGGTTTAAGGTGTCCAGCGGGCGTACAGCACGGTGTCCGCTGATGGCATCGTGTAGGGATTTGCGACTGCCGCCCCGTTAATGGTCGTGCTCCAGCCGCTAAAAACATTGCTGGCCTTGGTTAAACCGCTTCCGTTGTTCAACTGCACGCTGGTGCCTGCCGGGTAGCAGTTGAGGTCGATGGGAACAGTCCCGGTCCCGCCGTTGCTGTTATAGGTAATCATGTAAGCGTTGGTAAAAAATATACCATTATTTCCGGCATATGTTTGTGCGACAGAGCCAGCATGTCCATAAATACGAGTCACAGAACCCATCAAAAAGGCACTGTCGCTTATAGTTGTAACGCTGGGTGGAATCGTTATCGTCAAGTTATTGCAGAAGGCAAAGGCCATATTGCCAATGCTGGTTACGCCGCCCGGAATCGTTACGGTGGCCAACCCGGTGCAGTCATAAAGGGCCTGGTATCCGATAGTGGTAACACTGTTCGGAATGGTTATCGAGGTCAAGCCGGTGCAGAATGCAAAGACCTGGAATCCGATACCGGTAACCCCGCTCGGTATATTTACCGTTGTTAAGTGAGTGCAGTAGAAAAAGGCCCAGTCTTCGATAGCGGTAACTCCGCTCGGTATCGTAACTGCCGCTAAAGCCTTGGGACAGGCGATCAGCTTCGTCCTGGCGCCGTTATAGAGAACGCCGCCGTCACTGCAATAGTAGTTATTCCCTGCCTCCACCGATATAGCGGTCAAATTGTCGCAGTCGCAAAAGGCCTGGGTTCCGATACTGGCAACACTAGCCGGAAGCGTTATCGCCGTCAAGGTGTTGCAACCAAAAAAGGCCTGGTTTCCGATACTGGTAACTCCGCCCGGTATCGTTGGCGCTGTCAGCTTGATGCATTCGCAAAAGGCTTGCTCGCCGATACTGGTAACTCCGCTCGGCATCGATACTGTTGTCAAGTTTTCGCAATAGTAAAAGGCCCTGCTGCCGATGGCGGTAACTCCATCTGGTATCGTTGCTGTCGTTAACGCCCCGGGCCAGGCCACCAGTTCAGTCCTGGCGCGGTTGTAGAGGGCGCCCCCATAACTGCAATAGTTGTTATTCCTTGGGTCGACTGATATAGCGGTCAGACCGCGGCATTTGCAAAAGGCCTGGTCGCCGATACTGGTTACGCTTTCCGGAATGGTTACCGTGGTCAAAGGGATGCAATCGTTGAAGGCCTGGTTTCCGATACTGGTTACACTGCGCGGAAAGATCACTTTGGTCAGCCCGGTACTGCTAAAAGCATTGGCTCCAATACTGGTAATACTGTCTGGAATAATTACACCGGTCATTCCCGCGTGACCGTCAAATGCGTTATCACTAATCGCAGTCACCGTATTCATTCCAGTTCCATCTTTATCGGGCAGCATAATTATTCCGGTAGCTGGCCCCCCTGTGCGTGCCAAAAGCGCTACCGTGCCATTTACCGGAGCGGTGAAAGCATAATTAGAAGGAACGTCGGGGGATATGTTTGACCCGTTGATACTAGCGGTGTATCCGGTGCCGACATAATAATTGGCCGGCGCGCTAGCTATACTGACCCCGTTGGCATGGATATTGGCGTTTGCTACAGTCCCGCCGCCGGTAATACTGGCCGAGGCGTCAGCGGTCAGGGTCTGGATGCTTCCCCCTGCCATATTGAGGGCAGTATTGGATGCCGCCGCTGCTATGTTGAATCCGGTGACGCTGCCGCTGTTTATCACCACGGCCAGGTTGGGCTGATCGATATAGACGCTGGGGAAATCCCCCTGGAGAATAATGCTGCTCCCGCTGGTCAGGCTGCCGCCGCTCCCGGTCGTGACCGCGGAAAACCCTGTTCCGCCGGTGAGTCCGGTACCGTCCAGGGTGGCCCCTGACAGCAGGGTCAGCGGCCCGATTGCAGTGCTGCCTTCGGCGGCGACGCGTACGTTGTTGTCGGCTTTGTTGACGATGACCGCAGCCAGTGTCGAGTCGTTTACATGTATACTGGCGGCTCCCCCGCCGTTTATCAGGGTATTGCCACTGACTATTACATTATTCATGGTAACGTCGCCGGTACCTATGCCGGAGCCCAACACCAGGTTCCCGTTTACCGTCACGTCATTCAGGGTGGTGTTGGCACCGTTTGCCGTCAGGTTGGTCGAGATCGTCATGTTCTGCAGGATGACCCCGATGGCGTTGATCGTGACGGCATTGCTGCTGATGGGGCTGGCCGGTGAACTGCCCCCAAAGGTGCCGGCCGCATCGGCGACCAGGTTCTGGATGGTTCCGCCTGCAAAATTGAGGTCAGTATTCAAGGCCGTCGCCGCTATACTGAGTCCGGTGACGCTGCCGCTGTCAATCTCCACGATCAGGTTGGGCTGGTCGATATACACGCTGGGGAAATTTCCCCTGAGAATAATGCTGCTCCCGCTGGTCAGGCTGCCGCCGCTCCCGGTCGTGACCGCGGAAAATCCTGTTCCGCAGGTGAGACCGGTACCATCCAGGGTGGCCCCTGACAGCAGGGTCAGCGGCCCGATTGCGGTGCTGCCTTCGGCGGCTATGCGCACGTCGTTGTTGGCCTTATTGACGGTGACCGCGGCCAACGTCGAGTTGTTTACATGTATGCTGGCGGCGCCCCCGCCGTAAATACTGGTACTGCCCACGACTACCACATTATTCATGGTGACGTCTCCGGTGCCTATGCCGGAACCCAGCACCAGGTTCCCGTTTACCGTCACGTTATTCAGAGTGGTGTTGGCACAGTTTATCGTCAGGGTGGTCGAGATGGCCGTGTTCTGCAGGGTCACCGCGGAGGCATTGATCGTGACATTATCGGCACTGGCCAGGCTGGACGGTGAACTGCCGCCGTAGGTGCCGGCCGTGTCGTAAGTCGGGGATCCCAGGTTGCTGGAGCCGCCCGAACCACCGGAGCCGCCTGAACCACCCGAGCCGCCCGAACCACCGGAGGGAGTGGTCGTGCCGCCTCCGGGAGTCAGGCTGGGGGCGTCCTGTCCCTGATAGGGATTGGAGGATTCCTGCTTGATCTGTTCCAACTGCTGCTGGATGCTGTCTATGGTCTGCTGACTCAGGGTGATTCCGCCTTCCTTCAGGGCGTCTACGATTACATTCAGTGTATCGCTGACCTGCTCGGTATCGCCCCTCTGGACGTTCGGTTCGGGAGCGGTCTCATTCACTTCCACGATAATTTCCGCCGCCGGGGCGGCTTGATTGACGTCCATGTTGATGGCGGTATTTAGCACCCACTGCTGCTGCTGGGAAAAGGCGGCGCTCTCGTCCGAACTCATGGTGCTGGCAGGGGCGGGATTGGCTGCCTCGGCTGCTATGGCACTGGTCTGATTGCCGGACAGGGCGACGGTGGCGCCGCTGCCGCTGCTGGTAACTTCCGCTTCGCCGGTCAGGCAGGATACGATGCAGCTGCCGTCCGGGTTGACGGCCACCTTGTAGAAGGTCCCTCTGATACCACTTACGCCCCATGGCATATCTACCTTGACCTTGACTTTTTTATTCTCGGCGGTCTTGTACCAGGGTACTCCCTTATCTGCCTCGGCCTCCCGTTTCAGGTTCTTCGTCCCGGCGGAGCCGGGCGATAAATTCGATGGCTTGTTTTCGGTTTCATGTTTGGTAGCCAGAGCTCCGAAAATGGTGCCCTGTTTCATTTTGATATTCAGGAAGTCGACGGCTATTCCGGGGCTGCCGTCGAGTTTTATGTAATTGCGGCCCCTGGATTGCTTGACGGTTAATTCGCTGTTCTGGTCGAGCATGGTGCTGCTGCCGTCGGGATATACGATGGTGGCCTGGCTGGCTTTATCACTCTTTATGATGTCGCCTTCTATTATGCTAAGTTTATCTTTTAAGGGCTGGGTGGCCCCTTTGCGGGTGAGGGTTACTGTTCCCTTGACGTCTTTGGCCTGTCCGGTCAGCCTGGTCTGGTTCAAGGTCGGGTCCTGGGTGAGCAGTATTGCCAATGCCCGAGCCATTACGGAACGGGTCATGGGGGCTTCGGGATAGACCTTGCTACCGTCTTTGGAGGTGCCGATCATTCCCATGGCCAGACCGGTGGCTATATCGGCGGCGGCCCAGTAGCTGCTCTTCACATCGCTTAAGGCGGGGAGACTCGCTCGGGCCCGCTGTGAACTCAGGCGCATGACTAAACTGGTGGCCTGGGCGCGGGTAAGTTTGGTGTCGGGCCGGTAGCTGCCGTCAGGGAAGCCGTGCAGGTATCCGGCGGTGGTTGCTGCCGCTATGGAGGGTGCGGCCCAGTGGCCGAGGGGGACGTCTTTAAATCTCCTCCGGTCTTGCTTTCCCGGGGTCAACTTGGCAGCTTTGACCAGGAGAACGGCGGCCTGGGCGCGGGTCAGTCCTTCGCCGGGGTGATAGCTGCCGTCGGGAAAGCCCTTCATGATGTTTAACTGTTTCAGGTAGTTGGCATATACGTAGTTGGGATCGCTTGCGGCCATGTCGCTGAAGGCGCTCTGGGCTTTGGCCTGGGCGATAGGCACATTCGCCAAAACCAGCAACAATCCTACCAAAAGGATCATCAATACGGTCCCGGCTTTCCCGTGAATCATTGGGGATTTAAACATTACGATCACCTTTTCTTACCTTAGTTAACTCAGGCTCTCTCTGTATCCAAACTAATCTGATTCTATATCTTTTTTTGATTTCCTCTTTTTTACCTAAATCACTTATTGTGGATAAAGGGGTCCTTCTATGTGTTGTATAAATGACCGAAGAGCCGGGCGGTCATTACACTACGGTTCGCGGTGCGATCTGGTGTGTTTGGGAGCCACAAAAGCAAAGGCTCGCCCAGAAGGCGAGCCGCGGCAGCGTTGTGCGGTTTTATCACGGAAATAATTCCGGGCATTTTGATACGCAAAGAACGTCCCCGCGTATCACGCGTATCACGCGTATCACATTTGCATGGCGGCTTCGGTGGCCAGGGCGGAGCGTTCGCATTCGTTGTCGGTCAGGGTGACCTGACAGCAGTAGCGGCTTCCCTTCATGCGCTCGGCCGCGTAGCATAGGCCGTTGGTGCGGCTGTCGAGATAAGGATGATCGATCTGGGCGGGGTCGCCGGCCAGGATTAGTTTGGTATCCTCCCCGACCCGGGTGATTATGGCCTTTACCTGCTTCGGGGTTAGATTCTGGGCCTCGTCCACGATGATCCACTGGCGCATGATCGAACGGCCGCGCAGGTAAGCCACCGCTTCGGTGCTGATCAATCCGGTCGAGAAGTAGTAGTCGATGATGCTTTCCTGCTCCCGCTTGCCGATCTTGCTGTAGCCGCCGCCGATGCCGTGGATAATCTCCAGGTTGTCCTTGACGCCGCGGATCAACGGGCCGAGTTTATCCTGCTCGGTGCCGGGCAGAAAGCCAATTTCCTCATCCATGGTGACATTCGAACGGCACACCAGAATGCGCCGATATTCCTTGCGTTCAACCACATTCTCCAACCCGGCCGCCAGCGCCAAAAATGTTTTCGCGGTGCCTGCCGGTCCCTTCACGATCACCAGCGGGCACTCGCGGGCCGGCATCAGCAAGGCTTCCTGGTAAAACTTCTGTCCAACGTTTCTAGGCTTAACCCCACTCGGTGTTTCATCGGTATAAAAAAGCGGGAGGGCCTTCTGACCGTCGAAACGGCCCAGGGCGCTTCCCGCTCCATCTTCCGAACGAATGACCAGGAACTGGTTCGGAACCAGCACCGGTGCCACCGGTTCGCCATTGTCGCAGTATTGTCGTAGATGCTCCTTCAGGATCGGTTTGCGGCGTTTATAGAACGCCTGAATTTCCTTGCCCGGCGCGTACACCTCGGCCCGCCCCTGATACTGATCCGGGACCGCCGGGGCCTGTTCCCGGCGGAAGTCCTGCGCTACAATCTCCAGGATATCCGCCTTGATGCGCTGGAAAACATCCTTGGTGACCAAATAAACCGGATCATGATGTTTGGCGAGGCCCTTACAGACCTGCAGAATCCGGTTGTCCGCTGATTCCTTGGACCAGCCGGCCGGCAGCGGTTCCTTGCGGTGGTTTGATTCGATGATTAACCGGCCGCCGTTCGGGAGCGCGACCCCTTCGGTGAGCTTGCCTTTTTCCCGGAGCAGATCCAGGGTGCGGGCGACTTCCCGAGCATTGGCGCCAAGCTCACCGGATTCCTTTTTAAACCGGTCCAGTTCTTCCAGGACAATTTCGGGGATGACGACGGTGTGTTCGCCGAACGCGTACACTGATTCGGCGGACTGCAGGAGCACATTGGTATCCAGGACATAGATTTTTGACACTTTCATTACTCCCTTCCGTTCGGATGATATTTACCCGCTTGCAAAAGCGAGGCTGGTGTTCACCGTAATCGGTTAGAGTCTTTGCGCGTCTTCAATCTGTCGGTTAGAGAGAGGCTTTTGCTGCTATACCGGGACCGTTTGGCGCAGCCGTTGAGCAAGTCGGGTGTGGCGAACCTGGGGTCGGTCATTTTTCACCGCGATAGCCAGGGCTTTTTTGGTTCCAAGCAGCACCACCAGCTTACGCCCCCGGGTAATGCCGGTATACAGCAGATTGCGCTGCAGCATGATGAAATGCTGGGTGGAAAACGGGATGACCACCGCCGGGTACTCGCTGCCCTGGGATTTGTGAACCGAGACCGCGTAGGAAAGAACCAGTTCATCGAGCTCGGCAAAATCGTACAGAACCTCTCTGCCCTCGAAATCAACCGCCATCGCCTGGCGTTCCCGTTCAATCCGGCTGACGACACCATAATCTCCGTTATAAATATCTTTATCGTAATTATTGACGATCTGCATTACTTTATCGCCGATTCGATACATCCGGCCGGCGCGGACCACCGATTCCCCGGACGGATTCAGGGCTTTCTGCAGCTCCGCGTTCAGGTTGGCAGTGCCGGTCGTTCCCCGCCGCATGGGGGTCAGCACCTGGACATCGCGGATTGGATCCAGCCCAAAGCGTTTCGGAATCCGTTCTTTGCACAGGGTCACGATTTTATCTACAATTCCGTCAGGCTCCTCTTCGTGGATGAAATAGAAGTCGCCGGTTTCCTCGCGCGCGGGGTTGACCAGATCGGGCATGAGTCCGGAATTGATCAGGTGCGCGTTGGTGACAATCCGGCTGCGGCTGGCCTGGCGGAAGATTTCGTTCAAGGTGATCACCGGCACGGTCCCGGATGAAATGATGTCGCGCAGAACACTGCCGGGGCCGACCGAGGGCAGCTGGTTCACGTCCCCGACCAGAATCAGCCGGGCTTCCGGCGGCAGTCCGCGGACCAACTGATACATCAGCATGAGATCGATCATGGAAGCTTCATCGACGATCAGGACATCGGTCTCGACCGGATTATCCGGATCCCGCTGAAAGTTTCCCTTCTGCGGGCTGAATTCGAGCAGTCGATGAATCGTTTTAGCCTCCAGCCCGGTGGCGTCCTTCATCCGGCGGGCGGCTCGCCCGGTCGGCGCCGCCAGCAGAACCTTCCGGTTCATGGCGTCAAACACCTTCAGCATCGCTCGAATAATCGTGGTTTTCCCGGTTCCCGGGCCGCCGGTGACCACCACCAGTTTACCACTGACCGCCGCGGCTACGGCTTCGCGCTGGCGTGGGGCCAGTTCCAGATTCATTTCGCGTTCAACGGTCGGGAAATCGGGTGGGTCGGACAGAATCGCCTCATCCGAGGAGGACTCGGAAAGCTGGATCAGCATGCGGGCGAGCGCGGTTTCGGCGTGGTAATACTGGGTGAGATAGACCGCTTTGTCGTTTTCGGCGTCTGGATCCAGCGCCAGGTCTTCAATGATGATGCGCCGATTTTCAAACAGTCGGGCAATCCCCTGCAAAACGATGTCGCGCGGGACGGCCAGTATCTGGACGGCCCGTTCCACGAGCGCATCGTAGGGGTAGTAGATATGGCCTTCATCCATCAACTCGCTCAGTACATGCAGAACGCCTTCTTCAGCCCGCAGGAGCGAGTCGGGTTCGATGCCGATTTCCCGGCCGATCTTATCGGCGGTCAGAAAGCCGATCCCGGCAATATCGGCTGCCAGTCGGTATGGGTTCTCCCGTACCACGGCAATCGATTCCTTGCCATAGCGTTTGAAAATCTTCGCGGCATAGGCCGCACTTACCCCGTGACCCTGCAGAAACACCATGATGTCCTTCACATCGCGCTGTTCCTCCCAGGCCGCGGTGATCATCCCAATCCGCTTGGGCCCAATCCCTTCGACCTGGGTCAGCCGGGCCGGCTCCTGGTCAATCACCGTCAGGGTATCCAGACCGAAAGCCTTGACCAGCCGTTTGGCCATGACGGTACCAATGCCGTGAATCAGGCCGGAACCAAGATACTTTTCGATCCCGATGAGCGTGGCCGGAACCATAGTCTCAAAGGAATCGACGGCAAACTGCAGTCCAAACCGTTTATTCTGGACCCAGCGGCCATGCAGAATCAGGGTTTCCCCGGGCGTAACCGCGATCAGGTTGCCAACCACGGTGGTCGGCTCGGGCTTGTCCTTTTCGCGGAGCCGGGCAACCACAAATCCGGTTTCCTCATTGGCATATGTAATGGTTTCCAGATGCCCTTGAATGGATTCCATGCGTCCTCACTCGCGCTACGGATAGCGCGGTTTCTTTTTGCTTTCCTGATAAAAGGTCTCCACGCCAAGCTCCCGGATCTTTTCCCCCATAACCCACCAGCGGGCCTCCAGGGATTTATGATACCGGTTGCGTTCACAGGGAAATTCGGCGCACAGGCCGCAGAAATCAACACCCTTTTCCTTGTGGCACTTTTGCGCGGCACAGGTCGGCAGGCACGGCTCTTTCAGGTTACGGCAGCCTGGGCAGTCAGCCTCGCTCCAGACTTCCAGGAGTTTGAGCGCACCTTCGACATGCTCGTAGGCAGGATTGAGCTTTATCATGGTGTCTTTGATACTGGCTACATTTCCTAATGCTTGGCGCAGGTCTGCGGCCAGCCGGCTGATCTCTCCGCCCCGGTAGCGCTGGCAGCGGGAGCAGTCCAGCCCGCACGGCGCAAGCTCTTGTATTATCGCTTCGTAATTCAAAACGAACCCCCCACACATCTGGCGTTTTTAACCCAATCTAAAATCTTCATCCGTCCCGTCCCTCGCCAACAGGAAAACGACGGCCTCTAATCGAAAGAATAACAGATTACTTCGGCGGAAAACAGTCGAACCAAGGAGGCTTGTTCAAATGAAACTCGAAAACAGAATTGCCGTCATCACGGGCGGCGGAACCGGAATCGGCCAGGACGCCGCCATTGCGATGGCCCGGGAAGGCGCCTGCGTGGTCGTTTCCGGCCGGCGCAAAGAACCGCTGGAAGAAACCGTGAAACTGATCAAGGAATTCGGCGGCAAGGCTGCTGCGGTACCGACGGATGTCACCAGCTCGGACGATATTAAAAGACTGCGGGAAACAACCCTGGATCTGTTCGGTGTGTGCGATATCCTGGTCAACAACGCAGGCAGCGCTCATGCTCGGCCGTTTTTGGAAACCACTATGGAGGAATATGACCGAATCATGCAGATCGACTTGCGTTCCTGCTTCGAAATGACCCAGGCGTTCGTGCCGGGCATGATCGAAAAGGGCAAGGGAAGCGTGATTAATGTATCCTCGATTCTCGGTGCGTTTGGCGGCAAAGGCATGGCCACCTACTGCGCGGCCAAAGGCGGACTCAACAACCTGACCCGCGCCCTGGCGGCAGAACTCGGGCCGGCGGTTCGGGTGAACGCCATCTGCCCGTCACACATCGAAACCCCGATGATGGCTGGACAGCTCGATTATCTCAGGGCAAAAGGCAAGATGGACAAACTGGAAAAGATCTTCCCGATGCAGCGGATCGGCTATCCGGCCGACACCACAGGGCCGATCATGTTCCTCGCCAGCGACGACTCCGCCTGGATTACCGGCACGATCATGCTGATTGATGGCGGCATGTCCTGCTACGTCTAGTCCGTTCGCATTGAACCCCCTTCGATGCACAAAACCCACCCTGAGAAAGGGTGGGTTTTTTTCTGACAAAGTGGGGCCTGCTTTGTTTACGGTGTCAGGCCGTACTTTTTGATGATCCGGCTGTAGGTTCCGTCTTTCTTGATCAGCTTCAGTCCCTGATTGAAATCGTCCCGATAGGCCTGGGATTCAGTCAGTTTCTTGGAAAAGGCGAGATAGGAATCATCCACCTGCAGGGGCGGCTCAACCGCCACGACTTTACTGACCTGAGCTCCGGTGAAGTTCTTTTTCATTTTGTAGGTTACGATATCCCGGACTCCGACCACCAGGTCGACCCGGCCTTTCAACAGCATCCCGATCCCCTGAACGATGTCTGGAACACCTTCGCACTTGACCCCGCCGCCGCGCAGGCGCTTTTCCCAAACGGACCCAAGCAGAGCCACGCAGCGGTATTCCTTCAGCCCCTCAACGCCGGTATACCGCTCAAGCTTCCCGTTCTTCAGTTTGAACAGGCACAAATCCATGCTGTAAATCTTGTCGGAATACCGGCAGAAAGCGGTTCGTTCTTTGGTGTAGGAAATGTTCAGCGCGGCGTCCAAGGTTCCGGCTTCGAGCATGGAAACCGCCCGGCTGAAGGGATAATTGGTGAATTTGACTCTATAGCCCTTTTTCGCAAAAGCGGCTTTCGTGATTTCGATAAAAGCCCCTTCCCGGTTATCGTTCATCGTAAACGGCGGAAACTCGCCGCCATTAATGGTGATCGTCCGGTTTGTTTTTTCCCCGCCGGAAACGGCCAGGGCCGTCGATACGGCTGGAACCGCACCAACCAGCAGCATACCAACCAGGAAAGCCAGTATCCATTTTCTAATCATAACGCCTCCCACTTTCCCTCCGGCCGGTTCTTTATAAGTACTAACGCAAGCACCGGAACCGTTCCGGAACTATCTTTCTGCTTCTACTGTACACCTTTCATCCCACCAGCAGTAGGCCTTACCTGGGAAAGCGGATATATACCCTATTTTTTAGCCGATTCCGCCCCACTGACCGCGTTAAAGCTGCCGTTCGCCGGATTGTAACGATAAACTGCAGCGCCTGAATGAAGCTCCACCGCCCGATAAGTGTTCGGTCCAATTAAAACCCAGTTCGCCCGTGGCCGAACGCCAATGTTCCGAAACAAGCCACCCCGGTTATCCAAGCTTTCAGGCGGATGTCTGTCTTCTTCGGTTTTCAGCAAAATCGCATTTCGAATCTCGCCAACCTCGGTTTCCACGCCGAATCGATTGACCAGTTCCGCGGCTGCGACGGCACCACTGATTAATCCTACCGACAGAATGCTGATGATAAAGAGGGAGATCAGGATTTCGAGCAGTGTAAATCCCGGTTTTTCGAACGTTTCGTAAACGATGGGGGCATTGTCCATTTTCCATTTATTGCCTTTTGCTTTTTTGACAGTTTATCGCTCTGAACGACGGATTGTCCAACCCAATTGTTCGCCATTCGCCCTCATTTTACGAGCCGATCCGCATCAAGAAAAAAGCTGACCGGACCGGGTTTGACACCGGGCGATCAGCTTCTGTTCGGTTCGCGGGTTGATTAGACGGTAAAGTGCCGGGTGGTCTGCACCAGCCGCTCCGATTCCTTGGAAAGATCGACGGCGGCATCAGTAACCCCAATAACCGATTTTGTGGTCTGATCAGCCCCGCCTGCGACCTCCTGCGCGCCCTTCGCGCTCTGGTTCATGGTCACCGCTACCTGTTCGACCGCCCGGGTCATCTCACTGACCGAACCAAGAATCGCTTCGCTCATCTCGCTGGTTTGGCGGGCCATCGAAGCAAACAAAACTGCATCCTCTTTATACTGACGGGCAACCTCGCCCATCACCCGGTAATCGCGCAGGACCTGGTTCTGCATGAATTTTAGGATATCGTCCGCATTGGCAACCAACCGTCCGATCGATTCCTGCACCTGGCCGGTCATCCCCTGAATCCCGTTAACGGTTCGGGAAGCGTCCTCGGCCAGCTTGCGTACTTCATCGGCAACCACTGCGAACCCACGCCCCTGTTCTCCGGCCCGTGCCGCCTCGATGGCGGCATTCAGGGCCAGCAGGTTGGTCTGTGCGGCGATGCCGCCGATCGCACCGGCAAGGTTGGAAATTTCGTCGATTACCCGGGCGTCCTGAATCGCCTGCAGCACTCGCTCCTGTTTGTCCTCATAGAGCCGTGCGGCATTGGTTTGCGCCGCCTCGGCATTCTTTTGAATCTCGACCGCCCGGTGCTCGATTTCGGTGGTTCGATGGTGCCCGTCCGCTGCCTGGGAAGCCAACAGATTCAAGGAAGCGGTCGCCTCCTCTGAAGTCGCGTTCAGTTCCTGGGTGGTTGCTGATACCTGCTGAATGCCGGCTGACATCTCCTCGGCCGCGGCCGATACTTCCTGCATGTTCTCGGAAATCTGCTGGGCAGCCGCGGTCAACTGCTGGCTTGAAGCGGCAACATGACCAGCCGCTTCGGAGATCTTTCGCACGGTGGTTCGCAGCGTTTCGGTCATCCGATCAAACGTACCGGCCAGATGGCCGATCTCGTCCCCACGCTGCTGCAATCCCTGGCTGACGGGCTGACTCAGGTCTCCGCCGGCAATCCGGTCCGCGTTTTTCAAAATCTCGGCCAGCCCGCCGGTAATCGAACGGGATATACCAAGGCCAACCGCGACCGACAGCGCCAACACGCCGACCAGAATCAGGATCAGGGAGCCGCGCGCTTTCCCGTATATGGAATCCGCTTCATTATCCTCCTGCTTGGCTATTGAAGACCGTTCGCGTATCATCGCGGTAACCTGTTTTTCCAGGGCCGTACGGTCATCCCGGATATCCGCGATCATCGAAGAGGCCATCGCGAGGTCCCCGGTTTCGGCCGCACTGGCAAACATCACCAGTTCCGACCGGTAATCCTGAAATATCGCAGCTGTTTGCCGGGCCATTTTGCGTTCCTTTTCGTTGGAAGCGATTCGGGCGTATTCCTTCAGCAGCGCATCGGTCGTTTTGGTATCGGTTCGGAGATTGTCAACCGCAGTCTGCCGCTCCGCTGCGGTGGTGACCGCCATCACATTCCATACGTCGCCGCGAATCGCCTGGGTATGCATGTTGATTTGTCCAATCGCAATCGAAGGCAAAAGACTGTCATGATACATTTCTGTCATCAGTCGGTTCATCGTGCCCAGTGAGGCAATCCCGATCAAGCCGATGATCAAGGCCAGGACTGCCACGAGCAGGAACCCGGTTACCAGTCTGGTGCGGATGGAGAGGTTGTTTAGCCAGTTCATGCGCCAATCCTTTCTGCGTTGAAAGCTGCAAAGATATATCGGATATTTTATCAGATTTTTCCGTTATTTTGACCCATCCGGGACTTGCCAAATTGCACCATTCGTTTTGGGGCCGTTACCGGATCAGGATGATCCCGGTAATAATAAATCCGGCACCAAGCGCACGGTACATGGTGATCGGTTCGCCAAAGACCAGCCAGGCGCCAACCAGCGTAATCAACGGGGAGGTGGACATGATCATAGTAACCACCGCGACATCCCCATATTTAATCGCGCTGTAATAGGCTAAATCCCCGACCAAAGTGGCCAAAATCGCTTCGATGCCAATTGGAATCCAGGTCCAGGGCGATACTTCCCGAAGCTGGCCTGTATTGCCACTGACCATGGACCAGGCCGAAATCATGCCCGCAGCAAACAGGGTCCGCATAATCAGCCCGGCCATCGGCGTCATGTTATAGAGGCCAAGCTTCGCGAAAAGCGGCGCGAGTCCCCAACAAATCATCGCAAATAAAGCCCACCAGATGGCCATGCTTCGTCTCCCGTCCCGTTTGGTCAGGTCACTGTCTAACTGTACCGCGAAATGGCTTTCCAACCGGCTTCCATGGCTAAACCGTCAAAAACTGCGCAAAATATTCTGCGACCGGTCAGTGGCTGATTGCCTGCCGGTCAAATTGAATCATAACGCGGAGTGAATCATGAAAAGCAAGCCGGTTCAGTTCTTCCTGACAGGAATGGTTACACTCGTAATCATATTGATGAATCTCGGAAATCATTCGGCTTCCCCGGACAAGCCGATCATGCCGAGGGTAAAAACCCTCTCCACCGAGTCAGCGACCCCGCCCGGAGACCCTGGCTCCCCCGCGGTTCCAGACAAATCCGGTCCGATCAGTCAGGCTCCCTGGGCATCCGATCCCCGCTTTCAAAAAGCAGCCACTGACAACGGGACACCGGTTCAAATGGCTGCTTTCTGCACCGTTTTGCGGGATCCCCTCCCGGGCGAAGAAAACAATGTCCATCTGGGTGCCGACATGCTGGCCGGAACTGTTATCCAGCCCGGACAAATTTTTTCTCAGAATCAAACCGTTGGCCCTTACAGCAGTGCCCGCGGCTTTCAGGAAGGACCCGTCTACCTGGGGGCCCGGCTGAGTAAAACCGTAGGGGGCGGTGTCTGCAAGCTAGCCTCCACCCTGTACAATGTCGCCGTGTTGAGTGATCTGCCGATTATCGAGCGTCATTTTCACAGCATGCCGGTTCCGTATGTGCCCTACGGTCAGGATGCGACCGTCTGTTACGGCGTCAAGGACATCAAGTTTATGAACAACACCGGGCAACCGATCATGATCTGGGCGAAAGGCATTGAAAATCGCCTGTATATAGGATTTTACGGCAAGAAACCCGCACCACAGGTCACCTGGCACCATGACGTACTCAAGTCCATGCCCGCCCCAACGGTCAAACGCGAAAACCCATCCCTGCCTGAAAATGTACAGCGCCGGATTCTTCCCGGGATGGATGGGGCCGTGGTGCGCTCCTCGGTCACCGTTCGCTTCCCGGGTGGAAAAGAAATCACCCGGAAGCGGGGGACCAGCTGGTACGCTCCTTTTCCCGAAGTTATCGAACAGGGGACCGCCCCAACCGGCCCCGAATAGCATCAGCGCCCTCAGTTTTAGTGGCTCTTGCAATAGAAAAAGCGTCCTTCTGGTAACAATTCAATTCGGTGTTTTCATACTATACCTCGAAATGCTTCATTTTGAACAAATTCCGGGGGTAAACAAGTATGAACCAACAGGCAACCCCGCTTTTTGACGCCGTCAAACAGCACATCCGCGATGGTGTCATTCCCTTCCATGTGCCCGGCCATAAATACGGCCGGGGAATCGCTGAACTTCGCGAATGTCTCGGTGATCAGACCTTGATGATGGACCTGAACGGGATGAAAGACCTGGATTACGCCAGTAACCCGTCCGGAGTCATTGCCGAAGCCCAGCAGTTGGCCGCGTCTGCATTCGGTGCTGACGATGCCTATTTCCTCGTCAACGGAACGACATCCGGTGTTCAGACGATGATCATGAGCGCCTGCGCGCCGGGCAGTGAAATCATTCTTCCGCGCAATGCGCACCGATCAACCATCGGCGGCATCATCTTAAGCGGCGCCATTCCCGTTTATGTCCAGCCCGAGATTCATCCCGGTCTCGGCATCGCGATGGGCGTCAGTGTGGAAAGCGTCAGCCGGGCGATCCGCAAACACCCGCACGCTTCAGCCGTTTTCGTGATCAATCCCACCTATTACGGCGCAGCCTCTGATCTGGTCTCAATCGTAAACCTGGCTCACTTCAACAATATGGCCGTACTAGCGGATGAAGCCCACGGCGCCCACATGTACTTCCACGACGATTTCCCAATCACGGCAATGGCGGCTGGTGCGGACATGAGCGCCGCGAGTATTCATAAGACCGCCGGTTCGCTGACCCAAAGTTCCATTTTGCTTCACCGGACCGGCCTGGTTCCGCCCGAAAAGGTCGCGGAATCGCTTCGGCTCCATTACACCTCCAGCGCTTCGTACCTGCTGCTCTGCTCGCTCGACGTCGCCCGCAAACAGCTGGGAGTCAACGGCCGGGCAATGCTCGAACAAACCCTGCAGCTCTCACGAAGAATCCGCGAACGGCTGAATACCATTCCCGAGCTGTACGCCTTCGGCCCTGAATTGGTCGGAAGCCCGGGTTGTTTCGGTTTTGATGAAACCAAACTCGGCATTCACTGCACCGGGCTTGGCTTGACCGGTTACCAGACCGAAGCCGTACTGCGCGACAAATATCGAATTCAGGTTGAACTTTCCGACATGAACAACATCCTCGCGCTCATGAGTATCGGCGATTCGAACGAGGCCGCCGAAACCCTGGTGAAAGCGCTTCAGGATCTGGCCTTAAGCCGCGCCTCGGCTCCTTCGATTCGCCCCCCGGAAGCCCCGCACTGCCCAGAAGTCATCGTATCCCCACGCGATGCGTTTTACAGTCCGAAAAAGGTCCTGCGGCTCGAATCCTCCATTGGCGAAGTGGCCGGCGAAATGGTGATGGCCTATCCCCCGGGCATTCCAGTGATCTGTATGGGAGAGCGGATTACCGCAGAGATCGTTGATTACATAAAGCTGCTCAAGGAACAGCGCTGTGAACTGCAAGGCGCGGTCGATCCCGAGGTCAATACCATTCGGGTTCTTGGCCAGACCGGATAAATAAGGAACGAAAAATGGGCCGGGTAAACACCCGGCCCTAGAAAGAAATGAAGGGGTACAATGTGGCAGCATGGTCAAATGATTTCCGCCCCGAAATAGGGCGGGAGAAAGAGCTCCTTTGTCCGTTCCGTGACCTATTCTCCCACTTTGACCCGTGTGCTGCTAGTGTGGAACGCTGGCACGATTGGCAAATTTGCAGAATGATTTTCCCCCCATTCCCTCGATTTCCTGATCATAGTAGAATGAGAATTAACCCGTACTGAGCCTGTGCGCCATCAGTGATCAACGGAGGATGGAAAAAGTGAATCATTCAGACGCCAGGATCCGGTTTGTCCGCAGCGACTCGCTCCCGGATGTGGAATTCGTCGCCGGAAACAATGTCGATAACCGGTTTCCGGTCCATCTGCACCGAAAATACTGTATTGGAACCCTCGTTCGCGGCCAGGGTCTTTTGACCTGCGGCAGTGTGGAATACCGGCTGAGGAATGGCGATGTGTATCTGATCAATCCGGGAGACGTCCATACCCTGCACCCGCTCGGCGAGAAACCGATCAGTTACGCGGTATTGAGCATCGGCGAGGACTTCTTCGCACGATTTTTCGGTGAAGACCGTTCTGAAGCAGTGCCGCGATTTACCGTCAACACCCTTACAGACAGTGCCTTAAGCTTGAAAATCAGGAATTTTGGCAGTATCCTGGCTCTAAAAGAAGCTCGGCTTCAAGCCGAATCCGCTTTCATGATGATTTTCACCGGCCTTGCGCCCTGTCTGGCCCTGGCTCCCGCGGAAACCGAGCCAGCCACGCTTCCGATCAGCCGGTTTCTGGCCTGGCTCGATACCCGTCTTTGCGAAAACCTGACCCTCGGTGACCTGGCTGGCCAGGCCTGTCTGAGCAAGTTTCATTTTGCCCGGCTTTTCAAGGAGGAGACTGGCCTGTCCCCGTATGAATACCTTTTGCAAGAAAGGATCAAGCGGGCTAAGGTTCTGTTGGAATCCGGCCATTCTCCGGGCGAGACCGCACAAATGATTGGGTTTTCCGACCAGAGCCACTTTACCCGCTGTTTTAAAAAACATGTCGGGGTCACCCCTGCCCGTTACCAGGTGATCCGAACCGACGAATGACCGGATTCTAAAGCAGCGCTGGCGCGAAAGCCGCCAGAATAACCAGCCCTGCCGCCCCGGCCTCGACACAGTGAATCGTGTCGGCCGGCATCATGGCCACCGTTCCGCTGCGATAAGGAATCGGCGTGCCGTTGACCCGGCAATCCCCGAGGCCTTCAAGCACCTGATGCACCTCCAGCTTGCCCGGATGTTCGTGATCCAAAAGCTTGCATCCAGGTTCGATCCGTACCAAATGACAGCTCAAGCCACCGCCGGTTTCCTCACCGGTCAGCAGATGTTTCAGGAACACCCCCGGATAAACCGAGTGCGGATTCCAAGGGAGTTCGGCTGTTTTTCGGGCAGCGATCCCTGCGACTGTTCCGTTTTCGAACTGTGCCAGCATCGTTTCATTTCTCATGCAATTACCCTCCTTAGGGCCGGTTTTCCGGCTCTTTTAAACAATATATCCCTCCGGGCAGCCGTCCAGATAGAATGATCTTGCGGTTTCCTTCACAAAAAAAGCCGCCTGTCAGGCGGCTTTTTCCAATATCCCTCGTTTGGGCAAATACACGGGCTGCCGGTGTGGTTCATTGCTTTTGAAGGCCGTTCACGCTAATCCCGCCTATTTTCTTTGATCATCGGGGTCGCATCCCGCCTCTTCGGAAGCCCCGGCTTTTAAGACGTCCGGTTTTGGCTCGTCCGGTATCGGCAGCGCGCCCACCAACAGGGTTCCCAAAAGAAGAAACGACCGTTGGCCCCCTGATCCTTTGCTTCGCATGCCTGTCCCTCCTCGTTCAAACAAACGACCCGCCCTACCGTTTCTGGGCCGCAGGCGCAATGACCGGCCAGTATAGCTGGCTGACCTGCCGCACCACGTCCTCAAACACCAGATTATTGGATAAGATGAATTCCGGGTTCAGCACTGCCTGAATGCTTGCGACAATCACCGTCGAGATCACCAGCGGGTTCAGGCTTCGCACCCCCGGATCGTCACTTTTCTCAATCAGCAGTTTCACCATACTTTGGATTCGTTTCATGCGGAATGCGTCGATTTTCGCCCAAAGATGCGGATAGTACTGCCGTAGGTCGGACAGCCCCCTGGACTGGGTGATAAACTGCGACTGTTGAAACAGAATCGTAATAATCTCCATCAGCGCTTCGGATGGTGTCTTGTCGGAAGCCAGCAGCCGGTCGAAATGCCCCCCCATGGTGGCCGTAAACTGGTCGATGGTCGCTTCCACGATCTCGTCCTTGCTCCGGAAATACTTATACAGGGTTCGCTTGCTGACCCCGGCGCGCTGAGCCAATTCGTCCACCGTAAAGCCGCTAAAACCGTGGGTTTTTGCCAGCTCGCGGCAGGCTGCGATAATTCGGTCCCGAATCCCCATGTTCTCACCACCCCCAGAAAAATGACCGGCAGCGTTACGCGATCTTTTTGGTAAATTTCAGGATCGCAATGCCGGTAAACACGATCGTGAAGACGACCAGCGCAGTCACCTGGCCGATCAGGTACTCAAACCCGATGCCCTTCAGTACGATTCCGCGGATAATGTCCAGGTAATAGGTTAAAGGAATCACGTCGCTGATATAGTAGATGAGCTTCGGCATCGCCGCCCTCGGGAACATGAATCCCGAAAGCAGAATGCTCGGCAGCATCACAAAGAACGCCATCTGAAAGGCCTGCATCTGGTTCTTGGCAATGTTCGAAATCATGATTCCAAGTCCCAGTGAGGCGGTAATGAAAAATAGGGTCAGTCCGTACAGTTCCAGCAGACTCCCGCGGATCGGCACATCGAACACAATGACACCGATCAGCAGCGCCACCGTAATCTGGACATACCCCAGCACGATGTACGGAAGGATCTTGCCGATCATCAGTTCCCAGGACTTCACCGGCGTAACGATCAACTGCTCCAGGGTCCCGCGCTCCCGTTCCCGGACAATCCCAACCGCGGTCAGGATCATCATGGTCAGGGTCACGATAATACCCAGGATCGCCGGAACCATGTAATATGCCGTAATGCCGTCCGGGTTATACCAGGGCCGGACCCGGATATCGTAGGGAGCTCCCCGGACGTTCATCTTTTTGAACAGGACTTCCTGTGATTTGATCAGACCAATCGCGTTCGCGGTCGCCACCGCCTGGTTCGCCACCATGTTGTCACTGGCGTCGACCAGCACCTGCACCTGGGCCGGCGTGCCGCGTTTCAGACTGTCGGCGAAATCCGGCGGGATAATGATGCCCACCTTGACCTTGCCGCTGTCGATCAACCGGTTGACCTCGTCAAAGCTGGACGCCGCCTGCGTGATATCGTAATACTTGGAGGCGGAAAACGAACTGAGCAGATCGCGGCTCTCTGCGGTCAGCGACTGGTCGAACACCGCGGTTTCGATATGGCGCACCTCGGTCTGAATCGCATAGCCGAACAGCAGCAGCTGGACCAGCGGCAGCATGAAGGTCAGGGCCAGGGTCATGCGGTCGCGCCGCATCTGAATCACTTCTTTGAGCAGTATAGCGAAAATCCGGCTCAATCCACCCACCTACTTTCGGTTCTTTTTGGCCAGGGTGATAAACACATCCTCCAGCGACGGCGTGATTCGGACCGCTTCGCCGCCGGTATCGAAACACAGGCGTTCAATGGCCGCTTCGTCCGCCAGCAGAACATGCAGGATCGGCCCATGCACGCTGCATTCCCGGACATAAGGGAGGCTGTCGACCTCGTCGATTCGGTGCAATGCCCGTGGGATGGTCAGTTCGACCAGCGTCCCTTCCAGCACCTCTTTTTTAAGCCAATCCGGCGTGTTATAGGCGAGCAGCTGACCCTGATTGATAAAGGCGATCCGGCTGCACCGCTCCGCTTCATCCATGAAATGGGTCGTTACGATGACCGTGGTTCCCTGGCTGGCCATCTTTTGAATGAGATTGAAGAACGAGCGCCGGCTGGTCGGGCTGACCCCACTGGTCGGCTCATCGAGAAAAACCAGCGAAGGCCGTGCTATGATGGCACATCCGAGCGCAAGCCGCTGCTTCAAACCGCCGGCCAGATTGGCGGACAATTCGCCTTCCCGGCCCGTCAATTCGGCCATTTCAACCATCTGGGCAATCCGCCGGGTTCGTTCCCGAGCAGGAATGCTGTACATACCGGCATAAAAATTCAGGTTCTCCCGAACCGTTAAATCGTCATACAGGCTGAATTTTTGGGACATATAACCGATCCGGCTTTTGATTTCCTCGGTCTGTTTTTTCAAATCAAAGCCCAGCACGGTCGCGGACCCCGCGGTCGGCTCCAAAATCCCGCACAGCATCCGGATCGCAGTCGATTTCCCCGCGCCGTTCGGGCCCAGAAAACCACAGATCTCTCCGGTCCCGATCTCCAGGCTAAGCCGGTCCACCGCAGTGAAATCGCCGAATCTTCGGGTCAATTCATTGGTAACAACGGCGGTTGTCATATCAACTCACCTCACTGCGGGTCAGCGAAACAAACAGGTCTTCCATCGAAGGCGCAACCTCCTGGATCGACACACACTGCACGCCCGCGGCCGCCAGCCAGGAGGCCGCCGCCGGGATGGCGCGCTCTGGATCATCAACCACCAGATGAAAGCGATCGCCGTAGAACGATATTTCCTGGACGCCTGGCATGCCGTTGAAGAGGTCCGGATCGCGGGTCACCGCCCGCACCGCCAACAGCCGGCCCGGGAAATCCTGTTTGTGCTTTATGGGGGTATCCACGGCCATGATCCGCCCCTGGGACATGAACGCGACCACGCTGCACAGCTCAGCCTCATCCATATAAGGGGTTGATACCATGACCGTCATGCCCTCTTTATTCAAACGGTAAAGAATCTTCCAGAACTCCTTGCGGGACTCCGGGTCAACGCCGTAAGTCGGTTCGTCAAGCACCAGCAGCTTTGGCCGGGTAATCAAGGCACTCGTCAGGGCTAATTTCTGTTTCATGCCCCCGGACAGATTGTCGGCGAACCGGTCGGCAAACGGGGCCAGACGGGTCAGTTCAAGCACTTCCGCCGCCCGCTTCTGAATGGTCTTTTTATCGATCTTGTACATAGAGCCGAAAAACGAGATATTCTCCATCACGGTCAAATCACCGTAAAGGCTGAACCGTTGGGGCATATAGCCGAAATCGGCCTTGTCCGGATTGCCGTTGCCGAGCAGCCTGACCCGGCCCGAATCCGGTGTGATCAGCCCGCAGATCATGCGCATCAGCGTCGTCTTACCGGCGCCATCCGGTCCGACCAGGCCGTAAATCTGGCCTTCCTCGACATGAATGCTCACCTGCTGTACCGCCCGGGTTTTCCCGAACGATTTCGTCAAAGCCTCAGTCACGATCATCGGGCTCACCCCCGGTCCATTTCCACATCGGCCGGCATGCCCGGTTTCAGCATGCCGTTCGCGCTGCCGGTCCGGATCTTAACCGCAAACACGACATTGGTCCGCTCCTGCTTGGTCTGAATCGTTTTCGGGGTATACTCGCCTTTCGGGGACACCCAGTCCACCACGCCGGTAAAGACATGATCACTGCCGCTAACCGTAAACCGGGCCTTCTTGCCGACGGCGACCGAAGGCATTTCATCAGTCGGTATGTACACCTTGATCCAAAGGTGCTCCAGATCGGCGACGGTTCCAAGCGACGCTCCCATCCCGACATATTCGCCGGGCTCATAATTGCGCGCGATCAGTTCACCGTCAATCGGCGCCGTAATCTTCAAATCGGCCACCATGGCGTCCGAGGCCGCTAAAACCGCTTTGGCGCGTTCCACCTCGGCCCGGGCCGCCGCAACGGTCTGGGGCCGGCTGCCGGCCTCCAGCAGGCTTAACTGCGCCTGGGCCGCCTTTAGCTGGTTCTTCGCCAGTTCCGCCGCGGTTTTATATCGTTCCAGTTCATCCTGTGAAGCGGCGCCTTCATTGAAGAGGTTCTGTTTTCGTTCCAGGTCGGCCATCGCTTTGGCAGCGTTGGTTTTCGCGCTCTCAAGGCTCGCCGCGGCCTGCTGCTTCTCCTGAATCCTCGCCCCGGATTGAAGGTCGTTCAGTTGGGCTTCCGCTTTCATCACAGCCATCGCGGCCTGTTCCCGCTGGGCCTGCAGGTCGTTCCGGACCAGTTCCGCCACCACATCGCCCTTTTTCACTTGATCCCCTTCCTGGGGAATCAGCTTCCCGATCGCACCGGCCGTCCGGGCCGAAAGTTCGACCGTGGTCGCCTCAATCGTTCCCGAGGCTTCAATCACATTCCCCCGGTTCGCGAAATAGGTCTGGTATGCCCAATAACTCAATCCGCCGAGTGCAAGTGCCAAAACAATGATAATAATTGGTTTTTTCTGCATTGCGCCATCCCCCCAGCCGGTTTCTCTGACAAGCCCAGGTAAACCATATTGGTGTAATTAGTTTACCTACATTGAGTATAGCAAGGTCTTCCAGCTGCGGCAAGTGTATTCTTCGTAGGGTGTCTGGCGCGAAAAGAAAGCGATCTTTCAATCGCTCTCTTTTCGCGTTTGTTTCATATTTTGATCTGGGTTCAGCAATTCTGTCCTCAACCTATAAAGGTTCAAAGTTTTTCACTCTGCTGAGCTTATGGCAGGCAAGATAGATCAAATAGTAGATGGGGAACGAGTAAAAAACGCTCCAATGCTTCTGCACATAAAAACCAAGCCACATAAACACAGGCTCACCGATAAAAGCGCCGACGCCTGCAAAGATCAAAGCTTTTACCCAGACAGAAACTTCGGGTTTTATCTGAAGCAGAAACATGATAAAAACTGGGATGATGCAAAAATCCCACGGGATATACGTAGGTATTGTGGGCAGTATTTTCCCGGTGTAATACCACAATCCATAAATCGTCCCGAAAAAGTCCAGCCAGGAAGTCAGAATGATGACGAAGAAACCGACAAACAACAGTCGATTCGTACTCGCTTTCTTTCGGTACTTCATCCATATCAGCCAGGGCAGTATGGACAAAGCGACATTAACCCAAAAATCCCAATGAAACAGAACATTCGTCATCCAGTAGTCAAAAAACGCCTTGTGCACCTCAGTCACCTGGGCGTTGAACTCGCCAACGGCCTTGATTCTGCCGGGGTCCTGGAGTATTTGCAAGCTGCCACCCCTTTTTACACCTTATCATCTCCGGAAAAGTGTGTGGAAATGCAGTCCGTTTGTAGCACAAACCGCCTTCCTTAAGGGGAAACATAGCAGATCGATTCGCCGCCTCCCCGGCCGCGCAGAACCAAAGCCGAAACAGCGATGCTCCTGTAAACTATCCGTCAGTTGGCAGGCTTTTTATGGCATGATTGTGTTATGTGGAAAATAGCAGCCGGGGGGGAAAAGATTGAAAGCGGATGACCAGATTGTCAATCAGGATGCTGCCACCAGGCCGCACTGGAACCGGTTCAACCTATCGGAATGGGCTGGCGCTTTCGGCGATCTCGGGGTTTTTATCCCCTTTGTCGTCGGATATATTACGGTTGTCCACATGGACCCGCTCGGGGTTCTCTTCGGTTTCGGCATCATGATGATCGCCTGCGGCCTATATTATCGGACACCTGTCCCGGTAGAGCCCATGAAGGCGATCGGGGCTGCTGCCATTACCCATACTTCGGCGGTTACGGCCGGTGCGGTCTGGGGTGCCGGCCTCTTCACCGGGCTGTTCTGGCTGATTGCCGGGATGACCGGATTACTGGATTTTGTTGCCCGCATTACTTCCAAACCGCTGGTTAAAGGGATCGTTCTAGGCCTGGGATTTTCTTTTATGCTGCAGGGCGGCAAAATGATGGCCGGTGATTTTCTGGTTGCGGCAGTCGTCCTGCTGGTGACCTTCCTGATGCTTTCCCGCAAGCTTCCGGCGATGTTCTTCCTGCTTCTCATCGGCCTGGTTGTTGCCTTAATCCGTGATCCTGGCCTGGCAGCACAGGTTAGCCAGCTTCACTTTGAGTTCCGGCTTCCGTCATTCTCGCTCGGGAACATGACCTGGCAGGAACTGCTCAAAGGAACCGTCATTCTCGCGATTCCGCAGATTCCGCTCACGCTGGGCAATGCTGTGATCGCGGTTACTTCTGAAAACAATCGCCGCTTCCCGGACCGCCCGGTCACCGAGAAGAAGATGGCAATTTCGCAAGGGCTGATCAATCTGCTGGCCCCGCTGACCGGCGGTGTGCCTATGTGCCACGGTGCGGGCGGATTGGCCGCTCATGCCCGGTTCGGAGCCCGCACCGGGGGCGCCCTGGTCATTATGGGCGCTATTCTACTGGTTTTGGCTCTCGGTTTCAGCAGTTCAGTACTGCTTCTTTTTCAGATGATTCCATTCAGTATTCTGGGAATTATGCTGTTTGTCGCCGGGCTTGAACTGGCGGTATCCGCACGCGGTATCACGGAAAAGGACGATCTTTACATCATGCTGGTTACGGCCGGTTTCGGCCTGGTGAATATGGGTGCCGGTTTCCTGGCAGGTTTACTGATGCAATGGCTGGTCCGCCGCCGCCTGATCTCGCTGTAACCCTTTCCTCATCCTACCGGATCAAGGCAGTGACGATCACGATCGCTCCGAGCGCAAACCGGTACCAAACGAAAGGCAGAAAGGTTTTGGTCTGGAGGAATTTCAGCAGAAAACCGATGCTGGCAAGGCCGGTGACCGCCGCAACCACCATGCCGGTGATAAAACTGGCGTTGATGACCTGCGGATTTGCCATCAATTCCGGCATTTTCACAATGGCGGCCCCGAAGATGATCGGCGCGGAAAGCAGGAACGAAAACCGGGCCGCTCCCTCGCGGTTCAATCCGGCCAGCAGGCCTGTGGTCATGGTGATTCCGGAACGGGAGACCCCCGGAATGATCGCCAACACCTGGGAACAGCCGATCATCAGGCTGGTTTTCCAGTCGATGTCGTCCAGCTCGATCCGCTTTGCGCCCCGCTGGTCGGCCCAATAAAGGATCACACCCATGACGATCAACAAAATGCCGATCAGAATCGGCGCCCGAAACACGGTTTCGGCGTAGTTCTCCAGCAGAAAACCCCCTACCGCGCCCGGAATGGTGGCCGCCACCAGAAACCAGAATAATCGCCCGTCCGTGCTTTTCACGTCGGTAAACCCGCCAATCAGGAGCCGAATCCAATCCCGCCAGAAAAACAGGATGACCGCAATCAAAGTTCCGATATGAAGCGCGATATCAAAGGTCAAGCCTGGATCCTTCCAGTGAAACAACCAGGGAACCAGGACCAAATGGGCCGAACTTGAGATGGGCAGAAACTCGCCCAGCCCCTGCACCAGACCCAAAATCACCGCTTGAAAAATAGACATTCATTCATCCTCCGTTGACGGCCTCTTTTTCTTTTCGATTATGCCCGGCCTTTGCTGAATATTCTCAATCCAGCGCGTAAATCCTTCAAAATTCCCAAAGTTTTCAGGCTACACACTTGTCTGGTATAGGCGGCACCTGCTTTAGCGAATAATTTGCCTAGGCAGTTGGCCGATTTCAGACAGATTCCCCCGTTTTCACGCGAATAACACGCAAGGAGCACAGACGATGACCACCGGCAGATCCATCGCCCGGGCGGCCGGCTTTATGATGGCCGCCACGCTGATCGCCCGTTTGCTCGGACTGGTCCGGGACGTTCTTTTCTATACCTGGTTTGGACGCACGCACATCACCGATGCCTACAACGCGGCTTTTTCGATTCCTGATCTGATCTATATGCTGCTGGTGGGCGGTGCGCTCAGTTCAGCGTTCATCCCAATTTTCAGCAGCTATCTGGCGCGCAACGAGGAGCAGGAAGCCTGGAAAGTCGCCAGTATCCTGTTCAATGTCACCGTTATCGTGCTGCTGATTCTGATCGTCATTGCCGAACTCAACACCCGGCCGCTGATTCAGCTTTTGGTGCCGGATCTTCCGCCGGATATCATCGATCTTGCCGTTAAACTCACCCGGATCATGTTTTTTCAGACCTTTTTCATGGCCTTGAACGGGCTGGCCCTGGGCATCCTTAATTCCAAACAGCATTTTACCTCGCCAGCGATCGGGTCGGTCCTGTACAATGTCGGCATTATCGTGGTCGGTCTTGCTTTGATCCGCCCGTTTGGCATCATGGGCTTCGCGATCGGGGTTGTTACCGGGGCCATGCTGAATCTGGCGGTTCAGATCCCGGCTCTGCTGCGGTCCGGCGTTCAGTATTCGCCTTCGCTTGACCTTTCCCACCCGGGCTTTCGAAAAATCATGGTCCTGATGCTGCCGGTCCTGATCGGATTGTCGGTCACCCAGCTGAACCTGTTCGTCACTCAGAACCTGGCCTCCGGTCTGGCCGAAGGATCGATTTCGGCCCTGCGGCTGGCCCAGCGCATCATGCAGCTTCCGATCGGCATTTTCGGCATCTCGATAGCCATGGCGGTTTTCCCGGCGATGAACGCCCAGGTCGCGCGCGATGAGATCGACGCCTTCAAACGGACCTTCTCCCTCGGTCTTCGCGGGGTTTTCCTGATCACCATCCCGGCGGGTGCCGGCCTCATTGCCCTGCGCGAGCCGGTCATCGAACTGTTCTTCCAGCAGGGCCGCTTCACGGCGGCGGACACCACCGCAACCGCCTGGGCGGTTCTTTACTATTCGCTCGGGATGTTCGCCTACAGTGCCCTGCAGCTGCTGAACCGGGTGTTTTACTCGCTGAAGGACACTGTCACACCGGTGGTGGTTGGCATCTGCTCGATTGCGCTGAACATCGCGTTTTCGATTCTGCTGGTGCCGCTGATGCAGCACACCGGCCTGGCCCTGGCCTATTCGCTGGCTGGCGCCGCAAACCTGCTCGCCCTACTCGGTGTGCTCAAATGGCGGCTTCATACCATTGACGGTGGCCGGATTCTCAGGAACTTTATCATTGCATCAGCCGCTTCCGGCCTGATGTATCTGATCACCCGCTTTTCGATAACAAGACTGCAGCAGATGCTCCACCTCTCTCCCAAAGGGGAGGCGCTGGCAGCCGTCGTCACCGGTGTTGTGATCGGAACCGCAGTTTACGCTGCGGTGATCCTGGTTTTTCGCCTGGAGGAATCGCAGCTGGTTCTGAATCTGGTGAAACAGCGCCTTGGGCGCGGGCGGGGCTAAAAAGGAGCGGATTAGACCAGCCGATTCCGAACGCGCAAAAGAAAAACCGCCGGCACTCCGACGGTTCTTCCCCGTATGCGACTCAATATGCCTTACTCTGTCTTCTTTCTCACGCGGCCTTTTTCTTTCATATGACAGGTGTCCTCTTCGGTCTTCGAGGCGATAAACTGCGCGACAAAGCCGCACTTGGAACAAATCATCGCCACAACCGGGATCACATGGCTGGATTCGATCTCAAAGGCCCCTTGTTCCGAAATGCCGATCGGGGTCAGCCCGAAAAGCTTATCCGGGCAAATCTCCGGGCACATCCCGGGCACGAGCTCATCCGCCACCCGAACCAAATTCTCCTTGCAGATTGGGCACTTTCTCGTTTCATCCATCCTCACTCCTCCTCCCAGGTCAATCCCGCCCGCCAACCGGCCGTATTCTCTAGAGCACAAACTGCCGGTCTGCCATGACCGCCAGGCATGCTTCCACCACCTGTTCATCATAAAGACGTCCGGCGTTATTCTTTAGTTCATCCAGGGCCGCCTGCATCGGCAGCGCCGCCCGATAAGGCCGGTGAGACGCCATCGCTTCAAGAATATCCGCCACCGTGATGATGCGTGCCTCCAAAAGAATTTTGGCGCCTTTGACCCCGAAGGGATACCCGGAGCCGTCCAGTTTCTCATGATGCTGAAGCACAATATCGGCCAGCGGCCAGGGAAAGTCGACGGTGCGAAGCACGTCATAGCCGGCCTGTGAATGCATGCGGATCAATCCGAATTCGTATTCATTAATCCGGCCGGGTTTGCTCAGAATTTCCGACGGAACCGTCACCTTGCCGACATCATGAATCGCGGCGGCCATTTCAACCGCGATCACCTGCTGGCTTAACAATTCCATCTTCCGGGCGATATCGGCAGCCAGCGAAGCGACCCGCGACATATGGCCGGCCGTATATGGGTCACGGATTTCGATGGTGGTTGCCATCGCATGAATCGTGTCTTCCATGACCTGACGCATCCGCGCCAGGCTGCGCCGGACTTCCAGTTCAGCCCGCTGACGCTCGGTGATGTCCTGCAGGGAAGCGACGCTCTCCCCGGTTTCGGGAATAATGCTGGTGGTCACATGAATAATACGGAACCGGTTATGCCGGTCCAAAAAAAGCACATCCGTCTGCTTCTGGGAAACCGGATCCTTGCGCTGCTGATCGAAATGCAGGGTCAACCGTTCCAAATCCCCGCGGCTTCCCACAAATTGGGTCCACGACAAATTGCCCTCAATCTCCGCTTTGGTGTAGCCCGAAAGTGCCTCAAACTGCGAATTAGCCAGGGCGATCTTGGTATCCTCTTTGAGAATGATGGTTGCGGTTCCGGTATTTTCGAAAATCGTCCGATACCGGTTTTCCGATTCGTGAATGCGCTGATTGGCAATTTTTCGGTCGGTAATGTCCAGGAGACCGCCAAAGATTGCCTGCTGCTCATCGTACTGAACCGATGCAATCGCCTCCAGCACCCAGCGGACGCTGCCGTCTTTATGAATCATCCGGGTTTCGAATGCCCCGACTTCCTTGCCGCTGCGAACCTGATCGATTTTTTCCTTGATTTTGGGCCGCTCGTCCTGCGCCACCAGACTCAGCGGGTCCATGACTTCCAATTCATGCTCCGAATAGCCGGTCACACTGCGGAATTCTCCGTTCGTAATCCGAAATCGGCCTTCCTGAATCACAAACAGCGCAATCGGCGACATATGCACCAGCGACAGCGCCTGGTGGCGTAGTTCCTTTATTTCCTGCAGTAATTCGCTTGCGTTTTCCCGATTCGGCATAGGCGGCCCCGTTCTTTAATACCTAGTTGATTCTTTTTGTTTTTCTCCGCCGCCTTTTTAAAACCCTTCATCGGACGACCGTAACCTTTTCCAGCCAGCTTTTCCAATCGCCTTTAAGTCCCGGTCAGAAAGGATTTTGTCGCTGAAGCACGAAATATATCATTACAGACTTTTTGCACGTCTTGTTCGGATTCGTAATCCTTTCACCAGATTGTTCAAGCTTACAGACAGAAAGCAGGTGAACCAGTGGAAAAAATCAAGGTTCTCGCGGTTGATGACTCTCCCTTTAGCCTTGAGATGATCAAGGGAGCGCTCAACACGGATGATATTGAAGTGATTGGCGTGGCCGACAGCGGAAAAAAGGCCATAGAATGGTATCAAGACCACCTACCCGATGTGGTGACAATGGATATGACCATGCCGGATATGGACGGCCTGGCATGCAGCCGGGAAATCCTGTCCCTGGACTCGCAGGCGAAAATCATCATGCTGAGTTCCATGCGCGACGAATCACTGATTGCCCGCGGCAAAGTGATCGGCATCAAGGCGTTCGTTCAGAAGCCGATTAAGAAAGATGAGCTGATTTTATATATTCGCCGGGTGTTCCGGGGCTCAGAGATCAATGAACGCCAGGAAACATACCTTTCCCAGTTTATCGCCGCTTTGAAGGAAAATCTCCAGGATATGGCGGGCTTGAATCCCGAACTGGAAGTGGTCCGCAATCCGGACGACGGCTATCCATCCCAGGGGATTGCCGTCTTTTTAGGCATCACTGGCAACGACCGGGGAAAGGTTATATTTGACGTTTCGCACGAAACCGGTTCCGCGATTACCCGAAAACTGCTGAACCGGGACGAAGTCTCTGAAGAGGATATTCTGTACGCCATGGGAGAAATCTCCAATATCATCGGCGGCAACGCGGTATCCAGGATCAACAACCTGTTCAAAGATGGCGAACTCCGGGTTTCGCCGCCGGGAATTCTGAGCGGCGAGAAAATGAACCTCTTTAACCCGAAACTCAATGTCGCACTCATCAACGCGCAAACAGAAATCGGCCTGTTCGCTGTCAGCGTCGGGTTTGTCGGGGAGGTGGAGTAATTGGACGTCAATTTGATTAACCCTTTTCTTGATGCCGTCGCGAACGTTATGCCCCAGCTCGGGTTTCACTCTGTGAGCAGCGGGAAACTCGGATTGAAAGACCAGCATATGGACAGCCTTGGCGTGACCCTGCTGGTCGGAATCTCCAATCAGGTGCAGGGCAACGTCGCGTATAATATGACCGAAGAAACCGCAAGACAGATTGCTTCGACCATGATGATGGGCATGCCGGTCGATGTATTTGACGATATGGCCCAGAGCGCGGTCTCCGAGCTGGCCAATATGCTAGCGGCGAATGCGGCCATCCGCTTTGAGTCGCTGGGCATCAGCGCCAATATTTCACCCCCCAGCCTGATTGTGGGGGACAACTTTAAGGCAAAACTGAGCAATGAACGGTTTATCTCGGTGCAGATGCTGATTGACGGAAACGTTGTGGAAGTCAATATCGGTGTTGAAACCTAGTCTGTGCGGACAACCCTGAAGAAAGCAACAAAAGAGCCGGAAAACCGGCTCTTTTTTCATCTCTGGTGATTGAGTGATCCCGTGGTCGGGCTAAAGCCAGGAATTAATCCGGTTCTTCGCGACCAGATCGACTGATTTCACCAACTGTCCTTTGCGGTAAACATCGATCCGCCCCAACTGCGCACCTTTGGGGACCGGCGCCATAACCCGCCGCTTCAAGGTCTTTTTGAAAGTGACTTCGTGCTCCCGGCCGGCCAGGCTGATTAAGCCGACATTCTCAGCCGGTATCGCCTTCACCTCGGACCCTTTTCCCAGCCAGACCGAGACCGTGCCGCAGGTTTGTCCCGCTTTGGCATACGGCACGAAGGAAAACCGTCCGAAACCGTAATCGAACAGCTTGATTGAATCCTTGAAATGCCCTTTGGGGTCGGGACTGCCGAACACTGCGGCGATGAGCCTGAACTGGTTCCGTTTTACGGTCGAAACCAGGCAAAATCTCGCTTCCTGGGTCCAGCCGGTTTTCAGCCCGTCCGCGCCGCGATACATCCACAGGAGCTTGTTGGAGTTCGACAAGGTGACGGCACCATTACGCAGGCTGGCTTCCCGGATTGAGGTGTACTTCGTGATTTCCGGGTGCCGTAACGCCGCCTGCCCAAGTTTGGCGATATCGGCGGCGGTTGTGTACTGGCCGTGTGCAGAAAGGCCATAGGCGTTGACAAAACGGGTATGTTTCATGCCTAGCTGCCTGGCCCGCTGATTCATGCGGTCCACAAACGCGCGCGGCGTGCCTTCGAGATGTTCGGCAAGCGCAACACAGGCGTCATTGGCCGTGCCAATCGCAATCGCCGTAAGCAGGTCCCGGAACGTGATCGTTTCACCGGCCCGGAATGTGTGTGCGCCGCCCACGCTTGCTGCGTTCTTGGACGGCTGAACCCGGTCATCGGGCATGACTTCCCCGGCGTCCATCGAATCCAGTGCCAGCAGAAGCGTCATCAGTTTGGTGGTGCTGGCCGGCGGCACCTGAATATCCGGGTTTTTCGCGTACAGTACCGCGCCGCTGTCGGCATCAATCAAAATTGCGGACGGGGCCGAAATCGGGATATGCGGCGCCAGGTCCAGGTAACCGGGGTCAGCTGGCGTACTGGGAACCGGATGATTCACGGTCGCTGCCGGTAAGAACCAGACAAACAGGGCAGCCGCAGCCGCAATACACAAGGCCGCGCCGAGATTTCGGATCTGACGCAGCCGCTGGCGCCGCTCGTGTTCGGATCCGGCCTCGAAAAGGGTTTCGGAAAGCTCCTTCCGCCGTTTGGGCGGCGGGGCCGGCGGTGTTTTCGTCCCGGTGATCGGCATGGGCTTTTCATCGGTCAGCAAGGTACCACAGGTCTCACAAAGCTCATATTTTTCTGGATTGACTGTAAAACATTTCGGACAAATTCGGACCATGATGATTACCCCTATATTAAGGATAAGGGACACACTTCGATGCTGCAGGTTCCGCTTCGCGCCACAACGCTATTAAGAATTGGAAATATGTCCCTTGACGATGTTGCAGTCTATTCTGTCTTCTGCATTTTCAGGTCTTTCGGCCAATGGCTCTCCGTTCCTAATTATATCCTTTTCCCGGGTCTGCGCAAACGCCCGGATAAACCGGTTGCCGTATCGTCTCAGCCCGGATTCGACACCCGGCAAGAAAGCATAACAGAATTTTCGGTCATTTGATACAATAGAACATAGGAGGTGTCGTTTTCTGCGAAAACAATACTGTGTCGCCTGTAAACAGGAATATTTTGTCGAGGGCAGCTGTCCGGTCTGCGGCGGGAATCTGGTTAGGATCAGCAAAGTGCACAAAATCGAGCGTTTTTGGCTGGTCATTCTTGCGGCTGCAACCGCGCTTCTTCTTGCCTTTCGCGTTTACACGAAGCATGGATTGGACATCGGCGGCCTGTTTATCGCCATGTACATATCCACCATACTGGTCGCGATCGTGTTTCACGAAAATCTGGTTTATGAATTCATTTACAAGGACCTTCACCAGGACAAGTCGAAATACTATTGGTTGCTTTGGAGTGCCTGGATTGTTGCAGGCCTTTTGTTTCTGGTCATTCTTTGGGCTACCCTGATTCCCTTTGTCGTTTGATCCGCTCTCAAAGAGAATCCATAACGCGATAGATGTGTTAGGAGGAATACCGCATGGCTGAAACGGGTGTATTGCTTGAAGCCGGTACCGAAGAGATGGAGATCGTCGAATTTACCATCGGTAATGAACTCTACGGCATTAATGTCATCAAAGTACGCGAAATCATCAAAACAACGAAAACTGTCCCCCTGCCGGGTGCTCATCCTTGCATGGAAGGCCTCATCGAACTGCGCGGCAGCGTGCTTCCCATTATCAATCTGGGGGGATACCTGAATGCGGGACCGTCCGAAAACCCGGAAATGGAGCGGATCATTGTCACCGAATTCAACCTGATGAAAACCGGCTTTCACGTTCACAGCGTAAACCGGATCCACCGGATCAAATGGTCCCAGGTTGAAAAACCGGCCAAGTACTCGTATGCAGCCGACGGCATCGTGGTTGGGATCATCAAAATGGATGACCGGATTATCCTGCTGCTCGACTTTGAAAAGATCGTGGTCGATATTAATCCGCGGCTCGGATTCCAAAAGGACTCCATCGAGGGATTGTCTAAGATGGACCGATCGGAGAAAAACGTTCTGATTGCCGAAGATTCACACACCCTGCAGGCGTTTCTGAAAGAAGTACTGCACGAAGCCGGGTATACCAAAATGCAAATTTTCGATAACGGGGCTGAAGCTTGGCAGTTCCTAGAATCCCGGGTTGAAGCCATTGAAGACGGGATTTTCAATGAAGTGAACCTGCTTATCACCGACATTGAGATGCCGCAGATGGACGGTCATCAATTGACCCGGCGCGTCAAGGAACACAAAATCCTGAAAAAACTGCCGGTGATTATTTTCTCCTCGTTGATCACTGAAGATCTGCTCCACAAAGGGCAATCGGTGGGCGCGGACGACCAGATCAGCAAGCCGCAGTACCTGATGCTCGCCGGTGCGATTGACCGCCTGGTGTTATAAAATCGCAATTCAACGGAAACAAACGGCCTGCTAATGCAGGCCGTTTTCGTTCTTTCCATCTATGGCCCGGGAATTCCCCGCTTTAGATCTTCCAGGGTTTCACGGTTTCGAATCACCCGAGGCTTGCCATCCAGCCCGATCAGCACTTCAGCCGGGCGAAGGCGGCAGTTATAATTGGAGGACATGCTGTAGCCATAAGCCCCGGCATTCATCACCGCCACCAAATCCCCGGTTTCCGTATGCGGTAAGGCCCGGTCCCGGGCCAGCACATCCCCGGTTTCACAGATGTTGCCGACCACGGTCGCTTCCCGGGTTCCTTCGGTGGATGCGCCGCGGGCTTTAAGCACGTTGATCTCGTGGTATGCATCGTACATCACCGGCCGGGCCAGCACATTAAAGCCCAGATCAGTTCCTAAGTAGAGCACGCCATAGTTCTCTTTCACCGCATGCACAGTTCCCAGCAAAATGCCTGATTCCGCCACCACATAACGCCCCGGTTCAACCCGGAACGTTACCTCCGGGTTATCGTAGTCGGCCAGAAAGGCCTTGATCACCCGGTTCATCTCAGCCCCCAGCGCCGCCAGGTCCAGACGGTTTTCGCCCGGCCGGTAGGGAACCCCGAAGCCGCCGCCGAAATCAATGAATTCTAGCCCCGGAAATGCGCGCGCGATGGCTAAAAGATTCCGAACCCCGTTCACGTACGAATCACCGGTGAGAAACAATGAGCCGATATGCTGGTTGATCGCCGCCAGTTTGAGATTATAGGTGGAAAGCAGGGCCCGCACAGCCGGGATGCTGTCGGGCGTCACGCCGAATTTTGTCTTTTTACCGGCAGTCACCACTTTTTCATGATGCCCGGCTCCTTCCCCGGGGTTAAAACGGACCGCCACCCGGCCGCCGGGATTGATTTCGCCAAAGCGGCGAAGCTGGTCCAGCGAATCCACGCTGACCAGAATCCCGCGTTCCACCGCAAACCGCATTTCGTCATCGGAAACATTGTTGCCGATATAGAAAATCCGGTCCGGGCTAAAACCGGCCATCTGTTCCAATTCGATTTCACCCGGTGACATGGCATCCACGTCCAGCCCTTCCTCGAACGCAATACGCATCAAATGCGGATTGGTATTGGCTTTGGCCGAGTAATTCACCCGCAGACTGAGCCCGGGCACGAAAGCCAGCAGCTCACGGCACCGTTCCCGCAATACGGCCTCACTATAGACATAAAGCGGCGTCCCGTGTGCCGCCACCAGTTCGAACGCCATCCGTTCCTCTAACCACATGTTGCTCGCCTCCCCATTCAGGTTACTGCCGTTAATGCCCGCATGCTGTCGGACCGCGGCTGATTTCATTATGCCATGGAAAAGCCCGTTTCTGCGGGCGAAACCAGGACGGAATCAGCCGAAAACAGTTCTCACTCCCTCCAGAAGGCGCACAGTCATGAAATAGGCCGGATTTTGCCGAATGATCCCCCCTTGCCGGGCGACCCTTTCTCAATGGCCGCAGGATGGGCTTGGGCGGCTGGAATGAAAAGGAAAACCGGCCCCTAAAAATGAGGGGCCGGTTAACTCTGGCTCACCATCAGGCTTTAGCCGGGACATCAATTGGCAGCAAGCCTTATCAAACATTCAATGAACTATACCTGCGATCCGGAGGGCAATCCGCTGATTTCCAGTGAATCCAGGCACTTTTTCAGCGCGTTTTCATATTTGTTTCGTTTGCCGGTTTCGATTTTAAAGGCCGCATCCCAGCACAAGCCACTGTTCAGGAAAACCCGTTCCACGGTCACAAATTCGGTGCCGCGGTCGGTGTTGGTGAAGCTTGCTTCCGCACCCGGAAGCCCGCTCACCATAATTGGTTTGGGTTCGGTTGCGGTACAATTCTCCAGTTTTAAGACAGCGAGTTTGAGTATTGCCTTGAAGCCCGCAACCACGCCCTTGTCTTCCATGACCTGGTATAACTTCTCACTGGTAGCAATCGACAAAAAAACCTTATCAGACGAATTAGCAGTCCATCCCGCCCCTGAATCACCTTCGCCAATGGGTGGCCATCCCTTCGGGACGAGCATCGCAAAACCCGCATCTTCATTTTTGTATGGCACCAGTTCGATGCCGTCAACCGTAACCGGCTGTAAGGAAGCGCCCAGTTTCGATGCGCTTTCGGTTTTGGGAGATTGCCGATTCGTGGACGCTGTATAAATCGGCATCAGAGTAACCGGGTCAATCGCGGTAACGTATTCCGTGTCCCGGGCCGCATTGAACAGCTTCACGACACACGGTTTCACCGCGCTGCCCTGGCCGTCAATCGTGGTTTGCCCAGTTACCATCGGTAGATTCCTGGTGTTCTGCAGCGCAGCCCGGACCTTTTCCGGATCGGCGCTGTTGGCGTTTTTAATCGCGTTCAAGGCCAGCATGGTCGCTTCATATCCGAAAACGGCCGACTCGTTCGCGCGTTCACCGAACCGGCTTTGATATTGCTGCAGAAAGTTCTTCATCGCAGGCCGTGGATCGTCATTCGCGTAATAATCCGTCACATAAGCCCCTTCCAGCGCCGCATAATCAGCGTCGGAATAGAGCGCGGCATCAGAGCAAAGCAGCTTGCAGTCCAGTTTCGCCTGTTTGATCTGTGCCGCGATCATGGAAACGTGGTAATCAAAACCTGGAAGATACAGAACGTCCAGGTCCGCTTGCGCAATCGACTTAAGGGCTTCCGAAAAATCCTCA
The DNA here is from genome assembly GCA_050258755.1 of Solirubrobacterales bacterium. Taxonomy (GTDB): domain Bacteria; phylum Bacillota; class Syntrophomonadia; order Syntrophomonadales; family DTU052; genus JBLMZI01. The sequence goes on along the minus strand of JBLMZI010000003.1, from coordinate 35,615 downwards.
GTTCCTTCGTAGTACTCATAATCAGCGGCAATGATGACGCCTTTTTGTTCCGCCGTCTCCCTGAATGCGTCCGCGACATCCACCGAATAGGATTCATCGGCATTTTGCAGAATGCCAACGCGTTTCCCTTTCAAGTAGTTCAGGGCAAACCCCGCGCCCATTTTTCCCTGGAGCGAATCGGCGACCACCGCCCGGAAGGTATAAGGAGCCCGCTGCCCTTCCGGCATGGTCAGGAAATCGGCCGACGCAATCGGAAGTACGCACGGAACGTTCTTTGCGTTGGCCAGCTCGCTGACCCGCTCCGCGATAGCGGAACTGAGCGGGCCCACGATGACGGCAATCTTGTCCTTCAGGAGCAGCTTCCGGGTCTTTTCGTATCCTTCATTGGCATCACTCTGATCATCGACCATGACGGTCTGAACCGTACAATTCCCCGCTTTATTTTTCGCCTGTTCCAGGGCCAGCGTAAAACCCTGTTTCATCGCTTTCCCATCAGCGGCATAGGTGCCGCTCAGCGAGCCGACCATCGCTATTTTCACCGGGATAGTCTTGACCGCCGCCGGCGCCGGCTTGGCAGTCCTTTTCTTGGCCGGCTTTTTCGCCGCCAAAGCGGCAGTTGACCCCATGCTTGCCAGGAACAATGCCAGGGTAACACCCGCTGCCCATTTGGGAAAGGAAAACAGTTTCATTGAGTATGCCTCCATTTGAGCTATATTCTCTTTCTAACGCGTGCTTCGCGTAGTGAACCTATTCATCCTCTGAATCATACGGGGTAAACAGCTGAACCGAATCAAAGCACGCGGCAATCGCCTCCAGATATTTATTAAACACTTTTTCATCGTCTGATTTGTAGACCATGTTGTAAACCTGACCATTCTTCACGATAAAACATTCGATGGCAATCCAGTCCCTGCCGCTCGCTGAATATGTATACAACGCGACAATACCAGGTGAACCGGATACATTAATTTTAGAAATCTTCAGAGTCTCAAAACTGTCAAGTTGGAGCGAAAGCTGTTTTTCCAGAACGGTATACCCTGCTTCCACCCCATTCGCAAACGTTTTGTAAAGCCCTGGATTCAACCCGGACTGCAAGGACGCATTTTCTTCGTTGGGTGCTGTCACGCAGATTACGGGAATCTCCGATTCATTCCCTTTGAAGGGGACCCAGTCTTCTGGCACCAACAGGCTGTAACCAGCTTCTGACGAGCCCGCCGTCGTCAACCGGATGCCATTGACCACGATTGCTTCGCTCGTGTTTGGCGAAGCAGCTGATGCGCTTGCCTGAGAAGCCGCTTCCGGTATCTCAGCCTTGCCAACATACACGGCTTCTCCACGTTTAATCTGAACGACGGCGCCACTTTTCTCAGCGTCGCCAAACCGGTCGACGCTGATGGATCCTGTCGCACCAGCAAGACCCTTAGTCCCTTGCAGCGCGTTTTTGATGCCCTCAGGCGCGGCACTCTTGCCACGAATCACCGAATGGATGATCATATTCGCGGCGTCATAACTCAGCGCGGCATTGGTATCCGGCGCAATCCCCCACCGGTTCTTGTAGCGCTTTACAAATTCACTCATAGCCGGACTTGGATCGTCGATCGCGCACTGGTTAATAAAACAAGCACCTTCCATCGCTTCATCATAAATGTAGCAGCCATCCCATCGATCGGTCCCGAGAATCGGGCTCAAGATCTTCTGGTCCTTTGCGGCCTTGGCTAACCGTGCACTGGCCTCCCATTCATCCGACAGAAAGATGACATCGATCCGTTTCCCGACCATTTTATTGATCATCATTTCAATCTCGCGGTCGGTCACCTGATCGTTGTACGAATAAGCAACATCAACCGTTCCGCCGCCGTCTTTGAAGGTATCAATAAACTGATCCGCCAGCCCGCGCGACAATTCTTCGGTGTCGTCAAGAAAAACAGCCGCTGTTCTGGCATTCATCCGCTTCAGCGCATAGTTGGCCGCCAGCTTGGCGGTCAGCTCATCCATCACACAGGCCCTGAAGGTATAAGCATTCCGGCGATTACCGTCCCCGGTCAGGCTGTCCCAGGTGCTGATCGGAGCCACCATCGGAATCCCCTCGGCATTCGCCACTTTGGATACATTGTCGGTTGATTTCCAGCTCCACGAACCGACCAGCGCCTGCACTTTGTCGGTCGCAATCAGTTTTTTGGCTTGTTTCAAGGCTTCAGTTTCAGAGCCCTGGTCGTCAGCAATAACATACTGAACGTTATACCCTGCCAGTTTCACCTTGGATTCCTCCATGGCCAGGATAAAGCCCCGTTTCATGGAGTTCCCCTGGGTACTTCCTTCTACGCCAAGACTGACCGGGCCGATAAATCCGATCTTCAATACCGGAAGCGCCGGCTTGACCGGTACCTTTAGGGCCGTTTTCGGCTTTGGCTTGGTCTTCGGTTTCGGTTTGGCTTTCGCCGCCGCCATCATTGGCGTCACCCCGACGCACAATGCTCCAATCATCAAAATGGCAATAACTTTGGACACAATACTGCTTTTCAACGATCGATTCCTCCAAATGTACTTCCCCGGATTGCGTTGAGCATTTCCTGAACTTCCAGGCGCTGACTTGTTTCCCAGTATATCAGAGTGTGAAATAACTGGCATGCGCGAAATCGCGTTTTCCGCCCTCAGATACTTGAAGGCGCTCCCTAAGTCAAAACAGCCCGGCTGGTCTGACCCAATAAAAAAACCGGCTTACGGGAGCTCCGTAAACCGGTCAACTATGCACGGCCACCTGGCCAATTTTACCGTAGGTTCCCGCCACCGGCTTAATCGCCATGTGAACCTTGCCCTCATCGAACAGCACCCGTTTCACATCGGGCAGCGCCCGCCGCGGGGTGAAAATCATCAGAACCATCCGGGGCCGCCCTTCCTGGCCGGATCCGATCTGGGTCGTCACCGAGTAACCCCGCTCCCGCAGCCGGTCCGCCAGCCGCGCACCGTCGTCCGGGTGTTTGTAAACGGTGAGTTCCACATAGCCCGGGGCAAACCAGCGTTCCAGCTGCTGCCCGACAAAAACCCCAACCGTCTTGCCCAGCGCGAATGCGACGATAAAATACAGTCCGCGGGAACTGCTCATCGAACGCAGGACGGACGCAGCGATCAGTGCATCGAGAAAGGTGATGAGGTACACCGGTTTCACGACCTGCCTGGAAAGAAACAGGGTGGACAATGTGCCAAGACTTGTCGCTGCCAGGCTGGCGAAAAAAATCAACCCCGCGGTTTTGGCCGCCGGCCAGATTTCGGCCGCGGTATTCAGGACTGCGCTCATACCGGTGTCACCTCCTTTGCTTTAAAAAATGAAAAGGGCCTCTTTTGAGGCCCTTTGTTCCAGCATGCGCTTTTCGAAGTCACCCTTGCTCGGGTGCCGCCGTTTAAAAGTACCTTCGTTGATTCAATCCCTGGTAGGTAAAGGACGCGATGCCCAGAAACAGGATCGCCCCAGCTGCTACGGTCATGATTTGATTGAATACTGCGATCGTGGTCATCGCATTCACTCCCTTCAACGCATCGTCACCTACTTGGGTATATGACGACCACTGTGCGGAATTTGTTCACCCTTTTGGAAAAATAATCTTTTATTCATTCATCCATGTACTCATACAATCCCTATGCACCCCTGCCAAATCGGGATCGGCACGCGCAAAAAGGCTTCCTGGCATGTGCCAAAAAGCCTTTCGGGTAAGCTGTATATGCATTGCCGGTCGCCCGAGCCGCTTATCTGATCAGCCGGGCCAAATCTTCAATCCACCGCTGGCATTGATCCAAATCACGCTGCCGGGCCGCGAGTTCCAGCCCCGCGGCCGTTTGGTAAACGGCCGTAACCTGAAGATTCCCGGCCGATCCTTTCAGGGTATGCGCCGACGCGGCCAGCTTTTCAAAATTGGTGCTGCCCATCGCGGTCTCGATTTCAGCCATGATTTCCGGGACGTTTTGGTGAAACGCCTGGTAAATCGGCATCGCCTCTTCCTCAGTCAGCCCGGATTCTTGAACAAAGCCGGGCAAATAAGCGGCCAGCCAGGGGGAAAGCGCTTCCTGCGGATTCACCTTGAACCCGCTCTCTTCCCGCAGGGTTTCCCCTGGTCCGGTGTAAGCGTCAATCAGCCGAAACATGTGATCATAGTTGATCGGTTTGCTGAGATAGTCATCCATTCCCACCGCCAGGCACCGTTCCCGATCACCTTCCATGGCATAAGCGGTCATGGCAATGATGGTCGTATGCTTTCCGTCCGTTTCCAATTCCCGAATCCGGGCCGTGCTTTCATAGCCATCCATTTCCGGCATCTGACAGTCCATGAAAACGATATCGTAATCGTTTTCGGTCACCGCCCGGATCGCTTCGCGCCCGTCTACGGCCACATCACAGCTAAAGCCATGCGATTTCAAAATCGCCATCAAGATTTTTCGGTTCATTTCGCTGTCATCGACCAGCAGGAACTTGGGCCTGGTTCCGGCAGGAACCCCTCTGCCGGACGGCCCGGCCTTTGCCGCCTGAATCCTTTGATCAGGGCCTGTACCGGCAGCTTGCTTCAAAATCTCTAGACAGACTGAAAACCGAAAAACCGATCCCTGGCCCGGCTTGCTCTCGGCCGAAATCGTACCACCCATCAAATGAACCAATTCCTTGCTGATCGCCAGTCCGAGACCGGTTCCGCCAAATCGTCTCGTGGTTGAGCTTTCACCCTGGGTAAATGGGGTGAATAAGGTTTGCATCACCGATTCACTCATGCCGATTCCGGTATCGGCAACGGCAAAGTCAATCCAGGTGTGATCGTTTTCAACCGATGCACAGCCGACCGTCAAAGTGACTGTCCCCTTTTCGGTGAACTTAATGGCGTTGCTGATGAGATTGCCCATAATCTGTTTCAGCCGGGCCGGATCCCCACGAACAACATTGGGAACGCCAGGCTCAATCGTCACGTTCAAGGCCAGTTGTTTTTCCATTGCTTTCGGCAGGAACATGGTCACGGTATCCTCTACGATGGGGCGAAGCTGAAAGCCGATCTTTTCCACTGCCAATTTCCCGGCCTCGATTTTAGAAAAGTCCAGAATATCGTTAATAATGATCAGCAGCATATCAGACGCCGATTTCGCATCCCGGACGAACTCTTCCTGCAGGGTCGAAAGCTCGGTCCGGCTAAGCAGTTCCAGAAAGCCAAGAATCCCGTTCATCGGAGTCCTTATTTCATGGGACATGTTAGCCAGAAACTGGCTCTTCATGACGTTTGCCGATTCGGCCTGCTCTTTTGACTTGATCAGCTCCACTTCAGCCAGTTTCTTGTCCGTAATATCCCGGGCTGCCGCATAGATCAAGTTTCCTTTCGGCCGGGAGCGCCATTCTATGAAACGATAGGACCCGTCCGCGCACCGATAGCGGTTCACAAAATTGATGACCATTTCCTGGTTGGCCAACTTGCCCATTACCGCAAGGGTTTCGTCAAGATCATCCGGGTGAATGAACTCCAGAAACTTGCGTTTTTCCAGCTCCTGGGTGTTGTAACCCAAAATATCCTGCCAGGCCTTGTTGACCTTGATGAAATTGCCATCGGTATCCGCGATGCACAGCAGATCCAGATTGACCTCAAAAAAATTGCTCAGTTCTTCCTGGGCTTGTTGGCGATCGGCACTTTCCCGCTCAATGCCTTCATACTGCCGCTCCAGTTCCACCTGCTGGGCCCGCTGTTTGAGAACCATGGCTTCCAACTGCAAATTAGAGCCCTTCAGCGCGTCTTCTTTCACGGTCAGGCTGGCGACATAGGAACTGGTGGTTTCCAGCACCGCATTCATCCCCCGGGCTAGTTCGGCAAATTCGGCAGTTTCATCCGTCGGGAGCCGGTAGTCCGGATTGTTTTTGACATCGATCCGGGCGACGTTCTCACCCAGGCGAACCAGGGGCAGAATCAACAGCCGGCGCTGCAGCCACAGGAACACCAAAATAATCAGCAATGACACCAGGGCCGAAATACCGAGCACGCTGAGCAGTTGGTTGAATTGGCCGGAAAACTCGCTCATCGGGACGAAGCTGGCCAGGTGCCAGTCCGTTCCCGGCACGGCCTGGAACGCGATATATCCGTTTCTGCCGTCAAGCGTCACCGGTTGGACCGTTCCCCTGGTGTGAAGGGAATTCAGCGAAATGCCAGGATACCGCTCGTTGACCTTTACAAACGGAATACCCGGATTGTAGGCATAATCGGGATGGGCAACCAGGTTGCCCTTGCCGTCAATCAGAAACGAATAGCCGGTATTTCCGATCTTCTTATCGCGGATCACATGGATGATGGTTTCGAGGGACACATCCCCGCCGACGACGCCAAGCAGCTTTCCGCCCGCATCCCGCACCGGCACAGCAATGGTAATGATTGCCTTGTCCCTACTGGCATTGACAAAGGCTTCGGTGAAAACCAGACGGTTTTGAGACACCGCTTTCCCAAACCAGGGCCGGGTCCTGAGGTCGAACCCCCTGGGCGGAACCCAACCGCTGGCATTAATCAGATGATTGTCCGCCGAGCCGAAATAGATCGAGGCAAAATCGCGGTCACTTTGCAGCATCATCCTGAGAAAGGCAAGTTCACCGGACTCGTCGTCAATGGCCGTGACCGTATAGGCGCGGCAGGTTTCAATCACCCGGGCGTGTTCATTCAGCCAGCTTTGGATTTGCTGGTTCATGACCGACACGGACAGTTCGGTGATTCGCTCGGTATTGCGAGTTACGATCCGGTTGGAATATTGATGCTGCAGGATTAAGCCGAGAATAACCGTAATGACGACAAAAAGCCCGAACAAAGACAAGTACTTGTTGATTCGTTTCATCTGGATGTACGGCTCCTTCTCTTACGAGTACCTACAAAACCCTTTCACCCCGGTTTGGTCTCTCACTATTTCGACAATGACTGAAACGAACCCTCTATCCGGCCTTCTGGGCGGCTGTCATGATTGATTTCTTTTAGAAGAAACAGGCTTTCCGCAGTGGAAAGCCTGTATTACTCGTCTTATCGCGTTCTCGAGATCATTTCCCGTTCTCAAATACGCGTGGCATCTGACTGGGACCTGGGCGTAATCTGCAGGGACTCGATGCACCGGACCAGCGGCTCCTTGTACTTGTCAAACAAAGCAGGATCGGTTTTGTAGATTGCGTTGTAACAAAGGCCGTTTTGCAGCACATAGACTTCGGTCACTTTATAACTCTTCCCTGACTGAACAAACGTTTCAGTCGCTTCCAGCGCGTTGCTCCCTGAGATTTGGACGGTTCGGGTATCGATCGTTTTCAGGTTTTCAAACGTCGTGGCGGCAAGTTTGGATAACACCTTGAATCCGCTTTCCAGATTCCCAGCTTTATTGAAAATATCGCAGACACTTGAATCCACCATTAGCGTCAGAAAGACCGTATCGTCGTTGTTAGAGACAAAAAGAAGCGTGCCTTGTCCGTCAACCTCGGACGGAAAGGCAATCCATCCTTTCGGCGCCAGCATAGTAATCCCAAAATCATCACTGGTGTACGGAACCAGGGTCATGCCGCCGACGACCGTTTCACCTGTCGATGCAGGCTTGTTCTCCGGTTTCACCGCAGGTTTTTCCACGGGCTTGGCCGGCGCGGCCGGGCTTCCGGTCCCAGCGGATGAATTAATCTCGGAAACAAAAACCTGCCGTCCATCCTTGATCTGGATGACTACGCCCGGTTTCTGGGGATTACCATCGCTGTCGAACGACGTAATTGGGCCGCAAGTGGACGGAACGTTCCTCAGCCCCTGAAGCGCGTTTTTGATTTTGACCGGATCATTGCTGTTCGCGATTTTAATCGCTTGAATCGCAAGATTGGCCGAATCGTAGGCGAGCGCCGCCAGCGCGTCGGGCATACATCCGTAGCGGTCCTGGTACTGTTTAACAAACCGTTGGGTTTCCGCTCTCGGATTGTCGCACGAATAGTGATTGATGAAATACCCCTGATCCATGGCTTCAAAATCCAGATCGACGGAATCCCAGCCGTCTCCGCCCAGGAAGGTGCATTTCAGGCCTTGTTTTCTGGCCTCAACGCCGATCTCAGATACCTTTTCATAGTAGTCCGGTAAAAACAGGACGTCCACGTTCTGCCTGGCGATCATTTGCAGCGGTTTGGAGAAATCGGTGTCGGCCCGGGAATATTCCTCATAAATCTCAACCGTACCGCCACCCTTTTCGAACGACCGTTTAAATACATCTGCCAGGCCGCAGGTGTAGTCGTTTCCGGAATCATACAGCACAGCGGCTTTTTTCGCTTTCAACTGGTTCAGTGCGAAGTTAGCCGCTAAGTTGCCCTGGTATGGATCGATAAAGCAGGTCCGGAAAGCATACGGTTTCCGCTTGCCCGCGTCCACAGTAACCTTCGGGTTGGTGGCGGTGCAGGCAATTTGCGGAATCTTATACGCATTGGCGACTTCAGAAATCTCAATCGAACACACGGATGTCACCGAGCCGACGATTAACTGAACCTTGTCCCGCTCAATCAGTTCTTTCGTTTCGACCGCGGCAATCGATGCATCGTTCTGATCATCCGCAATCACGGCTTGCAGCGTGAACGCGCCGGCTTTACGGTTAACCTGATCCAGGGCTAGATTGAAGCCATTTCTCGTCGTTTCACCGAAAGTAGCGACATCCCCGGTCAACGGCGCGATGAATCCGATTTTTACAATTTTCGGTGCGGGTTTCACCGCCTTAACCGCAGGCTTTTTAGCGGGTTTAGGTTTCGGCTTAGCCTGTAAATCAGAACCCGGGGTGAGCCCCAACACCAGTGTAATCACCGCGATGACGGCGATCACGCGGTTGACGAAACGGGTTTTCATGAATGGTCCTCCTAAAAATATCCTTTGGCTTCTATTTCCAGCCATTGCATTTTTTTAGTATATCAAATCCTCACGGCTTAAAACATCAAAAGACCCGGCTGGTACTATTCCGTACTGCCGGGCCGATTGGGGGATGTGCGCCCTCAAGCCCCTTCCATTTCGGCCAGCGCGGCGTCCTGATAGGCATGGAATAAATCGCCGCAGAAGCGGTCCCAGCGGGCACAGATATCGAGCGTGGCGGCATCGGCTGTGAAAAGATCGGGATGCGCCAGCAGCTCGGCCATCTCCTCGGAAAGCCTGCGAACCACCGTTTCTGGAGCGCCTTTGAGCACCGAGGCGACAAACGTGCGCGCATCGTACCATTCGGAGGCACGCCGAAAATCGCGGTGCATCTGGGTCAGAAGCACATTCCGCGGACCTTCCCAGAGTTCATTCACGGCCGAATCCCGGTACAGCCTGGGTAGAATCGAGAAATCCTCCATGACGCCATGTCCGCCAAAGACCGACATGGCCAGGCGGATCATATCCGTGCTGTCCCAGGATGCGGTCATCTTCTGGAGCATGATCAGCTCCCGGATTTCAAATCTTCGCCGGCGCAGTTCTTCCGGTTCGTCCTGATTCAGGCCGCCCTTCAATCCACCCTCCAGGCCGAGGAAATCGCGATACAACCGAAAGGCCCCGGCGAGGGTACGTTGGGTGTTCCGCTGCAGCTGGTTCAGCTGATAAGCCAACAGCGGGAAATCCTTGATCTTCATCCCGAATTGGTCCCGGAAAGAAGCGTAATGCAGCGCTTCGCGCGCTGCCCGCGCCATATTGGCAGCCGAGCCTAAACCGACCGTGAGGCGGGAATAGGTCAGCACCACACCGGCCACATTGGCAATCCCGCGGTTCAGCGGACCCACCGGATAGGCTGTCGCTCCGTTGAACGTCATTTCCGCGGTGGTCAGTTCGCTCGTCCCCATCTTCCATTTGATCCGGTCGATGGTATAACCATTCCGGATCTCTTTTTCCTTATTGCCGGGCAGCCAGGAAGGCACCACGAACAAAGCAACATCCTCCGAGCCCTGCGGTTTCGCCGTCACCATGGCATAGTCCGCATGGGTGGCGGAACAGAAAAACTTGGTCCCATACAGTTTCCAGACCCCGTTTTCTAAAACCGCCTCCAGCACATTGGCGGCAACATCGGACCCGCCCTGAATTTCCGAAAGATACTGAGCGCCGATCGCGAATTCACCGTCAATGCCTTCCGAAAGGTGCTGCAGGATCCGCTTGACCTCGGGGGTCTCGGCATATTTATCGATAATGGCGACCGCCCCTTCGGTGCAGGTCAACGGGCAGCTGATACAGGCCTCGCCGTTCTGGTAGATCAGCAGCATCTTGATGAACTTCACCCAAGGTGCGGTTTGTTTCGAAAAAATGGCTTCTGCAAAGATCTCCTTTTCCATGATGCGGGTTTCGTGTGGGCGGACAATCCGGTCAATCCGGCGGCGGTGCCCGTCATAATGCAGGATGTAAGGGCGCTCTTCCGGGCGGGCGGCCGCTTCCGCCATCCGGTTCCAGCGGAACGAAGCTTTAGGCGAGATTTCCCGCGCGGCGGCATCAACCTTTTCCCATTCGTCCCCGCAAAAATGCCGAACTGCCCGCTGCAGGAACAGGTCGTCAGCATAGAAGTCCACCTGGTTGCGCCACTCCAGGAACGCGTCAAAGCTGTACGGATTGTCCCGGTTCGGATAGGACATAATCGCTCCCCCTTTGTCTCTGTTGATCATCTCACTTGAGCTTACCAAACTTACGCCGGGGTCTACCACAATTTTATGACGCATTGTCATAAACGCAGTGTCATGATCCAGAATTCACCTGCTGATAAAGCCGTATGGCAGCAATTCGCTAGCGCAGACCGGCGAAGCCGTCGCGAATGATCGCATAGCTGTTTTTCAGCCGCTCAGCATACCGAGGTTCCTTCCACTCCAGCCAGATGTAGGTTTGCGCCCAGCCCACCTTTTTCACGCCGGGGAAGACGTCCAGCGCCCGGCTTCCTGATGCGTCGGTCAGCACCGCCGTCACCACGATACCGTCCGACATGGCCGTCTTCAGGACATCACGCCCGGGAACCGAGCTGAACACGCGGCGATCATTCAGAACCTGGTGGGACGAGGGATCGGTAAAATGGAGCTGTCCCCAGGGAAGCCGCAGATATATCTTGTTTCCCGAAACGTACCACTGGTGATCGGATGTGGTGAACTTCCCATACCGTAGCACGCTGGCGTCAAACCAGACGGCCGGAATCGTCCGGCCGTCCCGGGTAACCCGGGCTTCATTGATCAGCCAGCGTTCCGGAACAAAGTCCCCTTGGGCCGATTTTGTGGACGCGAATCTCGACCCGGCGGCATTATAGGATGGAACCGTCCGAATCCGACCTGAGCGCCCCAGCTCGATCACGAACTCCATACCGCTCGGCGCCTGGGTCTGGAGCCGGCCGTTATACCGGAATTCGCCAACCTGTCGTTTATAGGTGTCCAGCCCGAGAAGCATTTTCTGTTTCCTGCGATCAAAGGCCTGCTTCATCGAGATATCCAGGTAAACATAAGTCTCATCGCTTCGAACGCCGGCAGATTCGATCAGCCCTTCGCCCTCAATTTCAAACAATGTATGCGCAGGGGTCACGGACTCCATGGCTAGAATACCGTAATTTTGCTCCGGATCCATCAGGTTGTGCCACAGAATTTTTCGTTCGTAGGGAATGGTAAACGGCTCGGTAATCCAGGACTTTTTAGCCCATTCGTCCATCCACTCGCAGATCACTCCGCCGGCGTACCCCTCCCGCTTGATGGCTTTCATCATGCGGATGATTCCCCGGCCTTGTTCGGTTTCGGTCAGACCGCCCTGGCTGTATCCATCGGACGAGGCATGGGCTTTGCCAAGACTGGTGGAGAGTCCGTATTCGGCGACCAGCGCCGGATATTTCGTATGACCGGCCATAAACTCTTTCAGGTAACCGCCATACCGCAAGCGGCCCTGATCGTCGCGGTAGGCGTCGTAGGCCGGCTCGTTGTTCATGAAATCCGGGTAATTGGGGTAAATGTGATAGGCGCCGAACAAGCCGGCTTTCAGCTTGGACCCGGGCTCAATGCGGCCGATATCGATTGAAGCCCGATCATTGTACTCAAGCATCTTGTCCCCGGACCGGTTCCACTCGGAATCATGGCTGATTGGGTCCAATGCCGGCCAGCTGACAATGGCGACCGGGTGCTGGCACCGATAGGCCTGCTCTTCAGTTTTCAGCACATAATCACAGGATGAAGCCAGCCAGGCTTCGGCCGGGCTGGCAGCACAAACCAGGTACTCGCCCTTGAAGACATATCCCGGATTTCTTTGGTTCGTCTTAGTAACCTCATCCGGTTCCAGCGGCCGGCCGGCAAGCCAACCAAGCACAAAAGGCGAAACATCGGCGGTGTATTCCCCAAAGGCATGTCCTCTGCGCTTGGAAATCGTCCGGTTTCCGTGAACCGCCCCGATGACATTCTGAATCTCTTTCCGATAGGCCGTCTGATACTGGCCATCAAGATCGTTGCCGCCGGGCGGACTTTCATCGGGCCAGATCCCCTGGAGCAGCCACATCGGGCAGTCGCGGTGGTCTTCATTATAATCGCTCAAGGCTTGATAGAAGGCGGGCGGCATTAAGGTATAGACCCGGACCGTGTTCGCATTCATCGTCCCAATCTGGGTCAGCCACCGTTCGTAATCGGATTTTTCCTGCGGAAATTCGGTCAGCCACTTGCCGGGCCGTGCGGTCCCCAGATTCACGCCTTTGACAAACAGGGGTTTCCACTGCCCGTTTTGATAAACCTGCAGCGCCTTTCCCCTGGTCCTGGCATGCAGGGCAACGCCATTTTGAATATAAGCTCGGTTGGGATCCGGCCGGGTCGCTGTCCAGATCCAGGAAAACAGCACAACCAGCAGGAAAACCGCAGGCAACATCACCCGTTTACGAGTTATCCAACGACCTTCGATAGCCGGTCATCCCCTTCCGCCTTTGAGAAATCACGCATCTCAATTTCTACAGACTCTTCGCGCTTTCCTCTCTTGATCCGAAGGCTTCCAGCGGCAAATAAAAAACAGGCTTTCCGCCGAAAGCCTGTTGACCAAATCCATTGAAAAGAATGATGCCGGATCAGCCCATCATGGAACTGGCGACGATCACGCGCTGGATGTCCGATACCCCCTCGATTTGAGGCCCGATAACGGCATCCCGGTAGACCCGTTCGATCTCCAAATCCCGCATCACGCCATAAGAGCCGTGCACATCCATTGCCAGCCACGCCGACCGGACCACCGTGTCACAGACATACGCTTTCACCAAGGCCGCTTCCGCAGCAAACTGTCCGGGGTCATTGATATCATTGGCCAGGCACCCCAGCCGGTAACAGAGCAGCTTGGCCGTTTCATATTGGATCTTGAGTTCGGCCAGCTTGAGCTGAATGGATTGAAACTTTTTACCGATCGGCTGCCCGCGGTGGGTTTTCTCTTTCGCATACTGCAATGCCAGCTCCAGCGCAGCCAGAATCCCGCCAAGCGCGATCGTGCTGGTGCCGATCTTGCCCAGCGCAATGCCCAACAGCAGAACCGAAAATCCTTGTCCCGACTTGCCCAGCAGGTTTTCTGCCGGGATTTTGACGTCCTTTAGATAAACGTCCAGAACCTGCCCGCCGCGATAGCCGATCTTTTCCCATGGCTCCGACAGGGAGTATCCCGGGCACAGCTTTTCCACAATAAACGCGGTGACTTTTTCATGGCCGGTTTCCCGGGCAAACACCACAATCGGCCCCGGGTAATTCGCATTGGAGATAAACCGTTTGGTCCCGTTCAGGATGAAGCAGTCTCCCTGGCGTTCGGCCGTACTGGTAATCTGGACCGGGTCAGATCCAGTCCCAGGTTCGGTAAAAGCGAAAGAGGCAATCTGCTTACCCTTGCAGGCGGGGGTTAAGTATTTTTTCAGCTGTTCGTCCGTGCCAAATTTCGAAATCGCCCCGAGCCCCAAGGAATGGGCCGCAACCGTAACACCCACGCCAGCCGAAACCTTGGCGATCTGTTCGAGGGCCAAGACATATCCGTCATATCCGGCACCGGCACCACCATAGTCCTCGTCAAATGCGATTCCGAACAGGTCGAGTTCCGCCAGACCTTCCAGGATTCCATCCGGGATCTTGCCTGATTCGTCGATCTGCCTGGCCATCGGGGCAATCTGAGTCTGGGCAAACTCCCGGGCCATTTTCTGGATCAATTCCTGTTCCTTGCTCAATGTGAAATCCATTCCGCCATCACCTCGCGTATCCGTTGTTTTTCTCTACTATACCATCCCTTACCCAACATTCCCCTGAATGCCTGGCGTCTACAGACCGATTTCGGCAGCCTGGGCCCGCATGCCCAGAATAGATTGGTCGATCACCGTATCCAGCTCCATCCCCAGGTTGGCGCAGCCTTCCAGGATCACCTCCCGGTTCACGCCGGCGGCAAAACTCTTATCTTTGAATTTCTTTTTCACGCTTTTCACTTCGATATCCATCACCGATTTAGACGGACGCATTAAAGCAGCCGCATTAATCAGCCCGGTCAGCTCATCGATTGCGAAAAGCACCTTCTCCATGTACAGCTTGGGCGGCGCGTCGACACAGAGGCCATGCCCGTGACTGATCACCGAATAAATGAAAGCGTCGTCATATCCGGCTGATTTCAAGATTTCCGGGGCCTTTTGACAGTGCTGTTCGGGATACATTTCGTAATCCACGTCGTGCAGCAGCCCGACCGCACCCCAGTATTCGACATCTTCTCCAGCTTCAGCGGCGAAATGGCGCATGACGGATTCGACGGCGATCCCGTGGCGAACCAGCGCTTCATTCTTGTTGTACTGCCGGAGTACAGCCATTGCTTTTTCTCTCATCGCGAAAGACTCCCTTTCTTCGTTTCGTGCCTTTTCGGGGGACAAATACGTATCAATTTTACCGCAAAAGGAGCGGTTTCGCATAACCAGGCAGGCTGGCTTTCGCTGTGATCGTCGGTTCAGGAAAGATCCGGCATTGGGGAATCCTATTGAACCGCCTGTCTCGCTTGATTTCCGAACATTTGGTTTACAAAAAAACGGTCTTGGCCTCGTTTACCCCGCGGCGTATACTTTGGAGTACAAAGAAAAACGACGAAGGAATGCCAGCAATGATCATTCGCAACGAAATGGGTGAAGTCACCCAGCTGATTCTGAATATCGAAGTTGAAGGCCGGATCGCCTATACGATGGCACTGTACTGTGCTGATGGCATCCTGATCGACACCGGGCCGGTAAGCTGCCGGCAGGAGCTGATGCCCTTCCTGGACAGCCTGGATGTGGATGTCGTCGTCAACTCCCACCACCATGAAGACCATATCGGCAATAATCCGCCTTTTGAAGCGCGCGGAATTCCGATCCTCGCACATCCGGCAGCGGTTCCCTTGATCTGTGACACGTCGCTTTGGACGCCGGATTTGATGTATTACCAGCGTTTCTTTTTCGACCTGCCGCCATCCTCCAAGTGCGAAACAATCGGCGATTTTATCGACGGCCGTAAATACCGGTTCCGGGTCATCCATACACCGGGGCATTCTTCCGATTCGATCACCCTATTGGAGGAGCAGAACGGCTGGCTCTTCACCGGCGATTTGTTTCGCTCGGTGAAGGTGACGCATCTTCGCCGAAACGAGGACTTTGATATCACTATGGCCTCACTGGAGCACCTCATGGGCTATGATTTTCAAACCATCTTTTGCTCGGGCGGCCGGATTTATGAGCCCGGAAAAGAAATGCTTCGCGAGAAAATCGAATGGTTTAGGACTCTGCAGGCCGACGTTGTGCGTTTAGACCGCGATGGATTGGACCACAACGAGATCCGCGACCGGCTGCTCGGTCCGGAAAACATGATGGCCCCGTTCACCGAAGGCGACTACACCAAGCTGAACATGATCGAAGCCGTGCTGGCGAGCGCCGCAAAGGCTTGAGCCAAAAATAGGGGCTATCAGTGGATTGTAAAAACGTGTAAAATTCAAATTGAAACCGAATAACCGCTTGGAAGGAGCTTTTCCATGGCAACCAACGCGATTGAAAAAGTGATCGGCGATAAGTGGCAAATCAAAGAGCTCCCTGATGCCTCGGATGCGGAATGTGTCATCGCCCTTCCGATTGAGAAAATGGGGAGAACCATTGAAATCGCCGTCGAGGTGCGGAACGGCATCGTAGCGGTTTTTCAGGAGAGGACCGACTATATCAGTTTAGCTGCCTACAACAGCGGTTCCCGCGGGGATAGCAAATTGACGATTTACAAAAACGGGAGCTTTACGCCGAAAGGAACCGCTTTGTTGGACCGTGTTTCCAGGCTTGAAGTGGAGCGGGCCTTAACGGTGCTTCGCCTGGAGTATGGGATTCCCACGTAAGCGTCACTCCGATTTTTCTTCTTTTCGGCCGAGTTTCCCCCGGACCAGCGCGATCAGTAAGAGGAAAACGGGAAGGCCGATCCCGAAGGCGGTTGAAACCTGGGAGTAAGGATACGTAATGATATTGATGTAGTTGTTCATATCGTGCGCCAGGAAATAGGTTGCGGCCAGCAGCACCGCCGCAAGCGGCACGAGCAGGAACACCCGGTTTTTCACGCCGGTCAGACGCCCAATCGCGTATTGCGCACAGTAAAATGTCGTTAGCGATTGAACCAGAACACCAAAAACAAAGAAACTGACCATGATCAGTTCATATCTTGGCAAATATTTGGTCAGCTGGGCGCAGCGAATCTGCTCCATACACACCATGAGATACTGCTTCATAAGATCGGGCCCTATGACCATCGTTTCAAACAGCGGCCATGAAAGCACAAGAATTGCCCCGGCTGCCATAGCCCAAAAGCTTAAGGTCATCAGCTTTTTCTTGCTGTTTAATAAGGGAATGAGATAAGCGCTGGCGAGAATCGCCACCGATATGTCGGAAAGAACATAGATGCTTGCGCCAAGGTCAGCCCCAAAGCCTTTATCCATCAGCGGCAGCAAATTGATCGGTTTGATGTCGAGTACCGTTCCGGTCAGCATGGTAAGCGTAATCAGGATTATTCCGAGGAAGCCGATTGATCCGAAACGGACAATGACCTCAATGCCCAGGTAAATGCCATACGCAGACAGCAGAACCCAGATCAGACAGATTACCAAATACGGGGTCTCCGGCAGAAAGTAATGGTGAATATGCATGGTGATCACATTGGAGAGCACCGCATAGGCAGCCATAAAATAGATGGCCAGGAGTGCCGCAATCACCTTACCCAACCATCGGCCTAACAGCAATTCGGAATACTCAACGATCGTTTTGTCGGGAAACCGAGATCCTAAATAGCTTGTCCCAAGCAGGACCAACATCCCTAGCCCAAAACCCATTGCCATCGCAAGCCAGGCATCCGTTTCAACCATTCTTGCCGTAATACCCGCCGTAATGCCGATCCCCTTGCTGAACACCAGGCAGGGAATCATCAACCAATACTGCATCGGCCCGATCCGAAACTGCGGCATCTCGTTTCACCCTTCTATCATCTGGGAATCCTCATCGGCTCTTGGTTCAACCGGCTTGATTTGATGTGAATATCCGCGGAAACTTGTACCGGGATCATCGGGAAAATCGTTTCCCATTGGTCCATCAGCCCGCTCTCCCATTCCCGGTCGTTTTGAACGTGAACGATTGCGGCGAAACCCAGTACATCGACGCCGTATTTATTCTGAACGACGGACAGCGTATGTCTGACTTCAGATTCAATTTTCCGGTCAACCAGGACAGCGACGTGCTTCTTCATCTGATTGATTCCCAACGATGTTTTCCCGTCTTCTTCCGCGATCGTTCCGTTGCCGGTGATCCGGATCGAGATCCTGGGCATCCCGTTTTTCACCGTGGTTTTGATCATGGCTTTCACATCCGACGTTTCCACCGACACGTTTTTGTAATGATGCGCCGGGTCGGTCACCGTTACCACGGTATTTTTCGTCTGGTTTAAGATCCAGGAGGAACCCCGGGTTTCCGTGGGGGTCAGCCAGCCAATCATCCGGTCTTTCTTGAAAACCGCCGCCCCTGCCATTTCCACGGTTTGGGGATTTTTCGCACCCGAGGAGTTCCCGGCGTTCGGTTGGCGGATCGCGTTTTTCAATCGAATCTCAGCAATCAAGGGATTGCCATGTTTACTGGCCAGGCTCGTGGCAACCTCCAACATATGGGAGTTCGCACTCTCCGCCGCCAAGCTCCGGTACGCCTGCATCAAAATAAAGGAGGTACCGTTTGGCGTATCCATCCCGATCTTGGTCGGGATGTAATCTTTCGCATCGCCTTTGGCGACCACCACGGCCGCCTTTAAGCGCAGTTCCGGCTGGTGGGTGAAATAGTCGACCACCGGCGCGATTCCTTCCCGGGCCAGTGGTGCCCCGATAATGATCACGGAGTTGTGCGCCCACATGATCCGTCTGGATGAAATATTGACCAGATTTCGGGTTGCGTCGAAGATCGAATCTCCGGTTGCGGACGCAATCCAAACGCTGCCGCCTCCCGATTGTCCCGAACCACTCGTTTCCGCAGTGGCATTACTGACCGATGGATTGGCGATTTCGACCGTTACCATATACTGATTCCGCTTGGCTGCCTTGTCGATCCCGACCGAAGTCACCAGCCCCAGCTCGTTGATTTCCCGTTTGTCCCAGCATCCGCTGATGGTTAAAATGCCCGCCACTATACAGATCCCTAGGATACACTTCGCTTTTCGCTGCATACTGCCTCAGCTTTTATTTTTGTTTCGAACCGGATAGGCTCGTCTTTTCCCCACCCGGATAGGGTCCTGCGCATTGACAAATCCGGGCCGGCTGGTCATTTCCCCCCACGGTGCCCGGACCACGAGATCTTTCATTGCGCGGCCGTCGTATGGAATCACCGGGGCCAAATACGGCGTCCCATAGGAACGCAGCGACATGAGATACATTACGACTGCAGCGACACCGGCCAGATATCCGTACAGCCCAAAAGACGCTGAAAGGAATAGAATGGGGAACCGGATGACGCGAATCGAATTGCTCATGCTGTATGACGGAATCGCAAAGCCGGAGATGGCTGCCACCGCGATCGTGATGACCATCAACGGGCTGATGAGTCCCGCTGCGACGGCCGCCTGGCCGATGACCAGCGTGCCGACAATGCTGACAGTTGGGCCGATGGCCTTTGGCATCCGAAGACTGGCCTCTTTCATGATTTCGAGAATGATTTCCATAGCAAACGCCTCAATAACAGCCGGTACAGGTACGGTACTCCGTGCGGTGGCGATTTTCAACGCCAAATTGGTTGGCAGCATCTCCTGATGAAAAGAGGTGAGCAGGACGTAAATTGATGTGGCTGAGGTACTGAGAAAAACGGCCAAACAGCGAATCCAGCGGATGACTGTCGCAATAATCACCCGGTCATAGTAATCCCCGCTGCTTTCAAAAAATTCCCAGAATATCGCCGGCAGAATCAGAACAAATGGGGTATTATCGACCATAATGAGAACCCGGCCTTCCAGCAAAGCAGCGGCTGCCTTGTCCGGCCGTTCTGTATTTAAGGTTTTGGGAAAAATCGAAAGGGGATTGTCCTCTATCAGTTCCTGGATGGATTCAGTCGCTAAAATGGCGTCCAGATTAATTCCGGACAGCCTCTGCTTCACTTCCGTCACCAGCGCTTCGCTGGCCAGATCCTGAATATAGACCACTGCAATGACCGTTTTGGTCCGTTCGCCGAGCCGGATCGTGTCAAACCGCAGACCGTAATCTTTTATACGCCTTCTGATCAAGGCGGCATTGGTTTGAATATTCTCGACGAATCCGTCCCGGGGTCCTTTAACCTCGCTCTCCGCATCGGGCTGATCAACAGCACGGCCTTCGTATTTTCGCGTTGTCAGGATTAAGGCCGAAGCACACTGGTCGATAAAAAGAACGGTATCGCCCACCGTGATTGCGTCGCAGATGTCCTCCCAATCGGCGCTTTCCCGGGCTGATGAGGTAAAAACGCTCTGCTTCATGATGGCTGCGACCGTTCCTTTGGGTCCGGTCAGGCTCTTTTTCCCCGACATCCCTTCGCACTGCATCAGCGGCCGGAGAATCGTTTCATCAACCACTCTGGTATCGACCAGACTGGCGATGTAGACAATCAAGCCTTCCGCGTCATTGCACGCGGCAATTCGGATCGGCCGATACTTGATATCAAAACTCTCGCCGATGACATTGCGTACGTACGCTTCATTTATATTTAACGATTTGCTGATCACGCCGCATCCTGATTTCCATGGGATTGTGCTTCATTTTTCCCATGTAATCCTGATTCTATGTTCCGATGCGCCGGTGTTGCACCAAATGGGTGCCTAGATCGACAACTGCGCCATTCCGATCCCGGTTTTGCCGGGAAACCAGCGGACGCCTTCATGCCCGGCGTAACCCTGCTCCTCCAGGTAAATCAGATGGTTTATAACCATCATCTGTTCATAGGCCCAGAAGATCGGGGCCGGATTCGGCAAACGGCGGTAGATCGGCAGGCTTTTTGCGATCTCCTCCACCGTGCTGCGGCCTGCGTAAAGCAATTCCGCCACTCGGCGCTGGCGCTCCAGGATGGTGTTCCGGTAGGCCCGAAGGCGGCTGCCGTCCGGGTCCCGGATCATTGGCGCATGATGCCCGCTGATATAATAATCGGCGCCGATCGAGGCCAATCGGTCCAAAGAGCGCAGCATGTCAGCCACCGACGAACGCACCATGCCATACCAGGGTCCAAACTCGGAAAATTCGATATCACTGGTGAATACAAACCCCTGCTCCGGGAACAGAAAGCAGCAGTGACCGGCGCTGTGCCCCGGCATATGAAGGACCTGGAAGCGGAGCCGGCCGGTGCAGATCGCCTGCCCATCGTGCAGCGCCTCGTCGATTCGAGTCGGCCGGAAGTTCATCCCGTCAACAAATAGCCCCTGCCACGCTTCGTCGACCAGGTTTTCGAACCCAAATTCCCGTAGGTAGCCCTGCGCCGAACCTATGACGGCTCTTTCTTCGGGGTGCATCATGATTTTGGCTTCAGGAAAGGCGTTGTTATGACCGCAGTGATCCCCATGCCCGTGGGAATTCACGATCAAATGAACCGACAACCTGCGCAGGTCTTCCAGTTCGCTTTCGTGAAACCCGGTTTCAATCAGACAGCGCTCGTCGTCCTCCAACAGCAGGCAGTTGCAGTTGGCATAATGAAATCCGGGCAGTTCAATGACCTGTATCTGAGGATCAATCTGATGTCTCATGCACCCATATCCCTTTTGTAATGAATTCCGATGGCCACGATCCGAAGCAGTTCGGGTTATCCCCGTACACTCCCCCTAGTCCCGTGCTAAGTGATATCGCTCGACCCTGCCCTGTGCATTTCTCCGGTTATTTTTCTTTACTGCCAATTATACCAAAATAGAGGTCTTGGTGGATTTGCGCACCGCGTGAAACGCTTTTGCCCCTTGCTTCCATTACGGGCTTGAAGTTACCTAATTCAGTCGTTATCCATCGATAGGGCATCCCCAAAAAACCAGGTCTCTCCAATATGAGACGATTTATTATTCCTTATTACTGAAATGTTTTATTTCGAAATGTTTTATTTTGTTATAATATAACGCAAGCACAATAAGGGAAAGGGAACGGCCTTTATCTGTGTCTTTTCGGTAAACTATAAAAATTGGGTTGGGAGGGCGTACATAAATCATGAAATTGGATTCCGGGATTATTGCTGACGATGTGAGGAAGGTTGTCGACGAGACGATCCAGTACGTAGGGAAAGACATTGTTTTCGGGATGACACTGGCTCTGGGAAAACCGATCAGGATTATCAATGAATTTTACCGGCGTGCAAAAGAAGATCCAGAAATGACTCTAAAAATCATCACCGCACTGTCTTTGGAAAAACCAGTCGGAAAATCCGACTTGGAGGCCCGCTTTGTTAAGTCCCTGAATGAGCGGATATTTGACGGGGTTCCGGATTTTGACTATATGCTGGATTATCGGGCTGGAACACTCCCGCCCAATGTTGAGATCTACGAATTTTTCTGCAAAGCGGGCAACAGTTTGGATATCGACCATGCGCAATTAAATCATTTGTCTTCCAACTATACCCATGTCCCTCGAACCGCCCATGCCTTAGGAACCAATGTTTGCGGCATGCTGATAGCTCATCAGGAAATCGACGGCAAGCATGTCTACTCCGCAGCCTGCAACCCCGATATCACCTTGGAGACATTGGAGCTCATAAAAGGCGACCGGGCCAAGGGTAAAAAAGTGGCGATTCTGGCGGAAGCCAACGTAAATATGCCATTCATGTACGGAGATGCCGTTATGGAGCCGGAATCCTTTGACTATGTGCTTCACGGCCCGGAGTTCGATTATACGCTTTTTGGGCCGCCCAAGGATTCAGTCGGTCTGATCGAGCATATGATCGGCATCAATGTCAGCCCCCTGATCAAAGATGGCGGAACCATCCAGGTCGGCATCGGCGCCCTGGGAGACGCCATCGTTGCCGGGCTGATCATGCGCAATGAACATAATGGTGTCTATCGCGAGGTCATTGAAAAGACCGGTTTGCTGAAACGCAATGAATCACTCATTAATACCTGGGGTGATATCGGCGTTTTTGAGCAAGGTCTGTATGGATCCTCGGAAATGTTTGTCGATGCCTTTATGCAAATGTACAAGAGCAATATTTTGAAAAGAAGAGTCTATGAGAGTGTTCCTTTGATGAAGCTGATCAATTCCGGGGAAATGTCGGACAATCATATCCCGGACAACATCATCGAAACCCTCATTCAGATGAAGGCGATCCACTCCAAATTGGATCAAGAAGACTTCGATTTCCTGAGCTATTTCGGCATATTGAAGGCTGGGCTTACCTTTGCCAACGGAAATATTATTGATGGCACTACCTCATACTCGGCAGATTTAAGCGAAGACGAAAATCTGAAAAAGATCCGGCAGCTGCTGGGCAGCAAACTCCAAAACGGTCAGGTTATCCTGGGCGCTTTCTTCCTTGGCCCTCAAGCCTTCTATCAAGCACTCAATGAAATGAGTGAAGAGGAGCGAAAGAACTTTGGCATGTCCGGCGTGGACAAAGTCAACCAGCTTTATGGCGGCGAAGAGCTGCGGGCTCTGCAAAGGAAAGAGGGGCGTTTTGTCAATGCCGGCATGATCGCTACCCTTTTAGGAGCCAGCGCGGCCGACCAGCTTGAAGATGGCCGAGTGGTCAGCGGCATTGGCGGTCAGTACAACTTTAACGCCATGGCCCATGCTTTACCGGATGGCAGATTCATTCTTATGATCAAAAGCACCAAAGGCGCCGGTAAGACCCTCAGATCGAATATCGTCTTCAGCTACGGCCACTGTACGATCACTAAACATAACCGGGATATCATTGTCACCGAGTATGGCATCGCGGATCTCAGGGACATGCCGGAGAATGAAGTGGTCAAGCGAATGCTCAATGTGGCTGACTCCCGATTCCAGCCGCAGCTGCTGGCTGAAGCCAAAAAAGCCCGCAAACTGCCGATGGACTATGAAATACCGGAAGAATACCGCAACAACTATCCTGAAAAGATTGCCGCACTGTTAAGGCCTTATCAGGCACAGGGCTATTTCAAACCCTTCCCGTTCGGCACCGACTTGACCGATGATGATATCGCCTTGGGCGGTTCTTTTAAGGTGATGAAAGCCTTGAAGGAAGGGGCGCCGGTCAAGATGTTCACCGGCCTGGCAAAGGAATTTTTCCGGCCGATTCCTGCCTCCGCACAACGTCACCTTGAGAGAATGGATCTTGTTAACCCCTCATCGCTCAAGGAGAAAATGCTGCGGAAGATGGTCGTGTTCGCGCTGCGGAACAACAATCGGCTGTAGATTTCCATACCCATAAGGAATCAGTATTCCCATGATTGCAGAAAAGCCCCTCCGGCCTCGGAGGGGCTTCTTGTTTTGCGGCTGTGTAACTACTCCTCTGTGGTGCCTAGTTTACGCTGATAATCGCGGCTTGGCCGGCGGTAGCGGCTCCGGCGCCAGGGACGGACATAAACAGCCTGCTCCGGGCAGCGGTTGTAACAAGCCCAGCACTCGCCGCATTTATCCATATCAAAGCGAGGCTTTGGATCCAGGGTGATCGCCTGGTACGGGCATTCCCTGGCGCACAGGCCGCATTCGCTGCAAAGCTCGGGGCGCAATCGCCGTTTGCTTTTGACCCTTGGGGCCTTGGGTCCGAAACCTCGTACATAAAGGTCATTCAGCCTGCCGACCTCGAAATGGGCCGGCTGCAGTCCCTGAAGCCCATGCTTCAGGCTGCGGTCAAGGTCGGCGACAAAGCCGTTAAACTTTGCCAGGTCAGCCTGATTCGGCTGGCCATCATGGCTCAGACCGATGGCTCGCAGTGGGGGATACGATTCAGGGGCTAAGAGCGCATGCCCGGCGAAAACCAGAAACCCGCGCCGGGTCAGCCATTCGTTCATAATCGGCAGGGTTCTTCCCGGCATGCCCGCATTTGTGTTCAGAATGAAGGCGGGCTTACGGTCCTGCATCGGAAGCTCTCGAATGAACGCATCCATGAGCCGGGGCGGGCGCATGAAATCGGTGGAACAGGCGAATCCGCATACATCGTAAGCCTGCGGATCCAGACGTTCGGCCCGGCGAATATCCTGCAGTTCAAAGTCCGCGGCCTCAGCCTGCCGGGCCAGGTATTGGCAGGCAAGCCGGGTATTCCCGGTCAATGAGTAATAGTAGATAATACCTTTCATCAGCTTCCCCTTTCTTTCCAGGCACGTTAAGCACTTTTGATTGGACTTATCCTGGGGCGGATTTTATTCGACACTTTCAAAAGTGTCAAACCGATAGACCCTAAAAAACGCTTATTCTTCGCGTCCGGGCTCCGGCTTCAGCCGCAATCCGAGGATAGCGTTAACAGCATCAAGGGTTTCGCCGTTGATGTGCGCCGCCACGAATTTGCCCCGTTTCTCGGTGATGATCAGCCCGGCCGAGGTCAGTTCCTTTAAATGATGGGAAACCGTTGGCGCGCCAATGTTCCAACAAGACCGAAGATCGCAGATCAGACATTCGCCTTCAGCCGAAAAATCGACCTCTGAGCGCCGTGCGATTTCCAGGTACAGTTCCAGCCGGTTCTCGTTAGACAGGGCTTTCATGATGCGGGCCAATTGCTTCGTGTCCATCAAATCTGCCTCCTTGGAATTTGAATTGATTATGTCACATGGTGTTATGTTTTGACAAGTATCAAAATGATGTGAGTGCAATTCCCCCTGTCAGTCCTTCAAGGCTGGCATAAATCGGTATATAATCAAAGAATGAAACGAATACGATGTGGCGGTGATGGGAATGGGAGAAGTCCAGGAAACGTTCCTCTCCTGGCTGGTCATTTTGGTTTACTTCGTGGTCATTCCGATGATTGCCGGAGCAATCGGTGCAAAGACCGCTTATAAAAAGCAATGGCCTCTTTTACGGCGTGCCATAATTCCTGCCGCTTTCCTATTAGTCATCTATGGCCTCATCGGTCCCCTGTTCGCGGTAAACTGTTATCGAATCTTTTTCTCTGTTGGTATCGCCCACGCTGTTTTCTCAGGATTATTCATGTTCTGGTTCGGTTTCAACACCATTAAGAAGCCCAAATATCTGGCTCCAAGTCCGGAAATAACACTTTCATTCCGACTCAAATTCTTGGCTTTCGGCGCGGTACTGATCGGTTTTGGCTGTGCCCTGGCTGTCGCTGAACCCTTGGCTGAATTGTTTTTTTAGGGTTTTGAAACAATGCTTCCCCCAGGTCACCCGGCATGAAAAATCGGACATCGGGAAAAATCTCTGTGAAAGGAAGATTGCCGATGTCCGAAGACAAAGAACTCATTGTCGCCTATTTCCGTTCCGCGGAACAGGCTGCCGGCGCTGGCGGTGAGATTTTTTCACGTCTGAACATCTCTGATACCAACGCGATGCGGATTGAACAAACCGGCGGCGCCGGCCCCATGGTGGATGACCGCGTCAGCAGCATCCTGTACGACGAAGATACCGTGACCGATCTTGCCGCAATGGCCGGGCCTGAACACCCGGGGAGCGGCAACTACACGCTGATGATCTCGGTTCCCAAAACCCAAGCCGATCAGGCCTTGGACATTATTCGGTCTGAGGGCGGGATCGCCTGAGCGGGAGTCTTAACCACGTTCTCACCTCATGAAAACAGGGCGGTCACTTTGCGTGACCGCCCTGTTGTTTCGCAAGCGCGTCAATCGCTTGAACGGCTCGTTCCAAAGCCTGAATTCGTCTTTCTGCCAGCGTTCGCTGCGGACTGCCCGCCTTTGATTTAGCACAAACAGCCGCAATTGCCGGCAATAATCCAGCGAGAACATTGCGCGCATCCGCGAAATTTTCCTGGCTGTAATGATGGGGGCGCTGATTCCAGATGCTTTCCAGCACGGCCAGGCCGACGCGGAGCGCTTCAAGCCGTTTCTTTAACAGGGCAGTATTTGCGCCTTTCTGAGTCATCTGGGCCAGGGCCTTTTCGGATTTACTGATTGCTGATTGAAACGCCTTTATTGATTCCAATTTATCTGCATTTGATTGGTTTTCCATGTTCGCGCCGTCCTCGCTTCACCCCACTTGACTCCTGTGACATTTGGCGAGCCAAATGAATAGTTTTATTGCTTATCATACTTCAAAACGCACCGGGCAGGCTGACCGTTTTGCACATACTGTCCACAGTCACGCGGTTACCAATTCTTCGCCCGCGCGATGATTGTACCGGCTTGCTTCCGGTGGTTTGCTGTCGACCGTTCTGTGCAAACACCGATCCCATGAATCATTTGATATGGAGGTGAAAAGAACGAGCAAAAGCATTGACAGGTCAGCAGCCAAGGGATATATTCAAATCTAATTACAACCAAATTGATTAAGGACGCTAGGGGGGCTCCTTTATTGAGGAGCTGAGAGGAAGGCCATTCAGTCTTCGACCCTTTGGACCTGATCTGGGTAATACCAGCGGAGGGAAGCGTAGTGATGCAACTTAGCGAACCTTCTTGGTTCGCTTTTTTTATTTTGTTTTGGAGGTGTCCCATGAAAATCCGGCGGTTGATTGAAGCCAATTTCAACCGGGCGCGGGAAGGCCTGCGCGTGGTGGAAGACGTATTCCGCTTCATCCTGGACGACGCCGAACTCTGCGCCGAGGCCAAGGAAATCCGCCTGACGCTGGGAAATCTGGAAGCACGGCTTGAGCGGGAAGCCGACCTCACGGCGGCCCGCGACACGGCCGGGGATGTAGGAACTCACCACACGCCGAAGGCGGAGCAAACAAGAGACGACTACAGGGATGTTGTACGGGCCAATTTCAAACGGACAGAGGAAGCGCTCCGGGTCCTGGAAGAAATGCTGAAGCTCTTGGACACCTGCGGCAGCGAAACATGCAAGGGGCTGCGTTATCAGGTTTACGAGCTGGAGAGCCTGGCCTTTAACACGATGAAAGAGAGGAAGATGGAATCATGATTCAAACAATCCAGGCAAACCTGAACCGGGTGCGGGAATCGAAAGCCCTGATCCACCACATTACAAACGACGTAACCGTGAACGACTGCGCGAATGCGACGCTGCAGATCGGTGCGCTGCCGGTGATGGCGCATGCGCTGGAGGAATCGGCCGAGATGCAGTTGATTTCGGATGCGCTGGTGCTGAACATTGGCACCCTGACCCCGGACCTGGTGGATGCAATGATTGCGGCGGGCCAGGCGGCGAATCACGCCGGGCATCCGGTCGTGTTCGATCCGGTCGGAGTCGGGGCTACCGGGCTTCGGACCCGCAGTGCCCTGCGGATTCTTGAGCAGGTCCGAGTGGACGTGATCAAGGGAAATCAAGCCGAGATCGCGGTACTTGGCGGCCTGAACGCAGTCGTGCGGGGCGTCGAGTCGGGCGCGGTCGACGGCAATGTGCTGGAAGCGGCCCGGGCCTTGGCTGGGAAGCATCAAGCCGTGGTTGCCGTCACGGGGCCGGAGGATCTGGTCGTGAGCGCCTACCGCGCGGCGCAGATTCGAAATGGACACTCGAGCATGGGATCGGTCTGCGGAACCGGCTGCATGGGCGCTTCCCTGATCGGGGCTTTTACTGCAGGGAGCGCCGATTGGTTTGAAGCTGCGGTATCCGCCTTGACCTGTTTCGGGGCCGCCGGCGAACGGGCCGCAGAGGCCCTGCCGGACGGGCCGATGGCCTACAAAATAGCTCTGCTCGACGCGCTCTATCGACTGACAGGAGACGATGTAGCGCAGCTTGCCAGAGTTGAGGTGATGGAATGGGAAAGTTGAGTCTGATGCTGTACCCGATCATCGATACCGGTTTCATCCGCAGAGAAAACGCGATGAACTGTCTTCGGCAGGCGCTTGCCGGCGGAGCGGATATCATTCAGGTTCGGGATAAGCAGGGGAGTTCCCGTGATTTTTATGAGTTGTCCCTGGCTTGTCATAAGGAAACAAGGCGGTACGGTATTCCGCTGATCGTGAACGACCGGGCTGATATCGCGCTTGCCGTCGGGGCCGAGGGCGTTCATCTGGGGCAGGACGACCTTTCACCGGCCTGCGTAAGAAAAATGCTCGGTCCGGAAGCAGTGATCGGGGTCTCGGTGACGACCCTGGAAGAGGCGCGGCGGGGCGAGCGGGACGGGGCTGACTACGTTAGCGTCAGTCCGGTCTATGCTACCGCGACCAAGGCTGATATCCAAATACCTGCGGGGCTTCAGATGCTGCGGGTCATTAAACAGGCTATGAAAATCCCGGTGATTGCAATCGGCGGCATTCATGAAACCAATATTCAGGCGGTTTTGGCGGCGGGAGCGGATGGTGCAGCCATGATTTCAGCGATCTTTGGGCAGGCCGATCCGCTCGGTGCGGCTCGGCGGCTTCGGGAACTTGCGACAGGCGCCCTGCGAAAGGAGGAGATGCGATGAGAATCAGCGATTCACTGATCGAGGAAATTGCACACAAGGAAGGAATTGCGGCCACGGAACTCGCCGCCGGTCTGCGCCGCGGGGAGACAGTAGTTCTTGGCAATCCCCGGCACCCGGGGTTGATACCCTGTGCGGTGGGCAAGAGCCTCGCTACAAAAATCAATATCAACCTGGGGGTCTCCCCGCGGGCTTCGACCCCCGAATTGGAGAAGGCAAAAATGGAATTGGCTGTGCGCCTTGGAGCGGACTCCATTATGGACCTCTCGCTGGGATCTGACATCGACCGGAATAGACGCGCCTTGATCGCGTCCTGTCCGGTGCCGGTTGGGACAGTCCCGATCTATCAGGCTGCTTACGAAAGGCAGGGCTGCGGCGGTGTGGCATCCTTGACTGCGGATGACCTGCTGGAGGCGGTGCGCCGGCAGGCCGAGGACGGGGTGGATTTCGTCACGGTTCACTGCGGGATCACCCGCGAAGCACTGGAGCATGTACGAAAAGACCGAATCCTGGGCGTGGTCAGCCGCGGGGGCTCCATGCTATCGACCTGGATGTTCGCCAACAAGCAGGAGAATCCGCTCTACCAGCATTATGACCGGCTTCTGGAACTTGCCGCCGCCTACGACCTGACCTTAAGCCTTGGGGATGGGCTCCGGCCTGGCTGTGTGGCCGACGGCTCCGATCGGGCACAATTCGAAGAACTTTATACCCTTGGCGATCTTACCCGCCGCGCCCTGGAACGCGGGGTGCGGGTGATCGTTGAAGGACCTGGCCACCTGATGCTGCACGAGGTACAGATGAATATGCTCCTGCAAAAGCGAGCCTGCAGCGGAGTCCCTTTCTATATCCTGGGCCCGCTCGTGACCGACATCGCGCCCGGATACGACCATATTACGGCTGCCATTGGCGGCGCGGTTGCCGCGGCTGCAGGGGCTGACTTTCTTTGCTGTGTCACGCCTGCCGAACACCTGGGACTCCCGGATTTAAAAGACATCGAAGAGGGGGTCATTGCGGGCAAAATCGCCGCTCATGCCGCCGATCTTGCCAAGGGTCACCCTGGCGCCCGGGAACGGGATCAAAAAATGGCGGCAGCGCGGCGTGATCTTGATTGGCCGACCCAGTTTGCCCTCTCGCTGAATCCCGAACGCGCCAGAGACGCTTACCATGCCAAGAATGGCTTCCAGCTCGAAACCGGCTGTACCATGTGCGGTGATCTATGCGCAATTAGGACCTATCAAACGGGGGCGGCTATTGATCAGAAATAGAAGCGGCGGCATTTGAGGTTCTCTTGAGACCATGCCCACTCGGTCCAATGCTTTTCTCTTTGTATATCGGGAAATATGCGTTACGCTTTTATCATTAAAATAAATCGCGGAAGCCGAGGAGCAGTACGAATGCCGGTGTATCTTAATCAGGAATTCAATGAAGCCGATTTTCGGACGGTCGATCTGCAGGATCAGGAAATCCGGAACTGCACCTTCACCAGGTGCCGGTTTTTGGGGGCCAACCTGGCCGGGGCCGAAACCGTTGGGTGCCATTTCTCCGAGTGCAATTTTACCGGGGCCGCTTTGAACGGCTCGATTCACACGGACTCGACTTTCGCCAACTGCCAGTTTTCCGGGGCCAGTTTATTCGCCGCCCGCTTCGTCGAATGCAAAATGATCGGCTCTGCGTTCGAGGAAACCAAGTTTGACGGCATCACCATTGCCGGCGGAGACTGGTCGTACACCAACCTGCGCGGCGCTAATTTGAGCCACCAGGATCTGCGCCGGGTGAAGTTGGCGGAGGCCGATCTTTCAGGATGCAATCTGAAAAAAGCGGATCTGCGGGACACCGATTTGTCGCGCGTCCAACTTACCCGGGCCCGGCTTTCCGAAGCTGATCTGCGCGGGGCGGTGATGGCCAGTGTGGATTTTCGCTCGTTTGAATTGAAAGGCGTCCGGTTGGACTTCGCTCAGGCGGTGCTGGTTGCCCAAGCCTTCGGGGCAAAGATCGGATGAAACCCTCAGTCCTCACTTGGATCGTTATCCGGATTGATCCTCCGCAAGTGAATTTACTCGGTTAATTCAAAAACCTTCTCCGCATAATCCTTCACAAAATACCGTTTGCCCTTCTGAATAATGGTATGCCCTTCCATCTCAAGATAAAGCTTTTGCCCGTCAATGCCTTCCGGGTATTTTTCGTTAAGCTCACCGTCTTTTTTCAGAGTCCTCCAATAAGGTGTCTCATTAACGCCACGCTCAATAGAAGCCTTGGCTGCAATGTTTATGAATATTCCTGCCGTCAAAGGACAGGTATTATCAGCACCATGCTTCTTTGCTAAATATCTTCTAATATAATCAGAAGTAATTACCTTTCCCGCTGGTATTTTTTTCATTATTTCATCATAGGCAAGTGGCGGAGCAATCAGCAGCTTTGTTCCTCCATACATTGCTATTCCTTTTGGATCAGTGATTTCGGATATCTTTGGCATATCCTTGCTATCCTGCAGTTGTTGGTTAAACGATTTCTTTGCCATATACGTTCACCCTCTTCTTAAGAATGCGACATCCTCCTAAGCCCTAATATAACAGAAAAGCGAAACCTTTCGGCTCCGCTTCACTATCAATTTTAATGACTAAAGTACTATGAAATGATACAAATGCACACCCCTTGCCTATCTTTCAAAGATTTCACGGCTGGGGAGTGCATTTTTCTTGAGGAGGTGTGCACTATTGCACCTCATTTCAACCTGAACAGATCTCGAAAAATGTTCCAGAGTAATCGCTTGACGTCATGTATAGTGTCTATATACACTATACATTAGTAAGGTTCTTAGGAGCGTACGCTATGACACAAGAGACTAAATTATGTAAGATGAGCGATTTAGTAAGATTATCTGGCGTTTCTAAGCAGACAATTCACTTCTATCTTCGAGAGGGTCTATTGCTGCCGCCGATACGCACCAGCAAAAACATGGCTTATTACGATGAGTCAACGATTGATGATATTCGCTTCATAAAGAAAATGCAGGAGAACCGCTACCTACCCCTGGCAGTGATTAAGGAAGTTCTAACGGCAAAACGTGAAGGCCAAGATCTCGGTGAAGAAGACCACTTGGTTTTGTTTGACCATCTGTTCGGCCAGGTCCAGGGCGATGGAGCGGCCCAGGCATTTGATGAAGTATCTTTTTTAGCGGAGACCGGCCTTACCGAGGGGGATTTAGGCCAATTGATCGATATGGGAATAATCTCCCCGTTTCCTGAAGGAAGGTTTAACCGGTTTGACCTTGCTGTGGCAGAAGCCTTAAAAGGAATCATGGCCATGGGGATGAGACTGCAGGACCTCAAACTTTACA
Organism: Solirubrobacterales bacterium; assembly: GCA_050258755.1. Taxonomy (GTDB): domain Bacteria; phylum Bacillota; class Syntrophomonadia; order Syntrophomonadales; family DTU052; genus JBLMZI01. The sequence goes on along the minus strand of JBLMZI010000003.1, from coordinate 3,412 downwards.
GCAGCTTTTTGCAGTGTGCCCGCACGGAAGCCGAGCTGGTTCATGACCGGATCATTCACCGGGAAACCGAAGTAAATCATCTGCCACTCAAAGAGATTCAGAGTGGACTGGAAAAAGTGAAAAGCCTGCTTACCGCCAAAGCATACCGTGAATTTTTCATAAACCATCAGCATGCTGGAACTCAAAAAGGAGGCAGATAATATGATCGATTTGTACGCAGCGCACAAGCTATTGGTATGGATCGCAGCGATCAGCCTGCCCGCAGCAGCTTGCCTGCTCTATTACATAACTTTCGGGCCCCATACAGTATCGGGCAAAGAGGTCGGCCCAGGTACCCTGGTGCGTCGATTCGGCATCCGGGAATGGATTTCCCATTGGCTGATGCTGCTCGGGTTCCTGACTTTGGCGGCGACTGGGTTCATGCAAGTTGTTCCAGGCACCGCACTGGACCATTTAGGTCCATTTCATGGCTGGTTAGGCTTCATATTTTTCCTTATCGCCTTGATCACTTTGCTTGGATGGGTTCCTGACGCATTGTTCAAACAATATGATTGGCCCTGGTTGCTAAAGATGGGCGGATATTTATCCCATGATCCTAAACCACTAGCGTCCGGACGATTTAATGCCGGGCAAAAGATGTACTACTGGTCGCTCATGCTGGTGTTGCTTGGCCTGCTGGTCAGCGCCGTCGTAATGGAACACGGCTCTCACAGTCTGGCAGGCAGAAAAGAGCTGTTCTGGTGCGTTCATGGGCTGCTGGGATGCCTGGCCACCATAATGGTCATCGGCCATGGCTTTCTTTCACTTTTCGTCAATCCTGACACGGCCCGGGTATTGTTGAACGGCCATGTTTCCAAAGCATACACAGATAAACACCATTCACTCTGGAAAGAAAGCACGGTTATTGACCAGCCACATTAAGCTGGCCGGAGGTGCCATATGCAAAATACCAGAATAATTAAATCGGCCTGCCGTATGTGCCACGGAGTATGTCAAGTTCTGGTTCACATGGAAGGAGAACGGGTCGTAAAAATTACCGGAGATCCGGAAAGCCCTACCAGCCGTGGCTACATTTGCCCTAAGGGAGCTGCTTCGGTAGAACTGCTGTATCACCCCGACCGGGTGCTGCAACCGCTGCGCAGAATAGGAAATCGCGGGGATAACAAATGGGAGCCGATATCCTGGGATGAAGCGCTGGATGAGATGGCAGAGCGCCTGCTCAAAATAAAACGCGAGAGCGGGCCACAGTATTTCGGTTTGATGCACGGAACAGGCCGGCCTTACGAAAACCTGGGAGCCCGCTTTGCGAATGCGTTCGGAACGCCCAATTTCACCGGCGTGGCTCATATCTGCTTCTGGCCCCGTGTTTATGCCAATATCTTTACCCAAGGGATGTCAGAGTTACCCGTTTGCGACGTTTATGGTCAGGGTGAAGTGGAACCACAATGCGTCATGATATGGGGGTGTAACATTACTGGAGCCAAGGGGCATAATTCCTCTGACGGAATGTGTGGAGCCATTCTGCAAAAGGCCATAAAAAATGCCCAAAAAGTAATCGTAGTCGATCCCAGACGTATTTCACCGGCGGAAAAAGCTGACCACTGGCTGCAATTAAGACCCGGCACTGACGGAGCACTGGCCCTGGCTATGATTAACGTCATCATCGGTGAAGACTTGATCGATCGAGACTTTGTTAAGAACTACACCGTAGGATTCGGCCGACTTCAAGAGCATGTAAAACATTTCACGCCAGAATGGGCGCAAGAAATCGTTGGGATAGGCGCGGAAGATATCAGAGAGGCAGCCCGCACTTACGCGACTGTCAAACCAGCTTGTATGCAGTGGGGAAATGCCGTCGACCAAAGCATGTGCAACTTTCATACGGCCCGCTCGCTGCTTATACTACGGGCCATAACCGGTAATTTGCATATACCTGGTGGAGATATTGTATTCGAACGTCCCCAGGGGTTACGCGTCAAATTCCCCTACCTGGACCCCCATTTCTCAGGATTTCGCTATATGCCCTTGCAGAATTATCAATGTGCCCTGGACAGAGATTGCAAAAAACAAACCGCTCCCGCCAAAAGATTTATCCAGAACAAGTCCCTTCAAGTTTTGGATGTTTTAAAATATAACCTTTATCCCCTGCTCTTAAGACTCAGCCAAAATCGGGGGGATGGGCAGGCACTTAAGCTGGTGGCCCAATTAACCGGCGCCCGGTATCCCCTGTCTCCGGCGGTTCACCCCCCGACCTTCTGGAAATCGATCGTCAATAATGATCCTTACCGAATCCAGGCTTTATGGATCATGGGGGCTAATCCGCTGCTCACCATGAGCAACTCCCTGCTGATAGAAGAGGCCTTAAAACGCATTGACTACATCGTGGTTTCCGATTTCTTCATAACGCCTACGGCACATTATGCCGACTTGTTTCTGCCAGCCTCAACCTGGCTGGAGTACGACGAGATCCATAACTCGGGCGCCCATACTTTTAGCGTATTTCCCCGTAAAAAGGTGGTTAAGATCGGGGATACCCTTGATGACCAGGAGGTCATGATCCGATTGGCCCAGCGGTTAGGCATGCACGATGCATTTCCCTGGCACAACCATCAGGCGCTTACCGATTGGATGCTGGAAAGCACGGGTCTGACTTTTGAGGAATTTTGTGAGCGGGGAATTTTGACCGGCAAGGCCAGATACTTTGCTTTTGAGAAAGAAAAACACTTTTTCCACACACCTTCAGGAAAATTGGAGATATACTCGAATACCCTCGAGTCCATGGGAATTCCACCGCTTCCGATTTATCGTGAACCCGCGTTTTCACCAGTTTCAACACCTCAAGCAGCCGAAAAGTATCCCCTAATGTTGATCGGAGGCGTTAAAACGGGCGATTTCTTCCATAGCGAAGGCCGCCAAATCAGTTCGCTGCGCCGTAAAAATCCAGACCCCCTCGTAGAAATCAATCCTCATACGGCTGCGTCACTCGGCTGTTCCGAAGGTGACTGGGTATGGATCGAGACTCCCCATGGCAGGGTAAAAATGCGTGCCAAGCTATTTGACGGAATCGCTGAGAATGTGGTTTGTGCGCAATACGCGTGGTGGTTTCCCGAAGAAGCTGCGCCTGAACATGGCTGGAAACAATCGAGTATCAACCTAACATTCGGTGAGATGGATTATGATCCGGAAACCGGCTCGGAATCATTAAAAAGTATGCTATGTAGAATATACCCGGTAGAATAATAGGAAAATTAGTCTTCTTTCTATCTTTTACCGGCAATCAAACGGGGCAAATGACCTGCCCCCAGCATTTGTACAGCCCTTGCGTTAGTCTGAGCCAGATTTAAGATGCCCGAATCTGGGCTGAGACCGAGTCTCTGTATTCGACTGGAGTAAGGTTATCCAAAGCGCTGTG
>JBLMZI010000002.1:0-261543 GCA_050258755.1 Solirubrobacterales bacterium | reverse complement strand
GCTCGGCCTACACCACCTATGTCCACCTGTCTGACAATACCGCGGTATTGCAGATCGGCGCCAATGAGAAACAGGACATGGGCACCGGTATCGGCCGGATGGACACCCTGGCCCTGGGTGTTGACAACGTACTGCTCACCGACCGGAACAGTGCTGGCCGGGCGATTACCAAGGTTGACCACGCGATCAGCACCGTTTCCGCACAGCGTTCCAGCCTCGGGGCCGTGCAGAACCGCCTTGAGCACACCATCAACAACTTGACGGTTGCGCATGAAAACCTGACCGCATCCGAATCCCGGATCCGCGACGTAGACATGGCCAAGGAAATGATGGAGTTCTCGAAGTACAACATCCTTTCCCAGGCTGGCACCGCTATGCTGGCACAGGCCAACCAGCGGCCGCAGATGGTTCTCCAGCTGCTCGGCTAAGGCGAACGCCTTCCGATCGCTGCCTGAATCAAACACCTCGAGCCGGGAGCATAACGCTCCCGGCTCTTTCTTTTTCCAACAATATTCACATTCCTCAAGGCGATCATAAAGAAAACGAACTTATAAATATCGAAAGAATTTCCATAAACTATAATAAATGCTACTATTAAATTGGAATCAGCGGGAGGCGTGATTCACGCCATGGATGGCTATGGGTTCAATGCATACCTGCTTCTTAAGCACGGACGCGCGGGAGGCGATGTCACGGAGGAGGGATGCTTTATATTTTCTTGCGCATGGAAAGCTGACGCGGTTGGTTCAGTTTGTCATGCTTTTTTGTTGTTAGAGAGAGCACCCGTATGGATGCGGGGTAACGATCATCAGGGAGGATCCGACCATGAGAATAAAACATAATATTCCCGCGCTGAATGCGTACAACAACCTGTACAAAACCAACAGTCTGGTCAATCAGTCACTGGAAAAACTGTCGTCCGGGTTACGCATCAACCGGGCCGCCGACGACGCCGCCGGCCTCGCGATTTCAGAGAAGATGCGAAGTCAAATCTCGGGTCTTGATCAGGCATACCGCAATGCCCAAGACGGTATATCGATGTTTCAGACGGCGGAAGGCGCTCTGGGTGAAACCCATTCGATTCTTCAGCGCATGCGCGAGTTGGCGGTTCAAGCGGCGAACGACACCTATACCGCGAATGACCGGCTCGAAATCCAGGACGAAATTGATGAGCTGAAGGAGGAAATCGACCGGATCGCCACCACCACAGAGTTCAACACCAAAAGGCTGCTCGACGGATCCGCTTCCGCGCTGGTCTCCTCGGACAAGCTTTCCACCAAAATTATCATGAAAGGCGGTCTCCGGGACCAAACCGGCCAGGTCGCCAGCGGCGAATATAAGCTAGACATTACGGCAACGACAGGAACCCCGGAAACCCAGAAAACGGACATTTTTAAGGTCAAGCATGAGGGGGACAGTGTCCAGAATCTCGCGATTCAGGACGCATCTGGCTTGGAGCATGTCACTGCGGAATACCTGGCTTACAGCACTGCGATTGACGCGGCCGGTTCCGCGGCCACCTATACGGTAGATACCCGGCATATCGCCACAGCCGATTTGTCATCCTTCGTAACCGCCGCTTCGGTGTACGGTTTCGGGGTAGCGGGTGATGCCAACTCGTTTACCGCAACGATATCGTTTGCGCAATCCAACTCGATTACCCAGACCAACCTGAGTGAATGGCAGTTCTGGGGCGGCACCGGTGTAAACATCCGGCTCACCGCGGCGACCGAGCTCTCAAGCTATAACTACATCCTTGAGTTTGAAGTCGCGGCCATGATCCCCGGCCAAACCACGTACAACATCAAAGGGTACCGGATGGACCTGGACGGCACCCAAACCACAATCAACACCTCTATTGCTATAACCACCGATGCGACCGGGATGCAGATGACCCTTGAAGGCGCCGCCATGATCCGGGTCACTGCGGATACGCTGGCCTTTACCAACGTCACTGTCGGGGACAAGAGTCTGGTGACCATCGCCGCAGCGGTGAACGATTCTGCAGCGGCGGCTCTGAGTGAGATCAAGGTGGAATACAAAGGCATGAGTGTCGCCGAGTTCTTTGTCCGGGAAAATGTTCTGGACAACGAGGAATTCGCTTTCAAGGTGCGGACCTTTGACACCCGGGAGGCAGCGGAGTATGAAGGGGATACCCTGACCGGATCAATCACCTTGATCAGCAACGGCCTTGAGGGAACCCAGTGGAATTACCTGCAGACGGCGGCTTCGTTCACTTTTAACGAAGCATTGGGCAATGTGGCCTCGCTGGACACGGAATTGTACGATGTCGACAAGTTCTGGGATGCGAGCGGTAATTTCATGCTGACCGATCCAAAGACCCTCATTCTGCAGCAGGGCGATGGCAGAACCGCTAGCGTTACACTGTTTTCCACCGACCGGATTATGGATGTAAGGGACAAGCTAAACGCGGCGATCCGGGATGATCTGGGCCAGGGTGATATCCTGAACAGTTACCAGGACGGCGATAACTTCGTCACTTATGTCACCAACGCAGCCGCCAGCGGCACCGAAACCGTGGCCGGAACCTTTGTGATCCGAAGTGCCATTGCCGGGGGGGCCGGTCAGATTAAAGTAATCGGCGATGAGGACCTGATGACAGCCCTTTCGGTTGCAACGATCACCACTCCGGAAGAAAACCAGTATGAAGTCGATGTAACCGATGCGAATGACGCCACCCACGTCATTGCCAACGGGGTCAAAATCTCAGGCAACAAGCTGATCGGGACAGTTCACGAGAATGTCGACGTGATCTTTGATCCGGCAGCCGGAGTTTCCGTTGACTATGATGATTCCGCGGCAGCTTTTACCCTGACGGCGGACACCAACCCTTACACCACCTATATTCATATGACTGACAACACAGCGCTCATGCAGATCGGCGCCAACGAAAAACAGACGATGGGGGTCGGCATCGGCCGGATGGATAGTCTGGCCTTGGGTGTGGATACACTGGTGGTCACCGACGAAACCAGTGCCGGGCGAGCGATCAGCGAGGTGGACAACGCGCTCAATATCGTTTCCGCACAGCGCGCCAGCCTCGGTGCGGTGCAGGACCGGCTTGAGCACACCATCAACGCGCTGACGGTATCCAGTGAAAACCTGACCGCAGCCGAATCCCGTATTCGAGATGTGGACATGGCCAAGGAAATGATGGCGTATATGAAATACAACATTCTATCCCAGGCCGGCACCGCGATGCTGGCTCAGGCCAATCAACGTCCCAATCAGGTGCTTCAATTGATCGACTAGAAAACGGTACGTTGTAAAGCGGCAGCTCGTTGGGCTGCCGCTTTTATCATTTATGCCGAAAGCAAGCTGACCGCATGAAAAAAGCGGCAAGGTTGGCAGTGAAGCGTATCTGGACGTGCCTGCCGCAAACGGTCAATATGAAGAAAAGACCGAGCCTGAAAACGAAATGATCCTAAATCACTAAATTTGTTGATCGAGATCGTCGATAATACCTAATGAGCAAAGATTTGCGCAAGAAGGAGTGCAGGGAGGCTGTCGATGAACACGTACGAAAACAATCTGAAGATCCTGGAAACCCGATACCCGCATATCCATTATCGGTTAAAGAATGCAAAGATGACCGGTGTTACGGTTCGAGACACCAAAGTACCGAATCAGCCGACGATAGCCCTTTCCGATGAAAATGGCCAGTACTTCCTCCACAGCTCGTATGATCCGATGGAAGAGGCGGATCGGATCATAAAGCGCCTTGATGTGCGTGAAGTTAGCAGCGTATGGATTCTGGGCACCGGGCTGGGCTATCATATCATGAAAATGCTGAATCTCAGGCACCGGGGCTTCATTACTGTGATTGTCGAAACCGACCTGAACCTGTTTGACCTGTTTCTACATACCAACGTAGCTGGGGAAGCGCTGATTTGGCCGTATTTTGTGTTCATGGTCGGCGACATTGAAACCCTGCTGACAGATACGGAAGCATTACTGCAGTCAAAAGTTTTCTTTTCGCTCGGGAAACTAAACGTGATCATGCTGCCCGGCTTTGAACGGTACCGTGGCAGCGAGTACAAGCAAATCATGGATAAAGCCGTCCAATATGCCAAATACCGGTACCAGTCCCTGGGAAACTCGGTGGAAGACACCATGGACGGCGTGAAGAACTCCTTCAGGAATATCAAGTATATGGTTGAGTCTCCCGGGGTTCAGCAGCTTGCGGGAAAATACCAGGGCAAGCCGGCCATAATCGTTTCGGCCGGTCCCTCGCTCGATAAAAACGTTGATTTACTGCGTGAGGTTAAGGGAAAGGCTTTGATCCTTTCCAACGACACCACGTTCCCGAATCTGATAAAAAAGGGAATCGTTCCTGATATGGTTTTTTCAATTGAGCGGATCACCGAAGTCTGGGATCGTTTTTACCGGGATACCGAGATTCCAGACGAGACCTGGCTGGTTGGCCTGAACGTCATCGATCCCAGGGTTTTTGAGGCGTTTCCCGATCGGCATCTGATCGCCTATCGCACCACGGAACCCCTGAGCCGGTGGCTCGATGAGACCTATGGGAGCAAAGGCGCTCTGAATACAGGGTTATCGGTTTCCCATCTGGCATATTCCACCGCCGAGGTATTGGGGTGCGACCCGATCGTTCTGATCGGACAGGATTTGGCGTTCGCGGGTGAACGGTACTACGCCAGCGGCAGCCGGTCGGGAAACCGGGGCGAAGAGGATATGTCCGGTGAAGTCTGGATCGAGGATTATGATGGGAACCCGATCAAAACCACGGTTATGCTGCGGGTTTTCCGCGATTGGTTCGTGATTGCGCTGCGCAGTTACAAGGGGCTGTGCATTGATGCGACCGAGGGCGGCGCGAGAATTGAAGGCACGAAGATCATGACCCTGCGGGAAACGATTGATCAGTATATCGCACATCAATCCATTTCTGCAATACAGGACGTACTCGATGAGCCTCCCGTGGTTGAAATCGGCTATTCCACCCGGGAAATCAAGGTTTTCGAGAAAGAATTCCTTAGCCTGATTGAATACCTGGAAGGGGTCCAGGACCGGCTTTTCGATATGGATAAAGACCCGGAACTGACCTGGCGCGACCTGGCTATGAAGTACCAGGACATCTTGAACGAAGTCTTCGGCCAAATCGGCACCAATCCCAAATCGTCATTCGTGATCCAGTCGGTTACGACCAACATCATTACCCGGCTTGGCAGTTACGGCCAATTAATCAAAGAGGAAGATGTCGATGCCTTTAAAAAAATCTGTAAGCAGTTTTATGAAAACCTGAAGCAATCTGCGGAGATTTGTATGTACACACTGCGCGAAATCTGCGCGGAAATTGAAAGCGATTATTCTAAACCAATACAACAGGAGCAATAATATGTGGGAAATTGAACAACAGTACACAGTGAATGGTCACCCGAACGAATTTGGTCATCGCAGGAAATTTGTCATGTACATCAAGGCGCCTGATGCCGGCATCACTCCGGATACCGGAATTATGCTGGTGATTCAGGGAAGCGACGGAATGGCCGATGCGGAATACTGGCGAAACCTTCGGGCTTCGCTGGCGGAACGGTACAATCTGGTTTGTCTCGGGTTGAACTATATCGGTGCGGGATGGCGGGTTAAACCAGGATCCGGGGAATATACGGTTTCGGTGGAAACCATGGAACAACTGCGGCAGATGCTTCCGCCGGAGATGCAGCCAACTGAGGCGCCATCCAATCCCGGCCCGATCATGAAGCTCTTTAACGGGCAGGATTTAACCGTTCATGGGATCAAGGTCAACGAACTGCGGACCTTTGAAGTCTGGAAAGACTGCCACGATTTTGGATATATTCAGGCAATCGACTGCCTGTGGAGCCTCGGGGTGCTCAAGCAGCTCTGCCTGCAGGACAACATCACGCTGAATTGGTCAAGGGTCTACGCTTACGGTGCGGCGGATGGCGGGCACATTCTCGGGATGTGCCAGCGGTTCGCGCCGCACACCTTCGGTCTGATCATCAGCGACAATGCCCCGCTGAGCGTAACGTTATCCGAGATTTCGGAAGTGGGCAGAAGAATGGAAAAACGCTGGCTTCAGGCTGACGACGGCTCCAAGGTGCGTATTTTTATCGAAATGCAGCCCTACTACGGCTTCGAAAAGGATGCAGCCTATTATGTTACCGAGGACATGCTCGAGATCCGGGATCTTCAGCGTTATACCCCGGCAGGGGACACCCGGTTGGTCCTGTTCCAAAATGGCGAGCAGGACGCGGACAAGGAAGCTTACTATGAACAGTTGAAGGCTGCGGGCAAGGTGATCGAGTATCACAGTTCGGCCGATGCGCTGACCAATGAGATGGTCCCTGATCACATTTTTCTCGTTGGAGACCGGTTTATGGATCCTTCCAGTCCAGAGCATATTACCCTTTCCGGACCGGGCGACAGCGAATTGGGTGTGCACCTGGAATTTGAAACGACCAACGGCAAATATGTTGTGGACTACGCGTCGGGTGCGCCGGTCATCGCCTTTGAAGGCAAGCGGGTTGTGCTGCGCTTTGAAGAAGCCAAGGACGAGGCCCAGGCGGAACTGGTGCTGGAAGCCATCGAAAGTCCGGATACGGAGGAGTAATAGCCGTGTTCAAGCAGGATCAGAAAATCGTTGCGACCATCGAAGCCCGGATGACGTCCTCCAGACTGCCCGGGAAAGTGCTGATGGATCTGGCCGGAAAGCCTTCGCTGCAGCAGATCGTTGAACGCTTGAAGCGAAGCCGCTATCTGGACGATGTGGTGGTGGCGACCACCGTAAACGCAACCGATGATCCGATCGTAGAGTTATGCCGGGAAATAGGCTGTACGTATTACCGCGGCAGCGAGGAGGATGTGCTGCTGCGGGTCTTGAAAGCTGCAAAATCGGCCAAGGCGGACATCATCGTGGAAATCACCGGGGACTGCCCGGTGATCGACTGGCGACATGTTGATTATCTGATCGAAATGTTCTATTCCGGCACGTATGATTATGCCGCCAATATTATTGAGCGGACCTTTCCGCGTGGCTTTGATACCCAGGTCTTTCCGGTGGCCGTTCTGGACCGGGTCAACCAGCTGACCGATGACCAGCAGGACCATGAGCATGTATCTTTGTATATCTATCACCATCCGGAGACCTTCCGGCTGGTCAACTGGACCGCGCCGCCGGACCTGCATCATCCGGAAATGGAAATCACGTTGGATACGCTGGAAGATTACCGCCTGATCCAGGCCATCTATGACGAGCTCTATCCGGGAAATCCGGATTTTTCCGCCGGAGATGTGGTCGGTTTGCTGCTGCGAAAACCTGAATTGTTGGAGATCATTTCGAATGTACGACGGAAAACACCCCATCAATAGCCCTTTTAAGGTGCTTATCATCGGGGCTGGGAGAATCTCAGCCTTTTTTGATTCTCCGGGAAGTGCGGAGGTGCTGACCCATGCCCACGCGGTTTCGCTGCATCCCGGCTTTCAGCTGGCCGGCTTTGTGGACACTGATCAAAAGGCCGCTGAAGAAGCGGCCAGTCTCTGGCAGTCAAAGGCGTTTCAGAGTGTGGACGAAGCGTTTCAAGCGGGGCCGATCGATATCGCAGCGGTCGCGGCAGCCGATGAAGCCCATTTTCCGCTGCTGTTGGATCTCGCTGACCGGCCGCTCCAGCTGGTTTTTGCTGAAAAACCCCTGACCAAAACCGTGGCGGAATCCGAGCAGATCGAAAGGCTATATCGCGCGAAAAAGAAAGCGCTCGCGGTCAATTACTCCCGCCGCTATGTCTCCGAATTCGTGGAAATCGGGGGGAACATTCGTGCTGGGAAATGGGGCAGGCTCCTGGCCGGGCAGGCCCTTTACGGCAAGGGGTTTGTTCACAACGGGTCCCACTGGATGAACCTGTTTCTGCACTGGTTTGGCGATGTAACCGGCTGCCAGGTCCTGGGACAGATCGAGGACTGTTACGAAGACGATCCCAGTCTGCGGCTGGCCGTGACCTTTGACGGGGATCAGACGATTCTTTTCAATCCGGTGGATTGTCGTCAGTATACGGTTTTTGAAGCGGATCTCTGTTTTGAAAACCACCGGCTTCGGATTGCCGATGCCGGTTTTTCGCTGGAATCCTATCAGGTTCACGAGGATGCCCGCTTTGCCGGGTACCGAAAATTGCTGCCGGGCAAGCCGGTATTGACCGGTTTGGGCACCGCCATGGCCAGTGCCTATGACAACCTCTATGCGTATTTAACCGGTGCCGCGGCGATCCAGTGCGACCTCGCGGATGCGGTGCGTACCATGAAACAGTGCGCGGCGGTCGGGGAGAGGGCCCGATGAGCCGGTTTTTTCTTTTTGCCAACGATCCAGGCGGAGCGAATGTGGTCGGAATCACCGCACAAGGATTGCGGGATGCCGGCCATACAGTGCTGCTTCTTGGAACCGACCTAGCCTTGAAGCGATACGCTGAGGTTGGGGCCGAGGCACATGCCTATCAGCAGTACTTTGTGTTCGATCAGCCTGAGACCATACAAAAATTTTTGGCATCCTGGAAGCCTCATGTTGTGGTCACGGGAACAAGCGCGCAGGGAAACGCTGAACGCGAAATCTGGCGGATCGCAGGCTGCATGGATGTTCCATCGGCTGCGATCCTGGATCAGTGGATGAATGTCAGTCAGCGTTTTATCCCTCCGGGTTCCATGAGTGAAGCGCCAAAACATAGTCCAGCGTCAATTCCCAATCGGATTCTGACCATGGACGATGAAGCCCGCAGGATCATGATTGCGGGCGGGATTCCGGAAGCCCGGATTTGTGTGAGCGGGCATCCCTACCTGGAGTATATCGCTGCCCGGCATGGCGGCCGCGGGGATCGAGACCGCAAGGGGACGCCGGGTAATCTGCTCACGGTCCTGTTTGCTTCCGAGCCGGTCAGCCTGGATTATGGGGGGCCGGAAGCGGCAATTGCTTACTGGGGATTTAACGAATACACGAGCTTTGATGCCGTGGTTCAGGCCCTGCGCGGTTGGCAGGCGAGAACCGGCCGTTCCATTCGCCTGATCGCCAAACTCCATCCGCGGGATGAAACCGGCAAATACCAGGTTTGGAACGATCAGTCCGCTATGGATTTCGAGATCATCGAAATGCGTGATCTCGACCAGAGCATGGTTGGCGAAACCGCAGACCTGATTCTGGGCTTGTCTTCGATGTTTTTGCTGGAATCGGTGGTGATGGGTATTCCGACAGCAAGCCTGATGGTGGGCTTGAAGCGGGATAACCCGTTTATTCTGGATCACTTGAATATTCTTTCTTCGCTTCGGTCGCCTGAAGCGCTGGCGTCGTTTCTGGATGCGGTTGCTGCTGGGACCTACCGATGCCCGGAATGGCGGATTGCCGATGGCGCCATCCGCAAAACAGTTCATATATTGGAGGGATTAGCATGTCCAAATTAGCCATTCATGGCGGGGAAAAAGTAAGAACACGGCTGTTCCCAGCCTATAAAACGATCGGGGAGGCGGAACAGGAAGCCGCTCTGCGGGTCGTGAAAAGCGGTGTTTTATCAAAGTATCTTGGCGCCTGGCACAAGGACTTTTATGGCGGTCCGGAGGTACAAGCCCTGGAAAAAGAGTGGGCCGCATATTACGGCGTGAAGCACGCCATTTCGGTGAATTCGGCGACTTCCGGCTTGTACTGCGCCGTTGGCGCGGCCGGCATTGGCCCCGGCGATGAAGTGATCGTATGTCCATACACCATGTCGGCTTCGGTGACATCGGTGATTGTATTCAACGGAGTGCCGGTTTTCGCCGACCTTGAACCGGAGTATTTCTGTTTAAGCCCGGAATCGATCGAATCACGCATCACGGAACGAACCAAAGCCATCGTCATCGTCGACATCTTTGGACAGCCTTATGAGCGGGACCGGATCAACGCGCTGGCCCAAAAGCACGGGCTTCTAGTCATTGAAGATGCCGCGCAGGCACCCGGCGCCCGGTATAATGACCGTTTTGCCGGAACCCTGGGGGATATTGGGGTGTTTTCGCTCAACTACCATAAGCATATTCATACCGGTGAAGGCGGAATGATCGCGACCGACAACGACGAACTGGCTGAACGGGTTCGGTTGATTCGGAACCATGCCGAGTCGGTTGTCGGTCCAAAAGGTGAAACCAACCTGGTCAATATGATCGGGTTCAACTTCCGGATGACCGAGATCGAAGCCGCGATCGCCCGCGAACAGCTAAAGAAACTGGATGATTTGCTCGATAAAAGGATCAGGAATGTTCAGTATTTATCGGACCAATTGGGGCAGCTGCCATTCCTCGAACCCGCGAAAATCAGACCCGGGTGCAAGCATTCTTTTTACGTGCACGCGGTGAAATACGACGCGGCGGTTACCGGAATCCATCGGGACCGTTTTATCGAGGTGGTCAAGGCCGAATTGGCTCCAAACGAAATGCGTGAGGACGAAGGGGTTAAAATCGGCTGCGGGTATGTGAAGCCGCTGTACCTTCTCCCCATGTTCCAGCAGCAGATTGCTTATGGATCCATGGGCTGCCCGTTCCGCTGCGGCTTCTATTCCGGGTCCGTAAATTACGCCAAGGGAATCTGTCCCACCGTTGAAAGACTGTATGAGGAAGAGCTGTTTTATCACGAATTAATGGGCGCATGGCTGCAGCGGGAGGATTTGGATGATGTCGCGGCTGCCTTTGTGAAAGTTTGGGAGAACAGGGGAGAGATTATTGGATAAAGTTGTTTTTTTAGAAGGCGAACAGATTTATCTCAGAGGCCTGGTGGAATCGGATGCCGAAGGCCCTTACTGGACCTGGTTCAATGACGCCGAGGTCTGCCGGTTCAATTCGCACCATGTTTATCCCTATCCCCAGGCCCGGGCCCGGGAGTTCGTTCATTATGCGCAGCATACCCAAGATGCGCTGGTCCTTGCGATCATCCGGAAATCGGATGATCAGCATGTCGGCAATCTAGCGCTCCAGGAGATTCATCACATCAACCGTACCGCTGATTTGGGGTTTCTGATCGGTGACAAGGATGCCTGGGGAAAAGGCATTGGTAGCGAAGCGGGACAATTATTGATCGACCATGGCTTTCAGGCTTTAAACCTGCATCGAATTACCTGCGGAACGACCGCCGAAAACATTCCAATGCGAAAATTAGCCGAAAGGCTGGGATTCACTGCGGAAGGTACCCGGCGGCAGGCGGCATACAAAAACAATCGGTATGTCGATATCATTGAATATGGTTTGCTGCGTTCCGAGTGGGAGGCAAGGAGGTAACCGACGATGTCCGAGTATGGAAAACCTATGTATGACGGAAAACTTCATTACTGTACCCGGTGCTTAATGCCGGAAACCACGGAAGGCATTATTTTCGACGAAATGGGGATCTGTCAAGCCTGCCAGTCAGCCGAGCAGAAGATGCATATTGATTGGGTTGCCCGGGAAAAGGAACTCCGGAAGACGCTTGAACACTACAAAAGCCTGGCCGGGGACAATTATGACTGCATTGTGCCAATTAGTGGGGGGAAAGACAGTACGTTCCAGCTTTATGTAATGACCCAGGTCTACGGGATGAAGCCGCTAGCCGTTACCTTCAGCCACAATTGGTATTCCGATACCGGCCGTTACAACCTATGGAATGCGCTGGAACAGTTCAATGTCGATCACATCATGTACACACCGAACCGAAAACTGGTCAACAATCTCGCCCGCGAATCGCTTCAGAAAATTGGGGATTCGTGCTGGCATTGCCACGCCGGGGTTGGATCATTTCCACTCCATATTGCCGTGAAGTTTAAAATCCCGCTCCTGATTTGGGGCGAGTCGGTCGCCGAGTCTTCGGGCCGGGCGAGCTACTTTAACCCGGTGACCAAGTTCGACCGGGACTATTTTACCAAGGTATCGGCCAAATGTTACGCCCATGACATGGTCAATGAAGACATTACAATGAAAGACCTGGTCTGCTTCCAGCTGCCCACCGTTGAGGAATTGGAATCCGTCGGGGTTATCGGCATTCATCTCGGGGACTACATGTTCTGGGACGACGAACGACAGATGGAATTTGTCCGCGATTACTACGGCTGGAGAGAAGACGTTGTAGAAGGAACCTATAAAGGTTATAAGAGCGTGGAGTGCAAAATGGCGGGTGTCCATGACTATACCTGCTTTCTGAAGCGGGGTTATGGAAGGGCGACGTTCCACACCAGTGTCGACGTGAGGGCTGGCTTGCTGACCCGTGAAGAGGGCTGCGAACTGGCGAAGAAACATGATCCGGTCCGCCCCAACGCGCTGGATGAATATTTAAGAATCACTGGATATAGCGAGCAAGAAGTCATTGATATCATGAAATCCCACCGGAACGGAAAAGCCAGGGAGCTGCCATAACGCGTGAACGGAGGTGCTGAAAGATGGAGCAGGCATTGAACAAACTCACCGCCAACACGGCAATAGAAATGATCAAAAATCGGAAAATATCGGTTTTGGAACTGATCGACAGCAGTCTTAAACAGATTGAAAAACTCGATGCCGGCATCAAAGCCTGGACCTTTGTGAACGATGAAGGCGCGAGATATCAAGCCCGTAAGCTTGATGAAAGCATCGCGCAGGGGAAAGCATTGGGACGGCTCTGGGGGATTCCGGTTGGCATCAAGGATATTTACAATACCTTCGATATGCCGACTGCAATGGGCAGTCCGATCTGGGAAGGCTTCACCCCGGGGAATGATGCTCGGGTTGTCTCCAAACTGCGGCTGCAGGACGGAATCATGCTTGGTAAGACCGTGACGGCTGAGTTTGCAGTTCATTACAACGAGATTACTTCCAATCCGCATAACCACGCATATTCACCCGGAACCTCCTCCAGCGGCTCGGCAGCGGCAGTTGCTGCTTCCATGGTTCCGGTCGCGATGGGAACCCAAACGGCCGGCTCGACCATGCGACCAGCCAGTTACTGCGGTATTTATGGCTATAAACCATCGTTCGGTCTGGTCCCGCGGGTTGGGGTATTAAAAACCACTGATTCGCTAGATACTATCGGATTTTTCAGCCGGAGTGTGGATGATCTGGAATTGATCTTCCACATTGTCCGGGTGGAAGGCACAGACTACCCCATCAGTTATCAACTGCTGCATGATGAAAAACGCCAGAGTCCCAAACGCGATTTCTGGCGGATTGCGCTGGTGCGCGGGCCCAAATGGGACTGTGCCGAAGAATATGCACGCCAGGCCTTGCTCGATTACGCCAAAAAAATCGCCGGCGAGAAGAGCATCGTCGTGGAGGAAGTCAATCTTGATCCCGAATTTGACAGGGCTCACGAGGCCCATCAGGTGATCTATGACCGGACCCTGGCTTATTACTTTAAAAACGAATACCAGCAAAAATCGCTGGTTAGTGACGTGATTTACGAAATCATCAGCCGCGGCAACCAGACCAATCTGCAGGATTATCTGGAAGCCTTGGCGGAGCAAAACAGTCTGATTCAAAAGATTGACCGAATGATGGAGGAATATGACGCGATCATAACCCTGTCAACTTCCGGGGAGGCGCCCAAAGGCCTTGCCAGCCCTGACAAGCCCGACTCGTGTCTGGTCTGGACCATGTGTCATCTGCCAGCGATTAACTTGCCGGTATTTACGGGGCCCAACCGGCTGCCATTTGGTGCCCAAATTGTAGCCCGGCGTTACAATGACGTCCTGCTGCTGAAATTGGTCAAATGGTTCCGGGAGATTGGATTGGTTCAGGATGTCTCTTATGATTTTGAACCGGGCGACAATAGGAGCGGGGAATAACCTGGCGCCTGGCCCAAAAAGAAAAGAGAGGCTGTTTAAGTGTCCAAGAATGTTGTTGCCATCATACAAACGCGAATGGGTTCAACCCGGCTCCCGGGTAAGGTGCTGCTCGATTTATGCGGCCGCCCGGTAATCTATCATGTTATTGACCGGGTTTTACAATCCCGGCACATCAACCGGATCGTCATCGCGACCACCGTGGAACCGGGAGACGATGTTATTGTAAAAACGATCGACGGTTATCATCCGAACGTATCGGTCTTCCGCGGGAGCCAGGATGACGTCTTGGATCGATATTATCAGGCAGCTTCCCAGAGTAATGCGGACCTGGTGGTCCGCATTACGTCCGATTGCCCGCTGATCGATCCGGTGATTACCGATTCCGTCATTGACGCCTATTCGCGCGGCGCCTATTCATATGTCAGCAACATCGGAGAAAGATCCTTCCCAAGAGGACTCGACACCGAAGTCTTTTCATTTGCTGCCCTTGAAACGGCCTGGCGCGACGCGCGGCTTCCGGATGAACGGGAACACGTGACCCCTTTTATACGGAACCATCCGGAACGGTTTCCGGCCTTCAATCTGGCTTCACCAATCGACTGTTCCCGCTATCGATGGACGCTTGACACCAGCGACGATTGGGCCTTTATCAAGGCCATATATCAGCGGCTCTACCAAGGGAACAGTTACTTTGAATATGAAGCAGTCTTACGGCTGCTTGAACAACACCCGGAATTAGCCGGACTGAATGCGCATGTACAGCAAAAGGCGTAATCCGGCTTCATCTCGTATTTTTTGGGAAAAGGCGCGATTAGATTGCAGTACAATCCAAATCAGGTGCGGGAACGCACCTTAATCATTCGAGCCGATGCCACCCCGCAGATGGGCTCGGGGCACATCACCCGCTGCCGCGCACTGGCGCAAGCCTGGCGGCAGTTGGGAGGACAGGCAGTTTTTATTACATCCCAACAGAGTCCGTCCCTGGTTGAGGAACTGCTTGGGGAGGGATTTGCCGTCCATCGATTGGACGATGTCTATCCGCATCCAGCCGATCTGGAAAAAACAATGGCAATCATTCAGGACTTCTCCGGTTCATGGGTTGTCCTCGACGGTTATCACTTCGATTCCATTTACCTGGAACGATTATCCCGCAATGGGAACCGCATTCTCTTGATTGACGATATGAAACACCTTCCCGAATATCGGGTTGATCTGATTTTGAACCAAAACCTCCATGCCGTCGATATTCAGTATAAGACCAGACCGGACACAAAATTGCTGCTGGGAACCCGGTATGCCTTACTCCGGCATGAGTTTTCCCAATGGGCGGATGGGCACCGGGAAACCGGCGAAACGGCTGGTAAACTGCTGATCACACTGGGCGGCGGTGATGCCACCGAACTCGCCCTGAAAACCATGACCGCGTTGCAGGAACTGACGCGTCAGAACAAATTGAAGACCGTCCTGCTTGGCGGCGGGAATAATCCCCGTTACCACGAATTGGAGGAATTCGCCCGTAAGGCCGCGATTCCCGGATTAACTGTTGAACGGTATCTGGCCGATATGCCAAGTCAGATGGCCTGGGCCGATCTGGCTGTCGCGGCGGCCGGTTCCACGTTGTGGGAAATGGCCTTTATGGGGCTTCCGGCCTTAACCATTGTTCGGGCTGACAATCAAACCGAGATCGCCCGAAGAACCGAGATGGCCGGGTGTACTGTGAATCTTGGCTGGCATGAATCGGTAACGGAAGGCGAACTGGTATCCAGGATACAGGCTTTGATCGACAATGCCGAAAAGCGGCGGGAAATGTCCGAAGCCGGGCGGCGTCTGGTTGACGGGAAAGGACCAGAACGGGTGATTCAGGCGCTGCTTGACTATGAGGAGGGAATCCTGTGAGAATCATCGCACTGGTCAATAATCGGGTCGGCTGGCAGGCGGTTCAATGGCTCAAGGAGCAGGGGGAAGAAATCGCGGGGCTGGTGATTCATCCCGAAAACCGGCGCAAATTTGGAGCGGAAATCATCGCGGGCGCGGCGGTTCCACCGGAGCGTATCTTTTCCGGCGCAGAAATCAACCGGCCCGAAATCCGAGCGGCGATCGCAGCCCTGAAACCGGATCTGGGGCTCTCGGTGTACTTCGGATACATTTTGAAACCCGAACTTTTGGCGATGTTTCCACAAGGGGTGATCAATCTGCATCCATCGCTGCTGCCGTACAACCGCGGCGCAAACCCGGATGTATGGAGTATTGTTGAGGGGACTCCGGCTGGTGTTTCGCTTCATTACATTGATGAAGGGGTGGACACCGGCAGTGTTATCGCGCAGAAAACCGTAATCACCGAGCCGGTCGACACCGCGAAAACTCTTTATACCAAACTCGAAGAGGCCGCCCTGGTCTTGTTGCGGGAAACCTGGCCGGCATTCAAACGAGGCGAAATCACAGCCGTGCCGCAGGAACCGGGGGCCGGATCAGTGCACTATCTGAAGGATCTGGAACCCCTTGACCGGATCGATTTGGACCGGCAGTACCAGGGCCGGGAATTGGTGGATCTGTTGCGGGGGCGGACCTTTCCGCCATATAAAAACACCTATTTCACGGAAAACGGCCGGCGGGTGTATGTGAGCATCCGGCTGGAGTATGAGGACGAACCGAACCAATGAGCGGGAGGGGGAGTATTCATGCGTTCCTGGATTGAAATCGGGGGCCGAAAGGTAGGCCCCGGGGAACCGGTATATATCATTGCGGAAATTTCGGCGAACCATAACCAGGACCTACAACAGGCCCTGGATCTTGTGAAAGCTGCCAGAGAAGCCGGGGCCGACGCCATCAAACTGCAAACCTATACCCCGGAGACGCTGACGATTCAATGTGATCGGCCCGAGTTTAGAATCGGCGGGGGGACACTCTGGGACAATAAAACCCTGTACGATTTGTACGCCGAAGCCTGCACGCCCTGGGAGTGGCATGGTGAAATTAAGCGGCAGGCGGAACAGCTTGGCCTGGACTTTTTCTCGACTGCATTTGATTCCACCGCGATCGATTTTCTCGAATCCCTGGACGTTAAAATTCACAAAATCGCGTCTTTCGAAAATGTGGACATCGATTTGATTCATAGAATGGCGGTCACCGGCAAGCCATTGATTATTTCAACCGGTATGGCAAGGCTTGGCGAAATCGAAGAAGCGGTTCTAACCGCCCGCGCTGGCGGCACGGATCAGATCGCGCTGTTAAAATGCACCAGTGCCTATCCAGCTCCGCCGGAAGAAATGAACCTTCGTACTATTCCCCATCTTGCGGAAGCGTTTGGTGTGCCGGTCGGGCTTTCGGATCATACGTTGGGTGTTTCGGTGCCAGTTGCGGCCGTGGCCCTTGGCGCTTGCATTGTTGAAAAGCACTTTACCCTATCCCGCGCTATTCCGGGCCCGGACAGCGCCTTTTCCCTGGAACCGCATGAAATGAAGGCGATGATTGACGCCATCCGTATAACCGAAAAGGCCCTGGGAATGGTTCACTACGGGATCAACGAACGGGAAGCCAAGAGTAAAGTATTCCGGCGCTCCCTGTTTGTAGTCAAAGATGTCAAGGCCGGCGAAGTGTTTACTGAAGAAAACGTTCGTTCGATCCGTCCGGGATACGGGCTGCATCCGCGCTACCTTCCCAATGTCCTTGGGATGAAGGCCAGCCGGGATATCGAGCGGGGAACGCCGTTTGACTGGTCCCTGGTTTAATCGGATCGGAACTGAATTCTGCCCCGAAGGCTTCGGTAATTGAAACACGCGCAAAATGGTTCCTGGCCAGGTTTTTCTACCGGCCAGGGCCTTCCTTTCTTGCCAGGATCATTCTGTGAGAAAGCGGTGTCGAAAAGCGTCAAAGAATTCTTTGAAATTCACGATACCTATAATACGGTGGTCTGCCATCTGAACTTATAGCCGCATTTTTCAGCGGGAATGAACAACCACTGGGACGGAGAGGGATGAGCGCATGGACAGCATAAAAGGGAAAAACATTCTGGTCATCGGCGGAACCGGGACCATCGGGAAAACACTGGTTCAAAAGCTTTTGGACATGGATCCCGCGGTTATCCGGGTCTTTTCGCGGGATGAGCATAAACAGTTCGTGATGCAGTCCGAGTTGAGCATTCAGGGGAAAATGGCGGGACAACCCTCGTACAGCATGGGGAAAGTCCGGTTCCTGCTTGGCGACGTGCGCGACATGGACCGGCTGCGCAGGGCCATGGAAGATATCGACGTCGTGTTTGACCTGGCCGCCTTAAAGCATGTGCCGGCCTGCGAATACAACCCGTTTGAAGCGGTGAAAACCAACGTGATCGGGACCCAGAACGTCATTGAATGCGCCATTGAAAGCGGTGTGTCGGCGGTACTGTATTCCAGTTCAGACAAGGCCGCCGGGCCGACCAATACCATGGGGGCGACCAAACTGCTGGCCGAGCGGCTGATTGCCGCGGCCGATCTGCATAAAGGACCGCGGAACATCAAATTCCTCTCGGTCAGGTTCGGCAATGTGCTGAACAGCCGCGGCTCAGTAATCCCATTGTTTAAAAAGCAGATCCTGGCAGGCGGACCGGTGACGGTCACAGATCCGGAAATGACGCGGTTTGTTATGAACGCCGGCCGGGCTGCCGACCTGATGCTCAAAGCCCTGGAAGTCTCCTTCGGCGGAGAAACCTTTGTGTTCAAAATGCCCATCGTTAAAATTGGCGATGTTGCCAAAGTGATGATCGACATCATGGGTAAAGAGGTACCGATCAAAGTGATTGGCCTTCGGCCGGGCGAGAAGATGTTCGAGGAATTGCTGACCGAGGACGAAAGCAATCGAACGGTTGAGATGGAAGACATGTTTGTCGTGCTGCCGTTTGAATGTGATATGGTCCAGTGGATGGCGGCAAAGCAGGACGTGAAAAAGGCGTCAATCGGGAAATATACGTCCCAGGAAGGCGAAGCGCTTGCGCCGGCCGGTGTGAAAAGCCTGCTTTGCGTCGAGTGCATGCAGCAGTAGATTGAACGGGCGGAGGAAGAGAATGAAGATTTTAGTGACCGGCGGAGCCGGGTTTATTGGACGCTGGGTGGTGAAATGCCTGCTGGATCAAGGGCATTCGGTGGTTGCGTTTGACGACCTGTCCAATGGCCGGATGCTGAACATCGAAGAATTTTCCGGGCAGAAACGGTTTCAGTTTGTTCAAGGAGACATTAAGGATGTGAAGGCCTTGGGCGAGCTATTTTCCGAGCAAACGGAGCCATTTAAGGTCGTTTATCACCTGGCGGCAAGCATCAATGTACAGGATTCCATCGATGACCCGCGGACAACCTTTGAAAACGATGTGATTGGAACGTTTAACGTGCTGGAAGAATGCCGGAAACGAAGCTGCAAGGTGGTCTTCATGTCAACCTGCATGGTCTACGAGCGCAGTCTGGAAGAAACCGGCATTGCCGAAACCCACCCGGTGAAGCCGGCCTCCCCGTACGCGGCCAGCAAGCTTTCCGGAGAAGCCCTAACCCTCTCATACTACCACGCTTATGGCCTGCCAACCGTTGTGGTTCGGCCCTTCAACACCTATGGGCCCTTTCAGAAATCCGGCGGTGAAGGCGGGGTCGTCGCGGTTTTCATCAAACGATTCCTGGATGGTCTTGACCTGAGGATCTACGGGGACGGTTCCCAGACGCGCGACCTGCTTTATGCGGAAGATTGTGCCCGTTTTGTGGTTCAGGCCGGGATGACGCCCGAATGCGATGGACACATTTTGAATGCCGGTCTCGGCAGGGATATCGCCATTAACGACCTGGCCTTTCTGGTGGCGGCCGGCGACCAATCCCGGATTACTCACGTGCAGCATATTCACCCCCAGGCGGAAATCATGAAGTTGCTGTGCGATTTTGAAAAAGCTGCGGAAATGCTCAAATGGGAGCCAAAGGTTTCCCTGGAGGAAGGGCTGGCCCGAACCAAAACCTGGATCGAGGCCAACCGCGAAGCGATTTAACAGCCCGGGCAATAAATCGGAAGTGGAGGGTTCGGTGTGAGTACAGACAAGAAGAAACTGAAAGACATGAAGAAAGCGTTTATCGGGCTGCTGGAGCTGGTTGACCAGGCAGTTGATAAGTTTCGCTTTAGCCAGGGCGGATATGATGAACTGATCACTATTCTGGAAAAACTTGATTATCATTTCGAAAACCTTCGGGGGATCAAGAACAATATTGAGGATGAAGAGAGTCCTTATCTGGTGAAGTTGATTGAACAGACCGATGATACCAATCAGATTCTGAGCCGGATCATGGGCGCGCTGGAATCCAAAGATACCGTGCTGATCGGGGACTTATTGGAGTACGAGTTGAAACCCCGCATTAATGATTGGAATGATTTGGTCGGGCGCCTATTGGTGAAGGAAAACTGGACCAATTAATTGGAGTGTTGATGATGAAACCAATCCCATACGGTCGGCAGTCGATCAATGAAGCAGATATTCTGCATGTTGCCGAGGTATTGCGCGGCGATTGGCTGACCCAGGGTCCCAATATCGATGCCTTCGAAAAGAAAGTGGCCGATTACTGCGGGGCAAGTCATGCGGTGGCGTTCAACAGCGGCACTTCGGCGTGGCATGCCGCAATGCTCGCGGCCGGGATCGGGCCGGGCGACGAAGTGATTACCTGCCCGCTCTCCTTCGCGGCAACGGCAAATGGCGTACTGTACTGCGGGGCGACGCCGGTTTTTGCGGACATCGATCCGGCGACATCCTGCCTGGATTTGAAGGCTGTCGAAGCGAAGATCACCCAGCGCACGAAAGTAATCGCACCGATTGATTACGCCGGTTATCCGGTGGACCTGCCCGAGCTCAGACGCATCGCGGACCGGCATGGGCTGCTCATCATTGAAGACGCCGCCCACGCGCTCGGCGCGGAACGAAACGGGAAAAAAGTTGGCCTGGAAGCGGATATGACCATGTTCAGCTTCCACCCGGTTAAGCATATCACCACCGGCGAAGGCGGCATGATCGTTACCAATTCTGACGAAATGGCGGATCGGCTTCGGCTTTTCAGGAGCCACGGCATTACCCGCGTCCCAGAGCTGCTTCAGGAAAACCACGGGCCCTGGTATTACGAAATGCAGGAACTGGGATTCAATTTCCGGATTACCGATATCCAGTGCGCGCTGGGAAGTTCCCAACTCAGCCGGCTGGACGAATTTGTGTCAGCCCGGAACCGGATTGCCCGGCGGTATGACAAGGCGTTTCGGGACTGTCCGGGAATCGGAACCCCGATGGCCCCGGCCGGTGGAAAACACGCTTATCACCTGTATCCAATTCAGGTCAGTTCCCCGGAACCAGGAGCTCGCCAAGCCGGGTTTGAAGCGGAGAACGCTTACCGCCGGCGGTTTTTTGAATACCTGCGCGAAAACGGAATTTTGGTGCAGGTGCACTATATCCCGATTCACCTGCACCCGTATTACCGGAAGCATTATGGGTATCAGTGGGGTGATTTTCCATTGTCGGAACAATTCTATGCACGGGAAATCAGCCTGCCAATGTTCCCTGAACTGACTGAAGCACAGCTGGAATATGTCATTGAGAAAGTTTTATCATTCAAATTCGGTTAAAAATCCAATTCACAACTAAAGTTTTCAAGGCCCGGCACCGATATTTAATATGAATATGTGTCGGGATTTTTATGTCCTCTTTCTAAAGGGGGTTTGACCTATGGCAGTCAGCGGCGTGGGTGGACTGGCGTTAAGCGGGATGGTATCCGGCATGGATACGGAATCCGTCATCGCCAAAATGATGAGCACCTATCAGGCAACCGGTGACGTACTCTACAGCAAAAAGAACAACTATAAACTGCAGAAAACGGCACTGCAGAACTTCAATATGTCATTGATGCGGCTGCAGAATGCCGCTTTTGACCTGCGCCTCGCTACCGCCTATGAAAGCAAGACGGTGACGTCTTCCGACCAAACCATTCTGACTGCCACCGCAGGAAGCGGCGCTGTTAACGGCAGCCATACCGTCCGCGTGGACCAGCTGGCGCGGGCGGCCCGCATTACCAGCAATGTTTTATCCCCAAGGGTTTCCAATAATCCGGCGAATACGATAGGGCTGACCGGGATTTCCGGAGCCCAGATCGGGACGCCGGCCGGTTTGATCGGGCGGGATGCGGAAGGCGCCCCCGCCGGCACCATCGCGTCGAACATCGGCTCTGGCAGTAATTCGCTTACAGTGACCTACAGCGGCACGACCGTCACGGTATCCCTTGCGGATGCCACCCAGGACTCGACCACGATGACTGCGGTCGCCAGCGATATGCAGACCAAAATCAACGAGGCGCTGAACCTCTCCCGCGGCACCCAGAATGTAGATTACCTCGAGGTTTTGGTCACGGATGCGGGTGCAGGTGTTGACCAATTCTTTTTAAGAACCAAATTCGCCGGTTCTCAGCAGTCGGTGAGTGTCAGTTCCACCTGCAGCGCGGCGGCGGCACTCGGTTTCAGCAGCCCGGCTGATGTGACGACCATAGCCGGAACCGACCCGGTCGGCGGGCAGCACAGCCTGACCGTTACGAATGCCACGGCCGGGGCCATCACCAGCACGGCACACAGCGCGAATGTCGATATCCTGGCCGGCGATACCATTGACCTGACGATCAACGGTACGAACCGAGTTGTGGATTTATCCGCGCTGGCCGGAACCTATGACTGGACCAATGATACAACCATGGATGGCCTGGCAGCCAGTTTGACCACAACGATCAACGCTGCGTTTCCGGCGACATCCGTTGCGGCAGCCTGGAGTTCGACTTCACACCAATTCACCTTTACCGACAGCGTAAAAGGAGCCAGCAACAGCATTGTCGTGAACGCCGATACGCCAACCGGCGCCCTGCATATTTCAGGTACGGCGAGCGGCACAGACGCAAGCGTGGTCGATGTATTCACGCCCACATCCGGGACCGGGTACACCACGACGTTGACGGATACGACCGACGCGGGCTTTGCTTCCTCCCTGGCCGGCCTCTATCTGCGGATCAATGGGAGTGCTTTGACGCTGCCAGGCCAGAACGACACCGGGGGTGAAGGGGCGCTGATCAGCGGCGTCGGCGTGACCGCGGCCATGGGATTAACCGCCGGTACCGCGACGATTGAAACCACCCGCGGGAACGAACTGAATACCCAGCTTGCGACCGCGGCGACCTTTATCGGCGGTTCGGACGTCGCCACGACGACCCTGACCACCAGTCAGACTCTGGCTCTGGCCGGATTCCGGACCGCGGCCACGAGCGCGACGAACGGCACCTTTTCAATCAACGGCAAACAGATTACCATCAGCAACTATGCCACGACGACCGTGAATCAGGTCATCGCGATGATCAATGGCTCCGGGGCCGGCGTAAGCGCATCTTATGATACGACCAACGACCGGTTTGTGCTGACTGCAAATACCAAAGGCAGCGGGCAGTCGATTACCCTTGGGGCGGGAACCGATACCAGCAACTTCTTACAGATTTCCAAGCTTGATTCCGGGTTGGGCGGAAGCTACACGGCCGGCCAAAATGACGGAACCGTCGATTTGGATGTGACCCTGGCTTCTTCGAGTATTTCAAAATCGGTAAGCACCGGAATCTTCAGCATCAACGGGGTTTCCATTTATGTGAATCCCAGCAGCGATACCATGAGCGATGTGATCGAAAAGATTAACACCTCGGCGGCCGGCGTGACCGCCAGTTACAATTCGGTAAACGACACGTTCTCTCTGGTTTCCAAGGATGACGGAACCGGAAAAGATGTGATTACCCTGGGCGGTTCCACCGATACCAGCAACTTCCTGTGGGCAGTCAATCTGGTTTATCCCCCGATGGCGGAATTGGGCCGGGTTGGCGGTATCCTATCTGATGACATACTGCAGCTTCCTACCGCGCTCGGCACCCCGGGCATCGGGGCGAAGCTGGAAGTGGACGGGACCAGTTATGTGCGGAGCACGAATTCGATCGACGATATCGTCGGCGGCCTGACCTTGAATTTGAAGGCGGTTTCTTCCAACAACGTCACGGTGGATGTCTCATCGAGTACCGACCAGGCTTTTGAAAAAATGAAGACTTTCATCGTACAGTACAACACGATTATGGAACAGTCCAACCAGGCGGCGCTGACCCAGGATCAGCGCGAAAATGAGCTTAAGGCCTTGACCGAATCCCAGTTAAGTGCCCTATCAGCCGATGATATTGCGGCTTACAACGCGAATCGTGACGCGTTGCTTCAACAGGACTATATGCACCGGGATACCACCGTGAAAGGACTGCATGCGTCGCTGCGGCGGATCGCCGGTGAGGTGGTTTCAGGCGGGGACGAAGGCTACCGGAGTTTGTCCGAGATTGGGATCTCCACGGGGGGTGTCGGGAGCGCCTGGAATTCCAACCTGAATGGGCAGCTGCTGACTTCATCCACCGATCCGGATGTCATTGAGACCGCACTGAAAAACAACAGCCGTTTCATGAATGCACTGAAAGAAGCGCCGGACAAGGTCTTAAAACTGATCAGCCGGCTTGAGCCATCGGAGGGGAAAGTCACCGGCACGAAAAGCGTTGCAAGTGTTACCTTATCCGTGCCGATCAACTTCATGGTCGGGAATGGATCGACCTCAGCCAAGGTCACGCTGGCCGCAGGAACCTATAGCAGTGCGAATCTGGTGAGCAACATCAATACAGCCATCACCGGCGCCGGGATTACCGATGTGCAGGCAACGCTCAATTCGGCCAACCAGCTGATCCTGCGGGCGTTTACCGCGGATGATGCGACGTCCGGAACGGCGAACCTGGACGTGACCGATATGTCCGGCGGGCTGCTGAATTCGGTCTTGGGCATTCAGCCCGGCCGATATTACGGAACCTCGGTTGAATCCCAGTCCGGCCTTGGACGCCGGATTGAAAACCTGGTGAAGAGTTACACCAAGTCGCAGGGCTTACTGAATATGAAGGTCCGGGACGGCGGGAGCATCGACAAACAGATCGCAACGGTTGAAAACTCGATTACCGCCTTTGAAAACCGGCTTAGCATGGTGAAGACGCGCTTGTGGAAACAGTTTTCCGCCATGGAATCTTACATGAGCAATAAAAATTCGATTTCCAGCTGGCTGAGCGGGCAGGTCGCCAATATGAATGGTACGGCCAAATAGCGGTTATTCCGCTTGACGGCGCCAGATAGGATTCCAATCACAAGGAGGTGATTTGAATGGATATCAAGGTAAGCGAACCCGTAGCAGTTCCCGTGGTAAGACCGCAAAGCGCGCCACCGCCCGAGCGGCTGATCCAGCAGCGCCAGGAGGCAGATGCTGCGAAAGCCGCCCAAGCACAAGGCCCGGCCCCAAAAATGTCCGAAGACGAAGTCAGGAAGAATGTCGAGGACGTGAACAAGGTGCTGGAAACGATGAACCATTCGCTCCGTTTTTCGGTTGATGACGCAACCGAACGGGTGCAGGTTCAGGTGGTCGAAGCGGCGACGAACAAGGTGCTGAAGGAAATCCCGGCCGACAGTGTGCTGGAGCTGTCTTCGAAGATCAAGGAGATGGCGTCCATGTTTCAGAACATGGTAGGAGTCTTGGTCGATGAATTTATCTAGTGACACTAGAAGGCAGGGGGAATGAAGCGTGAGTGCGAATCAACATGCATACAGCCAATATAAAACATCAATGGTTGAGACTGCCAGCCCGGGCCGGCTGCTGCTCATGCTCTACGATGCGGCGATTAAAAACCTCGAAATGGCCAAACTAGCGTTGGCGGACAAGAATATCGTTGCGTCCCATAATGCGCTGGTGAAGGCGCAGGACATTATTCAGGAGCTGAAGTGCAGTCTTAATATGGAAATCGAACTTTCCCAGACGTTATACGGACTGTACGAATATATGTATCTTCAGCTGGTCCAGGCGAATGTCCGCAAAGATGTCGAACCGGTGCTGGAAGTTCAGGGCTTCCTGGCCGAACTGCGGGCGGTGTGGGATGAGGCGATCAGAAAGACCTCAGTCACGGCTGCTGCCGTAGCCCGTCCGGCGGAAGAGTCCGCACCTGCTCCGGTGGAGCTCAAAAGCCTGAACATCAAGGGGTAGTCATGCACATTTCCTTTGTCGATCTTCAGACCATGCTCGTTCGGCGGCACCAGACCTTTGTCGAGATGTATGAAATCTCGGCACAGGAACTGGCACTGCTTGAACACGGTCAAAAAACCGACTTCGATCTTGAACTGCTGACCCTGCAGGGCAAGCGGCAGGATCTGATGAGCGAGGTGGATGGGATCAATGATTGGATCGCTGACACCGCCGAAACCGAGTGGACCGGGGCGGAACGTGCGGAGATCGACGGGATTCTTCGAAAGACGCTAACGATTGCAGCCGGGATCGCGAAAAACGATGAGGCGGCGAACCAGATTTTGGAGCGGGATTTTCAGGAACTCAAACGGAAACTGACTGATGTGGAAAACGACCGGAGAGCCCGAAACGCATATGGTCAGGGCTCGGTGCCGAACGGGACCGAGGAACCGTTTTTCTTTGACCGAAAACGCTGATCAATGAAAAGATTCCCGGTGACAACCTCGCCGGGAATCGGTTACATTGGATTCAGTTATCCGCATGATCGATTGAGCCGATAGAAAGATACGCTTTCGGCTCGTTTTCATTTATACGGTGTACCACGGCGCTTTTGGCGCAATAAAGGGGTGGAATTTTTTGCAGCAGTTGGTCTGCGAACTGGTGGACAACCTGGTGCGCCAGTCCGAAACCTATCGAAAAATCCTCGCAGTGTCCCAAACCCAGACCGATATTGTTCAGGGCGAGCAATTCCCGGCGGTAATGGACACTTTCTGGGAACAGATGACTCTGCAGAAGGATCACCTGATTCGGCTGGAGGAGTGGCGTGTATCGGGAAGCCAGATGGAAAACCGGCTGGCGCAGCAGTTGGATCTGCCGGAAATCAGGCTGAGTTTACTGCGCGAACGCGTCACCGAGGAGGAGTACCAGTCCATGGTGGAAGCGATCGCGGAACTGAGCCAGGTCATTGAAGACGTTACCCGTTCGTACGAACGGCTTGAGACCGTCATGCGGGAAAAAATCCGCAATATTGGACGCGAACTGCGTAACGGTGCGATTTCGCCCGGCAGTGTAAAAAATGCCTACAAATCGAATCAAACCCCGCCTTCATATTCTACGAAATCCGACAAATCTTAGTTTTCAGACACCCAAGCGGTGACTTATCCACAAATATTGCCCGTTTTGAGTACTTATCAACAGAGTTATCCACAGCCGGAGAGTCGATCTGTGTCGAATCCTTGCTGACAGCGCACGCCCGTTGGAGTATAATGTTAAAAAATTCGGCCACAAGGAGGAACTGGTTTTGAAGAGGATTTTAAGCGTTTTCCTGGTTGCCTTGTTGGTTATTTCATTGGCGTTTATGGCCGTCGGCTGTGACAAAAAGGCGGACACCAACAAAGACAAGGTCTACAAGGTCGGTTCGGAAACGACCTATCCGCCCTTCGAGATGGTTGATAACAACGGCAAATTCACCGGATTCGACATGGAACTGTTCCAGGCGATCGCAGAAGCCGGCGGCTTCAAGATTGAAATCGTCAGCCTCGGTTTCGACGGCTTGATTCCGGCGCTGCAGGCGGGCAACATCGATGCCGCCATCTCAGCGATGTCGATCAACGACGAGCGGAAAAAGTCGGTCGACTTCAGCGATCCGTATTTTAATTCCGGTCTGATTATCGCGGTACCGGCTGACAACAATACGATTAAGACCCTGAACGACCTGAAGGGCAAGACTGTCGCGGTGCAGATCGGCACCACCGGTGCGAGCATGGCCGAATCGATCAAGGCCAAGAATCCGTCCACCGTGATTAAAACCTTCAACACGATTGATATCGCGTTCGCTGAAATGAAGAATAAAGGCGCCGACGCGGTCATCAACGATATGCCCGTCACCGCGGACTACATCAAAAAAGGGCATCCTGAAGCCAAAATGGTTGGCAGCCTGCTCTCCGCGGAGCCGTATGGGATCGCATTCGCGAAAGGCAGCGAATTCAAAACGCTCGTCGATAACGGCCTGAAGAAAATCAAGGAAAACGGCAAATACGACGAGATCTTCAAAAAGTATTTCGGAGATATGCCGCAGTAAGCAGTGCGGCCGGGGACCGTTTATAACAGAACACGACTGGTCGTGCGCGGTTGGGACAACCCACCGCGCACTTACTGTGTAGAAAGCGGCTTTTATCTTCCCGGATCGGTTGGCGGGAGGTCATTGGCCAAAAGGTCCATCTCGTTTAGTGGAATAGGGGAGTGCGAGTACTTATGACTGGACTCGACATGTTTTCATTTGCAAATCTATTCATCTGGTGGCCAGGGCTTGCCGAATTCATTAAACTGGAAGACCTGATCAAGGCTTTCCCGATTATGGTCGAGGGGACCAAAATGACGCTCAAACTGACCGCGACTTCGGTTGGCATCGGCGCCATGATCGGGATGTTTATGGGGATGTTCCGGCTTTCAAAGAACTTCCTGCTGCGCAGCTTTTCTTCGGGATATGTTCATTTCTTCAGAGGGACTCCGCTGCTGGTACAGATCTATCTCTGGTATTTCGGAATTCTTCCGTTATTGTTCAGGCCGGTCGATCCCTTTTTCGGCGCGATCGTAGCCTTGTCGGTCAACTGCGGTGCGTATACGGCCGAGATTGTAAGAGCGGGGATTCAGTCCATCGACCGGGGCCAGACCGAAGCTGCGATGTCATTGGGGCTCACCTACCGGCAAACGATGCAGTACGTCATTTTGCCCCAGGCCTTCAAGATGATGATTCCGCCGCTCATCAATGAGTTCATCGCGATTTTAAAGGATACTTCCCTCGTATCGGTGATCGCACTGGTCGAGCTGACCCGCCAAGGGCAGCTGCTTATCGCCAAGACCTATGTCACGTTCCCGATGTGGGCTGAGGTTGCGCTGTTTTACCTTGGACTCTATACCATCTTCTACGCCCTTGAGGTTTATGCCGAAAGGAGGCTGAAGACAGCGTGATTATCGTCGAAAACGTCTTTAAAAGCTTCGGCCATCTTCAGGTTTTGAAAGAGATCAACTGTCGGGTGTCTCAAAAAGAGGTGCTGGTCGTGATCGGACCCAGCGGCTCGGGCAAAAGCACCTTTCTGCGCTGCCTGAACCGCCTGGAGAAGGTGGATTCCGGACGGGTTGTGATCGACGGGGTGGAAGTGACTTCGCCGGCGACCAACCTGACGAAGGTCCGCGAGCATGTTGGCATGGTGTTCCAACTTTTTAACCTGTTCCCGCATATGACCGCACTCCAGAATATCACGCTCGGCCCGATGAAGGTCAAAGGGAAATCGAAGGATGAGGCGGAGGCCGAAGCGGTGGAACTGCTGCGCAAGGTCGGCTTATCTGATAAGGCCAACGTTTTTCCGCAGCAGTTGTCCGGCGGGCAGAAACAGCGGGTCGCGATCGCCCGGGCCCTGGCCATGAAACCGACCGTGATGCTGTTTGACGAACCAACCTCGGCCCTGGACCCGGAGATGGTCGGCGAGGTGCTTGAAGTCATGAAACAACTGGCGCACGAAGGCATGACCATGATCGTCGTCACGCATGAAATGGGATTTGCCAAGGAAGTCGGGCATCGGGTGATCTTTATGGACGAAGGGCGCATGCTTGAGGAGGGTCCGCCGGCCAAACTGTTCGAGGCGCCGGAGAACGACCGGACCAAATCTTTCTTAAGCAAAATTCTCGTATAAATCGAATAGAAATGACAATCAGGCGTTCGTCAGCCGTTTTCAACAAAGCAGGAAACCGGCCGTATGAACGCCTTTTCACCTGCCTTGGGGTCTGCGATTGCTTTTGCCATTATCGAGCCGCTTTTTTGAACGGGCATTTCCCGCCGTTTAGGGATTGTACCAAACTTCACCCGGGCAGGATTTTCAAGTTACAATGGAGAATATAATAAAGACCAGCGAGGGAAAGGGTGGTCGTATGAAGTTTGAGATTCGGGGCAAACACATCGAACTCACAGACGCGCTCAAAGACTACACAGAAAAAAGACTTTCCAAGCTCGAAAAATTCATCGAGGACGCCCGCGTCCTAGCAACTCTCTCAGTCGAGGGAGACCAACACAAGGTGGAAGTGACCATTCCCTTGAACGGTGTCATCCTAAGGGGGGAAGAAGCCAGCACCGATATGTATTCCTCGGTCGATCTGGTGGTTGAAAAGCTAGAAAAGCAGATCGACAAATACAAGACAAAGATATACCGCCGGTACCGCAATGTCGGACTGAAAAAGGCGGTTACGGTGGAGATCGAGAGCGCCAAAGAGGAGCCCGAACACTTCAAAATCACGCGCACGAAACGGTTTGCGCTGAAGCCGATGGATGTTGAGGAAGCGGTCATGCAGATGAATCTGTTGGGGCACAGTTTCTTCGTTTTCTACAACGTTCTGGCTGACGAAGTGAACGTGGTCTATCGCCGGAAAGACGGCAATTACGGTTTAATCGAACCGGAATTTAACTGACCGAAACGGATTGGGGCTTTTCCGTTTATCAAAGCCCTGCTTTACAATAAACAATCGCTGGGCCCGGCGGGAAAACCCGCCGGGTTTTTGATTTCTTGTTCCCCTGAAAATGCCCAATATCGCGCGGATTATGGTACAATAGGAACGGTACATTTGCGAAGCATCGCACTGCTTCACCCCAAAACCTGGAGAATGTTTTTGAATGACCGGAAGCAGAGGGGAGAATCGCATGAAAAACAACGCTGAAGCCGCAATCAAACGTTCCACCCGCAATCACTCCATTCAAATCATCTTCTTCAACATGTTTGCCCTGCTCCCGTTCGGGCTCCTGTTCTGCTTTCTTTACGAGACCGTAACCGGCGTCAACGTGCCGTTCAAAGCTTATGTGATTGCCGGGCTTGATACCATGGCCGCCGGTTTTCTGGTCGGGGTTGCCGCCCTGGCGGCGAACATCCTGAAATTCATGAAACCGGTCATTGTGATGACGGAATTTATTGAGGCGATGACGCAAAAGGACCTGACCCTGGATCTGTCCGGCCACAACTTCGACCTGCTGGAAACGACCAAAAAGGCGTTTCAGCGGATGGGTCGGGGCATCACCAGCCTGGTGGCTACCGTGCTGGACAGCTCGCGCCAGGTGGAGGCTTCGCTGCGGCTGCTGATCGATCAGGTTGGTGCTGTGACCCAACAGGTGCATGACGCCGCTGCGGCCCTGGAACAGGTTGAGACCGGGTCCCGGGAACAGATAACGGCTGGCCGCAGCATCATCGCCGCGGTTGACAGTGTACAGGCTGATCTTGGCCAGATCGGGGAGAGTGTACGCGCGGTTTCCCGGGTCATTGAAGCGGCCCGGGTTACAGCCCGCGAAGGGGAAGAAACGGTCAGGGAACAGAAAGGCCGCATGGCAACAAACCGTCAGGTCATCGAAAAGATGGCCGGGGCCATTACCGCATTATCTGAGCAGGCCCAGACCATTGGGCGGATCATGGAATCGATCGGCAGTATTGCTGAGCAGACCAATCTGCTGGCTTTGAACGCCTCCATTGAGGCGGCCCGCTCCGGCGACCAGAGTGTCCGGTTCGGGGTGGTCGCCCAGGAAATTCGAAAACTGGCTGACCAGTCGGGGCAGGCTGCGGCCCGGATTGGCGGGCTGATCCAGTCAATTCAGCAGAGCGTGCATCAGGTAGCGGCGCAGATGGCTGTCGCGGCTGCCGGTGCCCAGGAGCAATCGGTGGCGATCGAGGAAAACAGCGGCGTGATTGATCAGGTGATTCGGAATCTGGACCAAACCGCCCTGGAAACGGACAGGATCACAGCCGAACTGGAGACGGTAACCGGTCATGTGGAGAACCTGGAATCCCTTTCGCGCGGGACCGGTGCGGCCGTCCTTCAGTCCGCCGGCATCCTGGAGAGCATTGCCGGGCGGATTCAGGATCAGATCCGGCTGGCCGCGAACCTGCGGTCGCTGTCGGATCACTTCCATGAACTGGCCGGGGCTTTGAACCAGGAAGCGTTCAGCTTCAAGGTCGGCGAAGCCGCAGCCGTTTCGGAGGGCGACGCTGATCAGGAAGCCCTCGAAATCGCGGAAATACAGAATGTGATCAGACAGTACTGGAAACAGACATTGATCTTTGACTTTGCCGCGGTAATCCCGTTTACCGTGTTTATTCTCTGGACCACCGACCTGATGAACTGGCTCGCGTTTGGGATCGGGCTGTTCTGCGCGCTGACAGCGACGGCGATCGTTTACTGGGTCGACACCGGCAGCGATGTGCGGGGCTATATCCGTCCGACTTTGACCCTGGTCAGGCATGCCGGACAGGTGGCTGCCGGTGATTTAACCAGTGAAATCAGCCCGAAAAGCCGGGTCGGCAAATTAGGCATTCTTCGTGAGGTTTTCAACAACATGCTGGTCCAGCTCAAAGCCGCGGCGCAGCATTTGCTCTCATATGGGGCAGCGATCCGGGACACCGCACAGGAAGCGGTGCAGGTGGCAGCTGAGCAGTCGGCCGCGGCCGGTGAAGTGGCCTCGAACATGCAGATGGTCGCCCAATCGGTGGCCCGGCAGACCGAGGATGTAAAAGAAACCGCGCACCTCGTCCATTCAACCGCAGGTGTGATCAAGGAAATCGAAACCTCAGCGGCATCGGTTGCCGGTCAGGCCGCCGAAGCCGAGACAATGGCTATGAACGGGCTGAAGACCGCGGCCGTGCAGAAAAACAAGGTCTCGGAAAACCTGGGCGCCATTCAGCGAATCGCGGAAGCGACCGATGAACTGGCCGGCAATTCAGCGGCGATTGGCGATGTCGTGAAAGTCATTTCGGAAATAGCCGGTCAGACGAACCTGCTGGCCCTGAACGCTGCGATCGAAGCTGCCCGGGCGGGTGAAGTCGGCCGGGGATTTGCCGTGGTGGCCGAGGAGGTTGGGAAACTGGCCGAACAATCCGGCCGGACCGCCCAGGATATCCTCCCCTTGATTGAAGCGATTCAGACCGGCATTGAGCAGGTGGTTGCGGATATGGAGGAAACCCGGAACGCGCTGAACGACCAGGCCCGGGCGGTGCTGCGCAGCGAGGAAATCCTGGAGGAGATCAGCCGGCATACTGGACCGATCAATCTGCGGACGCGGGAAATCGCCCTGAAAGCAGGAAACATTACCAATTCGATGAACCGGATCGTCAGCGAGACGGCCAGTATTGTGGCAGTGAGCGAGCAGGCCCGGACCGCCTCGGAAGCGGTGGTTAAAACCGTGGAAACCGAGCAGGAATTGACAGCGGCGGTGCGCCATTCGGTAGAGGTATTTGCTGATTTGGCCCAGCGGCTCCTCGATCAAGCGGGAAGATTCAAGGTTGATGCTTAACCGCCATATGGGATTTATTTTGGTCCGCGAGGAACTTTTTCCAGACGGATCGATGCCCGAATTTCCTGGGATTACCCTGGGAAACCCGGCTTGAAAGGCATGACGGCAGGGTATCGGATAGTATAGAATAGAGGGGACCTTCTTAGAGGTTCCTTTTCCATATGTACGAATCAATACGAAGCGGGCATATGGAAAGAAAAAAGATCGATTTGCCGTAATCAATAAAGCGGTTCGATTGAGAGGATGGAGAGGGAATTTAATTATGGTGGTTGGATTTATTAAAAACCTTTTTGATGACAACAAAAGGGAAGTAAAGAAATTATACAGAATTGTCGATATTATAAACGATCTGGAACCTTCGATGCAGGCATTAACGGACGCGGAGCTCGGCGCCAAAACGGTTGAGTTCCGAAGCCGGCTGCAGGAAGGCGAAACCCTGGACGAGCTGCTGCCCGAGGCATTTGCGGCGGTGCGCGAGGCGTCGCGCCGGAGCATCGGGCTTCGCCATTTTGACGTCCAGATGATCGGCGGCATGGTGCTGCATCAGGGCCGGATTTCAGAGATGAAAACCGGGGAAGGGAAAACCCTGGTGGCGACCCTGCCAGCCTACCTGAACGCGCTGGAAGGCAAGGGCGTTCACGTTGTGACTGTCAACGATTACCTGGCCACGCGCGACTCGGAATGGATGGCTCCGGTGTACCAGATGCTCGGTCTCTCCGTTGGCCTGATCGTGCATGGTTTAGAGTACGATGAACGGCGCGAGGGCTACGCGGCGGACATCACTTATGGAACCAACAACGAATATGGTTTCGATTACCTGCGTGACAATATGGTCGTCAGCGGCGAACATATGGTACAGCGCGATCTGAATTTCGCGATCGTCGACGAGGTGGACTCCATCCTGATTGACGAGGCGCGGACCCCGTTGATTATTTCCGGTGAGGCTGACAAGCCGACCGACCTTTACCAGCGGATTGCCCGCTTCATCCCCAAAATGGCGGATGAAGAGGACTATAAAGTGGATGAAAAGCAGCACCTCGTGACCCTGACCGATGCCGGTCTGGCGAAGGCCGAAAAGGGCTTCGGCGTCGCCAATCTGGCGGATGATCAGAACCTGGAGCTGGCGCACCATATCAATCAGGGTCTCAGAGCCCACGCGCTGATGAAGCGCGATGTGGATTATGTCGTCAAAGACGGCAAGATTATTATTGTGGACGAGTTCACCGGGCGTCTGATGTTCGGACGGCGTTACAGCGACGGGCTGCATCAGGCGATCGAGGCCAAGGAAGGGGTCCGGATCGAACGGGAGTCCCAGACCCTCGCGACGATCACCTTCCAGAACTATTTCCGCATGTATAAGAAGCTGGCCGGGATGACCGGTACAGCCGAAACCGAAGAACAGGAATTCAAAAAAATCTATGGGATGGACGTTGTGGTCATCCCGACCAATATGCCAATGGTCCGGCGCGACCAGGCGGACGTGGTCTACCGCAGCGAGCGCGGCAAGTTTAACGCCGTGGTCGAAGACATCGTCGAATGCCACAAACGTCAGCAGCCCGTGCTGGTCGGGACCATTTCGATTGAAAAATCGGAAGCCTTAAGCCAGCTGCTATCCAAGCGGGGCGTTCCGCACCAGGTGCTGAATGCCAAGCATCATGAAAAAGAGGCGCAGATCATCGCCCAGGCCGGGCAGGCGGGAACCGTGACCATCGCCACCAACATGGCCGGCCGCGGGACCGACATCGTTTTGGGGGAAGGCGTGCGTGACTATGGCGGGCTATACGTGCTTGGGACCGAGCGGCACGAAGCGCGCCGGATTGACAACCAGCTGCGCGGGCGGTCGGGCCGTCAGGGCGATCCGGGACAGTCACGGTTTTATGTGAGTCTGGAAGACGATCTGATGCGTCTTTTCGGTTCCGAAAACATTGAGGGCATCCTGGACCGGCTCGGTATGGACGACACCATGCCGATCGAAAACCGGCTGATTTCCCGGGCGATCGAAAATGCGCAGAAGAAAGTGGAAAACCGCAACTTTGATATCCGGAAACACGTCCTTGAATACGATGACGTGATCAACCAGCAGCGTGAAGTGATTTACCGGGAGCGCCGCAAGGTGCTGACCGGGGAAAACCTGCGCGATACCGTCATCGACATGATCGAGCAGGTGGCGGACAGCACGGTAGCAATGTTCGCCGGGGAACGCAAATATGCCGATGAATGGGATCTCCCCGGCTTGATCGGCTTTATTGAACAGAATTTCGTACCCCTGCCGGATTTGACGCCGGAAAGCTTAAAAGGACGGACCCGCAAACAGGTCACCGAATTCCTGATTGAGGAAGCGGAGCGGATGTACAATGCCCGCGAAGCGGAGCTCGGCGAAGAAACCATGCGGGAACTGGAGCGGGCGGTCATGCTTCGGGTGATCGATGAAAAATGGATGGATCACATTGATGGCATGGATCAGCTCCGTGAAGGGATCAACCTTCGGGCCTACGGGCAGCGCGACCCGCTGCAGGAATACAAGTTTGAAGCGTTTGACGCGTTCAATGGCATGATTCAGAGCATCCGCGAAGATGTGGTCCGGTTCATGTACCGGGTGCGGGTGGTTGTCCAGCAGGAAGAACGCGTCATGCATGAAAACCGCGACGAAGACGCGGCGCGGACCCCGGTCAAGGTCGGCGATAAGATCGGTCGGAACGACCTGTGCCCCTGCGGGAGCGGGAAAAAATACAAAAAGTGTTGTGGGAGTGGGGTTAGCTAATGGACCTTTCAACGATCATAGGGCTAATATTCGGCTTTGGCATGATGATTGGCGCGTTCGTCATGGAAGGCGGCAATTTCACGTCGCTGCTGGTACTCACCGCCGGGATGATCGTGTTTGGCGGTACGATCGGCGCGGTTGTCATCAGCTTCACCATGGAAGAGCTTAAGACCCTGCCGAGCTTCTTCAAGATGATATTCACGGAAACCCATATTGATTTTCTCGGGACCGTGGAACAGCTGGTTGAAACGGCCGATAAAGCCCGACGAGAAGGTCTGTTAAGCCTGGAAAGCGCTCTTGCCGAAATGGACAACCAGTTTTTGCGCCGCGGATTGCAGCTGGTTATTGACGGTACCGACCCGGAACTGACCCGCAGTATGCTGGAGATGGAAATCGGAGCGGCCGAAGCCCGGCTCAAAGTCGGGGTTGAAATCTTTGCCGCAGCGGGCGGCTACTCTCCCACGATGGGTATTATCGGGACTGTTATGGGTCTGGTCCATGTGCTTGGAAACCTGTCCGACCCGAGTAACCTGGGACCGGCCATCGCGGTTGCGTTCGTTGCCACCTTGTACGGCGTTTCGTTTGCTAACCTGTGCTGGCTGCCGTTTTCGAATAAGATCAAGGTGAAATCCATGCGTGATGCCGCCATCATG
This sequence comes from Solirubrobacterales bacterium, assembly GCA_050258755.1. Taxonomy (GTDB): domain Bacteria; phylum Bacillota; class Syntrophomonadia; order Syntrophomonadales; family DTU052; genus JBLMZI01. The sequence continues at coordinate 224,945 of JBLMZI010000002.1, read as the reverse complement.
GAAATGATTCTGGAAGGGATCCTTTCCATCCAGGCCGGTGAGAATCCGCGGGTTATTAAAGAAAAACTGATGACCTTTGTACCGGAAGACGCGAAAGTGGCTCAAACCAGCGAGAAGGAAGCGGAGGAACGCTAAATGGCCAAGCGGAAAAAGGAACCGGAAAAGGCCGAAAACGCAGAGCGATGGCTGCTTACTTATGCTGACCTGATCACGCTATTAATGATTTTCTTTATCATCATGTACAGCCTAAGCGTGGTGGATGCCAAAAAATTTCAGCAGGTGGCGACCTCGCTGAGTCAGGTGCTGGCCGGGCAATCGCCTTCCATTCTGGACACGGCCGGCAGTTCCATGATGAACGCGCAAGGTCCCTCCATGGCCCAGGGGCAGTCCGGAACCCAGGTTCCCGACCCGCCCGGAAAAGGCAATGGCGAAAACGCCATGAAACAGGTGGAGCAGGACGTGAAAAAAATCAAGGAGAAACTGGGTCCCGGGGTATCGGTCAAAATTGTGGTCACCGAGCAGGAGCGAGGGCTGGTGATTAGCATCAAGGATACGCTGCTGTTCGCATCCGGTTCGGCCGAGCTGAGTCCCGAAGCCCGGAATCTTGTCCGCATGATCGGAAGTACGCTCGCTGATGTCAAGAACTACGTCCGGGTCGAGGGGCATACAGATAACCGGCCGATTCATACCGCGCAGTTTCCGTCCAACTGGGAGCTGTCCGTGATGCGGGCCACCAGCGTGGCCCATGTGCTGTGCGAGGATTCCAAGATTGCCCCGGATCGGATTTCGGCCACCGGCTATGGCGAATACCGGCCGCTGGTGCCGAATGACACCAGTGCCGACCGGCAGATTAACCGCCGGGTCGATATCGTGATCCTGAAATACAAATACGATTATTTTGAACCGCCCAAACCGTCGACGACCGGTTTTACCGCGACAAGTCCGGCCGGTTCGGGACAGTAGATTAGAACGAAAGCAGAACGGGAACGTTTACAGCAAACAGGGGGAATGCCCCCTGTTTCCTTGCTTTGAATCGTATAAAGGAGGAGAAAGGCTTATGTTAGAAGATCCCCGGGCAGCTGCCGAACAGATGGAAACGCGCCTGGTTGAAATCGGGAGGTCTCTTTGACCTCGAGGCGATTGCACAGGAGATTGAAACCCTGGAGAAACATACTGTAGCGCCGGATTTCTGGGACGACAACCGGGAAGCCCAGCGCATTCTGCGCCGAATCAGCGATCTCAGAGAAACCCTGGAAACCCATAACCGGCTTCAGACCGAAGCCTCCGACCTGAAAACTCTGCTGCAGATGGCCCAGCGCGAAGCGGACGAGGAACTTTACGCGGAAACCGCGGGTGAGATCGAGCGGCTTTTCACACAGTTTGAGGACTATGAACTGACATTTCTTTTTTCCGGCGAGTACGACAAAAACAATGCCATCGTATCGCTCCATTCGGGCGCGGGGGGCACCGATGCCCAGGATTGGGTGGAGATGCTGCTGCGTATGTATACCCGTTATGCCGAGAATTACCTGAGCGGCTGCGAGGTATGGGACCTGCTTCCGGGCGACGAGGCCGGGATTAAAAGCACGACCTTTCTGGTTCGCGGGAAACATGCCTATGGCAAAATGAAGTGTGAGCGGGGCGTGCACCGGCTGGTCCGGGTATCGCCCTTTGACGCCTCCGGCCGCCGGCATACCAGTTTTGCGCAGGTGGTCGTTTTGCCGGAACTCCCGGACGAGGGCCAGGCGGAAATCAATCCTGATGACCTCAAAATCGATACCTACCGGTCCGGCGGGGCCGGTGGCCAGCATGTCAATAAGACCGATTCCGCGGTGCGCATCACCCATCTGCCGTCCGGCGTGGTGGTGCAGTGCCAGAATGAACGCTCCCAGCATGCCAATAAAGACAAAGCGATGAAAATCCTGCAAGCCAGGTTATTCGAACTGCACCAGCGGCAGCAGGAGGAGAACGCGCAGAAGCTGAAAGGCGAGCATAAGGATATCGCCTGGGGCAGCCAGATCCGCAGTTACACCCTGAATCCGTTCAGCCTGGTGAAGGATCACCGTACCGGGGTTGAAATCGGTAATGTGGAGGCGGTCCTGAACGGCGAGATCGAACCGCTGATTTCGGCGTATCTTCATGCTGAGGCGGAAAACGCACTGCGCGAGGAAGAGTAGACCGTTTCCAATAGAAGAACAACCGTCGATCCGTGGGCCGTCTTTTCGGGGCGCGGATATTTTTTCCGCTGGTTCGCGGCAGAACCGGTCGAATTTTATGCTATATTGTAATTGTTCCGGGAAAAGTTGAAAGAGAAATTGGCGAGGAACGAAGGAGGATGCGATTTTGGAAACCACCGATCGGCGGCAGCGGGACGAGCTGACCATTCGGGCTCTGGAAAAAACCGCACGGCGCATTCGCTGCGACATCGTGAATATGCTGACCGAAGCTAACTCGGGTCATCCCGGGGGTTCACTGTCAGCTGCGGATATAGTGACCGCACTGTATTTTTGGGAAATGAGGGTCGATCCGAGCCGCCCGGACTGGGAGGAACGCGATCGATTTGTTTTGTCAAAGGGGCATGCGGTGCCGGTGTTGTATGCGGCGTTGGCCGAAAAAGGCTTTATCGAGCGGGACTTGCTGCCTTCGCTGCGCAAGCTCGGCAGCCCGCTGCAGGGACACCCGGATATGCGCAAATGCCCAGGGGTTGAGGCATCCACCGGATCGCTCGGCCAGGGGATAGGCTGGGCCCTGGGCATGGCTCTCGGGCTGCAGCAGGATCAGCGGGACGCCCGGGTCTATGTGCTGCTCGGGGATGGCGAGCTTCAGGAAGGCCTGGTCTGGGAAGCCGTCATGGCGGCCGCGCATTACCGGCTGGACAATCTGGTTGCGTTTGTCGACTGTAACGGACTCCAGATTGACGGGCCAACGGAAAAGGTCTTGTCACCCAATCCGATTGGTCCTAAATTTGTCGCTTTCAATTGGCATACGATTGTGATCGACGGCCACGATATGCTGCAGATCACGGCGGCGCTCGACGAGGCGCGCCGGACCAAAGGCAGACCGACCGCGATTATCGCCCGGACCACGAAGGGCAAAGGCGTTTCGTTTATGGAGGACCAGGCGGACTGGCATGGCAAGGCGCCAAGCAAGGAACAGCGGGACCAGGCCATGACCGAACTCACGAAGTAGAGAATCAATTCCTGTAACGATGGAGGATTTGAAGCATGGAAAAAATCGCAACCCGGGACGCCTACGGCAAAGCGCTGAAGGCTTTGGGCGGGGAACACGCCGATGTTGTCGTACTGGATGCCGATCTGACCAAATCCACCAAGACGGTTGATTTTGCAAAGGCGTATCCTGAACGGTTCTATAATATGGGGATTGCGGAACAGAATATGATCGCTGCCGCGGCCGGCCTGGCGACCACCGGTAAGGTGGTTTTTGCCAGCAGCTTCGCGATTTTTGCGGTGGGCCGATCGTATGAAATCGTGCGCAACGCCGTGGCCTATGCCCGCGTGAACGTCAAAATCGCCGCGACCCATGCCGGGCTGACGGTCGGAGAGGACGGCGGGTCCCACCAGTCCATTGAGGATATTGCCATTATGCGGGTTTTGCCCAATATGAAAGTGATCGTTCCGGCCGATGCCGTAACCGCCGAATGGGCGGTCAAGGCGGCCTACGAGACCCCCGGCCCGGTCTATCTCAGGCTTGGTCGGCCTTCGGTTCCGGTGATCTATGAAGCGGGCCGGAAATTTGAACTGGGCAAAGCCAATCTGCTGCGGGAAGGAACCGACGTTGGGATCGTTGCCTGCGGCATGATGGTCTGGGAAGCCCTGCAGGCTGCCGATCTTCTGGCCGAAAAAGGGATTTCCGCTGCGGTGCTGGATATGCATACCATCAAACCGCTGGACACTGAGGCCCTGGAAGCGCTGGCGCGCAAAACCGGCTGTCTGGTTACCGCCGAAGAACACAGTGTCATCGGAGGGCTTGGAAGCGCGGTTGCCGAGGCGGTCAGCGGCACTTTCCCGGTTCTGGTTACCCGGCTCGGGGTTGATGACACCTTTGGGCAGTCGGGAACGCCGGACGAACTGCTCCGGCATTATGGCCTTACGGCCGCGCATCTTGCCGAAATTGCAGAAATTACTATCGCCAGAAAAGCGAAGAAATAGAGGAATTCTGTTTTCTGGTGTAGAACCAACGAATAGATTTAGGCCCTATTATCAATGGGTTTGTAAGATTTGGGGTGAGAAACGCGTATGTTAGTTCAGATGTACAACGTGTCCAAGGTGTACTCGAATGGCGTCAAGGCATTGAATGACATTTCGCTGAAGATTGACCGGGGAGAGTTTGTTTTTTTGATGGGACAAAGCGGTGCCGGGAAATCGACGTTTATCAAGCTGCTGCTCCGCGAGGAACTGCCGACCCGGGGCCAGATTTTCGTCGCTTCCCGCTCTGTGATCCGGATGAAAATGAAGGATGTACCGATGCTGCGGCGAAATATCGGCGTGGTATTTCAGGATTTCAAGCTTTTGGAGCGCCGCACGGTTTTCGAGAATGTCGCGTTTGCCATGCGGGTGCTTGAAGCCGGACCGGCTGAGATCAAAACCCGGGTCGACGAAGTGATTGCGATGGTGGGCCTCAGGGGCAAAGAGGATTGTTTTCCGAACCAGCTTTCCGGCGGCGAACAGCAGCGGGTGGGAATCGCCCGGGCGATTGTGAACCGGCCGCTGATTGTGATCGCCGATGAACCGACCGGCAACCTCGATATCGACACTTCATGGGAAATCATGGAGTTATTAATGGAGATCAATCGAAAAGGAACCACCATCATTATGGCTACCCATGCTCAGGAAATCGTGAAAAAGCTTCGCAAACGGGTCATCTATTTGGACCGCGGCCGGCTGGTTTCCGATGATACCGGGGTATACAGCGCATGAGGATTCGAACCATCAGATATTTTTTTCATGAAGCGTCCACATCGCTGTCCCGCAACCGCATCCTGAGCATAGCCACGGCCTCGACCGTTGCCGTTTGCATCTTTATCCTCGGCATGGCGATGCTGATCTTCCTGAACACAACGCAAATCATGACCAAACTCGAATCGGATATCGAAATTGTCGCTTTTCTGGATAAGGATCTTTCGCCCTACCAGGAAGCCGAAATACAGGACCGATTATCCAAGATGTCGGATGTTCGATCGATTGTTTTTGTTTCTAAGGACGAAGCGCTGGCGGACCTTCAATCCCAGTTAGGCGGCCGGGGTAAATACCAGCTCAACGCCACCCTCGGGGACACCAACCCGCTGCCCAATGCCCTGCGGATCAAAGCCAACGATCCAAAAACAGTGGACAAACTGGCCGAGCGGGTTCAGGCGATGCCAGGGATTGAGAAAATCCGGTACGGTCAGGAAGTGGTTAAGAAGCTGTTCAAGGTGACCGGCTGGATCAAGATTATCAGCGTTTTTACCGTGACCTTCCTCGCTGTTGCTGCGGTGTTTCTCGTGGCAACGACCATTCGGCTCACGATTTTCTCGCGCCGCAAGGAGATTTATATCATGAAGCTGGTCGGCGCGACCAATTGGTTTATCCGTATGCCGTTTTTCCTGGAAGGGATCTTTTTAGCGGTCCTGGGTACCGTTTTCGCGGTAACCATGTTGTACTTTGGCTATTATTATCTGCTGGACAATGTGGAAAACGCGATGGCCTTTATCCCGCTGGTCACCAGCCAGAATACCCTGGCCAATCTGTACCTGGCGCTGCTCGGGCTTGGTGCGGGGATCGGCATTGCGGGAACCTTCCTTTCGGTGAACAAATACCTGGACGTATAGCGTCCCTATCCGTTAGGACCCTGGGGAGGATTTATGATCAAGCGTGTTATCACAGCATTTCTGCTTTCTATATTCTTGACCGTCAGTTTCGCGCCGGTTCTCCAGGCGGATCAACTTTCCGACACCCAGGCCCAGTATAATGCCATGCAGAAGCAGCTGGACGCCTTGCGCAATAAGGTTTCCGCTACCAAGAAGGCGGAGCGGGGCGTACTGGGTGAAATCCGCCGGCTGCAGAACCAGATCGATGTCAAAGAACAGGAAATCAGGGTTCTGCAGAAGAAATCGGGCGTGGTGCAGTTGAACATCAACCTGACCCGCAAGGATATTCAGACCAAGCAGCAGCATCTGGATCAACGCACGGCGGTGCTCAACGAACGGCTTTCCCGATACTACGAAGTCGGGGGGGTGAGCTATCTGGAAGTGCTGCTCAACTCGTCCAGTTTTTCTGAATTTCTTGGCAGATGGGATTATCTGCTGTCCATCGTCCAGCAGGACAAGGACTTACTCGACGAAATCGCTGCCGAGCGCACCGCGCTGGAGCAGAAGAAAAACCAGCTGCAGAAAAATTATAATGACCTGCAGGCCACCAAAGCGGCCACTGAGGACAAGCAGGCGGAGCTGGAACGGACCAGCAAGGCCAGGGAAAACGCCCTGGCCAAGATTCAAACTGACCGCAAACAATATGAGCGGGCGATGAACGAGTTGGAGCAAGAATCGCACGCTTTGGAAAGTATCATCCGTAAGCTGCAGGGAAGCAGTGGCAAGGCCCTGGGTACCGGGATTTACGCATGGCCGGTTCCAGGCTACCACCGGATTTCCTCACCGTACGGTTGGCGCATCCACCCGATTCTGCACCAGCGCCGGCTGCACACCGGCATTGATATTCCGGCGAAATCCGGTACGCCGATCCTCGCTGCCGACTCCGGCAAGGTGATTTACCGCGGGACCATGAGCGGGTACGGAAATGTAATCATCATCGACCATGGTGCGGGGATTTCGACCCTGTATGCGCACCAGTCGGCGTTTGTAGCTGCGAAAGGCGCCAATGTACTGAAAGGGGACCGGATTGGGAAGGTGGGTTCCACGGGCTGGAGCACCGGGCCACACCTGCATTTTGAAGTGCGCCGGAACGGGACACCGGTCAACCCCACGGCTTACGTCAGATGATTAAGGATAAGGGACACACTTCGATGCTGTATATTCCACTTCGTTGCATTGCGCGAGTAAGGAGTGGAAGTATGTCGGTGTTGATATCTATGATGCCTGCTAAGAAATCGTTGGATTGGAGTTTGCCCGTAAGTGGGCTTGTTTGCTCTTCGGCCCGGGCTTGGGGTAACATATTAAAAGACTTGCGAACATACATTGGTTACGGATTCTCACCGTAGGCGCCACCGGTGCAGCGGATTGGTTCGTTCCGGATTGAAGGTGAAGTATTGACCCATCATTCATTTGGCCGTTTTCTCATCAACCTGTTTGCCGTTTTCGGCATGGCCGTGGCGGCTGTATGCATCTACCTGGTTCTGGTCAATGGAACCCCGGTCAGGAGCTTTGCGCTGACCTATCTTTACGTGAAAAACAAGGCTTTGCACCCGATTTCAAACGCAAAACTGATCGAAGGGGCGACCCGCGGCATGGTGGAGGCCTTGGAGGATCCGTATTCAACCTACCTTTCAAAAACAGAGTATGAGGATCTCCGGGTTCGGGTGGAAGGCAGCTTCAGTGGGGTCGGCATGGTGTTTGGCGCCGAGAAAGACGGTTCCCTGCGGGTTGTAGCACCGATTAAACACACCCCTGCCTCGGAAGCCGGGATTAAGTCAGGGGATCTGATCATTAAAATCAACGGGGAATCGACCAAAGGGATGAATGTCGATCAGGCCCAGCAGTTGATCCGTGGGAAAAGCGGCACCCCCGTGCGGCTGACCATCTATCGGGAAGCGAACAAGACGGAAAAGGAATACCGATTGATTCGGCGCAATATCAATGTACCATCAGTGGACTCACATCTGGTGAAGGGCCACAAGAACATCGGGTACCTTCAGATTACCCAGTTTACGAATAAATCGGCCCAGGAATTTGTGAATCATTTGAATGGGTTGATCAACCGCGATGCTGAAGCGCTGATTTTGGACCTGCGGGATGACCCCGGGGGCGATTTCGAAGCCGCGCTCAAGATTGCCGATGTTGTGCTGGCGAAAGGGACCATTGTAAAGGTCGCGGACCGCAAAGGGCCTGTTGAGGCGGACGTGGCTTCGGCGCCGGGGATCGACATGCCGATCATCATTCTGGTGAACGGGGGCAGCGCCAGTGCGTCTGAAATCCTGGCCGGCGCGCTCAAAGATAACAACGCAGCCATTCTGGTCGGGGAAAAGACCTTTGGCAAAGGTTTGGTGCAGACGATCATCCCGCTGGCCGGCGGCAGTTATCTGAAACTGACGACCAACAAATACACCACGCCGAGTGGTGCTGATATTAATAAAATCGGTATCGCACCGGCATATACGGTACACAATCCGCCGGACGGCAAAACAGACCTTCAGATGGAAAAAGCCGTTTTATTGCTCGAAGAAAAGCTCGCCGATCGATAACGCTCGGGGGGACACTCTTGGAAACGGCCTATCCATTCCTGGTTTCGGCAGGTAAAACCTTTCTTGAAGCGATTGCAGGACGCGGGGTGCTTATCCCTGTCGTCCTGCTTATTGCCTGGCTGTACTGGCGGGTATATACGGCGGCGGGCACCCGGGACGCGGTCCCGGCCGTGTTTCGTGCAACCCTTATTTCCACGGCTGCGGGCATCGCCGGCGGCTTGATCGGCAGTATCATGCTGATGCTGTTTGGCGTTGATCTGGCTTCAGTCGGAATGGGATACCTTTTTGTGCTGGCACTGCTGCTGGCGTGTACTCAGGCCCGGTTTATCTGCGTAGCCTACGCGGGCGGACTCCTTTCTTTGACCCATCTGGTTTTCAATTATCCGGTGATCGATGTTTCACAGCTCATGGCACTAGTCGCGATTCTGCACATGGTGGAAGCGGTCTTGATCTTCTTCACAGGCGGAATCGATCCGGTTCCAGTCTATCTCAGGCATCCGGCTGGAACGATCGGCGGTTTCAACCTGCAACGATTCTGGCCGATTCCGTTAATCGCGCTGATGAGCGGGAATGTGAGCGGGATGTCGCTCGGCTCGGAGACCTGGTGGCCGCTGCTGGGGCGTTCGTTCGGTGAACAGGAGGTCGGCAGGATGCTGCTGCCGTTTGTGGCTCTATTGGGCTATGGCGAAACGACGTCTACCACCGATCCGGTGGTGCAATCCCGCCATTCAGCCGTCTTTCTGGGCTTGTACAGTCTGCTCCTGATGGCTCTGGCGCTGGCTGGCACGCGCCATCCGATGGCGCAGCTCGCAGCGGCCATGTTTGGTCCGCTCGGGCACGAGGCAGTGATCGCGCTGAACCGTTGGCGGGAGGAAAGCCGGCCGCCGCTTTACATTCATGACGGGCACGGCGTAATGGTACTGGATGTGGAGCGGGGGTCAGTCTCCGAAGCCGCGGGAATACGGCGCTCGGATGTCATCCTGACCGTCAATGGCATTGCGGTTTCTGATGCCGACGAACTCGCCGAACGTCTGCGCTCGGATTGGGCCGGCAGCCGGCTCGGACTGCGGCGCAGCGGCCAGGATTGTTTTGTTTTTCTTGCGAAACGGCCCAATCAACCACATGGCTTAATTCTGATTCCGCCGCGCCACGTGATTCCTGCCGGAACTTCCGGATTCGCCGCACTGCTCCTTTCAAAGCTGCTGCAGGGAAGAAAAATCCTCCCTTAGTGTTCACGTTCTGTTCACCATTTCCATATCTTGATCTGGGAAAGGGTGATGGGGTTTGAACCAGTCGGTCGAGTATGTTTTTATCAGCGGGTACACGGCACGGGGCCGTTGTTCCTATCTGGCCTCGATCCTGAACCGGGTCGAGCGGTTGATTGTGCTTGCCGGTCCGCCGGGAACCGGAAAATCCACCCTGATGAAGAACACCGGATTGGCCATGATTGACCGGGGCTATTCGGTGCAGTTTTGGCCTTCGCCATTGGATCCCGCCTGCCTGGAAGGGGCGTTTTTTCCCCAATTAAAAACCGCACTGGTCAATGGTAAGCTTGCGCTCGAGCCGGAAGAGCTGCCGGCGCATACCCGGGTGATCTCGGTCAATATGATGGCTTTCGGAGACTTGGCCGAACTGACCGCGAATCGCACGGAACTGGACGCGATGGCTGAGGAACTGGAGAAACGGCTGGAGGATGCCAGCACAACCCTGGAAGCGGCGATGATCAACCGGGACCGGGAACATGCCGCCGCCCGCTTGAATCCGGAAAAACTGCAGAACGTTTCCCGCCGGCTCGCGTCCGAGATATTGGGCTGGCAGGAGAGGGAGATGCACTATTTCGCCAGTGCGGTTACGGCGGAAGGGGTTGTGGACTATTTCGAGGAACTGACCGGCTCCTGCCGGCGTTTCCTGCTGCACGGACCGCCGGCGGCGGGGAAATCGTGGCTGATGCAGACAGTTGCGCAGGAGGCGCTGAACCGCGGTCACCAGGTCAGTTACTACCACAGCGGGTTGGATCCGGATGACCTGGAAATGGTCATTATCGATACCCTGCAGGTTGCGCTGATTGATGCCAATGCGGCCGGGCTGAAGGAACGCAGACAGGACCGGGTAATCGACCTCAAGGGCTGTCTGATCGAGGAACCCGAACGAACGCCGGCCGGCGCAGGCGGCGAAGCGGGCACCGCCGCGGCCTCAGGGGAACAGGAACGAGCGGTCAGCGAGGCTGTGCGCGCGCTGGGATTGGCACGGCGGACCGAACGGATCTTAAGCCGCCAGTACACGCCGGCGATGATGTTTGACCGGGTGGATGCCCGGCGGGAGGAGCTGCTGCGCGAGATTCTCGGACTCAAGCCAGTACCGTTCAGGCAGATCCGGCGCGAAACCACACCGGGGTAAGAAAAAGAACGAACATATGTTTGCCGTCTTCGAAATGCGGTATAATGTGAGTATCGCGTTTTGGAGGATGTTATGAACCAATTTCGTTTACGGTCAGAATATCAGCCGACCGGCGATCAGCCGCAAGCGATCGAACAGTTGGTGCGCGGGCTGCACGAAGGCCGCCGCCTACAAACCCTGCTCGGCGTCACCGGTTCCGGCAAAACCTACACCATGGCCCAGGTAATTCAGGCGGTGCAGCGTCCCGCGCTGATCCTTGCCCACAACAAGACCCTGGCCGGGCAGCTTTACTCCGAGTTTAAGGAATTCTTCCCGGAAAATGCGGTGGAATTCTTCATCAGTTATTATGACTACTACCAGCCTGAAGCCTATGTACCCCAGAGCGATACCTACATTGAAAAAGACTCCTCGACCAATGATGAGATCGATAAACTGCGTCACTCCGCGACCGCAGTGCTTTTTGAGCGCAGGGACGTGATCATCGTGGCCAGTGTGTCCTGCATTTACGGTCTGGGTTCCCCAGAGGATTATTCCGGGATGGTGATTTCGCTTCGGCCAGGGATGCAGCTTTCCCGGGACCAGTTTATGCGGGCCCTGGTGGAGCGCCAATACCAGCGCAACGAAACTGATTTCGCGCGCGGCCGGTTTCGGGCTCGCGGGGATATTGTCGAGGTCTTCCCGGTGCAGTCGGGCGATAGCGCGATCCGGGTGGAATTTTTCGGCGACGAAGTTGAGCGGTTGGTGGAGTTCAACCCGGTGACCGGGGAGATTCATGGCCGCCGCAGTCACGAATTTATCTACCCGGGTTCGCATTACATCACGACCCGGGAGCGGATGCTGGCGGCGGCGGGAGAGATTGAGGCCGAAATGGCCGAGCAGGTTCGCAGATTCAAATCCGCTGAGCGTTTGCTGGAAGCCCAGCGAATCGAGCAGCGGACCCGGTATGACCTGGAAATGATCCGGGAAATTGGCTACTGCAAGGGCATTGAAAACTACAGCCGCTATATTACCGGTCGGGAGCCGGGCGCGTCGCCCTACACCCTGCTGGACTTCTTCCCGGACGACTTTCTCATGATTGTGGACGAGTCGCACGTGACCCTGCCGCAGGTACGCGGCATGTACGAAGGTGACCGGGCCCGTAAAGAGGTATTGATCGATTTTGGCTTCCGGCTCCCGTCCGCGCTCGATAACCGCCCACTCAAATTTCCTGAATTTGAAGAACGGATCAAGCAGATGATCTGTACCAGCGCGACTCCGGGTCAGTACGAACTTCAGCACAGCGGGCAGCCGGCCGAACAGTTGATCCGACCGACCGGTTTAGTGGATCCGGAAATCGAGCTGCTGCCGACCGAGAACCAGATTGACGTGCTGATGGAAGCGATCCGGCAAACCGTTGCCCGGGGGCAGCGGATATTGGTGACCACCTTAACCAAGCGAATGGCCGAAGACCTGACCGAGTATTTCGATAAGGCCGGAATACGGGTTCGATACATGCATGCCGATGTCGAAGCGCTGGAACGGCTGGACATCCTGCGTGACCTGCGGCTTGGAGAATTCGACGTGCTGATTGGCATTAACCTGCTGCGCGAGGGCCTGGACCTGCCGGAAGTCAGTCTGGTCGCGATCCTGGATGCGGACAAGGAAGGATTTCTGCGCTCCGAACGTTCGCTGATTCAGACCATCGGGCGGGCGGCGCGCAACGTCGATGGCCGGGTCATGATGTTTGCCGATCGAATGACGCCGTCGATGCGGAGCGCGATCGACGAAACGAACCGTCGCCGGGGAATTCAGATGGCTTATAACGAAGCCCACGGCATTACGCCGGCCACGATCGTCAAGGCGATTCGGGATCGGGTCGAGGCTACCGTAGCCGAGGATAAGGCGGTATATGCGCCGCTGTTTACAGATTTGCCGAAGGATGAGAAGCGGCGCTTGGTGAAAGAATTGGAAAACGACATGAAGAAGGCCTCGGCCGATCTTGATTTTGAGAAGGCGGCCCGTCTCCGCGATATGATTAAAGAAGTTTCCGGTGTGCCGCCGAAGCCGCAGGTCAAGCCGGGCAGCGCAGGAAGCAGCAAACGTGGCCGCGGCCGGCCCAGGTAGATTTAGCTTGAAAGGCCATCGATTGGCTTTTTTGTATTGAGGGGAGAGGATCGATTGGACTGGCGGGAGAAGATGAATGCGTTTTTGGCGGATTATGATCACCCGGCCTGGGGACGGGCCCATGCGCGCCGGGTGTATGCCCTGGCGTTGGAGCTGGCCCGAATACAGGGGCGGGATGCCGATCCCGACATTCTGTGGGCTGCCGCCGGGATGCATGATCTGGGGACCTTTGCGCCGTACCGGGAAGACGGGACCGACCACGTTGTGACCGGTGCCCGGGCGGCGGCGGAACTGCTGCCCGGTTTCGGCTTTCCGGGCGAGAAAATCGCGGCTGTGGTTCGGGTGATCGAGACTCATATGTTCTACACCCCGCCGGCCGAGGACTGGGAAGCGATCGTGTTCCGCGAGGCGGACATTCTTGATTTTCTGGGGTATATCGGGATTGCCCGAATCTTATCCATTACCGGAAAGCATCCCTGGGCGCCGAACCCGCGCGGGGCGGTGGAGCGGCTGCAGGGCTTCTATCGTGATCTCCCGCTGGCTTTGCGCACGGATGTCGCGAAACTGATCAGCAAAGAGCGGCTGAAGGAAATGGATATTTTCTTTGCCGGCCTGGCGGCTGAAAGCGGCCAGTTCACCATGCTGTAGGTCCCAAGTTGACTCACCGGGGCATACGCGGTGGGCAGCCGGCTTCGGATGCCGATCCGGGTTTCTCGGTGAAGGTCTAAAAACACCGCCAAACCGGCTGTTATGATATAATTTCGACAGAAAGAATTCCGATTTGTCTTAAATGGGAAGGAGGCGTTTTGATGAGCAAACTGATCGTGATTGGCGGGGTGGCGGCGGGCATGAGCGCGGCGGCCAAGGCCAAACGAATGGACAAACAGCTTGCTGTTCAGGTGTACGCGGCCGGGGATTACATTTCTTACGGTGGATGTGGACTTCCCTACTATATCGGCGGATTTATCCCGGATGTCAACCGATTGGTGGCCCGGACGCCGGAACAGATGAAGGAACAGGGAATTGACGTCAAGGTGCGGCACGAGGTCACCGCGATCGATCCGGACCAGCAAAAGGTGACGATCCTGGACCGGGACCGGCAGCAATCCTTTGAAGAGGAATTCGATCAGCTGATTATTGCTTCCGGGGCCTCGGCGATTGTTCCCCCGATGCCCGGCATTGACCTTGATGGGGTTTTCCAGCTGCGCACCATCCCGGACGCGGTTGCCATCCGATCCTTTATTGACCAATACCATCCCCGCCAGGCCGTCATTGTCGGCGGTGGCTTCATCGGGCTCGAAATGGTTGAAAACCTCCAGCGCCTGGGCTGCCAGGTAACTATTGTGGAAAAGGCGCCACAACTGCTAACCGTAGCAGATGCCGACATGGCAGGCTTGATCCAGCAGTACCTTGAAGAAACTGGGGTAAAAATGGCCCTCGGGGTGGACATGCAGGGGATCGAGGGCGACAAACGGGTTCGCGCGGTGCTGACCGACCGCGGCCCGATCGAAGCGGAGCTGGTGCTGCTGTCCATCGGGGTAAAACCGAATTCCGAAATTGCGGCAGCGGCCGGGATCGAGTTAGGGATTCGAAATGCGATTCAGATCAACGAACGCTGTGAAACAAATATTGCCGGCATTTACGCCGCCGGGGACTGCGCGACCGTACGGCACCTGGTCAGCGGGCGTGACACCTATATCCCGATGGGATCAACCGCCAACAAACAAGGCAAGGTGGCCGGCGAAAATGCGGCCGGCGGCCGGACCAGCTTTCGCGGTGTGGTCGGGACCGGGATTGCCAGGATATCCGGGCGGGAGTTCGCCCGTACCGGTTTAAGCGAGCGGGAATGCAAAGACCTTGGCTTCTCGTATATCGCGAAAAAGATCGAGGGGCAGACCGCGGCCAGCTATTGTCCCGGCGCGACGGCGATCCAGGTGAAATTGATTGCCGAGGGCGGCACCGGACGGATTCTGGGCGGCCAAATCGCGGGGGGACCGACCTCGGCCAAGCGGATCGACGTCATCGCGCTGGCGATTGCGAGCGGCAGCACGGTTGCCGATCTGGTGGACATGGATCTGGCGTATTCACCGCCGTTTGGCCCGGTTTGGGATCCCCTGCTGGTGGCTTTAAACCAGTTTTAGTAAGGATAAGGGACACCCTTCGATAAGTAGAAATTTTTGGAAAGACTGAAGGACTATGCACAACAAGATCGTGATCAAAGGGGCGCGGGAACACAATCTGAAGAACATCGACCTCGAGATCCCGCGTGACGAACTGATCGTATTTACTGGCGTTTCGGGCTCCGGCAAATCCAGCCTGGCGTTCGATACCATCTATGCCGAAGGACAGCGGCGGTATGTCGAGTCGCTGTCCACCTATGCCCGTCAGTTCTTAGGGCAAATGGAGAAACCCGACCTTGATTACATTGAGGGGTTATCCCCTTCTATTTCGATTGACCAGAAAGGGGCCTCCAACAACCCCCGGTCCACGGTCGGCACGGTAACCGAGGTGTATGATTATCTGAGGCTGCTGTATGCCCGGATCGGTCACCCGCACTGTCCGAAGTGCAAAGTGCCGATTGCCCGGCAGTTGGTCGATCAGATTGTGGATCACGTCATGGCCTGGCCCGAAGGAACCCGCTTCAAGGTCCTTGCACCGGTGATCCGGGGCAAAAAGGGCGAGCATCACAAGCTGATCCAGGACTTTTTTAAGGAAGGTTTTGTCCGGGTCATCGCGGACGGGGTGGAATATACCGTTGAAGATGAAATCAACCTGGCGAAAAACCAGAAACACGACATTTCGGCGGTCATCGACCGCCTGGTGCTGAAGCCGGAGCTCAGAAGCCGGCTGGCTGAATCGCTGGAACTTGCGTTCGAATTGGCCGAAGGTCAAGTGATGATCCAGGTGCTGCCGGCGGAGGGCGAAGAGCCGGTCGAGCACCTGTTCAGCCGCGATTTTGCCTGTCCCGAATGCGGGTACAGTCTGCCGGAGATCAGCCCGCGCATGTTCTCATTTAATAACCCGTACGGCGCCTGCCCGACTTGTGATGGGCTCGGGATGAAACGCGAAATCGATTCGGCTCTGGTCATCGACCCCGAATTGACTTTGACCGAAGGGGCCATTATTCCATGGCGAACCAACATGTCCGGCTATTACAATACGGTGCTCGCCGCGATGGCAAAAAAACATAAGATCCCGCTCGATGAACCGTTCAAGGCGCTTTCCAAACGGCAGGCCGAGTTGGTGCTTTACGGCAATAACGGGGAGAAACTGCCGATCAGCTGGGTCAACAGTGAGGGCATGGAGCACACCTTCCAGGCTTCCTTTGAAGGGATTATCAAAAACCTGGCCCGGCGTTACCAGGAGACCCAGTCGGACGCCATCCGTGAGGAACTTGAAAAGTACATGACCATCAGCCTGTGCCACAGCTGCGGCGGCGCCCGTCTGAAAGAAGAGGTCCTGTGGATTTTGGTCGGCGGTATTTCGATTACCGACCTGACCCGAAAATCGGTAACGCAGGCTCTAGCGTTCGTCAACAGCCTGGAATTGACCGATCGGGAACAGACCATCGCCCGGCAAATCATCAAGGAAATCAAAGAGCGTTTAAACTTTCTGGTGAATGTCGGGTTGGATTATTTGACCCTGGACCGGACGGCGGGCACACTGTCCGGCGGCGAAGCCCAGCGGATCCGGCTGGCGACTCAGGTCGGTTCCGGACTGGTCGGGGTGCTGTATGTGCTCGACGAGCCGAGCATTGGGCTGCACCCGAGGGATAATACCCGGCTGCTGAACACCCTGAAGCGGCTGCGGGATCTTGGAAATACGGTGATTGTGGTTGAACACGATGCCGAGACCATTCAGGCCGCGGATCATATCGTCGATATTGGACCGGGTGCGGGCGTGCACGGCGGCCGGATCATCGCCCAGGGGAGCCTGGATGACATCTGCCGGGCCCCGGAGAGCCTGACCGGCCAGTACCTGTCCGGCCAGCGTCAGATCGAGGTGCCTGCCAAACGCCGCAAAGGGAGCGGGAAAGCGCTGGTCGTGCGCGGAGCGTCCCACCACAACCTGAAGGGGATTGATATCAAAATCCCACTGAATACATTCACCTGCGTGACCGGGGTTTCCGGTTCAGGCAAGAGTACCCTGGTTGAAGAGATTATCTACCCGCGCTTGATGAAGCACCTGTACAAGAGCCGGATGAAAGCCGGGACTCACGAGGCGTTCGAAGGGCTTGCGGCGATCGACAAGGTGGTCAATATCGACCAGTCGCCGATTGGCCGCACCCCGCGCTCCAACCCGGCCACCTATACCGGCGCGCTGGACGGCATCCGGGAATTACTGGCCGATACCCAGGAAGCCCGGGTGAGGGGCTACAGGCAGGGACGGTTCAGTTTCAACGTGCGCGGCGGCCGCTGTGAGGCATGCGCTGGTGATGGGATCATCAAAATTGAGATGCATTTTCTGCCTGACGTCTACATCCCGTGCGAGGTCTGCAAAGGCAAACGCTATAACCGGGAAACGCTGGAGGTCAAATTCAAAGGAAAAAACATCGCGGATATCCTGGCGATGACCGTCAGCGAGGCGGTGGGTTTCTTTGACGCGATTCCGAAGGTGTCCCGGAAATTGCAAGTGCTGGAGGATGTTGGGCTGGGCTATATCACCCTGGGACAACCGGCACCGACCCTTTCGGGCGGTGAGGCCCAGCGGGTTAAACTGGCGACCGAACTGTCCCGGCGGGCGACCGGGCAGACCCTGTATATCCTGGACGAGCCAACCACCGGTCTGCATATGGAAGATGTGCGGCATCTGCTGGAAGTGCTTCAGCGCCTGGTTGATGCCGGGAATACCGTGCTGGTGATCGAACACAGCCTGGATGTCATCAAAGCGGCGGATTACCTGATTGACCTGGGTCCGGAAGGCGGGGACGCCGGAGGCCACCTGGTGGCGTGCGGGACCCCGGAACAGATTTGCAAGGTGAAATCTTCCTATACCGGTCAATTCTTAAGCGAGGTTCTGCATCGGTGAACGGCAACGAGGCACAACTGGAGGCGCTCCGCGAGCGGCTGAAAGCGGTGCCGCTGCTGTCGGGCGTGTATTTATTTAAAGACGGATCCGGTACCGTGATCTATGTAGGAAAAGCTCGAATTCTGCGCAACCGGCTCCGAAGCTACTTCGCGCCCCCCGAGCGTCTGGAACCCAAGGTCCGTGCGATGATGGCCCGGGTCCAGGACCTTGATTACATCGTGACCGAGGGCGAGGTTGAAGCCCTGATTCTGGAAAGCAATCTGATCAAGTCTTATGCGCCGCACTACAATATCCTACTGCGTGATGACAAAAGCTATCCCTATCTAAAAATCACCGTTGCCGAGGCGTATCCACGGGTGCTGATCACCCGGGAGAAAGCGCGCGACGCTTCCCGCTATTTCGGCCCGTACGCCGATGCCGGCGCCCTGCGTGAAACCGTACGGCTGTTGACCACGGTTTTTCCCCTGCGAAGCTGCAAAAGCTTCAAAAGGGGCGGCCGACCCTGTCTGAACCGCGACCTTGGCCGCTGCCTGGCTCCTTGTACCGGAACGGTCCCGGCCGCCGAATACCAAACGATGATTGACCGGATTATCGCGTTTGCTGAAGGCGAAGTCGAAAGTATGGCCTGTGAAATCGAGCGCGAGATGATGGCAGCCGCGGAAAACCTTGAGTTTGAACGGGCGGCAGCGCTGCGGGACAGTCTGACCGCCATTCGCAAAATGACGGAGCAGCAGAAGGTAGCCAGCGAAAGCCTGGTCGGGCTGGATATTATGGCTTCGGCCGGCAGCGGGCAGGAACGCCTGGTGATCGTGTTTCGCCTGCGCAAGGGAAAACTGATCGGCAAAGAAAGTTTTCGGGTCCGCCTGGCCCTGGGTCAATCCGAACCGGAGGTGCTCGGCTTTTTCCTCCAGCAATACTATGCGGATCACGCCGATATCCCCGTTGAAATTCTGGTCTCCGCGGAACCGACGGATCGGGAGGTGCTGGAGGCCTGGCTGGCGGAAAACGCGGCCGGAAAAGAGGCGGCGCGGCGGCACAAGAAGACCGTGATTCGGGTGCCCTCCCGGGGCGAAAAAAGAAAGCTGCTCGACATGGCGATAGAGAATGCGAGATTATTGTGGGAGGAAGCTTTGCGGGGTGAGAACGCGCACGAAAAAATCCTGACCGAGCTCGCGCTTCTCTTGGAGTTGGAGGTCGTTCCGGAGCGCATTGAGTGTTTCGATATTTCGCATTTAGCCGGGGAAGAGACGGTGGCCTCCATGGTCGTCTTTACACAGGGCGAAAAGGATGCCAAGGCGTACCGGCGCTTCAAAGTCCGGACCGTGACCAACAACGATGTCGAGTCCATGGCCGAGGTCATCGGACGGCGGCTGGCGGCCGCGGCTGCGGGGGAAAAAGCGTTTTTGCCGCTTCCCGACCTGCTGATGGTCGATGGCGGACTGGCCCAGGCGAACACCGCGGCCAGGGTGGTTGCGGAGGCCGGGCTGTCTTTACCCGTGATTGGTCTGGCCAAGAAGCGGGAGGAGATCTACCGGCCCTTGATCAGCGAACCGATCCGGCTGCCACGGACCAGCGAGGTCCTGAAACTGCTGCAGCGGGTCCGGGATGAGGCACACCGTTTTGCGATTACCCACAGCCGAAAGCGGGTGCGTAAGCGTTCCCTGGTCTCTCTGCTGGACCATATTCCGGGGATTGGGGAAAGCCGAAGAAACGCGTTGTTTGCCAGCTTTGGAAGCTTGGAAGGTATAAAATCGGCATCGGTGGAAGAGCTGGCTGCTGTCCCGGGGATGAACCGCCTGGCAGCGGAGGCTGTCCACAAATTCTTACACCATGATCTGCCCGAGGGTGGGGTGCCGTGATCGCTTGGCTCAGCGGCACGGAATACAGAAAGAACCTATCGAAAGATATGGAGGGATCAAATGAACGGGCATATCCGTCTGGATCTAGGAAACCTGGTCATTGAAGACGCCATCAGCGCAATGGCGGAAAAATACGGAGCCCGGTTCGAAGCGTTCCGGCAGAAACTGGCGGCGGGGGAAACACCGTTGAATCTGTCCTTGAATGAACGCGCGGTTCTGCCGGAAATCAAGGCGGCTGCTGAGGAAGTGGCACGGCGCTGTGAAAACGTCGTCCTGTTAGGCATCGGCGGCTCTGCGCTCGGAACCCGGGCTGTGCTGCAGTTTCTCAAAGGACCGTATTACAATTTAACGCCGGGCGGGCGTCCGAGGCTTTTTGTGCTGGACAACATCGATCCGGTACTGGTTTCCCACCTTGAAAACACGATCGATATGGCCAAAACGGCCTTGATCTATACGAGCAAATCAGGCGCTACGCCTGAAACGGCCGCCAATTTCGTCTATTTCCTGGAACGCTACCGGTCCGCTGGCGGAAAGCCGGAAGATGTGATTATCATCTGCGATAAAAAGGAAAACGGTATCAACCGGATTGCCGCCGACCTGAAGTGCCGGCTTTTCCACATTCCCGGGGGTCTTCCAGGCCGTTTCTCGGTGCTTTCGTCGGTCGGCTTTCTGCCCGCTGAGATTGCAGGGATTGACGCCGCTGCGCTCCTGGACGGCGCCGATTCAGTTCACCGCAGTATTCTTGAACAGCCGGTGCTGAAAAACGGGCTGTTTCTGCTTGGCGCCGCGCTGTATCAACAGGCAAATTATCACCGGAATATCCATGTGCTGTTTAATTACAGCAGCCTACTGTCCGAGTTTGGCCTCTGGTTCATGCAGCTGTGGGCTGAAAGCCTGGGCAAAAGCGAAAACCTGAACCAGGAAGAGGTTCACACTGGAACCACGCCGCTGGCTTGTGTCGGGGCTACCGACCAACACTCGCTCCTTCAGCTGTTCAAAGAAGGGCCGGCTGACAAGGTGTTCGGTTTCGTATACCTGAACACGGTGCCGAATGATCCTGTGCTTCCGTCCGGATTCGAACATGAAAATGAATATACCTATTTCGGCGGTCATACCATGAAAGGGCAGCTGGATACCGAACGGGTTGCCACCGCCATCAGCCTGATCCGGGCCGGTCATCCGTGTTATGAGGTCACCGTGCGCGGGGTCGACGGCGCCTCCCTAGGGGCCTTGTTCTATTTCTATGAAGCCCTTGTGGCCTTCTCCGCCGAGCTGTGGGGCATCGATCCGTATAACCAGCCCGGGGTTGAGGAAGGGAAAAATATGACATACGCCATCATGGGGAGGCCCGATTATCGCGAAGTAAGGGCCGATTACCAGCGGCAGATCGAACAGCACCGAAACCGCGAACGGATTTACCACCTATAAATTACGGCGCTTGGGGAGAGGAAAATGAAAGTACTCGCAATCAATGGCAGCCCTCACGAACAAGGGAACACAGCCGCTTTACTGGCTGCGCTGATGGAGCATTTCGATCAGGCCGGTTGGGCGGGCGAAACGATTCACCTGAACAAGCTGTCCTACCGGGGCTGCCAGGGCTGTATGGCTTGTAAGACCAAGACAGACCACTGCGTGATTCTTGACGATGCGACCCGCATATATTGTGACATTCTTGCGGCGGACGTTATTCTGTTCGGTTCGCCGGTCTACTTCTTCGATGTAACCGGACAGTTCAAACAGTTCTTTGATCGTTGTTATTCGTTCTGGGGTCCTAATTATAAACCGCGGGTTCCATCCGGAAAAACTGCGGTTTTGGTGGTTCCTTCCGGACAGGACAATGCCGGACTGGGGCATGGCGTGACCGAACGATACGGGCAATTCTTAAGATTGTTCGGGTTTTCCGAAGTAGAATCACTGGTCTGCCCGGGCCTCCGGGGACGGCCTAATGCCGAGAAATTGGGCGTGTTTCTGGAACGGGGCCGGGTGCTGGCCGACAAGTTGATCTTTGGGTATGCTCAGCCGACCCGCTGCGAATAGGGATGCCGTAAGCGTTCCGCTTATCGGCTTTCAGGGCGGTTTGTTATACTGAATAGTGTGGAAATCATTTCTTTGAGGAGGGGTTCGGGTGAAAAACTGGCTGATTCGTTGGGGGATAAATATTGCGGCACTTTATCTGATTGCTTATTTGCTCCAGCCAAACTTCCACATCGCGGGATGGGGCGCGGTTTTTGGGACGATTGTGCTTGCGGTGGTCAATGCCGTTATCCGTCCATTGATTGTACTGCTGACCCTGCCCATTAATATCCTGACCCTTGGGCTGTTTACCCTGGTGATCAATGGGTTATCGTTCTGGCTGACCAGCGTGGTCGTCAAAGGATTTGACATCAACAGTTTCTGGACCGCAATCCTTGCAGCGCTGATGCTGTCGGTGATCAGCACGGTTGCGGGCTGGTTCTTTAAAGATTAGGGAAGAATATGCCGGTACAACTGATCGCGCTTGATTTGGACGATACCCTGCTGACCTCCCGGCTGACGATTTCGCTGCGCACCCGTGCGGTGCTAAAACGGCTGAGAAAACAGGGGATCAAGCTTACGCTTGCCACTGGCCGCATGTTTCGGTCGGCCCGCCCATATGCCGAGGAACTGGAAATGGATGTGCCGCTGATTACGTATCAGGGCGCGCTGGTCAAAAGCGCGTTATCGGGCGAGGTTTTTTACGAAAAACCGGTGCCGCCCGCGGATGCGGCCGCGGTGATCGAGCGGGTGAAAGCTCGCGGGCTGCATTACCAAACGTATTTCTGTGACAATTTATATATGGAACGTTTGAGCGCCGAAGGAAAGGCCTATGCCGATCTTTCCGGCGTGGAGCCGGTGATTGATCCGGCGCTGGCAGAGAAAATCAAAACCGGCCGCCCAACCAAGCTGATCGTGATCAATAACCGGATCGACCAGCTGCTTTCCTTTGAAGCGGCGTTAAAAACGGAGTTTGGGCTCCGGCTGCATATTACCAGATCCAAGCCTAATTTTCTTGAGATTATGCACCCTGAAGCCACCAAAGGCCTTGCGCTGGCCTCCGTTGCCGCCCATTACGGGATCCCCCGGGAAGACATACTGGCTATCGGTGACAGTTACAACGATCTGGATATGCTTGAATGGGCCGGAATCGGCGTCGCGGTTGCCAATGCCTGGCCTGAAGTAAAAGCGGCAGCCGACTATGTGACCGGCACCAACGACGAGGACGGGGTGGCTGACGCGCTGGAAAGGCTGGTTTTTACAAAAGAATAAGCACAAATCGAGAGGGGGAAAACCGTTGGCAGACGTTTTTTTCACCAATTTGCGGACGAAAAACGATATCAGTCTTTTGGACAAGCTTGAGAAGTTATTTGATAAGGCTGGGATGAAAGGAATTGTCGCTAAAAACGATCTGGTTGCGATCAAGCTGCATTTCGGCGAACTAGGCAATATGGCCTATATCCGGCCGCCCTATGTGCGCCGGGTGGTTGAGAAGACAAAGAAACTCGGCGGCCGCCCGTTTCTGACCGATTCGAATACCCTGTATCGCGGCAGCCGCGGTAACGCGGTGGATCACCTGGAAACGGCCGTGGCAAACGGATTTGCCTATGCTGTGGTCGGCGCGCCGCTGGTTATCGCCGATGGGCTGACCGGAAAGGACTATGTCAAAGTACCGATTCAAGGGGAACACTTCAAGGAAGTCCACATCGGCGCTGCCGCGGTACATGCCGATGCGATGATCGTGATGACCCACTTCAAGGGGCATGAGCTCACCGGCCTCGGTGGGGCCCTGAAAAATATCGGCATGGGGTTCGGGTCCCGCAGCGGTAAACAGCAGATGCATTCGGACGTGATGCCATCGGTCGACGACCAGCGCTGCAAAGCCTGCAAAAAGTGCAGCAAATGGTGCCCGGTCAACGCGATCGAGGTGGAAGGAAAACTGGCGGTGATCGATCATGCCACCTGCTATGGATGCGGCGAATGCGCCGTGACCTGCCCGCATGGCGCGATCGCGATCAGTTGGAAGACGACGCCGCGCGCGTGCCAGGAAAAGATGGCCGAGTACGCGTTGGGCGCGGTGGCCGGTAAAGAAGGCAAGGTCGGCTATATCAGCTTTGTCATGGATATCAGCCCACAGTGCGACTGCTACGCGTTTAACGACATTCCGATCGCGCCGGATATCGGCATTCTCGCATCGATGGACCCGGTCGCCCTGGATCAGGCCTGTACCGATCTGGTTAACCAGGCGGATGCCGTACGCGGTTCCATGATAGAACACGTTCACCCCGGAGAAGATAAGTTCCGCACCGTGCACCCGGCGGTCGACTGGCGCTTCCAGCTGGAACACGCCGAAAAGATCGGGTTGGGCGAACGGGCATATCGACTGATAGAGGTCTGATGCGCTGTGAAATCAGAACGGCTGGCCGGGATTGACCTTGGCGGAACCAAAATTTTAAGCGGAATTTTCGGCGATGCCGGCGAAGTGCTGGGGACTGATGAACGGCCGACCCCCTGTGACTGCGGGCCGGATGGCGTGGTCGGCTGTATGATGGAAAGTCTCGGCGGGCTTCTGGGGCAGTTGAATCTGTCGCCCGGCGATCTCAAAGGATTGGTGGTCGGCTCGCCCGGACCGCTTGACCCGGAAACCGGTATTGTCCACCAGACCCCGAATCTGCCAGGTTGGGAGCAGGTGCCGCTTGCGGCGATGCTGACCGGCCGCCTGAAGATTCCGGTGGCCCTTGAAAACGATGCCAATCTGGCCGCACTGGCCGAGCAGGCGATTGGCTATGCGGGCCGGCATCAGGTTTTGCTATATTTGACCGTCAGCACCGGGATCGGCGGCGGCCTGATTCTGGGAGGCAGTATTTTTCACGGCGCACACGGCGCAGCCGGAGAATTCGGGCATATGACGGTGGAACCGAACGGGCCTATGTGCAATTGTCAAAACCGCGGCTGTCTGGAAATGATGGCTTCCGGTACAGCGGTGGCGCGTGCTGGCCGCTTGCTGGTCGGCGGTGGATATGCCGGCCGTCTGGCTGAACTGACCGGTGACGACCCCTCGCTCATCGACGCGCGGATGGTGGCAGAGGCGGCCAGGCAGGGGGACGGAGCCGCCGAGCGCATCCTGCTGGAGGCCTTTGATTATCTCGGAATTGGCATTGCGAATCTCGTAAATGCGCTCAATCCGAACGCAGTCGTTCTTGGGGGCGGCCTGATGCAGGTCGGCGAACGGTATTATGAGCGGATCTGGGAACAGCTCCGCCAGCGGACCTATCCACGGTTGCGGCATGGTCTTGAGATCCTGCCGTCCCGATTGGGTCCGGCGGCGGGTTTGTTGGGCTGCGGCTTGTATGCCCAGCGGATTTGGGGAGGACAAAACCATGCCGTTTCACCCGGGCTTAACGGTTAATCCAGAGACTGCTTTTCAACATCTTGATAAAATTCCTCACCAGATGCGCACGATGCTGCGGCGGGCGGTTCAACCGCTGCCAGCCGGACAGCCGGATCAAATCGTTGTTGTCGGTGTCGGCACCTCGGCGGCAGCCGGGGCCTGTTTGCAGGCTTTTACCTCGGACCGGCTCCCGTGTCCGTTGATTGTGCTCGGGGATTCTCACCTGCCGGCATTTGTCAGTGCCGGAACCCTGGTCATCCTGATAAGCTATAGCGGGAATCCGCCGGATATGATTCGCCTGTATCATGAGGCCGCGGCGCGCGGCGCTTCGATGCTGGTGGTTTCCGGCGGCGGCGATCTGGCCCGCATGGCCCGGCGCCGGTCGGATCCGGCGATTCGGCTGCCAGCCGGGCTGCTCGGCGGCACCTCGCTTTATCCCACGGTGATCCTGCTGCTGCTGACGCTGGCCGCATCCGGGCTGATTCCCGACCCGCGTGCGGAAATCATGGAAGCGATCCGGGTGATGCGCGCGCTGCGGCGCGAAGTCGAGCCAAAAAAGCAACTGCCGTTTAACCAGGCCCGGATTTTGGCGGAACAGTTTTTCATGGCATTGCCCGTGATATGGGGATCCGGTGACGCTACCGGCGCGGCCGCTCAGCGCTGGAAACGCCAGTTGAATCGAATTTCTCAGGTATCGGCGATTTCGGGCCAGCTTCCGGAACTCGCTCTGGCCGATTGGTTGGGCCTGCGCCAGCCCAAAGCCGTAGTGAACCGCGCCTCGGTCATTCTGCTGACCGACGGCATGGAGGACGAATTCCGGCGCGACCTTTTTGAACGGGCCTCCGAGCTTGCCCGGGACCGGGTAAAGGTGATTCTCACCTTAAAGCCCGCAGGCGAATCCCGAATGGCCCGCACACTCTGGCTGATCTACCTGGGTGACTGGGTCAGCGCTTATCTGGCCGAACTGTACGGTCTACACCCGCAGGAAGCGATCGAATCGGAATTGTGCGCGGCAGTGGCTGCAGCAAAGAGAGACTGAGCTCAGTCAGGGGACGGTTCCTCTGACCGGCGGAAGCGAAGGATTGGAGAGTTTGGGGGGTAAGTTATGGAACACGCGACAAACGATCTGCATGTACTGATCGTGACCGGGCTTTCCGGCGCGGGCAAAACCACTGCGGCCAACGCGATTGAAGATCTTGGCTTTTTCTGTGTTGACAACATGCCTCCGGCCTTGATTCCCAAGTTCACCGAGCTGTCCAACCAGAGTGAAGGGCGCATCAAGCGGGTCGCTTTTGTGGTTGACGTGCGCGGCGGCTGGTTCTTTAACGACCTGTCCCGGGCCCTGGACGACCTGAGGGCCCTGGGGATCCGTTATGAAATCATTTTTCTGGAAGCCTCCGAAGAAGCGCTGATCCGGCGTTTCAAGGAGTCCCGCCGCAAACATCCTCTGAATCCGGACGGGGACGTGACCGAAGCTATCAAGCAGGAACGCAAAATGCTGGCGGAACTGCGCGGCAAGGCCAACACGATCATCGACACCACCGGGATTAACGTACACGCCTTAAAAGCGGAACTGAGCCGGCTTTATGCCAGCGGTTCCGACAGCGAGCTGACCGTGACCCTGGTCTCGTTCGGCTTCAAGTACGGTCTCCCGATGGACTCCGATCTGGTGATGGATGTCCGTTTTCTGCCGAATCCGAAATACATTGAGTCGATGGCCGATCACACCGGGGAAGACCCGGATGTTATCGACTTCGTTCTGAATTCCGACGTGACCACGGCCTTCATCGAACGCTTCATGGACCTTGTCATTTTCCTGCTCCCGCATTACATCAAGGAAGGAAAGACCCATTTAGTGGCCGCGATCGGTTGTACCGGCGGTCAGCACCGCTCGGTCGCTCTGACCAACCACATCGGCCGGCAGATCGGCGCGTTAGGCTATCGCACCATCATCAAACACCGCGACATCGAGAAACACAGGTGATGCCAATGAAAGTACGCAAGCGCTTCTGGTGGCTGTTCGCCTTTCACAAAAGTATCAAATGGGTCTTGCTCGGAATGATCGGGATTTTAGCCTTTTTTACGGCTGCCGGCAGTCTGATGGAACGTTATCTGTTTCACCTGACGCCGCTGCGCTGGGAGGTTCAGCTGATTCTGGCCATAGCCGGCGTTTTTACGGCCTATATTGGCTTCAAACGCGCGGTCAAAAGCATTATCGATTCGGTGTCGCCATTTTCACCGGTCAATATTTATCAATACCTGCAGACCGATTTAAAAATCCGGCATGGCCCAAAAATTGTCGTGATCGGTGGCGGGACCGGCCTTTCCGTGCTGCTGCGGGGGTTAAAAAAATACACCTCCAACCTGACCGCGATTGTCACTGTCACCGATGATGGCGGAAGCTCAGGTCGGCTGCGCGATGAACTCGGGATTCTGCCGCCGGGTGACATTCGTAACTGTTTGGTGGCCCTGGCTGAAACCGAAAACACCATGGATCAGGTATTTCAGCATCGTTTTCAGAACAGTGGGAGCCTGAGCGGGCACAGTTTGGGGAATTTGCTGCTGACAGCCCTGACCGAGATCACCGGCGATTTTTACACCGCGATTCAGGAAGTCAGCAAGGTTCTGGCCGTGCGCGGCCGGGTGCTGCCCGCGACCCTGGAGTCTGTCGTTCTTTGTGCCCGGATGGCCGGAGGTGACCTGATCAAAGGGGAAAGCTCGATCACCGGAGCCAATCAGGTGATTGACCGGATATTCCTGGAGCCGCCCGACTGCCAGCCGCTGCCCGAAGCCGTGCAGGCGATTATGGAGGCCGACGCGGTGGTTCTGGGGCCGGGCAGTCTGTATACCAGCCTGATTCCGAATCTGCTGGTGCACCAGATCGGCCAGGCGTTTCGGGAAACCACGGCGCCGCGGATTTTTATTGCCAACATCATGACCGAACCGGGTGAAACGACCGGGTTTACGGCCTCAGATCACCTGAATGCGGTCATCCAGCATATTGGTCCGGGAAGTCTGGATTATGCAATTGTCAACAATACCGCCATTGATGACGAGCGGCTGGCCCGGTATCAAGCCGAAGGCGCCGGGCCGGTCATCCCGGATGCCATGGCGATCCGGCGGGCTGGCGTGCAGCCGGTGTTTGAGAATCTGCTGGGAAGCCGGGAAGTGGCCTGGCATGACCCCGAACGCCTGGCAGCCACAATTATACGGGTCATTCTTCGTCACAAGGGGGTCAATGTCGAACTGTGAGCCAGAGTTTTTCCCATGAAATGCGCAGCGAACTGGCACGGATCATGCCGGAGCGGAAATGCTGCATCGCCGCCCAGCTGGCGGCGATTTTGCGTCTGAACGGCAGTGTCGAGCTGGCTGGGCGCGATCAGATGAACTGCACGGTCACGACTGAAAATGCCGGAACTGCCCGGATGGTTTTCAAATTTTTCAAGGAACTGTTCGATATTCCGGTGATTGTGACCATGGAAAGCAAAAAACGGTTCAAGACCAGCAAAATCTACACCGTACGGGCCCGCTTTGACCGTGAGCATCTGCACGTGCTGCAGGAGCTGGGCGTGATGAACCGGGAGCATGGCATGGTTTATGGCGTTGCGCCCGAGTTGGTGCGGAGCCGCTGCTGCAAGCGCGCTTACCTGCGCGGTGTTTTTCTGGCCCGCGGATCGATTAACAAACCCGAAGGCGCCTATCACCTTGAAATAACCCTGCCCGGCCAGGACCTGGCCCGGGCGGTGCAGAAACTGGCGGCTGGCTCCGGCATTAAGTTCCGGCTGACCGAGCGAAAGGCCGCCTATGTTCTATATATCAAGGATGCTGAACAGATCGTCGATTTCCTTCGCGTAACCGGCGCCAGCAAGGCCTTGCTGGAATTTGAGAATGTCCGCATCGTGAAATCCATGAAAAACCAGGTCAACCGGCTGGTAAACTGCGAAACGGCTAACCTGGAAAAGACCCTGGACGCCTCCATGCGCCAGGTTGAGGCGATTCGCATCCTGGTGGCCCGTTCCGGCGTGGAAGGCATTCCGGACAACCTTCGTGAATTGGCCCTGCTGCGCATGGATTTTCCCGATATGAGCCTCAAGGAACTCGGCGAATTAATGACTCCGCCCCTCACCAAATCAGGCGTGGCCTACCGCATGAAAAAGCTGGAACAGATCCTGGATTCCAGCCTGTAAATGCCGCCCGGCAGGAAAAAATCCCGTTTTGTCGAAACTGATAACCATGAACAATAGCAAGAACTTCCGGTTTTGCCGTCATTGTACCGGTTTACCTTCGGTATGAAGGCACCAGCGGTGGAATAGGTTAGATAGAAAGCTCGGGCTTTTGAACGCTTCGAACCCGGTTTTCCTTTTTATTTGGGAATCCGTTGGAAGCGCCCAGGGTCGCGTTTGAGGTGTTGGATATGCGCCTTTCGCACGAAATCGCACTGGAACAACAACAGAAGCTTCTGATGACACCGGAGCTTCGTCAAGCGATTATGATTCTGCAGTTGTCCTCGCTGGAGCTGAACGAACACGTTCAAAAGGAGCTGGATGAAAATCCGGTCCTGGAAGTGCGCGATGAAGGTGATGATGAGAATCTGCCGACCGCCGATGATGACCGGGATGATGAGCTGGTGGATCCGGAATGGAAGGAATACTTTCTGGACCGGAGCGATCTCGGGTATTCGCAGCCGGTCGATGAGGAACGGCGCAACAGCCTGGAAAGCTATGTCGCGGCGGTACCAACGCTGCGCGAACACCTGACGGCACAGCTCAATCTGACCGCCTGCCATGATGACGAGCTCCGAATTGGCCGATTTTTAATCGGCAACATCGATGAAAACGGGTATCTGCGCGTCAGCATCCCCGATACGGCGGCCGACCTCGGGGTGACGGAAGCGGCGGTGGAAATCATGCTGACAGCAATACAGAGCTTCGATCCGAGCGGGGTCGGCGCACGGACCATCGCCGAATGTCTGCGGATTCAACTCGAACAACAAGGGAAGCTGACCCCTGAAATCGCTCGCATTTTGGAGGAATTCCTGGACGAAATCGGCCGCGGCCGGCTTTCGCGAATTGCGGCGGCGGTCGGTCTGACGGTGACCGAGGTACAGGAGATCGCCGATCTGATTCGGACCCTGGATCCCAAGCCCGGGAGCACGTTTGCCGCGGCTGACGAGGTGCGCTATGTGGTTCCGGATGTGATTGTGGAG
Organism: Solirubrobacterales bacterium; assembly: GCA_050258755.1. Lineage (GTDB taxonomy): Bacteria > Bacillota > Syntrophomonadia > Syntrophomonadales > DTU052 > JBLMZI01. The sequence goes on along the minus strand of JBLMZI010000002.1, from coordinate 194,536 downwards.
CTGGTCAATGGGGAGTATGTCATCCTGGTCAACGACGGTGCTTCGCCCAGGCTGGCACTCAGCCAGCTTTACCAGGATATGCTTCGCCAGCCCGGCATGTTTAACGAGGATGCCCGAAACTACCTGAAAGACAAACTGAATTCGGCCGTCTGGCTGATCAGAAGCATCGAGCACCGCCGGATGACGCTCTATAATGTGGCCCGAACGCTGGTTGATGTCCAACGCGACTTTCTGGATAAAGGGGTCAAATCCCTAAAACCGCTGAACCTGCGCCAGATTGCCGATATGACCGGGCTGCACGAATCCACCATCAGCCGCGCTACCAACAATAAGTATATTCAGACCCCGCGCGGGGTGTTTGAACTGAAATACTTCTTCAGCGGCGGGATCCATTCTTCGGAAGGCGGCGAATCGTTTTCCTCGCGCAGTGTGAAGAAAACGATAGAGGAAATGATCCATAAAGAAGATACCCACAAACCGCTATCCGACCAGCAGATCGCCGAGACCCTGAACGAGCAGGGTTTTGAGATATCCCGCCGGACTGTCGCCAAATACCGGACCGAGCTCGGCATCGGGTCCACCGCAAAGCGGAAACGGTATTGATCAGGCAAGGACCGTTTTACGTATTCTGAAAACAAACCGCCCGGTTCCTGTTGAGGAAGGAGCCGGGCGGTTTCGCTTTCGCATAATGTTCTCGGGTTTCGAAGTTATACGTCATCATCGCTTTCGGATCTGGTAATCGTGTCTTTGTTCCGGGTCAGGCCGCCTTCGACCCAGCCTTCTTTGTGATGGGTGCCATCACAGAAAGGGCGATTGTAGGACAAGCCGCAGCGGCACAGGGTGAAGCGGGCGCCTTCCTTGAGCAGGGCGCCGCCCGGGCCGTGAATGACCGTGGGCCCTTCGATCAGCAGCGGACCGTTGGCCACTGTGCGGATTTTAACGACCGGGGGATTTTCTTTGATGTGATCCACGGAACCAACTCCTTTTGCTTTGGATGGGTCGACTTTCGAGCCCTCGGGGAGTGCGTACTGGAGGGCCTGACTGGGACAGCGGTCGATGACCGCGATGATCGCTTCCGCCGACGCGCCGTTGACATTCACCCACGGTCGCTGGTTCAGGTCAAAGACCTGCGGCAGTCCTTCGGTGCATTTACCAGCGTGGGAACAGATGAGCGGGTCCCAGTAGATAATGATATCGTCGGTCCGATATTCTTTCACGCATTACCTCCGTTTTCGGTAAGCCAAATCCGCATTATCGGCGGTATATGGTTATCAGATTGAACCAATGCTTTCAATTAGTATAGCAGAATCAGCGATCACGACCAAGAAAGCGGAGTCTGGTGCGATAACCGGGTTAGGAAGAATTATGATCAATTAAAATGAACCTTTGGACGGTTGTGCTGAATAGGCTGCAATATAGGGAAAATAGGCGTTCACAATCGGTGCAAAACCGGCTTGAAAAAAAACTTAACCCACCAATTGCCCGGGCAATATGTTATCATATATAATAAATGTGCGACATCAATTGCCTATTTTAATTCAGGTGGGACAAAAATGACCATGAGGGACAAAAATAACCAATTAAACCGCGGCTCTTTCCGGCGCATGGCGGTTGCGCTGGAACGGTTTGCGCCGGAAGCGCTCGATTTGATTCTGACCCGGTACCGGATTTTGAAGGAAATCCTGGACAACCAGCCGGTCGGACGCCGTCAGGTGGCCAACCGCGCCGGGACCTCGGAGCGCGCGGCGCGAACCGAAATCGATCTTTTACGTGAGCGCGGCGCGGTGGAAATCACACCCGCCGGGATTGTACTGACCAACTTCGGGATGGAATTGATTGAGGATATGGACGAGATCGTCCGCGGGATGGAAGGGCTGTACAGCCTGGCCAGCCGTCTCAAAGAACGGTTCCGCCTTGAGCATGTGATCGTTACCGCCGGCGATGCTTACCGCGACAGCCACGCCCGCCGCGAAATGGGCCGGGCCGCCGCCATGTATCTTCGCTCCATTCTGATCGACAACTGTGTGCTGGCTGTCACTGGGGGCACCACGCTGGCTGAAATGGCCCAGGCCATGAAACCCGGCCTCGGGGCCAGCGGCATCACCGTGCTTCCCGCCCGAGGCGGTCTGGGCGAATCAATGGAAGCTCAGGCCAACGCGATTGCGGCCCGGATTGCCCAAACCATCGGCGGCAATTACCGATTGCTCCACGTCCCGGACAACCTGGACGAGGAGACCATCGCGCATTTGACCGGGAATCCACAGGTTCATGAGATTCTGGCCAAACTCAAGCAGGCCGACATCCTGGTTTTCGGCATTGGCTCGGCCAGTGAAATGGCGGCACGGCGCGGCCTTCCTGAATCGGCCCTGCGTGTGCTGGAGGAAAACCAGGCGGTTGGCGAGGCTTTCCGGTATTACTTCAATCAGGATGGCGAACCGGTTTACACCCTGCCCGGAATCGGCCTGGAACTCTCGGACTTGAAATCGATCAAGCGGGTGGTCGCCGTAGCCGGCGGCAGCAACAAAGCCTGCGCGATCGAAGCGATGATGAAAAACCTGCGCCGGGGCATCCTGATAACGGATGAGGGTGCGGCCCGCGCCATTTTAGGAGGTGTCTAAGACGGTCAGGATCGGAATCAACGGATTTGGAAGAATCGGACGGCTGGTTGCCCGCGCCGCCCTGGAACGCAATGATGTGGACATCGTTGCCGTCAACGACATTGGCGATCTTGCGACCAGCGCGCATCTGTTTGCATATGACTCGGTCCATGGCCGGTGGGGCAAACCGGTTTCGGTTGAGAATGGCGCCATGGAGACGGCGGGGAAAAAGATTCGCTTCTTCTCCGTGCTGGATCCGGCCAAGATCCCCTGGGATGAGGCCGGGGTTGATCTGGTGATTGAGGCGACCGGTCGTTTTACCAAGCGTTCGGCAGCAGCCAATCACCTGCGCGGCGGGGTCCGGCGAGTGCTGATTTCCGCGCCGGGCGAAGAGGCTGACCTGACGATGGTGATGGGCGTAAACCACACCATGTACGATCCGGCGAAGCATCAGGTGATTTCCAACGCTTCCTGCACCACCAACTGCCTGGCGCCGGTTGCCAAGGTTTTGCAGGATAAATTCGGCATTGAGCGCGGTCTGATGACCACGATTCATTCCTATACCAACGATCAGCGGATTCTGGACCTGGAACACAAGGATCTGCGGCGGGCGCGGGCCGGCGCGATGTCGATCATTCCGACCAGCACCGGCGCGGCCAAGGCAATCGGACTTGTGATTCCCGAGATCGCGGGACGACTGAACGGAACGTCCGTGCGGGTGCCGACCGCAAACGTTTCGCTGGTGGATCTGGTGGTCGAACTCAGCCGTCCGGCGGATGCCGAGGCCGTGAACGCGGCTCTGAAAGCGGCGGCAGAAGGCGAGCTGAAGGGAATTCTCGATTACTGCGAGCTTCCCCTGGTGAGCCGGGACTTCAACGGAGATCCGCACTCTTCGATCGTGGATGCGCTTTCAACCATGGCCATCGGCGGCAAGATGGTGAAAGTGGTGTCCTGGTACGACAACGAATGGGCTTACTCGGTTCGGGTGGTCGACGCGGCAAGTTATATCGCAAGCCGCGGCATGTAATACGGAGGTGTTCAAATGAGTACGCTTCGGGATATTGATATCAGCAACAAACGGGTTCTTGTCCGCGCCGACCTGAATGTGCCCACTGATTCCAGGGGTGAGATTCTGGACGATACGCGGATTCGGGAATCGCTGCCGACGCTTGAATATCTCATTGAAAAAGGCGCAAAGGTTATCGTTATGAGCCACCTCGGACGGCCCAAAGGGGAGCGCTCCGAACGTTACAGCATGAATCAGGTGGTCATCCGGCTGCGCGCCGCATTGGAGAGAGACGTGAAGAAACTGAATGACTGCGTTGGCCCCGAAGTGCAGCAGGCAATCAATGACCTGAAACCCGGTGAAGTCATGCTGCTGGAAAACCTTCGTTTTCATCCCGGTGAAGAGAAAAACGATCCCGAGTTTTGCCGGGAGCTGGCTCAGTTAGGCGACCTGTACGTGAATGACGCGTTTGGCGCGGCCCACCGGGCGCATGCCTCCATTTCCGGCATTACCGACTACATACCTTCGGTCTGCGGCTTCCTGATGGAGAAGGAAGTCACCATGCTGCGCAAGGTCATGAATACCGGGGAATCGCCGCGGATCGCAATTGTCGGCGGGGCCAAAGTGAGCGACAAACTAAAGCTCCTGGAGAACCTCCTGGAACGGATGGATGTCGTGATAATCGGCGGCGGAATGGCCAATACTTTTCTCAAAGCGCAGGGAATTCCGGTCGGATCGTCACTATGCGAGGATTCTCTGCTGGATTCGGCCCGCGATTTGATGCGCCAGGCGGACGAAAAAGGGATTTCGATCCTGCTGCCGACCGATGTGGCGATTGCGCCGCGATTCCATCACGATGCCGAGCGCCGGGTTGTTCCGGTCCATGAAGTGCCAGACGGCTGGATGATCCTTGATATTGGCCCGGAAACTGCGGCCTGTTACAAGGAAGCGATCGGCAAGGCCCGGACCATTCTCTGGAACGGCCCGATGGGCGTTTACGAATTTGAAAGCTTCAGCACCGGGACCGACGAAGTGGCCCGGGCGGTCGCCGACGCACAGGGCGTCAGCGTGGTTGGCGGCGGCGATTCGCTGGCGGCGGTCTATAAACTGAATTTACAGGATCAGATCACCCATGTTTCCACCGGGGGCGGGGCGACACTCGAATTCTTGGAGGGCAAGCGGCTTCCGGGTCTGGTATACTCAAAGTCAATGCAACAACTAGTGGGGTGAAGTGACTTTGAGAAAAAACTTGATTGCAGGAAATTGGAAGATGTTTAAAACGACCGGGCAGGCGGCTGAATTTATCGCGGCTCTGGACGGTCTAGTCAAAGGGCCTGAAGCTGAAGTGGCTTTGATGGTCCCGTTTACCGCGCTGGCCGCGGTGAAAGACCACGCCAAACCGTGGTTTTCGTATGGCGCGCAGAACCTGTTCTGGGCCAAAGAAGGCGCCTATACCGGCGAAATATCGGCACCGATGTTGATTGATCTCGGCTGCACCTACGTCCTCGCCGGCCATTCCGAGCGCCGTCAGATCCTCGGTGAAACGGACGAAATGATTCAGCGCAAGGTTCTCTCAGCCCTGGAAAACGGACTGCGGCCGATTTTGTGCGTGGGCGAGATCCTGAGCGAGCGCCAGGCGAACCGAGCCGAAGCCGTGGTTGATGCCCAGCTTTCTGCCGATCTTGCAGGCATTTCGGTAACGTCCGAACTGGTCATTGCTTACGAACCCGTCTGGGCGATCGGCACCGGGGTCAATGCCACACCGGCCGACGCGCAGGAAATGTGCGGGTATATCCGCCAATGGCTTGCGGCTAAATACGGTGCGCAGCTCGCGGACAGCGTACGGGTACTGTACGGCGGCAGTGTCAAACCCGATAATATTGACGCGTTGATGGCCCAGCCCGATATCGACGGCGCTCTGGTGGGCGGCGCGAGTCTGGATCCGGCCGGTTTTGCCCGGATTATCCAGTACCAGGCCGGGTAGAATTCATTGGTGGGAAAACCACCCATTATGGTAGGATAGTAGGGCAAAGTCAATGCAAACAAGGGGCACGCTCGTGAAGGTTCCAAAACCGGTTGTACTTATGATTCTCGATGGCTGGGGTGAAGGACCGAAATGTGATGTGAACGCCATCGCCTGCGCCAACCCGGTTCACATTGAATCACTCAAACAGAATTACCCGTGGTCGCTTCTGGAAGCGTCCGGCCTTAAGGTCGGTCTTCCCGAAGGGCTGATGGGCAACTCGGAGGTCGGCCATTTGAACATCGGGGCCGGACGGGTTGTCTACCAGGAGATCACGCGGATCTCTCAAGCAATTCAAGACGGCACTTTTTTTGAAAATCGCGAATTGAATGCCGCGGTCAGCTTTGCGCGGGCCCATGGCGGCGCTCTGCACCTGATGGGCCTGGTCTCGGACGGTGGCGTGCACAGCACGATGAGTCATCTGCAAGGACTGGTCGATCTGGCGCGGCGGCGCGGGTTTGAACGGGTCTACCTGCATGCGTTTCTGGACGGCCGTGATGTGCCGCCTTCCAGCGCACTTCAATATATAGAAGAGATCGAAGCGTATATGGCACGGAACGGCATTGGTCAGATCGCCACCGTGATGGGGCGTTACTGGGCGATGGACCGCGACAAACGCTGGGAGCGGGTGGAGAAGGCCTACCGGGCGATGGTGCACGGCGAGGGACGGACCGCGCCTGCGGCAGCGGCCGCGGTACAGGATGCCTACGCTGCGGACCAGACCGACGAATTCATCGAGCCAACAATCATCATCGGGCCGGACGGGCAGCCGCTGGCCACGGTCAAGGATGGCGACGCGGTGGTTTTCTTCAATTTCCGGGCCGACCGCGCCCGCGAGATTACCCGGGCTTTTGTCGATGCTGATTTCGATGGCTTTACCCGGGATTACCGGCCGCGCATCCGCTATGTTTGTTTTACGCAGTACGATGTGACCATCGACACGCCGGTGGCCTTTGAACCCCAGAACTTGATCAACACCCTGGGCGAGATTCTCGCGCAGAATGGAATAAAACAGCTTCGCATCGCGGAGACGGAAAAGTACGCACATGTCACCTTCTTTTTCAACGGCGGGGTCGAAAGCCCCAATCCCGGTGAAGATCGGGTGTTGATCCCGTCTCCCAAGGTGGCGACTTATGACCTGAAACCGGAGATGAGCGCTTACGCGGTGACCGACCGGGTGCTTAGCGAAATCGACCGGGATGTCTACGATCTCGTGATAATGAATTACGCGAATGCCGATATGGTGGGGCACACGGGGATCATGGACGCGGCGGTTCAGGCAGTCCAGACCGTGGACACCTGTGTCGGGCGCGTGGTGGAAAAGGTCCTGTCCAAAGGCGGGGCGCTAATTATCACGGCCGATCACGGGAACGCCGATCTGATGATGAATGAAGCAACTGGCGAACCGGTGACGGCGCACACCACCAACCGGACCCCAGTGCTGATCGTCGGGGACGCATTCCGGCAGTGCTCGGTCCGTCAGGGCGGCAGTCTGCAGGATATCGCACCGACGATTCTAAAAATGCTCAATCTGCCCGTGCCGTCCGAGATGACGGGGAAACCGCTGATTACGCCCGCATAATGCGGGGAGAATGAGCGGCTATGGGTTCGATTGGCCTGGGAACTGTACATAAAACAAGCCGGAGGGGGAAGAAAAATGAGCTTGATTGTTGATGTCTACGCCCGGGAGATCCTTGATTCCCGCGGCAATCCGACGGTGGAAGTGGATGTTGTGCTGGAAGACGGCACCATGGGACGCGCGGCGGTGCCTTCGGGCGCTTCGACCGGCGCGCATGAAGCGGTTGAACTGCGGGACGCAGACGGCGAGCGCTATCTGGGCAAGGGCGTTCTGGATGCCGTGGACAACGTGAACACCGTGATCGCACCTGAACTGATCGGCATGGACTGCCTGGATCAGGTCGGCATCGATCAGCTGATGATCGAGCTGGACGGTACCGAAAACAAAGGCCGGCTTGGCGCCAATGCCATCCTCGGGGTTTCGCTGGCGGTCGCACGCGCGGCGGCGGACTATCTGGAAATGCCGCTGTACCAGTACATTGGCGGCGTGAACGCGAAAGAACTCCCGGTTCCGATGATGAACATCCTGAATGGCGGCCGCCATGCAGACAACAACGTCGATTTACAGGAATTCATGATCCTGCCGGTCGGAGCCGCTTCGTTTGCGGAGGCGCTGCGCATGGGCGCGGAAGTCTATCATACCCTGAAAAAGGTACTTGGCAAAAAAGGGCTCGCAACCGCGGTCGGCGATGAAGGCGGCTTTGCTCCGAATCTGCCCTCGAACGAGGCAGCGGTGCAGGTGATCGTTGAGGCGATCGAAGCGGCCGGCTACAAACCCGGTGAGGATATTTTCATCGGCCTTGACGCGGCAGCGACCGAGTTTTACAAGGATGGATTCTACTGGCTGGACAGCGGCAAAATCAAAAAGAGCAGCGAAGAAATGGTTGCTTTCTATGAGGATTTGGCCGCGAAGTACCCGATTCTGACCATTGAAGACGGTCTGGCAGAGGACGACTGGGATGGCTGGCAGAAGTTGACCGAACGGTTGGGCAAGAAGATCCAGCTGGTTGGGGACGACATTTTCGTCACCAATACAGAGCGCCTGACGACGGGCATCGACCGCGGGATCGCGAACAGCATCCTGATCAAGGTCAACCAGATCGGCACCCTGACCGAAACCCTGGACACCATCGAAATGGCAAAGCGCGCAGGCTACACCTGTGTGATTTCGCACCGTTCCGGTGAGACCGAGGATTCCACCATCGCCGACATCGCGGTGGCAACCAATGCCGGGCAGATCAAGACCGGCGCACCGGCCCGTTCCGACCGGGTGGCGAAGTATAACCAGCTGCTGCGGATTGAGGAGGAACTGGACGTCGTGGCCCGCTATCGCGGGAAAGGTGTGTTTTACAATCTGCGCGGCAAATAATCGAAAGCCCAATATTTCCATTCGTAAGAATTTCGGTTGTTCAACGACCATTGCTGTGCTAAAATACTAGTTGGCTTTTGAAGACGGTTTTGTCGGGAGGTGAAAGCCATGGGAGTCGCTAAGACCATTGTTTCAATCCTTGATGTACTCGCTGCACTGGGAGTGATCGCCTCAGTACTCTTGCAATCCGGGAAAAGCGCAGGGTTATCGGGGAGTATCGCTGGAGGCGCGGAAACCATTTTCGGAAAGAAGAAAGGGATGGACGAGCTGTTTGAAAAGCTCACCACCATTTTCGCCATTTCGTTTATGGTACTGACCCTGGTATTGGCTCTGCTCAATAAGTAAAGTATCAACGGAAGGGATGATTTAGGCACTATGAACCGGACCATGTTTCAGACCTTGACAGCAGCGCTGACCAGCCTGCTGGCGGTTCTGCTGACGCCGGCCATCGCGATGGCCAGTGAGGCGGACCTGATTATTCCGGCGATCGAGGGCGGCCAACGGTCGCTTCTTATCTACGGAATCGGCATCTGTGTACTCGGGATGCTGTTCGGACTTTACCAGTACACAGTCGTCAAAAAGCTCCCGGCCCACAAGTCCATGTTGAATGTTGCGGCCATCATTTACGAAACCTGCAAAACCTACCTGATTCAGCAGGGAAAATTCCTGGTTCTTCTGTTCATCTTTATCGGCGTGTGCGTCGGCTTCTATTTCGGTTATCTCCAGAAGATGCCGGTCAGCAACGTAGCGCTGATTCTCAGCTTTACGGTTATCGGTATTCTCGGTTCCTACGGCGTAGCCTGGTATGGCATCCGCATGAATACCCTGGCGAACAGCCGGACCGCGTTCTCCGGTCTGGAGAAAAAACCTCTAAAAACGCTGAACATCGCACTCGATGCTGGCATGAGCATTGGTGTGCTTCTGATCTGCGTTGAACTGATCATGATGCTTCTCATCCTGTTGTTCGTTCCCCGCCATCTGGCAGGCGCGAGCTTCATCGGCTTTGCCATCGGCGAATCGCTCGGTGCTTCCGCACTGCGTATCGCTGGCGGTATTTTCACCAAGATTGCTGATATTGGTTCCGACCTGATGAAGATCGTGTTCGGAATTAAAGAAGACGATCCGCGGAACCCCGGTGTTATCGCGGACTGCACCGGCGACAATGCCGGCGACAGTGTTGGCCCGACGGCGGACGGTTTCGAAACCTACGGCGTTACCGGTGTTGCGCTGATTTCCTTCATCGTTCTCGCAGTGGCTCCGGCGATGCAGGCTAGCCTCCTGGTCTGGATCTTCGTCATGCGCGTCCTGATGATTGTTACTTCGATCGTTTCCTTCTATGCGAACCGGGTTTACAGCCAGATGAGATTCGCGGACAAGGAAGACTTCGACTTCGAACAGCCGCTGACCAGCCTGGTCTGGATCACCTCGATCCTTTCCATCGGCGTGACCTTCGGCGTTAGCTACTGGCTCCTCGGACCGACCTCCGGTGCGGCCCCAGAACTGCAGAAATTGTGGGTGGTTCTCTCCGCAATTATCAGCTGCGGTACCCTTGGTGCGGCTCTGATTCCGGAATTTACCAAGATCTTCACCAGCCCAAAATCCGGCCACGTCGCGGAAGTTGTAAAGGCATCCCGCGAAGGCGGCCCGTCGCTGAACATCCTGTCCGGTTTGGTTGCCGGCAACTTCAGCGCTTTCTGGATCGGCATGGTTTTCTTCGGTCTGATGTTCGCAGCCTACAAGTTCAGTCTGATGGGGCTTGGCGGCATCATGTCCTACGCTTCGATCTTTGCCTTTGGCCTTGTGGCCTTCGGTTTCCTCGGCATGGGCCCGGTGACCATCGCGGTTGACAGCTATGGCCCGGTTACCGACAATGCACAGTCCATTTATGAACTGTCCCTGATCGAAACCCTGCCGAACATCGAAAAGGAACTTGAGAAAGACTTTGGTTTCAAACCCGATTTCGATATGGCCAAGCATTACCTCGAATCCAACGATGGCGCGGGCAACACCTTTAAAGCAACGGCGAAGCCGGTGCTGATCGGGACCGCGGTGGTTGGTGCAACGACCATGATCTTCTCGCTGATTCTGGTGATCCAGAACGTTCTCGGCGTAAAGCCGGAAGCAATCCTGAATCTCCTGAATCCGTACACGATCCTCGGCCTCCTGGCCGGCGGCTCGGTCGTTTACTGGTTCACCGGCGCATCGACCCAGGCGGTTACCACCGGGGCCTATCGCGCGGTTGAGTACATCAAACAGAACATCCAGTTGGACGAAGACGCCAGCCAGATGGCTGCGACTGAAAAGTCCAAAGAAGTTGTTAAGATCTGCACCCAGTACGCACAAGCCGGGATGTTCAACATCTTCATCGCAATCTTCTCTTTCGCGCTTGCATTCGCGTTCCTGTCGGCACCGTCCGGCACCGAAACCGCTTCGGTGTCCCTGTTTGTGTCCTACTTGATCTCGATTGCGGTCTTTGGTCTGTTCCAGGCGGTCTTTATGGCGAATGCCGGCGGCTGCTGGGACAATGCCAAGAAGGTTGTTGAAGTGGACCTGAAGGAAAAGGGCACCGCGCTGCACGATGCTTGCGTGGTTGGCGACACGGTTGGCGACCCGTTCAAGGACACGTCCTCGGTTGCGCTGAACCCGATCATCAAGTTCACCACGCTGTTTGGTCTGCTGGCAATGGAAATTGCGATTTCCGAATCCTTCAGAGCGATTGCTCCGACGGTCGGCATCGTCTTCCTGCTGGTTGCATTCGTCTTCGTATGGCGTTCGTTCTATGGCATGCGCATCAAGGCGGAATAATTCGCCGAGTACGTTTGACCGAATAAAGGGGTGGGATTTTTCCCACCCCTTTTTGTATGACTATTCTGGGCAATTGGTGTTCGAGAAAGCCTTCGGATTGGCTTGGCGCGGATATCCCGCTCCCGCCTGGGATTCCGGTTGGAATGGGAACTATACGGCTTCGGCGAGATTGCCTGGCGGTGTTGCGGGGGCTGACGCTGCTGTCGGGAGTCAGGGCCGCGGATACCCTGACTCCTGGGTCTGCGTTCTGACCGAAGCCTGGGTTTTTTCGGGGCTAGTCGGCACTCGCCGGGATAAGCCGCTTCAAGCCAGGTTGCCGGTGTATGTCGAGCCAGTTTGCTGAGTGGAATGGCTTTGAGATTGAGTATGCCTGCTGAAGGGCTTGATGCGCCAGGAGGTTTGGGCGCGATTGTTGAATGGAAGCATATGAGTGGTGAACCGCTACAAAGAAAAGGGCTTTGCCCGCGGCGCCAACCGGGAGCAGATGGCTGCCTGCGCGGAATTTGGCCTGAGCCTGGAGGAGTTCCTGGAGCTTTCCCTGGCTTCCTGTCAGAGAATCCATAAAGAACTTGGTTTATAAAGAAGCCGAAAAAGAGATAGGGGAGAAAACTATGGACATCGAAAAATGGCATTTGGAACAGAAAACCGTCACCGCCGAAGAAGCGGTTAGGGTGGTCAAATCAGGCGATGTGGTTCATTACGGCGAGTTTATCCTGTTTCCCGAGGCGCTGGACGCGGCCCTCGCCAAACGGATTGACGAGCTCTATGATGTGGAAATCCGCGGCGTCTGCTTTTCGCGGGTACCAGAGGTCGTAAAGGCTGATCCTGCGCGCGATCATTTTATTCTGGAAGACTACCACTTCAGCGGTACCTCCCGCAAATTGCACGGCGATGACCTGTGCAACTATATCCCGATGATGTACCACCAGGGCCCGCGGTTTATCAAGAAATATGTGGACTATGATGTGGCGTTCATCACGACTGGGCCGATGGATCCGCGCGGATTCTTCAACTTCGGGCTTTCAAACTCGGTGACGCCGGCGGTTCTGGCAAAAGCGAAGAAGATCATCGTTGAGGTCAACGAAAACGTGCCGTACTGCCTGGGCGGCAACCAGGAATCGATCCACATCACCCGGATCGATTATGTGGTCAATGGCAGCAACCGCCCGCTGACTGAGCTTAAGCCTGAGCAGCCGAACGATGTGGACCGGGCCATTGCGGCGCATGTCATGGAACAGATTGAGGACGGCTGCTGCCTGCAGCTGGGCATCGGCGGCCTGCCGAACGTGGTCGGCGCCCTGATCGCGGACAGCGATCTCAAGGATCTCGGGATTCACACCGAAATGCTGACCGACTCGTGTGTCGATCTGTACGAATCGGGCCGGGTCACGGGTGCGAAAAAGTCGATTGACTCGTACAAAATGACCTATACGTTTGCGATGGGCACGAAAAAGCTGTACGATTTTCTGCAAAACAACCCGGTTTGTGCTTCGTACCCGGTGAATTACACCAACGATCCGCGCATCATCGCCATGAATGACAAGGTTTTTGCAATCAACAATGCCATCGAGGTCGACCTGTACTCCCAGGTCTGCTCCGAATCGGCGGGAACCCGTCAGATCTCGGGCACCGGCGGCCAGTTTGACTTTATTCACGGCGCGTTCAACTCGCATGGCGGGAAGGGCTTTATCTGCCTCAGCTCCACTTTCACAGCGAAAGACGGCACGCTGCAGTCCCGGATCAAGCCGACCCTGACCCCGGGCGCGATCGTGACCATGCCCCGGACCGGGGTTTTCTACCTGTGCACCGAATTCGGCATTGCGCAGATGAAGGGGAAATCGACCTGGCAGCGGGCCGAAGCCCTGATCAACATTGCCCATCCCATGTTCCGGGACGAGCTGATCAAGTCGGCCGAAGAGATGCGGATTTGGCGGCGCAGTCATCGGATTCAGCCGTAACCCTGGGTTTGGCTTTGGGGTTTGAGAAAGCCCGCGGAGGGGCTTGGCGCGGATAACCCGCTCCCGCCGTGGGCTTTTTGGTTTGTTGGATGCTGGCGGCTTCGGCGAGATTGCCTGGTGGTGATGCGTAAGCCGAAGGTGCTTTCGGGAGGCAGGGAGATACTCTTCCTGCCTCCTAAGCTTGTGGAGTAATCGTAGCCTTGGTTTTTTCGGGGCCAGCCGGCACTCACTGGGTTAAGCCGCTTCAAGCCAGTTCGCCGGGTTAGTTTGGAGGTTACGCGCATAGGTAGCTTGCGACTGTGAAAGGTGATCGCGGTGGGAAGTCTAGGTTGTTTTTCTACGGGTATCATGTGCGACCAAGTGACTGAAAGAGCCGAAGGCTCACACCTTAGCGGGGTGGGCGGGACTTTCTCTAAGAGAGTGGGGATCAAAAAAGGCGATCTCGTGGGGAAGGCGGTTTCCATGGCAGGCCGTTGCCGACGAGCCGTCATAACATCCGGTGAAGTGTACGGAACAATTGCGGGTTCTGCCCGGCAAGGACGCCGGGCACCCGGGACCAGGCATGGAAGCCTGGTGTCCCGGGGCGGTTCCGCAATCCGTACGCAAACCGTGATGTTATAGGCGAGGAGGCGTAGGCCTGCCATGGAAACCGCCTTCCCCGCGTCTTCCGCCGAGCTTACTCCACTAACCAGTCTATCGCTTCCTGGCGCTTTTCGAAAAACCTGAATTGCCGTCCGCGGTTGGCTTCCAGGGCGAACTCGCGGAAGCGCCCTTTCGCCAGGGATTCCGGTGGCACCACCGCGGCCGCGCGAATCTGGTAATTCACGAACTTCTGCAGGACCTCACCGGCTAGTTTCGTTTTCAAATCGAAAAAGGCAGGCGGCAGGTTTTCAGCATGAATCAGCAGCCGTTGGGTGTCGTGCTCTCCGCAGGCCGCGACCAGATCCAGGGCGTACTGTGTTGAAACAAGCTGGTTTTCCGGCTCGGGCAGGCATTCCACCAACCGGCCGTTCGGCATTTCGCGAACGATATACTGCATTTTTAATATCTCCTTACGAAAGTGGTCCTGTCCTTGAAGGCCTTCCTTCAGCCGCCCGATCCAAGCCAGTTCATGCTCATACCAGGAAGCCGTGTTTTCGGCGATCATCTCCCACAAATAGGTCTCGCGGGCGGTCCGGTCCGGCGCTTTCATGCCCCGGCGAAGCTGTTCCCGGTGCATCGCAAGCTGAGCCTGAATCACCGACTCGTATTGATCGACCATTTCATCCAACGCGTCAGTCCCCAATTGATCGGCCCATGAGAGCCGGATCAAAAACGTATTCCGAAGCTCAGGCGGTTCCGGTTCTGACACCAGCCATTCGCGCAAGGCCGCGCGCCCGCTTTCCGTGATACTGTAGATCTTTTTCAAAGGCGCATGGGCCGAATGATACACCTCATTGGACACCAAACCGTCATCCAGCAGCTGAACCAGGGTTTTATAGATCTGATTGTTGTTACCCGACCACGGCAGAATCGGCGAATCGGCAAACAGCTTCTTCAAATCGTACCCGGACAGCGGCTGCCAGCTCAACAGTCCGAGAATCGCGGCTTGAATCGACACCGAACATCCCTCCCGAAATATAGTTCCTGCAATAACATATGTTATTAATAACATATAGTTCTGTGGCAGTTCCTGTCAAGGGTTATCATGGAAATGATCGGTCGGCGATGCTTAGTAAACACCAATTCCGCCAGACCATCTCCAACCACTCAGCCAAAACCCCCGGTTTTTCACCCAATGTCAGCAAGCCCACATCCAGGAAAACCACCCGTACGAAAACCCGTTGACCACATGGTCAGCCCGGAGTAGACTCGAAGTAAGGGGTTGACCACGTGGTCAATTGCTGGAAAGGGGGCCAGGCGGATGGAAACGGTACCGGTCGGGGATCTGAAACGGGAACAGATACTGCGGGCGGCGGCGGCCGAGTTTGCGAAAAACGGCTATGCCAAGGCCTCGACCAATGTGATCATCCGCGAAGCCGGCGTTTCCAAAGGGCTTCTCTTCCACTATTTCGGCGCCAAACGCGAGCTCTACCTGGCCGTGGTCGACGACTGCATCGACCAGACTGTATCCACGGCTTTTGATCATTTCGACGAACTTCCCAAAGATTTAATCGAGCGGCTGATTGAAATCAGCCACCGCAAGCTGGCCTTTGTTTCTACCCATCCGGAAGCCAGCCGGATTCTGTACCACGCATTTATGGAAAATCCACCCGAGCTCGAAGCCGAATTGTCGGAACGCCGGGCGCGGCTGGAAGCGCAGTATATGCCGCCGGTATTGGAGAATATCGATCGCAGTCTGTTCCGGGACGGCGTTGATCCGGACCTGGCGATCAGCCTGGTATCCGGCGTCCTCTCCGTGATCATCGAGCGGATGGTGACCTACGCCCCGCATAGCGGCGATAGCGATTTGACCGAACTGCAGACCCGGGCTCACGACACATATGAGGACATGCTGCGCATGATCCAATACGGCATATATCGCGCCGGATCGGAATAACAAACCAGAAAAGAGTTCTTTTTAGACTTAGCCGGTTCCCGGCGGATGGGGAGAGAACGATGGAACGCGATGTTTTAATGGCTCTGGAATCAATCACCAAGACCTATGACATGGGCGAAGTGAAGGTGGAAGCCCTTCGGGAAACCTCGCTGGAGATTTACCAGGGGGAATTGGTGTGCATTCTGGGTCCGAGCGGCTCGGGCAAGAGCACCTTGCTGAACATTCTTGGCGGCATGGACCAGCCGACCTCAGGGATCGTGCGGTTTCGCGACCGGGAGCTGAGCCGGGCGACCGAGACCCAGCTGACCAATTACCGCCGCAAATACGTCGGCTTTGTTTTCCAATTTTATAACCTGGTGCCGGACCTGACCGCACGGGAAAATGTCGAGATGGCGGCCGCGCTGGTGGGAAAACCGATGCCGGTTGCCGAAGCCCTGGATCTGGTCGGGCTTGCGGAACGAATGGATCATTTCCCGTCCCAGCTGTCCGGCGGCGAACAGCAGCGGGTTTCGATTGCCCGGGCAGCCGTGAAAAAGGCGCCGATCATGCTCTGTGACGAGCCGACTGGCGCTCTCGACTACGAGACCGGCAAGGTGATTCTGGAGCTGCTGGCGGACATCAACCAGCGGCAGAACACGACCGTGGTCCTGGTGACCCACAATACTCCGATCGCGGCCATGGCGGACCGGGTGATCCGGATGCGCAGCGGCCGGATCGTGGAGATCAAGCGGAACGAAAACCCGGTACCGCCGGAAAGGATTGAGTGGTAATGGGCGTCTTGACCCGGCGCACGATTCGCTTAATCGGAAAAACCAGAGGCCAGTTTATCGCCGTGGTTGCGGTCATGACCCTGGGAATCGCCGTCTTCATTTCGATGACCACGGCCTATGGCAACCTGACTGGCGTGCGCGACAAATTCTACCGGCAATATGATTTTGCCGACTACTATTTCCAGGTGGTGCGGGCGCCGCGCGAGATTACCCGGCAAGTTGCGGCCGTACCCGGCGTGACTATGGCCACCGGGCGGATCCAGCAGGATGTGGCCTTGCTGCGGGATAACGATGCGCGAGCCATTGCCCGGATTGTCAGCTATCCCATACCGATGGAGCGTGAGGTAAACCGGCTGCACCTGATGTCAGGCCGGATGTTCGAGGAAAATCCGTCCGGCAATCGGGTCGAGGTGCTGACCGATGTGGACTTTTTCAAAGTGAACGGCCTCAAGCGCGGCGGTGAGATCAGCGTGATCAGCGGCGGCAAGAAGGCCCAGCTGACCGTGGTGGGAACTGCGATCGCGCCAGAGTTCATCTATCCGATGAAGGACGCCGCCAGCATGTATCCGGAGCCGAAACGGTTCGCGATTGTGATGATGCCTCATCAGCAGGCGGAACAGGTTCTGGGCATGTCGGGCCAGATCAACCAGATCGTGATCCGGTTGGCGCCGGGAGCCGACGAGGAGCATGCCGCGCGCCGGATCAAGGAGATCCTGAAACCGTACGGCAATATCGGATCGTACCCGCGCAAATATCAGCTGAGCGATGCCGTCATCAAGGGCGAGCTGGACGGTCTGCGGGCGAATTCGATCTTCATGCCGGTGATCTTTTTGGGGCTTGCGACGGTAATTCAGTTTCTGATGCTCGGCCGTATGATCCGGGCCCAACGCCTGGAAATAGGCATTATGAAGGCGGTCGGCTATTCCAATGCCCAGATCGTAGGGCATTACACCAGCTATTCAGTCGCCGCCGGCCTGACGGTGGCGGTGCTCGGCGGCGGATTAGGCATTGCGCTGGGTTCGGCGTTTACCAATCTGTACGCGGTGTATTTTAAAATGCCGACCGAAGGTCTGCTGGGTATAAATACCGCGTCAGTGTTTGGCGGCGCGGCTTTGGCGATTGCCGTTGGGGCCGCGGCCGGTTTAATCGGGAGCTGGAAGATCGTTAAGATTCGGCCTGCCGAGGCGATGCGGCCGGAGCCGCCCCGGGCCGGCGTGCGCAATCCGTTGGAATTCTTTCCGGCGCTGTGGGGCCGGCTGCACCCGGCCTGGAAGCTGACCCTGCGCAGTATCGCCCGGAACCGCGCCCGGTTCACGCTGACCCTCATCGGCGTGATTTTCGCGGTCGGATTGCTGATAATCTCCTTATTCATCGGCGATTCGGTCGACTACATGCTGAACCAGAGCTATTACCGGGATCAGCGCTATGATTACATGATTCGTTTTTCCAATCCGGTTTCGATCGGGGATTTGAGCGGGATTGAACGAATTGGCGGCGTGCGCCGGCTTGAACCCCAGCTCGAAGTTCCGGTAAAGCTGAAGCATCAGGGCCGTTCCCAGGACAGCATACTGGTCGGGGTTCCGCTTGGTCAGAAACTGCGCGGCATTCAAAGCCCCGAAGGCCTTAAAATGACGCTTCCGGCCAGCGGTATGTTTCTGGACGAGAACACGGCCCGAAAAATCGGCGCGAAAACCGGCGATACGATTCTGGCTGAAACCCAGTTGAATCTCGGTGCGCCGCGTACTGTCCGGATCCGGATCGTCGGTATCCACAAGGTGATGATCGGGAGCGGCGGAATGGTTTCGCTGGAAGAGGCAAACCGGATTCTCGGCGTTCAGCAGACAGTCACCGCCGCAGTGCTGACCATTGACCCGTCGCGCCGGGCCCAGGTGGAAAGCGAGCTGGAGAAAATGACCCGGGTGTCTTCGGTTATCAGCCGGGAGGACGCAATGGCTAGCTTTCAGGAACAGCTGGGCATGATGAACGCTTCCATCGCCATCCTGGTTACCTTTGCGCTGATCCTCGGTTTTGCCATAGTATATAACTCGGCGATCATTACTTTCTACGAGCGGACCCGGGAACTCGGCGCGTTCCGGGTAATCGGGTACCACATCCGCGAAGTCAGCGCCATGATGGGAAACGAAGTCATTCTGCAGGCAGTCTTCGGCATTGCGCTCGGGCTGCCGTTCGGATCCTGGCTCTCGGGCCAGTATATGAAGGCGATGAGCACCGATCTTTTTACCATTGTTGCGGTGATTTATCCGAAAACCTATGTATTAACGGCGATTTTCAGTGTTCTCTTCATCTGGGCGGCCCACGCGTTCGCGGTGCGCGGGGTCAGCCGGCTTGACCTGGTTGAAACCATGAAGAATAAGGATTAGCGGGGGGCGGCAGTAATGAAAATGACGCGCAAACAGTGGATCATTGGCGGAGCGGCCGCGGCGGTTGTGCTCGTTGGCGCTATGATGGCCTTCAATGGGGGCACATCGGTGGAAATGGTGAAGACCGAACGCGGGGCGATCCGGCAGACAGTCTCGGACACCGGTTATATCGAATCCAAGGATCAGATCCAGCTATACGCCTCGCAGTCGGCCCGGGTTGCCTCGATACCGGTTATGGTGGGGCAGAGCGTAACCCGGGGGCAGGTCCTGATGATCATGGATAATCCGGATCTTGCCGCCCAGCTGAACGAAAACCAGAGCGGGCTGGCCCAGGCCGAGGCTTCGCTTTCCGGCCTGGAAGCGGCGCTGGCCCAGGCGCAGGACGCGCAGGCGGATGCCAAAAAAGAACTGGAAAGGACCACAGCCCTTTACAACCAGGGCGGGGTTTCGGACTCCGACTATGATAAAGCGAAGTTGGCGGCTGGAAGTGCGGCCCAGTCCGTAAAATCGGCGCGCTCAGCTTTGGAAACCGCCCGTCAGCGGGCGGCCGGACTGCAAAAGGTCAATGAACAGTTGTCTGCGCGGCAGCAGCGTTTGTCGCTGGCCAGCCCGAACGACGGCGTGGTGCTGGCCCTGCCGGTGAAGGCGGAAGCGGTGGTGATGCCGGGCACGGCCCTGGCAACAGTCGGCAATCTCGGCGCGCTAACCGTTAAAGCCGACATCTTAAGCGATGACCTGGGCGAAGTTAAACTGGGCGATCCGGTCGAAATCACCGCGCCGGTCCTTGGTAAAACCGTTCTCCACGGCACCGTGACCGTGATCGAACCGCTCGCGATTGAAAAGCAATCCGCGCTCGGGGTGATTCAGCGCCGGGTTCCGCTGACCGTCAGTCTGGATGAACGCCCGCCAGTGCTTGGCCCGGGTTTTGAAGTACGGGTTACGATCATCACCCGCAGCCTGAAAAATGCGGTTCTGCTCCCGCAGGAAGCGGTGCGGACCCTGGATAACGGCGATAAAGAAGTCCTTGCGGTAGTGGACGGGAAGGTAAAGCTAATCGGTGTGACCACTGGGGTCACTGACCAGGACAACATTCAAATCGTCAAAGGCTTAAAAGCGGGGCAGGTCGTGGTTCGGGACGCGAATCAGGATCTCAAAGAAGGAACCTCGGTCAAACCGGCAAAGACGGAGTAGCCGATAAAGCCCGAAAGGGGGCGTGGGAACCGGGAGCAGCGCGGTCTTTCAGAATGGGGTCTGCTTTCCTTCCCATGCCTCCTTATGGTTTCTTGAAGTATGCGGGTGTTTCAAGTTTTGGAGATGCCCAAAAAAGGGTAAAATGAAAGAGAGAAAGGCCCGGAACCAAACCGAACAATACCCGGGCCGCAAAGGAGAAAGAATGACCCTGACCCGAGAACACATTATCAAGACCATGCAGGAAGGAAGCAGCCGCCCGCTGAGCTATGAGGAACTGGCGGAAGCGATGGGCATTGAAGATTACGAGCAATTTTCCCGCCTGCTGGGCCGCATGGAAAAGGAAGGCGACGTCGTTGTCAACCGGAAGCACAAGTACGGGCTGCCTGAGGCGATGAACCTCATGCGCGGCATGCTGCAGGTGCATCCGAAGGGCTATGCCTTTCTGATTCCGGACGATTCAGCCCATGCCGACGTGTACATTTTCGGCCGCGACCTGAATGGCGCGATGCACAACGACCGGGTGATGATCCGATTGAACCACGGCAATGGCAGCCGGCGCGGCATCACCACGGAAAAGCCCGAAGGCGAAGTCATTCGGGTTATCCGGCGCGCCCACCGCGAGGTGGTCGGTACTTACAAAAAGGCGAAAACAACAGGGCAGGTGGTACCGGATGACCCGCGCCTCATCTATCCGATCTCTGTCAAACCGGTTCACAAGCGCAAAATCGCCGATGGCGAAAAAGTCGTGGTCCGTCTGACGGCTTACCCCGAGAAGGACAAGTATCCCGAAGGCAAGATCATCGAATGCCTGGGCAAGACCGGGGACCCGGGCGTGGATATGATCAGTCTGATCAAGAAACACGGCCTGCGCGACGGGTTCGCCCAGGATGTCATGAAACAGGCCGAGTCGGTTCCGCAGTCAGTCACCGAGACCGAACTGCAGGGCCGCCGCGACCTTAGGGACCAGCTCATCGTCACCATCGACGGGGACGACGCCAAGGACCTGGACGACGCCGTGGTTGTCACCCGCACCGAATCGGGTTTCCGGCTCGGTGTCCACATTGCCGACGTTTCACATTACGTGCCCGAAGACACCGCGTTGGACCGGGAGGCTTTATCCCGCGGCACCAGCGTCTACCTAGTCGACCGGGTGCTGCCGATGCTGCCGCATGCTCTGTCCAATGGCATCTGCAGCCTGAACGCCGGGGTGGACCGCTGCGCCATGAGCGTGCAGATCGACCTCGACGGGGATGGCGAGGTGACCGGCTATGAAGTGTTCCGTTCCGTGATTCTGGTCAAGGAGCGGATGACCTACAAAAATGTAAACAAGATCCTGAAAGAACGCGACCCCGAGCTGATGGAACGCTACCGGCACGCGGTGCCCATGTTCGAGGACATGCGCGAACTGGCTTCGATCTTAAAAAAACGGCGGCTTCGTCTGGGCGCGCTCGATTTTGAGTTCCCTGAAGCCAAGGTCATTCTCGACGAAGCAGGCAATCCGGTCGCGATCGAAAAGCGGATGCAGGACGTGGCTGAAAACCTGATCGAGGAATTCATGATCCGGGCCAATGAAGTGGTGGCGGCACACCTCTATCAAAAGCAGGTGCCGACCCTGTACCGGGTTCACGAAAAACCGGACGAGGACGGCGAAACGAATATCCGCAGGATCGTCGGGCTGTTCAATCACAAACTGCCCGGGTCGCATCTTGATTCCAAGATCCTGCAGGGCCTGCTTTACGCGGTACGCGGCAAGCCTGAGGAGCGGGTCGTGGCCACCATGATCCTGCGCTCCATGAAACATGCCCGGTATACCCCGGCGCCGCTGGGTCACTTCGGCCTGGCCTCATCGTACTATGTTCATTTCACCTCGCCGATCCGGCGTTATCCGGACCTGATTGTTCATCGCGCGCTGGGCTGCCTCCTGGATAAAGGGCATATGAACGCCAAAACCAAGGCGGCTTGGGAAAAACGCATGCCGATCATCGGCGAACAGTGCACCATGTGCGAGATGAAGGCCGAGGAAGCCGAACGGGAATCGGTCAAAATGAAGATGGCCCAGTTCATGAAAGCCCACGAAGGCGAGTGCTTCAAAGCCGTCATTTCGGGAATTACCGCATTTGGCTTCTTTGTCGAACTGGATAATCTGGTCGAAGGTCTGGTGCATATCTCGTCCCTGCAGGACGATTACTACCTGTATGACGACCGCCAGCTCATCCTGGTCGGCCGTAGCACCGGCAAGATCTACCGCTTCGGCGACACCGTCGAAGTCCAGCTGGTCAAGGTCAACGTTGAGGAAGCCAAGATCGACTTCGAACTGGCCGCAAAATAGCGAGCCAATAGCAACATCAGCAACAACGAGACCCACTTTTCAAACGGCCGGCATCGGTCAGGAAAAAGTGGGTTTTCGTTCTTTCAAGCGCGAAATTCGCCGAAAAACGGAGATTTTCCCGGAAATTAAATTACAAAAATTGGTAGGAATCTTCTGATCGATCACGAACTATAAGTAATTAAGCGAAAAAATAGGCATAGGCGGGACACGCCATGAAGACTGAGGTCAAAGAACTCATCCAAAAAAGCTTTCTGGATGCCTACGGACCGGCCTGGTCGGCTTTTGGCATATTCGCCACGGTCACCGTATATATTTTTAACCCGGCGAACATTTGGCAGCGGATCATCATGGCCGTTTTGATGCTGCTCGTTCTTCTGCTCATGACGAGCATACCGGCACTGACATTGTCGGTTTCACGTGCATACAATATGAGAAAACTGCCCAGGATTATCCGTGTGGTCGAAACCACGGTACCAGGGCGGGGCAGAACCAAGATCTTTACCATTGAGGCATCGGAATGGTTCACTTCGGATTCGATGGTTTCCTTTTTTGAATGCGACGGGGACGGCTGCGACGTTACGGAACGGATCATCGCTCTGGGGAATGTCCATCTTATCCAGGACAACAGGCTGATTCAGGTCATTCTCACCCATGTGCTGCCTGGCTACCAGGAAGATGTGGATCGGATGTATCAGAACGACAAGAGCCTGCTGGAGAAGATTCGGATCAAGCCCTTCGTGCCCAAAGCATATCTGGACGACTTCTATGGGAAGGAGTAAGGCACCTTGGCTCGGCAAATTGAATCGGAATCCCGGCGCCGGTTTCCCGCCAGCGTGACGCGTGTCCACGGCAACCGGCTCGTCATTGATCGCGGTCTGAACGACGGCATTCGGATCGGTCAGCGTTTCATCGTGTACAATGTCAGTCCTATCGAATTGGTGGATCCCATCACCAACAAATCGCATGGACCAATGGAAGTGTTAAAAGGAAGAGGACGGGCGATTCAGGTGGGTCCGGACAGCGCCGTGCTTCGAATCGAATACCCGCCCGTTGAATCCGGGCAGATTGTGTATAAAAACCGGCCGCTGGTCAAGACCACACGGGTGAACCGAAAAGCCCTGCACTGTCCGAAGGCGGTCGGCCGGAACTGTCCTGTGATTCCGGAGACGATCAGCATCGGCCACCGCGGTACCCTGCTGCTGCTTCACCCGGGCGACAAGGTGAAGCCGCTGTAATCAGGCCCAACCCATCGTCAGCCGCCATGCGAACACCAATGAATGTCGGTATTTGGGCGCTTTTACCGCGCCAGCCCGCCTTGACCCGCGGGCTGGCGCCGGAGTATAATGAGAAAGGTAAGAAGAGCAGACAACCCTACTGCAGACTTGCGGCTGGGGTTTTTGTTTTCTTATCGAGGAACGCCGGTAAGCACGCCGGATTTCGGGCGTGATCACCAGCGTGGCAAGTGGGGTGACCTTGATTGGCGGAAAAGAAAAAGGGCGAAAAAGTCGCGATTGAAAACCGAAAAGCCCGGTTTAACTACCACATCGAGGATACCCTGGAAGCTGGCATGGTTCTGCACGGGACCGAGGTAAAATCCCTGCGCGGGGGGAGAGGGAATCTCCAGGACGCATACGCCGAGATTAAGGACGGCGAGGTCTGGGTGGTGAACTTTCACATCAGCCCCTATGAGCAGGCGAACCGGTTCAATCACGAACCCCGGCGGCTGAAGAAGCTCCTTCTGAACCGGAAGGAGATCAACCAGCTGACCGGCATGACCCAGCAGAAGGGCTACACCCTGGTGCCGCTGAAGGTCTACTTCACGCGCGGCAAAGCCAAAATGCTCCTTGCCATCGCGAAGGGCAAGAAGCTCCACGACAAGCGCGACGACATCGCTGAACGCGACGCCAAGCGCGAGATCGACCGGAGCATCAAGGAACGAAACCAATAGCCGCAGCCGTCTTACGACTAGAAGGGCTGCATGGCAGTTCAAACAAGGGGGCGTAATGGTTTCGACGGGGGAAAGGGTAGGAAGAGCAGCGAGCCGAGTTGGCGCCAGCTCGTAAAAAAGGTGCAAAAAGTATAACTGCCAACAACAATTACGCTTTAGCGGCTTAAGCCGCTCGTCCGGCCAGATTTCCTAACGGTTTGGTGCAGGGCGTCATTTAGTTAGGGTACCCGTCTGGCTTTTCTCTCTGGGGGCCTAATCGGGGAAATTTACAGGGATAGCGCAAAGGAAGCCGGTCCCAGGGCGTCCCGCGGGCGAAGTTTAAAACGGGGGCTGCGCTCGGAGATACTGTTTCTGTCGTTCTTTCGGACAGGGGTTCGACTCCCCTCGCCTCCACCAGAAAATCAACCATCTATTGATAAAAAAGCTTTTATCAATAGATGGTTTTTATTTTGCCTGAAATGCCACGCTTTAGCTATTCCCGAAGTAGGGAACAGGGCATGACGCATTGTTAAAAGATGCTTGTGATAACTGAACGTTAAGAATTACAATGGAATAGGAATATAAAACATAACAAAAAGTAATATAACCGGAGGGTGTCAAATGTCAGATCAAATCCAGGAACTGAAGCTGCGTGCCGAAGAAATGTACAAAACAGGCCAGTATTTATGCTCTGAGGCCGTTTTCGTTGTGGTGAATGAATATCTTGGGCAGCCCATGCCCAATGAGGCTGTCAAACTTGCGTCTGGGTTTCCGGTGGGAATGGGTTCCGCCGGTTGTTCGTGCGGGGCGTTAACGGGCGGAATTATGGCTTTGGGTATGAAGTACGGCAGAACGCTTCCAGGTCAGGAAGTCCCGGAAATGCTCCCGAAAGCCAAAGAACTGCACGATTGGTTTAAGAAAGAATATCGGAGCACTTGCTGCAGGGTTTTGGTTCAGAAGGTAGAATTCGGGCAGCAGGAACACATCGAACAGTGCACTCGGATTACGGGAGCCGTCGCAGAAAAGGTTTTAAAAATGGTTTAGCAAACACGGGCTGTTGTTTCTGGTTTGTATCGATTTCAAAGATTCAACGGCTCAATAAAGTGCGAGTGTGCGTTTATCATTTCATAGTAGTTTAGCCAGAAAAATAGCGAGTCTTACCCGATCAGGACCGGAATTTCCGGTCCTTTTGCTTTGGGGGGTCTGAAGGCATGACTTATTGTCAGTGTAGGAAATTGATGCCCAATGGGGGTATCAGCCAATCCTTACAGTACAATTTGGCCAATGTTCTGGCCGAATGGTTATAATGAAGAAAAAGTCGAGTGAGGTTACAGCGATGTTAGTAGTAACTACGGAAAACGTCAAAGGTTACACGGTCAAAGAGGTGAAAGGGCAGGCATTTGGCGTTGTTGTGCGCAGCAGAGGACTTGGCGGAAACATTATCGCTGGCCTGCGCAGTTTGATCGGCGGGGAAATTCATGAATACACTTCATTACTGGAAGATACTCGTAAACAGGCCATAGACAGGTTGGTTAAAAACGCCCAGGCCATGGGAGGCAACGCTGTGGTTATGATGCGTTTTGACTCCAGCGAAATCGGTCAGACGATGAGCGAAATTGTGGCTTATGGGACTGTAGTAATGATCGAAAAAGAGGAGTAGCTGCCATGGATGGGGGTCAAAACCTGGTGTTCATCATGTGGGGCGGGGCGTTGATCATTGGCCTCTTGTCCTGGTTTTTCTGGGATAAAAGATATCGCAGAAATAAACAGGTGAACCTGCCGCCGGGCTGCAGGAGGACGGACGAGGTTTTCATCGACCCGGTTGATGGCAGCAAACAGCGGGTGTATTACCATGATGAAACCGGTGAGCGCTATTATCTTGAGGAAAAATAACGAAGGAGAAACGAAATGGAGTGACACCGGATGACAAACGAGCGCGTGTTCAAGATGGCGTTTTCGAGGGTCTACCCGCTGCTGGTTCAAAAGGCGGAGCGCAAAGGGCGCGCCAAATCCGAGGTTGATGCTGTGATTTGCTGGCTGACGGGGTATGACGATGCTGGCTTGCAAGCGCAAATTGAAAAGAATATCGATTACGAAACCTTCTTTAACGAAGCCCCGCGGATCAACCCGAATGCCGCTAAAATTTCAGGCGTGATTTGCGGGCATCGCGTCGAGAATATCGAAGACCCTCTGATGCAGAAAATCCGTTGGCTTGACAAACTGGTGGACGAACTGGCAAAAGGCAAGCAAATGGAGAAAATTTTGCGAAGCTGAGGGTGAACGGTCACGCAGTCAGTCGTTGATCGCCTCGATACCAAGCCGTTTTAACTTCTCAAGGTTATCCAACATGTTCTGAAGCACCTCCGGAGAGTGTCCCTCCCAGTCCAGGACTTCGCCCACCACGCGCAGCGGATGCTTGGAGCGGTAAGACCTTGTCGGATTTCCCGGGAATTTCTTATCCGTCAAGTTAGGATCGTTTTCGAAGGTGCCGGTGGGCTCCACTTGATAGATCCGACCTGGCTTGTCGCCTGCCGCAAGCTCCGCCCCCCATATGGCCGCATCCATGGTTGCAGTAAAATAGATAAAGTTTGCTTGCTTTCGTTCGCCATAATTGGAGGCAAAGCCAGGTTCCAGCAGATCTCCCGGATTCAAGTCGGCTTTTGTGCCGTGGAAGAAGGGCCCGGAGTCCAATGCTTTGGACGGTGTTGTAACCGAGGTTATTGCCATGATCTGTTCCTCGAATATTGATTTTAATCATTATTAGCATCTGGGATTCGGTTGATACTTGCCAGGTAACGGGTCCAGGGCTCAACTTTCATGAAACGCCGGGCGATTAGAAGAATCGCTTCAGGGCCTTTTTGGTGCCCTTATTGAGCCAATTCACCGGTTTGGCGATCATATTTCCGCCTTTTTCGGGGAGGCGCGATGTCTCGGTAAATAAACCTTTCATGAAGCCCATGGTCGGGTCGCCAAGGTACTTTTTCGTTCCGCTGTCCATCGCGTTCCAGCCCGTGGAAACGCCCCCGCCGATTTTATTCATGCCGTTGGCGATCGGACCGGAATTCGGGGTGATCGCGTTCCAGCCCGATCCAAGGCCTTTTTCGGCCAGGCCGAGGGTATAGCGGTCCAGCCCGGCAGTTCCTTCATCCAATCCCTTGTTGATGTATTCGGCGCCGGTCTTAATCCCTTCGTTTCCGGCGCTGAGTCCGGTTTTTATTCCGCTGATGCCTTTGGTTAGCCCGACGTTCAAGCCGTGGTTCGCCTGGGATACCCCGCTGGCGGCCTTCTTGAACGCCTTTTTCAGACTGAATTTACGCTGTACCGCTGTGCCCGGCTGGCCGCCGCCCGTGTTCTGCTGCGCTGCGTGGGCGAGTTCGTGGGCCAGCAGGTGCTTGCCGTCCGGCAAATCCGGCCGGTACTGCCCCTGACCCATATAGATGCTGTGTCCATAGGTAAAGGCGTCCGCATTAAACTGATCGCTGAGCCGTTCGGCATCCGGTCCGGTATGGACCCGAACCCGGCTTAAATCGGCTCCCAACCGTTTTTCCATATCGTGACGCAGCGGATCGGGCAATTGCTGCCCGCCGCTCCGGGAAGAAGCCAGTTTCCTGGTCATCGCCGGATCGGGCTGCAAACCGGCCTTTTGGTGCGAAACCTGCATCGGAGCATGCACGCCGGAAGCAGAAGGTTCAGACGCCTGGTCGGCGATTCGGCCCGCTTCCCGTTCAAGCCGGTCAGATGGCGGATTGGAGGTCTCTTCGGTTTGAAAGAGCTGACTCGTCGCCCGGTTGCCGGCCAGCCGCTGTAGGGTGAGAAGATCGTTTGGTCTGGCCTGGAGCGGGTTCTTCAAGGCCGAACGCACCAGGTTAGCCGTTTCGGGCGCATCGAACCCGGCTGCCTGGCCCTGCGGGCTTTCCGGGCTTCGTTGAGACTGCCGCCTCGATCCATGATCCATCCCGGGATTTGCGCGAGCTAGTTCTTTCGGCATAACACCGCTCCTTCTTAAGTAAGATTATCTTGCAGTGCATTCAGGGATACTGTTTTAATATTACACAACAGAAGGGCTGATTCCTTTTGTTTCAGTGACTCATGATCGGAGAGGTCGGTGCCAAATGATCTGGGCATCCGAACAAGCAATATGGCATTTTCCCGAAGGCGACCTGGTTTACTTGGATGGGCATGATACGGAAATCCAATATGATTTGCGCTCACTCCGCCTGAACGAGCGTTAATAAATACCGTAAATACTCGATTGTCTCCGATTCGGGATAGGTTTGACAGGGCAGCAGTTCGTTCTTGATAAAGTCGTCAAACAGCTCGATGATCGGGGGAGAGTCGATTACCGCTTCATAATAATCCTCCCCGTAGCCTGAAAACGAATCAAAAATCCAAAGGACCTTGTTCTCAAAATAGCTGAATTCGATATTTCCAACCGCATAGTCGTTCTTTAGCAAATAAATCTTGAACAACCCGTTTGTTTCTAGATGATTCAGAGCCAGGGTCAGAATCTGCTCCACCTCAGCCCGCTCAAACGGCCGCGTGGCATAATAATGATCCGTCATCACCCGGTTCGTGACGAAGTCCAGCAGCCCTCTTTTAGTAAAAAAACAGACATTGGGCCTGTCCGTCTGGTAGCACAGATGAAACCGCTCCCAAAACAGATCCGTCAGTTTCCGTATTACGGGATGGCTTGGGTCCATGCCAAAATAATTCGCCTCAGCCATCAAATCGGCAAAAAAGCCGGGTGGGATCATACGGGCGCTGAAACTGTTTTTGATAATGTACCGGCCTGTGATGCGTTCCAGCGGAATAACCTGTTCGCAGATACTGATAATCGTGCTGACCGGATCCTGCTTTTCGTTGGTTTTTCTTATATTATGGCCTTCTCGCTTCAACCGGTTGAAATGAAATAGATTAAATAAAAACAGGGAGTTCCCTGGAATATCCGACACATACGTGAACCGGTCGCCGCCGTCCGTCTTAATCACATCGGTAAAGTGATCGCCTTCGGCGGTTTCTTTATCAATGAAAATTGAGTTCAGGGAATTGTTGATTTGATCGGCCTCGGTGGAATCGTCCGAAAGGGTGAAAACATCATAGTGTTCGTAGTTGAACAGCTCGAAAGCTGAAACAAAGGTCGCGGCATTATGGCTGCGGCTTTTGTTCAAGTACAGGATCTGGGAGATGGAAATGAACGCCGGCGGGGAGCTGCGGATCAGCTTGATCAGTTCGTTGGTAAACGGGCCCGGTACCAGGTCAAAAATCAGGATCCGAAGCTTCGTGAAGCTTTTGTAGGTTTCAAACAGCCGGGTTAGCGAAATGCTTTTCTGCGTCTGTGGATTCATCCCGACCGGGCTTTGGGAACTCGATCGGTGTTTGTGATCGAAGATCTGGAGCATGGTCTTTCTGGCCTGATAAAGATCCTTTCCCACCCGGCTCACTTCGACCGCCTGGTTCAACTGTTCCAGTTCAGGCACGGACCAGGCCATTTCTTCAAGCTCAATCAGCTTATCCCGGAAATCCTCGATGAGGCTGATACCGCTTTCATCCTTCAGCAGCCGCTGAATCGAATTCCGGCTTTTCATACCCGTCAGCTGCGTCAGGCGCGAAACCGAAATCTCTTTTCGGCCCAAAAGCTGGTTTAAGAATTCGCCAAATGTCATGAGTTCCATACCTGACCCCACTCCCATGCAGATCCCTTGAAAAGAATCTGACACGCCGTAATTGTGTCACTCATTCTAGAATACTATTGTTTCGGCGATTTTTTCCAGGTAGCATGATAAGTAATTGCGATTTTTTTGGTGCTTGTTATCATTTTTTGGAGAAGAAAAGGGGGAGAGGACAATCTTTAAACAACGATGGTTAGCTGTACTCGTAATAGCCTGTTTCTGCATTCAGATGCTGGCCTTCGCCCCGGCCGCGGCGCTGGCGGACGATGACGCATCTGGTGTTCCTGCGGTAAACACGGCTCAGCAGGAAGCTCAGCCGGAGGATCATCCGGATTTTATTCCGGATCAGCTCCAGGTTGACGAGCAAACCCACATGACCCGGGAACAATACTGTGAAGTCACGGTCAACTTATATGTCTATCTGAAAGGGGAAATCGGCGCCGCCCCGGCTGAGATCCAGCTTCCCGCTGACGCCGATACGAAATTCTCGGATACCACCAATCCCTTCGTGCTGAAGGCCTTCACCCTCGGCATCGTTTCAGCCCCGGCAGATGGTCTGTTTCACCCGCAGGACAAGCTGACCGTTCAGGAAGAGGCGGTCATGCTGTACAACACCCTGAAGGCTGTTGATTCGTCCATTTCACAAGAACCGCCCATACAGATGAACTTTGAAGACGCCAATGAGGTGGATGACTGGGCGGATAAAGCCGTTTCATACCTGCACAGCATTGGCGTGGTAACCCCGGACTCGAACAATGAGGTCAACCCAACCGATCCTGTCACCCGTGATGACTCCCACGAAACCACAACCGATGCGGCGGACACCTTCATCCAGCTGCAGAACGATTTGGAATACGATTTTATCCCGGACCGGCTGCTGACCGATGATCAAAAACACATTACCCGGGAGGAATTCTGCGAAGTTTCGGTTCGGCTGTACGTGTATATGAAACAGCAAGCCGATGCCGCTGCCAAACCGATTCAACTGCCCGCGGTCAATCCGTTCGAAGATACCGCGAATCCCTACGTACTGAAAGCTTTCTCGCTTGGCATCGTTTCTGCCCCGGCAGACGGTCTGTTTCGCCCGCAGGATAAGCTGACCATCCAGGAAAAAGCGGTGATCCTGTATAACACCATGAAGCTTTTAGACCCGGCAATCGAAACCGACGTCCCGGACGACTATGCTTTTGCCGATGAAAACCAGATCAGCCCATGGGCAAGCAAAGCGATTGCCTATTTGTCCGAAAACAATATCATCCAGCCAGATGTAAACAATAGGATTAATCCAAAGGGAAACAAAACCAGAGCCGCGGCCGTCGATCTTATGAGTGCGGTACTCAGTGAGACCGAGAAAAAGTACGCGCTCTATCTGTTTGGATACGATGTTTTGCATAATACTTACGTGTCCCGCGATAAGATTACATCCAATCCAATCCTGGATAGACAGAAAGTTAACGATGCTGTGGCCGACAGCTCAATCGATGTGTCCACCGACGATTCAACGGTAACAGAAACCCTGGATTACACTGAGCATGCAGCCTCTGCGATTTTTAAACAAATGAACAGAAAGGCCAGCTTCAGTTACAAGGGCGCGATGTTTAGCGGCGATATTGAGGGAGAATACGGCGAAAAGTCGGAAATGAAAAGCGAGACCTGGCTGAATAAGCATATGGTTTACTTCGCGAAACACGAAGTCAGCATAGATTACATGTTGACAGATCCCTCTGCCCTCCTTGCGCCGGCATTCCTGCGCGATGTGAGGAAGTATGCAGCCGATCCGGCAAAGCCGGATCAAATCGATAAGATCTTTACGCTTTACGGGACCCATCTGATTAAGCATTATTATCTGGGCGGCCGCATGATGATGAATGTAAACCTCACTTCATCATCACAAAGCGAGGAGACGAAAAAAGATATCTCAATCGGCGTGTCTTATTCGAGTTTGACCGACGAACAAGCGAAAGCCAGGCTCGACCAGCATCAACAAGAATGTCGTAGTCTTGTCACCTCGACCGGAGGAATCGTTTTCCGGGCTGCAGGGGGCAAGCCAATTACCGGTAATAATTGGCCGGATTTTCAGAGCAAATATGATGGTTGGCTCGCTTCAGTGGACGGTACCAACGAGGACCTGTGCGGAATACCACAAAACTATGAGGAAGCGCTGATTCCAATATGGGAGCTGCTGGAACCAGTAGAGCCCACTCTGGCTAAAAATCTCGAGGACCGGTTTATTAGCTTGGCCGGCACCCAGCAATTCTATTTGGACAACTACGTACCAGAGGTTGCCCCGCCCACCCCTCGGGCCGAAAGCGTGATAACCGATATCATGATTCTTACGGCCAAGAACAGGGAAGACATCAAGTATGACACAAAGCTCTATACCCCGGTTTATAAATGGGGTACAGGCGCCAATCCAACCATCGATGATATCGCGAATTTCAATCAAGGCACCAGTGGTCCGCCGGTGTGGATCGTCTACAAGAAAGGTCAAGTGACAGACCCGAATGCCAAAGACATCAAAAAGCTAACGGTTGTTTCTCCGGACTTTGACCCATTCAACCCCAAAGCAACACTACCTCCTGTACTGAGGACTTGTACCTTTATCACTGGCGATTTGAACCAGGGTACCTCCTTAAGAAGGATCTATTTATACTGGGGTAATACGAAAATGGTTCCTGCGGGCGGTATTAAATTTACTGAAGTGCCAATCACTGCCCCCGGTATTACCCAGATCTGCGGTATCGTAAGAGACGCGAGTAACCCACCTGTGCCGGCTGGCTGGGAACAGCCGGAAGGCGCAATGGACCTGAATAAAGATGCCGGCGGCAAGTTTATTTATCTGATATTCAAACGGGCACCTGCCCCACCCAGCCCGACGAATTAGCCCGGCAGGGCTGATCTGGGCGAACCGGCGCGGCTTTCACTGGCGCCGGGAAACGAAAAAATGATTGGTCAATTGAAAACCCACGGTCCGGTGTGCCTGGACCGTGGGTTACTCTTTGCCAATCGTGAAGATGACATCATCATACCGGGCGGCTTTTGGATTTCGGATGACTCGGTCAACCCAATTAGTGGGGCGAATTTGTTGAATGGAGTTAGTTTGTTAAGGTTTTTTGCCACTTCTTATACGCCATTATAGCCGCGCCAATCGCCGGTCCGGAACGTGGCATAAAGTGGGCAGGTTCTATTGGAACAGCCTCGGCGGCTTCGTGGCCAACGAGCCGATGCAGTTCTTGAAACATGGGAAAGGAGAACAAATGGTATGCTCGGGATAAACCGCCGGCAAGGATGATGGCATCGGGGTCCAATATATTGATAACCGACGCCAATCCTTTTGCTAAGTACCTCCCAAAATGTTCGTAGATTTCCAGACCGCCGCGGCTTTGCTCTGGTGACCAGTCTTGGTCTTTCGGTGTTTTTTCCGCCCACTTTTGAAATTCTTCCGGCTTGGCCTCTATTCCGAACATTTTATAGGCCAACTTCTCCAGCGATTTGGGGGATATTTCTTCTTTTAACTTTACATCCGCCGAAGAACCGCCGTTTATTCGCTTACACAAGCACTCCGGATCATGCGGTACAATGATGTTTCCAAAGTTTCCGGCCAGGTTGTGTGAACCGCGGCATAATTGGTCATTAATCAGCGAAGCCGATCCAATATTCGTTCTTAAAGAAACGTAGAATATGTTTTTTTCGGGTCTGGGTTTCGAACCCGACAGTCCCAGTTCCTTTTCGGCAACTAACCCGCACATAGATGCGTTATCGACCGTCAGTATCATATTATTGTCTTCTTCAACAGTACGGGGTTCACCATCAACGGTAACAACGGTGTTGTTACCGACGGTCAATTGTTTATCCGTGGTCGTGTCAATCAAGGATATTACTCGGGTGATATCAATTTCGCCGCCTTCGGAGAACTTGAGCCGGTTGTTTTTGACCGCACCAGGCCATGCCAAACCTAGGCCAATTAAATTCTGTCCCCGCTGTTCAATTTGCTCAATGATATCGGCTATAAAGTGACGCAAATTCATTTGTATCTCAACGGGGTTTCCTCCCCCGGTACTGATCGGGTTATCATCTTCCATTAAGGATTCTGAATCGAAAGCAAAATTGAGTAAATACGGCTTAAATACGGTGGAACCAATATCGATGCCGATGAAACATCCCCAATTCGGATTGACGGTACAGACGCCGGAATTATCGGCAATCATGCCCCTTTCCGACAACCGGGATAACGCTTCGTTTACGGTTGGCCAAGTCATCTTCAGTTCAGCTGCAAGCCCCGCGCGGGTCGCTCCTTCGGCCCCCTTGCTCCTCAGGCTGTCTAATACTAACCAGTGTTTTTCTGATAACGGCTTCATTGCGTCCCTCCCATGTCGCTTTGTTGTTTATTATAGTGCATCGCGAAAAAGGATATAACAGCAAAATAAATAATCCGAGACCTTCTTTCCCATATCATTAAAAACCGTCATGACGTATTTTGAAAGAATGGACTAAAAGATTTGACACAATAATCCAATAAGTATTATAATGTGTTTAGAAAATATATGAAAGGAGTGAAAACGAGGTCGGAAATGACAGGTTAGAAAGGAGGTGAAATGA
This sequence comes from Solirubrobacterales bacterium, assembly GCA_050258755.1. Classification (GTDB taxonomy): domain Bacteria; phylum Bacillota; class Syntrophomonadia; order Syntrophomonadales; family DTU052; genus JBLMZI01. The sequence continues at coordinate 159,795 of JBLMZI010000002.1, read as the reverse complement.
TGAAGAAGCGATTAGCGGTGTTGGCAGTGACAGTTCTCTTTCTCTTAAGCTTTGCGACAGCGGCTTGGGCAAGAGTCCATTTCAACGGCAGCAGAACAAGTTCCAGCTGGCACGGATTCAGAACAAACTGCACCATACGTGTGCATTCGTATCGGGATTGGTGGAGCGGGGGACAACCTTCCCTGACCGTGGAAACGGATAATCGAAGCATTGGGGTATATTACACTTTGTACGAAAACGGAAGCTATGTTTCCTCCGGATTTGTGCCAAGTGGTTACAATTTCGCAATTCCAGATCCGGGTGCCGACAATTACTATAGAATAGAGTTGTCCGCCGGAATTAATCAGCGTTTTGCAAACGACAATCCTTCGATCGACGATTTGAAGGCGTCAAATTGGAGAATATCGTCAACGAACAAGTGTGAAATCATCAGCGAGCATGATGCAAATCAAGGTTGGTGATCTCGCGCTCAATAATCACATGGATTCAACTGGAGATTGTTGAACATATGCAAATAGTCGTCTGAAAACCCCGGGGCAAGAAAGGTTGCCTCGGGGTTTATTATGTATATTCGGCGCTGGGCCGTAAGCCTACCCAACCGTGTTTCTGTGCAAAGGATGACGTTTGTAACTGGAACCCCAAAGACCAAAAAGTATCGTTCGGTCGGATGAGAAGGATAATGACCGGTTGGAGGAGAAATCGTGGGTTGGGAAGTAATTGTTGGGGAGCTGCGGTTTTACACGGGGTTTCCCGCGACAAAAAAATGGAGGGTGCCGTTCGATGAAGAACAGATTCGATACGCGGAACCATATCTCAAGATTCATCCTCGTGGTTGTGCTGCTGACAGCATTTCTGACCGTATTTACCGGATGCTCAAAATCCGAGAAGACGCCGGAAGCGCCAGCCAATGCGGAAACATCGTATAACTTAAGCCCGACCCAGGGGTTCAATTTTGCCGGGTCTGCATCAGTCGACACGAATGAGATCAAACAGCAGATCGCGGATCTTCAGACGCAGATGGGCGAGCTTCAGGAAAAAATCAAATCCCGTCAAAACGATTTGAAAGCGCTTGAGACCGCAGCCGGGAGCGCTGAAATCACCAATCTGGAGAACCAGATCAAAGAACTTCAAGCGCAAATCGCAGCCCTGCAAAGCCGGTTAAAGGAGCTGCAGAGCGCGGCCCAAACCGAAGAGATCACCAGCCTTCAAAACGAAATCAAAGACCTGCAGGACCAGCTCGGCGGGCTGCAGCGCACGGCAAGCGCCTTGCAGGATCAATTGAACAATCCTGTTACGGCAGATGATCAAGGACAGATCGGTCATCTTGAGTATCTCAGAATTGGCAGTCTCGAGCTGGCACCTGATTTCACCGTTGCCGACCCCATGTCCCCGAGTCAAAAGAAAGCCGTGGCTGGTGTCATGTCCGCTATAGCCTGGAATGGCGGTTATGCCGATCCGATTACCTTCTCATGCCAGGTCTCCGGTGCCAACAAGAATCAGATTGCCACGATGCTGCATTCTGCAAGCAACTCCACCGATGTTGAATTCGCGTTTTCGGTCTATGATTATGATCCGAAAACCAAAAGCTACTATAAGTGCTTCCATACCGATTCGGTCAGGCTGAAAGGCCTGGTTCAAAAATCAGGCGGCGACCTTCTCATGAACATTGCGATGGATCAGTCGACGGAAGTCGTGAGTCCGAAAAACTACACCTTCGACCTGAGCGTGATGCCGCAGGATATTCAGATGCAGGTCGAACTGGCCGTATCAAGTACCGCGAAGTTTGCGAAAGCATGGGGAGTCGAGGTCGGGGTATAGGCGGTCAGGGTTGCGTAAACTCACCGACCCGGGTTTGAAGATCCCCGAATTGATCGTAATTGATCAGCGTCACATGGGATCCAGTCACGTGCGTGTAACTGGATAAATAGAGATCCTCCAGCTTCAGGCCTGGTTCCGCCATGGCTTTGATGGATTGCGCCGTGAACTCGTCGCTTAACCACTGCCTGATTTCGGGATCATAGTTCGCGCCAAAAGATGACTCGATGCTGGAAGAGCCGCTTAAAAACAACACGCCGGGGGTGGTGAGCTGCATAGCCAGGCTTGCGCCGTTGCAAGCCTCGACCAGCATCAGCACCTGCCGGTATTTCTTTGCCCGGTACATCTCATCGAACAGCCGGGCCAGGCTTTTATCGGTCAATTGCTGGCCGTTCGCGAAGTTGATGGCCCGGGGCATGCCATGCCCCACCAGATAAAACAGCACATTGGTATTTGCATCACTTTCCAGCACCACGGGCGTTTGGGGGGATCGCTGTCCCAGGAGTACCTTGCGAAGGTTATCCGGGGTCACGGCAGCTCCGGAATAGTCGATAACGGCATTCTTCCTGAGGTTCGCCCCGCCCATTTCATGCCGCAGATTACCCCTGGGGCTATTTTCAGGCATCCAGGGGACATCATCCACAGAGAAAAGGATAATGTCCTGATCGCTCACGCCATTTTTCCGCAATAGTTGGTATATCGTCAGCGCATCGGCCTGGTGCCGGTAGTTGTCCCAACTATGGCTGGTGGCGACAATAACGGCACGCAGATTCTTGCGCTCAGCCGCCGGCAGGAAAGGCTGTCCGGTCTGGTCCAGCCGCATAAACTTATCACTGGCCCGGGTTGAGGCCGCCGAGGCTCCCTCATCCAGAAGACCGACGCCTTGCGACTCCGAAGAACTGAATCGCCTGATCGTGTAAAAATCAATTCCGCCGTCCCGCCGCTCCACCCGGTTCAGGGAATAAAAGCTTTCAACCGGGTCGACCCCGAACTCCCTGTCAAACCTCAGGGGGCCGGACGCGCCCTGGACATCCGGCAGGTTTCCCGAAAGAATCGATGCGATGGCCCGGCCGGGTTCATTCCATGGCACCTTTGGGCCGGTTCCATTGATGACTTTCTTGAACGACGCTTCGAGCGCTTCATGATGTATCAGCGATGCCAATCCCGTTTGGGATGCCTGCCGCGCCTGAGTATATACAGCCAGCAAAAAAGCGTCACAGGTGGGAGCTGCATAATCATAGGGATAATAGCCGAATTTCGCAGAGTAAGCCGCTTCAAAACCGCTGTCAGGATCGGCCGCGGGGGACATAAGTTCAATGCCTTCCGACGCCGGGCCCAGGGCCTCGATCAAGTAGTTTGTTTCGGAGGCATCGGTAAAGAAAAGCCGGCTGGCGGTTTTTTTCGTCTTCATCAGCTTAACGAGCCGCGCGGAATCTTCGGCATAAGAGGCGGAAATCACGTACTCCGGGTCACCGGTCAACGCCTGATCCAGGATGCGGTTCAATTCCGACGAGTCGCTGTAACTGACCGCATTCACGAGCTCGATGCCAAGCTCGGTACAAAAGAAACCGGTCCAATCCGCGAAGGTCTTCCCATAAGAATCCTGCGGGCAGATCAAAGCCACGCGGGTGACTTTTCGTTTTGATAATTCGTCCAGAATGGCCCGCACCTGGGCGATGTCGGACTGGCAGGTTCGCCAGATATAGTCCTTTTTACCGTAAGCCCTGAAAACATCCCCCGCGGTTGCCATCGGGCTGATCAGCAGCTTCTTTTGTTTGATGAATAACGGCGCGATGCTGTGCAGTTCACCGCTGGTTCCGGGTCCGACCACGATCTGAATCGATGGATCGCTGACCAACTCACGCGCCAAAGCCATGGTAGCCGCCCGCGCGGTATCCTTGTAGACTAATTCCACCGGCTTCCCGTCGATGCCCCCGGTTTTGTTCAAACGGTTGGCCATCCAGTCCAGCACTTCCTTCGAATCCACGGACTCGGGCCCGGTCAGCGGAAGCAGAATCCCGATCTTTACCGAACCGGCCGGACGATCGGAGAGGGACTGATGTATCGCCATCAAGCCGGAAACAGCGATCAGCAGGCAGGCTGTGATGATAAGCTTGGCTCTCCTGGACACTTACAATATCCTCCATGGCGTTACGGTGCTTTTGAATACATTCTAGGTCAACTTTTGTTAACCTCTAATCAGCGCATGAGAAAACCCCCTGTGATCGGGTGTGAACTTGACCACAGAGGGTTGGAAATCGGTGTTCGTTTGGATCCTACAAATACGAAATGGTTATATTCCGGGTGGTGGCGTTCCATTCGATCAGGCAGCCCAGTTTTTCCGCGACAAACCGGAGCGGAAGCATGATCCGGCCGGGCGGGACCATGAGCGGTTTTATATAAGCGGTTTGCGGGTCAATGATCTGGAATGTACCGTTGACCACGGCTCTATTCTGCCCGACCCATACAATCACTTCATTGCCGCCATTCTTTAGAGTTGCTCTGCCTTCCGACGGGTCCCAGGCAACTTCAGCTCCCAAAGCATCGGAAACCGCCCGTAAAGGAAGGTAAACCCGCTCGTCTTTGATAAACGGCGCCGCGTCCAGCGTGCGGGTCTGATCATTGACCTGGCATTGCTTCATGCCCACCGTCAGTTTGATCTGTTTTTTAACCGCCGCAGTTTTGGCGGCATCCGTGGCTGCCGGCTGGCCTGCTTTGCCGGGCGGGGGCTGCAGTCCCGCGATCACGCTTGCCTCGCTGGCGAAGTTTGAACAGCCGTAATTGTTATAGGCCCGAACCCGATACGTGTAAGCAGTCCCACGAACCACCGCTGAATCCGTGTAGGAAGTTACATTTGAACCAAGGGTGGTAAGGCCCCAAAAGTCTCCCTTCTCGATTTTGCGTTCGATTTCATAGCCGGTTTCGCTGCTGGATGTGTCCGCCCACTCAAGCTTTACGGTTTCTCCGGAAACGCTGGCTTTCAGATTGATCGGGGGACTTGGGAGCGATGAGATAGAAACCGTCACCGAGGCCTCGGTGCTGTAAAGGGAATTGCCGGAGCCGTTATACGAGCAAATCCGGTAAGTGTGCGTACCGTTTTGAGTGAGCGCCGAATCCGTGTAATACTCAATGTTGGCCCCAAGGACGGCAATCTCTGAGTAGCTGCCGTTGTCGACCTTGCGCTCTATTTTGAAACCCGATTCGTTTAAGGCCGTGTCAATCCAGTGCAACATGATGGAGGAACCCAAGTTGGTGGCCTGCAGCTGTATAGGCGTATCCGGGACGTTGGACGGATTCACCACGCAGTCATTCGAGTAGCCGGAGTACCCGATTCCATTGCAAGCCCTGACCCGGTAGGTAAAAATCTGCCCCCGGGGTAAACCGCTGTCGGTGTAGGTCGCAACATTGGCTGGGGTTTCCGCGATCACGGAAAAGTCCCCGTATCCGATCTTTCTTTCGACAACAAACCTGGTCTCGTTATACGAATTGTCCCCCCAGCAAATATTGACGGAACTGGGCGATATGATTCTAAACCCTAGCGCGGTAGGGGAATCGGGCGCGGCCGGCGCCGGAACCGGAGTCGGCGGACCCGGGATGGTTGCCACCCATTCAACGGATGCGGCCTCGCCGTCAGCATTGATGGCGATCACTTTGTAGGCATAGGTTGCCATAGGCGCCACGGCGGTATCGATATAGGATGTCGTACCCGAAGGGAGAATGCATTGGGAAGCGAAAGCCGGATTCCGAACGATTTCAAAACACGTTTCATTGTTGACGCTGCCGGCTTCCGAATTGTCGGTCCAGGTTAACGACATCTGGGTCTCAAACGGGAATGCGACAAAATCGCTGGGAGTCGCCGGGACACCGGCTTCAGCCGGGATATTCCCTGAAAGAAGCCAGAATAAGGCTCCCACGACGCCAATCGTAACAGGACTGAGCCAGGATTTCTTCACTCATCTACCTCCGAATTTTCTTTCTTGTGCGGCAGTAAAATGCCTGTAATGAAAGTAATTTCCACAAAAAGAGCCAAATTCCTTCGGGTCAGGGCCGTTTTTTCGTCTTTAGCTGTTAATCGGTGCGCCAGGCCATGGGGCGAAGCGAGGTATATTTTCCCGGTCATTGAGCATCCTACTGGTCCAAACCCGAGAGTGTACTTTCCGCCGAAGCATATTAGGGGAGTGTTCCTTGATGACAAATGGACCCTTGAATCCCAAAGTGGATGAATTCGTGAGTAAGGCCCTAAAATGGCATGACGAATTTGAACAGTTGCGAAGGATCGTGCTGGACTGTGAGCTGACCGAAGCAGTGAAATGGGGCGTTCCGTGCTACACGTTTCAGAAAAGCAATGTCGTTTTGATCCACGGATTTAAAGAATACTGTGCGCTGCTATTTTTCAAAGGCGCCTTGCTGAAAGACCCTGACGGCATTCTCATCCAACAAACCGAGAAGGTGCAGGCGGGACGCCAGATCCGGTTCACCAGCGTCCAGGAAATCGTTGGGCTGGAACCCATCCTGAAAGCGTATATCCACGAAGCCATCGAAGTGGAAAAAGCCGGCCTGAAAGTCGACTTCAAAAAGCATACCGACTTCGTCATTCCTGAGGAATTTCAGAGCAAACTCGATGAAATCCCTGCCTTGAAAGCCTCGTTTGAAGCCTTGACGCCAGGAAGGCAGCGGGCCTATCTGCACCATTTTTCCGAACCAAAACAATCCAAAACCCGGGTGGCACGGGTGGAAAAATGGATACCGCGGATTCTTGAAGGCAGGGGATTAAACGATTAACCGGGGAACTGCTGGTCCAATAAAAACTGATCTAGCCGCCTATATGCCTTAAACTATATGAAAATGCGAATCGTATGCGAAGCGACCGGGTTTCCCGGTCTTTTTCGTTTTGATGGGAAGAAACGTTACTAGTTGTTGGAATTGATGAAGGATAATGAGCATTTTTGTGGAAAACTGCATAGGGGAAAGCGGGAAGCAGAATTTTCGGCAATATTTGCAATTGGAGTGATTAGGATTAGCGGGTTTGAAATCGGACCGAATGGAGAGTTGAGGTTTCCAGAAGATGTTATCAGACAGCATCCGCCTCAAAACAAAAGCTCCGGCTATAATCGGGTTTTTGCGATTGCGGTTTTAGTAATGATTGCTATCGTGTTCATATATCCCCGAATAGTTGATTTTATTAAGAACGTGGCATTCAACATTGCACTAAGTGGCGATTATTGCCAGGTAGTTAATAACAACGTATTCTATCTTGATAATCATTCATTAAACCGAATCGACCAGGAAGGCAAAAAGGAAACGGTGCTTGATGGCTTGGAATGCTTTCGGATTGTTGACGATCGGTTGTATTACTACAGTAATGGAAACCTGTATCGAGTCGGATTAGATGGCAGCCAGAGTGAACAGTTAAATACTGAAAGGGTTGAAGTCTTTGATGCTTTGGCTGTGTATGGTGATTGGATTTGGTATAGGCAGGGTCAAGACTTATGCAGGATGAGTGTTAGCGGTGGTGCAGCAGAAGTTTTTTGCCAAAATGCAGAGCCGGGATCATTCCTATTTTTTGATGATTGGATTGTTTTTAGCAGCGGAACCTTTCTTCAACAAGCTATCTACAAAATGAATATAAACAGTAGAGAGTTAGAGACTATTGTGGGTGACACACTGGCGCAGAACGACATGGTTTTTGCTGATGGGTGGATATACTTCTTGGGATCAGGATTTTCAGATAGTCTTCCGCTATATCGAGTGGGAGTGGATGGTTCGGGCAAGGAGGAAATAGGTGTCGAGTGTGCCGATTTTCAGGTTTTTGGAGACTGGATTTATTACACCACTGATACGAGCTTTAATCACCTTTATAAAATGAGAGTTGATGGAAGCGAAAACCAAGAAACAAGTGCAACTGAATGGGTAAACACGTGGTTCGAATACGATTGACGGCAGTGATCGGCGAATTAATTGCAAAGAATGCGAGGGATTAGTTGTGAAGGAGAAGGATTATGAAATTGGGTCCGATGGCGAAATTCGTTTTCAAGAGGCAACGAACATCGTAGTTACCGTCTCTAAATCCTACGTTTACATGATGAGTATAATCGGTCTTTTGCTCGTCCTTAGTTCGTGGCGAGGCATCAGTGATGCCATTTTGTATACGTTCCCAGCTTTGCTTCTCTATGTGATCATCCCATTTAGCGCGGCACTGTCGGAATACACCGGTACATCCCGCCAAAAACTCGGGCTGTTTTTGATGCAAGTCGCTGCCCCGGCCATGTATTGGCCAGGTATTTTACTATATTATGTAGCCGGGTGGCCGAGCGGGGTTGGTTTCCTGATCATATACGGAGTAGGCGGGTTTCTGTGGTTCAAAGGTAAATCGATGTTTTAGACCCTAACGTGACAAATATTCCGGATAATGCATCCGATCCAAGTGATTCCAAAGACCCATTGAAAACAGATTGGGGGTTCTTTGGTTCATTGGGAAATAAACTGTCTGAGGTATAGATACATATTCCAAAGGATGTATCCGATCCAACTAATAATAAAGCCCCAATTAAACAATATAGTCGATAGTGACCTTTTTTCCTCGACTCGCGGTGGTGGTGGCTGATAATAATATTGGTATTGTTCTTCGTCAAAATCAATTTGCCCATTCGGCCCGATTTTGAAGTTGTCGCTCATAAACTGAACCCTTTCGCCGTTTGAAGCCAAGCAATAAGACTACCTGAGCATTTTCCAGATAATATCAATGGCACAAACTATGAGAAAGAACCATTTCCACGAAAACTTCGGTTCTCGACTGGTCTGGACCTGCGGAGGTGGCGGCGGTGGTTGATAATTCTGTTCTTCATCAAAATCGATTTGCCCGTTCGCCCTGATTTTGAAGTTGTCGCTCATTAACCGAATCCTTTCAGCGTTAAATACTTTTACCGTGTGCTTAACGGTTTTGACAGATCGGGCAGGTCGTATTAAATGATAGCTGAATCGATCTCGTAACCTGCAGCGGGTGGGCAAAGATTTCAGCCATTGGTCCTCCAATCGAGGGGTCGTTAGTATTGCAGACCAAGGTGTATTGAGTCAGATTATTTAAGACCTTTGGCTTGTACGTGTTGCTGTTCCGGTTATAAAGGTCGAGTAAAAGTTTGATTCCAATTATGGTAACGAAGTTTATATCAGCCGAGATTCCTGGTTCAAAACTCAGCTTCTCCAGTTCGGCTTCGTTACTGTAAAAGCGATGATTCGAAGCCGGTTTGGCCGCAAATGCCAACTGGCCAAAAGCGCATTGGTAGCACGGCATGTCCTCCGACGGAATGTAGTAGAAGATCTCACCGGCATAGGCTCGTTCCCAGAAGCCAATTGAAACAAACGGGATATTATACATATGGGCGATTCGATTCGCGTATAAGTCGGATTCCCGGTTATCTCCGCAACCGACCAAAATAGTTTCGTTTTCGAGACAAGCGTTGTCGAAGACTTCTTTGGGCAGACGTTCAATTACGTTAATATGGGTTGTTACTTTGGCGGTTGGATTGATGTTCAGGATCTTATCTTTTACGGCGTTCACTTTGTAGCGTCCAACATCCGAGACACCGCATTGATGCCGACAAATATTGTGATAACCGAGCTCATCGGTATCAACCAATGTGAAATTGCTGACGCCAGCCTTGGCCAATTCCAGTGCAACCAGACTTCCGACCGATCCGCATCCTAAAAGAAACAGATGTTTGTTCAGCATTTGGCCGGTTTCAAGAATCCCGGTGTTGCGCGAAAAGATATCCAATACAAGGCTGTACGGCTCGGTCTTTAGTTTCCGACCGTTTACTTCAAATTCGATTCCGAAATCATTCCGGATTCCATAAAGGACATCAGATTGCTTGGGGAATTCTATATCGGTGTCACTGACATATCCGAGAAAACATGTCTGCTGGTTGTTTATGTGACCGGGATCTGTGCCGATTATGTTGAATACATCGCTTTCAGGATGATGGAAGCCAAATATCTTCCCGCAATAATTGGATTCAATCAGGTCATTTGGTGCATTGACTTTGCTTAACGGACGCCGTTCCATACCGTTCTCCTTTAACGTTCGAGAAATCGCTGAAGAAAGTCTTTCTTATACGGCTGCTCAAACAACCCATAAGTAACAACAGGGGCATTGTTTTTGTTCAAGCGAAAGCTCATTTTTCGGTTCTTATTCGTGCCTATTGTTTTTACTTCAATCAACAGTTCGCCATTCTTGAGAGACATATTGTGGTTGAACCGTTCCTGATTTTGCTGCAGATAGTCTATTTCGTTCCAAAACACTGCGAGTAACTTGTCATAGTAGCTTTCCGAATAATCCGGTTTTGCGGCGTTTTTCTTCTTGAAACAAGGGCAAAGGTCGGTTGAAGTTGTTTCCCTTACTGGGCTCGAATTAATAGGGGCCGAATTAAGCGAGCTAAACGTCTGTGGGGTTACGTATTTGAAAAAGCGCGGTGGAATCAGTTTATCGTTCACTATGTAATCAATCTTCGTATATTGCAGCTTTGGCGATACGTGATAAGCCGTTAACCGGAAATTTGGATCAATATTGACAAGGCAAGAGATAGCACCGCGCGGATTTTTCAATGCATACTCTCGATTCGTTTGGTCGTCGGTACCGGAGAAGCTATCGAAGGATCCCGGGTGACGATGCCACAAACCAACCAATGTAAGATTGGTCTCGTAAATCTTGCAAACTCGATTGGCCAAATGATTTACGTATGGCGTATCATACTCAAAATAAGCTGGTTGGAAAACTGATTTCGGTCCTGGATCCAAAACCTCAAGCACATACCAAGTACTTAATTTTGAGTCATACTGCCCGAGCAGTATTCCACCGGTCTCCGTTTTTACTTTTCCATAGGTCTCGGCAAGTATCCCGCTGAAAGCACGATTTGAAAAGATGACCTTCATTTGCCCGATGCTTTCCATTCGCGATCCTTTCTGTGTTTAAAAAGTATGCCCGGAAAACTGTTCGGTAGTTATATCACCGGCAAGCCATAATTCGAATACCGCAATCCATTTAACTGCCCAAGAAAGCGCGGTTGCTGCCGAATAATTCGATTTCCGGGTAATCTTGAAATCTTCGGCTCGGCTCGTACATATATACAGCCGGTTGGTTGAACCATCTCTGATGGTATGAGGAATTCCGCCAAGCTTATTTGACATTTCATCCAAATCAGGATCAACCGAATAAATCTGAATGGAACCACCCCATCGATTATTGTTTGGGTGGTCATGGTCATATATCACCTGTAGGGTCCAAACGGCATTAGGCCGAAGACTCTTAGGTTCTACCGTTCCGAGCCAATATAGTCTGCCATCCGATAATCGATTCAACGAAAACCGGGGGAAAAACTTAGCCATAGCAGCCTTCTCGGCTGCGTAAAGAGTGGGATTGTTCTCATACCAGTAAAACCCGTTAAGACGACCTGATGGAATTTCGATCATTGCATCGTCCTTATGGTACAAATCAATTCTCCTTTCGAACATTTTGGCAGCATGCAATCATTAAAAGGCTAATTTGCCTGCCGGGATTTCAATCACTTGTTCTCCAGCCGTAACCTGATCCGCGGGTTTGATATCTCCAGTTTCGGTAATTACAGCAGGTTTTGCGTTCAGTAATTCATCCCGGAGTTTTTTCCGTGCTTCCGCTAACGGATCCGCGTTTTGAAAAATGCCGTTCGGAATAACCAATTTCATCTCTTTGTTCCTCCCTAAATAAAAGTAATTGGATTTGGAATCAAACTTGACTAAGAGCTTCTTCACTCCTTTCTAGTATTTGAACGGACAAGTGTTCGTCAGGCTCTTGATAAGGCCTGAATTTCACAAAATTGTTAATCCCGTCATAATAGACGGCGGTCATGTTGGATAGGGAATCCGTGTCAGCGAGATTCATTAAGTTGGTACCTTCGCGAGCACTCATCTCCAGGGCGATTTTCAGCCTAAAATCATCTAACGTTTTAAGCGGGTAATTATTGAAAGTTGAAACCGAATCACACCATACGAGGCAAAAGATTTGGTATTCCGGTCCCCGCTTAAGAATTTCAATCAGTTTTTGTCCTGATGTTTGAGCTGCTGTTTTTGAAAGCGATCGTTGTTCAACCGTATTTTCGATGCCTCGAGCCCGGTGGAGTCCATGAATGACCACAAATATTGGAGCAGCCTCATATTGTCTTTCATTCATTCGCTGTTCCAGAATGCCATGGATCTCGTTAATTGATTGGTCCGTAAGATCATCATCATTCTGATGGTACTTAATGCTGGATTGATTACGGCAAAGCTGCGCGAGACAATCGTTCTTAGCTTGAATGCGGTGATCAATAAAATAGACCTCGTATTGCTGCTTAAGCAAACTAAGTGTGCTAGTCAGCATGATTTTTCTAGCGAGGTCTTCATTAAGACCGACAACCACTAAATGACTGCCTTTTGCTGCTTGAAATACGATTTCCAGGGCCGGGGAAATACCCAGGGGTTGTCCAACCCATACACACGGCTGGGATCGATTGGGATCGTTCGTTTGACAGATTGGGTGATCCGAATGGATGACCGGCAAACAATCGCCGTCATATACTTGAGGCGCCTGACCATCATCGTAATCTCGATAGCAATCCGCGACCATTTTTAACATGCTCTGCCTTTGTTCCGGAGTGACGAAACCGACGTTGAATTTCACATTATCACTCTCTACCGTGCCGTTTTCCGGATTGTAAATGGCAGCTCCCCGTTCATTGCCGATCCTTTGCATGCCTCTATTGTTTACCCCTAGTACAGCAGCTGCATCTCTTTCAGCACATTTCAAAGCGATGCGAACAGCCATTTGATCTATGGTTTGCCGATCTAACCGAAGATCTTCCATGGTTGCTATGGTTTGCGAAGCCATAATCACATTGATGCCAAAGCTTCGGCCTTGCCGAACAATTTGGGTAATGTATCTGGCCGCCGCCGATGCATGTTTTGAACTACCGGCACCGCCAAAAAGCATTTGGAATTCATCGATGATTAAAAGGATGCGTGGCAATGTTGCCTTGGTTGCATCGCGGTAAGACCAAAGATTTTGGAAATCTCCGCTTTCTTTAAAAAGCTTGGCCCGGCGATTAATCTCTTCGGCTAGGTATTCCAGGACTAGTTTCCCGTATTCCTGGTCACTTCGTAATGCAATAAGCTTAATGTGGGGAATTTTATACTGAGAGTAAACACTGAATTCAACGCCTTCTTTGAAATCAAGCAGGTAAATATGGAGTTGATCCGGGCTGTACTCCAATAACGAACTCATCACGATGGTATGCAGCAAGGTTGTTTTTCCGGAGCCAACTTGACCTGCAATAAGAGCGTGATGTGAGACGCCGGTTCCAAATTCTAAGCGATGAACTCGATTCGTTTCGTCCACCCCAATCGGGATGCTCAACATTGATCTCGAATCCCCATCGAACAACGACGGTTCATCACCGATAAGCCTATCAAAAGAGGTTACTTTACTTGATTTTGAGGCTTTCGCTTGGGACCCTACTTGATCAATTATTGAATCGATTAATTCAGGCTCCGGCAGAGATTCAAATAAATACTGAACCTGCATAAGACCTTCGAAGTCGATGAAATACCGGTCGCTGTCTGACTTGATTTCCGTCATTGATTTTTTCATTTTTTCCATCAAAGACGGTTTTCTTTTTGTATTGTCGCTATAGAATTCTTCATTGCTTACGATGATTACACTTACCCCGCACATTGGCCCGTTTTCAACAATCTTTGCGAGTTTTTCGATCGCTTGTTCATCAAAGGCACGAGGGAAGTCCCAAATCGCCAAAACACGATATTCATCGAAACAACTACTTGAGCGATCCTGCTGCATACTTGCTTTGACAACACATTCCTCGATATGCGAGTTTAACAGGTCTAATTGTTGATTGAGCTGCTGTCCGGTAGTCCATATTTTTGTGCTGATCAAGGAGTCATCATACTCGCGAAGTGAAATAAACGGGGCGAAAATTTGTCCGGCTCCGCTAGGGTCAAAGAAAGTGCATTTTAGGTTGCCGGAAGGTACAAGCTTGAACAGCTTTAGAATAAGAGCCTGGAGTCCTTGCTGTGCTTCTTCGGCGTGATTGGCGCATACCTCGACAAACAAATTAACGCTTTGTTGAAAATCCATGTTGCATGGTAATAGAATATCTCCTGCTGTTGTCATGAAGTCGCCGTATAAATGTTTTAAGTAAACGGACGAAAAAGGCCAGGAGGGAATAGCGCTCAAGTCATATTTCAAATATCCGCATTGAAATACTCCGGGTGTTTTAACACTTTTCTCAGGTGAGCAAAATACTTGTTCTGATTCGGCTACGGCGAAGACTAAATCGCGGATTGTTTTGGTATCTGCTATTTGAAGATCAATCATTAGCTTATCAGCCACTGAGTCTTCCAAGCTTGCGATTCGGTCCTTTAAAGCCTGGAGCTGTTCTTTGGCGCTCTCGGTTGCTGTGCCTAACTCTTGATTTGTGTGATCGACTATGCCGGTATATCGTGCTTGGTGAGCTTTCGGAATGGCTTGATTAGCTTGAGCCCAAAGAGCGTCGAGCTTTTTCATCAAGAAATGGATTTCACGATACATATTGAGCCTTGACGAACTCACCAACAAACTGATTTCTCTTAAAAAATGATTTTGTTCTTCAACGCAGTTTTGCCCAATGGTTTGAATGCGGTCTTCGATATACCGCAGCTGTGTAATGATCGGATCGGAGTTCGAAAACGGGTATTTAAAGTCTGCATGGGAATCTAATTGCCGTTTAATTTTTCTTTTTTTATAACTTGCATCATAAGTTTGGATCTCAAGCTCAAGGTTGGCAATTTGATTTCTCAGCGACGATATTGTGCCCAGGATGCGTGAATGCTCATTGTTATTTGACGCAATTGCTCTATCGGCGCGCGCTTTGATTTCATCGATAGCCGACGAATGGGATTTCGTGATTTGTTGATTGGTGTTTCGGAAATTATTCTGAATCGATTCGATGCCTTTGTTGTAATTCTGTACGGCGTTTTGGATTGCTAAAAGGCAAAGAAGTTGCTCATCCAGAGCGGTGTTGACTACCATGAATGTCCCGCCTTTGCGTTATTAGGTTTAGTAAACCGGATACTAAGCCAAGTTATCGCTAGTTAGCCTCAGCCAAGTGTTTTGCTAGATAGTTTCTGATCTGTTCGGCTTTTAGGTTTAGTTTTTCGATATAATTAGGAGCTTGATCAAGGTATTTCATTAAATAAGCCAACCGAGCCTCCATACTCTCCATGAAATCGTCATATTGTTGGTCATCCCATTCCGAATGGACCGCAGTACACAGATTCATTAACTTCACATACTCTTCTCGAATTGTTTCAACGGATCTATGTATCGTTCCGGCTAACGAGGTGAGATCATCACTGCAAACATCTATTTTCGGCATTAACGTTCCTCCTATTACCAGCTCAAATATTCATTAGCTAGCGCTTCTTTGTTCTTTAAATAGGTGGCTTTATTCATCAATTCGGTACAAACCTTGCGAAGAGCTTCCATATCCTGTCCAAGTGAAACGTTAAATTCTTCATATCCTTGATCGCTCCAGGAGTCTCCCAGGTCAGTCGATCCATTGTATAGATCTTGTATTATGTTTTGAAGCATTTCGATCTTTTGATTTACATTGGAAGCGAACACTGATAATTGTTCAGGTTCAACGACTGCTCGAGTCATGTCCAACACCCTCTCTTAAAGATTTCAGTATTAACGTCTGACGCGAACACTAGATGCCGCTTCAGCTTGGTGATAGTAGTTATCAAGGAATTCTTCCAATCGTTCAATGCCATCAAGAAATAGATTTATGTTTTGAATCACTTCCGAGAATTCCCTTTCAAATAGTGGGCGCAATGAGTCGTCCCAATCACTTTCTAACAATTCATTAATAACTTCTCTTTTTGTCGCTTCAATACTTTGAATGCAGTCCTTAAATGCGGGAATAAACTCGGCCAGTCTTTCTGGATTAACATTAATCATAGAAAGATCCTCCTAATCAATTCGACAATATTCTTTCGAACATGATATTCAATCTCGACAATAATTCTCCTTTATTAAATTTCCGCGTTAATTCGACATAAAACCATGAATTGCCAAATGGGACAATCCTAAGGTTGCGCGCCATGAACTAGGGATTAACTGGAACGAATGAAGGAAAATGAGCATTTTTGTGGAAAACTGCAATAGTGAAAGCAGAATGTACGAATCGGGCGAATTCTAGGAGGGTGATTGTCCCTTTTCTAAACTTAAGCCCCCATTAAATGAATTCTGCCAGTTTATCTCATATTCCGCTTTGAAAGAGAAGGTTGGGCAGGTTTCCAACGCGGGGTTTATGAAATATCTAAAACCAGAATTCATCGATGAATTAGCTGAACCATGTATTACCTGACTTTCAGCTTGTCTAACTTCAGCGGGATCGTCTCTGATTGACCAGATTACTTTACAGGTGGTGGCAGAAGATGTTACCTCAATCGGTGGTTGAGGAAAAAGTTGAAAAAGCCTTGAAAATGCTAATAGAGAGAGACGGATATTTACTTCAAAAAGACTCGAGCGAGAGGTCGATAACCCATAGATTGGCGATTTATTTAGAACCCGAGTTTGAGGGTTGGAATGTGGACTGTGAATACAATCGTAACGGGGGAGATAAAAAAGTACTTGATGCATTGAAAGCCAATGGCAATAGAAATGGTAGGACAGTCTTGCCCGATATTATCATTCATAAACGTGGCACAAAACAAAACTTGTTAGTTATCGAAGCAAAGAAAAATGATCCGCATGATGCCTTTGACTTGGAAAAACTAGCGTATTTTAAGAAACAGGAAAACATTAAGTATAAGTATGCGCTTTACATTAATATTGGCACAGGTGACAACGCTGGGAGATATTCAAAGGAATGGATATAGTAAACATTTCGGTCCCGCGTAAGCATTATTGAGATACTAGTAAAACGCCGGTAATCCTATTTTTCCGGCGTTTTATATATTTTGAATTACTATTTTGGTGCCGTCCCTACTTCCCCCGAACACTCCTAACAAACTCCGTCAACTGATTAACCTGCTCCGGCGTGAAATCCGAAACGGTGCGTACGAGAACCTTGATGTGATCAGGGATTTCGGCCTTTTCGGTATCGAAGAAATCGGCCAGCGTGATGCCGAGCCCATCGCAGATTGCGGCCAGGGTCGGGATGGTTGGCTGTTTACCTTCTGACTCAATGTCGCGCAGCGTCGATTGAGAAAGCCCCGACAATTTGGCAAGTTTATTGGTGGTATAACCGCGAAGCTCCCGCAGTTCTTTGATCCTGGCAGCCACGTCCATTGGTGAACCTCCATGCCTTAACGCTATAGCAATTATATCATACCCCTGTAAAGTTAAAATGCCGCAAATACGCTATTGAATAATGGCAAAAGCGTTGACAAGTAATGGCACAAGCGTTAGTATTTGCTTGGGGGTGATGGAATGCGGTTAGTCATCCTGCGGCGGGAAAAGGGTTGGACGCAAGCGGCCTTGTCGAAGGCTTCGGGCGTTTCGCAGACATATATCAGCGAATTGGAGACGGGGAAGAAGCAGCCGACACTGCCGGTCTTGCTTCGGTTGGCCGGGGCCCTGGGCGTTTCCATCCTGGAGCTGATCGAGGAGAATGAGCCAGTTATTCATTGATGTTTTGTGGGGGCTTTCTTATGAGCAGATTGGTATTGAAACAGGAAGAGGAACACAAGATATGGCGGTTGATGGCCGAAATCGCGGGGAATGTGATTCGGGAGAACCCGGAACGGTATGCGGCTGACCGCAAGAGCTGTTCGGATTTATGGCTGGATTTGATGGAGGCGGCGGTCGAGAATGTGCCGCGCGGACCGGAACTTCTGATCATGGCGCGATCAATTTCAGGCGAACGGCTGGAATTAGGTCGCGGTGATAATAGAGTACAAAGCTGAATACCTGAGAATTCGCGCGAAAGGAGCTCCTATTAATTTGTCCAAAGCCAATCTAAAATTCCGGGTCTGGCATTTCTAAGGTCTCTTTTCTACTGTCATAACGGGGTACGCCCCATTCAACCGTAACATCGTTTGATAATCCTTCGATTGTGGTTTTGACATTCTTTCGAGACGGGTTCCATGGTACTGTAAGTTCTTTGTTCAAATGTTTCGAAACCAGTTCGCTTAATGATTCGGTAACCGTTACTAATACCGAACGGTCATTATTCTTAACTTCCGCTTCTTTCTTGCATTCTTCGATCAGCCGGGAGAAGTGCTCCCAGAATCTATGGTCTGATACTTCGGGGTCGTTCTCAAAGCTGTAGACTATTCCTCCGGCAAAATCGCACGGAACAACCAGCAAACGCACTCTAACATGTTCCATTTCTTCGGTCAAAGCCAGGATATCGTCCATACACCATAACAGATACTGGTGGGCGTTTTTGCCGCCCAGAAACACATGCTTGCCGTCATCTTTGGAATGAAGATCGCCTCGTTCAATCAGAATGGTTCCCCGATCGTTTCGAACCCGGCGTTGGAATTCGCTGAACTTGTTGATAACAGCCTCCTTAAAACCATCGATTTGCTGTCGATACTCCTTAACGCTGATAGGAGACGGATTTGGCAAGCGATTTCCTGTCGAGTCGATGATGTCGTACCAAACGGCATACTGGTAATCGAGTCTCCGGTAGCTCTTCGCATGCTCTTGAACCTTTATCTGGGTGCTGTCGATAACATTTGTGATATCCTTGGTCATCTTGTGTATGTTTTCAAGCGCGTATTCCAATCCACTTTCATAATTGAAACTCCATCCTTCTTTACTTCCCATTTTTTCGAGCCGCTGATAGAACATTTCGGTTCCTTTGCTTGATTTGCCAAGGCATCGTTCCATTGCGGATTTAAACTTCTGCATTTTATCCAATACCCGTACGATTCGGCCCTCGGATTGGTGAATTTCAGTAGGGTTATTTGCCAGTGACCGTAGTTTACAGGCGTAGGTCATTTCAATCATGTATAACCAGAGCCCAAGTTTACAGCAGATTATGGCCATCCGGTCAAGCAGACCTTCAAAATCCTTCACTTGCTTATCTGGACGAGTCGAATCGGGAGCTGGCCAATACGTGTCCCACGATGTGGCGAAAAATTTGCCGTGCGGCATTTCGTTCAGCATTTCTTTGGCTTTCGCATGAATCTGAGGAATGTAACCTAAACGGTAAGCTTCGTACTTAAACCTTGCAGAGTGGATAACTGTTTTCCCTTGAGGGTTTTTAACGTTTCTGCCATATGTGGCCAGTAATCCGGCGTAATCGTTGATTGTAATCATGCTTCTCAAATGCTTATCCGATTTATCAAACCAATTCAGAAAAATGGCCAGTTCGGTTTGCAAAGCTTTTGCGGTATTCATTGGCGAGTCACAGGTTGCCAGCAAAGTGAGGTCGCTTGCGTCGATTGCTTTTCGCTGCAGGCTGTCCTTGCGCGGGATACCGGCATTGAGCAATCCCAGCAAATAGCCCAATTTGTAAACGATAGACTCCGCGTTTGGACCGTAGTTCCCTTTCTTTTTTTGCCCGAGCCGGTAACCGCCTTTTTCCGATAGAGTGATTACTTGCTTTTGGTCCAAGTAGTGCATTAACCAGTCTCTGGTCAAAGGCGTACGATAGTAAGCAACCCGGGCACCATGTTTGTCGAATTCCACCCGTGCTTGGTTTTGGACATGCCCCGAGGCGTAAACGGGTTCTAAAAGGTTTTTTTGCTCGGCGGTCTTGAGCATTAATACCATCAGCTTTTCTACCACGACGCGCGGAACGATTGGATTCTCAATTTGTGACGTGGCCTCTCGCCCTTCGATAAAACCTTTCATGCTTTCATAAGCCAGCCCGAATTCCGAATCCGTAAACCTTACGTCCTCTCCATGCCGATAAGCCCTGAATACTGCTCCTTCCCGTTCGCAGGTAATCGGAACCGCGATACCAAGGTCGTTGCACGTATCAAGAATTAGGCTGAACAAGCGGCTAACATCCCTGGTAATCGGCACTCGATATTTCGTGGCAAAAAACCTTTGAAGCGAATCCCATGACACCCCGAATTCTAATCGATCACGGATTGAAAGCTTCTTATTTTCGCCATAATCAAGTTTAAAGGTTTGGGAATGGGTTTCGCGCCGGGCGGGTATTTCGTACTTTTCATACAACCTTAAAAATATATCAACAAAATCCTCGAAGAGATTCACGAAAGCTTTTGGCCGCTTATCATTCCCCAGGTCGGAAATAGGGAGGACCTCGTTTTGCCATTGAGTCACGGTTTTAGGCAATGGAGACGGTGTCATATTCATAAACATTTCATTTTTGCCGGACCAGATTACGCTGAAGCCTTTGGCTGCGATTGTTGCCATCGGGCTATGAAGCCAAGGGCCATAATGCCGGTCGGTTTCCCGATCGTCGTATTCAATTGTGGCGGGTATACCGTGGCATGTATTCATCGACTGCTCAAAACGTTTACCCAGCGCGGCGCTCAAACAAAACTGGATAAAGCGTTGCTTTGAGACCGGTGTGTTTATGTAGTGGCACAGGAGTTTTGAGTCGAATCCAAGATTCGGTGTAAGCCAGTTTAACAGCCGCTCACAAAGCAGATCAATGTCTTCGATTCGTAACGATTTCAAGGTTACGATCGGAACTATGGTGCATATTACCTTTTTGCCGCGGATGGCTGTATATAGCCTTATTTTGATTATATCCATCAGCATAGAAGCGTTTTCTCCGAGATGTTGCCCGATCTCCTTCAGTATCCGTTCTGACGGGAAAAACGTATACGCGGTTACCCCATTTCGTTCTTGGAATTCGCTTGATACCCGGTGGCATTCCCATTCCAATGACGATAGAAGATTGGTCATGTTGGCCCTGGTCAGGTAGAAAGGTTTGGAGACAGGAAAATCAACCAGGTATGGACGAGGCATTACACTCAGTATTCTTACAGCCTCAGTGCAGTACGTCATCACTCTATCATCCGATAGAGTGAACACCGAAGTATCCGGCTTTATGAGTTTCTCGTTCCACCAATCGCTGTCAACGCAAAAGCCATGAACTGTTACCTGCGCGTCAGCATTGGTTTCAAGAAAATGCTTAGTCTTGCCGAGCGTTGTTCCCAGGATGATGGTATCGTCGATCAGAGCAACCTTTTTACCGCGAAAGTGATCAAGTGCCATATCCAGGGTCCGGTCGCTGACAACGGTCTTTTGAATTGGCGGTATTCCGAGGGAAAGCAGGTAATCATATATACAAAGTGACTTGCGGGCCATGAAGACAAAAACATCGGCATCAATCTGATTTAAGGATTTTCCGAATTCTACAAGTCCTTTGGCAATATCCGGTTCGAGTAATTCCAGCATTCGTTCAGGTGTACTAATCCATTCCGTCTTTCCGTTGAACAACAAAAACACCGTCCAATCATACAATTATGAGTATTTTCTTCAAATATATATAAATTTCCTCCATTTCCACACGTAAGAACAAATGGTGGGCAGAAATGGTGGGCAGACGCACTGGCGCACAGATGCCAGGGTGCTGGTTTACTCCTCGATCAGGGCCGGATATTCCAGCCCTGATCGAGGAGTAAACCAGTTATTCATTGATGTTTGTTGGGGGCTTTCTTATGAGCAGATTGGTATTGAAACAGGAAGAGGAACACAGGATATGGCGGCTGATGGCCGAAATCGCGGGGAATGTGATTCGCGAAAACCCGGAACGGTATGCGGCTGACCGTAAGAGCTGTTCAGACTTATGGCTGGATTTGATGGAGGCGGCAGTCGAGAATGTGCCGCGCGGACCGGAGTTATTGATTATGACCCGATCGATTTCGGGCGAACGGCTTGAATCGGGAATCGGTTGAACCGGGTTACAGATTTAACACCTCGAAAAGGCAGGCCTGCATCTCAGATAACAGCTTTTTGATTTCATCGTCGTGTGCCGGAAATGCGCCCGCCGCATGCATATAGTGATTGCGTTTATTGACAATCGAAGTTTTGAACCTGGCGACTGCAGCCGAAGGGAGCGGCATTCTTCCGGGTGGATTGTTCCGGCTCAGCACAACCAGATAGGAACCGAGGGCCGGCCTTGCGGCACCAAGGGGATACCTATGCTGCGTAATGAAAGCGCGTAATGACGAATCCAAAGCCCTCGTTGAATGAAGGATCTGAAGCAGCCGGTACCGGTTTTTGTAAGTAATCCGCTTCACATTAACAACTTCCCGAAATTCCCCTAGTATTAGGGTGTAATTCGGATCGTTGGCGATTACGCTACCAGCTATCATCGTCTGAAGGGTATTGATCCTCGTCTTGTGATCGCTCATTCTTCATATTCCTCCCGGCAATATCATCCCGTACCTTTTCAAAGGACTTATCGATATCCGACCACTCGTCGGTACGCATGAACATGATTCCGCAAAACGCAGCAACTCTGATTGGTTTCATTGGATCGAACGCGCTGAATGGCAGTTCATCAACCAGGATCATCCGAAGTGCGGGGTCGTTTTCATCCCTGAGGGGATACGGCGTCCCATTATCCAGAACGTAATTCGCCATCATGTTCGTAACACATAACGGATTGAGCTGGCTGATAACACTTCTGTTTTGTCTTAACGGCATGGTTGTGACGGATGAGACGGTGCGGTCTTTCCAGGGCTGTTTCCATGACAGTACGTTTATTTCTTTATTGCGGTTTCGGAGTTGATAGTCTTTTAAAACCGTTTCAGGTTCAAGTCCGACGGGCCCAAGCAGGTTCTTTTCGCTTTCCTGAACGAGTATTTGGGCGTCGGAAAACGCTTTCAATCTTAACTCCGGAAGAACCGGCCGGACATGATTGCCATAATCGTTTTTATCTTTGATGATCGTTTCCAGGCCTGCCGGATCCGTTGATTCCACGATTCGATGAAAGTTGAATTCGGATTCAGGCGCTTTATCAAAGAATCCGGAGTCGGCAACCAGAACGCATCTAAAATGCGGGGGCAGGGCCAATCGTGATATGGCCAGACGTGCCAGCAAAGATTCGCTGTCTTTTAACTCATTACTGTGGGGAACGAAGATTCCTACCAGATTTCCGTTTGAACCAATGAGGATGTCAGGCGCCAAAGAGATGTGCGGAAAATCCGGTTTCGTAACGACTTGATAGTCGGACGACAGAAACCTGCTAATATTTCGGCTGACTTCAGATACTTTCACCGGATACGCGCTTCCTTTCCCGAAAAATGGGATAAATCGGATACCTGATCTAATTTGTTGTAATTCGACATTTATAGGGTGGTTCCTCTTAAATCGGAGATCCCGCGATCAAGCAGGCATGTCGAAACGTGCGGGTTTCTGCAGATGCTGAATCAGAAAGAAGCGTACGCGCAGGAAAAGCTGTATTTTGACCTGATGATCGAGGAATTGGACCGGGCGAACGGGATTATCACCGAATACCTGGGCCTGGCCAGAAACAAACCGGACCGGATGGAACCACCTTTTTGCGCCGGTTTGACGTGCCCATTGCTCCAATCAATGTAACACAATACAATAAATGCTAATAGATAGTGCGAGATGGGGCGATAGATATGGGCTTATTGATGAATAAAATGCCGCAAGCTTATGGTAAACGATTTCGAGGCAGGCTGCTGGTGACAACAGCCGCCGTCAGCATCACGGTCATGCTAACTGCCTGCGCCGTTACGGCCTTTGCTAAAACCAACGCCGGGGATCCGGTGCCGGTGGCTGCCTTCGCGGTGAGTCAGCTTCACGCTAACCAATTGGTCTATGTTCCGGTCGGGCCTTATGAGCGGATTGATCCGTTTTCCGACGGGATGGCTGTCGTTTCTGTCAACCGGAAATACGGCTTTATTGACAGCAAGGGACGGATGGCCATCGAGCCGCGGTATGACACGGCCGGCTGCTTTTCCGAAGGCAAAGCTCTGGTTGCGGTACTGACCGGCGATCCGAACCAATTCCCGTATGGACAGCAATACAAATGGGGCATGGTGGACAAGACGGGGAAAACCTTGATTGAACTGGTTTATGAGCGGTTGGGTGATTTCTCTCAAAGCCGTGCGTTTATCGTTGAACGCGATCGGAACGGTGACGACAAGATCGGGTTTATTGACCCGAATGGACAATATGTCATCCCACCCATCTATCAGGAAGCGCTTTCGTTTTCTGAAGGTATAGCCGCGGTGCGGCGTCTGAATTATTGGGGGTATATCGATCGGAGCGGGAACCGAATCACAGGACTCCGCTATAAACAGGCCGAGCCTTTTTCGGATGGGTTGGCCGCCGTACAGGTTGGTGAAAAATGGGGGTACATCAACCGGGTCGGGGAGACAGCTATTGAACCGCAATTTCTGTACGTTAGAGCCTTTTCGAACGGGATGGCCGTCTATTCGGAGCGGACCGGTGAGCGGGATTGGAAGTGTGGGTTCATCAACCAGAAGGGAGAAAAGGTGATTCCGGCTCAATTCGACACGGCTTCAGACTTCCGGGACGGGAACGCCGCCGTCAGTCTGAACGGGAAAATAGGGTTGGTCAACCGTTCCGGTCAGTTTCGGGAGACGGATTGGAATACCTACAATCAGGTGGCCGGTACGATTCGCGGCCCACAAAAACTGGTGGGCTTTAAAGACTGGAAATCCGGGGCCTGGATCATTCCGCCGCGTTTTCTGGAAGCGGGTTCATTTCACCAGGGATTTGCGAAAGTGCGTGTCCCGAACCATCCCTGGAAGTGGGGATATATTGATCGAAAAGGCAAGGCCGTCATCCCACCGATCTATGACGAGGCTGGTGATTTCAGCCAAAACCGCGCCGCCGTGGTATTGAAAGGCCAGTCCGGATTCGTAAACGTTTCCGGCCGGTTTGTCCCGGATCGGGTGAAACCGAAGAACCAAATTGCAGCATCAGAACGGAAGACCATCGATTTGTATGTGACCGTGATGAAGGAAACCTTCAATTTGGGAAATGGCGGCAGCGGGTTTATCGCCGTCGATTTCAAGGATATGAACAATATCAGCCCGGCCGGGCGCCAGCTCATCATGAAGCAATTGGGGGACCTGTCCCCTTATGTCTACGACTACGCCAAAGTAAAAAACGATCCGGACAAGTTTGACCTTTCCCCGAATTCATGGCATGCAAAAAACGGCACGGTATTATCGATTAGTTTGGCAAACGGCCAGGGCGATGAGGCCGAGATTTCGGCCGGGTCGCTTTTTGGCAACCTTGGGGCTTACTGGTCAACCTACCGGGCCACCTATGTGAACGGCCGCTGGCGGCTAAAGCTGTTGAACGCGGCTGTTTCGTAAAACGAGGGAAACAACAAACAAACTAATTTTCCAATCTTTTTCGCATTTTTAAGTCAATCCCGTTAGCTTGTCTTTGAATTGTTTGAGGAAGAAGCTAAAATAGACAAAGTAGGTCGCACTGAGAATGGCAGGAGGGTGTTTCTATGAGCAAAACGCTGGACATCAATTGGAGCGAACTGGGGTTTGACTACATCAAAACCGATTACCGTTACATCTCCATCTGGAAGGACGGACGCTGGGACGACGGCAAGCTGACGGAAGACAACAAGATCACCATCAGCGAAGGATCCCCGGCCCTTCATTACGGCCAGGAGACGTTCGAAGGCCTGAAGGCTTACCGGACCAAGGATGGCAAGATACAGTTGTTCCGGCCGGATCAGAACGCCAAGCGTATCAACATGAGCGGCAAACGGCTTCTGATGCCGGAATTACCGGAAGAAAAGTTTATCGATGCCTGTATTCAGGTGGTAAAGGCTAACGCGCACTGGGTACCGCCCTACGGCTCGGGTGCGACCCTGTACATCCGGCCGTACATCATCGGCGTTGGGGACAACATCGGTGTGAAGCCGGCCCCGGAATACATCTTCGGCGTGTTTTGCATGCCGGTTGGCCCGTATTTCAAAGGCGGAATGGTTCCGGTGAACTTTGTTACGACTGATTATGACCGGGCGGCCCCGAACGGAACCGGCGCGGTCAAGGTCGGCGGCAACTACGCGGCCAGCCTCCTGCCGCATGAACTGGCCGCTCATGAAGGATTCGCGGATTGTATTTATTTGGACCCGGCAACCCGCACCAAGATCGAAGAGGTCGGCGCGGCGAATTTCTTTGGCATCACGAAAGACAATAAGTTTATCACCCCGAAGTCGCCGTCCATTCTGCCGAGCATCACGAAGTACTCGCTGCTGCACGTAGCCAAGGAGTACCTGGGGATGGAGACGGAAGAAAGAGACGTTTTCATCGACAAGCTGGATGCGTTCACGGAAGCCGGCGCTTGCGGAACCGCAGCCGTTATTACGCCAATTGCGGGGGTTTCACACAAGGGTAAGCTCCACGTCTTCTACAGCGAAAAAGAAGTCGGGCCGGTCACCAGAAAATTGTATGACACGCTTTATGGCATTCAGTTTGGCGATGTAAAGGCGCCCGATGGCTGGATCGTGGAAGTGAAATAGGCTGAAAAAGACGAGGGTTTAACTGGAAAAGGGCCGGAATTACCGGCCCTTTTGCTTGGGTCCGAAACGGAGTGAACTCCGGTCAGACGGGGCAGAATAGACCTGTACGAGGAGGCAGTAAGATGAAGAGATTAATGACCGTTCTTCTGGCATTCGTAATAAGTCTCTCGCTGTTGGGCTGTGGGATTGCCGGCAGCAAAAGCCAGACGAACAAGCAGCCGCAGCCGGCCCAAAAACAGAAAGCTGGCGTCGTGTACGCCAATGATCAATACGGGTTTGATCTGACTCTGCCGCTAAGCTGGAAAGGTTACCGGGTCCTGACCGAAAAGTGGGAAGGTCAGGCGATCGGCGGCCCGCAGGCGGGAAAAACCGTGGCATCCGGCCCGAAGATCGTGGTCCGGCATCCGGAGTGGACTGCGGAAAAACCCCGCCAGGACATCCCTATCATGGTTATCACTAAAGCACAGTGGGACGATTTGCTGGCGGAAGAATTCCATATTGGCGCCGCACCCATCGGACCCAATCCGCTGGACCGCAACAGCAAGTATGTGTTCGCGCTCCCGGCCCGCTACAATTTCGCCTTCCCGACCGGGTACGAGGAAGTGGAAAAGATTTTGAACAACCACGCACTGGTGGCGCGGCCGGGGAAGCTAAAATAAGCACGGTATGAAATTATTCTTTCTCCGCTTGTGAAAACAGGGAAGGATAAGGCAAATAGAAAGAATTCGAAAACGTTGGATAACGAAGTGCGGCATAAGACCCCGATAATTCGGGGTCTTTCCTTTTCCAACCGGCTGGGCTGGCCAATGGATGAAACCATGGTATAATCGATACGATTACGATGCACAAAAGATCGATTTGACCGGATAAAGGGGACAGCGCCGATATGGAAAAACAGACGAAGCGCCAAATGGTCACCATTGCCATGATGTTATCCATCCTGCTGGTGGCGCTCGATACCACCATTGTTACCACCGCGATGCCCAGCATTGTGAAACAGCTGAGCGGGCTCAAGCTGATCAGCTGGGTTTTCGCGATTTACCTGCTGATCACCTCGGTAACTGCGCCGATTTACGGCAAGCTGGCCGACCTTTTCGGCCGAAAGAAGATTTACATTTTCGGGGTTGTGCTTTTTGTGGTCGGCTCCATGGTTTCGGGCATGGCTCAGACCATGACCCAGCTGATCCTGTTCCGGGCTTTTCAAGGGCTCGGCGCCGGCGCTGTGATGCCGCTGACCTTTACGATCATAGGCGATTTATTTCCGGGCGAACAGCGCGCTAAGATGCAGGGACTGTTCAGCTCGATCTGGGGGATTGCCGGTCTGCTTGGTCCGCTGGCGGGCGGTTTGTTTGTCGACAACATTTCCTGGCGCTGGATCTTTTTTATCAACGTGCCGGTTGGACTGCTCGCCATTTTCCTGGTTTTCGCGTTTTTGCATGAAACCCAGGTCGATGAAACGAAAAAGATCGTCGATTACAAAGGAGCCCTGCTGTTCACGGTTTCAATGGGCTCGTTGATCTACGCGCTGATCAGCGGCGGGGAACGATATGCCTGGAATTCGGCGGCGATCATCGGGCTGTTTGCCATCGCCGCGGTATTCTTGGTTCTGTTTGTCCAGGTGGAAAAGAAAGCTGAAGAGCCGATGCTGCCGCTGACCCTGTTCGAAATCCCCGTGATTTCCGAGGCCTATATCATCGGCTTTGTATCCAGCTGTGTCTTAATTGGCGTCAGCGTCTATCTGCCGATCTGGATTCAGATCCTGCTGGGGCACAGCGCAACCAGTTCCGGATTGACCTTGATGCCGATGTCGATTGCCTGGCCGGTGGCTTCGGCTCTGGCGGGGCGGTGGATGTACCGGATCGGCTCCAAAACCACGGCAATTATAGGGACCGTGGCGATTGCGGCGGGATCATTCTGGCTGTTGTTCGTGCAGACCAACTCGCCGTACTGGTACCTGGTCGGCATTATGATTGTAATCGGTTTCGGCATGGGATTCTGCTCGACGCCGTTGACCGTTTTGATCCAGTCAGCGGTCGGCTGGAACATGCGCGGGGCGGCGACGGCCGGCAACACGTTTGCACGGACGATCGGGCAAACTGTAGGAGTTGCCGTGTTCGGATCCGTGTTCAACAGCTCTTTGAACCGGTATATGCAGACCCATCTGAATGGGAGCTGGGCGGGTGGAAACTTAAAGCAGGTCCTGTCTTACGGAGCCAGCGCGAACCTGCCCCCGAATGTTCTTCATCAGCTGCATAACGGCATGGCGCACAGCCTGCATATCATTTTTATCATGATCTTCGTAACTGGCATCGTTACCCTGCTGGCCAGCACGGCACTGCCTTCGCACAGTGTGGTCATGGCCCGGCAAAGCGAGGAATAGTAATGTAATACGAATGTGATAGGGGTGCATAACACCTGTGCCGGTTCCCAGGAACCGGCTTTTCGATTTCTTGCAGAACCGCGCGCTCCCACTTCGAAGCGCGGGAAGGGGATAGCCCCCGCTTAGGACTGGTTCTAAAGTTTTCCCTAAAACCCCTTGACCAATTTTAGGGGATGGTCTAAAATGAATTTGAAGCCAAATAAAAAATTAAAAGGTGGTCCGCGAAATGAAAAACATCAGATTGGTAAATCTCGGAGAAAAAAACCGTGATCAGCTCGATTTCCGGAATCCGAAGGTGTACGAATCGGACAGCCTGATCTCTTCGATGAGTTACTCCGGTCCTGTGGCCAAAATCGATGAGAGCACAACGTTTAGCGACAGCTTTAAGCAAGAGATCGCTAGAATCGATGGACAAGTATCCTTAGGAACGACTGATCGCAAGCTGCGGAATGCGCACATCTATTCGCGCAACGCTTTGCGGCTGGACGGGATCGAACGGCTCTGCTATCTCCAGCAGGAAGCGGACCTGTTGATTGTCACCGAGTTCAGTGGAAACCGGGGGGCCAAGTATTCAGCCTTGTTTAGAATTCTTGCTGACAGGCTTCGGTCCGCGGGATTTGCTGAGATGAATGGCAGATTCCAAATTCAGGAGGCTGAGATACCGCGGTTTGTTGAGATTGTTAACTTGGTTATTGATGACCGGGAAGCCGGTAAATATGAGCTGGCAGCGGTGAATGAAATCGATATTGTAATGATAAAGAAAGTCCAGTACTACTACTTTAAAGCGTATTGGCAAATCAAAGCTCAGGGCGAAATGATCAACAACAATTCGGTGGAAGGCTGTCAATCGGCTGCCGGTAATGTTGAGCAGGCTTTTCGGGTCCTGGTGGACTATGCCAACGGATGCGGCAGCAGAAATGATCTAAATGCATTGCATGAAAAGCTCGACAAGCTCGCTAAACTGATTTCGAGCCGTATGGCCAACATCGAAGGCTTTGAAAAACTGAGTTCGGAACGAATAAAATAGTGCCTGAGCGTTGACAAAATCCGGCGAAGTTTATATATTTATTTGTAA
Source organism: Solirubrobacterales bacterium (assembly GCA_050258755.1). Classification (GTDB taxonomy): domain Bacteria; phylum Bacillota; class Syntrophomonadia; order Syntrophomonadales; family DTU052; genus JBLMZI01. The sequence goes on along the minus strand of JBLMZI010000002.1, from coordinate 130,028 downwards.
TTTCATATTGAAAAAAGGCAATGACGGAGAGAGTAGGTTTCAGCCGAACGTCGAAGCGAGCCGGGGAGGGTGCAAGCCTGGCATCAGTAGTCTGAAAGACCGAAAATCACTCCTGAGCTGCGGACCGAACGAGGATTCTAGTAGGCTCCGACGGCTTTCCCCCGTAACCGGGAAGGCATATGATGGTATGCTTGTATGAATGGGTGGTACAGCGAATGGCATTAATGGCTTTCGTCCTTTTCGGGGCGAAAGCCTTTTGTTTTTATCAGTCATCATGATGGGAGGAATAAGCAATGGCAACCCATGACATGGTTGAAATCCGCTGGCACGGCCGCGGCGGTCAGGGCGCCAAAATGGCCTGCCTGCTGCTGGCGGATGTGGCCGCGCTGCAGGGCAAGTTCGTACAGGGTTTTCCGGAGTATGGTCCGGAACGGATGGGCGCCCCGATTACGGCGTATAACCGCATCAGTGAAAAACGGAGTTCGATTCATTCCTTTATTTACGATCCGGACTATGTGGTGGTGGTCGATGAAACCCTGCTGGACAGCGTGGATGTCACCGCAGGCCTGAAAGACGGCGGCGCGATCATCATTAACACCCCGAGCGCGCCCGAGCGGATGCGCCCCAAACTGCGGGGATGGGCCGGCAAAGTCTGCACCATCGACGCGCGCCGCATCTCGGAAGAGACGCTTGGAAGCAACCGCCCGAATACCCCGATGCTGGCCGCAGTGGTCAAGGTGAGCGGCGTTTTGGAAGTCGAGCGCTTTTTAGCGGATATCGAGGAATCCTTTCAGCATAAATTCGCTTCCAAACCTCAGGTGATCGCGGGGAATATGGAAACCCTGAAAAAATCCTTGGAGGAGGTGCAGGTAGGATGATTCATGCGAAAGATATCAACGAGCGTACCCCCTGGCAGGAAATGACGCCTGGCGGCGAGATCTACGAACCTGGGACCGCACGGCTCTTCAATACCGGGACCTGGCGGACCAACACGCCGGTTTTTAATGAGGAAACCTGTAAGCACTGCATGCTTTGCGTTCCGTTCTGCCCGGACAGCTCGATCCCGGTGAAGGATGGGAAACGGCAGGACTTCGATTATATGCACTGCAAGGGCTGCGGCATCTGTGAAAATATTTGCCCCTTTAAGGCGATTTCAATGGTGAGCGGAGGTGCAGCTCGATGAATGACCGCCTTTCCGGCAACGAGGCAGTAGCCTATGCCTTGAAACAGATTAATCCCGATGTGATGGGCGCGTTCCCGATCACGCCCTCCACCGAAATCCCGGAATACTTCGCAGGCTATGTAGCCAACGGCGAGGTCGATACTGAATATGTGGCGGTGGAATCCGAGCACAGTTCGATGTCCGTGTGCATTGCGGCCCAGGCGGCCGGGGCCAGAGCGGTCAGCGCGACCTCGTCCTGCGGTTTGGCCCTGATGTACGAGATGCTGTACGTGGCGGCATCCTCCCGGTTGCCGATCACGCTGGCCTGCGTCAACCGCGCGCTTTCGGGACCGATCAACATTAATCATGATTACTCCGATTCGATGGGCGCCCGGGACAGCGGCTGGATTCAGATTTATGCCGAAAACAACCAGGAAGCCTATGATAACATCCTCCAGGCCATGCTGATCGGCGAGGCCCCGAGCGTTCGGCTCCCGGTCATGAGCTGTATGGACGGTTTTATCACCAGCCACGCGGTGGAGAACATCGAGCTGCTGGAGACGGATGTGGTCCGCAAATTCATCGGGGAATACAAACCCGAACACTACCTGCTGAAAAAGGAAAACCCGTTGGCGGTAGGCCCCTATGATGTGAGCCCGTATTACATGGAACACAAGGTCCAGGAGGCGGAGGCCATGAAGGCGGCCAAAGCCCGCATCCTGGAGGTGGCCGCGGCCTTTGAGAAGATTTCCGGCCGGCGCTACGGCCTTTTTGAAGAATACCGGATGGAGGATGCGGAACTGGCCCTGGTTCTGATGGGGTCCAGCGCCGGAACCGCTAAAGCCGCGATTGACAAGCTCCGGGAGCAAGGCGTGAAGGCCGGGCTGATTAAGGTCCGGGTGTTCCGGCCTTTCCCGGGTGAGGAACTGGCGAAGGCGCTGGCCGGCACCAAAGCCGTGGCGGTCATGGATAAGTCGGAGGGCTTTTCGGCCAATGGCGGCCCGCTGTTCGCCGAGACCCGAAGTGCTTGTTACGATCTGAAGGACCGCCCCCACATGATTGATATCGTTTTCGGCCTGGGCGGCCGCGACGCGCGGGTCGAGGATTTTGAAAACGTCTACGGCCGGCTGGCGAATATCGCCGCAACCGGCGAGTTAGGACCTTTGTATGTCCATATGGGACAGCGGACGAAGGAGGAGACGGCATGAGCACGACCTATAACCAGAAACGGGAAGCGGGAAAGCAGCCGCGTCTTACCGGCGGCCACCGGCTCTGCGCCGGCTGCGGCGCTGGGATAGTGGTGGCCGGGGTGCTGCGGGCCCTGAATGAAGAAGACCGGGCGGTTGTGGTGAATGCCACCAGTTGTCTGGAGGTCTCCACCTATATGTACCCGTACACGGCCTATATGGACAGCTATATCCACTCCGCTTTCGAGAATGCCGCGGCGACCTGTTCCGGTGTGGAAGCGGCATACAATGCGTTGAAACGGCGCGGCAAGGTGGATGAGACCTTCAAGTTCATCACCTTTGGCGGTGACGGCGGCACTTACGATATCGGGTTCCAATCCCTGTCCGGCGCGATGGAACGCGGCCATGACATGGTCTATGTCTGCTATGACAACGAAGCGTACATGAACACGGGCATCCAGCGCTCTTCTTCAACGCCCCGTTTTTCCCGCACGACGACCTCGCCGGTTGGCTCGGTGCAGCCGGGGAAGAGACAGAACAAAAAGGATCTGACTGAGATTTTGGTTGCTCACAATATCCCCTATGTGGCACAGTCGGCCCCGCTGGGCAATTTCAGGGACCTTCACACCAAGGCGCACAAAGCCATCTATACCGAAGGACCCTGCTTCCTGAACGTATTGTCACCGTGTCCCCGCGGATGGGATTATCCGATGGCGCAGCTGGCGGACATCGTCAAGCTGGCGGTGGATACCTGCGTTTGGCCCTTGTTTGAGGTTCAGGAGGGCCAATGGCGCCTGACCTATACTCCGAAGAAAAAGCTTCCGGTGGAAGATTATCTTAAGGCACAGGGTCGGTTCCGCCATATGTTCCAGAAGGGCAATGAGTGGATGATCGAAGAAGCGCAGGAGTTTGTGGATCAGAAATGGGACCGCCTGCTGGAGCGTACCGGGGCGTAAACATGGTATCATTACAATGAGCGAGAGGGGAGGTTTTGCCTGTGGAACAGACTATGTTCAGCAATGAAGTCATTCTGTCCTGGCTCCAGTATTTTTCCCGAAACGTTGCGTTCAATCTGGCAAAACTTAAGATGTTGGACATTACCGGGAAGAACAAAAATCTGATTCCCACGGTGATGTGCAACCGGATGGTGCTGGTCTTTACCGACGCCGGGCATCCGGAAATCTTCTATGATATGTGGACCGCGGAACTGGGGGACTGCGAGATTTGGTACAACGAGGGCTCAGAGCCTAACGGCCCAATCAAGCACGACAAGGTCTCCGACATGATTAACCGCGGCATCAATGCTTCGGCGGCGATGCTGATCATGAATCCGAATGCCGCGGCAAATTTCCAGATCGGGATTGAGAATAGCCGGTTCGCCTGTGGTTCGGTTCATTACGTCTGTGAAGAAGTCCGGGCGATTATCATGAACAAGCTCAATCTGGGGGATCAGACGAATATCTGCATCATCTCCGGGGAGAGCATTGCGGTCGAAGCCGCCATGATCGTTTCTGAGGGCAGTGTCATTGCTGTGGAATATGACCCGAAGGACCGGGATACCATGAAAGAGAATGTGGATAAATTCGGGCTGAGCAATGTCACCATTATCGAAACGTTGAAAGATGGTTTCCCGAAAGACCTACCGGCGCCGGATCTTGGCTTTATCGTGGCTTCGCCGCGGATTGAAACCGAAATTAAAAGTCTCCTGGCCGCCAACCCCGACATCCGGTTTGTGATCTACTCGCTGGATTTCGAAATCCTGACTTCGCTGCCGGCGCTGCTTAAGGAAAATGGCCTGGAGCGCACCGAAGCTATCCATATCGAGGTCTCGCGGGTCAACAGCAAACATATGGCCGAGCCGTTCCCAGCCCCGTGGCTGATCGCGGCCAAAGTCAAAGAATAGGCAAAAAGCCGCTGCCCGGATACCGCCGGAAAAGAGGATAATACTTAAGCTGCTGGGCTGCGAACGATGTATGCAGGGAGGCTAACCGCCATCCCCCGCAAGGTGCATGAATATCCCGGATCATTACCGTGATCCGGGTTTTCTGTTTTATGACAGAAAAACGCCATCGCAGGCAGGGAATGCGGTGGAATTTTCCGAAATAGTAATGGGTACCGGTTAACCCTCCCGGATGATTAACCACAAGAAATGGGGCGTAAGTGATGGAAAAAAAGGTGGAAACCCAAACCTTTGTCTGCGCAAACTGCAATGGGATTATCAAGTGGGACATCGGGAGTGAAACGTTCAAGTGTTCAGCGTGCAGAGCTGAAACCAAGCTGGAGAATCTGTCGGAATCGGTTCAGGAATACGACTTCAGCCAGTACGGCGAGCGGGAGAACAGTACGGTTGCGTTTGAAGGTGTGGCGGTGGTGCACTGCCAGAACTGCGGGTGCAAAATCACCTTTGAAGAGCACCAGGTCGCTACCGTTTGCCCCATGTGTTCCTCAACCCAGGTGGCCGCCGTCAAACAAGCGGCAGGCATTCCGCCGGAAGGGATTATCCCGTTTAAGCTTGATAAAAACGAGGCCGGGGTGCGATTTGAAGCGTGGGTCAAGTCAAGATGGTTCGCGCCCAATGACTTCAAAAAGAAGTGCGTTGGGGGATCGCTTCAGGGAATGTACCTGCCCTTCTGGACCTTTGACGCTGGGGCGGTTTCTCATTATTCAGGGCGCGGCGGTCATCACCGAACCGTTACGGACTCGGATGGGAAATCGAGAACCGTTACCGACTGGCATTCGGTATCGGGTGTGGTGAGCGCAAGCTTCGACGATCTGCAGGTTTGTGCGACCGAAAAAGGTGAAGCCATCGAGGGGATTCTGCCCTACAATACGGTGGAGAATATCCGGCCTTATGATCCGTCATACTTGTCCGGGTATCATGCCGAAATCTATTCCATAAAGGCGAACCAGGCCTTTGAATCGGCTAAAGAGATGATGGAGGAGGAACTGACTTCTCTGGCTGAAGAGGATATCCTTCAGCGCTACGACGAGGCCGATGTTGACAGCCTGAGAACCAAATACTCGAACGTGACCTATAAGCACGTGCTGCTGCCGGTATGGGCTTCGGCGTTTGGGTATCAAGGGGAAACTTTTAATTACTTCATCAACGGTGAAACCGGCGAGGTCGACGGGGAACGTCCCTACAGCGTTCCTAAAATCGTGGCGGCCGTGATCGCGGGGATTATTGTCATCGGAACCTTGATATACTTTTTCAGCACCAAGTAAGCCGGGAAGGCGAATAAAGCGGATTGGAGAATGATGTTATGGCATGGTTTGGGCAGGGCAAAGACACGATCGAATGGGAAGAGTTCAGAGACGACATGTTGTTTTATAAGTGGCCCGCCAAGGAGATTAAAAAAGGCGCGAAGCTGGTGATCCGGCCGGGACAAAAAGCCATTTTTTATGCCAACGGCGTGGTCGAGGGCGTGTTCGAAAAACCGGGCAACTATGATATCGTTTCCGAGATTGTTCCGTTTCTTTCCACGCTTAAAGGCGTGTTTCAACTAAGGGGCGATTCCGGACTGCGGGCGGAGGTTTACTTTGTGAACGGCAAACAGCTTTTGCTGTCCTGGGGAACCCGCCAGCGCATTATGATTCCGACCCCGGAGGTGCCCACCGGAATCCCGGTCGGTCTGAACGGAAACCTGATTGTGGTATTTCGTGACTACCAAAAGTTTATCGAAAAGGTAGCCGGTGTGAGAGAAAGCTATACGCTGGACGATATCGCCGAGCGGATTATGGGCGAGCTGAATCCGGTGGTCGCGGAAGCGATTTTGAACGGCCAGCAGAGTATTGGCGTGAACGCGCTCATCAGTCTGCAGGCGAACAGCCGAAAGCTCGGCAAAGCCATCAACGAGGAACTGGACAAGGAATTGATCGATTTCGGACTGGGTGCCGACGATGTCAATATCCTCAGCGTCAACTATCCGGATGAAGTCCAGCAAATGGCGGAAAGAATCGCGAGCCAGTCCATGGTCGGCAATGTCGGCAAATACGCGGCTGTGCAAATGGCGGACAGCTTTGACGCGCCGGGCGGCGGCAGCAATATCGCTTCCATGGGGGCGCAAATCGCCATGGGCGCACAAATGGCACAGCAAATGGCCGGCGCGATGGGCGCATCCGGAGCCCCGGCGCAGCCCGCAGCAGGGGGTGCCCAATATGTTTGCACCGGCTGCGCCAAGACCAGCGCCACCCCGATGAAGTTCTGCCCGGAATGCGGCAAACCCATGCAGGCCGCGGAAGCGGCCCCAAACGGCAGCGGTGACCGGTTCTGCCCCAACTGCCGCAAAATGGTCGGCGGCAAGTTCTGCCCGGAATGCGGCACGCAAACTGTGTAATTGGCATCTATTAGCAGGCGGACTGCATTGCCGATGAATATGACAAAAGAAAGCCCAGTAATACTGGGCTTTCGTGCTTCTTTGCGTGTGCCGGATTGAGCGGGATGTGGGTGAAGCCCGGCCGGAGCTGCTGTGGATGATACATTTGGATGGTACGGCATAAGATGAGATATTAACATCGAAAACCGTAGTGGCCGATTAGGAGATGGATTGATGAGCGAGAGCACATCCGGCGAGATTGAACACCGGCCTACAAAACGAAAAGTCGCTTATAGGACGAGTTGGCTTGAAATCAAGGACTGGCCCCAAATTCTGCAGCTTCAATCCCGGGTTCTGGAAAACGGGGGCAGCGATGGCATGACCCGGCGTTCTGCCTCGTATCTGAGAGCCCTGCTGGATCGATGGGGTCATGTGATCGGGGTATGGGTCGGGGAACAATTAATTGGAATCACAGCGATAAGCGTATACCGCCCGGCAATCGTAAGGGTAGCCAGAATTGCCGGCATTCCGGAAAAAGACCGGGCACAATCGGTTCTCTTCGAGTTTTCCATGGTTCATCCGGAATACGTGGGGAATCGGCTCCAGCGAAAAATGATTGAACGCTTGGCCCAATTGCTGCAGCAGAAATACCAGCCTAAATATGTTTGCTTTGCGGTAGCGGCGGATAATCAGTACAGCCTGAATACCGCGTTTGGATTTGGAGCGCTCGTCAGCGGGATTCAAATGACAAGGAACCGAAAGATTATTCTGCATGCATACCGGCCCGTGGACGAAAATAATTGGCCCCAAATCGAAGGAGCGGTCGAGGTGCCCTGCGACGATTTCAAACAGCACTGCCGAATGATTCGAGACGGCATGGTTGGATACGCGATGTGTTTGCAGGATGGCCGGGTGGTTATCCGTTACGGCCGGCAAATGAATCCATAAGCTCATCCCCAAAAAGAGCTTTGACGATAAGACCGCAGAGAATGCATTTCGAGAGCTGGTGGCCAGAAAAACCGCCCAGCCGATAAAAACCATTTAGTCTGCGAATACCGATAAGGGCTGTTTAGGATTCTTCACCGAAAAGACGTAATGCGGCATGTCGATACCGTAATAATGCTTCACGAATCGGGCGCGGATGGTCATGCCGTTGCGGATGGCGACATTCATGGACGCGATATTGGTATCCCGAATGATCGAAAACACTTCCTCGGCATGCAGAACCTCAAAAGCATACTGCTTGCTGCCTGCTGCGGCTTCAATGGCGTAACCGTTATGCCAGAATTCCTTTTGAAACAAATAGCCTATCTCAAGAATCTGCTTGCCTTCGAAATCCTGCATAGTCAGGCCACACTGGCCGATCATCCTGTCCGTTTCCTTGAGGACCACAGCCCACAGCCCGAAGCCAAACTGCTGATAGCGGCTGAGCTGCCGGTTCAGCCATTCCAGCGTTTCTTCGGCGCTGAAGGCGTGTTCATAGGCAGCCATGGTTTCCCGATCCTGAAGGGTTTTCGCCAGTGCGGGAAGATCTTCCGGGCAAATTTCTCTGGTGTATAACCGTTCGGTTTCATAGATGGTTTTCATGGTATTTATTATACAAATCATTGACGGGAGTTGAATGACCTTTCGGTTCATTTGTGCAAGAATGGGAAGAAAGACATGCAAAAATGGCGTTACACGCGGAAACGCCGGAATGGCGGGATACTGTGAAGGTTTTGATTGTTTATTTCAGCGCAACCGGCAACACCAAATACGGGGCGGAGTTAGTCCAGTTTGGCATTGAACAAACGGAAGGAACCCGGTGTGACTGTGTTCCGATCCATCGGTTTGCCGGCGGAATGGTGTTCGAATACGACCTGATTGGATTTGCATGTCCGGTCTTTGCTTACAAGCCGCCGCTGAACATGCTGGCACTCATTCAAAATCTGCCCGATGGCGGCGGGAAACCCTGCTTTACCTTTGTTTCTTATGCGGGGGCTTTGAGCAACACCTTTTGGATTTTAAAGACCGAGTTGGAAAAGCGAAATTACGTTTGTTTGGCGCAGAAAGAAATGCTGGCCCAGGGGTCATGGACCACGGAAAGGGCTCCGGGGAGAATCCATTACGAAAATGAGCCATCCGCCGTAACGCAAAAGGGAATCATTGCTTTCGGCAAAGAGCTGCCGGGTGTTTTTGAAAGGTACATTAACAGCGGCCATATGGAGGCTTCACCGGCATTCCGGCTTGGATTTCGGCATATCATTTCTTGGTTCTACAATGACTTTATTTTAGAGCACTTTTTTACCACCAAAGTGAATCTAGATCGATGCACGAACTGCGGTTTGTGCGTAAAACGCTGCCCGACCGGCCGAATGCATTACGACCGATTCCCCAATCCGAAAGGGAAGTGCGTGGGCTGCTATCAATGTATCAACCGATGCCCGGAAAACGCGGTCGAAGGCTGGTTGACGAAAGGGAAGATTCGGTATAAAGGGTTGTCTCCTGCAATCAAGCTTTTGAAAAAGGATTCGGACGAAACCCGGTAACCGCTTCGGCGCCTATTTCCCGCCCAGCAGTTGAAGCACGAGCTGGGGGATCTGGTTGGCCTGGGCCAGCATGGATGTGCCAGCCTGGGTCAGGATATTCCATTTGGTGTATGACATCATTTCCTGCGAAATGTCGGCATCGGCGATCCGGGATTCCGACGCGGTCAGGTTCTCTGTGGCTGTGGTCAGGTTGTTCAGGGTGTGTTCCAGCCGGTTTTGCATGGCGCCGAGCCCCGCCCGGTAAGCGGAAACGGTCCCGATTGCCCGGTCCACGGCGGTAATGGCCCGCCCGGCGGAAGCGCTGTCGATGACCCGAATGGCGTCCACGTCCAGGGCGTTGGCCGAGACATTACCCAGATCCAGCCCGACCGTCTGCTTTTCGTTGGCCCCGATTTGCAGTACGGTTGTATTATCCGAAAGATGAATGTATTCTTTCTGGACCAGGCCGCTGGATAGGGTGAAGGATTCGGCGGCTTCATCAAAGTCCGCCTGCACCAGGCGCAAGGCCGGGCTGATTTCAAGATCCACCTTGGGACTGATCAGCCCGCTGAGGAGGGTCCCGGTGGGCATTTGAACGTCATCGGCCAGCTGCGCGCCGCTGTCCGCGTCAAACAGGTCGACCGAAAGCTGGTTGTCAACGCCATTTCGGAGGCTGGACATCCCCAGTGCCCGCAGCAAATCTTCATCCCCGGTGACTTTCACCGCGCCGCTGGCGCCGGCCAGCGCGCTTCGAATCAACAAGGTTCCTTCCATGACTTCCAGATCGCTGGTGTCAGACGGGAAATCGACCAGCGATGCGAACTTGTACCGATTCTGGCCGCCGACTGCCTCCTGCTGGTCCAACCCCTCATACAGCGCCTGATTGATCGAGTCCAACAGGTCAATGATTTCGTCGTTGCCGTACAGCGTAATGGTGGTCTCCTTGCCGCCGGCCATCAGGGTCAGCCGGCGCGGATCCGCCAGCAGGTAATTACCGTTAGCATCCCAGAATTGGGCGATATCTTTCAGTTTACTGTAATGATTGGCCTGACCGGCGTAAATGCCTTCCTGATAAGCGGCCGAGAATCGGGCGGCATCCTCGACCCGCTGCGGGGTTTTCAGGTTGTTCGCGATGCCGGAAGCCGTTCCGCCATGATAGTCCTTAAAGGAAACCTCTACTGCGGAGTCATTGACTTCGCCAGTCTCATAATCGATTTGATAGGTCCGCAGGGTCGTGGTGCGGTTGTCCAGCAACCCGTCATTGAAGCGCCATCCGTGCGGGTACATATCGCGCCGGTCCACTTCACTCCATAAATAAAGCTCATCGATATCGCTGGCGGCTGGTTCCGCATTGGCAACCAACGAAAGGGAAAAACGGTCGCTTGCTCGTAAGCGCGACGCGTCCACAAAAGCAAACTGGGAGAACGTCAGGCCGTCGGCGCCGTTCTCGTCAAAAAAGGTACAGGCAGTGGCAGAGCCCTCGCCGACCCGAAGCAGGTCATCATAAGCATACCGGTAACTGCCGTCTTTACCGTATATATGGGCCTGCCCGCGCAGGGTGACGGTGGAGCCGTTGATGCCGATCACCTCAAACATGACCGAAGCGTTCTGGGTTTCATTCCGGTCGTATTCGATCTGTTTGATAAAGGCCTGCGGTCCCTCGCCTTCCTGCATGGCCTGGAAATAGTAGCCGGTCGAGACCGCGGCTGCAACATGTTCGAGACCGCCCTGGTAATTCAGCTCGACATGGGCCCCCGGGAAGGTGTTGTGCACCTGGGAGCTGGCGATGAAGCCAGTGGCGGAAATCCCATTCATGGTCAGGCTGCCGGTCCAGATGCCGGTATCGTTGTTGGCGCCGTTGACCGGATCGACGAAATAGCCCAGCAGGTCCAAAGTCTGCCCGTTTACCGCGCTGTCGTCAAACCGGTATTCCATGGTGCTGGCGCCGCTGCCCCAGGGGTTGCCGGTAATGTAGATATTGTCATCCGATTGGCTGGGCGGGCTGGTATGATAGCCGCCGCCCGCCCGTGCCCCTACGTTGATGACAAATTTGTCGTTGACCGACAGCGGTCCGCCAATCGTCAGATTATCAAAATGAACACTTCCCACATCGACAGCGCCGCCCGGGAGCACCACGGAGATGGGGCCAAAATCATTGACGGCGCCATTGCGGTTGTACCCTTTTCCGCTGACCGTAAACGTCGGCGGAACGGAAGCCGTACAGGTGAAGACCATGGAGCAGTTGTCGTCTTCCTGCCGCCACACGGATACGTTCTGTAGGTAGTCGGTTGGTGCGCCGCCGTTGGCGAAGTAGTAGGTGGTGTCGTTGCCGTAGTAGGCATGGCCGTACCAGTCATAGGTGCCGGCCGCGTAGCGTTCGCTGTAGACCGCCGCATTGGCGGTGGTGGTAATTGCACCGAAGTCGATGTTGTGGTTGATGCTCGTATAGGTGCCGGCGCCGGTTCGGATAAACTGCGGCAGCAGAACGCCGCTGTTGTTGTCCAGTATGCCATTATTGAACACATATGCCGTGTTATAGGTAACGCCGGTCTGGCCGTCGATTTCCTCAACATCCACCCGGTCATGGCCGCCGGCTGCGGCTGCCCGGGTATAGGTGCACCAGCTGCCGGAAAGTTCGGTCGCATGAGCGTTGGTGTCAGCGATGCTGATGGAGGTCCACGGCAGTCCGGCTCCCACCAGCGGGTTCAGGTTGCCGGCATCCCCTTCCCACCACCAGTCCGTGCGGTTGCTGGGTCCCACGATGCCGCCGTTGTTACTCACGCCTTGATAACGGGTTTGCACCAACACCTGGTCCCTGGCCTGCCAGGCGATGGCATTGGTTTGCCTGAAGCCCCCCGCGGCAATCGTGACATCTCCGCCGATACCAAAAAGCTGGGCGGTGCCGGCGCTGGCGGAAAACACAATGTTTCGCCGGGCTGCACCTGCGGTCACATTGTCAATCCGAAACCGCCCGAAATGTTCGCCGGCATAGTCGGGCTGGGTGGTCCAGGTTGTCGTGGTTTCGGCCAAAGCATCGATTGCGGCAAACACTTCCTCGATGTTTTGCCCGGCGGCAATGGTCGCCATGGTGGTGCCGAAATCCACGGCTTCAGCCGGCTGATCGTTGGCGTTTCGGCTGATGACATCCCCGGCCAGACCCAGTTCAACGGCTGTTGTGTTGATATTATCGTTGATCGTGATTTCATAACGGGTATTGTTGACGCCGGAATTGTTGACCCAGAGGGAATGGGTGGCGTCCAGGTTATCGTGATCGGTAAATGGAGCGGCGGCATTGTTATTGAGACTATCGCCGCCCAGTACCCCGGCCAGCGAGGTATTCAACGCGGCTGCGATTTCATCTGAGCGCAGACCGCCCACATTGGTCGAAAATGTGTAATTGTCGTACACGCCCTGGGCGGCGGTCCAGGGTGCGGCCTGGTATCCGAAAGAAACCCCGCTGAGCCCCAGCTCGGCTTCCAGCGAGGGATCGGCTTCGACGTTGAAGGCAAGGTCATAATGCGATGCAGAATTGTCGATTTGAAGATAGGTCAAATTGCCTGCCGTAGTTGTACTGGCATTTAGACCGGTCCATCCCAGGCTGGTATTGATTGCCGTCGCAACATCGGCAACGGTCATGCCGGCGGCGCCCATGGCCCATGGGCGGTGATAGGACGTGGTAGCGCCCATATGGGAAGTAGCGGGACCCCATGCCCCCGACAGGCCAAGGTCTGCGGCCGCATTGCCGGACAAGTCGCTGATGGTCAGCGTTGCTGCGCCTAAACCGTTCGTCAGATTAATCGCGCGCGAAAATCCACCGCCCATAATCAACGTCGTGAAATCAACCAGGCCATAGCTGGCCGCATTGATGGCCGTTTCAAGCGCGGTGGCAGTATCCGGCACGGTCAAGCCGCTGACATCTACGTCAACATTGGTAGCGCCAACCGTAAGGCGAATCACAGCAGTGCCGTCATTCGCCGTGCCAAAGTTGTGGTAGGTGATCTCGGGTGCCAGGGTTTCGCCGGCCTGGGTCCGGTAGGTCAGGGTGGTGTCAATGGTGCTTCCGACCTCAGAACGCCAATACGTGGAAACGTCGATGTTTGAGGAAAGCAGGTCGCGGGTATCGGTAGCAATGACCCGGAACTGGGTGTTCAGATTGGTGCCGTTCGCGGCATTGGTGGTGTAATTCACCGTGCCGACCCGGTCGTTCCATACGGTACTGGTTGCCGCGGCGGCGCCGACTGCGACGCTGGTAACGTCCACACTGACGTCGATGTCGGTGCGGCCGGTGGGATTTACGCCGGTGACCACATCCGCCCCAGCAGCGCTATCGGCAAAAGTGGCCATAAATGGGACTTCGCCGGCGGTGCAGATATCGTAGCTTCCGTAGGGGACGATATCCGGATTGCCAGAGGCGGTGATGGAGGTAAAGCCGACGTCAGCCAGCGGATTTGCGGTGGGCGCGCCGGTAATATTCGAATAGGTAATGCCGCCAAATGGCGTTTCGCGCGATTCCAGGCGGTAGTCGCCGGCAGCCAGACCGACGGCGGATAAGCCGGACATGCCGGTATAGGCGGCACTGGCTGGTGCCATGACCAGCCGTTCAGAAAGGGTTCCCTGTTTTAAAGCCAGAGCGTTGGAATTCAGAATGGCCCCGCTGCCGGCGGTTGCCGTAATTTCCAGCCGGAAGTGGCCGTCCGCGGCGGAAACCTCACCGCCCGCATCAGCCTGCATCGCGGAGCCTTTTACTACCACCTTGACGGTGTCGGAACTGGTGCTGACCAGCATCGACGCGGAACCGTCCAGGAGTCGTTTTTGATTGAATGAGGTAGTGGTGGCAATCTGATTCAGCGCTGATTTCAGCTGTTCAACTTCCTTTTGAATTTCCGAGCGGTCATTTGCTGTATAGGTGCCGTTGGCGGCCTGCACCGATAGTTCGCGCATGCGCTGCAGGATGCTGTGCGCTTCGGTCAAGGCGCCTTCGGCCGTTTGAATCAGAGAGATGCCGTCTTGCGCGTTACGGTTGGCCTGCCCGACCCCGGCGATCTGCCCGCGCATCTTTTGGGAAATGGCAAGACCGGCGGCATCGTCGGCCGCCTGGTTGATCCGCAGACCGGACGCAAGCCGGGCGAGGCTCTTGTTGGTGGCGGAGCGGGTGGCAGTTAGGTTGCGGTATGCATTTACAGCAAACAGATTGTGATAGATGCGCATGATAATCGCTCCTGTGCGACCGAGACGGTTCTGGTAATAGAAATAGAGACACCCTATTCTTTCATCGTAACAACCGTAGAAAAACTTGATTTTATCGGATTTGGTTCTGTTTGGAGCTGGCAGATTACGGTCGAATTCCGAGAAAGCTGACCTTTACGCGAACATACGTTCTGTTATATGATGATAAAAGCAGGAGGTGATCGGGGTGGAGGTTTCCCACAAGCTGGAGATTCTGACCGGAGCGGCGAAGTATGACGTGGCCTGCACATCCAGCGGGGTGGACAAGCAAGCAAGCGCCGGCGGTATCGGTTCTTCGGTGTCCTGCGGGATTTGTCACAGCTTCGCCGCGGACGGGCGGTGCATTTCGCTGCTCAAGGTCTTGATGACCAATGTCTGCGCCTACGACTGCAAGTATTGCGTTAATCGCCGGTCGAACGACCTGCCCCGGACCACGTTCACGCCGCGGGAGCTGGCGGACCTGACCCTGAATTTCTATAAGCGCAATTATATCGAGGGCCTTTTTCTCAGCTCGGCGGTGCTGAAAGACCCTGACTATACCTGTGAACGCATGCTGGAAACCCTGCGCATCGTGCGGGAAGAATACCAATTTTCAGGCTATATTCATGCCAAAGTGATCCCTGGGGCCGCCCCTGAACTGATCGATCGGATCGGACGGATGGCCGACCGGATCAGCGTGAACATCGAACTGCCCTCCCAGAACAGCCTGCAGCTGCTGGCCCCGGACAAGTCCAAACAGGCGATTGTGACGCCGATGCGGTATATTCACGACCGCATCGCGGAAAACAAGCTGGAAAGAAAGAGCCGCCATACACCGAAGTTTGCCCCGGCCGGGCAAAGCACCCAGCTCATTATCGGGGCTTCACCGGATACGGATTATAAAATCCTGAACCTATCGGCCAGCCTATATAAAAAGTTTCAGATGAAGCGGGTTTTTTACTCAGCCTACATTCCTGTGGCTGAAAGCTCCCTCCTGCCGGCGCTCGACACCAAACCGCCGCTGCTGCGGGAGCACCGGCTGTACCAGGCGGACTGGCTGCTGCGGTATTACGGTTTTGACGCGGGGGAACTGCTGGATGAGGAGCACCAGAGTTTCAATCCGTACATTGATCCCAAGTGCAACTGGGCCTTGAATCACATGGAACGGTTTCCCATGGATGTGAACCGCGTGTCTTACGAGGATCTGCTCCGAGTCCCGGGAATCGGCGTCCGCAGTGCCAAGCGGATCATCACCGCGCGCCGCACCGGCCGGCTTCAGTATGACGGGTTGAAAAAGCTTGGTGTGGTCCTGAAGCGGGCGCAGTATTTCATCACCTGCAGCGGCAGGACCATGGACGGGTTGAAAATAACGCGGGAAGCCGTTCTGAAGGCGTTGATGTCAGAAAAGGCCTTACGGATGTACTATGACGATTATCCGCTGCAACTGGCGGCGGAGCAGTATTCGCTGTTCGATGATCCCGCATCCCGGCAGGAGGATTTGCACAAATGCCTGACCGGTCAGATGTAGTTTACGCATACGATGGCAGCTTCGAGGGACTGCTGTGCTGCATCTTTGAGAGTTATGCCAGGAAGGAGATTCCGGCAGAGATCCTGGCGCCGGATATCCCGCAGAGCACCCTTTTTCCCCCGAAGGAGATCGCCACTGATCCCCGCAAGGCAAAGCGGGTGCTGCTTTCGATCCCCGATAAAATGGGGTACGACACGCTGGATTTTATCAGACATGCCTTTCTGACCTGCCTTCCACGGAAAGAATTGTACATCCTGCTGTTCATGCGGCTTGGATACCGGCATGGCCGTCGTGTGATGGACATGCTGACCGACGAAGTGGTGCATACCCTCAACCAGGCGGTGAAGCATCTGCGGAACGAAAGCCACCTGCTGAAGGGATTCCTGCGCTTCTCGGTTTATGACCGGATCCTGGTCGGGGAGATCGGGCCGAAAAACTACGTACTGCCTTTGCTGACCGAGCATTTTACCCAGCGCTACCCGGAGGAAAACTTCATCATTTTCGACCGGGCCCACGCTATGGCCTTGGTTTACCAACCGTACCGTTCAGCCATCATTCCGGCATACGACCTGACACTGTCCGAACCGGATGAGGATGAACTGTACTTTCGCGAGCTCTGGCGGCTGTTCTACAAGGTCATTGAGGTAGAAGGCCGGTACAACCCGCGCTGCCGGATGAGCCACATGCCCAAGCGCTATTGGAAATACATGACCGAGTTCGGTGAGGCCCAAAAATCGCGGCCAGCCCTGGAAACACCAAAAGGGCCGGGGCACCCGAAAGCCCTCAAACCGTTTTGCGGAGAATAAGTTTGGCGGGTATCCTGCGATCTGCGTTCCGTCTTTACCGGTACGAGTGATATCATAAGACAGAGTGACGACAGTGATAGGGAAGGATCAATGCACATGTACGACAGTATTATTGACGCCATTGGGCGCACCCCGTTAGTCCGGATCAACACGCTGAATCCCAAGCCGCACATCCCGCTTTACGCGAAGTTGGAGGGCTTTAACCCGACCGGCAGCATCAAAGACCGCATTGCCATAAAAATGATCGAGCAAGCCGAACAAAGCGGCGTTCTCACAAAGGGGAAAACCATCATTGAGCCGACCTCGGGCAATACCGGAATCGGGTTGGCGATGATCGGCGCGGTGAAAGGCTATGCGGTTGAAATCGTCATGAGTGAAGCGGTTTCCGTGGAACGCCGTAAGATGATCGAGGCGTTTGGCGCAAGGACCGTGCTGACGGACGCGTCCCAGGGCACGGACGGCGCGATCCGGAAAGCCCACGAACTGGTCCGTTTGTACCCGGATAAATACTTTATGCCAAACCAGTTTTCCAATGAATACAACAAGCTGGCCCATTATGAGACCACGGCCAATGAGATCTGGGAGGACACCGGGGGCAGGATCACCCACTTTGTTTCCGCGATCGGCACCTCGGGAACCATCATGGGCGTCGGTATGGGACTGAAAAGCAAAAACCCTGCGATCCAGATCGTTGAAGCGCATCCCGTGCTGGGCCATTACATACAAGGCCTCAAAAACATGGAGGAAGCCATTGTTCCGGAAATCTACGATTCCACAAAGATTGACCGGCGGATTATGGTCGAAACCGATGCGGCTTTTGAAATGGCCCGCACAGTTGTCGCCAAGGAAGGCATCTTCGTGGGTATGAGCAGCGGCGCGGCCATGCTCGCCGCCCTGGAATGCATCAAAGAACTGGAGGAAGGTTTTGTGGTTGTGGTGTTCCCCGACCGAGGAGAAAAATATCTGAGTACAAACCTGTTCAATCTGCCTTCCGCGTAATTGAATACCGAAAACACGGATTGCTCACCTTTGAAAACCAGCTTTATCGAAACCACCTTGCGATACCCGCAAGGTGGTTTTATTTCTTGGTGGAGAAATTTGTCGAAACAAATTGCGTTTCAGGGTACTCGTTTTAAGCGAAGAAGATCAGATTTTTCGCTTATGAGAGCGGGGAACTGCTGTGATATCATTGGAGACGAAAATGATCGAAAAGGTGAATAAGGAGGCTGTTTTAATGCAGATTCGTTCCAGTAGATCAAGAATGGTTATTGTTGCTGCCGTGATACTGTTCCTGCTTGGCGTTCAGGCCCTCCCTGCCGATGCGTGGACCGGCAATTTCGGCCAAACGGCCAAACTGTTTGGGAATCGGGTGCTGTCTGTAACAAAGCTGGGCAAGTTTGCCGGGCTGTACTTAAACTATGAAGGCGTTCATATGTCGCGCTCCAAACAATGGGCCATGGACCTGGGCTTCAGCAAAAACGATGCCGACGCAATCGCAAAAGCGTGTAATGCGGTTGACAGTGGGGCCACCTTTAAAGATAAAACCTGGCATTTGGGTAATAGATGGGCGTACGGAACGACGTGGTCTTCCGCGGACAGAACTGACCCGAGACTGGATCATGCCCAGTACTATCTGGCCTGCGCCAAAGATGCGAAAAGAGCCGGCAATACAGCATTGGCCTTGCAGTATCTGGGGAACGGTCTGCATCCGCTCCAGGACTACTATGCACATATGAATGCCGGAGTTTATTATACGGGTACCGGCTGGACCAGCAATTTTCACCATGGCGAGCGCGGCACGTTTGTCGACATGTACATCAGTTTTGACGGCTACAACTTTGTGAAAATGCCTTATCCGGTTGAAGTGGAGACCCTGTATGATTCCGTTAATGCGGACTATACCATGGTGAATGGCTCCCTGGTCTGGGTATACCAGAGAAAACCCGTGTGGAATACCCGCCTGCAGGCTGCCGAAAAGGCGTCCAAGGACTATATTTACGAATATCTTAACAGTTAAATCCCTGTGAACTTAAAACCGAAAGGAAGACAATGAACCCCCGGGCCCATGAAAAGGGCTCGGGGGTTCCCGAGGGCCGCCCCGCGCAATACCGCAAGGCGGCCTTTGCGTTTTCTGCTTTTGCGTCGGCCTGGAAATGGCAAACCTACGCGAAAACAGGAGGTAGGTCTTTCGCAACACAAGGTGGATTTGAGCGTTTCCGAGGTGGCCAATCTGTGGGACACCTATACATCTGACCGCATGGCGCTCTGCATGCTTCAACAGTTTGCCAACCACATTGAAGATGAAGAACTCGGGGCGGTTTTTCGGCAGGCTTACGAGGACTCTTACGATCATGTCCATACGGTTAACAATGATACGCAAAGAACGTCCCGGCGTATCAGTCGACCGAACCGGCTGTCTGTCGAAATGTGCAAGAATCTGTCAGGAGGAGATGAAATAAGAGAAGAGGAATCAATAAATGGTCATATTGAGGGGATTTTTATCCTGTGGGGAGATTATGAGCCCTTCAGCAGCGACGGAGCTTAGATAAAGATTTGGGGGGGAATCCGGTTTGGCAGTGGGATTTCAAAATGAGAAGGAATACCGGAATGAGCAGGCTCAGCCCAGTGACGGCAAACAGGTGCCGGGAAATACGCGGAATAATCATCTTGCGTTTTCCCGTATCGGGATGTACCGGGGTGAGACGGTTCAGGACTATATCGTCAACAACATTGCCGAAGGGTTTGTGGTTCTCCAGGTCGTGTTGGACGAAAATGGGCGTCCGGATGATTACAATATCCTTGAGGTCAATACTGCCTTTATAGAGCATGCCGGCGTTCCCGGAAAGAAGATTGCCGGCCGACGGGCCAAAGATATTCTGCCGGCGCTTGATCCGATCTGGTTTCAAAGAACCGAAAAGCTGCTGAAGACCGGTGGAAGCCTCCGATTTGAATACCATCATCCGCTGACCGGCCGCTGGTATGATGTCAAGTTTTGTTCACTGCACAAAGAGGATCAGTTCATTGCCATTTTTACCGATATTACCAGGCGGAAACAGGCGGCAATCGAGAAAGTTGAGTACCTGAATGAAATCAAACTGCTGGAGAGCATCAATACCATTTATCGGCTCGCGCCCGACTGCGGCTCGGAAGAGGAAATCGGCCGAATCTGTCTGGAACAGGCTTTAAGGATCACCGGGACTCATGTCGGGTTTCTAGGCGTTATCAACGACGAAGGCTTAGTGGATGACCTGGCGGTCATCGATTCGCCAGGAAACCAATTTAACAGGAGCGGCGTGCCAAAAGGAATTCCCATAGCGGGACTTCATAAGAGGGTTCTCTACGAGGGAAAAACCGTAATGACCAACGATCCGACTGCTCACCCGGACAGCATCGGGACCCCGGATAACCACCTTGAAATCCGGTCCTTCCTGGCCGTTCCTATGACTGATAAAGGCAAGGTCTTTGGGATTGTGGCTGTCGCCAATCGGGATGCCGGTTTCAGTGCGAACAATCAACACGCGCTTGAACTGATGAGCAAAACCTTTGTCCAGGTGCTCATGCGCTGGCGGGCCGAGGAGGGATTAAGGCAGGCGCAAGCGCAGTCCGAACAGGATAAACGCCGTTTGGAGACGATTCTGGAAACCATCCCTTCTTCAGTGATCATAGTGGAGGCATCGGATCGGAAATTCTCCTTCATAAACCGGCGCGGTATGGAGCTGTATGGGATCGATTATGTAGGGATGGAAGTGGATACGCATATCGAAAATGTGAAGCCGCTCCGGATTGACGGATCGGTTTATCCACCTGAGGAGCTACCGGTCAACTGCTGCCTCACTTGGGGGAAAGCCGTGTATAACAAGGAGTTAATTATGCAAAGGTCCAACGGCGAACGACTGCCCCTTATGGTAAGCGCAGCGCCGTTGCTGAATGCTCAGGGCAATGTGACTGCGGCGGTGGTATCCTTTGATGACATTACAGAACGGCTCCAGGCCGAAAATATCCTTCGGGAGAACAAGGCAAGATTGGCGGAGCAGGTTCAGGAACGGACTCGGGAACTGCAGCGGGCCAACCAGCGGACGAATGATATTTTGGGAAGCATTAAGGATCCCTTTTTCGCGGTGGACGGTGAATGGCGGTTCACCTACGCAAATTCGGCTGCGCTGGAGCGTTATGGGTCCGGGGACGATGTCCTGGGGAAGAATATCTGGATTCGCTATCCGGGTTTTTTTGGGTCCGAATTTTGGAACAAGTGCCATGAAGTGATGCGGGAGAAACAGCCGATTTGTTTTGAATCAAGAAGCCGGCGCAGGGAACAATGGTCGGAAGTGCGGTTATACCCGTTTGGAGATGGTATCTCGGTGCTTTTCAACGATATTACCGAGAAAAAGCAGGTGGAGGAGGAAGTGCGCAGCAGCCGCGAACTCCTGTACAGTTCGGTGGAAAACATGCTGGACTGTTTCGCGATTCTATCCTCGGTCCGGAATGACGCCGGCGGGATTGCCGACTTTCATGTGGATTACGTAAACCATGCCGCCTGTGAAAGCATTGGGATACCACCGGAGGCGCTGTTCGGCAAACGGTATTTCGAATTGTTCCCCGAGCGCCGTATGATGGGGTTCTTTCATGAAGCATGCGCCATGGTGGAAACCGGAGAACCGCTGATTAAAGCGGCTTATTCGAACATGGACGATCCGAATCCGGCCCTCCGGGGGATCTACGATATTCGCTGCGTAAAGCTTAACGACGGGTTTATTACCACCTGGCGGAACATTACTGATCTTCGCCGGATGGAAATGGAGCTGGCCCGCCTGGACCGTCTGAATCTGATCGGGGAGATGGCGGCCAGTATCGGTCATGAAATCCGGAATCCAATGACCACAGTGCGTGGTTTCCTGCAAATGCTGCACCAAAAAGAATGCTATACCGGGGACAAGGCGTATTTCGAGCTGATGATCGAGGAACTGGACCGGGCGAACGGTATCATCACCGAATACCTTGGGCTGGCCCGGGATAAGGATATTCAACTGAAACCAACTGATCTGAATCTGGTCATCCAGGAAATCGCCCCAATGATTCAGGCGGACGCCAATGCAAAAGAAATCACGCTTGAACTGGTTTTAAACGAACTGCCGGTTCTCTTTATGGACAAAAGTGAGATTCGGCAGTTGCTGATCAATCTGGCCCGAAATGGAATGGAAGCCATGCAGCCAGGCGGGATTCTCACCATCGGCACCAGCACCGACGGCAGGGAACCCATCCTGTTTGTTAAGGATCAAGGCCGCGGCATAGCGCCGAACATCATCGAAAAGTTGGGTACGCCCTTTCTGACCACCAAGGAAAACGGGACCGGGTTGGGGCTTGCGGTCTGTTACAGCATCGCGGTCCGGCATAAGGCACGGCTTGAAGTGGAGACCGGCCCGGTAGGAACGACTTTCATGCTCGCGTTTTCGGGGAGCGGGGAGGAGTGTCATAATCAGTGAAGCATTCGTGGAAGTGAATGTACCATCAATAATAATAAAACCGCCGGCACGCTGGAGAGCATACCGGCGGTTTTTGCTTTTCATGTACCCTGCCTCAGGCGTTTTTTCTTTCCTGCCAGCCCTGCCGTTGGAACAACAGGTCCAGCGCAAGCTGCCCGATCTTTCGATCATCTTCCGGGATGGATGCGATCACGCCCTGCTCTTGCGCGGTTTGAAGCCGGCGCAGCGCCTCGGCGGGGCTGTAATCGAAAACGTCCGGGTCGTTCATAATCAGCTGATCGATGAGATGATCGGCTTCACCGGCCTGAAACGTGGGGACTGATTTCAGGTAATGCTTGAAGGCCGCATCGGAGGTGCGCGTGGTTGTGCCGAACGAAACCGGATTCATGCCGAGAAAATATACTTTCCCATAGGACGGACTGGTCGAAGTGATCACATAAATGCTTCGGCCCCGGTGCTTACCGGCGGCTTCAGCTTCGAGACGCCGCTTGTTCATTGCTTCAGCTCCTTACTTGATTCCTCTGCCGCATATGATTGCCATATCTATTATCGGGTGTTCGGTATCAATTACTTGATCTTTTTATCCTCTTTTCGCCGCCAGGTGGACAACTCTGGCCCGCGCATTCAATAAGTAGGCGGCTTCCGGCTGTTTCGGGTCCGGAATCCGATCATACCTTTCCGTTTTTACCCGCTGCACGACCTGATCGATAGAGCCGTTCTCCTCATCAAGCAGTTCCAGTACGCGTGCCTTAAAATGGACGGTTTCGCTGATGGATCGATTGAAAAAAGCCCTGATTTCCTCACGGCCGATCAGATGCCGAAAATGGCCCTGGCAAAAGACCTCAACCGGAAGCGCGGACAACCGCTGGAGTGAAGCCAGGTAGTCGTCGTAACCGGAAACAAATTCCGTGGTGACCGCCTCCGGGGTGTAGTAGACGCCGGCGGCTTCCCCGGCGATCAGGATGTTCTCATTCGGAAGAAAGTAACTCATATGATCCTGGGTATGACCCGGCGTAGCCATGACCTGGACGGTAACCCCATCACCCAACTCGAAAACCTGATTGTCCTGAAGCTCAATATCAATCGCGAATAGTTCGAAGGGTTCATCAGTTAGGCGTGAAGAATCAATTCCCGGCAGGGAACGAAGCCAGAAAGCCATATGTTCATTCAGTGTTTTCATCAGGGCTACCGCGTTCGGCCGTTTCAGGATATTAACGGACAGGTGCGATGCGGCGATCTTCATGTGCGGAAAGGCCTTTTTCAGGCAGGCGGCGGTTCCGCAGTGGTCCCAATGAACATGGGTCAGGAAAAGAAAGGCCGGCTCCCGGTCACCAAGGACGGAGCGGATCGCCTCAACATAGAGCTTTCCCGCACAGCTGATCCCCGCGTCAAAGATCACCGGTTCAGGTGCGTCCAGCAGAAAAATGGGGATTTCGGGGCTTCCCAGTTTATAGAGATGGCTTTGAATGCGACCGAGTGATTGTGTGCTCATTTGTGAACCTCCGGCAAGAACGCAATTCCATTCAATTCTATTTTACCTTAACGAACACGGGCATTTTCAACGAACCATATCGTTACGACCCCGAGTTCGCGCGAAATGCACCATTCCATGTCGTTTCGCTCACGAATATCAACTAAACAGGAAAAAATGTAGATAAATGACAGAATAAGATATTATGATGATGGTATCGTACGAATTGAAGAGGCCGGCCTTTCGGAAAGCTGGGGTGAAGTGGTTACCTGCAATACATAAGCATATACCGATGAACTAGATGCAATCAAAGAGAAAGGTGAGTGGATATGAAAAAGAAGCTTTCGATACTAATTCTTATGAGTGTGCTTGTTTTGGCGATGTGCGCCACTGCATTCGGGGCTCAGATCAGTGATGTGGACGTTCAGGCCAAGCCGCAGCTTGATAAGCCGGCTGTTCAAGTGAATGAATACGATGCGTTTATACAGATGCAGGCAAAATCGGATGAAGAATTGCGCCAAAACGGTTTGACCGACGACCAGATCGCCGAACTTAGAAATTTCGACTATGCAGCCGAGATTCAGAAAAAGGCCAAGATGACTGACCGCAAGCTGAAAGCTATGGGATATGACAGCGAACGGATTTCAGGCATTCGGAGTTTTAATGGGTCAGAGGCGCAGGTGCGGGCTCTTTCCGCTACCCTGAGTCTCTCGTGCAGCACCAGCCAGTATTTTTATCGTTCCGGCAAAACCTACGCGGTTGTTAACTACAGCTGGAGCTGGAACCAAATGCCGTTCTTTACCATGACCGATATTCTCGGTATCGTTTGGAATCCTTCGTTTTATCAGACCCCGAACAATTCAAACGATACGCAAACAATTTCCACCTATATCGGCTCCAGCTACGTCGGAACGTATCGCCAGTCGATTAGCTGCAAAGCGCCGGGTCATGGCGCTGGTGTCGAGTTCCCGCTGCTGATCGACGAATGGTCCAACAAATGGGCTAAATCCGCAACCGGGAAAATATATCTGGCAGCATCGGGCTATGTACCTGAATTTGGGGTCAGAGTGTCTTATGGGCATACCACTATAAACGCAGGATCGCCCTCAATTTCGTTCCCCGCCGGGCTATCCATCAGCTTCTCGGGCGGTTGCAGCGAAGAAGCCAGCGACTATGACTATCGGAGTCTGTAATCCGGGCTTATCGATGGTCTAAAAAATGTCTTTTGCGGCTGATACATCAACCGCAATCCAGGGAATATACTGGTTAGGCCGAAGCCTCGAAACAGGTTTCCGGCAAAGCTTGGGAAAGCTTTGCCGTGAGACCTGTTTTCGAGTGTGATGTCCACTATGATAAGAATTAACCGGGGTGATGATCTTTGAGTTCACATGTAAAATCAGTTTTCGTCCGACGGATTTTCGCATTACTACTGGACTGGTTAGTATTGGTGCTCATTGGAGCGGTGATTGCCCTTGCCGTGCAAGACCGGCTCATCGCCTGGGGGGCACTCGGGTTGCTCGGCGGAAGCGGGTTCGCCTGGCTGTATTTTGCTTTCTGGAACAGTCGATTCGGGCATGGGCAAACCATCGGGAAACGGCTGTTTAACATTAGAGTCCTTGATCGCACCGGGCAGGAAATCTCGTTTGGGAAATCCCTGGCCCGGGCGGTCATTTATGCAACGCCTTTTCTGCTGAGCGGGAATGCCTATTTGCCATTGTTTCAACAAATGGAACTGACCATATTCTTAAATATCGTTCAATGGCTTGTCGTGATTGGCATCCCGTTCTGCCAGATTTTCCTGTATGTTTTTGAGCGTACTACCGTTCATGATCTGGTTCTGGGCACAACTGTGTCAGACCTGAATGGCGGTGCGGAAACAGACGGACTAATTAGTCGTACCGGCATCATCATCGTCACGGTAGTCGGTTTGGCTGCTTTAGTATCCGGGGCCTACTTCGCCAACAGCAAATATCATCACCGCATTTACGCTCAGAGTTACCCGTTGGTACAGGACTTTTACCGAACCGGGCATTATGCGTCAGTTGATGTGTTTGACAAGGAGGAAGGGTGTCTTTTTGTGGTTGTGTCTCTGAAACGATCCATGAGCAATTATGACGTTTATTGTGAAATCCTTCGGCTGTTAGCCAAGCGGGAAAAGGTACTCAAGGTCGATCAGGTCGATATCACCATAGAAAAGAGGTTTTCGATTGGCATCATTCAATGGCGTGATTTTCCCGTCAGATGCAGAAAAAGCCTGGCCCAATGGAAGTATGACCTGAATGAGATGAAAGGCCTGGATACCACCAGACCGTGGGAAAACGGCAAAGCCCGGGCAGTGCCCGTTCCGGTTCAGTGAAAAGAGAATTCGGATTCGACGGCGAAATCAATCCCACGACAGTTTTTTACAACATATTGTAAAAAATGATAATAATTGATATAGTTGGTGCAAAGATTGTGCAATAAATGCACTACATACGAGGTTGATGAAGAAATGATAAATGTAATCATTCAAGCGGATGACGTGGAAAATACGCTGAAGAAGCTGTTCCCGAAGGCTGGAACGGATACGCCCGTTGAAATCGAGCTGACAGAAGCGATTATCAAACGCAGGCAGACTGGTTCCAAAGCGAGCAGTCAAGGTGCGCGAGAGTCGGATTCCGGAGCTGTTGACTGGTCCAAAATGAAACCATACCTTACCCGGCTGCTGCGTGATTCCCTGGAGGAAACCAAGCCTCCAAGGCTAGTTGTGAGAACCCCGGAAGGTTTATCGTTTATAGGCCTGGATGAAATTTTGTTTGTCGAAAAGCAGGGCAAAAAGGCCTTCATCCATACCAAAAAGAACATTTGGGAAACCTGTCATACCCTGCATGGATTATCACAATTCCTGCCGGAGCATTTTTTTCGGTCGCACCGTTCTTTTATCATCAATCTCAAACAGGTCCAACGGATTCGGAAATTAAATCAGAGAACCTATGAAACCTTCTTCGAGGACAGTAAAGACACCGCGCTGATCAGCAATAGGAGTTTCAACGAAATCGTTGAGTTGGTTTCCCCGGGTTCCCGACCCCTTATGGATTGATCATCGATAAATGGAGGTGTCCCAATGATATACGTATGGTCGGTTGTAACCACGATCTTTGCCGTTGCGTTGGCAGCCGCGGTTCTGGCATTGCCCTTTATCCTGCTGCGCATGAAACACAGCATGCAAAAAACCAATGAACTGCTTCAGCAGTTGCTCGACCATCATGCCGATAGTGCGCGCCACCGGATTGATTAAGCGCAATTCTATTTTACCTTAATGAACTGCCGTTCCCCGGCTGTAAACGAACTCGCATCCCGGCTCACTTTTGCCTTGAAAGAGTACCCGGAAGTCAAATTAGGGATTGCCGGAACAGTAATGGTCAGGACGTTTCCAGACTGGGACCATTGCCCCGAGTACTGCTGAGCACCCTCAAGGTAACTCGTATAGGTGCCATTAGCGTGGAACACATATGACCAGGTTTGGGCAGGCCGCGCCACGCCCTTGCCGAGCGGCGCAGCCCCGATATGGCAGTCATACCGCCCGGATACGGTTGCGGCGGTAACCGGCGGAAGTGCGGAAGTGAAGAATTCCAAGGGCTGTTGGAAGAGATCCAGGGGTTTTAACGGGGTATATTTATTGATCCAAACGACGGCGAGCAGGGTGAACAAAATCACCAGCAGGATGACCGGAGGTCCCTGAAGCTCTGAAGACTGGTCGTTAGCGCTGGCGTCCTCAGGCAAATCGTCATCGAGAAAACCGTCGGGCAGCGAGTTAAACGTGTTCTCCAAAAGGAGGAGCTGCTCCTTGGACCAGCCATATTTCCTGAGAATCCTACTTCGGCTGAGAATTAACGGCAAAAAACCCACGATGAAGATCAGGATGACAAAGAGAATGGATGCATACTGAAGCATGAAAGCGGGCAGAAATGATGTTCCAACCATGGCAGTCAGTCCACGAACCAGCAGATCGGTCACAAAATACAGAAACAGCAGCATCAGGACGGCAAGAATCGCCGCTTTAATGCCGAATCCCTTTCGGAACGCGGCATAATCCTTCAGCTCTTGAATCCGTTTCTCATATTCCTGCGCGCTGAGCAGCATCTGGCCGCAGTTTTCACAGGCCAGCTTTGCGCCGCTGTTGGCCGCGCCGCAGGCAAAACATTTAAGCGCTGCCATCGACCGATCCCCCCTTTAATCCATTCCGGCTACAACCGAAAAGCAAAATACTGTGCAATCGGAAAGCGGCGGAGAAACAAGACGACTGGTGCGGTTAATTCATTATAGCCTCAAAAAGCGGGAATGCGCATCAAAACAGGCGGTTTGGCGTAAAAGTCAATAGAAATGCCGCCATCACCCTTGAAACAAGAATCACCGGGATCATCCCTATGGTTCCCGCGGCGACACTCCACAGCAGACGCTTTTGATCGATCAGCTTTTCGGTCAGCGCTTTTCGCCAGAAATAGACTGCAAACGGAACAAACAGCAGAACCGAGCTGATGACACCCGGCGTATAGGCAATGAAAAACAGGGTGAGGGCCAGATGATGAAGTCCGTTGACCAAAATGCCACCCATCACCCAGCTTATGGCACAAAACATACTGAAACTGTTTGGGCCGCCTTTGAATCCAGCGCGGACCAAAACAACCGCGAACAGCGTGATCAGGATAATCATGGTGATAAACAAATCGTTCGGAATGGGTTTGGCGATGCGTGCCGCAAAAGCGGGAATCTGACTGGCGTGAGTGGTGTAAAAACCAGGCATGGTAAAGTATTCTTCAATATTGTGGATCGTAAAAATCACCAGGGTGAACCAGAGCGCAGTTTTCCATTTCATGATTCTCGACCTCCGTATAGGATTTGCATCACTTTGGATTCATAATGCCGTGCAGGAGGAGCGGCGCCATTTCCTCCGCGATCGAATCCGGCGTTTTTACACCGGTTAAGAGCCATTTTTCCGTCAGGTGTACAACCATGCCCAGAATACATTCTGCGATCAGACCGGCCGGCAGGTCGTTACGGACTTTACCCGCCGCCTGGTTTCCAACGATCTTGGCAGCCATAGCCTGAGCGATCATATCCTTGACCGCCGCTGCCCGGTTCGATTCGTATAATGCGATGCGGGTCATTTCGGGAGCGGCTCCAAGGAAACCAAAGACCAGCTTCAGGTTTTTAAGGATCTGGTCCGGAACCTGGTCCCTGGCTAAAGGTGCCACCTCGCCCATCGCCTGAACGATCCGCTGCAGCTGTTCGATAAACCCGTCCAGGATTTCCTCGAAAATTGCTTCTTTGCTGGGAAAATACAGATAAAAGGCGGCCTGAGTAAGCCCCGCGGCTTGAACGATGCTGCTCACTTTGGCATCATGGTAACCCCTGGCGGCAAACTCCTGAACTGCGGCCTGCATGAGCCTGGAACGGCTTTCCCTTCCCTTGGTTCCTGCATCTTTCATAAAAAGCAAACCTTCTTTTACAAAAACTAACTAAAGAGTTATGTAACTAATGAGTTAGTTATATCATGTGACAGTTTTTTCTGTCAACCCGAACCGGCGAGTAAACCGGCAAACAAAAACCCCCAGGAAATGGTTCCCGGGGGTGCGCATCGTTATTGTCGTCGGTGTTGATCCTTTATTGTCCCCAAAAAACCAGGGTGCCGTTCAGCAGGATGGCCATTGAACAGTTTGCGCCGGTGGTAACGCCCGCGGTCGTTCCAGTGCAGCTCGCGGGAACGGTGAGCTGCACTGCCGAATTGTCGCCGTAGGAAAGGATGGAATTATTTTTGACCACCAGGGTGTGTTTGTCGCCGGCTGCGATGGTCGGCAGGGAAACCAGCAGGGTTCCGTTCACATAGTTAAAACTGTAGTTTGCGGAAGTCAGGCCGAACGGTTGAATCGAATAGCTTCCGGTCGGGCTGGCATTCGTGGCCGTGGTATTGAAGGCCAGTGCGCCGCCGAGGCAGGTCGCATCCTCCGCATTCACGAAGCCGCTGTAAGTCACGGAGAACGCCGGATTCGCAGTACCAACCATTCTAAGCGCGTTATCAGCAGTAACTGTCAATGGCGCCTTGGTGATGTCCAGCTGTCCGTCAACATAAGTGATCATGTAGTTGGTGGAAAGCTGGCCTGAGGGAGTAATCGCATACATGCCCGGCGTGCAGGAGGCTGTAGCCGAAGTGGATAAGCTCAAAGCACCGCCGAGAACGGTTTCATCTTCGCCGCTGACAAAACCACTGTATGTTACCGAAAAGGCCGGATCGGCCGCACCATAGGTCCGGGTCGCGTTATTGGCTGTTACCGTCAAAGCTGCCTGAGTGATGGTTAAGGTGCCGGTTCCGCTGCCGCCGATGTGGTTGGCATCCCCGGCAAAGCTGGTCGTAATCCCGTAGCTGCCGGCATTCGACATCGGGATATAGCTGATGGCAGCTGCACCGGAAGCATCAGTGACCGCAGTCCCGACGGGGGTTCCGCTGACGTAAATATCAAGGGATAGCCCGGCCTCGGCTGGAGTGATTTGGGCAGTAAGGGTTACAGAATTCTTGTAAGTCACTGTGGCGTTAGTCACCGTAATGGACGTGGCGATCTGGGCGACGTTGAGTAAATTGCTGTTATTGCAGCCGGAACATTCCGGAGTGGCAATAAACGCAGCATAGATTGAGTGGGTTCCGACTGTCAGACCCGGGGGCGTCATGACCGAGGCGGTGCCGCCCGCATCGGTCGCATCAATTCCGACAGAATTTCCATCTATAAAGAATTCAATGTTCGCTCCGCTGATAGCCGGGCTGAGCGTGGCGGTTAAAGCGGTTGCGGTTCCCCAGGTTGTGGAAGCGCCGCTCACCGTCAATGACCCGATGGCTTGATTGACCGTGAGAGTGCCGGAACCGCCGGTTGCCATATAATAAGAATCGCCGGCAAAACTGGCCGCTATTGTGTGGCCGCCGGCTGAATGGGTTGCGGTGTAATTCAGCGTTGCTGTTCCGGCAGCATTGGTTGTTCCAGTGCCAACCGGGCTTCCGTCTATGGCAAAAGCGATTGTCTTCCCTGAATCGGCGGGAAGCAGTGTAGCGGACAAGACCGATGTATCCATATAGGCAATAGAGGCGTTATCGACGGCGATTGAACTGGAGATCGCAGTTGCGGTCAGAATACCGCTGCCGGTACAGCCTGTGATGTTGGCATCTCCGGCAAAATTGGCTTCGATGGTATAAGTCCCGGCGCCCAACCCTACAACATAACTCACAGTAGCCGTGCCAGCGCCATCAGTAGTCCCGGTTCCGACGGCGGAACCGTTCACGGTAAACGAGATGGTCTTTCCGCCGGCTGCTGGAACTATCGTGGCAGTCAGTGTTGTTGAGTTCGAATAAGCAGCGGAGACGTTCGCTGCCGTGATGGCACCGGTAGCGGCGGTAACGGTAAGGGTTCCGTTGCCGCTGGCGGCCGAAATATCGGCACTGCCGGCATAAGTTGCTTGTATAGGGTAAGTGCCGGCAGGATCGGTAATGACGTAACTTAATGAAGCGTTTCCGGAGGCATTGGTTGTGGCGGTTCCAACCGAAGCGCCAGAAACCAGGAAAGTTACCGTTAGGCCGGGAGAGGCCGGGTTCAGGGTAGCAGTCAGGGTCACAGTTTGCCCGTATTGGCCGCTCACGTTGCTTGCTGCCATGGACCCGGTCGCCTGGGTGACCGTCAGTGTGCCAGAGCCGCTGCTTGCCATATAGGTGGCGTCACCGGCGTAATCAGCGCCGATAGAATATGTGCCGCTGCTGTTGGTTACCGTGTAATTAAATGTTGCGACGCCGGAGGCATTCGTTATGCTTGTTCCCACTGATGAGCCGCCGACCGAAAAAGTAATCGTGGCGCCATCCACAGCTGGGGTCAGCGTTGCGGTTAAGGTTGTATTTCCTTGAAATGAGGCGGTTGCATTGTCGACGGTCAGGGTGGTGGCGGTGGCTGCCGCAGCGGGCGGCGCATGGAAAACAACTGCGGAGAGAACCAAGGCTAAGAGCAGAGTCCCGATGAATACAGCATAAAATCCGCCCATGCTTGAAATGCTTTGGTAGCCTATATCCTGCGGAAGGCGGGCTTCGGAAAACATCTTTTCTACCTCCAGTTCGCCGATTATTGTCGGCTCGGCAGCTTTACCTTCAATCCATAAAATTTCAACATTCATTACTATTATACTCTATAAGAAAATTACACCAAATTACGCGTATGCTGAACCTGACGTCACTGACTGCCCGCAGTCGGCGAAGTTGAAGCGAACCGGGGCATATGATAAAATGACAGATGGTTTTTTAGCAAATACGAGCGTGCAAAGGGGAAGAAAATGAGTAAAAAAGCGACAGCAAAAGGGTTGATGGAGCTGGAACCGAATCTGCCATACAAAGTTGCGGATATGAGCCTGGCTGACTGGGGCCGGAAAGAGATCGAACTGGCTGAAGTCGAAATGCCGGGCCTGATGTCGGTCCGCGAAAAATATGGAAAGACCAAACCGCTCAAGGGCCTGAAGGTTGCCGGCAGCCTGCACATGACCATCCAGACCGCGGTCCTGATCGAGACTCTGGTTGCGCTTGGCGCGGATGTAAGATGGGCTTCGTGCAATATCTTCTCCACGCAGGATCATGCCGCGGCCGCGATTGCGGCGACCGGGAAAACCCCGGTATTTGCTTGGAAAGGCGAGTCGCTGGAAGAATACTGGTGGTGCACCGAAATGGCCTTGACCTGGCCGGACGGCAGCGGGCCTGACCTTCTGGTGGACGATGGCGGCGATGCAACGCTCTTTATTCATTACTGTTTTAAAGCTGAGAAGGATATCAAATTCCTGAATCAGAAAGCCGAACACAAGGAAATGCAGATCATTCTGGAACGGGTGAAAGCTTGTGTCACCCAGAATCCGACCCGCTGGACCAAAAATGTAAAGAAGATCAAGGGCGTTTCGGAAGAGACCACCACCGGGGTGCACCGGCTGTACCAGATGGAGAAAAACGGCGAGCTGCTGTTCCCGGCGATCAATGTCAACGACTCGGTCACCAAATCGAAGTTCGATAACCTGTACGGCTGCCGCGAGTCCCTGGCTGACGGCATCAAGCGGGCTACCGACGTCATGGTGGCGGGCAAGGTCGTGGTCGTGGCCGGTTACGGCGATGTCGGCAAAGGCAGCGCCCAGTCCATGAGATACTTCGGCGCCCGGGTGCTGATCACCGAGATCGACCCCATTTGCGCCCTGCAGGCGGCTATGGAAGGCTATGAAGTCACCACTATGGAAGACGCCGCGCCGATCGGCGACATTTTTGTCACCACCACCGGCAATAAAGACGTCATCACCGGTGCCCACATGGAGCAGATGAAGGATAACGCCATCGTCTGCAATATCGGGCACTTTGACAGCGAAATCGCAATGTACTACCTCGAAAACAATTCCAAGTGCAAAAAGACGAACATCAAACCGCAGGTGGACAAGTGGACCCTGAAATCCGGGCGGTCGATCATCGTGCTCGCGGAAGGACGTTTGGTCAATCTCGGCTGCGCCACCGGCCATCCGAGCTTTGTGATGAGCAACAGCTTCACCAACCAGACGTTGGCCCAGATCGAACTGGCCACCAAAAAGCACGACAAGAAGGTCTACACCCTGCCGAAAATTCTCGACGAGGAAGTCGCCAGACTGCACCTGGAAAAACTCGGCGTGAAGCTGACCAAACTAACCCCGGAACAGGCCGCCTATATCGATGTTTCCATCGAAGGTCCATACAAACCGGATCATTACAGATACTAAACCGGAATTATGCACCGCAGCAAAGCGGCACGGCCATAGGCTGTGCCGCTTTTTTCGTTTCGTTATTCAGATGAAAGAAATACCTTTGCGCATTGTCTAATATGCAAGAGACCAAAGACAGGGGGGATGTCGGTGAAAGCCTATTTGATTTCAGATCTTGAATTCCAAACGCCATTGCTGGAACAGGTCGAAAGCCGGGTTAAAGCATATCTCGCGCCGCGTGGTTTCGATATCGAGGAGACCAGGATCGGGGAGCGGGACCTGGTTTTCTGCAAGGGCTGTTTTGGCTGCTGGACCAAAAAGCCGGGGGAATGCACCATCAACGATGCCATGGCCCGGATCAACCACACCGCCATGAACAGCGACGTCGTGGTGTACCTGTCTCCGGTCGTGTTCGGCCAGTTCAGCGCCAACTTAAAGAATGCAATCGACCGCTGGCTTCCCAACATGCTGCCGTTTTTCATGACCCGGAAAGACGGATCGACCATGCACCCGCCGCGCTATGACGATTATCCGGCCCAGATCATGGTGGGCTATGCTGACGAACTTTCGGCGGCCGACGCCCAGCTTTTCACCGATATCAATCGGAATCACCGCAGCCGGGTCGAGGTCATGATCTATCGCGGCCCGGAAACCGAGGTTGAGGCTTTTCTCGATCAGATCGAACTGAAACGCGAGGGGGGACCGTTATGAGCAGCGCAATGAAACGAGTGGTCCTTATCAGCGCCAGCCCGAAAATCGGCGAACCTTCCGCGTCGGACCTGCTGGTGACCTGGCAGGAATCCCGAATGGAGGCAAATGGCGTTTCATACGAACGAATCGACGTGCGTCACTGCCTGGCCCGGAAAGAGACCGACGCCGCCTTCGCGGCGATGCTGGCCGCGGACGCACTAATTATTACGTTTCCCCTGTATTTCTTTTGCCTGCCCGGGATGCTGATGCGCTTCCTGCA
Source organism: Solirubrobacterales bacterium (assembly GCA_050258755.1). Taxonomy (GTDB): domain Bacteria; phylum Bacillota; class Syntrophomonadia; order Syntrophomonadales; family DTU052; genus JBLMZI01. Next base: position 95,631 of record JBLMZI010000002.1, on the reverse strand, counting down.
GGACTATTATCAGTACTGGGCTCAACGGAACGATGAAGCTCGTCCGGCACAGGTTTACGCGGTGGTGAACTGCGGCTTTCCGGAGCCTTCAATTAATGAAGAGGCCGTCCGGGTGGTTCAAAGCTTCAGTGATAAAATCGGCGCAGTCTTTCGCTTCGGCCTGAAGATCTCCGGCGGCGGGATGCTGCTGGGAGCCAAAGACGCGCCAATCATGAAAAAGACCATCGCCCATTTGAACAGTGCCTTTGATACCATGGCAAAGGATATCGTGACCGGAGGAAGCGCTCCACTTGCGAACATCGAGATTGCGATGAATTTTCCCCGAAGGCTGTACTTGTGGGTAGGGAACTGGGGTTGGGGCTCGATGGCCCGGAAAAACGGCCTGAAGAAACGGGATTTATATCGAAAGCCGTACCGGCCGTAACAATATGGCGGTCTGCGGCCAATGCGGCCAAAGCTTTAAACCAATTTGATGGGGCAAGATCATATGTAAGAAGAAGCCGGACCAATTTGGCTGGTCCGGCTTTTTGCTTTCATGAACAGGTTTTTCGGGCAAACCCTACGAGAGGGTACTGCTCTGAGTCTGGCTGCTCTGCGCCTGGCCGCTTTGCAGCTGTCCGCCCTGCGCCTGGATAAGCTCGTTGGCCTGGGCCATTTTCGACTGCGGAACTGAAACGGTTAGTCGATAGCTTCCGCTGGCCGCGCTGGACAATGCACTGGCCGATGCTTGATTTGAAAGCCCCTGACTTCCGGATGTGCTGGCCTCTGATTGGCTCATGGCTTCGATCGCCATCGAAGCGGGATCGGTAATTTCCAGGACCGATCGGAGCTGATCGCCAGCCGCGGCCGCCTGGCCGGAGCTCGCGAAATAGGCGGTAATACGGTTAGTTTGTTCGGACTGCGGCATAGTACAATCTTCCTTTCATGGTTCAATTTTGCCGCCTCTAGTTTCCCCGGGAGCGCTTCGTTTCATCCAGCATAAAAAACACTCCCCCGGGCCTGTGGCATTGTAAATGGCCCGGGGGAGTGTCCTGCTTTTGCCTTTTCTTAGCGTTACGGGCAGGTGTGGGTTACACCGGTGACATTAGACCCGATTACCGTTACGCTTGTTGGGTCGGTTGCTCCTTGTTCTTTTGCTGTGCTGCCGCCGGTAGCAATGCTCAGCGTCACCTGATCACCGGTGGCGAGGTTGGCTACATTACCGATGATCATGTAATCATGGTTGTTGCTCCACACGGCCAAGCCCGAAACTGAAATCATGGAAGGCGGGGAAGTGCCTCCATCATGAGTTACTGTGATCGCCTGACCGTTGTTGCTGATCGTTCCGCCGGTGCCGGATTGGGTAATTTCTTCAGCCGCCTCAAAAACGCCGTTGTCGTTCAGGTCAATGGCGAGTTTTAGCCCGCTGTAATCGTCCCCAATTACAGTCATACCTGAAGTAGAGACGCCAATATAGAGATTCAACGGCATAAAACCGGGGCTCTTATCAAGTCTGAAACCGAACAGTTTAGCATTGCTTACGCTTCCCGGAGCCGTAAACGCAATAGGATACGGGATCGTCGGACTGCTCAGCGTGAGGGTCGGATTGTCCGCCTGGAAGCAGGTGCCGCCGTTCACCTCGAGTGGGTCAGTGATCCCGGTCAGGGCACTTGCCGGTACGGTTAGCACTGGAATTTTCGGAACATCATAGTCCGCCGTCCGGTTACCGGCCAGACTGATGGTTACCACAGTGTCACTGACACGCGTGACTGCACTGACACTGACCCCGAGCGGAATTCCGGTGAGCGTCCAACTGCCGGAAAGAATGTCGGCAGCCCAGGTAGTGCCGAAGGCATTAACGGTGATGATTTCACCGTTTTCCTGTCCTTCCAGCAGCGCTCCGTCGTCTGCCATGCTGACCCCTTTCATAAAGGTGTAAACCGGTTTAGTTAGCGGATTTGTCGTGGAATTATTCCCAGCCGCACCATTCGCGTTTTCACCCCAGGCGAAGACCGTGCCGTCAGCTTTCGCCGCCAGGCTGTGAGAGCCACCGGCCGCGATGCTCAGGATTCCCGTTAAATACGTGCTCCCGGAGTCATCCCGCACTTGCTGCGGGGTGTAGTAACCGGCAGTGGTGTTGCTCAAGCCTAATTGGCCGGAACCATTAGACCCCCAGGCCCAAACCGTATTGTCATCGCGCAGCGCCAGACTGTGGCCGTAGCCGGCGGCAATGGCGACGTAGGTGCCCGTTGCCCCACTCACCGGGTTAGCAACCTGCGATCCAGTAACGCCGCCATTCCCAAGCGCCCCTTCAAAGTTGTATCCCCACGCCCAAATCGATCCGTCCGACTTTAAAGCCAGACCATGAGCGTATCCCGAGGCGATCGTTTTTACTCCAGTAAGCGGGACGGCCCCGGTTTGCAAAACCTGAACCGGAAGTAATTTATCAGTGCCGCTGTCATTATTGCCTAATTGGCCGAAGGGGTTATATCCCCAGGACAAAACGGTGCCGTCGTCCAGCAGCGCGAGGCTGTGAAAATCCCCGGCAGCAAGTGCGACAACGTGCGTCAGCGGACCGGTTCCCGCGGGGTTTCTTACCTGAACCGGATAGGAGCTTCCATTGATTGATCCGTCTCCTAACTGACCGTATGTATTGGCTCCCCAGGCCCAAACCGTGCCATCGTATTTCAGGGCGAGACTGTGCTCAGCGCCGGCGGCCACAGACTGAATGTCCGTCAAGAACCCGCTTCCGCCCGGGCCCAGTACCTTAATCGGATTCCGAAGATAGGAGAGGGTATCGGTTCCATTCCCTAACTGGCCGCTGTCCGCTTTGCCCCAGGCATATACACTCCCGTCCGAATTGACGGCCAAACCGTGATTCGGTCCAGCACAGACGGAAATGGCTTGATTGAGGTGTCCGCCGCCCATCAGCGCCGCGACCGCCCGGGGGGTTGTTCGGTCCGAAGTGCCGGTATCACCAAGCTGGCCTACCGTATTGGCTCCCCAGGCCCAGACCTGCCCATTTGCGGGAAGCGCCAGGGAATAGCCCGTACCCCCTTCGACCAGGGTAGTGCAGACTGCGGTAAACTTTATCTCGGCGGAAGCGAAGCCAGCTTTGGTCGCGGTGACGGTGATGGTTGTCATCCCATATGTAGTGCCGGAAAGGGACAGCCATGAACCGGCAGTCGAACAGGATACGATCCCGGGTGCACTGGAACTTGCCGTAATGGTCGCGTCTGACGGCGAAACCGTAATTGGGACCGACAGGATCTTTCCAAGTGCAAGGGTTTTCGTGGGGATGGCTCCAAGGGTTATGACTGGTGTTACGGTGGCAGACTCTCCGCCGCCACCACTTCCGCTGCCGCCCCAGTAGCTGGTGGTGCCGGACTTGCTTGTATCGGTGCTGCTGATGTTCGAATCGCTGCTGACGCCGGCCGACTGGTCGACCGTGCTCTGTACCTGACTCAGGGTTTCCTGCAGGGCCGCGGCCGGATCAGGCGCAGCCGGCTGTTCAGCCGGATTAGGTTCATCTTCTGCGGGCACGGAGGCCGGTTCCGGGGCTGGAGCGTTCTGGGCGATCACAGCCAGCGTTTCCTGGACCCAGCTCTGCTGCTGTGCAAAATCCGTTTTTTCGGAAGGACTTAAAGGCGCCGGCGCGCTCGGCGGCGTATTCGCACCGGCGGTGGTCGTAGACTGCCCGGTTCCCACATCGACCGAACCGCCGCCGGAACTAACCGATACATCACCGCTGCCGCCTTCGGCAACACTCGTGGTCTGACCGGCACTGGTCACGGCATTCGCCCAGATGCACCCGCGAATTCCGGCTACGCCCCAGGGCATATCGACTCTGACCCGGGTTCGCTTGGCCGAGGCCTCTTTGTACCACAGGCTTTTATCGGTTTCGGCAGGTCCCTGGGCGAAAAGACGGGCGGCCCCGTCCGATGGTTTGCTGGCTTCGGCCGATGCCGAGTCCGGAGAACCGGTTTCTTCCGTATGACTAAACAGGTAGCTGGCGGCCAGGGCGCCGAAAAGCTTTCCTTTAGGCAGTTTTACGTTTAATGAATCAACCACTGTTCCCGGGGTCCCGTCTTTCTTGATGATCGACTGGCCTCGGGCCGCTTCAATGATCAGCTCGGTATTGTCTTTTAACAGGAAGTTGGAGCCGTCTGGGAACTTGACCTGTACTTCGGTATTGTCACCGGTTTTAATGGTCGCGCCCGGAAGGCAGCTGGTTTCATTAGTGATAGCTTTTTCGGCTTTGCCCCTCTCAGCCACCGTGACGTTCCCTTTAACCGGAACCACGACCGTAGGTAAATCAACCTGATAGAATTCCGGCGCCATGGTCAGCATCGCCGCCATTCCGCGGGCGACCTGCCCCCGGGTAGCTGGACGGTCCGGTGCGAAACTGCCGGGAGCGACGGTCTTCATAATCCCGGCGTCAAGGACTGTGGCAATGGACTTTATCGCCCAGGAATCGGGCTTCACATCCTTTACCGATGCGGAAAGTGCCAGAGCCGGGGAGGTCTGGCTGGTGAGCTTTAAGAGGAGGGCTGCGGTTTCAGCCCGGGTCACCGGCTGGTTCGGCCGAAAAGTTCCGTTGGCGTAGCCCTTAAGCAGTCCAGCCCGGTTTGCGGCTTCAATCTGACTGAAAGCCCAGTGTTTTGGGTTTACATCTTTAAAGGTCGCTTTTTTCGGGGTATAAGGCTTCAAGCCTTTGGCATGGACCAGCATGGCGGCTATTTCAGCGCGGGTCATGCTTTTATCAGGCCGGAAACTGCCGTCCGGATAACCGTTCATCATGCCGCGGGCCGCTACGTAGCTGTAATACGGCGCTGCCGGATTGTCCGCTTTAACGTCGCTGAATGCGGCCGCCAGCGCGGGATTGACTGCTAGAATCAAGAGCAGACCGAAAACCAGCAGAACTGCCGCCGTGGCCGTTATCTTCCTTGCTTTAAAAACCTTTCGGATACCCATGCTCTTTAGCGCACCTCACTTGTAATTGTTGGGGTGTATGAATCCATAATTCTCCCGAATTCGGGAATATTCGACGTGGTACTACCTATTTTACCACGAAAACGCAAAAAGGGAAAAAATGACAAAAACGGTCTACATAGTTCAAATGCACTGTCTGAGCCGGTTATGGAGTGAATTGCGGGCAGGAGAAATTGCCGAAAACCTCGAATGCTAACCCATAATCCTATCCGGCGTACAATCAGGTTTGGAGGGATTCGTTTTGAAAAGCCAGCGTTCAAATCAAACCGGTCCGGAATTGGCGCGGACGATTGATGGGATTCTGGAGACGGTTCAGGCGGGCGGATACGCTATTGAACGGGCCATGAAAGAACTGCTTGCGGCCCTGGGCGAAGCACTTCAGTGCGAATCCGTGTTTATAAAAATCATCCACCCGCTGTTACAGCCCTGCGTCTATTCCTGCGGCGGATCGACGACCGGTTTTTCAGTGGAGATCGCCGAGCTGGTTAACCCCGAAGACTATCCGGTTTTTAAAAAGAAGGGAAAGACCCTGATCGCCGGTCCGGTCCAGGTAGGAACCGAATGCTATGGTTTTGCCGGATTCATCGCGGCCGTGAGTAATGCCGAGGAATTAGAAGCGCAAAAGGCTGACCTGGCGGTTTTCATAGAACAGGTCGATAATTATTTCGCTTCAGTCGTGCTGGCGGCCCGGAAACAGACGCTGCTGCTCGAAGTGCAAGCGGCCTTGAACCATCCGGTACTCAGGGAAGGGATTAAATGTGCGGTTGAGTATCTCGCGGCCCACACCGGCGTATCCAGGATGTTCATTTATTATTGGCAGGAGGATCCGCTGAACCGGAAAACGCTGAACTACTATTATTACAGGGATCACCGGTTCATAGACGCTACCGAGGCGGCACCGCCGGAAATATTAAAGGCGGCCGCATACTTGAATGCCGGCGGCCCGGCGGGATGCAGCCATGAAAAACTGAGCCGAAAGCTGGGCATTACCGCACCGGCCGTGTTCAGTCTCGGGACCGCGCTCAGCGCTGACCGGGATGAAACCGGATGGATTATCGCAGATTCCCCGACGGACGCACTCAGCGCTGATCAGCTTGACTGCCTGGACGCATTTGCCTCCTCGTTACGGATGCGGATCATCGATTTTGGCAAGGAACACCGGCTTCTTTCCCAGCATTTCTCGTCCCAGACCGCAATGCGGATGCTGAATATGACGAATTATCACCTTCTGCTGGAACCGCAGGAAAGGGAGGTTGCCATCCTTTACTGTGATATCAGCGGATTCTCGGCGCTTTGCGAGCAAATCCTCAAGACCCCAAGGCTGATCGGTGATCTTATCTCGGAATGGTCAGCCCGGGTGGTGCAGATGGTTTGGGACCATGGCGGCGTTTTTGACAAGATGGTCGGCGATTGTGTCATTGCCATGTTTGGTCCGCCGTTCTATGATACTTCCGCCGAGGAGTCCTGTTCGAAAGCCATTCGCTGTGCGGAAGCGATCCGGCAGGTGACTCGTGAACTTGGAAAAAAGGAACCATTTTGCAGTCTGATAAAACCGAGCGGTTTCCGCGGTCTGGGAGTAGCCAGCGGGATAAATTTTACCGCGGTTTTTATAGGCCGCTTCGGGCCGAATCAGTCTTTTACGGCTTTTTCCCGCGGCATGAACGAGACGGCCCGGCTGCAGGATCTGGCCGAATACCAGCAGATCTTTGTGACGGAAAGTGTGCGAAACCTGGTTAAAAAACCGGAGTTTGGCTTCCGATTCAGCTCAATGCGGTCCGAACCGGTAAAAAACCTGTCCGAACCGCTTCGGTTTTATGAACTGAAGGCCGCCAAAGAATGATTATAATTAAGAAACGGATCTTGAACTGCTGAGGAACGACCATGTGCCTGATTTTTTTAGCTTGTAACTGTCATCCCCGGTACCCGCTCGTGGTGGCGGCAAACCGGGACGAATTTTACGCGCGTGCGGATCTTCCCGCCGCCTACTGGCCTGATCAGCCTGATTTGCTGGCCGGAAAGGACCTGGAGCAGGGTGGAACCTGGATGGGAATAACCGCAGCGGGACGCTTCGCAGCTTTAACCAACTACCGGGATCCTGCGCGGTTTAACCCGAATGCCAGTTCGCGCGGCCATCTGGTCCAACGTTACTTGGCCGGTGCGGATGATCCCGAAGCCTATCTGGCCGGAATTCCGGATGGCGGCCGGGCGTATAACGGTTTTAGCCTGCTGGCCGGAAGCGATCAAGCGCTGTTTTATTATTCGAACCGGGAAAACCGGATTCGCAGGCTTGAGCGGGGGATTCACGGTCTGAGCAACAGCTTGATCAATATTCCGTGGCCGAAAGTGACCAGAGGCGTTCAAGCCATTTCCGACTGTCTGAGCAGCGCTGAACCCGGCGCGGAGGCGCTGTTTGAAATCATGGCCAACCGAGAATGCCCGGTCGATCAGGACTTGCCGGAGACCGGCGTGGGGTTGGAAATGGAACGAATGCTTGGACCGATATTTGTGGTCAGTCCGAATTATGGGACCAAGTCGACAACCATAATGATGGTGGACCGGGAGCGGCGGGTCCGTTTTTGGGAACGCACTTTTGAGCCCGGCCAGCCGGAACTGTGGAATCAGGTTTACTATGAATTTGTTATTGAACAAACAAACCCCGGGCATCGTTTATGATTGCACCGGGATTTGCTTTTGAAAGGACGGTTATTTCGGAAGGAGCTAAACTATACGGCTGCGATCAGCATTTTGTTGACCAGAGTTCCGGCCGTTTCAGCATCTTTCAGGATTTCCACCAGCTTTAAGGCAAATTCAATCGCCGTTCCCGGCCCGCGTGAAGTGACAATATTGTCATCCATCACGACCCGGGTTTCGGTAAATTGAGCCCCTTGCAGCTTTTGTTCATGACCCGGGTAACAGGTCGCCACCCGGCCTTCCAGTAAACCATGCCGGCCCAGAACTGTCGGCGCGGCACAAATCGCCGCCAGCCATTTTCTTTCACCGGCCGCCCCGTCCAAAACGCTTTTTAAGCCTTCGTGCGCGGCAAGGTTGTTGGCACCTTTGACGCCGCCGGGAAGGACGATCATCTCGCAGGCGGCATGATCGATATCGTCGAACAGGGCATCCGCAAGGATCGCAATGTTGTGGTCCCCGACCACCGCTTTGCTGTCCGTAACGGAAACGGTGGTAACGTCGACACCCGCCCGGCGCAGAATATCGATCAGAGTTACGGCTTCCATTTCTTCAAAACCATCGGCCAAATAGACCAGTACGCTCATTCGTGTTTCACCTTCTTTCAATATTTGCTAAGCGGCATTCGTGCCGCGGAAAGGCTTAACTCCGGCTGGCCGCCGCTTCGCGGACTGAGGCGATCGGCACATGGATGTTCCGGGTCATCAGGATGCGGCTGACCTCTGAGAGCGGCATCATGGGCGATTCCCGCATGACCCGTACCGGGTCGGTCCGCATGTCCAACTGCAGGGTTCCTTTGCTGCCGCGTTCTTCTCCGCTGTCAATGTAGAGCGGGACAGCGTCGCCGAAATATTCGATGGCCTGTTCCACCGTTGTCGCCTCCGGCTGAGAAGCCAGGTTTGCCGACGATATCGCCAGAACCAGATCGTTCTGTCTGTAAATATGCCGGGTCTCGTTATCCTGCCAGAACACACACACCGAATCGTTGGGGACGGCCGCTTCAAAAACCGGCCCTTTCTTGTGCAGCAGAAAGCTGACTTTCCCGGGCAGTAAAGCCCGCATCATATCACCGTAAGCTTCATGGCGAATCTGGCAGTAGGTATCGATGTCCTTAATATCTATGATTAATGACAGCGGCTTATCCGTAGGGCTCTGCCGGATTTCCCGCAGGCGGGCCACAGCGTCCGGGTTATTCGCATCGCACAGCAGGGCATAAACCGCATCGGTCGGTGCGACGATCACTTTGCCCTGGCGGATAGCCTCACCAGCTGCCAGGTAAGCTTCTTCCCCGGCTTTGAGTAATTGATACACAGTCATTCTCCTCTCGAACGTATTGTTATCCTTTCGCGGCCGGATATGAGGCTTCGATCTTCAGCCGCGCCTGTTCTTTGATTTCCTCGAATAAATTGCGCCCGTGCGCGTCGATTCCCACGATCAGCGGGCCAAACCGCTCGCATTCCATCACCCAAAGCGCTTCTGGCATCCCGAATTCCTCCATCCAGTGCTGCCGAAGCACGTTTTTGATCTTGGAGACGTGGATGGCTGAACAGCCATGGGCTGCGATCAGGTAAACCATGCCATGCGCCTGCGCGGCGCGGGTGGTTTCATCCCCCATGCCGCCCTTGCCGACCAGGGCCTTTACGCCGAGTGCTCCCATCATGTCACTGTATGGTTCCATGCGAATGCTGGTGGTCGGGCCGATCGCAACCAGACGGTAGCCGGCTTCATCCTTCACAATAGTGGGGCCGGCATGAAAAACAACCGAACCTGATAAGTCCTCTTCCATCGGAATAACCGCTTCTTTGTGCTGGCGGATCCTAAGGTGTGCCTGATCGCGGGCGGTAAAGATCCGGCCGGTCAAATACACTAGGTCATCAACCCGCAGTTTGCGGATGTCGTCATCACTGAGCGGGGGTTGAAGATAATGAACTGCCAACGCAATCCCTCACTTTCTCTGATTCGTAACCTGCGAACGAAACCGCTTCCAATCGTCCGTTCGGATAAATCCGGAGGCCGTCACGGCGCGCCATCCAGCAATGGAAATTGATCGCGACAGGACAGATCGCAGTGTGCGTCGCGGCCGTTTCGATATTCACCGCCAGGATGGTGGAACGGCCTCCAATACCGCCACAGCCGATATTCAGATCGTTGACCGCTTCTAAAAGCTCTTCTTCCAGGCGGGCGATATCCGGGTCTTCATTGCGCTGTTTCCAGCTTCGGGTACTGACCGCTTTTCGGCTCAGCTTTGCCGCGACATCCATCTGCCCGCCGATGCCGATTCCCAGGGCACCGGGAAGACAGGGTTTTCCGCCGCCCTGTTGGACAGTGTTGAGGATAAACCGTTTGATGCCGGCATAACCCGGGCCGATTTCCGGCAGCGTAAACACCTTCATCTGGTTGAATAGTTCGACCCCGCAGCCTTTGAAGCTTGGAATGATTTCGACATAATCAGCACCGGGCCGGTATTCATACTCGAAGTTCGGCGCGCGAAATCCGCTGTTATCGCCGTTGTTGCTCCGGGTCAGTGAATCCACAATACTGGGACGGCAGTATCCCTCTTGGGTGAGTTCCACCACGGCCTGGCGAATCGCGTCTTCAACCTCTGGAAGAAAGAAACGGTCGCCGAAGGCCACGTAAACCGTGAGGTATCCCGGGGATTGGCATAAGGCCTGCTGGCGGGTTCTGGCCAGGTCCATGTTCTCACAGATGGATGCTAGAAACTGGCGGGCCGCCGGATTATCCTCCCGGTCCAACGCCTCCCGGAGCAGTTCTTCGCAATCGCTGGAAACCAGAAATGTGGTCTTTCGTAACGATTCTTTAATAATGTCCTGAATGGATTCCAATCAGGTCACCCCCCTTTTTCAACAATTTCGAACCAACTCTTGACATAAAATATGGAATAATGCTTATATATTGGTGACGCGATGATATACAATATAACAAGATTGGAAAAATATTTCAAATGCCCATAATTGATTTTGATCGGATTTTAAAAATTGGGAGGAAAAATTGATTGAATACGGAGACGTTGCACCACAACAAGAACTGCTTTTACGGGTACCGTTTTTTGTCGCGCTTTTATATGTATCTTCCGATTCTGGCGGTCGTGCTGTACAAGTTTGGTCTGTCATACCTTGAAATCGCAGGGATTCTGGCTGTGCACGGTCTGGCGATGATGCTGGCCAAGATTCCGCTGACGAAGGTGTTTGAAAATGGGGTTTCCAATCGGCGGGTTCTGATGCTTGGGGAAGTGACCAAAGCAGCGGGCGTCCTGGGACTGGGACTGGCAGGCGGCCGGATTGAATGGCTGCTGGTGGCGCAGATAATCGGCGGAATTGGGTTCGCCCTCACGTCGAGCACGGAGTCGGCTTTACTGATGAGCGCAATGAAGGCGGGGAACGCCATGTCCGAATACCGGGCGGTCGAGGCCCGGTCCCAGGGTTTCGGCTTTTTGTCGATTTTTCTTTCCGGGGTCATCGGTTCTATTGTGGCGGCGAAAAACATTCCGCTGGCCATCTACCTGACGGTTCCGTTCAGTCTGCTTTCCGCACTGGTTGTTCTGTTTTTCCATGAGCCGGAAATCGGACCGGCGGCGGCATCCGGTCCGCCGGCAAAGACCGAGATCGCGGCCGCGATTGGCAGGGTGCGCAGTTACCTGCTTTACTATGCGCTGAACCGCGGTATTGTGATGGCTGTGTTTGTCCTGGTCCTGCCCATCTTTCTGATGAAGGCGTTCACGATCAACCTCGCCTATTTCGGGGCGATCCTGGGGGTGTTCTCGTTGACCGCGTATTTTATCGGGACTAATTTCGAAAAGATCTCAGCCCGTTTGAACGGAGCGGTTGCATGGGTGATTCCGCCCCTGGCGCTGATGCTTGCGGTGGGCTGTATGCTCATCGGGCATCTCGCAGTGCTTCCGATTATTCCGATCCTGCTTGGGATTGCGGCCTCCATGGTGCGCCCGCTGGCTATGGGTCGGGTGAACCAGCTGATTAAAGCGCACAACAGCCAGGTGATGTCGCGTGGAGAACAATATTTCGGGATACTGAACGCGCTCTTTTTAGGGATGTTCGGGTACTGCCTGGCCTATCACACCTTGATCATTGCGCTCTGGGTGCTTGGAGCCGCCGGACTGATCATCAACGGGCCCCTGGTTTGGCAGTTGATTCGGGCTGAACGAGCTCGGGAACAGATGCCGGCATCCATGTAGCCGCGCCATCAAAGCAAATAAAGCCCCGGTTCGCGTGAACCGGGGCTTTGTTTTTGGTAATGATGATGTCCTTATGATGCCTTATCCGTGTTTCTTGCCGCCGGTAAACCGGTTGAAGACCCGCTGGAAGAAAGACTGTTTTGCGGCTGGGGCACTTTTAACAATTTCAGGGCTTGCCTTGCTGTGAACCGGCTGTGGTTCCTGAGGCCGTGGTTGAACCAACCGCTGCGGCGTTTGGGCCGGCTTAACCTGCTCGGTCCGTTGGGCCGGCTGGGCCGGTTTCGCAGGCTTTGGCTGGTTGGGCTGATTGCCGCCGCGGCGGACTTGCTGCTCTCTAGTAGCGGGCTCATTCGCTCGCTCGCGCTGTTGGCCGGGTTGCCCGGACCGATTCCGTTTACGTGGAGGCTGAGTCCCGGTCCCGGTCTGGGCTGGTTCCGGCGCGGCCGTCAGGAGTTTGCGTTTCAGTGCGTTGGATTGCAACCATTTATCGATCAGTGCCTTCTGTTTTTCGGAAGTGGGTTCCTGCGGGAACGCTTCTTCGGCAATCATGGCGCCGATGTGTTCCTCAATTTCATACATGGACATGATGTCATCGCTGGTCACCAGTGAAACCGCCCGGCCGCCGGCACCTGCCCGGCCGGTCCTGCCGATACGATGGATGTAACCATCCTTTTCGAGCGGAAGATCATAATTGATCACCAGCGAAAGATCGTCGATGTGCAGGCCGCGGGCCGCAACGTCGGTGGCGACCAGCAGATGAAAATCGCCCTGCTTGAACTGCTGAATGGTCTTAAGCCGTTTCACCTGTGGAATGTCACCATGCAAAGCCCGGGAAGCATAGCCTTTCCGATCCAGGAAGATTTGCAGCCGGTCAACCGTATTGCGCTGATTGCAGAAAATCATGCAGCTTTCGGGCCGCTCGATGAGCAGCAACCGATCCAGGGCATTGTTTTTGTTGTTCTTGTCCACTCGATAGTAGATCTGCTCGGTGGTGTCCACGGTCTTGGTTTGGGATTCAATCTCAATCGTTACCGGCTTTTTCATGTAGTCCAGGCAGAGTCTGCGGACTTCGGGCGGAATCGTCGCCGAAAACAGCAGAGTGACCCGGTTTTTTGGAATGGTTCTCACGATCCGCATCACCTGGTCAAAGAAGCCCATATCCAGCATCCGGTCTGCTTCATCCAGCACCAGGAAGCGAATGTGGTTGGTTTTCAGATGACCGTGCGAGATGTGGTCAAAGACCCGGCCCGGTGTGCCGGTTACAATCGTCGCGCCCTTTTGCAGGGCCTGGATCTCGGCATTCATGCTGTGCTGCCCGTAGACAGAGGTCGTCTTGTGAGGCAGGTGCTTGGCCATCCGTTTCAGATCGCTGTCCACCTGAACCGCCAGTTCACGGGTCGGTGTCAGAATCAAGCCCTGAGGACCGGGCTCGGCCGGATCGGTCAATTGAAGCAGAGGAACCCCGAAAGCGGCGGTTTTACCGCTGCCAGTCTTGGAGATGACAATCATGTCCTCCTGGTTCAGAACGACGGGGATTGCCTCGTGCTGCACCTCAGTCGGTGTTTCGAAGCCCATCTCTTCAAGAGCTTCCAGAATAGGGGGAGAGACACCCAGATTGTTAAAATCGCGTTTCATCATGTTCGTCCTTTATTGATTGCTTAACAATTTATTATACCATTTTTCATTCAAACTGGAGCCGATCCTGCCAGAAAGATCAAAAATCCTGTTTAAGACTCCCATGACCGCGATATGGACAAAAAAAACCCCGGGCCACAGAAACCGGTCCGGGGAGCACTCTGGGTTGGGCTTTATCTAATGACGGTCAGTTTAACTTCCCGCCACCATCTCAATTGCGTCATGCGGACATTCCGCGGCGCATAGACCACAGCCGACGCAGTCCTTCTCGTTTTCCAGCACGGCAAAGACCAGCTCGCCGGCGGAAGACTGTTTGGAAACCGCCAGGCAATCCTTCGCGCAGAACTCCATACATAGCGAACAGCCGCAGCATTCTTTCCTATGTATAAAGGGTTTCGGCCAGTTTTTGCGGGGAACCTTTTGAACCACTTTTCCCAGCCCGTCAACCACTGCGTTGAGGGTGCAGGCTCTTCCGCATACCCCGCAATCCAGGCATTTATCGGCATCTATTGTATGCAGCTCTTTGGGTTCGCCGTGGATCGCTGAAACCGGGCACATTTTTTTACATAACGCGCACCCTTTGCATATATCCGCCAAAATCGTATATGCCATGATGATTCCTCCAGTTCCATCAGCTCAGTTTTAGTTTTTTCAGAGTACCGGGTTTGGGCTTCCCGTTCTTATCCCAGCCGCGCTTGCTGTAAAACTGGCTTACCAGCTTGGCAAGGGGAACCGGCCCAAGTTTGTGTCCGGTGGTCTGGCTTTCCTTGGTTAGTCTGGAGGCCAGAGTATCCTGTTCCGGTTTAAAGCCCAGTTTAATATTGATCATGCGTTCCAGATTGTAGCCCCGTTCACCGGTCTGCAGGAACTTTCCGAAGTTCATCTTCATGCCGGTCAAGGTTTGAAGGGCCTTGGTGTGCGGCAGCAGGAACAGGTGAATCGGCGCCAGCCAGCCCTGGAACAGGTTCAGGATCATGACAAATGGGCCGCCGATGGCCAGGATTGAATTGGTGGAACCGGAAATGACCGATTTATTGTCATCCAGCAGAAATCCCGGAATCATGGCATAAGAGGTAAACAAGCAGTTCCCGTTTGATGAAACGGCTTCCATCAGATTCTGCATCATGATGGTCAAAGAGGCTTTCGACCAGGGCGTTACGCCGTTCATTCCCAAACCGAGACCTTCCATAAACACCATGTAACCGGCATTCAGGTGGCAGGCTCCGCGGTTCGAAACCGCATAGCCCAGACCCTGGCCAACCGCGCCGCGCGGTTCATAGGCGGCCAGTTCCATCCCTTTGGAGTGGATGGCAAATTCTTTGCCGCCGAACTGTTCGGACATACGCTTGGAGCCTTCCGCCAGGACGTCGCCAATGCCTACCCGATGGGCGGTATCGTGGATCGCCTGGGTAATGTTGTCGACATGGCCGAATTGAAGGCCGGATTTCCATAAACCCTTTTCCTCCAGCTCCATGGCAAATGCGATGGACCCGGCGAAACTAATGGTATCCATCCCCATTTCGTCGAGTTCGTAATTCCACTCAAAGATTTTCGTCAAATCACCGTTTAAAAGATTCGATCCTAATAAGACCAGGGTTTCCAGTTCAGGGCCTTTGACGCATTTACCGTGAACTTCGACCACCCGGCTGCATCGGATCGGGCAGGTGATACACCCCTCATTTTTCACCAGATACTTTTCGGCCATGGTTTCACCGGAAATCTGTTCGTAGTTCCCCCATTCACCGGTCGAAAAGTTCTTGGTGGCCAGGATGTCCCGGCGCTGCATGCGCCGAACCAGGTTCGCTGTGCCGAGTTTCGGAAGAATATCACCGGTAATCGGGTGCTTGCGCAGAAAATCGATCCATTTCGTGTTCAGCTGTTTGGTTTTCTTCGGGTCTTTGGAGACCACGGATAACCGACCGCCGACGGCGATCCCTTTCAGCTTTTTCGAGCCCATGACTGCGCCGACGCCGCCTCGGCCCGCGGTGCGATCCTGGCTGAAGACCCCGGCGTAGCGAACCAGGTTTTCGCCAGCCGGGCCGATGACCGCTTTGCCCATGAGCTTACCGCCCATTTTTTCCTGGGCGTCGGTCGTCGTTGTGCCCCAGAGATCGGTTGCGTCATGGAACTCCACCTTCGCATCCGTGACTTCCAGCCAGATGGGGGAAACGGATTTCCCCACAACAATCAAGGCGTCGTAACCGGCCTTTTTCAGGTGGTAGCCGAAGCTGCCGCCGCAGTTGGACGAGGTCAAAAGGCCGGTCTGTGGGGAAATACTGGACACATTCCAGCGTGAGGAACTGGGTGCGCCCGAACCGGTCATGGGACCGGTGGTAAAGACCAGCAGATTTTTTTCTGAGTAGGGATCAATAGGGCCGCTGATATTGTCATCAATGATCTTGGCTGCCATCGTTTTCCCGCCGAGGTACAGCTCGCGTTCCTGATCGGTCCAGGGATATTCGCTGATGGCCCGGGTGGAAAGATCAACTTTCAAAACCTTTCCCATATATCCGCCGTATTTGGTTGCCATGTTTTCACTCCCTGTGTTCAAATCCCAATCTTTCAGCTTTCCAATCTATCTTTTCTAGGGGTTTCTCGCTTTCCGATATTGGTCTAGTAGGCTGCTTTCAGGAATTCGAGGATGTCTTCGTAAAAGGCTTCCCGCGGGTTTTGGAACTGGGCGGCGTCACCCAATGCGGTTTTGGCGATATCCGGAAGCTTTTCCCGGGGTACGCCGGCTTCAGACAATTTATTGGGCATACCGCTGAGTTTTTTCAGGTTGGCGTTCATTTGTTTGACCACTTCGATTGAGCGCAAGGCCCGTTTATCGGCCGGGGTCTTTGCGTATTCCTCGGGGCCGGCCAGTGCGAGCAGCAGTTCTCCGTAATACTGACCGCAGGGCTCCAGGTTAAACTCCATACCGACCGGGAGCAGAATCGCCATGGCAAGACCGTGCGGGATGTGAGCGACAGCGCCGGCGGCGTGGCCGACCTGATGCACCATGCCAACCATAGAGTTCGAAAAGGCACAGCCTGCGAGCAGAGAGGCATTGGCCATTCCCATGCGGGCTTCTTCGTCTTTGCCGTTCTTCACCGCTGGTTCCAGGTACAGACGGCATAGATCAATCGCCTTCATGGCGTAGGCGTCGCTTAAGGGGTTCTTTTGCAGGCAGGAATAGGCTTCGACGGCGTGGGTCAAAGCGTCCATCCCGGTCATCGCGGTGATTTTGGGCGGAACCGTGAAGGTCATGCGCGGGTCCAGCACGGCGATTTCGGGCAGCAGTTTGTAAGAAACGAACAGCATTTTCACGTTTTTATCCACATTGGCGATAACCGCGACCAGCGTCACTTCCGATCCGGTGCCGGATGTGGTGGGAATGCAGATCATGGGCTGCATTTTGGCTGTAAGCCGGTCGGCGCCCATGAATTTTAACAGATCGTCAGTGCCTTCACTGATGACAATATTGACGCCTTTCGCGGTATCCAGAACGGAACCGCCCCCGACCGCGATGATGCAGTCGCATTTTTTCTGCTTGTAAATCGCAGCCACTTCGTTGACCACATGATTGGACGAATCCAAAGGGGTATCATCATACAGAGCGCCGATCACCATTTCGGAATCGCCCCATGCATCCAGACAAATCTTGATCAGGCCGGCCTGGACAATGCCTTTGTCAGTGATGATCAACGGCCGTTTGCAGCCCATCATGACCAGTTCGTGCGGTATGTTTTCCAAGGCCATTTTCCCGGAAATTATCTTCACAGGATTGTAATATTGATAGTAGCCCGGTAACATCATATCCCTCCTAAAATTCCAATAATCAATGGTATGAAACCTTATAATCCCAGGGGAATTCCAACAAAATACGCCCGCAGCCGGCCGAGAAATAGGTTCGCATACGATGCCATCGGCGGTTTCCGCTTGAGGATAAACTGTGCGATCGGCCAGGTGAACAGATAATGTTCGGCGATATTCAGGGCGCGAACAAAGGATAGGGCATAGGTGAGATCGCCGCGGATCATCATTCTGAATTCAGTCCAGGCCTGATAGGTGTTCTTTTGAACGGTAAACAGCGCGAAGGCGGCGTCCACATTCTTGAAGCTGATTGCCAGATCGGTATCCATATTTTTGAGCCCGAGATATTTCACCCGGCCGTTGACCTTCTGCATCGCCATGGTTGGGCCTTTGGGCAGGATCTCCATCTTGATCTTGAAGCCTTCAGGCCAGGATTCCACCTCTTTCATGACATACGGGTCAGTCTTTGCGATGCTTTGGAATCCTCTGCCCAGAACAAAAAGAACTGTTGTACATACAAGCTTTTTTAACGGTTTGCCTTTGGTTTTAATATCGGGGTATGTTTTTTTTGCAGCCACGTGCTTGCCTCCTTTAGCTAGCGGTTTCATGTTTCCCGTGTGCAAGAAGAAACATGAAAAGGGGAAGTGACACACACTCGCCTAACCCAGAACAGCTTTTATTATCTTGGAATCGATTGGACATTCGAGGGTTTCATATACCTTTCCACCAGTGCGTCAATTGTGGCGCAGCGGCAGTGGTACGCTTTCTCCCTCCTTCCTTAAAAATTGGTCCACCAAAGCGGTGCTGAAAAAATGCACTCACTGGTCGGACCACCGACCACTTTGGATTAGTTTACCATGAGTTTTCAGTAAATTCAAGCTTTCTCTGGCGACCCATTCACACGGTTATTATATGAAGCTGATTATTATCGAACTATGTTATATATAAATTGGGGCTAACGTGTTTTCGGGAGAATATGGCGGGAATGCAGTTCGGTCCTCCTATGCCTGTTCGTACCTCAATACTGATCGGATTATGGAGATTCCAATCCGCATGGCGTGCCGGTTGTGCACACTTCATCATGCATAAAGCACATTGATGTGTAAAAAAATGTGATCTCCGGATGGGTAAAGAAGGGAATACGACCTTCGCTTGGCGAAATAGATAGCATAATGGCGTAACGGTAAACCTACCGATGACCCGATCGGGGGGATCAGCTTGTTGAGAGTCAAACACCTTATTCTACTGACGTTGTTGCTGTTGTTCGCCCTTGTCAATCTCTCCTGCAATGCCGGCAAAGAAACAAAGCCGGCCCAGACTTCGAAGACCAAAACGCCATTTTCCTTTCGGATCACCTGGCCGGATTATTCCGGGCGGGGCGAGGCTATTCAAAAGATTGTCCGAGTATACAACGAAAAACCGAATGCGTCGGTCCGGGTGACGGTCACTGGCGGGGATGAAGATCTGGCCGCGCTGGAAAAGATGCTCCGCAGTGGGGAATCCCGCACGATTTATGTTCTTCCATATCGCTATGTTCAGTATTTCGGAGATAAAGGCGCACTGGCCGACCTATCCATTTATTATGCCGGCCAAAAGAATGTGTTTTATCCAGCGTTGTGGAAGCTCGGGCAGGTGGACGGGAAGACCTATGGTGTTCCCTGGCTGGGCCATTCCATGTGCCTCATCTATAATAAGAACCTTCTGAACAAAGCGGGTGTCGATGCCAGCTCGATCCGCAGCCTGGCTACCCTGGTCCGGGCGATGGAGATCGTGGAAGCGAAAACCGGGACCAAAGGGATCGGCCTGGTAGGCGCCAACCACAATGATGTGTCCTGGATGGTCAACCAGTTCCTCTTCGGGTACGGATCGACTCTGGTCAACCCGGATGGAACGGCGGTAACCATCAACAATCCGAAATCAAAAGCAGCCCTGGCTTTTTATAAGAATGTCCTGGGCAAACACGCACAGCCTTCCTGGGTCAATGACAGCGGCGTTGAAGTGATGGACCATTTCAGAAAACAGGAAGTGGCGTTTGAGATTCAAGGGCCGTGGGGCGTGACGGATATCGACAAGAGCGGCCGGCCTTTCGAGGTCGGGATTCTCGCGTTAGGCGACATCGGGCTGCCGTCGGAAGTGGGTCCGATGATGCTGGCCCTGCCGACAAACATGAAAGCTGCCGATCAGGCTGCAGCGCGGGAGTTTATCGATTTTCTGGTCTCCAGGCCGGCCCAGGAACGGATTATGGACGGCGAGTACAGTCCCGAGCACGATGCCTATTACCCTTTCCGGCTGCCGGCCCGCAAGGACCTTCTGGACAGTGTGGTCTTTGTTCAATACCCGGAATATCGGCCGTTTCTTCTCGGATTCAAGCAGCCCAGTGTCGATGTTCCGGTCCCCGCATGGCAGACCGTCAAGGACAAGTATTATGCACCCGGCCTGCATCGTCTGATGAAAGGCGAGATATCGATTGACGAATTCCTGATCTCGATAGAACGGGAAGGCAATACAGTGTTGGCAGCCCATCGAAAACGAGACGCAGCAGGAGAGGATGAGTGACATGCGGTTTAAAATTCTGGTTGTAGATGACTCTTTCACGGATCAATTAATGATTCAAAGCATTCTGGACGATTATGAACTTCAGTGCGCCTGCAATGGTGCTGAGGCCCTCGAAGTTCTTCAAAACGATCCCGATGTGGAACTGATGATTCTGGATTTGAATATGCCGGTGATGAACGGGTTTGAGGTCTTGCAAAAAATGGCCCAAAACCCGGAATACAAGCGGATCGCTACCTTGATCCTGACGAACGTTGATGAGGTGGATAAGGAAATCAAAGGCCTCGAACTTGGGGCGGTGGACTATATCCGGAAACCGCTGAACATAGCGGCCCTGAGAAAGCGGATCGAGATTCATCGACGGCTGATTACCACCCGGCGGGCGTTGGAGGAACACAACGAGCGGCTGGAACAAACGGTCGAGGAAAGAACCCGAGAATTGGTGCTGATTCGGGATACAACCATCCATGCCTTAATTGGATTACTGGAAGCCAGAGACATTGAGTCCAGCAATCATATCCGGCGAACCCAGTGGATGATGAAGGCGCTGTGCGAGCACCTGAGCGGGAAGGACGGCTATCGGGATATTCTCACGGACAGCTACATCCAGGAATTGTTCAGTACGGCCCCGCTGCATGATATCGGCAAGGTCGGCATTCCTGACGGAATCCTTTTAAAGCCCGGCGCACTCACCGACAGCGAACGGAAAGTCATGCAGCAGCATACTACGATCGGGGTGAATGCGCTGCGTTATGAAACGGAAACAAAGGAACAGGTGGCGTTCCTGCAGATTGCCATTGAAATCATCGGTTGGCACCATGAGTGGTACAACGGAGAAGGCTATCCGGACGGGCTGAAAGGGGACGAGATTCCGCTTTCGGCTCGGCTGATGGCGATCATCGACGTCTATGACGCATTGATCAGCAAACGGGTTTACAAGCCAGCATTTCCGCACGAGGAGGCCCTGCGCATTATTGCCGATCAGCGCGGGATTCACTTTGACCCGAATTTGGTGGATGCTTTCCTGGAAATCGATCACACCATCCGCGAGATCGCGATGAAATACTACCAGCGCGGAACCGGGGAGTGAGGCAGCGGTGAAATGGATTCGATGCATTCTGGCCGGCTTGATTGCACTCCTGCTGTGCTTGCGGGTTGTGCCGGTTTCTGCGCAGCAAGTTCAGCTCACGGAATCTGAACAAGTCTTTATTCGGGAGCACCCGGTCATTTATCTGGGCGTTGACCCGAAATTCGTGCCGTATGAATTTATGGACACTGATGGGCAGCATAAAGGGATTGCCGCCGACTATCTCAAACTGATCAGACAGCGGACCGGCCTCAATCTGGTCGTGGTGAAAGGCCTGACCTGGCCTGAAGCCTATGAAAGAGGGGTCAAAAAGCAGCTTGACGTCCTGCCCTGCGTTTCCAAAACGCCTGAACGGGAGCGCTATTTCCTCTATTCAGAGCCCTACTATTCCTTTGAACGGGTGTTGGTGGTCAGCGATGACAACACCACTATCGAATCATTCGAAGACCTGATGAACACAAACGTCGCTGTGCAGAAAAACAGTTCCCATCACAGTTTCCTCGTTGGTTTCCCCAGTATTCATCTCACACTGTACAATTCGGTCGAAGCTGCGCTTCAGGCGGTGGCGGATGGCAGAGAAAAGGTTTTTGTGGGGAATTTCGCGACCTCCAGCTTTCTGATCCGCTCCAAAGGCATCCCGAATTTGAAGCTGATCCCGGTTGAATCCGCTGACCAGCCGATGCTGTATTTTGCGGTCCGAAACGATTGGCCGGAGTTGGTCACGATTCTCAATAAAGGCCTGGCCAGCATTACTGAAGAAGAGAAGATCGCCATTAACAACTACTGGATCGGGGTCGATACAAGCCCGGATTACCGGGAGATCATGAAGGCGGTGGGGATTGCCGGCGCGGTGATCGTCCTCGTTTTGTGTGTTTCCGCGTTCTGGATCGGGCGGCTGCGCCGGGAGGTAAAAGCCCGCATCAAAATCGAGGAAGCTTTGAAGCTGGCGAAAGAGGACGCGGAAATGGCCAACCATATCAAATCGACGTTTCTGGCCCGCATGTCGCATGAGATCCGGACCCCGCTGAACGCGATCACCGGGATGGCCTACCTGATGAAAAAGACCGATCTGAATACGACCCAGAATATCTATCTGGACAAGATTTCCCAGGCGGCGCGCAACATGCTGGGGATTATCAATGACATCCTGGATTTTTCAAAGCTGGAAGCCGGGAAAATAGAGATAGAGACCATCTCTTTCAAATTGGATAAGGTCCTGGAAGACGTGATCAATATCGTATCTTTTGCGATTGACGAGCAGGAAATCCGTTTCTCGCTGAATAAGGATGCTGGTTTGCCGACTTATTTTCTTGGGGACCCGACCCGCATCGAGCAGGTTTTGTTGAATGTGCTCAGCAACGCGGTGAAATTTACCCCGGCTGGTTCGGTGGCCTTATCTATTCATCAAGCTCAAAAGACGGATGAGACTTACAGGGTGGAATTTACCGTAAAGGATACCGGGATCGGCATGACACAGGAGCAGTTGGACCATCTCTTTCAGCCATTTGATCAGGGGGATTCCAGCATCAGCCGGCGTTTCGGCGGAACCGGCCTGGGTTTGTCGATTACCCGGAGCCTGGTTGAATTAATGGGCGGGGAGATCGATGTCCGGAGTGCTCCTGACCAGGGCTCGACCTTCGTGATTCGGCTGTCGCTGCAAGCAGACTGGAACCGGGAGGACGAGGAGAAAAAATCGGCCATGGTCTACTTTGAAAACATTCGTGCTCTGGTCGTCGAACGCAGCGCGTTCTATTCGGGCTTGCTGCGGGAGTATCTGAACAGCTTCAGCATCTCAGCCGATTTTGTGGCTTCCGAAGCGCAGGCAGTGCGGTTTGTCGAACAGGCGGCCAAGAGCGGGGGAAAACCATATAATCTGCTGCTTGTGGACGACGATACCCCGTGTGAAGGCGGCATCGCTTTCTGCACCCGGATCAAACAAATGATGCCATTCCAGGAAACCCCGAAATGTATCTTGATGATCTCGCTGAACAAGCAGGAACTCTTTGAAAAAATTGAGTCTGCCGGCCTTGATTTCGGCATTTCCAAGCCAATTCTGCCATCGATTCTCTTTGACGGACTGGTCGATTTGTTTGGCAGCCGGGTTCGGGAGGCGCACGCGAAAGAACGGACCGGTGCTGAGGAAATGGTTTCACTTGAGCACCCCTACCGGGTATTGATTGTGGAGGACAACCAGACCAATCAGTTTATTGCCCGTTCTATCCTGGAGCAGGCCGGATTCAGGGTTTTGATCGCGGAAAACGGACAGGAAGGCTGTGCGTCGTTTGCCGCGAACCGCCAGGACCTCGACGCGATTTTGATGGATCTTCACATGCCGGTGATGAACGGTTTTGAAGCCGCGGAATGGATTCGGGAGCAGGATTCGGTCATCCCGATCATCGCCATGACAGCCGACGCGATCAGCGGGGTCGAGGAAAAATGCCGGGAGGCAGGTATTGATCGCTATATCAGCAAACCGTTCGATCCGGACCAACTGCTGAATACCATTCGCCAGGTGATTCCCATTCGGGTGGCCGGTCCAAAGCCGGATTTGGTAGAAGAAACGGCGGTTCCAGCGGCTGGGGCAGGGCCCGGGTTTTCTGTCCAGCTGGATGAGGCGGACGGCCTGCGGCGATTTGGCGGAAATGAAGTGCTGTACCGCCGGGTTCTTGAACAGTATTATCACGAGCATGCCGGAATTCCAGCTCTGGTGCAGGCGGAGATTGACACCCAGGCCTATGCGGAGGCGGCGCAGCTCGTGCACAAGATCAAAGGGAGCACCGGAACGATCGGAGCCAAGGGCGTTTTTGAAACCGCATCTCAGCTGCAGAAGGCCCTGGAAGGACAAGATGCGAATGAAATTGTGCGCCTGAATGCCGATTTTCAACCAATGCTGAATACGCTGCTGGGGGAGATCAAGCAGAAGCTTTCATAAAAAAGAATGGGCGGTTGGCTTGCTTCAGGCGGCACGGTCAAGTGCCCGGGCGATCGTAGCTGAGCTGCCAGCCAATTCCGAAACGATCGGTTAGCATACCGTAATACGGGCTCCAAAAAGTCTCGCCGAGCTCCATACGCACCTTCCCGCCATCTTTCAACTGATTGAAGATGGCTTTCATTTCGTCCTTGTTTTGCAGACCGACCACCAGGCTGATGTTGTTGCCTTCTGTCAGCGGCATTCCCGGCGGCACATCGGAAAACATGACGGTGCTCCCCTTAATCTTCAAAAAGGTGTGAATGACCCGGTCTTTTACATCGTCAGGAATCGGAAAATCCGGATTGGACGGGGCATCCCCATACCGCATGATCTGCGGTTTTTCGGCATGGAACACCTTAGCATAGAATTCGACCGCTTCCCGGCAGTTCCCGTCGAAATTGATGTAAGCTTCAACCGTCAATGATGTCACTCCACTTCTGTGCCGGTTTGATCCGGCTGGTTGCCGAATACGTCCCCGAGATGAATATTGTTGTAAAGCAGTTCGGTTTGACCGTATTCTTTCATGTCGCTGTCGAGGGCGGTGCGTTGATTGACGAAATCGACGACCGATTGGAAATGGTGTCCCGCCGATTCAAGCTGACGGGAACACTCGGCCAGCGCATTTTTAACGCCTTCGGTGTCAAACTGATTCGCATACAGGCTGATTTCCTGGCAGAGTGACTGCAGGGCCTGCTGGGCGGCATTGACACGGTTTTCAAGGGGCATTCGCAGCCCGCCTTTCCATGGAATATCGATAGTTTGTGATCCACGGGGAATGATTATGATGGATCGCGAATCCCAAAAAATGAGAAAGTGCGGTTGACGCCGTCTTGGTCAGCGGACATTGGCCTGTGGTACAGTTATTACACCGGAAACAAACCGGCCGGGCGGATTGAAGCGTCCGGGTTTGACGAGGGGAACGAATCAAGCATGATTTTGGAAGCGATCAAAACTGAAACCGGTATTTCTCTGCGGCAGATTACGGCGGCAGCCGGGCTTCTGGACGATGGCAACACGGTGCCGTTTATTGCCCGCTACCGGAAAGAGGCCACTGGCGGGTTGGATGAAAACGAGATCCGGCTCATCGAGGAGCGGCTGAAGTTTCATCGCGCGCTGGAACAGCGGCGGGAGGAAGTCATCCGCCTGATTGACGAACAGGGGAAGCTGACACCGGAGTTAGAAGCGAAAATCCGTCAGGCGGCCAAGCTGGTCGAGATCAACGATATTTACCTGCCGTTTCGGCCCAAGCGGAAAACTAGAGCGTCGATGGCCCGGGAAAAAGGGCTGCAGCCGCTGGCCGACTATCTGCTGTCGTTCCCGCCGAGCGGTGATCCGGTTTCCGAAGCGGCCGGCTATCTTTCGGATCAGGTGCCGACTGCGGATGAAGCTCTGCAGGGCGCGATGGATATTGTGGCTGAAGCCGTGTCGGAGGATGCCGGGGCGCGAGGCTGGATTCGCGAATTCACCTGGCGGCAGAGCGTTCTGGTGTCGGAGGCGAAGCAGCCAGAAACCGATTCTCCCTACCGGATGTACTACGAATATCGGGAACCGGTGGCCAAAATCCCGCCGCACCGGGTCCTGGCGATCAATCGGGGGGAGCGGGAAGAGATTCTGAAGGTGGCGGTTGCGCTTGAGCCGGAGCGGATTCTTGAGTATCTGAACCGGCGCTGGGCGCGGTCCGGGGTTACGGCGACGTACGTGGAGCGGGCCCTGGAAGACGGGTATCAGCGCCTGATTAAGCCATCGATCGAGCGGGATCTGCGCGGCGAATTAACCGAAAAGGCTGAAACCCACGCGATGAAGATCTTCGCAAAGAACCTCCACAGTTTGCTGCTTCAGCCGCCGGTGAAAGGCCAGGTGATCCTGGGGATTGATCCGGCTTACCGGACCGGATGCAAGTGGACGGTGGTGGAGGAAACCGGCAAAATGCTGGAGGTTGGGGTTGTTTATCCGACGCCGCCGCAGAAAAAACGCGCTGAGGCAGAAGCGGTCCTTTCGGCGAAAATCAAGAAATACGGGGTTACCGCGATCGCCATCGGCAATGGCACGGCATCGCGCGAAACCGAGCAATTTGTGGCGGAGATGATCCGAAACCAGAACCTGACGATTCCCTATACGATCGTCAGCGAAGCCGGGGCCAGCGTTTATTCGGCCTCCAAAATTGCGGCCCAGGAGTTTCCGAATCTGGACGTGGCGGAACGGAGCGCGATTTCGATCGCGCGGCGCCTGCAGGATCCGCTTGCTGAATTGGTCAAGATCGAACCCCGCGCGATCGGGGTCGGCCAGTATCAGCATGACCTGCCCCCGAAGGAATTGGACCAGAACCTGACCGTGGTCGTGGAATCCGCGGTGAATCAGGTTGGGGTGGAGCTGAATACCGCCTCGGCGCCGCTTCTAGCCTATGTTTCCGGACTTTCCACCGCTGTAGCGGCGAATATTGTAAACTTCCGGGACAACAACGGCCGTTTTATGGCACGCAAACAGCTGTTAAAGGTCCCGAAGCTCGGCCCGAAGGCGTTCCAGCAAGCTGCGGGCTTTTTGCGGATTTACGGCGGGGAGCAGCCATTGGACGCGACGGCGATTCATCCGGAATCTTATGATCTGGTCCAGCGGGTGCTGGAGCGGGTTGGGGCAATCTCGGACGAGATCGGAAAGCCTTCATTGGCCGAGAAACTGGCTAACCTTGACATTCCTACCCTGGCGAAGCAGTTGGAGGCGGGCGAACCGACCCTGAAGGATGTGATCGATGCGCTCTTGAAGCCGCATCGCGACCCGCGCGAGGATCTGCCGCCGGTTGTGTTCCGGACCGATGTACTCGGTATTGAGGACCTTGCGGCCGGGATGATGCTCACCGGAACGGTCCGCAATGTTGTCGATTTCGGAGCGTTTGTGGATATCGGGATCAAGAATGACGGCCTGGTGCATATCTCGGAAATGGCCGAGCGGTTTATCCGGCATCCGATGGAAGTGGTTTCGATTGGGGATGTCATTCCGGTCAGAGTTATCTCGGTTGACCGTGAGCGGGGGAAGGTCGCTCTGTCGATGAAAGGGGTATAGAAAAAAAGATCAAGTCCTTTTCGGCGCCGCTTTGCCGGGTGCAAATCCGGTTTTGATTGCGAAGATAGATCAGGTGGGAAGTAATCTCACCGGTGGCCAGAAACAAGTCGACGGTATTCAGCGTCTTTCCCCACAGGGCGTCCACCAACTGCTTGACAGTCTGTTCCCCGTTCTGCCGGAGCCGGTCCAGGATGAAGCCCAAACGCTCGTCATGATGAGCGAACAGTTCCCGGATCCGAACCGAAAGATTCTGAATCACACCGCCATGAGCCGGCAGCACCATTCCGCTGTCCAGTTTGGACAACTGACGCAGGGAATCCAGGTAGTCGCCCAGGGGGTTATCATCGGCGCTGTTGGGAAACTTGATCACCGAGGTGATCGACGGCAGCACCTGATCGCCGGACAGCAGCAGGTGCTGTTCCCGGCTGTACAGGCAGATGTGGCCATCCGTATGTCCAGTGGTCAAGAGAATCTCCCATTCGATGCCGCTGAGCGAGATCGTGGGATCATTCAGTACGGTCACCTCGGGTCGTGGCGCGATCATGGGTTCCGCCGAGCCGAAAATGGTTGAAATTCGATCGGATTCCGACTTTTCGAGCCCAAGCTCGGTCAAGGCCGTCGTCAGTCTGGAGGTATCGAAGTCTTTATTGTAATGTTCCTGGAGACTGTTGTATTCCGGCGCAGACATGTATACCCGGGCGCCGCTTTGCTGCTGCAGCCATCCCGCCATGCCCAGATGGTCGACATGGGCATGGGTAATGACAATCGAAGCCAGATCGCTGAAGGCGGCCCCACACTCTGCAAAGGCCGCTTCCCACCGCTGTTTCATGCCGGGCATTTTCGGCCCGGAATCGATAAGCGACCAGCCGTCGCTTCCCCGCATCAGGTAGCAGTTCACGCTTTTTAAGGGACCAGGCATGAGAATCTCAAACCGAAAGATATTCGGAACCACTTCAGTTATCATGCTGGCTGTTTCAACCTCCGTTGCCCATGAGAAATGCCTTATTCTAAAAGTGTATCGCATTCCTAACCGCTGTTGAACCCTTTGGCCGGGCACGCAGCGAACCAAGCACAGCTTTCGGGTTGCCGCGGCATTGATCGGGATTCGCGGCGGAGGTTCGTTTGCGCGCACTATCGTGCTGCCCGCGGCCCAATGATTGTTTCTTTGCGGTATGATAATGATAAGACCGTTTTTGTTGGGAAGGAATTGACAGCAGACTTCTGAAAAAGCCTGCTGCGGCCATAATCTGTTGCAAGTGAGTCTGTGTGTGGGGGGTGAATCTTCATGGAGGAAGTGTATGAGCCCTATCCGGAAAGGGATGATCTCGATGCATTCAGCCGCTTTCAGCGGGCCGCTTCCCTGTTGTTGGGCGAACAGGTGAAGATTCACCGCCATTTTAATAAACACTGGTATATCGAATACTTTGGCGGCGGGTTGGAATTCTATTTCGTGCTGTTTGACCCTATTAATGAATTTGAACATCCGGAAGGCTTTTGCCTGGACCGTCCGTTGATCCGCATTATTTTCTTTGTCGTTTTCCCGCACGGTCAGGGGCTGGGCAGTCAGATTATGCGGCTATTTATCGATCAGGTTCGGGGTACGGTTTTCGAGCGGATCGTGCTCCGGGCCCGGGATGATCAGGCGGCCCGGTTCTGGCTGCACACCGGTTTTACGCCTTCCGGCGAATCCGGTTTATGCATGTATCAGGACCTGCAGCTGACTGAATCATCGATATAGAACCTGCGCACACGGGCAAGCTAATTGGATTGACCCGGGTTGGATAAAGCCTGCATCGAATGCAGGCTTTTGTGATACATGCGTATCTATCCCGCTTTTTGAGGACAGTTGCGCTATAATGCTAGAAGTATGGACGGTATTTTATATTCTTTGATAAAGGCGGGATGACAGGTGAAAAAGATATTCAGTCTGCTGCTGCTGATCGTGTTTGGAATCAGCCTTGCGGGATGTGCGCCCAAATCGGACAGCGGAAAACCGGAAAAAGCCGAACCGAAAAAGACGATCGTCATTGGTGTGATGCCGGACGTTGAATCGATTCCGTTCGTGATTGCTCAAAAGAACGGTTATTTTAAGAAAGAAGCCGTTTCGGTAAAACTGGAGCCGTTCAAGAGCGCAAAGGACCGGGACAGCGCCCTGCAGAGCGGGCAGCTCGACGGGATGATCACCGATGTTGTCGCTGTGGCTTTTGCCAACGAAGGCGGGATCAAGCTGCGCATCGTATCCAGGAATGAAGGAAATATCGAATTGCTGGCCGGAAAGAACAGCGGACTGACCTCGACTGCGGCCCTGGAAGGTAAGAGCATCGGGCTTTCCACGAATACCATCATGGAGTATACCCTTGACCAGATGCTCTCGGCCGGAAAGATCCAGCCGGCAGCGGTAAAGAAAGTGGCGATTCCGCCGCTGCCCACACGGTTTGAAATGCTTGAGACCGGGAAAATCGATGCCGCAATTCTGCCGGAACCGCTGGCAGGTCTTGCAGTCAAAGACGGAGCCCGAGTGCTGAACAGCACCGATCAAATGGCCAACAAAGCTGGCGCCATTGCCTTTACCGCACAAAGCCTGGCGCAAAACCCGGAAGAGATCAAAGCCATCTTTCGAGCCTATAACCAGGCGGTGGATTACATGGCCAAGGAACCGGCCGCCAGCTATATCGATACCATCATCCAGTCCCAGGGCTTTCCCGCTGGCGTGAAGGATTCGCTGCAGCTGCCAAAATACAAGTATGCGGCAGCCCCAGACCCTAAAATCGTCGACAGTGTGATCGAGTGGATGCGGGACAAAGGCCTGATAACGAACAATTATACGTATAAAGACCTGGTGGATGACAGTCTGTTAAAGGAATAGAACAACGTGATTTCGATTGATCAACTCTCAGTACAGTATCAAAGCGGGCAAGGCACGGTCCCGGCACTGGGCGGCATCAGCATTGAGATTAGCGCGGGGGAAATCGTGACCTTCATCGGGCCGTCCGGCTGCGGTAAATCCACCCTGCTGCATGTGTTGTCCGGTATCGTTTCCGATTATTCGGGCAGGGTCCGGATCAGCGGTCAGGCTGTGAATCCGAAAAAGCAGCGGATTGGACTTGTTCCGCAGAACTACGGATTGCTCCCCTGGAAAACGGTGCGCCAGAATGTGCTGCTGGGCTTAACCATTAAAGACGGTCACGCCCGGCTGGACGAATACGGCTGCTTCCTCTTAAAAGAGCTGGGGATTGACGAACTGCTGGATCGGTATCCAAAGGAATTAAGCGGCGGCCAGCAGCAGCGGGTGGCGATTGCGCGCGCTTTTATCATGAAGCCTGATCTGCTGCTGATGGATGAGCCCTTTTCAGCCCTGGATGCCATCACCCGGGAAGAAATTCAGGCTCTTTTTTTGTCTATTTGGCAAAAGCATCGGGTTACCACGGTTTTTATTACCCACAGTGTGGACGAGGCCTTGTATCTGGGGAGCCGGATCGTCGTGTTTTCGGAAGGACCGGGGCAAATCCTGGAAGTCGTTGAAAACCCGTGCTTCCAGCTGGACAATGTGCGCTTCAAAGACGACTACTATGCAATGTCGGTGCGGCTGCGCAGCATCTTGAACAAAGGATGATAGGAAGCAATGGCGAGGAGCGAAAAATGGCGGGGCGCTCTGTACAGCGTGGCGGTGGTCATCGCGGTCTGGTGGCTTGCGGCCTGGACCGTACGGCTGCCGATCATTCCTGACCCCTGGTCGGTATTTGCCTGTATCGGGGAGATATTTGGGGCCAAAATGGAGATTCACGCCCTTTACAGCCTGGGCCGGATTGCGGCGGGCATCGGGATTTCGATCCTGATCGGCGTTCCGCTCGGGTTTTTCATGGGCGCCTTTGCGAAAGCCGATAAAATCCTTTCACCGCTGGTGTATTTCACTTATCCGGTCCCGAAGCTTGCGCTGCTTCCGATCGTGATGCTGCTGTTTGGGCTGGGCGAAACCGCCAAGCTGATTATGATTGTGCTGATCGCTGTCTTTCAGATCATTGTCACCTCAAGGGATGCTGTGAAGAACATCCCGGACGAAATTTTCCGGTCGCTGCGCTCACTGGGCGCGAACCGGCGGCAGATGCTTATCCACATCGTTGTTCCCGCCACCCTATCCGAGGTCCTCACCGCGACGCGATTGGCCCTTGGCACCGTTATTTCCATCCTGTTTTTCACCGAAACTTTCGGTACCCAGTACGGCATGGGCTATTTCGTGATGGATGCCTGGATGCGGGTCAACTATCTCGAAATGTACGCCGGCATTGTGGTGCTAAGTCTCATGGGCTTCCTGTTGTTTACCGCGATTGACCTGTGTGAGACCTTCCTGAGTTCCTGGCGTTAGGCGGTCGGTTTTATAAAACCTCCTTTCAACGGTTCGCGCGATCCGGAAAATCGCATAGGAATAGAAAGGCAGGGAATTCAGCTGATCAGGGCGAAAAAATGGTAAATAATAACTAAACATGTTTTGGTTTTGTAGAACGGAAGGGGGATCTGCTTGTGTGGTGGGCATTAGCGATCATTACGTGGATTTTTTCGTTGGTGTGAATCATCGGGGTCATGGCGGAAGTTTTCCGCGGTCAACACAAAGTCCTGGCGCTGCATTCGATGGTCGGTTACGGCGTACACGGCGTGACGGCGATTCTGGCCTTGTGGTTTCTGATGAAGGCTGTTGCGTAAGAAAGCGAGGGAACGCTGATGGAAAAGGTGCTCGCAGGGATTGGATATCTTCTGCTTTTAACGGGCGTGGGCTGAGCGATCGGCATTGTGGGAGGGGTCTTCTCCCATCAATTGACCACCTTGCTCCAGTTGATTGCACCGTTCGTGTTTCATGCGGTCTGCATGGCCCTTGGCCTCTTTCTGGTACGCCGCGGCCGTGAAGTGGTGCCGGCGGCAAAGGAGCAATCGTAAGATGGTATCGACGGTAGGACAATAGAAAAGCCGGTTCGCGAGAACCGGCTTTTTTCGCTGTAGGAGTGGTCTGCCACTTACGGCATACACATCCCGCCATCCACGTGGATGCACTGGCCGGTGACATAGGATGCTTCGTCGCTGGCCAGGAAAAGGGCGACATTGGCGACTTCGTCAACCGTGCCGTGGCGTTTTAATGGGATGATGACTTTGGCCAATTCGCGGATGTTCTCCGGAGTGGCCATAAACATGTCGGTGATGATGGTTCCAGGGGCGATGCAGTTTGCAGTGACACCTTTGGGCCCCAATTCTTTGGCGATCGCGCGGGTCAGGCCGACAATGCCGGCTTTGGAGGCGGCGTAATTGGCCTGACCGACGTTGCCAAACCGGCTGGTCGAAGACAGGTTAATAATTCGGCCATAGCCCCGGTCGCGCATAATGTCGATCACCGCCTGGATACAGTAGAAAGTGCCTTTCAGGTTGGTTTCCAGGACCGCGTCCCAGTTCTCCTCAGTCATTTTGTGCATCAGAGCGTCGCGGTTGATCCCGGCGTTATTGATCAGAATATCCACCGTTCCGTAACGAACCAGGGTCTTTTCGACCATAGCTTCAACCTGCATCCGGTTCGTCACATCGACCGGCGCGGCCAACACTTTGGCACCGGCCGCGCTGAGCTGTTTTGCGGTTTCGCGCACGGTCTGCTCGTTGATATCACACAGGGCCAGCCAGGCGCCTTCGCGGGCAAACCGGCGGGCAATGGCCGCGCCGATCCCTTTGCCGGCACCGGTGATCAGGGCCACTTTGTCTTTCAGCCGCATACCATTCCCTCACTTTCTGCGTCATCCTTCGGTCCTATTTTAATTCGTCTTCGATTTCCTGGCGCAGCAGCTTTTTCTCGATCTTGCCAAGCAGGGTCATCGGCAGCATCTCCCGGAACACGTACTGGCGCGGAACCTTGTAATCCGCCAGGTGCTTCTCCAGGAAAGCTTGGATTTCGGCCGCATCCAGCGTGACGCCTGGCAGCGGGACGATATAGGCGCGGCCGACCTCGCCCTGGATCGGATCAGGAACCCCAATACAGGCCGTCATCATCACACCGGGATAACGCATCAGACAATCCTCGATTTCCGGCGGGTAGACATTGTAACCGCCGGTGATGTACATCTCCTTGGCACGGCCAACCAGCCTGAGATTGCCGTCATCGTCAATAAAGCCGAGATCGCCTGAATACAGCCAACCCGCTTCGTCAATCGCGGCTTTGGTCGCATCGGGCAGTTTGAAATATTCCTTGATCACCGAGGTTCCGCGATAAGCGATCTCGCCCGGGGTACCGTCCGGCACCGGTTTTCGGTTTTGGTCCACGATTTTCATTTCGAATTCCGGCGCGCATTTGCCCACCGTCTGGTTCAGGGTCTCCAGATCGGCGCCAGCCGCAGTATAGGTAATCAGACCGGAAACCTCGGTTAGGCCGAGACAGTTGTAACAAACCGGCACCATGGTTTCCACCATCTTGCGCAGCAGTTCGGTCGGCGCCGGGGCCCCGCTGATGACGGCTGCCCGAAGCGAAGACAGGTCGTACCGGCCATAGTCCGGCAGCGCAAATTCCATGGCATACATGGTTGGGACTTGCCCCAGAACCGTGACCTTATACTTTTCGATCACTGCAAGGGCTTTGTCCGGCGCAAAGCCTTCCAGAACCTGAGTCGATCCCGCGATGATCGCAGATGCCCCAAGCTCGGTTGCACCAGCCACGTGGTTCATCGGCAGGTGGTTGAGCCAGATGTCCTCTGGAAGTACGCCAAGCTCCCCGACCAGAACCAGCGACATGTGGATGATGTTCCGGTGCGTCATCAAAGCCCCTTTGGGCTGACCGGTACTGCCGGAGGTATAAACAATGAGAAGCCCGTCATCAGGTCCGCGCTGGTTTTCTCTTTCCGCCAGGGATTTGGCCATCTCAGGGTATTCAAGTGTGGCTGTATCCTCGAATGCGACGGCGCCCTCTAGCACTGGCGGACCATCCACGACCACGATCTGTTTTACAGACGGACACTCGGGCAGAATCTGCCCCAGGCGTTCCTGATAGTCAATGCCGTACATGGTCGCGAGGGTGACAATCATTGAGGCTTCCGAGCCTTTTAATATGTAGCGCATTTCATCCGGTGTATGCCGGGTGCTCATTCCGACGATGATGGCGCCGATTTGAGAGGCCGCCATGTACAGATAAAAGAATTCCGGCCGGGGAGTGAAAATGTAGGCGATCCGGTCGCCGGGTTTGACGCCGGCGGTCAGCAGATAACGGGCCAGTCGCTCGGAAGCATTGGCAAACTCCCGATAGGTGATCCGCTGGTCGTGGTAGATAAACGCGGGTCGGTCAGGGAATTCTCGGGCCACCTTTTTCATGTACTCGGAAAGCAGAGGAAGCGCATGTTCAGTCCGATTCACGGGAATCACTCCTTTCGGTTGGGAACCCGCAATGATTTCAGCGCATGAATATTCTGTATATTTTAATGTTACACCTGTTTTTCCCTTCCAAACAAGGAGAATACGCGGATCAAAACGATGTGCCGGAGGGACTGCCCGCTTCCATTCGCCAGTTGGCGACAACATCGGACAATCTTCCGACTTTTCCGAACATAGGCATTTTCCTTGCCATAAGCGAAATTTTGTACTAAACATATTAAGGAGACAATAATATCCTTTATTTCTAGCGCCATGGATAAAAACGCAATCGATTACAGCTCTATTACGGTCATTTTACAGAAGGATTATCGCGCGGTGGGTAATCCTTTTCTTATTTTTGGAGGGAAGCGCAATGTGGAAATGGCATCGATGGCAATCGTTTGGGTTCTTGGTTTTTATATCACTGTTTCTTGCGCTCTTCATGCCCGGCCGTTCTTTGTTGATGGCAGCCGATAATACGGCAAACCCCATTGCTTTCAGCAAGCCAGCGAAACCAGGGACCTCGGTTCCTTTATCCATCCGGAGTAAATTCGGCAGTTCGCTGCTGCGCATCATAGACGCCATTTCGGCAGGAAAGACCGGTTCGGCGATTCCGGCAAACGGTGTATATCTGATTCGCGCCGGTCAATCGGTTCCGGGAACAAACGCTGCCGCAAAAGCAGACGTGGTGTTTGTGTATGTAAAAATCAAGGACAAGACCGCAACGTCAGTCGTAAATCCATATGCCTTTTTTGTGGCGAATCGGGATGAGAAACAACATCTCACGGCCGCCTGGATAGAGGTCGGTAGGCTATTGGACCTCGGCCGGCTGCCGGGGGTCAAGAGCATTACCGCAGTTCAACCGCCGGCGAAAGGGGCATCATCGGGCGGCAAAGGGCTCTCGGGAACGAGGGCGCCAACCGGGGTTCGAGCACCGTCAGGTCTCCGGAATTGGTAGGATTCCGGAAAAGATATAAATAGAGTAAGAAAGGGATGGGATCATTGTTGTCACGCAGAAAGGCATCGAAAAGTCTGGCCGTCCTACTGATGGCCGCATTCTTATTCGGAATGATGCCGGGACCAGTCTGGGCGTCTGCGCCCAGTGCAACCGCGTTGGGAGACGGGGTTTCGCAATTGGAGGTGGCTCCGGGCCAGAGCTTGGAGCTGGCGTTCAGCGAACCGCTGAATGCCGCATCAAAGCTGGTGGTGGAGCAGGCCATTACAGGGGCTGCCGGAGCTCAGCCGCTGTACCAGTGGAATCAGAGCGGCAGCGCACTTGCGATTGCTGCCGGCGAAAACGCGCTTTCGTTTAACCGCCAGGTAACGGCGGATGTTGCCAATGAGGCGGGTGAGACGGCGGCTGGTCTGGTTTTGATCAACGCCGGACAGCCTGCAGCAGATGAGCCGAAACCGGAGCAACCCGCGGCACAGCCCGCGCCGGGCGACGCGGTTCAACCGGCCGTGGAAACGGGAACGGAAACCCAGACCCCGGTTGAAGGGGTTCAGGCAGCGCAGCCGGAGGAGCCTGTGGCGCTTCAACCCGCATCGCTGCAGGAAATAACAGCCGGGAAAAAAGGCGGAATCCGGGGCAAACTGAGCCGTGATCTGTATCAGGCCAGTACGCAGGAGCAGCCGCAGCCCAAATTGATGATGTCGCTGTCCAGTGCGCAGACATCGGCAGCCTCGCCCTCTGCGGAGCTGAAATTTGTGTACATATATTTGAACCCGCAGGCTTCGATTGATTCGATCCGGCCATATGTTCAAACGATTGAAAACGAAGACCCGAAAAATGGCATTGTCGCGGCCCGGGTCACTGTCAACAATCTGCAGACGATTGCCGCGCTTGAAGACGTGCGGTTTATTAGAACCGTACTTCCGTTTCGGGTAAACGCCGGATCGGTAATGACCGAAGCGGATCATGTTCTGAAGGCTGATATCGTTCGCTCTCAGTTTAATGTGACCGGGACCGGCGTTAAGATCGGTGTGATCTCCGATGGTGTGAATGGTATCGATTCAGCGGTAACCAGCGGTGATCTTCCGGCTTATTTATCAACCTCACATCAGTTATACAATAATCACGTGCTTTCAAATGCTGTCGGCGGTTCCGAAGGCGCCGCCATGCTGGAAATCATTCACGACGTTGCACCCGGTGCCGAGTTGTATTTCCACGACTGCGGGAACAACGAGATTGCTTTTGCCGAAGCCATTGACGAGTTGGCGGCGGCGGGCTGCAGGATCATTTGTGATGATGTTCTCTACTTAAGTGAGCCAACTTATGCAGTCGACGATGGAATCATCAGTCAAAAAGTCGATGAAAAGGCGGCGGCCGGGATTCTATTTGCGTGTTCGGCCGGCAACTATGCCCAAACTCACCGGCAGCAGATGTATGATGAAGGCTCGGACGGCTACGACTCCACCCTGCCGCAGTTCGTTTTGGATCCGGGCGATTCCGTCATTGTTACCCTGCAGTGGAACGATCCCTGGTCGGCATCGGCCAATGATTATGATCTCTATCTTGAAGATATGAGCACACATTCGATTGTCGCCCTGTCCGACGATACTCAGGATGGAACCCAAACTCCCTTGGAAGGCCTGGCTTTTACCAACACAGCTGGCATTGAAAACCGGCGGTATCGGGTACTGGTTGCCGGGTGTGACGGCGCCCAGATCAAGAATATCGAGGTTTCCTTATTCGGCGACGCTTACCAAATCAGCCCCACGTCGGCCGATGATTCTATTTTCGGTCATCACGCCGCACTCGGCGAAATGACGGTTGGTTCATTGCAGCCGAATGCCGACTTGAACCTGAGTGCGATTGAACCATTCTCGTCACAGGGTCCGGTGACACTGGTGGATGGTAATCATCGAGTGAAGCCTGATATTTGCACAGCTGACGGTGTCAGCGTTACCGGTGCCGGCGGGTTTCCCGAGGTTTTTTGGGGAACCAGCGCCGCAGCTCCGCATGCCGCGGCGATAGCTGCTCTGGTTTGGAGCGGCACTTTGACTGCTTCGAGCAGCGAGGTCAGGAATGCGGTCGAAAAGAAATCCTGGTATCCGGGAAATGGTACGTACATCTATGGCAAAGGATGGCCGCATGCAGATCTGGCCTATGAATATCTGCTTGAGAAAAAGTTGTTCCCCAAAAACATCAACGCGCTGCCCGGGGCCGATATCACAATTCCGTCGGCGGGCTATGCAGGCTTTCAGATTTGGATCGCACCCTATGTTTCGCCTGCGGTAAACCCTAACCCCGCCATGATCGCAGGGCAGACGATGACGTGCGCAAATGGGTTGGCGACTTCGATTACAGCACCAATCCAGCCAGGGTCATATCGTTTTTATGTATATAATGGCGGAACCCTTGTTTCCGGCCCGTCATCCTCAACCATCACGGTTGCCAATACGCCGGCAATAACCGATGCGCTGACGGTCTCGCCTGGAAACGTGATCGAGTTGTCCTTTACCAACTACCTCATTCTGACAGCTGGTCATGAGTCGGCGTTTAACGTTCAAGTGAATGGGCAGCCGGTTAACGTGACGAAAGCGCAGTTGAACGCGTCGACTGCCAAAATCCTGGAATTGGTGCTTGAAGCACCGGTTCACAATTCGGATACGATAACAGTTACCTATACAAAGGACCAGTCGATTAAGGATACTTCTGGCAATGCGGCTGAAAGCTTTACGGTATCAGTAAGGAACCAGATTAACGTGCCTGTCTCCAGCATCACTGTCAGCGGGGAAGGAAACGTGTTGGTCTCGCCTTACTGGCAGCCGCTTCAAATGCTGGCAACCGTGCAGCCCGCGAATGCCACCAATAAAACGGTTAGTTGGGCGCTTGTTTCTGGAAATGCGGTTATTACGACGACCGGCATACTGAGCGGAAGCGAGGCCGGTGAGATTGTCGTCAAGGCGACTTCGTGTGATGGTTCCAATGTTGTTGGAACCGTTCACGTTCAGTTAACCGCGGTTCGAATCGCGAAAAGCATCACTGTAAACACGGTGAGTAACGCAACCAGTGTAGAGTGTGGAAAGACGCTGCAGATGCAGGCTATCGTACAGCCTTTGGACACTTATAATAAGAATGTCTCCTGGTCGATCAGCGAAGGAAGCGAATTTGCATCGATTGACTGCAACGGCCTGGTGACGCCGATCAGTCCGGGAGAGATTTGCGTTCGGGCCATGTCCCTTGATATGGGGGCTGCATCCGGGTACAAATATATCACCGTTGTCCCGAAGGCAGTAACCTCAATAACGGTAACCGGGGAAAACAATGCAGCGGCGCTTAAGGCTGGAAGTACGCTGCAGATGACGGCTTCGGTACAACCGCAGGGGGCCGAATCAAGAGTGGTCTGGCGAATAACGTCCGGTTACGGGTTCGCAAAGATTGACTCGGTAACCGGAATTTTGACGGCGTTATCGGTCGGTACGGTGACCGTACGGGCAACCTCGACCGACGGTTCAGGCGTCTTTGGACAAACCTTTATCACGGTAATCCCAGAACCGGTTACGGAAATTAATGTAACCGCAGCCAATAACGCATCCAGTGTCGTGAAAACCCAAACGCTGCAGATGGCTGCGGCTGTAGAGCCGGCCAATGCCGCGAATAAAACGGTAACCTGGTCGATTACGGCAGGAAGCCAGTATGCGACAATACATGCCGCCACCGGGCTGTTAACGGGTACAGCGGTCGGGACTGCCACGGTGACGGCGACCGCGGCCGATGGTTCGGGGGTAAAAGGTCAGAAGAACATAGAGATTACGCCGCTGAAGGTAACCGGTATTTCGGTCCGGAGTGCGGGGAACGCAATCACGGTGGAGAAAGACGGGACGCTTATGATGAGCGTGGACGTTTTCCCGGCAGCCGCAGACAATCAAAATGTGACCTGGGAGGTCTACTCGAAAGGCGGAACCGCCTCGATCAGCGCGGATGGCCTCTTGGCCGGCACCGGTGTCGGAACCGTGATCGTCTCCGCGACAGCGGCAGACGGTTCCTCCATATATGCGGAAAAGCAAATCGTTGTGGCCAATCCGGTTGACGTAACGGCGGGATCTAAAACCGTTACTATTACCGATACGCCAACCTCGATTGAGGTTCCGTCAGAGGTGAACAACGCCGTATTGAAAGTGGACGCTCAGCCTGTAGGCGCAAACGCGAAGGCAACGCTGCCGGCGGTGGAAGTCGCGGCAGTAACGGCCCTTGGCACGGTAAAAGTGGCGATTCCGGACGCAACGACGGTAACCGGGCCGGCGGATTGGTTAGGAACCATTAACTTGCCGACAATCATGCAGACTACGGCAGTCACGGTTGCTCCGCCCGCCGGGTTTACCAACGCGGTTCAGTCGGTTGTGGAAGTTGGTTTCGGGGATACAAAGCTGACGTTCACCAAAGCAGTTCGGCTGCTTATCCCGGGTTCGCACGGGCAATTGGCCGGCTATTCCAGAAACGGTACATTTACACCGATTACGACGGTTTGCGCCCAGGACAGCCAGAGCTGGGCCGACGCCAATCTAGGGCTTGAAGGGGATGCCAAGATGGACGTCGGAAACGATCTAGTCATCTGGACCAAACATTTTACCTTGTTTGCCACCTATACTCAGAGTGTGAAACCTGAGCCAACCGGCGGCGGTGGCGGCGGTGGTGGCGGTGGCGGCGGCGCCACTGCAGAAGGCATTCCGGTAAACACAAAAGACGGGTTCGCGGATGTTTCGGTGGATGGCGGCACGGTCGCACTTGACCGGGAAGCGGCCGTAGTCATACCGTCGAAAACTTTTAAAGAACCAGTAAAAGTCAAAGTTGACCGCACGGAAAACCAGACTGGAGCGCCCTGGGGATTCCGCCAATTGAGCGCCGCCTTTGATTTCACGATCGGCGGCATGAGTCACTACCAGTTCACGAACAAGGTGACCATTCGGATCGGGTTTAAGGTAGGCTTTGCCGGGCCGAACGAAACCCCGGCCATTTATTACTATGACGAATCCGCCAAGGACTGGATAAAACTTGGTGGAATCATTACCGGCAATCAAATCAGCGTCGAGACAAACCACTTCTCACGGTACATGGTAATGTCGGAGCTCGCCTCCAAGCAGCCTAAACCGGTTCAGACAACCACAGCGGCTGCGGCCCCGGCGGACTCAAAGCCTGCGGCGGTATCGACGGCCGCGGCCGGGTTTGTCGATACAGCGGGACACTGGGCTTCTGATGCGATTCAAACGCTAAGCGGGCGCCAAATCATGAAAGGTTTCCCAAATGGCCAGTTTAAGCCTGAAACGACGATGAGCCGAACCGAATTCATCGTGGTTATCTGCAGCGCAAGCGGGATTAAGCCGGCGGAGGGGCGGATTCCCTTCGCGGATCAAAAAGCGGTTCCGGTCTGGGCGCGCGGCTATTACGCGGCGGCGATCAAAGCCGGGATCATTCCGGCCGCGTGGGGTAAGACGCTGAAGCCGTCTGCGGGCATCACCCGTGCGGACATTGTTTATATGATTGCACAAGCTTCGAAAACCAAACTCAACAGCGGAAGCAAGGCTGGATTTAAAGATCGGGTCCCAGGTTGGGCCGAATCAGCCATTGCCTGGGCGGTTAGCAAGGGCCTCGTATCCGGTTATCCAGGCGGAATGTTCAAAGCCGACAAGCGGGCGACCCGGGCTGAAGTCTGTGTGATTGTGGCCAAGTTTCTGACCTTCTAACCTCGTTTAACAAAGCAAGAGTCAAAAAAGCAAGGATCCCGAAACCGGGATCCTTGTTTATGCAAAGAGCCCGGGCCTAGCAGCAGGCCCGGGCTCTTTGTAGGAATATTATACGAGGAGTGGATTAGGCTTACGCTTTTCTCATTTTCACCAGATCGGCGAACGCGTTGTGGACTTCCTCATCCCGGTACATAGCGCCGATGGCTGTGAACATATCGATCATCAAGCTGTTGACGCGTTTTTCAACGTCGGAGGGTTTTTTCAGTTCGCTGCCGGCCGGGCTCGCGATTTCATCCAGAAGGCTGGTGAAGCTCGCTATAATCTGTTCGAAGGCGGGCTGAATCAGTGCTGCGGTTGCTTCGGCGACCGGCAGGTCGATCACCGGTCCGCCGTTGTTGTAGAATACCCGCAGCTGACGGTTCAAACGCGCATTGGCCAGTGCGGCGATCTGGTCTTTCCGGTCCAGTTGTCTGATGGCCATCGCCATGTAGACCCTTTTTGCCGACCGCTTGTGATAATCGGCCAGCTCGAGATATTTTGCGCCGATGTAATACTGGAGGTGAGCTGCGAGTGCGAAAACGTCGTTTTCGCAGCGCGGGCAGACAATTGGGCGGGCCAGGCCCTGGGAAAACTGGACGCGATAGTTCATCACTTCAACGGGTTCGACGATCGTTCTGGTTTCGGGGGCTGTGGGCTCCTGAAACGCCACACTGGTTTTCCGGCCCGAATTCATCGCGGCGGCGTCCACCGAAAGGAATACGCGGGACTTCTGCAGGGTTAGGCCTCTTTCTGTCATTTTGTTGCTCATGGAACATTCCCCTTTTCACGTTATTCTTTCTTTTCGGTCGGTTAGCCTGGTCAGCGCTCAACCAGGTTCATCCTTGATGACTCTATTTATTGCAAGTTTTGTGCCAACTTTGAGGTAGTCCTCAAAATAGATCCAAGAACGCCGAAAAGACCGCATTAAAACAATGCGGTCTTTTCGGTTTTGTAAATGCCCAGAAAGATCGAAACCTGTCACATTTGTCATGTACCTGTCACGTGAGTGTAACTGGAAGTGACATCCATTACACTTATGTGACAGATGATTGCTACTTAGTTCTGGATGTCAAAGTCCTTCATTTTTCGATAAAGGGTATTTCTGGATATCCCCAGCAGCATGGCGGCTTTACTGACGTTGCCGGCGTTGGCGTCCAGGGCTGCGACGATCCGCTCCTTCTCCTGCTCAAGCGCATGCAGTTTTCGGGTATTTCGGTTGGTCAGCGCACCGGGCGCCGGAGCCGACGCCGATGCCGCAGGATGCGGACCGTATTCCGGCAGGTTCCGGGTTGTCCCCAGTGCAGCTAAAATGATTTCACGGGGCAAATTGTCGAGTGTAATCCGCCCATCTTCGGAAACCAGAAGGATTCGTTCCACCACATTCTGCAGTTCCCGAATGTTTCCCGGCCAATTGTACTTCTCCAGGCAGGAGATGACGGCCGGATCGACTTCGGTGATATAACGCCCCAATTTTGGTGACATGAGCGAAAGAAAATGGCTGAACAGCAGCTTGATGTCATGCCGCCGCTCGCGCAGAGGCGGAATGGCGATGCGCACTACGTTTAACCGATAGTATAGATCGGCCCGGAAACGTCCCTGGTCCACAAGCCCCAGCAAATCCTTGTTTGTGGCGGCAATTAGCCGAACATCGACCGGAATCGGCGTGTCCCCGCCGACCCGGACGGTCACTTTTTCTTGAATCGCGCGCAGCAGCACCGCCTGTTGTTCCAGCGGCATGTCTCCGATTTCATCCAGCAGCAGCGTGCCGTGATTGGCGAGCTCAAATTTTCCGGGACGCCCACCGCGTTTGGCACCCGTAAACGCGCCCTCGGCATAACCGAACAGTTCACTGCCGACCAACTCGCGGGGCAGGGCGGCGCAGTTGATCGCGACGAACGGGCCGCTGCTCCGACTGCTGCTGTTATGGATGGCCTGGGCGAAAACTTCCTTGCCGGTGCCGCTTTCGGACTGAAGCAACACGGTGGAATTGTTCGCTGAAGCCATCATGGCCAATCGGACAGAACGGCGAAGCTGTTTATCCTCGCCGATGATGGAGTCAAAGGAAAAACTGGCCTGCTGGCCGCTGAAGGTATTGACCAGTTCCTGCACCTGGGCCATGGGCCGCAGTATAATCGTCGCCCCGATGACCTTGCCCTGTTCGTTGAAAACGGGTTTCCCGGAGCAGGTGGCATGGATCTTGCCATAGCGGCCATCAATCATGATTTCCTTGTCATAAAACGAT
Source organism: Solirubrobacterales bacterium (assembly GCA_050258755.1). Taxonomy (GTDB): domain Bacteria; phylum Bacillota; class Syntrophomonadia; order Syntrophomonadales; family DTU052; genus JBLMZI01. The sequence goes on along the minus strand of JBLMZI010000002.1, from coordinate 52,328 downwards.
TCCCCGGTTCGGAAAAGGTTCAAGGTCCTGGGGGCCTGGCCGCAGAACAGGTCGACCACATGGATTCCCAGCAAGGCTTCATCGGCATGGCCGATGATGTTCTGCGCCGCCGGATTGAAGTGCGAAATCCGGCCTTCCTGGTTGAGTACGATCACGCCGTCCGACATGGTGTCAAACACGTTCGTGAGCTCGTAATGCAGCTGTCGCAAGGCCTGCTGTTCGATCTGAAGCTCTTTTTCCTGATAGAGATGGCAGTTCTGCGCCTTATTCAGCCCGTTGAACACGGCTACCGCCATCTGGTAGCAGGAGTTGTAGCCGCAGGCGGCGCAGTTTCGGAAATCTTTTTCGTCCAATTTGTGCATGTCGACGTAGATTGCGTGCAGTTCCTCTTCGGTCGGGATTTTCAGCCGGAGGCCGGCATTTAAATTGCGGTAATTCTGGTAGGTGAAGTCATGTGTTTTCAGGACTTCGGCCAGGAATTCCTTCAGCTTCCGCTGGTCCGACGGATCCCGAATGCTTTCCTCAGCCCGGGCTGCGACGGCGTATTCGATTTCGTGAATGGCTTTGTTCACACAGCCGACGCCCATATTGCAGCCTTTGTCGCAGCTTAACACATCGACGATCAGCGGCAGGTTGGGGCTTTGATGCTGAATTGCCTTTTCAAGGCTCTCCAGATAGCGCTCAAAAACCATCTGGCCGTCGACTCGCATAATCCGGCTCGAAGGGGTTTCCGGGTAATGGTGCAGGTAGGATTCCTTCAGGCCGCCGGACGAGGAAAAATTCACCGCAATGCTGGCCGGCACTGGATTGTCAAACGGGCTGTCCTCCAGGGTTTCCAGGTCGATATTCTTGTCCCGAAGCACCTGCTGCAGGGACTGGAAGGTGACATTATACTGAACGATTCCGCTGTCCTTGAATTCCCGGCGTTTGGCCAGGCAGGGGGAAATAAAGGCCAGGGCCGCTTTCGGATGGAGGGACTGCACATAGACCGCCAGATTGTGCACCGGGCTGCCAATTGGAGCCAGGTGCTCGATCAGACCGGGGCGGTACAGCTCGATATATTTGACCACAGCCGGGCAGGGCTGCGCGATCAGCGGGGTTTTGGCCAGTCCCTTCTCAATCGCTTCATGGTAAGCGGCAATCGTGATTTCCGCGCCCAGGGATACATCGTAGACATGCGAAACGCCAAGGTTTTTTAGCGCAGTGATCAGGCGCGGCAGCTGGAAATTACCATAGGCCGAGGGCGCGATCAAAGCAACGATATCAATGTTAAGCAGGTCGGCGGCAAACCGCGGGGCATCGTCGTAGGCAAACCGCGCGCTTTTCTCGGCCTGGCCGCCATGGCTTTTAATGCAGGCCTCAATACAGCGCCCGCAGCCGATACAAAGCTCGTTATCGAATTTAACAACATTGCCGCTTCCGTCACTGCAGACCTTGACCGGGCAGACCGCGATGCATTGGTGGCAGTTTGTGCAGTTTTCTTCGTAAATGCCAATGATTTCGACAAGATTTTCCATAGGTTTACCACCCTGAAACGGAATTTGCGGATTGGAGATTGATCCAATACCAGCAGCTATTACTATAGTACAAGAAATGCGCGCATCAATTAATCAAGAAAAAGTAAGCGGTTGGTTTCCCGCGGCAAGCAAAACCGCCGTGTACCCGCCTGTAAGATTTACCGCGCATATTTCGTACTTCAGGTAAGCGAGTACTGCTTGGTGGTGTAATAGCCACAGACGCCGTGAAGCGGCCGTGAAACCGGATTGGTATGTCGGGCGGATTGGTCGCCGGGCCGGGATTTACCAGTCTTTCACACAAGGAAACAAGGCACTCCGGGTCGAATCTTGGATCGTCAGCCCCAGTCAGCGCACTGACGGCCCGGGGGCTGGTTGAAATACAGGGCAGAGGATGAAATATACGATGAGCAAACAACAGATGAAGAACGCACCACCACAGGGGGGCAAAGCGATTCCCATATTCGGGTTGTTGGGGGCCTGTTCCGCGCGTGGATGGGTCCGGCGTGGCGCCGCTTTCCTGGCGGCGTCGGTTTTGACCCTGAGTCTCGTTCCGGTTTTCCCCGCGCCGGCTAAAGCGGCCGTGGTCAAGCTCGGGAACGAGGTGCTGCTGGAAAAAGACCACAGTCTGATCGAGGGGAAACGGGTCGGCCTGGTCACCAACCAGACCGGGGTGAACAGCCAGGGGACCAGTGTGATCGATGTGCTTGCCGCCGACCCGTCCATCAAATTGGCGGCGCTGTACGGCCCGGAGCACGGCATTGACGGCAAAGCTGTGGCCGGCAAATCGGTCGCTTCCTATACCCATTCCAAACTGAAAATCCCAGTCTATAGCCTGTACGGCGCGACCCGGACGCCGACGCCGGCCATGCTGAAGGGCATTGACGTGCTGGTATTTGATGTCCAGGACATCGGAGCCAGGAGTTACACTTTCATGTCGACCTTGAATTACTGCATGGCGGCGGCCAAACGGGACGGAAAGCCGATTATCGTGCTGGACCGGCCCAATCCGGTCGGCGGGTTGATTGTCGACGGCCCGGTCATGGAAGACCGGTTCATCAGTTTTGTCGGCGTGGACAATCTTCCGATGGCTCATGGGATGACGGCCGGCGAACTCGCCCGCTTTTTTAACCGTAAGATCGGCGCCAACCTGACGGTGGTGCCGATGGAAGGCTATTCCAGGTCGATGCTCCTGCAGGACACCGGGCTTCCCTGGGTGCCGACCTCGCCGCGCATTCCGGATACCACCTCGCTGTTCGGGTATATGGCCACCGGGCTCGGCGAAAACACCGGGATTGGCCAGCAGGATAATTTCAAATGGATTGGCGGCAAGGGGGTCGATTCGGTCCGATATGCCGCGCTGCTGAACCAATCGGGGCTGGCCGGGGTGATTTTTGTGGCCGAGAAGCGGGGAAGCGCAGGGGGCGTTCGCCTTAAAATCACGGATTATCATGCCTTTAACCCGGCACGGACCGGGATTTATGCGCTGACCTACGCGCATCAACTGAGTCGTTTCAAGGTGCCGAAAAGCGGCAAAACCATTAATATGTTCGACAAGATCATGGGTACCGACAAAATTGGCCAGTACCTGGAAGCCGGACTTGGACCGGCCGAAATCGAGGTGCGCTATGCCCAGGCGCTGAACCGGTTCAGAACGGAAAGAAAGCAGTATCTGCTTTATCCGGAGACCGCCGCGGCCGATCAACCGACGGTGATTCCCGCCGCGGCCGACGTGGCAAAACCGACCGCGGCCGGCCAGCCGGGAGTGATTCCCGCTGTCACCGAAGTGACAAAGCCTACGGCGCCGATTGAGCCGAAACCTGTTGGGCCAACCGCGCCTGCTATGCCCAAGCTGCCGGCCGCCCCGAAAGGGGACATCATCGCGGTGACGCTCAATGGCAAAACGCTTTCATTCGATCAGCCGCCGTTTATTGATGCCCAGGGACGGGTCATGGTTCCGCTGCGCGGCATTGTTGAAGCGCTTGGACTCAAAGCGTCCTGGAATCCGGAGCGGAAGACCATCACCATTTCGGGCAAAGCCGGGCCGGACAGCGTCTTTATCGTGGGCCATTCGGCGGCCCGGGTCAAAGGGAAAATGGTTAAAATGGACACCAGTCCGGTGATCAAGTCCGGGCGGACCCTGGTTCCAGTCCGGTATATCGCCGAGGCTTCCGGGGCCGAGGTAATCTGGGACCCGATTAAGCGCACCGTGGCGGTACGGGCGAAATAGCGTCCGTGATAGGCGCTTGCGGTGGGCCGTTCAATCTGCATGATCAGCGCCTTGAGAGAGACTCTCAAGGCGTTTTCTTTATCGGTGGCTGTTTGCGGAAAAACAGCGGTTTTGGGCATTAAAACTTCAGTCGGCGGCCCTTGACCGAACACATGTTCGCGGTTACAATGAGGTTGGGTTTAGAAAAATATTCCAACCGGGCGCGGTTTTCGATTGGCAATCCAGAATAAAGGGGAAGTGGATCTTTACATGATGCCAAAGCAGATGTTGAAAACCTATTTTGGATACGATGAATTCAAAACGGGCCAGGAGGCGGTGATTGAATCCATTTTGAACCGCCGCGACGCCTTCGCGGTCATGCCGACCGGCGGGGGCAAATCGGTGTGCTACCAGATTCCGGCTTTGCTGATGCCCGGGATCACAATCGTGATTTCGCCCTTGATTGCGCTAATGAAGGATCAGGTCGACGGACTTTCACAGGCTGGTATCGCGGCGACCCAGATTACTAGCGCACTGGATCCGGACCAGACCCGGAACCGGCTGGACGAGATTGCCCAGGGGCGCTACAAAATCATCTATATCGCGCCGGAGCGGCTTCAGTCAGCCGCTTTTCATCAGGCGATCAGTGATCAGACGGTTTCCTTCGTGGCGATCGATGAAGCCCACTGTGTTTCTCAGTGGGGTCACGATTTTCGGCCTAGCTACACCGCGATCGCCAAGTGGATTGGCGGTCTGAACCAGCGGCCGGTCGTTGCCGCTTTTACGGCGACGGCCACGCGGGAGGTCAGAGCGGACATCATTGCCCTGCTTCGGCTTATGGATCCGCTGGTTCAGATATCCGGGTTCGATCGGCCGAATTTGCATTTTTCGGTCCTTCGCGGCGTCAATAAAATCAGTGCCATTCAGGAATACATCGATGGCCGATTGAACGACCCGGGCATTATCTATGCCGCCACCAGAAAAGAAGTGGACCGGCTGTATCAGATCCTGACAGAATCCGGTGTGAAGGCTGGCCGTTACCATGCGGGGCTTGAGGATGATGCGCGAAGCCGGACCCAGGAAGATTTTTTGAACGACCGGGTCGGCGTGATGGTTGCTACGAACGCTTTTGGCCTGGGCATCGATAAGTCCAACGTTCGCTGGGTGATTCACCACAACATGCCGCGTCATTTGGAAGCGTACTATCAGGAGGCCGGCCGGGCCGGGAGGGACGGATTAGCAGGGGATTGCCTGCTGCTGTTCAGCCCTTCTGATGTGAACACGCAAAAATACCTCATCGAGAACAGTGAACTGACCCCTGAGAAAAAAACGATGGAGTATACCCGCCTGCAGAGTATGATCGATTACTGTCACACATCGCGCTGCCTGCGCCAATTCATGCTCGAATACTTCGGCGAAATCGCGCCGAATGAGTGTGCTTCATGCTCGAGCTGCTGCGGGGACTATGTGCTGACCGATATGACCCTGGAAGCCCAGATGATTCTCTCCTGTGTGAAGCGTATGGGCGAACGGTTCGGCATCAATACCGTCGCTGATGTGCTGCGCGGGGCCAGCAATCGGAGAGTCGCGCAGTACGGCTTTGCTGCGTTGACGACTTACGGGTTGATGAAAGACTATAAAACCAGCGCGATCACCGATTTGATTCATCTGCTTGCGGCGGAAGGACTGCTGGCAGTTACTGATGGTCAGTATCCGGTTCTGCGGCTGACTGAACAGTCTTATCCGGTTTTACGGAAACAGCAGGAAGTGGTCATCCGGCGGCCGAAACCGAAACCGGCCGCGACCGTGTCAGATCGTGATCTCTTTCAGATTTTGAAATCACTGCGCCTTGATATTGCCCGGGATGCTGAGATTCCCCCTTATGTGGTTTTCCATGACAGTACGCTGCGGGAGATGAGCCGGACGATGCCCCAGGATGAGCGAGCTATGATGGCGGTCCCCGGCATGGGGACGGTAAAATATGAACGGTTCGGCCGCCGGTTTTTAGAGGCGATTCAGGATTATGCCGCCGAAGCTTGAAGGGATAAACCGATCTTTCATTCATCGATTTGTTGCACCCCCCGCCAATCCGGAGTGTAGGAAAAACAAGACGGGTGTAGTATTATTGCTACATGACGTGTAGCCGGAATACTACGAAACAAGACGTGATTCTGAAAAATGTGTAGGAAAATTACTACATAACCTGAAATGGCGAGTCCGAAAGATCGGTATTTTCGGGCAGGCATGGTTTTTGCAATATACCGGTGTAGGTAATTATAGATTGGAGTGATTGGGAGTGACCTGGAGAGCGGAATACAAAAGCAAACTGGTTACACCGGAATACGCAGCCTCGTTTTTCAACAGCGGCGATGTCATCGGAATGGGTGGCGGCACTGGAATTCCTTCAGCGATCGGGAAAGCGCTAGGCGCCCGGGCGGATGAGCTTGAAAACATAACGATCTGTCAGGGATTTGCCACTGCGCTGCATGATTATATGCTGCCTCAGTTTAAAGGCAAGTTTCAGATTCAGACTATCTTTGTCGGGCCGGCCGAACGCATGGGCATCGAATGGGGCACCTTGGATTTTGTACCGAATCACCTGGGCAGCATGGTGAATTGGGCGGAAGCGGTGAGTCCGACAAAGGGCGCCTTTGTGGTCACCCCGCCGGATGAGCGCGGCTATATGAACCTGTCTCTGTTTGCCGGCCTGGTTCCGCGTCAGGTCCGGGAAAGATTTGAAGTTACCTTCGTTGAGGTCAATCGGCATACCCCCTGGCTGGTCAGCGATGATTTTCAGATTCACGTTTCTGAGGTGACCGGGATTGTCGAAAACGACGTTGCCATGTTTGAGGTGCCGGAAATTCCTATTACCGATGTCGAGGAACGGATCGCCCATATCATTGCCGATATGGTGCCGGACGGGGCGACGATTCAGTTGGGTCTGGGCGGTCTGGCTAACGCGGTTGGTCATTTCCTGAAAGAAAAGCGGCACCTGGGGATACACTCCGAAGTGTTTTCAAATTCGATTATGGAACTGTTAAAATGCGGGGCGGCCGATAACAGCCGTAAATCGCACATGCCCGGGAAATCAGTCTATACTTTCTCGGTGGGCACCAGGGAACTGTATGATTACATCGATAAGAACGAAGACTGCGTCGCCTTCGAAATCGCTTACACCAATGATCCGAATGTCATTGCGAAGAATGACAATATGGTCTCAGTGAACAGTACCCTGATGGTTGACCTGGTCGGGCAGGTGGCCTCGGAATCGATCGGCACCAAGCAGTACAGCGCGACCGGCGGACAGGTAAATTTCGTGCTCGGTGCCCAGAAGGCCAAGAACGGCAAGAGCATTTTGGCCTTGCAGTCGACCTTTGAGGATAAGAACGGCAAGCTTGGATCCCGTATTCTTCCTACGCTGCCGGCCGGTACCGTGGTCACTACATCGCGCAATGACGTACAGTGGATCGTTACCGAGTACGGTGCGGTCTATTTGAGCAACAAACCGATTTCTCACCGGGTGAAATCCCTGATTTCGATTGCGCATCCGGATTTTCGGGATCAATTGACGTTTGAAGCCAAGAAAATCGGCTGGATTTAGAATTGAAAGCAGGCGAAGCGGTTGAGCGCAGGCCCCCAGAGTGAACATGCCGGGAAAAAACTGAGGCTGAAGGACCTTTCGGACGAAATCCTGGAAATCATCGAGACGATTTTTTCCGGTTTCGACGGTGCCATCGTGATCGATGAAGACGGGATCATCCTGGTTTTCACCCGGTATTACGAACAGGTGTCGGGCTATAAACGCGAGGACGTGATCGGCCGGCACGTTTCCGAGATTTTTCCGGATTCCCGGCTGATCGAGGTGCTGGAGACCGGGAAACCAATCATCGCCGATGTTTGGGGGGATGGGCCACGGGCGCATATCGTTTCGCGGATTCCGATCATTACCCATGGCCGGACGATCGGCGCGGCGGGGTTCAGCGTGTTCCGCTACATGGAAGAAGCCCGCAATTTTGCAGCCAAATTTTCCAACATGTACACCGAACTGGCTTACTACAAAGAACAGGTTAAAAACCTGTCCCAGGTCAAGTATTCACTGGCAGGCATCATCGGGCAGAGTGAAGCCATGCTTGAGGCCAAGGATCGAGTACGCAAAATCGCGCGGACGACCGCCCCGGTGCTGATTTATGGTGAAACCGGCACCGGCAAGGAATTGTTTGCCCACGCCATTCACGAGGAAAGCGGACGGCGTGAGAATCCATTCATCCGGGTCAACTGTGCCGCGATTCCGGAGACCTTAATCGAATCCGAGCTGTTCGGTTACGAAGAAGGCGCTTTTACCGGGGCCAAACGCGGCGGCAAACCAGGCCGTTTTGAGCTGGCGCACCGGGGCAGCATCTTCCTGGATGAGATCAGTGAACTGCCGTATATGATGCAGCCGAAGCTGCTTCGGGTGCTGCAGGAGAAGGAGTACGAGCGGGTTGGCGGAACCACCACCAAGACGGTTGATATCCGCGTTATTTCGGCGACCAATGTGGATTTGAGGAAGGCGTCGAACCAGACCCGGTTTCGGGAAGACCTGTTTTACCGGCTGAACGTTTTCCAGATCATTGTTCCGCCGCTCAGGGACCGGTTGGAGGATATTCCGCTGCTCTGTGACTATTTCATCGCGAAATACAATCAGGAAAATGGGACGGCGATTCAAGGGATTACGGATGAAGCGATGCACCTGATGATGAATTATTCGTGGCCGGGCAATGTGCGTGAACTGGAAACCCTGCTGGAGCGGGCCTGTGTCGATGCCGCCGAAGGGCGGATTGACGCCGGGAACCTGACTCGTTTCGGCGGCAGAAACATACAAACTCAGATCGTTGCGAACCCCCGGACCGGAAAACCGAGAACACTGAAAGAAGCGAGAGAAAGCGGCGAACGGGCAGCGATTTTGGAAGCGCTTAAAACCGCCCGGGGCAGCAAGACCCAGGCGGCCGAAATCCTGGGGATTCACCGGACCTCGCTGTACTATAAGATGAAAGAACTCGGCATGGTGAACGAAGAGGAAGCATAATATTTGCAGAATAACGTCGAGCGGGAAAAAGCCGAGGGGGTGTCCCCTCGGCTTTTGCGTGCGCATCGTGATCGCCCGGCGGCTAAGGAAAAAGCCTCCGAAAACCGGCGCGCCGTGTGCGCGGCAATTTACCCTCAAAGTCACCCGAATCCCGGCGCGGAGGGACCTGATAAACCGGGTGGGTCGGTTGCTGCTTTGTTCCAGGCTAGGCTGGATTGGCCGGCTTCGAAACGAGCTGTTCCTTGGCTTTCACCAGCTGAGTGACCGTCTCGTTCACCGGGGTTGGAACCCCGAATTCTTTACCCAGGGCCACAACGGCCCCATTTAAGAAGTCGATTTCGGTCCTGCGGCCGGATTGGATGTCCTGGAGCATGGACGGGAAATGGTTGGCCGTCGGAGGAATCAGCTTGGTATAAAAGAGTTCCCGGTAGGCCGACTGGTCCCAGGGCATGGGCTGCTTCATGGCGGCTAACACCGAGAATATTTCATCGATGACAGCATTCATGGTCTGCCGGGTCCATTCCAGTCCGGCGAGGGTGCCGTAGTTGACTTCCAGAATGGCACCCAGCGAGTTTAACGCCGAATTATACAGGATTTTTCCCCATAAGAACTGCATCACCGCGGTTGAGGCGCGGCAGGGAATCCCAGCGTGATTGATGGTTTCTGCCAGCATTTTGACCTCAGCTTCAGGGATTTCGCCGTCCGGTTGTCCTAAAATCACATCGTCGGCGATGACGGTGACCTTGGAATGCCCGGGTTCAACGATTTGAGCGCCAAAAATCACGCGGCCGACAATCAGTTGGTTTCGCGGCAGCACATTCTGGGCCGCTTCATAGTTGCCGTATCCGTTCTGGGCCAGTATAACCCGGGTACTGTCATCAATGAGGCGAAGGCCCCCTTCAAGGGCTTCCCGGGTATTAAACGACTTCACCGTCAATATTGCCAGATCGTAGTTCCCGGATAGTTTTTCCGGGTTTGAGGCCAGTTCGTCCAAGCGGGATTCATGTTCTCCCCAGATACCGCTGATCCGCACCAGCCGGTCTGATATCGCATTGACCGTCTCCGTCCGGTCCAGTGCTGCAATGTGGTGGCCGTCCTTTTTTAACAGGGTGGCAAAAACGCCTCCTAAGGCGCCAAGTCCGATGACAAGAATTCTCACTGCAAAACCTTCTTTCTCTCTATCATTCGCGTGGGTTTCCTTTTTAACAATCTTATCACTGGACGTTTTATCCGACTATCGGCTTTTGCTGCCGCGAACGAACTTCGGAACGATGGGACCGGTCGATGCTTAGCCAGCAGCGCGGATCAGGGAAACGGCTTTCCGGATCGAAAACATATCATCGACTTGCTGGCCCACATTTGAGGAAAACGTCAAGAAATAGCACAGGATAAAGCGTTGTCGGATTGTGTCATTTACGGTGATTTATTGTAAGATATAGTGTATATGGGGTCTCTGCGTCCGATATGAAAAATAAGGAGAGAAAGCAATGCCGAGCCTGAATAGCAAGCGATCATTTCCGATTGTGGTTATCCTGATACTGCTGGCGGCGGTGCTGCTTGCCGGCTCAGCACCGGCAATGGCAGCATCCGGGTACAAAGACGTAAAGGCTTCGAATCCGGTCATGCCTTATATCACCTATTTACAGGCCAGGCATGTGCTTTCCGGTTATGCTGACGGGAGCTTTAGACCCAATCAGACCATCAGCCGGGCTGAAATGGCGGTCGTACTGATCAATGCCGCTTCTGTGCAGGCAAAACCCTCGCCAAAAAACAGCTTTAAAGATGTCGATAAAAAACACTGGGCTTATGCCGCCATAGAAACCGCTTACCGAAATGGCTTCATGAGAGGCTATCCGGACGGCACATTTCGTCCCGGCGCCAAGGTTACCCGGGCTGAAGCCGCCGCCATGCTCCTGAATCTTTCCGGCGAAGCAACCGTCGCGCTCGCGGTTCCAGCCCAAATCAAGGACGTGGGCTACAATCACTGGGCCAAAACACCGATTGCAGTGGCCTGCGAAACCGGGATGATGCGCCCGATTTCCGAAACGGTATTCGGCCCTGATTGGGCGGTTACCCGTGCCCAAGCCGCGCAGGGTGTTGCGGTCATGATGACTACTGCGCCGCGTTTGATGCGCAAGCCGCTGGCAGCCGAGCTGGTCGTCAAATCGGGATCTGCCACGGTTGAAGTTCCAGGCCAGCCGGTCGCCAAAATCACGGCCAGCACGGTCGTGAATCAGGGAGCTACGGTGAAAACCGGCCTAAATTCGGAGGCCGAATTGAAATATCCGGACGGCTCAAGTCTTCTGCTGAAGGCGGATACCGAACTGACCATCCAGGAATCTCGAGGCCAGGCCGTGATCAAGCGGGACGGCTCACCGGGACAGACGGTGGACCATATGGTGGTCAAGCTTGCCAAAGGGAAACTTTTCGGCGCTCTGGCCACCTCCTATATCTTTAACCAGTCCGAATCGGAAACGACCGGTGGAACGGTTTCGAAGCTGATGGCCGGAGAACCGGCGGATGACGCAAGGAAGGCTTCGCTCACCTTTGCCGGCCCGGCTGCGGAACAATCAGCGGTCTGGTACAAGCAGGCCTCGGCGAAACGGGTCCGGGTTACCGTCGACATGCCCTGGGGCGTGGCCGGGGTTCGCGGCACAATCTGGGGCAATGCCGTATCCAGTACCGGACAGAGTACCGAGGTAGCGGACGGATCCGTTGAAGTATCCTCGTCCTCCGGCGCTTCGGTATCGGTAGGCGAGGGGCAATCTTCGACCGTATCATCCGCAGGCACGCCCCCAACCGCGCCAACGCCGATGACACAGTCGCAGCAGCAGGAATGGAGCCAGGTACAGTCCTGGGTAGCGGAAACGGTCCAATCGATTCAGAGTAACGCGCCGGTAACGGAAGCGCCTTCGCCGACCGGGGAGACCGCGCCGCCGCCAGCTGTTACCGTTCCAAATGTTACGGAAATCATGTCCCAGGTCGGGTCGGCTGCTTCGACTCCACCGGCGGCGCCAGTGACCAACACACTTGGATTACCGGCGGCCCACGAGAGCAGCGGCAGCCCGAGTACGCCGACAACCACGGAGCCAGCACCGAAATTGACGAACCTGACCGTCAGCAATGGGGCGACCATGTCGATCGCCTTCAGCGAGACGCAAACAACCTATAACGTGACCGTTTTAGCGTCGCTGTACAAAATCAGTGTGATTCCGACCGGCAGTGGTACGATCTATGTAAACGGGAGCCCTGTGACAAGCGGAAGTTCCTCTCCGGATATTCTCGTTCCAGTCGGCAGCAGCACGATTACCATCATTTGCTCGTCTGCGGCTGGAAGCACTACCTATACCTTGAATGTCAGCAGGGATCTGCAGCTGACCAGTTGGTGGCAGACCAATCCCAGCCTCGCCAATGTCACAATAAAGGGAATAGCCTATGGAAACGGCAAATATGTAGCAATTGGGGCAAACGGGTACATCGCGTCCTCACCCGATGGCACCAGATGGGTGGGCGGCTGGGAGGACACGCCAGGGATCAACAGCATTGTTTTCGGAAAAAACCGCTTTATAGCGGTTGGGGATTCCGGATATATTATGTGGTCGGTAGATGGGGAGTGCTGGAACCTACCAGAGACGTACGGCGGAACTGCGAATAACCTGCTTAGTGTTTGCTGCAGCGGCGATACCTATCTGACCGTCGGAGAGAACGGCGCGACATTCTTTTCACTGGACGGGCAGACCTGGACCCAACCGGTGTCTGGGCCAGCCACAACCCTGACCGGAGTGGTCTATGGCAACAACGCCTTCGTGGCGGTCGGAGCGGCTGATGGCTCTTGCTGGGTTTCGAATGATAACGGTGATACCTGGCCTGCCCCAACTTCTGGCGTGCTGCCTGGCAACTGCGTCTCGGTAGCCTACGGCGCACCGGGCGGAACGCCAACTTTTATGACTGTTAGCAGCAGTGGGAACACGTATTCAAGTACGACCAACGGCACGACCTGGTCAGGAGCTATACACAGCAGCGATCCGCTGAACGCCATTGCCTGCTCCAATAACCGGTGGGTGGCGGTTGGCCAGAGTGTCATCATGACCTACGATGGCAGCTTCTGGTCCGATTTGACTGCCATCAGCGGCAACCTATTTGCGGTAGCGGCGAACGGCACCCGCTGGCTCGTCGCCGGTGAAGTTGGAACCACGTGCGAATCGACCGACGGCGGCTCTTCATGGGGACTGACCAGCACGAACAAGGATCTATTGGGGATAACCTACGGTGGGTCCAAGCTCATCGCGGTTGGTGATGGGAATTCGATATACTGGTCTTCGGACGGCATCACCTGGAGCATTGTTATGACCGGGGGGCAATATGCTTTGAGGAGTGCTCTGTATGCGGGCGGCCGGTTTGTGGCGGTCGGGTCGGGGAGTGGAACTGAAATGACCGCCATGGTTTCAAACACCGGGGAGTCGGCGGCAAGCTGGTCGTCTGTGCTGTATGGAAGCTCAGAAAACAGCAGCTTCAATAGCGTAGCCTATGGTAAAAATAAGTATGTTACGGTTGGAGGATACTACGCCACACCCGCTCTCTATTATTCCTCGGACGCTGGCGCGAGCTGGAATGAGTGCCTGACCATTCCGGGAATGACTACTGAAAGATTTTCCGATATTTGTTTTATGGACGACCGATTTATTGCCGTCGCTGAGGACGGAAAAGCGGTTATGTCCAATGACGGCGTCAACTGGTCGCCTCTGAATATCAATGCCGGTGTGAATAGTATCTCTGGTATTGTGTATGGTGAGAACACCTGGGTGGCGGTTGGTCAAAACGGAATTTATCGTTACTCCCTGGACGGCGGAACGACCTGGTCGACCAGCGGGGCAATCGCCGGCAATCCGTATTTGACGGATGTTGCGTATGGTCATGGCGTTTTCCTGGCTGTCGATGCAAACAGCAATGGCAATGTTTACTCCTCGCCCGATGGGATCAGTTGGGCTCTCGAAGGGCCGGCCACCGATACCCCGACTGGACTCTATTCGATTGTTTCACTGCCGCAGGGATTCGCCCTGGTCGGGGAATATGGTACGGTTTTGGTGAATTATTCCCGGGTGCAGCCATCGTAAACCGGCGGCCCATTTCGATTAACATGGATACAGGAGACCTGCATCATGATCATCCGCAGGGGGTATAACGGCTCAAACAACAATACGCCAAAGCGCATCAGCGCTTTGGCGGTTTTCTTCTTTATCATGGCCGGGCTGTTTTTCATACCGGATCCTGCGGTCAGCCAGCCGATGGTTGTAAAGGGTCATCCGGCGGCCCTGGACGCCGTTATCGCCAATATGTCTTTAGAGCAAAAAGCTGGCCAGTTGATCATCACTTCGCCCGGGATGGCAGTGAACACCGAATTCGAAAAGAACCTGAAACAGGGCTTCTTTGGCGGCATTGTGCTTTACCGTAATATGCTGCAGGACGCCGGGCAAACCGTTCGGCTGACTGACCGGCTTCAGCGCTGCAGCGCAGTCCCGCTTTTCATCGCGATTGATCAGGAGGGCGGCCGGGTGAATCGGATTCCCTTTGGGACCGCCATGCCTGGAAATATGGCTTTAGGGGCTGCGCATACTCCGGATTTTGCCTATCAAGCCGGCAAACTGACCGGCAGTGAGCTTGTGCTTTTGGGGATAAACACCGATTTCGCGCCTTGTCTGGATATCTATGATTTGAGACCATCCGGAACCACGATCCGATCCTTCGGAGCTGATCCGAAACTGACCGCGGAACTGGGAAGGTCCTATATCACGGGGCTTCAGGACGCAGGGGTTCTCGCCTGTGCCAAGCACTTCCCGGGGATTGGCGGCGCCGCAGCAGACTCCCATGTTCGATTGCCGGAAATCCACAAAGCACTTCCTGAATTGGAAAAGTGCGATCTGGTTCCATTTCAGGCGGCGATTGATCAGAAAGTGGACATGATCATGCCGGCCCACGTGGCATATCCAAGATTGGATGATACGAAGGCCGTTTCGCGGTCGAAGCGGGAAATGGTTTACCTGCCGGCAACGCTATCGCCCGAGATTCTCTCCGTCGCCCGAAACCAGATGGAATTTTCCGGTTTGATTGTGACAGATGTGTTGGGCATGGATGCCATTTCAAAACACTTCGGCAGTGAGGATGAGACCGCGGTGAAAGCCGTTCAGGCTGGCGCGGATTTGGTGATTGTCTATTCCCGGCCGGAACTGGTTCATCAACGGCTCGTCCAGGCGGTTAAGACCGGCGAAATCCCTGAAAAACGGCTTAATGATTCGGTCAAACGAATCCTGGCCGCGAAACTGAAATGCGGAGTGCTCCGAATCGAAGGGCGGCGGTTGGTATTAGGAGACCGGCTCCGGCAGCCGGTTGCGAAGCGGATTCAGGCTGCGGTCAAGGGGGTCGGATCGGCCGACCATGCCGCTCTCGAACGAAAGATTGCCGATCAAGCGGTCACCCTGGTCCGAAACGAAGATCGCACGCTGCCGTTCAAGGTGAAAAACGGCGACCGAATTCTACTTCTTGCCGATACTAAGGACATTGGGGACCGCTTGACCAAAGAGATCCGGAAGACCCTTGCGGGACAGGGGAAAGGCCGCGCCATTGTGACTATGCGTACTTTCCGAAGCTTTGAAACGCTGTCCAAGCCGGAACAGGACAGTCTATATGCGGCTGATTGGGTTATCTTCGCCTCCTGTGCCTACGGACCGGATGCGGACCAGCTTGAAGCGCTGCGCCGGCATTTCATGGCACAGGTCATTCAATACTGTAACACGATCCATAAACCGCTGGCGGTCATGGTCATCGGCGATCCGTTTGAAGCGGGCATTGCCGAGGAAGCGCCGGCTTGTCTGCTGCTCTACAGCGATGTCGACGGTCCAGCCTTGCGCTCCGGGATCGAAGCCATCTTCGGCAAACTGAAACCGACCGGCCGCTTGCCGGTTGAGGTGCTGTCTACCAAGGGCCGGGTTTTATACCAGCAAGGATTAGGCCTGCGGTATGAATGAAGAAAATACCAGAAATAAAAAGGGACCGGGCTCGGTCCCTTCGGCATTTTTTTGCATTGTTCCTGGTGCAGTCAGCCTAACAATGATTTCGCCGTGAAGAACAGCTGCGCGATGGAGACGAAAAAGGTCGCGGTGAGGATCAACTGGGAGATGGGGACGTCAAATTCCGCCCCGCCTTTGCGGGATAATTGGAAATGGGCGATGGCGTGAAAAATGAGGAATACGCTCAGGAGCAGGGAGTAAATCAAGCCCCTGCCCTGGGCGACCCGGACCAGTCCTGCCAGCAGAAGGACCAGCAGGGGAAGGTGGAGCGCCAGAAACAGGCTGAGGCCATTGCGCACTTCCATTTCGTCCAGGAAGCGAAACAGCCGCCACTCGGCGATCCTTCTAAACAACCGCCACTCCTGCCAGTATGCGGCATCGATTTCATGCAGGATCAGCAGGGCGGTGTTGGTCAGGCATAACCAGAATAGAGCGGTTCCCATGTTTGGCATCCTCCTTTGTTACCCGGTTAGATCCGATTTCCGATTTCGAAGCCTTCCTGAATCGCCTCCATCGCCTTGCGGGGGCGAACCGCGTCACCGATCGGGTAGACTTCCGGCGCGGTGTCTTTCAACTGTTCGTACAGTTCGCGGTTGGCTTTCGAACCGACCGCAATGACCACTGTATCGGCCTTGATGACCGATTGCTCGCCATTGCGTTCCACCACCACGCCGGTATCTTCAATGGCCACCATGCGGGTCGAGGTCATGATCTCAACGCCGAAGCGCGGCAGGTCTATGGAAATGACCCATTTGCTCGACCGGCCGATATCGCGGCCGATCTTGGGCTGTTGTTCGATCAGGGTGATCCGTTTGATGCCCCGGGTGCTCAATTGGTACAGTTTTTCCGGGGATTCAACCTGGTGCACGGTGAGAAACTGCAAGGTTTCCGGATCGACCGTGCCGATGTGGGCCAAGGCCAGCGCGGTTTCGCAGCCGACCGCGCCACCGCCGATTACCACGATGTCGGTGCCGGTTTCAAACCGCTGGTCAAGCCAGTCCCAGGCCTGGACCACATTCGCACGGTCTATGCCTTTGACGGGGATCTGCAGCGGGGAGGCGCCGGTCGCGACAATCAGTGCGTCTGGCGCGAAGGCCTTCACCTTATCGACATTGGCCGTCATGCCAGTCTTCACTTCAACCTTCAGCACCCGGAGGCTTTCCGCCAGATAATCGGCCAGTAGGGCAAAGTCCTCTCGTCCGGGGGGCGCCGCGGCCAGATGCAGCTGCCCACCCAGCCGGTCCGAACGTTCCCAGAGTGTGACCTGATGCCCGCGCAAAGCTGCGACCCGGGCTGCTTCCATGCCCGCCGGCCCGCCGCCGATGACAAGCACCCTTTTTGACTTTTCGGCCGGCTTTACTTCGATTTCACACTCGTGCCCCGCTTCGGCGTTGACCAGACATTCGATGATTTTGCCTTCAAAAACATGGTCCATGCAGCCCTGGTTGCAGCCGATGCACTTGCGGATCTCGCTGAAGCGGCCTTCCCGGGCTTTGCGCGGCAGTTCCGGATCGGCCATCAAGGGGCGGGCCATGGAGACCAGATCGGCCTGGCCATTGACCAGGATCTGTTCGGCCAACCGCGGATCGTTGATCCGGTTGCTGGCAACCACCGGGATACTGACGGCCTGTTTGACCTGCTGGGCCATATACACGAAAGCGCCGTGCGGGACGTTCATGGTGATCTGGGGGACCGGGCTTTCATGCCAGCCGCCGGTGATGTTGATCATATCAGCACCGGCCGCTTCGATTTTCTGCGCAAAGGTGATCAGATCGGCCGCCGGGGTCCCGCCTTCCACCAGCTCGTGACCGGCCAGCCGGATGCTGACCGGAAAGTCCGGTCCAACCTGCCGGCGCACTGCGTGAACGACTTCAACCCCGAAGCGCATCCGGTTTTCCAAGCTGCCGCCGAATTCATCCGCGCGGAAGTTAGTCAGCGGGGACAGGAATTGAGAGATCAGATAGCCGGCGCTGCCGATGATTTCGACCAGATCGAAGCCAGCCTCTTTCGCCCGCCGAGCGGCTGTGCCGAAGGTTTCGATCATGGTGCAGACCTCTTCGGTGGTCAGCGCCCGCGGTGTTTCACGGGTCAGCGGTGATTTGACCGCAGAGGCGGAAACCGCCTGAATCCCGGTCACGATGGAAAAGGAATACCGGCCGGGTTGATACAGCTGACAGCCCACGATGCCGCCGTGCTGCTGAACCCGGGAGGTCAGCGCTTTCAGGCCGGGAATATACTTGTCGTCATTGATCGACTGCATGGCCCAGTAGGCATGTTCGTCGATGTCGATGCCGCCGATCATCAGCAGCCCGGCGCCGCCTTTGGCCCGCTCCTCGTAAAAACGGATCAGCCGCTCGGTCACATAACCATCTTCGGCATAGCCCAGGTGCATGGCGGACATGACGATCCGGTTCTTCAGCGTCAGTTTGTTAATCGTGATCGGGGTAAACAGCTTCATGCAACAAATCCTCCTTCATGGTCTCTCTATAGCCTTTTCGAAATGGTTGAAAAACAGCTCAGCCTGGACCTTGTGGATCCGGGTGTTTTCGAGGGAAATAGCTTTTCGTAACACGTGGGTGCTATTTGTCCATCTTGATAGGAAGTTAAGGCCGAATATCGGGGCTCTTTTCATCTGGGAAGCGTTGTTTTCCCGACTTCAAAGAAAATGCTTAATAAAACCTTTCGGCGCGGTGCAGTGATTCCCTGCTTGAGCAGGGCAGAAATGATTGGCGAAGGCAGGTCGGAAATCGGGGTTATTCTTCATAAAGAGGATTCTGGCTCCGATGAACGGTTGTTCACGAGCAGATCCGATCACGGCCGGTTCGCTTGGCCCGGTA
Source organism: Solirubrobacterales bacterium (assembly GCA_050258755.1). Lineage (GTDB taxonomy): Bacteria > Bacillota > Syntrophomonadia > Syntrophomonadales > DTU052 > JBLMZI01. Next base: position 33,639 of record JBLMZI010000002.1, on the reverse strand, counting down.
CAAGGCCTTGTCGGCGGCTTTGATCACCTCTTCCGGCCGCACGTTTTTGGTCTCGCTGTCCGCCACGCCAATGCTCACCGTGACTGAAACCTGTTTCGCCCCCGGGGCCTTTTTCGGCGTTCCCGGCTTCTTCTTAGGCCGGTCTTTTCCCCTAAGGGTGAACGGGTGTTCGGCCAGGCGCGCCTGCAGATCCTCCAGGAACGGCATGGCTTCGTCTTTGTTTTTACCCTCGAAAATGAATGCGAATTCCTCACCGCCGTAGCGATAAGCGCGGCATTCCTGGGTTCTGCGCATCAGCACCGCCACGTATTTTAAAACCTGATCGCCAACCGCATGGCCGTAGGTGTCGTTGAATTTCTTGAAATGATCGATGTCCACCATCGCAATCGCGTAGGTTCCCCCGAGCTTTAGCTGATCCTGGTTCAGACAGCGCCGTGAATACAGCCCGGTCAATTCATCCAGAAAGGCGAACCGGTACAGGTCCAGAATGGTTTCTGCCAGCACCGCGAACGAAACCGCCAAAATCACCAGATTCCATTCCGACGTATTGCTCCATACCACGCCGCCCCAGCCCGCCATCAGTATCAGGCCGATAAAAGTGCCCCAAGGGCGCTGATACGGGAACAGGCTGAGCAGGGTCAGCAGCAAAGCCGCAAAACCGGCAGCCAGTACCGGGAGTGATACGAAATATGGGGCTGAGTCGGGAACGCTGAGTTGATAAAGTTCAGGCAGTTTGGCCAGCAAGCCGGTCTGATGAAGCCAGACCGCGGCCGTCGCCTCGACCGCCAGCAAACCCATTTGAGCCCGGCCCCAGATGCTGACGATACCGCGCTCCCCAATCAGGGTAACGATAAGAATATTCACGGGAAGCGCCGTCAGCAGAAGCAGTGTCAGGCCGGTATTGGGAGAAAACGCCTCGATAGCAAGTGCGGTCAGGCCGAACAGCAGCAGGATAAAAAAGAAGCGCGCCTTCTTGAAGCCCACGCTGAACGCGAGGGTGATGCCGAAGACCAGGCTGACCGAAAAGCGGATCATCTCATAGCTGTAACGCTCAAGATAATGCTCCTCGTGAACCAGAAAGGCCAGGATCAACACAGCGAATGGAATCCAAAGGGATTTAAAGAGAGCAGCGGCCTTGTTCACACCAGCCATCCTTTCGCGCTTTTCCCCCCATTATACCAGGTACGGCAAATATTCGATCCGAAATCCCGGTTCAGGCGATTGCAAAGCAGGGATTTTTATTTTCGTATCGAAATATATATTTACGTAGCGAAATATTTGCCTTGGTAATAAATCAATTTGTGATCAAACTGAGAGAATTCGGTGAGAGAATGGTGAAAACCATTTTGTATACTGGCCTCAAACCTAAGAAGGGTGGGGGCTGTAAAGATGAATTGGAGAGAAGCGTATCAACGGAAGCTGATGTCGGCCGAGGAAGCGGCCAGCCTGATTCAGGCGAGAGATTCGATTGGTATGCAGCCGGGAAACGGCACGCCGGCGGGGTTCTGCGCAGCGCTGGGCCAGCGCCTGGCGAAAGCGGAAATCGAAGACTTGACCATCGTTGAGGGTTTTGCGCTGGCGTACTACGATTTCTTTAAGCCGGAATACCGGGATATCGTACGGGTGGAAACCATCATTCTTGGTCCGGCGGAACGGGCCGCGAGACAGTTGGGCGCCCGGATCGACTATATTCCCGAACACTTGAATTACTGCGACCGGTGGCATAATGAAGTTCTGACGCGGGTGTTTACCGCGGTGGTCACACCGCCGGACGAAAATGGATACATGAATCGTTCGAGCTTTGGCGGGCTGATCGAAAAATCGATGATCAAGCGCGCGAAAAAGGTCATTGTGGAAGTGAACCGGAATGCGCCGTGGGTCAACGGCGAGGATCTTAAAATCCATGTTTCTGAAGTGGACGCGATTATCGAAAACGATGTGCCGTTGTTTGAGATTCCCGAGATTCCGATCACCCCGGTTGAGGAAAAGATGGGAACGATTATTGCCGATATGGTTCCGGACGGCGCTACGATTCAGCTTGGATTGGGCGGTCTGGCCAACTGCATCGGCCATTTCCTGAAGGATAAAAAGAATCTCGGCGTTCATACCGAGGTTTTATCCGATTCGATTATGGAATTGTACAAATGCGGCGCGGTGAACAACAGCCGGAAAACCCATTTGCCGGATAAAATCGCGATGACGTTCCTGGTCGGAACCGCTGAGCTCTCCCGCTGGGCGCACTGTAATGACGTGCTTGACGCCCGGCCGATCGGCTATATCAACGATCCGGCGACGATCGCGCTCAATGACAATCAGATCTCGATCAACAATGCCCTGATGGTGGATCTAACCGGTCAGGTGGCTTCGGAAACGATCGGGACCAACCAGTACAGCGGGACCGGTGGGCAGGTCAATTTTGTAATTGGGGCTCAGAAGTCCCGCAATGGCAAGAGCATTATCGCGCTTCCTTCCACCTATTCGACAAAGGACGGAGCGCGGGCCAGCCGGCTGATGCCGTTTTTTCCGGTGGGAACAGTGACTACGACCTCGCGTAATGACGTTGACTGGGTCGTTACCGAGTACGGCGCGGCCAAGCTGAAAGACCGGTCAATCTCTAAGCGGTCAGAGGCCTTGATTGCGATCGCGCACCCCGATTTTCGGGATGAGTTAAGCTTCCAGGCGAAAAAGCTTGGCTGGCTGTTTTAAACCGGCGGTTCGCCCCGCCGATACCGGATCGAAGGCTCGCGGCGAGGCATGTTTCTGCTATAATCAAAACAGAGTAAATTTTCGAAATAGTTCTGTCCAGGTGGAGGTGAGCGGGTTGCCGCCGACGGTGCTGCTGGCTGAAGACGAAGAACGGATGCGGAGCCTGCTCGCCCTGTATTTCAAAGGGGAAGGCTTCACGGTGATTGAGGCCGCCGACGGCCATCAAGCGATCGATCAGTTTCGAAACAACCGGGTCGACCTGGTGGTTCTGGATATCATGATGCCCGGTCTGGACGGCTGGCAGATCTGTGCCGAACTTCGGCATGATTCTAATGTTCCGATCATTTTTCTGACCGCCCGGGGCGAGGAGCAGGATAAGATTTTCGGCTTCGAACTCGGGGCGGATGATTACATCACCAAACCGTTCAGCCCTCGATTGTTGGTAGCCCGGGCCAAGGCCCTGCTGAAACGGTTCGGCAAGCTTGCTGCATCGTCCGGAAGCCGGCGCTTCGAAATGGCCGATCTGGTGGTCGACGACTGGGCGCACGAAGTGGCGGTCGCCGGTCAGGAAATGGCTATGACGCCCAAAGAATACGAACTGCTGCTGTTCCTGATCGAGAACAAGGGCCGGGCCCTCTCGCGCGAACAGATTTTGTGCAATGTCTGGGGGGCCGACTACGATGGCGATCTCCATACGGTCGACAATCAGGTCTGGCGGCTTCGGGAGAAGCTGAAGCCGAGCCAGGTGCAGATTTCGACCGTGCGCGGCATCGGGTACCGACTGGAAGGATAAACGTCATGCGGGTGGAGTTGGGGCAAAACCGGGTGGTCGTAGAGGTGCTGGAGCGGCAGAATGTGCTGACCCACCGGCGCTTACTCCTGGCGACCGTGGTCGTCCTGCTGATGCTTTTGCTGATCACATCCTGGCTGGAGACCCGGGGACTAACCACCCCGGCGGTATCCCAGGCGAAGCTGTACGGACTGGCGGTTCCGGGATTTGGGCTGCTCGGCCTGGTCTGGCTGATTGCCGGCCGCTTTGGCGAAAGGGTCTGGATGAAGTGGCTGGTGGTCGGCACGGTGTTTGCCGTGGTCACGATTGCCCGCACGGTTCCGACCGACGCGGTCGAAAGCCATGGCATGTATTACATACCGATTGTAATGTCTTTGTTTTACTTTGATCTTCGCGTGATCGCCGCCAGTACGGCGGCCTGCATCGCCGGGGATTTTGCGCTGAATATGATCTTTCCAACCTTGCAGCCGACGGGAACCTTCGTCGCCACCTATTTGATGCGGTACTATTTCTACTTGTGCACCGGCATCGGCGCGGGGATCGCAACCTTGACGGTCAGAGAACTGATGGGCATGACCGCCCGGCTGCAGCAGATGAATCTGAAGCTGCAGGCGTTGGATGACATGCGCCGGGAGTTTATCGCCGGCGCTTCCCATGAGCTCAAGACCCCTTTGAGCCTGATTAAAGGCTATGCGGAGGGGTTGAAGGAAAACGTAGCGACCGGCGCCGACCGGGATTTGTTCGTGGACGTGATCAATGACGAGGTCCGCAAGATGGAGGCCCTGATCGGCGACCTGCTGGATATGTGCCAGCTGGAGTCCGGCTACGGCAATGTCCGGTTTGCGCCGTTTGATCTGGGGGCCCTGGTCGACTCAGTGGTCACCGAGTTTTCCGGCAGCATCGCCATGAAAGAACTGGCCTTGACGGTGGAAAAAGACGGAACCGAATGGCAGGTAACGGCCGATTCCTGGCGCATTTACCACGTTCTAGCCAATTTTATTACCAATGCCATGCTCCATACCCGGCCTGGCAATAAGCTGACGGTTCGGTTGATTGCGCGGTCGGAGGAGGTTCAGGTTGAAGTTGAAAACGAGGGGGCGCATATCGAGGAAAACGAAATGGAACGGATCTGGGAGCCGTTTTACCGGACCGATAAGTCGCGGAATCGGGACCTTGGCGGAACCGGCCTGGGACTGGCGATCGTCCGGACGATTCTCAATCTGCATCACAGCACATACGGTGTCCGCAATACGGAGGCCGGGGTGGCGTTCTATTTCTCGCTGCCGCGTGCGTAAGGGCAAACCGCCTGAAAAGGGCGTTGAATCTATAGCAAAGGGAGGAATATAGAAGCATTATGGCGATTGTGGAATGGAAAAAAGACGGTACTGTGGCCATCATGATTATGAACAACGGGGAAAACCGTCATAATCCGGTATGGGCCGATACGATGCTCGCCGTGTACGACGAGATCCTCGCGGATCCCGAAATCAAGGCGATTGTCCTCACATCCAGCGATCCGAAAAACTTCAGTCTGGGCGTGGATTTGCAGTGGATGATTCAGGCGCACACCGAAAGCGATTTCCCCCAGATCAGCCGGTGGCTGTATCGTCAAGGGGATCTGTTCAAAGCGATGCTGATGGCGCCGGTTCCTACCATTGCGGCCATCAACGGCCATGCTTTCGGCAACGGAGCCATGCTGGCCGGAGCGTGCGACTTCCGGTTTATGCGCGAAGACCGCGGCTATTTCTGCTTCCCTGAAGTAGACCTGGGAATCCAGTTCGCACCGTCCATGATCGAATGGATGAAGCGCATCATGCCGTATCACCTCTTTCTCCGCATGAAATTCACCGGCGCGAAGATCGGCGCAAAGGAACTCGAACAGCACGGCGTGATCCTGAAGGCTTGCGAGAATGGCGAAAAGACCCTGGAAGAAGCGGTTGCCTTTGCCAAAACCTTCAACAAATCAAGGACCACACTGCTTGAAATGAAACAGCGGACCTACAAACACATCCTCGACAAGATGGAAAACGATGACCCGGCCTACTTTGATGTTAAGCCTGAAGCGGTCAAAATGGGCAGATCGCCCGTATTCATGATGACACCGCTGACATAAAGCCAAAACGAATTGAAGGAAAGGGAGTTTTGTATGAGCATTTTGTTGAACCCGAAAAAGTACCAGGACCGGAATTACCCGGACGCACGCTCCAAAGAGATCATGCTGAAAACGATCGAGTGGTTTGAGAACAAGGGTCTGGCAGCACAGAAAGAAGCGTTCCACAAGCATGAGTTCTGCGAGGATTTCGCCGAGTTCGTGACCAAAGAAGGGATCTTTGAAACCCTCTTTTTACCGAAAGGCTATGGCTCGGACCCGAACCAGCACTACAGCACATACCGGATGTATGAGTTCTCGGAAATCTGCGGCTTTTACGGCGCTGCCTACTGGTACACCTATCATGTGTCCACCCTGGGCCTTGATCCGGTTCTGCTGGGCGACAATGAGGAAGCCAAACACCTGGCGGCCAAGAAGATGAAGGACAATGCGCTTTGCGCCTTTGGTCTTTCCGAAAAAGAACATGGTGCTGACATCTATTCCTCCGAAGTGAAGCTATATCCGCAGCCGGACGGCACCTATCTGGCCCGTGGCAGCAAGTATTACATCGGCAACGGCAACGTCGCGGCGACCGTCACGGTTTTCGGCAAAATCGACGGCACCGATGAATACGTCTTCTTTGTGGTCGATTCCCAGCACCCGAAATACGAGTGCGTAAAGAACGTTGTGGACTTCAACCAGCAGTATGTCGCGGAATTCGAACTGCATGACTATCCGATCACCGATGCCGAAATCCTGACCCGCGGCGATAAAGCCTGGGACGACATGCTGAACACCATCAATATTTGCAAATTCAACATTGGTTCCGGTTCGACCGGCATCGTGACCCACTCTTTCTACGAGGCCCTCAATCATGCCTACAAGCGTGAGCTTTACGGCAAAAAGGTCACCGACTTTGCCCACGTAAAACGGCTGTTCTCAGATGCGTGGCTCCGGATTATGGCGATGAAGCTGTTCGGGCTCCGGGCAACCGACTACATGCGGGTTGCCAGCGAAAATGACAAGCGCTATCTGCTGTTCAACCCGATCATGAAGATGAAAGTCTCCATTCAGGGCGAAGTGGTTCACGAACTGCTGTGGGACATCATCGCCGCCAAAGGCTTTGAAAAGGACCAGTACTTCGAGCAGGCGGTTCTGGAGCTGAGAGGCTTCCCGAAACTCGAAGGGACCCGGCATGTCAACATGGCTCTGATCGCCAAGCTGATTCCGAGCTACATGTTCATGCCGGCGCCGTTCGAAGAAATCGGCCGGATCACCGACAACCGCAATGACGACTTCATGTTCGCCCAGGGCAAGACCAGAGGCTATGCCAAGACCAAGTTCCATGACCACATGCCGGCCTACAACAGCCTGGCCCATCTGCCTAACGTCAAGGTCTTCATGGAACAGATCGCTGCTTATAAGGAATACCTCATGGTCTCCGGCGCCGATCTGGCCAAGCAGATGAACGAGTTCGATTACCTGCTGGCCGTCGGGGAGCTCTTCACCATGGTTGCTTATGGCCACCTGATTATTGAAAGCGCCAAGATCGAGGGCATCAGCGATGAAGTCATGAACCAGATGTTCGACGTTTTCGTCAGAGACTTCACCATGTTTGCGGTGGATCTGTACGGGAAACCGATCAACAGCGAAGCACAGCTGAAGGCGATCGAAAAGATGTTCAAGCGGCCGGTTCCGAATCTGCCGGAATTCAAGAAAGTTCTGGAGGAAGAGGTCTACAGCCTGGTCGACGTTTACGAACAGAATCCCTAAACCGAGGCGAAAATCTTATCATCAACTGAACAACGAGCCAGAAGGGACCGGATATTTATATCCGGTCCCTGTATTTTTATAGTGATACTAGTCTGCCGCGGGACAAGTGGGGGCAGGAGGGCAGCGGCGGGCTCTACGCCTCCTCGCCCATACATCCGCGTTTTGGGTAAGGATTGCAGAACCAACCCGAGACACCCGGCCTCCGTGCCGGGTCTCGGGAGGCCGGCCTCCATGCCGGCCTGAACCTGCAATTGATCCTTACCCAAAACGGGATGTATTGACGGCTCGTCGGCAACGAGCCCGCCACTGCCCTCCTGTCCCCACTTGAGCATGCTTGTCGATCAGCCCGTGTCTTTTGGTGTATGACCCGCCTATGTGTGCAGCGAAAACCATTAAAACATACCGGCACCCTTTGGTGATTCGGATCATTAGTGGGGTGGGCGGGATTTCTATAAGAGAGTAGGTTGCAAAAAGCTGTCTTGAGGGGAACCGCCTTCCCCTCTTTTACCCAGCAAGCTGTAACCACCCGAACAAAAACCAGACATCCATAGAATAATACAGGGACCGGATTTACAGCCGGTCCCTTTTTTTCTGCTCCGCGCCGAACCCTTCTGACAGCCCGAACCACGGGTCATTGCCGGGCGAAGGCCCGTGAAATCGACAAAATGACCGCGGAACCGCGCACTGGATTCGACAAGTCCCCGGCTGGCCTTTCGGTATGATAAAGACAAATGCCAATAAAATCCAATTCGGGCGCTTGGGCGCTTGGGGTGGATGAGGGGGAATCAACGATGCTGGCCGGATTTGCCGGGCGATTGTATTATGATGGACGGCGGGCGGCGCAGGACGCGCAGCTGCTGGCGCAAAAACTCCTGGCGCCGGCCGGGTACCGGAAAACGGCGCAGACCTGCGGCGCATTGTCGTTCGTAACCGCGGTCGGCCCGGATGCGCGCAAGAACGAGACGGCTGCCGTCAATTCGAAGGATGGCTGTCATGTGTTTTTTGGCGCCGGAACCTTGTATAACCGGAAAGAGCTGCTTCGGGATTTAAAGGCGCCGCTATTGGTCAGCGAGACAGAACTGATGTGCCTGGCCTGGGAACAATGGCGGGCTAGCGCCCCGGCCCGTCTTGACGGCGATTGGATGTTTGCGGTTTATGATTCCTGGCGGGACGAGCTGGCGCTGGCCCGTTCATGGGGCCATTCATCGCTGTACTACCACTGTGGCAGCGGCTTTTTTGCATTCGCCACCCATCCAGCGGCCATTACCGGCCTTCCCGGCGTTCCGGCCCGGCCGGACCTCGGGACGGTTTCCCAACTGCTCGGAGGCACGGTAACGCCGCCCGAAGCCACCTGTTGGGAAGGGGTAAAACAGCTTTCCCCGGGATCGATGCTAACGCTGTCCAACGGCCGGATCAAGGAAACCAATTGGTGGTCTCCCGGCCGCGTGCGGGAGGCACGGAGTCTGCCAACGAATGAACAGGTTCTGCTGGACCGTTTTATCGATTTGTACGAAGATGCTGTCCATCGGCGCCTAGTGACGCCCAGAGGGGTTGGCGCGGTCTTGAAGGACAGTCTTGATTCAGCTTCCTTATGCGTGCTGGCCGCCGAGGGCCTGGGGGCCCAATCGAGACCGCTGCATATCTGGACCGCGGCTCCGCTCAACCGGGAAGAGACCGCGGCGTTTCGGCGGTGGGGGGCCGATGAACGGGAAGCGGCGGCCGCTGTTGCTGGTGAATGCGGCAATATCCGGCATACGCCGCTTGCAGCCCCTGATCGGGATCCGATCACCGCGATCAGCAATCAAATTGTCCGGACCGGGCAGCCGGATACCGGCGGCCGGAATCAGTTCTGGACCGACGAAATGCTGATGAAAGCACAGGACGCGAATTGCGGGGTGCTGTTGACCGACCATTTCTTCGGTGCGAATGTCTCCTGGGTTCCTCCGGCAGTGGCCCTGTTTCCGAAAAACCGGTTTTACGGCGAGGCTTCCTGGGCTGAGTACTACCGGCTGGTGAAAAGCAAGGCCGAGCGGAGGTTAAAATGGGCCGCAATGGCCTTGACTTCGCCCCTGGAGCTGGCCCGGCCGGTTCACCCGCTGCTTAATCATACGTTTCTGGAAAGTGCGGAATACCGGCAAGGGCTTCGGATGGCGCAATCCGAAGAACACACCCGCGCCGGGGCGGCCTTGATGCGCATGAACCGGATGGACCGGTGGTATCACGAGGGCTATTGGAACGGTATCGAAGTGCGCGATCCGGCCCTCGATCTGCCTTTAACGGAGTTCCTGCTGTCCCTTCCGGACCGGGCTTTTTATCAAAATGGGATGGACCAACGAGTTTTGCGGCTCGGAATGGCCGGAAAAATTCCGGATTCGATCCGGTTGGGACCGACCCGTCGACCGCAAACGGAAGATATCGTTCCTCGGGTTCGCCGGTTCGGCGCTAGTGCCCGGGCGGCCTTCGAAAGCATCCAGGCTTCCCTGATGGCCAGGGAATTGCTTAATCTGGACCGGGTGGACAAGGTATTGAAGGCGGTTCTGGCAGGCGAAAACGGCCCGGGAATCACGAAACGCTGCACCGAGATTCTGCTGCCGGCGGTTTCGATCGGCTTGTTTTTAGCGCACTTTGACAGCGCGTTCGACTGGCATTCGCTGATGGAAATGATGCCAGCCGGGGAGCCGGCTTTCTCGAAGAGCATCGGATAGGGGGCCTGCCCATTCGAGCGGCGCAAAAAGAAATGAAAAAAGCCTGCCGGTTTGCAAGCCGGCAGGCTATCAAATGAGCCTTTGCTAGAGTTTGTTGTTGGTCCGCAGGGCCAGCAAGACCATTTTCTGCTCGATTTTTTCTTTGAATGAGGCCGGTTTATCGAGCTTCATGTGCTCAAGATAAGGCGCGGCTGTTGCCGGGACCGGCCGGAAAAGTTCCGAAATCAATCCGGTGGCCAGTTTGATCGGGGCGCCCTGGCTCATTGCCTTCAGAACCTTCAGGGAGCCGCCCAGGGCCACCTCATGCGGCAGCAGGTCGGTACCGAAGGGGAACGGTTGGAAGTACCCCTGTTCCTGGTACGGCTTCACCAGCGCGGCCAGGTTTTCCGGATAGTTGTTTCGGTATTCGGGCGGAATCACATAATCCGGGTCCAGCTTGCCGGAAGCCTTGGCTTCGGCGACGAGCTGTTCCTGGAACCGGGAGTCGCAGATGTTGATGATCGCCTTGGCGACTTCACCGTCGGGTTTCCCACGCACGTCCGCGATGCCGTATTCAGTGACAATGATGTCCCGCATATGTTTGGTGACCGAACAGTGGCCGTAGTTGAAGACGATGTTTGACTTCGTGGTGGCGCCCGATCCTTTGGTGCTCTTGACCATGATAATCAGCCGGCCGTCATCTAGGGCATGAGCCATGGCAACGAAGTTGTACTGCCCGCCGATGCCGCTGATCACCCGACCGTCCTGGAGCTGATCAGAAGCGACCGCACCGAGGATATTGACCACCATGCCGGTATTTACAAAACGGCCGTCCCGGCGCTGCAGTGCGCGCAGTTCTTCATCGCCGTAAAGCTGGTTCACTTTTTCAACACCGGACATTCCGAACAGCTGGCGCTCCTCTTCGCTCATCTCGTTCAAGGCGTTGTAAAACGCCTTAGGACCGACAAAGAAGGCACCGAGTATCACCTTGCCGTTTAACAGTTCCTTGCCCAGCAGACTGCGGATCGCGGTACGGTTGTTATCATCCCGCAGATCGGCATGATAGGCGGTGTCACCATCGTAAACGGTCCAGTTTTCATAGCGCAGGCCTTTTTTCAGGATGCCGAATTCGGTCAGGAAATCGAAATCCTTCTGCCTGAGCTTCGGATGGATGGCGTGCATCTCGATCAACTGGTCCAAAATATCCGCCGGAATGTTGTCCGCCGCCAGTTTGCCGGTGTTGATCAGCTTCATCAGGGGAACGCTTTCAAATACTTTGCGCTTCAGGATCTTCTTCTTGTACATCTGCATGAAAGCGTCGACGAACATCTCGGAAGACCCATAGAGGCCCTGATTAAAGTGCCCGGTATCGCCCCACTTTTCGATCAGCTTTTTATTCCGGTCAATAATCCCGGATTTCTTTATGACCTCCTGGTAGACGTCGTTGTGTTCGTTGCGCATGACCAGTCCGGCGACGATCGCATCTCCAAGGGCGCCGATGCCGACCTGAATGGTTCCGCCGTCGCGGATCAGGGTGCTGACATTGAGGCCGATCATATGATCGGCGACCGCTACCGGGTCTTTGGGCGGGCAGAAGAGTTCATAGTCGAATTCAGGGCCATGCAGGATCATGTCATAGGTTTCGCCTTCCACGACGGCATCGCCATACATGAACGGCATATTCTTGTTTGCTTCACCGACCAGGGCAACCTTGCCGCCAGCAGCCCGAATCTCTTTGAGCGACTTGATCGCGCCAATCGTGATATCCGTGTTGCATCCCATGGAGTATATGTACTTTCCGTCAACTTCACGAAAGCCGATCAGCTGGCCGAACACGTTCACGCCGAAGTCCATCGCGTCGCGAACCACATGGGTATAATTGGACGCCATATGATTCCGCTGCGCCACCGGGTCATTCAGATGGATACCGGCTTTGCTGAAGAACTCATACGTGGTCACGTTCTTGGGCATTTTCCCTTCGCGGTAATCGAGAAGGTAATCAAACTCCGGAACACCGTCGAATATACGCTCTCGTACCGGGGTCAGAAAACGCTTTTCGAGTTCTGAGTGGCCGCGGGGCTTCTCCAGCGGGAGCGCGGTCACGATTTTCAGAGTGATTGTGGGATCCTCTTTAGCGCGCCGGTAGAGTTCGTTAACGAGAATGGTTGGTTTGCCGAGGGCCAGGCTGGCTGCGTAAGTAATGTCCTTACCTACATGTTCGATAATTCGATCGACCACCATTTTGACATCGTCCGTAATCATACCAGGTTTTCGTAACATGCCATCACCTACCGCTTCCTTGATACTCTAGTTTTTTCGCTCGCCCCTTGAGCGTTTCTCTAGGAAAATTCCGTTACCGTAAATTTTACGGAACCTGGATATTTATTTCAATATTCTGAAACGAACTTCCTGCAATTTTTAGACTTTCGTGATAATTTTATCGTTTGTTCCCAGAGAACACCGGCCAGGGGATTGTTCCAGGCGGACGAAAATGAATGTTTTCGGAATTGAGCGAGGCGGAAAGGAAAAACTAAAAATATGACTGACGGCTTATTCAGATTGCCGCTTAATAAAGGAGTACGACGGATGGAGTGGAAACATGCCCCCTGGGCAAAAGTGATTTGGACTTTGCTGCGCGTTTATCTCGGCTTCAACTGGTTCGAATCCGGCTATGGCAAGGTATTTGGACCCGGATCGGAGGTTTGGGTGGGCAGTAAAGCCGGCACGGCCGTCTCTGGCTTCCTGCATGGCGCACTGGCCAAGACGTCCGGACCGCACCCGGATGTGCAGTGGTGGTACGCCTGGTTCGTGCAGCATTACGCACTGCCAAACGCGAAGGTTTTCGGCTATATGGTGGCCGTGGGTGAATTGCTGGTCGGGATCGGGTTGATTCTCGGGGCGTTCACAACGATCGCTCTGATTGGCGGGATTCTGATGAACATGAACTATCTTTTGGCCGGTTCGGTGAGTGTCAATCCGATTTACCTGACCGAAGAGGTGATCCTGCTTTGGGCCGGTTCGGCAGCGTTTTACTGGGGCATTGACCGGCTTCTCTTTCCGTTTCTGCGTAATAACCGGTATTGGCGCATCGGCTGATTCGACTACGCATGCGGGACGCCGAGGGTGAAATAAAAAGACGCGCCGCTGCCGGGGCTGCTTTCGGCCCAGATCCGGCCGTGATGTTCTGCGATAATGCGCTGAACCGTGGCAAGACCAACGCCTAATCCGGGGAATTCCTGATCGCTGTGCAGGCGCTTGAACGGGGTGAACAGGTTTTCGGCAAACCGCATATCGAACCCGGCACCGTTATCCCGGACGCAGAACACGCATTCCCCGTTTTGTTCGAAACACTCGAATTTGACCGCTGGATCAGTCCGCTTGGCTGAGTATTTCACCGCATTGTCCAGCAGGTTGTACAGCGCGGTGCGTAAAAGGGTCTCATCGGCGGCAGCCGTCAGGTTGGGTGTGCATTCGAATCGGACTTTACACCCGGGGCGGACCATGACAAGCTCATCCATGATCGAGCAGGCCAGCGCCGAAACGTCAACCAACTGAAGATCAAGCCGTTTTTGAACCAGTTGGGAAAGACCCAGCATGGCATCGATCAGATCAGACATTCGCCCTGAAGCCCGTTGGATAATCTTCAGGTACTGTTTCGAGGGTTCGTCCAAACCGTCGCCGTGCTCGGACAACAGGATTTCAGTAAAGCCTTGCATATGGCGTACCGGGCTTCGCAGGTCATGGGTCAGGGAATAGGCGTAGCTTTCAAGCCGCTGGTTGGCCTGCGCCAGTTCAAGGGTTCGCGCTTCGACCTTTTGCTCGAGTTCGGCGTTGAGTTGGCGGCTTTCTTCTTCTGCGATTTTACGCAAAGTAATGTCGCGGCCCACCACAAGCAGGCCTTTGCGCCGGCCGTCCGGCTCAAAGGTCGGCACCTTGATGACATCGAACACCAACGGCTCTCCGTCCGGACGCGGAATGATCTCTTCAGTACGCCGGAAGCCGCTGGACTGCCAGGCAAGTTCGTCGCTCGACAGAGCAGCTTCGAATGTTTCTCGATAAAATGGAGACAAATCAGCCAATTCCATATCTGTTTTTCCCTGATAGGAAACCCCATCCAGATGAAACAGCTTGCGGCCGAAGTCATTCGCCTCGAGCCAGCGGCCCTGACCGTCTTTGAAACAAACGATATCGGGCATCACGTTAATCAGGGTGCGCAGCCGTTCATCGCTCTCGCGCCGGGCGGTTTCAGCCCGAAGCGATTCGGTGATGTCGCGAATAATGGTCATGATCATTTCTTCGCCGAACGGGATGACCCGGGCCTCATAGGCCCGCAGTTCTTCTTTGAGCGTCATCTCATAGGTAAACGTATCGGTGGCCTGACCTTCATCCAGGATCGCTTGCATGGCCTGGTTCAAACGGCCGGTGAACGCATTCGGAAGCAGGTCAAAAATATTTTTTCCCAGGAAGGCGCCCGGCGGCAGGCCCATAGTATCAATGTCGGCGGCATGATAATCCATGATAACGCCGTCCCGCCGAACCACATGGAAGATGTCGGGAATAGCGCTTATCAGCGCGTGCAGCCGGTTTTGACTCGCTTGCAGGTCCCGCTCGGTGCTGCGCAGGTCGCTGATGTTCAGCACCGTGGTGAGCAGCATCGGCGAACCGGCGATATCGATCATTTCGCCAAAAAACAGCCCGATCACAAGCCGGCCGGTTTTTGACCGGAATTTGATTTCAAGATTGTCAGCGCGGCCAAAGGTTTTGATGGCGTTCACAACCAGGCCGCGATCCTTGCTGTCCCAGTAGATATCGAGATCGTAAACGGTTTTTCCAATGACTTCGCCCCGATCGTAGCCCAGGGTCGCCAGCCAGGCGTAGTTCACTTCGATATAGTCCCCGGTGTCCAGATCGGATATCGACATCGGGCAGGGGTTTTCCGTAAACGCTTTATCGAAAATGTCCTGTGCGCGGCGCCGGTCAGTAATGTCCCGGCTGATGCCGATCAAGCCCAGCCGCTCGCCATTGGGCCCGTAGTAGGGCGTTTTAATGGTTTCGGCCAGAATCCGGCTGCCGTCCGCGAAGGGAATCCATTCCTCGTTTTTCAAAGGAATCCCGGCCTCCAGCATCAAACGGTCGCGCTCGCGGTAATAACTGGCCAAATCGCGATCGACAAAATCAAAGTCGGTTCGGCCGGCAATTTCGTGCTTTGGACGGCCGAATGCCATTTCAAAGGCCTTGTTGCAGCCGATGTATACGCTGTTTATATCTTTAATAAAAATCAAGTCGGGAATTGAGTCGATCAAGGAACGCAGCAAGGCCTGGCTGTGCATGACATCAAACCTGGAAAACCGCTCTTCCGAAACCGTTTGGCCAATGCACAGCGTTAGACCTGAATTGAAATCCGGCACCGACACGGTCAACTCCAGGTCCAATACACTGCCATCGAATCGCTGGAACCGCCATGCCAGCTGCCGTGGCATGGTCTGGCCGGGGGCAAATATCTCATGTCCTTTTTGTTCAGACGTCTGTCCGTCCGATTGAAGCGCCGTCGAAAACGCCCAGGGATGAGCGCCGATAAGAGCTTCGCGGGAAACGCCGAGCAGCTGTGGGAGTTTTGGATTGCAGTCAACCAGGGTATCGCCGTCCAAGATGAACACGGCGTCGCCGGACTGTTCGAACAGAGCCCGGTACAGCGCATTGGTTTCACGACATGCTTTTTCCGACACGACCTGTTCAGTGATGTCGCGGGCGACCCCGTATACGATTTTATCAAAGACGAAAGCCTGCCATTCCAAAGTTCGGTAGGTGCCGTCCCGGTGGCGCAGGCGAAACAGGTAATTCTTTATGACCTGGCCGGGATCCATTTGGCGGGTCAAGTCAAGGACCGCTGGAAGGTCATCGGGATGAATCAGATCACGAAGCTGTTTTCTCTGCAGGATTTCTATGGGATAGCCCAGGGTCTGCTCCCAGCGTCGGTTCATCCGGCGGATACGGCGTGAGGTGTCAGCCACCAGCAGCAGGTTTGGGGTAAGGTCAAAAAACGTATACATAGCCCGCAGAGTCTCTTCCGAATCGGCCAGAGCGGTCATCATGGCTTGCCGGTCGCGCTCGCCTTCGATTTCCCGGAGTTCCCGTTCGACCGCCAGGCTCAGCCGTTTCAGGTCGCTTTTACGCACGTAATCGCGCGCCCCTGAGCGCAGCAGTGAGACGGCCAGGTCCAGATCGATTTCGCCGGATACAATGATGATCGGGATTTCTGGGCGCAGCGCCCGGGTCAGGGCAATCACTTCCGGAGCGCTGAAGTAGGGCATGGAATGATCGGAAAGAATCATATCCCAGTGCGAAGCAGTTAGCGCTCTACGCAGAGCCGGTTCGGACCAAACCCGTTCGGCGTGATCCAAAAGACCAGCAGTGGCTAACTCCCGCTCAATCAGCATACTATCGAGCGGGTCGTCCTCCACGATCAGGATGCGCAGTTTGCGTTCCAATGTGTTTGCCTCCGGTATTCGTAAGCCCAGATTCGTGAAGTTTTTGCCTGAAGTGTGATTTATGCAGCGGCAAAGGCGAAACCGACGAAAGCTTCTTCTACATAGATTTGTTCGACAAAAAGAGGCGGGTTCCTTTCCCGTTATTCCAGTTTCCGCGGGGTCAGTCTTTCCCTGAACCAGGGAATAGCAGGATTCGGTATTGCCGAAACATAGCCGGACTGGATACTATGGTAGTAAGCGGTTGATCTTCCGAATCATTCATCCGGCATTCCTATATAGAAAAACATTGGAGGTTCCGCCTATGCGCCTGGTTCGCATCGAACACCTTAGGGGTGACGAAATCCTGGGCAAACAGCTGTATGACGACACCGGACGCGTTTTGCTATCACAGGGTGTTATCCTCACGCCGTTTTACATCAACAAGCTGAAGCAGCTGGGCATCAACGCGCTCTACATTAAGGACGAGATTTCCCAGGAGATCGTGGTCGAGGATAACATTTCGGAACAGACCCGCCAGGTCAGTAAGGCCGCCATCAAGGACATGATGGACCGGTACAGCCAGCATGGCAAACTGCACAATGAAGGCATCGTCAAGTCGGTCAATGCGATTATCGACGATGTGTTGGCCACCAAGGACGTCATGGTCAACGTCGCGGAAATCCGGTCCAGCAGCGAGAATCTATATACCCATTCGGTCAACGTCACGGTGCTTTCCACCATTCTCGGCATTCATATGGGGTACAATCAGCTGCGCCTCAAAGAACTGGCGGTGGGCTCGATTCTCCACGATATCGGCAAAGCCAGGATTTTGCTGGACAAGAAGGAGCTGGAGAAGACCCGGACCCAGGATGAGATGAACCTATATATCCAGCAGCAGCACCCCAAAGTCGGGTTTGAATTCTTAAGCCATGAGAACTTCTGCAGCGCGGTCTCCAAGGTTGCGGTGCTCATGCATCATGAGAAAGTTGACGGGTCAGGCTATCCGCTGCACCTGACCGGGAAGGATATCAATGAAGTTGCCAAGATCGTGGCAGTCTGCAATTCCTTTGACAATATGGTTTCCGGGATAGGAGAGACCGGACCAATGCCGGTATATCAGGTGCTGGAGTATCTGGTCGCGATGAGCGGGCGGTTTTATGACGCAGAAGTGGTCAAACGGTTCATCGGCAATATCGCCGCTTTTCCAACCGGCAGCGCAGTGATCCTGAATACGGGCGAACGGTGCCTGGTGATTCGCCAAAACCAGGGGATGCCGATGCGGCCGGTGGTGAAAGTGGTTTACAACAAGAATGGGGTGCCGGTCAACCAGTCTTACGAGATCGATCTAGAACAGGAGCTGACCCAGTTTATCAACCAGACTATCGACATGTAGCGCGGGGGGAACCGGGCCAGTGCGGACAGAAACGCTTCGAAAGGAATTCGGAGCGTTTTATTTTTGCCAGCAAGGCAAAGACCGTTCAGCTTTCACGGCAGCGATACAGCGTTCACCTTGATTTTTTCTAAGGCCAATCCGGTTTAGTTGCCGCTGCGCCAGGCCGAGATGTCGGTGCCAAGAATAATCAAACCGGGCTGCGTGCTGGATTCCTCGCTCATGGGCGACACCGCGAACGACAGCACGGCGTCAAAGCCGTCCTCGCGGCGGAATGTGACATCTTCCGATTCGACCATTTTACCGAGCCTGCGGCATTCCTCAAATACCGGAGCCAGGCGGACCCAGTTCCAGCGGATCGGGCAATCGGCCAGCTTTTTGCCCAGGACCTCATCAGCAGCCATTTCCAGCGTCTCCTGCGCAGCCGGATTCCACTGGGTGACACAGTCGTCGCTGTTGAGACAGATCAGAATCAGCGGGATGAAACGGATGATTTCGGCTTCCTCCGCTCTGGTCTGCCGCAGTTCGGCCTCCAGCTGGGTCCTCCGCTCAATTTCAGCGGACAGTTCCGCATTTTGCCTGGCCAGCTGTTTGCGCAGGCGGCTCAACGTCAGGCGGGTGTGAACCCGGGCGAGCACTTCGCCAGATTGAAACGGCTTCTGGATGTAGTCCACACCCCCGACCTCAAATCCCATGATCTTATCGGTGACCTCGTCAAGTGCACTGATAAAGATCACCGGCACGTCACGGGTCCGCTCATCGGCTTTTAGTTTCAGGCAGACTTCATATCCATCCATGCCAGGCATGATGATATCCAGCAGAATGAGGTCGGGTACCGCTTCGAAGGCGGCGGTCAGGGCGTCCGGGCCGTTCGACGCGGAACGGATCTGGTAGCCCTCTCCGGTCAGAAGATCGGTCAGCACGGCCAGATTCAATTGGGTGTCATCCACCACCAGGATATCGATATCGTTTTTCGGATCATTGAGATTCATGGGCTTCCCCTCCTCATAACGGCCAATAGTTCTTTCGTCTTGGCACTTCCCGGCTCAAACGCTTGCTCACTCGGCATTACCGGCCAGAGACTCCAGATGGAAAATTCGGATCAAGTCACTGATGAAATGCGTGATCATACGTCCCAGATCCACGACATTTTCCGTGTAATGGCACTCAATATAAAGGTAGCCTTCAAGCCGTTTCCGGAACACGATGGGGAAATACAATGCGGTGGTGTCGTCATACGGGTAATGCATGCTGCGATAGACGCTGCGCACCCATTGTTCGGCCAGTGGCGGCCCCTCCTCGGGATCATCCAGCCGCCTCCAGGTTGACAGGGACTCGGACAAAACCTCGGTCCGGAGCGGAAATCCTTCACTGGCGAGAACTCGCGGGGGGTCTTCGCCGTGTTCCGCCATGATCAAAAGCGCCCGGATGCCTCCATAGCTGGCCGCGATCGCGCCCAGAATACCGTGAAATACGCGATCCCAATCGGGATAATCGGTCTGGATTCGGATGGCCCAGATCAGGAAAAACAGATTGGCGAACGCCTCATTTTGCTGGAACTGTTGAAAACTGAATGCGGCGCGGTGGACCAGCTCCGAAAGGAATTCAGCCGGGACCGGTTCAGCGAGGTAGACTCGATTTTCCGGACGGACCCAGGATTCACGCAGCAGTTCCCAGGGGGATCTGGTCAGGATCAGCACCCCAAGGCCGCGCGCCTGAGCGGCCTCGATCGACGAACTGTCCTGCCGCGCCTGATCGGGGTTGGCATACCACCCGATGCCCAGGGTATCGGCCTCAAAGACCGAAAGCGGCGGGAATGCGCCAGACGATTCCAGCGGGAAACCAGACAAGGCGGCGGCCACCGTTTCACGCAGATTGGAGTCTTCACACCACAACCGGATTTTCATCGTCATCACCTGATCCTTATACTTCGGTCTTCATCCAAATAGATTACCGTCGAACCGCGCGGTTCGTCGATGCGCATGCTCAATCTTCCCAGGTTGAACATGCAACTGCCCGAGATCTTGCTGCAGACGATTTTATGGTTTTCACCGGTTTCAATCCGGGTCAGCGAAAGGTCAGAACCGGCGTCATTGACGAATACATCGGCGAAAGCTTGAATTTGGCCCCCACGAAAAACCCCGGGGGAACCCTTGATGAGGACCGCGTCACCGGAGCTTAAGGCCGAGTTCAGACAGCCCTGGCCTTCCACAATAATTTTCCCGGTGGCAAAAATATTGCTCTTCAGGGCATAAGTCAGGTACACGTCCGACCGTTTGTGAAGCTGTATTTCGGTATCGCTGACCCATTCCCGGAGCATCTCGGCCACCTTGCCGACCGGGTTGTCAAATCCGGCATGCTGCTGCCCACTGAAGCCGACCAGGGATGTGATCAGTTCAAACATCTTTTTTTCGTCACCGGTCAGTTCGATCCCCTTTTCCGCGCACAGATCGGCCAGTTCTTTGGACAGCCTGGGAATCTGGTTCAGTTTATTCGTGATCAGGAGATGAATGATCCGGCCCGTGGGTGCCGGGGATAGACCATCCTTGGTCATGCGGAAATTGACTTCCTGGATGCCTTCATTCAGGATTTCGAGATTGGTCAGCATCTGCTTCGCAACGGGGAGCAGCTTGGCCCGGGCGGCATAAGCGCCGCCGGCCCGAACGACCGAGTTGATTACCCGGCCCAGGGTAATGACGCCATCCCGGGCGGTGATGACTGATTGCTCGACCACGCCGTCAATGGTGATCAGACCGTCCGCTTCGATCGTCATACCAGGCGAGACATTGCCGTGAATCACGACATCGCCGTGAAAGTGAACATTGCCGCTGTCGATCGTGATATCCTTGTTAAACGTCAGGATTGGCAGCATATTGACCGTGGTGCCCTTTAATTCAGGACGGCCGCTTACTTCGGCGACCAGAGCGTCGTCGAACATACGGATGCCGTGTCCTGCGGTCAGGGTGGCGGTTTTGGCCGGGCGGCAGGGAATGTCTTCTCCAGTTACGGTTTTGCCGGGCGTTCCTTCCACTGGCGGAAGGATGCGGGCCAGAACGTTTCCCGGTTCGACCGAAATGATCTTATTCATCTCGCGATAGTCGACGTACAGTTGATCCGGCTTGACATCCGCGGCGGTTTCGAACAGAATTTCCGCTTTGCCGTCGATCGGCTCCTTCAGGGGGGTACCTTGCGCGATGGTGACTTTTTCTCCGGAAGCCGCTTTGACGGTCTCATCCACCAAACCCTGGTCCAGACCGAACACGATGCCCGCCTCGTGAATGGCCTTCATCACTTCGGTTATTTCAACCGGCGGGGCAGGAACGGTTCGTTTGGACGGGACCAGTTCCAGTTTGTTCGACGGTTCGTGATCGGTCAGATAGTATTCCCAGGCCACCGAGGGACTGACCATCAGGTAAGCCTTCATGTGGTCATCGCTGAGTTCGATTTCAAAGGGTTTGAGCGGCGGCGGGGCCGCGATGATGATTTCAACCTTGTCGTTCGGCCGGACCGGCGAAGGATAGATTGTCGGGTGACCATTCACGGAAACCTGTACCATCGAAGACGGAACGATGACGCCGTGGCGTCCGATACCGACCGGCGGTGTGATCTCCAGTTTTC
Organism: Solirubrobacterales bacterium; assembly: GCA_050258755.1. Lineage (GTDB taxonomy): Bacteria > Bacillota > Syntrophomonadia > Syntrophomonadales > DTU052 > JBLMZI01. The sequence continues at coordinate 12,122 of JBLMZI010000002.1, read as the reverse complement.
CGTTTACATAGGAAAGAAGCCCGTCGCGGTCGGCGGTTTCCGGTTTGGGTTCGGTTTCGGACGGCACTGGCTCCGCTGGACGGGTTTCAGGATCGGCCAGCGGATGAGCGGTGGATGATCCGGTTGCTTTCGCTTTGAGGGTAACCTGAATCCGAGTGGGGGTAGCCCCCAGACCTAGAAGTCCAGGGTTTCCTGCCTGCAGCACCTCGATGTCAACCGCTTCCCGGCTGACCTTCAGTTCTTCCAGGGCTGCTTCGATGGTTTTGTCCAGGCCTTTTCCCTGAAACTCAAACGTCTGAGGCAAGAAAATCACCTCGTTCCCGGTTATGGTTATAAGCGGCTGCATGGAGCGGATGGGGAGCAAAGGTGGTGCTTTAATCCCTCTGGTGATTGCATTCGATGTTTAGGGCGGTTGTTCCTGCTTTTTCGCGCGCGGGCTGGCGGGGGGCATGGGGGCAAGCTGGTTCCTGGGAAGCCCACGCCTCCTCGCCTATACTTCTCCGGCTTGCTTCGGGTTGCAGAACCAACCTGAGAACGTGGCATCCATGCCACTTCTCAGGTGCCCGGCCTCCATGCCGGGCAGAACCTGCAACTGATCCTCAGCGTCACCGGGAAGTATAACGGCTCGTCGGAAACCGGCTTCCCAGGAACCAGCTTGCCCCCACACCAGTTTGCCTGACCGAACTCGAAGGAGCGAACTCGAAGGCCATCCTTGCCGTGCGGAACCAACGATTTATCCATACACTTAATTAGTCATCACAACTCTGCGTATCAAGAAAAGAAATGGCTTTTTGTTCGGGGAACAAAAAGCCGATTGTTTGTGGAATTTGGTTTTGGCCTTATTCGAGTTCGAAGCGGAATTCCCAGACGCAGCCGTTGGTTTTGAGTTTCTGGCAGCCCTGGTTTTCGGGGGTGAGGGCGTACTTGACGCCGAGGGTGTCGAGCCAGGTTTTGCAGCGTTCGATGACGCCGCACTGGTACTGGCTAATCAGGCCGAGTTTGTTGACGCCTTGAAAAACAAAGCAGTTCGGTACTTCCCAGCGGAAGATGTTGTGAGCCGGGAAGGAAAGGTTAAAGCCCATGAAATCGGCGGCGAAAAGGCTGAGGCCTCTGGTGAGGTATTCTTTTACATCTTCGAAGGTTTTAACGTCCCGGCGGCCGAACGCCTTATAGATCCGAAGGGCTTCGAAAGTGGCGGTTCCGCGGACAGCCGACAGGTTTAGCTGGTTGGCCGATTCGATGCCCAGTTTCTGCGTACAGTGATAGAACCACATGGCGTCATGGGTCATCCAGCATTTAACCAGAAGTTCGTGCTCCTGGTCCCGGTCCAGCAGGTAGGTTTCGGGGGAAGTGACCATGCAAGATCCTCCTGTTCTTTCGGTACAGACACGGGCACGCTCCGGCCTCAGGCGGTATCATTCCTCATAGCCAGCCAGGCTGCCCTGGACAGTTCAGCTGCGGCCTCCTCGAGCGGGGTACAGGGAACGCCGGCAAGGTAAAGCCGGGTGTACTCCTGAACCGGGCCGAGCAGGAGCGCAATGAAAAGACCGAGGTTCATCGGACGGATCGTTCTGGCTTGCTGCTGCTGGTTAAACCACTGAGAAAGGGTCTGACCGAACGATTGGTTAAGCCGGCGCAGTTCGCCTTCGGTGCCGAACATGAAGGGGGCGTGCCGCATGCGGGACAAATAGATGGCCCAATCCCGGTAATGCTCGACCCACCAGAGGTGATAACGGATAACGGCGGCAACGGTTTCCCGGGGATCGGCATGCTGCTGCAAAGCTGCCAGGATCCCGGTTTGATAGGTTTCGATTCCGCTGACGTAGAGCTGGGCGGCAAGCTGTTCTTTGCTGCCGAAATGGTGGTATAAGCTGCCGACGCTGGCGCCGGCGCGGCTGCAGATATCGGATATGCTTGCAGAATCATAGCCCATCTCGGTGAAACACGCGAGTGCGGCCTGCAGAATGTCTTTCTGGCGGTTTTCTGATTTCTGGTGCTTTGATTCGGTCTTCTTCATATTAGAATCATATTCTAGAATTTGGTTCTAGTCAATCGGGGAGGGGGCGTGGTGGCGGCTGGTCGCCTGGCGGGCCTACGCCTCCTCGCCTGGGCTAGGTTGTGCTGGCCTGGCGAATGACGTGGGGAAGGCGGTTCCCTTATCAGGCCCACGCCTCCTCGCCTATAACATCGCGGCTTGCGTAAGAATTGCGGAACCAACCTGGGACACCCGGCATCCTTGCCGAGTCCCAGGTGACCGGCCTCCATGCCGGTCAGAACCCGCAATTTTTCTTACACTTCACCGGATGTTATGACGGCTCGTCGGCAACGGCATGATAAGGGAACCGCCTTCCCCACAAGCGAGCCTTTTGCCCCACAATCTCTTTAGGAAAAAGCCCACCCACCCCGCTATGATAACAGCCTAACGGCTCTTTTCAGTCACTTGTTACAGGATACCCGGAGAAGAGAAACCGGGCGAAACGAACCAGCTCACAGGCTTGAAGCGGCTTAACCCGGCGAGTGCCGGCAGGTCCGGAAAAAACCCAAGCTATGATTACGCTGCAGGCCCGGAGGCAGAGGAGGCACAGCCCCCTGGCTCCCGAAAGCACCGCTAGTTTACACGGCACCACCAGGCAACCTCGCCGAAGCCGCCAGCACACAATAAATCTGAAACCCAGACGGGAGCGGGTTATCCGCGTCAAGCCCCCCCCGCGGGCTTTCTTCAAAAACGCACTGCGACAGTACTGGATAGCTTGCGTGACGAGCGGCAAGAATAAGGGGAAAGCACGCGTGCGGAAAGGGGAATGCGCCGGGGAAAGGCCGGCGCCAGGATATTAATGAAGAAAGATGTCGTGGTTCGATGTACCAAGTGCGGCAAGCTGTTTGACGGCGAGGCGCCGTCGGATAACCGTAAAGGAGATCAGATTTGCCTGGACTGTTACTTGTTCTGGAGAGATGAGCGATAAAAAACCCGGCTGGCACAGCCGGGTTTTTGCATGTCTATAAAAGCCGGGGAAACGGATACGATCCTGCCAAAAACCAATCCCTTCGAATAATATTTCCCAAAAATGATGAATTGTTATAGCGAATTCGATCAATTTTATTGAAATCTAAACGAAAATTTAGGTTTGGTTTACCTGAATTTTAATTCACCTTGCTACAATTGCTAAAATACTCAAAATATTTAGGCCGCTCAATTCCGGGGAGACAGTGTCGAGCGGCAGGAAAGGGAAGGTGCAAGGTGATGAGTAAACGCTTGATATCCATGTTGTTGGTTCTTGCGGTTGTGCTGACGTTGGTTGTGGTGATGGAGCCACCCAAAGCACAGGCGGCAACGCCGCGCTTGAACAGCTACCCGATCGTTTTGACCGGTGGCCTGGGCACGTGGGGTCGGGATGAGCTGTTGGGCTTTAAATACTGGGGCGGGTTTACCGACCTTCAGCAGGAACTTCGCAATGCAGGGTATCCGGCTTATACCTCGGCCGTTGGCCCGGTTTCCAGTTATTACGACCGCGCCTGCGAACTGTATGCCCAGATTAAAGGCACCCGCGTCGACTACGGTGCCGCACACGCTGCGTTTTACGGTCATTCACGCTATGGCCGCGACTACCGGGCCGGTTCCACCGAGCCGCTGCCCACCAGCCAGTATATCCGCGGCGGGCTTTATCCGCAGTGGGGTGATATCAATCCGGCAACCGGCAAGATCAATAAAGTTCACCTGGTCAACCACAGCATGGGCGGACCCACCGCACGCGGCCTGATTGCCCTGCTGGAACAAGGCAGCGACCAGGAGATTGAATACCACCTGCTGCATCCGGAAGCGGCGCCGATGTCCCCGCTGTTTGAAGGAGGCAAGTCCTGGGTAGCCAGCTGTGTCACCATCTCCAGCCCGCATGATGGCACGACCCTGGCGAATGGCTTAAATGGCGTGCCCTGGTTCCAACAGATCGTTGCCGCAATGGTTGGCTTAAACGGCGGCTCGCTCGGCTTGATCGACTATGACTTCAAGCTTGATCAATGGGGCTTGACCAAACGGGCGGGCGAATCGAATTCGTCTTATGTCAACCGGGTTTGGAGCAGCAGTGTCTGGGGCACTGGTGACCTGGCTAACACAGACGGCGCGCCTGAAGGCGCCAAGCGGTTTAACAGCTGGGCGACAGCGCAGCCCGACGTTTACTACTTCTCATTTGCGACGGAAGCCACCTTTGCAGAGATTTTCACCGGTTACGAAGTGCCCGAAGTCAGCATGGCGCCAATCTGGACCGCTTTTGGCTTCCACATGGGTTCGTACACCACCAACGCCCCCGGCAAGGTTCCGATCAACAGCAGCTGGTGGAAAAACGACGGGGTTGTGAATACAATTTCCCAGGATGGCCCGACGCTGGGTTCCCCGGACCAGATTGTCCGCTACAGTGGGGTGCCGCAGATCGGCAAATGGAACTACATGGGCGTGTGGGAAAGCTGGGATCACTCCGATATCATCGGTGCTACGACCCTCTGGTCGGTCACTGGATTCTATAAGGATATCGCGGCCATGCAGGGCGCGCTCAACAACTAGAACCATAACCCTATCAGATTTCGCACAGAAGAAACGGCCGCCCGGAAAGGGCGGCCGTTTTGCCTCAACGCTGTATTTGATGAACCAAGCAGACCCGGCCGGGATCAGCCGGGTCTGCACGTTTAATGCCTAATTTCCTGCAGCTGGTTGAGGGGCTGCGGGAACCTGAGGCGCCACAGGGGCCTGGCCTGCCGGAACACCATTGGTCTGGCCGGTGCGATTGCCGGGCTGCTGGGCTCGCTTCTGCGAGATCTGGGCGCGTTTGGTCTGAATTTTATTCTTGATCTGCTGCTTTTTCGCCTGCAGTTTTTGAATCTGCTGCTGTTGGACCGCAGGTTTTGCCTGAACACGAGCCTTTACCACCTCAGCTCTCAGGTCGGCTTTGGACTTCGCCAGGGCAAGGCGGGCGAGGAAGAGCTGTCTTTCCAGCTGGTTGACTCTAACCTGGTCAGCTCTGACTTCGCGGAGCTTGGCCAGCACCCGGGCGCGGGCGGAGCCGGACATGGCTTTTAGTTCGGTGTCACTCGGGGTTTCGCCGACGGCCGGGGGCGTGACTTTCACTGTATCAGTGGTTGTGGCAGTCGCCGGGGGTGTAACCACCACCGTATCAGCGGTCGTGGAAGCCGATGCCGGGGTTGAGGGTGCTGCCGGGGTCGCCGTAACGGTGTCACTGGTGGAAGCTGTCGCGGTGGTGGCTGCCGCAGTGGCAGCGGCGGCTGCGGTGTTGTCTTCGGCCAAGGCCGGCAGGGCCAGGATGCCGACGAACAGGGTCGAGATTACCATGAGGCTGGTCAATTTTTTTAGCATGAGAATGACCTCCCGTTAATGATTTTGTTGTACTCATTATCGGGGGCAGTTTTCTCCGGCATATTTTCAAAGTGTAAACATTCTATTCAGATTTATAGACAAATTGTTACACCATCAGACTAATGCGGCGAGAAATTCGGCGGTACGGCTTTCGTGCCAGTATTCAGAATCCCGCAGTTGCCCGGCAAAGCCAACATGCCCTCCCCAATGGGGTATTTCCAGGAACAGCGTGGGGTTGTCCCGGGCCGCTTCGAAAGGGTAGCAGGCCTGACCCAGAATCGGATCGTCGGCAGCGTTTATGACCAGGGCTGGAACAGTGATTGCCGGGAGAAATTGGCCGCACGAGGACTGGCGCCAGTAATCGGCTGCATCCCGAAAACCGTGCAGCGGCGCGGTAACCCGGTTGTCAAAATCGTTCAAGGTGCGAATCGCGCTCAGATCAATGTCCCGAAACCAGGGATGCCGGTCTTTTTTTGAACGCACTTTCTCAAACAACATACGGAGGAAGCGTTTGTGATAGAGCATGTTTTTAGGCTTGTGAATTTCAACGGCTGAGGAGGCAAGGTCACAGGGCACTGAAATCGCCGCGCCGCCTTTCACATCGGATTCAAGCGCTACTCCCCGCTCCCCAAGGTATTTCAGGACCAGATTGCCGCCGAGGCTGAAACCAACCAGGAAAAGGGACGAATAGCCGCGATCCCGGCGAATTGCCGCAAGGACTTCGGCCAGATCATCGGTCGCGCCCGCAGTGTAAAAGCGCGGATTCCGATTGGTTTCGCCGCTGCAGCCGCGGTAGTTGTACGCGATGGCATCGATCCCGCGCCGGTTCAGGGACCGGGCCATGCCCCGCATGTACGCCCGATCGGCACTGCCTTCGAGTCCGTGACACAGGATTGCGGCTGCTCGGCCAGGCTGCCCGGGCCGGGCCAGGCTGAAGTCCAGATCGATAAAGTCATCGTCTGCGGTGGTGATCCGCTCCCGGAAATAATCAACGCCGTCGACCACCCGAAAGAGAGTCGGGAGTACGGTTTGCAGATGGGCGGCTTTCAGGGGCCATTTCGGAGTAAAGTTCGACGCGGAAATGATGGGCATTTTATGCTCCTATGCGCTGCTAAAATTGTTCGATTACTCTTTATTCTATCAAAACCGACAGGTCATTCAATAAAAACGGGGAGCCGATGCTCCCCGTCCAAAGGGCTTGTTTAGAGTTGTTCCAACAGCTTTTTCATGACGCTTTCTTCGGCCCGAAGGTTTTCCAGAAAGTCTTTCTTTTCTGTCCGCGCGATTTCCCGTTTCAATTCCGTCAGGTACTTGGTCAGTGTTTCCTTGAGGACGGCCGCGTCCTTTTCGTCCACCTGAATCGTAATCATGTGACGTCACGCCCCTTTCCCTTGAAAACCGGAATCCCCTTGTCATTAGTATGACATTTTATGGAGATCCGGGCAACCGGACGCCTCGACGCGAACCCGAAAAGACCCGGACCATTAGGCCCGGGTCCGCTTTTGCTGTAAAGCCGGAACGCGGCGGTCTATTGAAAGGCCGCATCCAGGTTGGGCGCGGTCTTTTTCGCCGGAGCTGGTGAAGCAGGGACTTTCTCGCCGGTATTGTTCTTTTCCGGCTGGTTTCCGGCGGAAGGGCTTTCCTGGGAACCGGTCGGCGGGGTTTGTGCGGAAGATCTCGGCTGCTGCTTCACGGAACCCCGCACTGTGTTTCCGGTGCTCGGCTGGGCGGGTGTGATAATGCCTGGTGTAACAGGCTTTTTCGCTGGCGTTTGAACTTCGGGCACTGCCGGCGCGGACCGCTGGGAAATCAGTTTCGGATCTGGAGACAGCGGCCGGGAAATGTCGATATTGCCCAGCAGGGTTTCGGTCTGCCGTCCTTCGATCAGGATCTGCACCTTGTCAATGCCGGGAACCCGTCCAAGGGTGTTCACGATCGAGTACACCATCATGCGCTCGACATCAGCGGTGCCGGCGTAGGCGGCTCCGACCGGACGGTTGCGGATGGCTGCCGAAAAATCGGGACGGGCCACCCGGTTTCTGACGGTTATGGCACGCAGCCGGGCTTCTTTTGGCAGAGTTGGCTTGAGTTGGGTGCTGCGCGGGCCGTGCATCAGTTCCTGAATGACTACCGCGGGAAGATCGCCGCTTCGAACGGAAACGGTGCGCGTTTCCGGCATTAGCTTGGAATAGGTGTCATCGGAGAAATAGAGCACGGCCAGCTCGGAAACGGGCAATGCCTTTTTCAGGGGCTTTTTCGGGGCTTTGGTGCTGGACGTGCTGCAGCCGGGAAGGAAGAAAAGACCGGCCAGCAGGGAGGCACCGGCGGTCAACGCCGCGAAACGCCGCAGTTTGGGAAAAAAAATGGAATGAATCATGGTGTTGAAGAACCCCTCTTTCGGTTGGATTTGTTTTATTTAGTATGTCCATTGCGAAGGATCTTGTACCCTTAGAAAGGCTTTTTTACGGCTTCAAATGGCCTGGTAAATTCGCGTAAAGGGGTGAAACGATCCGGTTGACGGCTGGGCGAAAGGCTTGAAAATATGATAAAATTGATAACGTTAAGGTCTGAATAGCCGAGTTCAAAAACCGTCGGTGTACGCCGAAAGGGTGGTGCGGATGTGACGTCAAACTCCATGGTCGCAGGACTTATCGTGAACATTTCACTCTTGCTGGCATTGGGCATGGTTTATGACGCATTGGCACTCCGGCGCAGGGATTCGCTGACGGTGTGGCAAAAATTTTTGAGTGGCATTCTCCTGGGGATCATTGGCATTGTTGTGATGATGAACCCGTGGACGATGGCACCGGGTGTCTGGTTTGACGCCCGGACCGTACTCCTCAGTATTTCAGGGCTGTTCTTCGGCCCGCTGCCAACCTTTCTGGCCATTCTGATGACGGCAGCCTACCGCGTTTGTCTGGGCGGCGCCGGAATCTGGATGGGTCTTTCCACCATCTTTTCTTCTGCAATCATTGGCATGCTCTGGCGCCGGTACCGGACCGGCGAGCTTCAGCAGATCACTTTTACTGAACTATTTGGCTTCGGACTGGTCGTTCATAGCGTGATGCTGACCCTGATGCTGACCCTGCCAAGCAGTCTTGCGAAGGATGCCTTCAAGCTGCTGGGACTGCCTGTCATCATCGCTTTTCCCGCCGCTACCGCGCTGCTGGGGAAACTGATCGCAAACCGGCTGGCACACCGGCGTGCGGAGGAGACGCTCCGGGCAAGCGAAGACCGTTTTCGTCAATTTTTCGAGCTGCCGCTGGTCGGTGCCGCGCTGTGCGGCGCGGACGGGCGCTTTTTGCTGGTGAATCACAAGCTGTGCGATATTCTAGGGTATTCGGCGGACGAACTGCTTCAGATCCATTGGACCAATGTTACCCATCCTGATGACGTTGAGGACGAATACCGGCGTTTCCGAATCGCAGTCGGGAGTTCAACCCGCAGCGCAGTGATGGTAAAGCGCTATGTCCGGAAAGATGGACGCGTCATCTGGGCAAAGATATCCACGATGCTGGTGCGCAAGGAAGAAAAGGCGGCGCCGGGCTATTTTGTGGTGCTGATCGAGGATATTACCGAGCAGAAACAGGCCGAAGAGGATCTGATCAAGAGTGAGGAACGCTACCGAAGCCTGTATCGGGACGCGGTGCTGGGTCTGTTCGAATCGAACTTCGACGGACGCTTCGTTGAGGTCAACCCGGCTTTTGCGCATATGCTCGGCTACGATTCCCCGGAAGAAGTCATGAATACGTACAGCGATATCGGCGAACAGCTATACATTGACCCGGAAAAGCGGGAGGATATGATTCAAAACTTGCTGCAGAGCGATAGACCGCTGGTGACGGAAACCCGTTTTCGGATCCGCGATGGCCATCAGATCGATGCCCGGCTCTATTTGCGGTTATCACTTGATCCGCATGGGAATCCGGTCGGGGTTCACTGCATGGTGGAGGACATTACCGAGCGCAAGCGGCAGGAGGAGGAGATTGCCTGCCTGACGGCGACCCTGGAACGCCGGGTCGAGGAGCGGACCCAAGAACTGCAGTCATTTATCTATTCGGTCGCACACGACCTGCGGGCGCCAAGCCGGCATCTGCTCGGATTCGGTGAAATACTGGTTGAAGAGTATGGCGAAAGATTGGGGCCGGAAGGACGCCACCTGCTGGAACGGATGAAAGAAGCCGCTGAACGGCAGACCGGAATGATGGATGGTCTGCTCATGCTTTCGCGGATGACCAATACCGATGTGATGCTTGAAAAATTGGATCTGGGGGAAATTGCCCGGCAGATTCTCGGGAGTCTGCAGGAGGCCGAGCCGGAAAGAAAGGTAGAGGTTGTGATTGAGCCTAGTCTGAAGGTGACCGCGGACCGGCGTTTGATGACGAACGCGCTGGAAAACCTGATCGGCAACGCCTGGAAGTATACCCGGATGCAGGCTGAGCCAGTCATCGCGTTTGGTGTCCAAGACCGGGCGGACGGCAGGGTGTTCTATATCCGGGACAACGGGGCCGGGTTTGACATGCGGTATGCGGCCCGGCTGTTCAAACCGTTTCAGCGGCTGCACACTGAAGAGGAGTTCGGCGGCAGCGGGATTGGTCTTTCGGTGGTTGACCGGATTATCAAGCGGCATGGCGGGTCGATCTGGGCGGAGAGCGAACCCCAAAAGGGCACAACTTTCTATTTTACGTTAGAATGAACGAAGACTGAGGGCTGCGAAGGGGAGAGCAAAGCGTGAAATCCGAATTGTGCAGCGTACTGACCGAAGATGGTGTCACGCTCCATGGCGCACTTTTCGAAGGGGACCCGGAGCGCCCGGCGATGATCCTGCTGCCCGGTGCGGCGATGAATTTCTACACCGGCATGGGTGGCTTTCTCCCCGAAATTCTAGCCTCAAACGGCTATACTTGTTTCAGTGCCAATCACCGCGGCCATGACTTCGGTTCGGCCCCGGACGGCGACAAAAAGCCGGTCATCGGATTGATCCGGGACCGGTTTATTGATTGTGTTCACGACGTGGCCGGATTGGTTCGGTTCCTCGAAGAACGCGGCTATCGAAAAATAATTTTGGCGGCGCACAGCCAGTCGGTTCCCAAGATACTTTATGCCATGAACGCATTAAAGCTGCCGGCGGCTGAAGGTGCGGTACTGCTCAGCCCGCCGCCCTCGTTTGACCGAATGCTGCGTTATTTGGTCGGCGACAGCCCGTATGAACGCCTGCTCGCGAAAGCGAAGGAACTTGCGGAACTCGGGGTCTATGATCAACTTTCGATTGTAAAGGGCCGGAATACCATGCCCTGGATTCTTTCGACCGGCATGGTACTTGATTACTACAGCCCGGATACACCGGCTGATGTTGTGAAGTTGGCTGCCAATGCGCATTATCCAATGCTGGTCGTGCGCGGGGAGCGGGACTTCGATCCGGTGAGCCCGGAATTGATGCGCTCGATCCAGGCCAATGCGGCCTTGCCGGGCGCCTGTTCGCTGGTCGAAATTGCCGGTGCGGACCATTTCTATAATGGGCGTGAGGCCGCGCTGGGACAAGCGGTCCTGGACTGGCTTGGCAGGCTTGAAGGATAGGCCCGCCGTTTCGGGAGACCGGGCCACTGGTTTCGATGAGCTACATCACATTTCTTATGGGATCAAACCAGTCTGATTTCCTTACCGCAAGCCCGCTTTGGGTCTATAATGAGAGAAAGCCAACCTGCGGGAGTACTCAGATGAATCAGCATCGGCAAATGGACGAACTGCGAGCCGCCATTTCGGTTTCGGCGGCCTATATCCTGTGGGGATTGCTCCCGATTTATTGGAAGCTGCTGCTGTCGGTACCGCCAGCGGAAGTCTTATGCAACCGGATCGTCTGGTGTGTTGGGTTCATGGTTTTCCTCATCGCGTTTCAGGGGAAGTGGCAAAGCTTCAAAACCGAAATCACTGAAATTTTTCGGACTCCGAAGCGGTTGACCGGCATCGCGGCCGCGGCCCTTTTTCTGAACCTCAACTGGTTCACCTACATCTGGGCAGTCATGAATAACCGGGTGGTCGAGACCAGCCTGGGCTACTATATCAACCCGCTTTTCAGCGTTCTGCTCGGCATTCTTTTTTTAAAGGAAAAATTAAACCGGTGGCAGATAGCCGCCTTCGGGCTGGCACTGCTGGGGGTCTTGAATCTGACCTTCCGCTTCGGTGCACTTCCCTGGGTTGCCCTGATGCTTGCCTTTACCTTTGGCATCTACGGTCTTTTGAAGAAGACGGTTCATGCAAGCGCGACCACGGGTCTGACCCTCGAAACCATGATCCTTGGGCTCCCGGCGCTGGTTTATTTGACCTATCTTCATGCCATCGGCGCCGGCGCTTTTCTTTCCGCACCGCTGCCGGTCGTGCTGCTGTTGATCGGCGCCGGGGGTGTCACCGGCATCCCGCTGCTCCTGTTCGCCAGCGGCGCGCTTCGGCTGTCTCTGACCCTGGTTGGCTTCCTGCAGTACTTTAGCCCGACCATCGGCCTGCTGCTCGGCGTTTTCCTCTGGCACGAGCCGTTCACCCGCATCCATCTGATTTCGTTTGCGCTAATCTGGACCGGGCTGATCGTGTTTACGGTTTCCGAAAGCCGGCAGCGAATCCAGGCTCGGAGCGATTCAGATCTTTCCTACGACTGAGGCTGGAAGTGACAGCCGGCGGAGGGCAAGCTGGTCCATGGGAAACCTTCGCCTCCTCGCCTATGCTTCGCCGGCTTGCTTCGGGTTGCGGGTTCCGCCCGGCATCCATG
>JBLMZI010000001.1:0-303145 GCA_050258755.1 Solirubrobacterales bacterium | reverse complement strand
TTGCCTGACCGAACTTCGACAGGCAAGTCGTGATTGCCGCCGTCAACGTCGTCTTGCCGTGGTCTACGTGACCGATCGTGCCTATGTTTACATGCGGCTTGTTTCTTTCGAATTTCTGCTTAGCCATTGAAAAGTCCACCTTTCCTTCACTGGTAATCAATTTTGAAAGACCGCGGGCTTTATACACCAAAAAGGAAGTGAGCAATATGTCACTTCCCATTAAGGTCATGGTGGCGGCGCACGGATTCGAACCGCGGACACTGCGGGTATGAACCGCATGCTCTGGCCAACTGAGCTACGCCGCCATGAAAATGGAGCCCTTAACCGGATTTGAACCGGTGACCTTATCCTTACCAAGGATACGCTCTGCCGACTGAGCTATAAGGGCTTGGTTGCGGGGGCCGGATTTGAACCGACAACCTTCGGGTTATGAGCCCGACGAGCTACCAACTGCTCCACCCCGCGTTGTTTATGAAGTTTATGGTGGAGGGAGCTGGATTCGAACCAGCGAAGGCGGCGCCAACAGATTTACAGTCTGCCCCCTTTAGCCTCTTGGGTATCCCTCCACGGGAGAACAAATTGTCTGGAGCCGACGATGGGACTCGAACCCGCAACCTGCTGATTACAAATCAGCTGCTCTGCCAATTGAGCTACGTCGGCGCTCGAGCGCAATATCTATTATACCAGCCGCCTATTGAATGTCAAGAAATGAGGGCAGAGAAAAGCCAGCGCCGCAAAACACGGGCTGGCCGGGGGTTCGTTAGATTTCTTCTCTATCTTCCAGATATTTCTCCAGCTTGCGCTTGACCCGCTGCAAGGCATTGTCAATCGATTTGACGTGCCGCTTCAGGTCGCAGGCGATTTCCTGGTAAGATTTCCCTTCCAGGTAGGCCATGAGCACTTTCCACTCGAGCGAACTCAGGATCTCGCCCATTTTCTGCTCGATGCAGAAGAATTCTTCTTTACTAATGATGATTTCTTCCGGGTTGGTGATCTTGGTGGTGGACAAGATGTCCATCAGGGTGCGGTCCGATTCGTCGTCGTAAATCGGTTTATTCAATGAAACGTAGGAGTTCAGCGGAATATGTTTCTGCCGGGTCGCGGTCTTGATCGCGGTAATGATCTGACGGGTAATGCAAAGTTCGGCAAAAGCCCTGAAGGAAGTCAGCTTATCGCCCTTGTAATCACGAATAGCCTTAAACAGGCCAATCATGCCTTCTTGAATGATGTCCTCTTTATCGGCACCAATTAAGAAATAGGATCTCGCCTTGGCCCGCACGAAGTTCTTATACTTGTCTACGAGATACTCAGTCGCGAGCTGGTCATTGGTTTGAGCCAGTTCCACAACGTCCTCGTCAGCCAATTCTTCAAAAGTGACTGCGTATCTTTGGGCCAAAATGCTCATTCGACCGCCTCCGGATTCGTCAGAATACCGTGAAAATGCGTGTTCGGTGTGATAAGCCCTGTCCATGGGCATTCTTATTATAGCGTGTGGTCTTTTCCGCCGTCAAGACAGGCTCCGCTCTTGTTTTTCCTTGGGATTGCGCCTATTTCCTCAAGTTTACGACAAATAGGTGCACCCTCCAAAACAGATTTCGGGTAATCGAGGAAAATTCAGGGGTTATCGGAGAAGTGCCACATTCCTATTGATGAATCGGGCGAACGGGGCCTTGCGGTTAAAGAACGCCTGGTGAAAGGCTTGGCGCGGATAACCCGCTCCCGCCTGGGTATTGAGATAATTAGGCCACTGGCGGCTTCGGCGAGATTGTTTGGTGATGTTGAGGAAACTGGCGGTGCTTTCGGGAGTCAGGGTGAACGCCTACCTGACTCCCGGGCCGGCAGAGTGATCAGGTCCTTGTTTTTTCGGGGCGTGACGGCACTCACTGGGTTAAGCCGCTTCAAGCCAGTTTGCCTAGGAATGAGAAGCCGGTCTGTTTATTTGTGGGAGCTTAATATTTACGGAATACGCGGGGACCTTCCTAAGAGTATATCTTGGTCTGATACAGTTAGAATGTCCCCGTGTATCACCCCACGGTGAGAACCGGCAGGTTATATTACCCTTTCCGGCGGTGGCGGGCGATTTCGTAGAGGACGACGGCAGTGGAGACAGAGGCGTTCAGGGATTGGACCCTGCCGGCTAATGGGATTTTGACCATGAAGTCACAGCGCTCCCGAACCAGACGGCGCATGCCTTTGCCTTCGCTGCCGATCACGACGGCCGCGGCTTCAGGGGGCGAAAAAGCAGCAAGATCGGTATCGGCGTCGGCGTCGGTGCCAACGACCCAGAGACCATCTTTCTTAAGCGCTTCAATCACCGGAATGAGATTGGTTACCTGGGCAACCCGCATATGCTCGGCAGCGCCGGCGGATACCCGGCTGACGGCCGGGGTGACGGCACAGGCCTGGTGTTTCGGAATGACCACCCCGTGAACGCCGAAACATTCTGCACTTCGAATGATGGCGCCCAAGTTCTGTGGGTCCTCAATCCCGTCGAGCAGCAGGATGAACGGCGGTTCGCCACGGTCAGCCGCAAGTTTTAACAGGTCGTCCACTTCATAGTAGCGGTAGTCCGCGCCTTCGGCGACAATTCCCTGGCTGTGGCCGCTGTCATCCAATTTGCCGCGGTCCACTTCTTCGATCGGAATCCGTTTCTCCCGGGCCAGGGTCAGGACGGTCTTCACGCCTTCGCCCGATGCACCGCGCGCAACCATGATGCGGTGGATTTTCCGACCGCTCACGATGGCTTCGCGGATGCTGTTTATCCCTTCAATGCGTTCCGCCATTTGCTTTTCCACTACCTTCCCCGGACGTCTTCACAACGCCCGCAGGTTTTATCGCCTTCCCAGCAGATGCCCTCCGTCTCGCAGGACGGGCCAGCTTTACCAAAGAGGTGCGGCGCGACGGCCCGGACTTCTTCGAGCATCAGTTCCGCCATGTCGCGGATTTCCCACTGCGCCCTG
This sequence comes from Solirubrobacterales bacterium, assembly GCA_050258755.1. GTDB lineage: Bacteria > Bacillota > Syntrophomonadia > Syntrophomonadales > DTU052 > JBLMZI01. Next base: position 300,185 of record JBLMZI010000001.1, on the reverse strand, counting down.
AGGCACAGCCGCTGGCGGAAAAAGTTATGTAAGGAACGGGTATTGAATGTCATCATGACCTTGGTTTCGGCGGCATTCGGCAGCACATACCGGGCATCCTCCCTGGGGACCAGCTCAGCCAGTTTTTTATAGGCTTCGTGAATCTGGCGCATCTGGTCTTCAAAGATCTGTATCGCTTCCGGGTTTGCGGCCACGGTTGGCGGTACGATATACTCGAACCCGGCTTCGCTCACGTAGCGCTGAGATTTCTGCGAATACGACGCGATCCGGTGCCTTACCAGCTGGTGCGAGCAGGCCCGGCTGATGCCTTCCACCGCAAAGGTGAAGCTGGCATGCTCGGTTGGGGAAAAGTGCCCCACATCGGTTAGCATATCCACCATCCGGACCACTTCATCCGGTCCGAGGTTTTGTCCCAAATTCTCGGCCCCACGGTTTGAATAGCACATACGGCCGGCCAGTGCGACCATCTTCTCAGGATCGGGAGTGGATGCAATCAGCCTGACGTTCATGAATAATGGCCTCCTTAATAATAGAAGTATCACGCGGAGACGTTTTTCTTGTGACACTTCCTACTGCAGCGCGAAGATCCAATCCAGTATTTCGGCTAAACGTTCCCGGTTTCCTGCCAGGTAATGATAGCCGAGCAGGGTTTCGAAGCCGGTACTGAGCCGGTAATCGGCAATGCTGGTCGTGCCCTGCGGGGTGCGGCCTTTCGCGTTGCGGCCGCGCTTGATCAGATCCAGTTCGGCTTCGGTCAGGCGGGGTTCCAAGGCCCGGGCCAGCGCCGCCTGGGCTTCGGCCCGTACCTGGCGGACCGCTGCTTTGTGCAGTTCGTCAGGTTTTCGGATGCCGGCATGCACCAGCCGGGTCCGTACCGCAAGTTCAAATACCCCGTCCCCGATGTAGGCCAGAACCAGAGGGGAAAGCTGGCTGACCTCAGCCAGGGGCAACGTCAGGTTGGGTGTTAATTCGCGCTGATCTTCCATCGGCAGCCTTCTTTCGTATCTTCCAACACCACACCGGCTGCGGCCAATTGGTCACGCAGCAAATCGGCGCCGGTAAAATTCTTCTGCGCACGCAGTTCTTTCCGGACCATGATCAGATCATCCATGATTTCATTCAGCTCGGGCTGCCCGTTCAGTCGGATGCGCGTACCTTCTTTACTGTCTTCGAGCACTGCCCCACGTTGGCTAAGCAGGTCGCGGATCCGGTCGGAAGTCGCGAAGTCCTTATTTTTCCGGACCCCTTCCCGGATCTTCACCGCCGCTTCCAGCACATTCCAGAGCACGCCAGTGAGATCGGCCCGGTTTTCTAGGCTGATCCCGAGTACCGCAGCCAGTTCGTCAAAGGTCTGCGCGGCACGGTTCAGCATCATCCAGTTGATCGAAAGCATTGAAGACCGTATATGGCCTTCGGTGCCATGGACAATCTGATTCCTCATCGGCCCAAATGACTGAATGTAGCTATTTATCTCCCTGGCCAGGTCAAAAAGATGTCCCACCGCTTGAGCCGTATTAAAATCGTCGTCCATCGCTTCGATAAACCGGGCGCGCACCTCGGCCACGACGGCCGTAAAACTCGCAAAGAGTGACGCGGCCTGGTTTGCCAGCGGCGAATTCCTCGCATACTCATCGACCTTCGCCAGCAGTTCTTCGATTGACTCGGCAGGATCGGCATTAATTTTATACTGGTCGAGTGCTTCTTTGAGCAGCGTGCGAGCGGTGCGCAGCCGTTCCAGCGCGCGGCCGGCTTCTTCTAATTTGGTGTCGTCAAAATCGAGCGGGCTTCGGTAATGGGTCGCCGCCAGGTAGAAGCGCACCACCGGCGCCGGGAAATTGTCCAGGATGTCCCTGACAATGAAGAAGTTCCCCAGGGATTTGGACATCTTTTCTTTGTTGACGGTGATAAAGCCGTTATGAAGCCAGTAGTTCACAAAAGGTTTGCCGGTAAAGGCCTCGGATTGCGCCAATTCGTTTTCATGATGCGGGAAGACCAGATCGGCGCCGCCGCCGTGAATATCAAAGGTCTCACCCAGATATTTGGCCGACATGGCCGAGCATTCGATGTGCCATCCGGGACGGCCGGGGCCCCATGGGCTGTCCCAGCTCGGTTCGCCCGGTTTGGCGGCTTTCCACAGGGCAAAGTCGACCGGCGCTTCTTTGCGCTCGTCCACTTCGACCCGGGCACCGGACAGCATTTCGTCGATGGAGCGGCCGGACAGCTTGCCATAGTCTGCAAAGGAAGCCACCCGGAAATAGACATCGCCGTCCACAGCGTAGGCATGGCCGCGGTCGATCAGGCCTTGAACCATGTTGATAATCTCCGGGATATGCTCGCTGACCTTGGGATGCAAATCGGCCCGGCGAACTCCGAGCGCGTCGGCATCCTTAAAGTATTCCTCGATGTAGCGGGCCGCCATCGCGACCGGGTCATCGCCTTGCTCGCGCGCCCGGTTGATGATTTTGTCATCCACATCGGTAAAGTTTTGAATATACGTCACAGCATACCCGCGAAACGAAAGATAGCGCCGGATTACGTCGAATGCCACCAGCGGACGGGCATTGCCGAGATGGATGTAATTGTAGACGGTCGGGCCGCATACATACATCTTCACCTGGTTCGGCGCAACGGTATGAAGTTCTTCTTTCTGACGTTTTTGGGTGTTGTAAACCCTGATCATGCGTGGTTCCCCTCCTGTAAGGCCAACTTTTCCTCCAACTGGGCAATCCGGTCGGTCAGTGTCTGGATGGCTTCCGCGACCGGGTCAGGCAGCAGATTATGATCCAGATCGGCCTCTTCGTCATCCGTATAGACCCGCACACCATTGTCGATCACAATCCGGCCAGGCACCCCAACCACGGTGCAGTTGGGCGGTACATCCTTCAGAACGACTGAACCGGCGCCAATCTTGACATTGTCCCCGATCGTGATCGAACCGAGCACCTTGGCCCCGGTGCTGACCACACAGTGATTGCCGATGGTTGGATGACGTTTGCCCTTTTCCTTTCCGGTCCCGCCCAGGGTAACCCCCTGATAAATCGTGACCCAGTCACCGATCTCAGCTGTTTCGCCAATGACGACACCGGCACCGTGGTCGATGAAAAAGCCGCAGCCGATAGTCGCCCCGGGATGAATCTCAATCTGCGTAAAAAACCGCGAAATCTGGGACACAACCCGGGCCAGTAAAAAGAGGCGCTTCCGGTACAGCGCATGCGCCAGCCGGTGAAACAGTACGGCATGAAAACCCGGGTAACAGAGCACAACCTCAAGTCGGCTTTGGGCAGCCGGGTCCCGTTTCAAGATGGTGTTGAGGTCACTGCGCACGGTTTTGATCCAGCTCATACCCGGTTCATCCTTTCATCATTTGTTCGAAAGAAAAATAAAAAAGCCCCCGGTCGGCAGAGACGAGGGATTTCCTCGCGGTTCCACTCTGCTTGAGCCTGGGCTCCACTTATACGGCCGATAACGAGACCACCCGTGACACATCCGTCATCCGGCTCCAGGGCGCACTTTCGGTTTTCCTTGGTCCCGGAACGGCTCTCAGCCTGCCGGCCGTTCCTCTCTGATGGAAGGAAAACGTACTCTTCCCATTCACTGCCGTGGTGATATGCATTTCCCGGTTAAGGGATACCTAGATTATAGGCGGCTGATTTTACCGATGTCAAATACAGCCGGGCACATCGCTCCCGGCCCCAGGAAATGGGCGCCGCCGATCCGGCGGCGCCCATGGAGGTCCGTGTGTGCGATACGTTTTCCAGGTTGTTTTCAGCGCCCCGGCATATGCCCCAGGCTTACAGATTACGCATCACTTCATCCGCAATGCGTTCAATCGGTGCGATTTTAACGGCCGCACCGATTTCGATCGCTTCCTTTGGCATCCCAAAAACGACACAGGTTGCCTCGTCCTGGGCAATGGTAAAAGCCCCCTCTTTCCGCATCGCCAAAAGTCCCTTGGCGCCATCCTTTCCCATGCCGGTCAGAATAACCCCAATGGCGTTCTTGCCCGCAAACCGGGCAACCGAATGAAACAGTACTTCTACTGATGGCCGCTGGTGGTGAACCATTGGCCCCTGGCTCAGACAAGTATGGTAAACCGCACCGCTTCGTACGATTTCCAGGTGATAGTTCCCTGGCGCAATCAAAGCCTTCCCGGCGGAAACGATTTCGTTGTCCTCCGCCTCCTTGACATGAATTGCACAGATCTCGTTCAGCCGCTGAGCAAACGATTTCGTGAAATACGGCGGCATATGCTGTACGACCACAATGGGGGGACTATTCGCAGGCATGCGCTCCAGGACTTCACGCAAGGCTTCGGTTCCGCCGGTTGAGGCACCGATTGCCACGATCTTATGCGTCGTACGAATTAGGGATTCCCGTGGTCGCGACTGAGCCTGCAGCGGCTGCGCCGTTGTAAGGCGCTGAAGCCGCCACTCCGGGACCCGGGCTACCGCTTTGATTTTCTCAGCCAATTGTTCCAACATTTCAGACACCGAATAGGACGCCGCCGGTTTACTGATTACCTCCAGTGCGCCATACTCAATCGCTTTCAATGCGACCTCGCCGCCGGCTTCGGCCAGAGAACTGACCACAATCACGCGGCTTGGATAATGCTTCATCAACTTGCGCAGAAAGGTCAACCCGTCCATCCTGGGCATTTCGACATCCAGCAGAATTACATCGGGTTTTTCCAGCACAATCTTGTCCCTGGCAACATAAGGATCCGGCGCGGCACCAATGACCTCGATTTCGGGGTCTTTAGAAAGTTCAATGGTCAGCATCTTACGGACCATGGCCGAATCATCAACCACCAGAACCCGAATTGGGCCCATACCGCCCCCTCCTCCCATAATTAGCTTGTTTCGTCGATCGGACCACTTGCCGAATCGATCCCGTGTAAAATCAAAATGCGAACGTCCCGAAAAGACTCAGTGGTTTGATCATTGCATTGATGAATGCCTGCATCAAAAGCCGGTTCTCCGGTTGTCAGCTTTTGCTCAGATATTCTCCCACCGATTAAGTTCGGGTGGTCCGCATCGCTTTTCGCAGTATGGATTCCACCATATGCATTTTCGGAATAACCAATTCCGGTTCCCCGGTACAGCATCGTCTGATAAGCCCGGCTCCGGGTGTGTGTCATTTTGGTCATTCAGGAAGCTCCGGCGATAAAGCGTCAGCTCGTGCAGCAAGCAAGTATCGGTTTCCCAATTGCCAAATTTTCGACTTATCGAATTAAATCCTATTTTAGCAGAACATTTTAGTGAATTTCCACAGGATTCCCGGCATTTTGCGGATACATCTACACATTTTCAAGCTTCAAAGCCCGCTGATGTCTGAGATAGTTGACTGTCAGGACCATGTGGGCGACATTAGAGCCTTTGACCAGAATGGTTGTTTCAGGCCCAATTTCTTTAACCAGATCCCGGTGCATCAGTTTACGGCTGGTGTAATGGCGGACCCGAAATGGATCAAATCCGGCGCGCACCGCGGCTTCTCCAATCAGGCGGGCTTTATCGCCAAAGGTGAATAATAAATCGACTTTCTGCCGGCTCAAATACGTGCCGACACTGATGTGGCCCGATCGGGTCAACGGCCCGAGCTCGTACATGCCCCCGAGAACGGCGATGTTCTTTCCGGTTCCAATATGGGACAGCACCTCAAGCGCGGCTTTCACCGAATTGGGATTGGCGTTAAAACTGTCGTCGATTACGCGCGCATCCGGCTTGATGGCGTAAATGTTCAGACGGCCGCCAACTCTGAAAAAGTGCCGCAGGCCGCGCCGGATCTCTGCCGTTGAAAAACCCAGACGACGTGTGACACCGATTGCAAACAGGGCGTTGTAGATGTTGTGACGGCCATAGATGGGGATAAAGAAGGACTCCGGCTCGCCGTCAAGTTCCACGCTGAACCGCATGCCGCCCTGAACCCAGCGGATATTCGATGCGTTGTAATCTCCGCGTCCTTCCAGGCTTACCTTATACACCCGGCCCCGGTAGCCGTTTGCGGCCTGAAGCAGCAGCGGCGTATTCGGATCGTCCGCATTCAGGAACAGTGTCCCGGTCGGCTTCATATACCGGATCAAATCCGATTTGGCTTTGATCAGGCGCGGGAGTGACCCGCCGAAGTTTCCGATATGAGATTGTCCTACCACTGTAATGACGGCAAGGTTGGGCTGAATCATGCTGCAGTGCTTGCGCAGGTGGCCGGCCCAGGACATGCCGAATTCCAGTACGACAGCGCGGTGGGTCCGGTTGATCTGGCGGATGTGGCGTGCAGTTGCATGGCGGTTGTTTCGATTGCTGACCGATTTAAAGATGGTCCATCTGGTTTTTAAGATTGAAGCAATCATTTCCTTGGTCGTTGTCTTGCCTGAACTCCCCGCAATGGCAATCACCGGCCGGTTCAAAATCAGAGTGCTCATCCGTTATCGTCGGCTCCTTTCATCCGCAACTCGGATAATTCTTCTGTTATCATATGTGCGGACGGCTTCATGGTTACAAAACGCCGGATATTCGGCATTGTGGACCAGCTGATCCCCATGATTGCGCCGCGCGAAACCCACAAAAAAAACGGCGGGGTTTCCCCCCGGCCGTTTTCCGTATTCGTTGGCAGACGCTCGGGTTATTGAGGCAGCGTGCCCAGCAGACGCGCTTGATCCAGATAGAATCCCTTCACCGGCCACAACGTGCCGATGCCGATAATATCAGTATGGTCCCAATCCTTTTTCAACCCGAGATGATTCCATTTCCCGATCTGCGGAGTTCCGTTAAAGGTGACGATCTGATCGGAACTGCCGATCTTCGGGCCGTTCATGGAACGAACGTTGACCCAGCCATCGTTTTCCCACCAGGTTTTATCGACCGTAACCTTTCCCGGTCCGCCGCCGGTGTAAGCGCCAAGGTGCATCGTATTGCCGTACCAGGCCGGATTCATATAGATATTCGGAATCTGATGCCCGGTAAAAATGTCCTTCATGCTTGATTTGGTGGACCAGGAGAAGTAATAGACATCCGGCTGTGCCTCAACCCAGCTGTTCAGTTCCTGTGCGCCTTCAGGCGAAAGATCCCAGGAGCTGAGGTCCTTGGTGCGCTGCCAGACACTGTTGGTCTTAATCCGGGCGCAATAGGCCGAGAAGGACTCGCCCGGCTGACGGGTAACGCCCCACTGGTCCAGGTAAAAATCGTAAAGTGGGTCGAGAATCGCGCCGAAAATCATTTCAATCGCGGCAAACGCCTGCTGCAGCCACGGAGCCATGCCATTCACCGCATAGGCCAGGGTGCTGCCGTCATGCGGCGTAGATACCGTCATCAGGCCATCAACCCATGATTTGCCGCCAGCGAACAGATCGGACGCCGCACCGGTTTCCGGGTGTTCGGCCGCGTACAACAATTCTTCGGTCGAGCCCTGCTCAAGCAGCTGCAGGAACACCCGGGAGGTTTGCCCGCCCATGCTGTGCGCGATCAGGTGGACCTTCTTGAGCTGGCCGCCGGCATCCGGCTGACCCCAGCCGGGAACCAAACCGGGATAGGTCCTGCCGAACCGAAGGTGGCCGTACTTCGCAGCGTGTGCCGCGCCATAATCGACGGTGCCGCCTTTGATCTCGGTATACAGCTCACAGGCTCTGTCCCAGTTGCTGGAAAACGGGCCCACCGCGACCGGATAGGCTTCGTAGCCGTTGGCTCTCAGATAGGCCGGTACGTCGGCTAGGCCGCCCCAGTAGTTGATCCCTGCGGTACGGGCAAAACCAGCGAAACCATGGACGAAGATAATCGGATAGCTGTTTTGGCGGACGGCCGCCTGCACTGGCGCCGCACCTGGCAGCACGAGCAAGCCCGTCAGGAGAAAAACCACCAACGCAATCGCAACCCAACGTTTTTTTAGCATTCTTTCTGTTTCCCCCTCTTTCTTTGTTCCTGACGTTCTTAGCGGTGTCACCTCGCTTTCGCCTGCCAAATCTATCCGCCTCGTCGCATGACCGATTGAACACGTCTATTTATCCGATTTGTGCCAATAGTCATGCAATTCATTTTATTCGCTTCGCTTATCGAATATCCTCCCGATTGAGCATTTTTTTGTTGGATGGTCCAACCGGCACGCCTGGCGAAAATGGGCAGAAAAATACCATGCGGTCGGGATAACCCCGGCCGCATGGTAAAGGTTGTTATGTTGGTTTTGCTCAGATAACCAGGGTCAAATCAGTCAGCGGATAGGCCCGGCAGGAATGAATAAAGCCAAAACTCCGATCCGAGTGGCGGATCAAGGCCCCGCTGGGCTGAAACACCTGGCCGTCAATCATGCGAATCCGGCACAGGCTGCATTCCCCGGTCCGGCAGCCGTTAGGGACCGACAATCCTGCCCGCTCCAGGGCAGTCAGCACCGGTTCGCCGGTCCGGGAGGCAATGGTCAGCATGCTGCCATCCGGGCGCTGTACAGTCAGGGTCACCGGCTGTTCCGGCCGTCTCTCCTTTGGCCAGCCCGGATCGGCATAGGCATCGGCAGGAGCCAGGAAGGCTTCCGACCGGATACTCCGGCCTTTCACGCCGAGCGATTCCAGTTCACTGGTGCAGAATTGCTGCATCGCAAACGGACCGCACAGATAGAAGGTCGCGGCCGCCGGATTCCCGACCAGTTCCTTGATCAATCTGGCGTCGATCAGTCCGGCCTTCCCCTGGTCGCCGGGGTCGGGCGCTGACAGGACCAGTTCGTATTTGAAGTTGGGGTGCCGTGCCGCCCGGTGAGCGAGTTCGGCCTCAAACAGGGCGTCTTTGCGGCTGCGGCAGCCATAGATTAACAGCACATCGAGGTCCGCGTTCTGATCTGTGAAGGTCCTGATCATGCTCAGGAACGGTGTAACACCGGTTCCGCCGGCCAAAAAGACCAGCTTGCGGCCGTGGAACAGCGGGTTGTAATAAAAATTGCCCATCGGGCCGGTAGCGGTCAGGGTATCGCCGACCTTGACCTCGTCGAGCAGGTAATGGGAAACAAAACCGTTTTCGACCCGGCCGACGGTAACGTCGTAATAGGCAGTCTGGGTCGGTGAGGATGAAATGCTGTACGGCCGGCTGGTTCTGATCCCGTCAATCGCCACCGCCAGGTTGAGATACTGCCCGCTTAAGAACGGGGGAAGTACCCGGCCGGAAGCCACCAGCCGAAGGGTTTTCGCATTCTCGTTTTCCGCAATGATTTCCGAGACGGTCAGCTTGAGCTGTTTCGGGTGCAGCCGATCGAGTACGGCGGCTTTGACCCCGCGCTCGTCCCGGTGATCACGCCCGTATTTCCGGCAGGCTTCAATCTCCTGCCTGACCGCCTGATAGCCGGCCAATTCCGGTCGAATGTCTTTGCGCTGGCTCATTTCGCTCCCCCTTCCATTTTCCCCAAGTAGCGGATAATCGCCTTTGCGGCCGTGCCGCCCGACATCAGCGAAGGCTGGAATCCACCGGCCCCGGCCCAGGCGCCCGCCAGAGCGAGCCCTTTGACAGGGGCAGCCTGCGAAATGAAGAGGTTCGAGTCTTTAGCATACTGGTCAAATCCGTAGATTGCGCCGCCCGGGGTATTCAGATAGCGCATATGGGTCAGCGGGGTCGCCACCTCAATTTCCTCGATATGGCTGCGAAACCCCGGAAAGACTTGTTCGACGCGCTGAAGCAGGGTTTCGGCGCATTCAAATTTGGTCCGGTGATAATCGGACGGCGGCACCGCCAGCCAGGGTTCGGCGTACTGCAGGTCTACAATGGCGATCTGCGAAGTTCCCGGAGGCGACGCGTCCGGGTCCACCAGATTATAGCAGGACAGCAGCAGGGCGTCGTCTTTGGTGTCAATCCGGCGAGTCGCGGCGAACTGTTTTTCCATATCAACGGTGTCGCCGATGAAGTTGGTCGCTTCGTTGATGCCGACTTCTTCCGGCGGGCAGTCCAGCCCAACATACAGGGTCAGCGAGGATGGACCGACGGTCTGGCCGGCGAATACCTTGAACTGGTCTTCGGGGATATGTTCTTCGCCAATCAGTTCAACATAGGTATCCAGGCTTGAGGCGTTCGAAACCACCGCCCGGGTTTCGATCACATCGCCGTACTCGGTTTCAACCCCGACAATCCGGCCATCCTCAATCAGGATCTTTTTGGCCCCACACTGGAAGCGGGTCTGCCCGCCATGGGCCAGAAAATCGTCTAGAATCGCGCTCGACATGGCCTGTGAGCCATGCTTCACGTGATATGGCTTCCATTCCCAGTAGGCAAAGTACAGCATCGCGTAATCCATAAAGGTCAGATATTGGGGCGAAACGCCCATGTAACTCCAATAGACGCCCATCGCCAGCCGTAACAGCGGGTCTTGGATGAATTCGTCCATAACTTCGGCACTCGGTTTCAGGGCGTACCTGGCCAAAAGCGGGTATTTTTCCGCGCTCTGTTCCGGATCACGCAAGAAAAAGGCGCCTGCCATTTCGTAGAAAAATCGATAAATCAGGTCGATCAGGCCTTCAATCCCCGCTTTTTCCTCCGGGAACCGCTCGACCAGGGCTTTCGTTGAACCTTCCCGGTTGGCCGGTAAGATCAGATCCAGCTTGCCGGGCACAATGATCCGGTACAGGTTTTCCATCGCCACGAATTCGCAGCGTTCCGGCACACCGAATTGGTTTAAAAAGGTGCGCAGGGGACCCGGATTTTCGGGCAGGCCCAGTCCGCTCAACTGGTGCAGGGCCACCTCGAATTCGAAGCGTCCCCGGCAAAATGAGGTCGCACAGCCGCCGGGGATGTTGTGCCGCTCCAGCAGCAGGGTCTTGACGCCCGCCCGGGCCAGGCTCGCGGCTGCGGTCAGACCGCCATTTCCGGCACCGATGACCACCGCGTCAAATGCTGACATGCCAATCACTCCCATCGTTTCATGATCAATTCACCGTACCTATTGGATTTTCTTTTCAGCTCCAGATTCGATATCGGCGGCTTCCTCGGCCGCCAGATCGGCCCCTATTTTTTCGAACCATTTCATCAGAAAAGCATAGAAGTCCAGGCCGAATTCGATGGTGTACTTCTGAAACTTATCGCCTTTCTGTCCCGGCCCGCCCCTGACCGAAGTCAGATCGTCGGACAGTTCCTGCAGCTGATCAATGTGTTCCGTAATCATTTCCTGCAGACGCTCCGGTTCCAGGTTGCGGGCAAAGAACAGCCGGACCAGCATGTCGTACTTAATGACCAACTGCGGCAGCGGGCTGCGCAGCCAATCGTCGAATGCCTTTCGTCCGTCCGGCGTGATGGCATAACTCTTTTTGAGCCGCCCGTTCTCGGTGCTTTCGTCCGACGTGACCAGTCCGTCGGCTTCCAGGCGCTTCAGGGTCGGATAGATGCTGCCAAAGCTGACGTGGGAAAAGAAGGTGGTGCTGAAGCTCATGGTTTTTTTGATCTCATAGCCGGTCATGTCTCTCATTTTCAGGCATCCCAGGATGATAAACTCGACCATGCGCAACCCCCTTGATATATAAAGTTTATATATATAATTCTTTTAGAAAGATGGGGTGGCTGTCAAGGGGAATTTGGTTGAGAAAGATCGGAAAGTGATCTTTCTCAGCTTGGTTTCGTTTGGGTCGAACGGATTGAGTAGGCTAGCGGGGCAAGTGGGGACAGGAGGGCAGCGGCGGGCTCTACGCCTCCTCGCCGATACATCCGCGTTTTGGGTAAGGATTGCAGAACCAACCTGAGACACCCGGCTTCCGTGCCGGGTCTCAGGAGTCCGGCCTCCATGCCGGACTGAACCTGCAATTGATCCTTACCCAAAACGGGATGTATTGACGGCTCGTCGGCAACGAGCCCGCCGCTGCCCTCCTGTCCCCACTTGAGTTTGCTTGTTGGTCATCCAAGGTCTTTTAGCGTATTGCCCGCCCACCCCGGCAGGTAGGAGCCTTCGGCTCTTTGGCGCTTGGTCGCCTATTGGACCCGAAAGGAACAGGATATGGATGCATCGATAAACTGTTGATTCGGCAGGGAAATCCCAGGATTTGATAGAATATGCTTGTGGAGACTGCCGAATTGTATGCCGTCGCAAGTGTTACATTGGCTTAAGATACGGAGAACCGTACCATAAGTAACCGATCATGGGTGTGGGCATGGAAGCCGTTGTTGTGAGATTCTTGTGGGGTGTTCTTAGCGGCAAGGTGGAAGATAGTTTGGCTACACAGCAGACACGACGGCAAGGGAGAACACGGTAAAATCGGGATTTGTGGGTTCGTAAGATTATCCGCGATAACCAGGTCATAACCGTACCAGAACTTAAAGCACAGGGACCGATGGCAGTATAAAAGTACTAAATGCCTGTAGTGGAGGTAGTTAATGAGAAAAGCCACTTGTAGAACAGCGGGGGTTTACTCTGAGGCTTTAGTTCGAGGCAATACTTACGAGATTCTTGACGAGGATCAAGAAAAGGGACAGGTCAAAGTCAAAGGGGAGAATGGGAGAACCCGGTGGTTTAGTGCAGGTTGCTTCGATTTTGAGTGCAAACCGGTGCCGGCTCTTGTTGATTGGACGTTCGATGACCACGTATCTGAAGATGATGACGGAACTGACCCCAATTGGATTGAAGTCAGTTTCGATCTCAGTGACGGCAGTCGCAGATGGTGCATTCTCTATACGCCTGAAAGGCTCCTTTCGTCTCTCGGACGACCGGATCTTGATCCCCCAGGACTGCATATTCCCCATATGATCATCGTAAGAAGTTACCGAAGGGAAGATGTTGAGCGTACTCTTCGCTACCTTGATGAAGAAGACCGGTTAATCGGAGCATCAAGGGAATTGAATTCGCAACCACCGCTGAATGATGACGAAGAAGAATTCGCATTTAGGGATCAGCCGCGTTAGAGAACCTTGAGGGGAGGGGCTTAGATGATTTCTTGGATACGGGCGTTGTTTCTTCGAATTCGGCTAGCTAGTGCTAGACGTAGATGGAGGAAGTCGGGCTGGAATTCGGATGTTCTCGATGAGGTTACAGCTTTGGAGCGAACAGTCTCGCTGCTTCAGGGTAAAGAAACGGCAATAGAATGTGAGTGGGTAGTTCCTTGGGACACCGGGGCACCCCTTCCGCATGTCGTTTCCAATGGGCATAGAAATTTTCTCGCCTACTATGTGAATGATAGCCATCCCAGGTGGGATGCGTCGCTTTTTCCGGACACGGAATCATATGATGAGGGACGAGATTTGATTGCAGTTGTGGAATTTGATTGGTGCTACTCATTCAAATTTGGTGGAGTCAACGACGAGACTTGGCCAGGGCATCCGTTATACAACAGAGGATTGGATGGTTATGGAGCGCACATCATCAAAAACTCAAGATGGTTAAACGAGGAGCGGGAGATTCAAGCCAGTCACAGATGCTTCGATGCCGACCATTGGGACAATATGAAGCACTACTTCCTTGCATTTCACGATGAGTCCTTTGAATGCATAGCACGGGGGTTCAATTTCGAAGTGACCCGAGATAACATGGACAATGTGACGAAAAACCTACAGCGTAGGCTTTTTGAACGCCTATAGGATTAGACTGTTACGGAGAACCGTACCATAAGTAACCGATCGAGGGTGAGGATTGGGATACCTGTACGAAGGGATTGTTACGGAATGAGAAGCACCAGTCTGATTTATAAGGCTTCGATGGCCCGGTCAAAGAAATGGATGATTCATAAGTTCGGCATTCAATTCTGGCATGGATTCAAAGATGAATCCGATCAATGGCTGGCGCGGATTTTACCCGAAGTTCCGAATATCGGGAACAGTATATTTGCTTTTAACTATGACTTCTGCCCAGCCTACATTGCGTGGTATAAAGCATTGAAGGAGTTAGGGCTATCGAACAATGAGGCTGGAGAAGTGATCTGGGCCATTAACGAACACTTGATAACAATAGTCCCAGGATGGCTGATGCCGCTATCCAAACGAAGCTACCTGGGGGGGATTCGCAGAAAAGCGGCAAGACACGCCGAAAGATCACGATTAAACAATCTGCATCCCTATGACTGGAAGATTACATATCGTGAAATCAGTAAAAACAGTTTTGAGATCGACATTATTGAGTGCGGGATGCTGAAGTTGGGCAGAGACTTCGATGCTTTGGGAATGTTCCCAATGATATGCCGCATGGATTATCTGCTTGCTCATTACATGGGAACCGGATTTGAACGCACCAAAACGCTTGCTGACGGCGATGAGTGCTGCAATTGCAGGTATCACTTGGTGGGCAGCTGCGGCTGGCCGCCCGCCGAAGGGTTTTATTGATGACAATGAAAACAAGCATTGGAGGATTCCCTTGATGAACAAATCGAGCCTGGGGTTCCTGCTTACTCCATTTGCCGTTGATCCGCAGCGGCGTTATGTGAGGTTAGCCTCGCTTGATATCATACGATGTCTGGCTATTTTGGCGATGATCATCCTCCATTCGCTAATGATTTATGCCAGCCCGGCGACGCTCAAACAGCCGATTGCGCTTTTCATTATGCTTTGCGGTACTGCTCCTGGGGCGCCCACCTTCATGTTCATAATGGGACTGCTTTTTGTCTATTCTTATCCTCAGAATATGCCCTATTATCTGATTCGCGGTCTCAAACTCGTTTTATTGGGATACCTACTGAGTCTTTTGCGCTTCATATTACCCACCGAGCTTGCGCAGTACCTTGGGGCTTCGGCTGATTTATGGCTTCCATGGACCCGGGAATTGTTTTTTCGCAATGTAGATATTCTCCAGTTCGCGGGAATAGCGCTGGGTCTGCTTACCCTGATGCGTCACTTTGTTCGACGGCCCATTTTTGTCATGCTTCTCTTGATTGCGGTGATCGTGATTTCGCCCTATTTGTGGGGCATCAAAAGCGGGTTGGCTCCTTTGGACTGGATACTGGATCTGTTATGGGGCAATGGATTTCACGTCAGTTTTCCCCTGTTTCCCTGGCTCGTATATCCATTGGCAGGATATATTTTTGGACAGTGGCTCATTGTCTCCAACGGAACCTCCGCGTTTTTTACGGCTGCCAGAAGCATCGGTGGGTTCATTTTTATTGGGGGAGTTGCTTGGGGACTGACGAATATCGGCTTTCACTTTGGTGACTATTACCGGGCTGGTTATGGCGGAACCATTGCTATGATAGGATTTGCCATTTTATATGTCAGCACTGTAGAGCTGGTGTGCCGCCGAGCGGGCATCAGCGGCCGAATCGGGATGGTCAGCTTCTTGAGCGATAACCTGACTTCGTTATACATGATTCACTGGATTATCATCGGTTGGGGGATGCTGTCCGGACTGCCGCATCGGTTGAGTCTGAGTGGTTGTTTGGTAGTAATAGCCGTGGTGTCTCTGTTGAGCTATTTAGCGCTATTCGGCTATCGTTATATTGGCCGGAAGACTGGCGCGTGAGGGCAACTTACCGGATGAGATCGTTCCGGTGAACCGTACCATAAATAAACGGTTGCCGGTGTTTAATCAAGGCCGGATTATGGATCAGAGTTCGTCCAGCTTTTTGATAACGAGTTGTCTGACCGATGCAAGTCGGTGGTCATTGGTGAGAAATACGTCGGCTTGATGGATTATTGCGGTGGCCAGGTGGATCGGATCGGGCATTTTGAAATTATAGACGGCACGAAGCCGGGCGGCTTCTGGATGCTGACGAGGAGGAGAAAATGAAGAGAGCGCTGATTGTTTATGGATCCGTTTCCGGTGCGACTGCGGACATCGCACAAACCTTGGAGCACGAGCTGCTCCGGGCAGGGTGTCAGGTTGAGACCCGGGAAATCACCGATGCGATTAAGGATATCTCATCATACGACACGGTCTTCGTGGGCGGGCCGATGCGCTTCGGGGGATTCTACAAACCGGTTAAACAATTTATCCGGCAGAATGAACGGGAGCTTAGCCGCACCAAGGTATATTATTTTCTCACATTACTGTATGTCATCCAGGTTGAAGGGGAGGAATTGCCGCCAGTATCGGTATACTATGATCCCAGCTTCAAAATGGGCACGCTGGCCAAAGAGAACCTAACTGTTTTTGACAAGACCCATACGGCGAAGTCCTATCTGGAATTACTGCTAAACACCTCAAGCGTTGTGACACCGCAAGGAATCGGCTTGTTCAACGGCAGGCTTGATCTCAGCAAACTGGATTTGTTTTCAAGGCTTTTTATGAAAATCGTTACAGCCCTTACAATCAAAGAGCGGGTCGGTGATTATATTAACCGCAGCGCGGCCATCGAGTGGCTTCAATTGCTGACCGATGATATTGGATCAAACTGAACCGTTATAAGTGACCTGGGCGGCCCTGGGGCACCTACCTACATGTTTTTAATGGGAGTCTACTTTATCTATGCCCGACCCAAAAGCACACATTATTATGTGGTGCGCGGTTTACAGCTGAATGTAAGAAGGAAGCCGTGCTTCGGGTAAGGACCCGGCCATACCATGACGGGGGGGGATAATGATTGAAGCCTGAGATTTCAGAACAGGATTCACGGGGGGCGAAAATGGCTTTCGTGAAAACCTTCGCCAAAGGACTGGCAATAGGAATGCTGATTGTCATCGCAGTTGGTGTGGGAGCAGTTGTATATCCTTTAACGCATGAAAGAAAAGTAATCTTTCAAACCTGCAACCTTCAAGGAAGCCGTTATGCCATCGGATATGAATTAGGCAAGCAGGTTCTTGAAGTCGAACCCCATTTACGCCAGGCCGTTCGCCTTAACTTTGCTTTCGCCGAGGTAACGGATAAGCGTTTTGGAAGGGCGCATAAGCTGCTGGCTGAATTCGATCCAGGGCTTCTCCAGGAAATGAAGGGATTTTCGAAAGCGACCGGGATACCCTTCAAAGATGTAGTGGTAAAACTAAGCACTTATGGATTTCATGCGGTTGCGCCGGGAAGCTGCACTCAAATTGCGGTATTGCCAGAGCGGACTGTAGGTCATCATACCTTGGTCGGAAGAAATTATGATTTTTTGGACTCGAAGCTATTTGTCCAATACCGTTTAGCAACGGTACATCCAATCAAAGAAAAACATACAGTTGGTACGGCACTTTATTATTTTGGACGTTATGAAGGCATGAATTCCGATGGTTTGTATGTTGGGATTTCCTCTGCGGTCGGTAAAGGTCGAAATGATGATGGGTTCTTCTTTCCGATTGTTGTAAGAATCCTGCTGGACCAATGTAGAAACGCTAATGAAGCGATCGCTTTGATCAAGCGGATTCCACACCAGGGAACGACCAACTTTCTTATTGCTGATCCAGAACAGGCAGTCGTTGTGGAAGTAAGCCCGCCCAAGGTCGGAATCAGGCAACCAGCTAATGGGTTTATCGTGACCACCAATCACTATGTATTACCGGAAATGGAGGCCGAGCAAGCTTTTCTATCGAAGAATTCCCTGGACCGTTACCGGTTTGCTAGTTCCCGAATCGAACAGGATGAGACCGTTGACATGGCGAAGATTAAAAACGTTCTTTCGAGCCACGCGCCGCATGGCGTGTGTGATCACGAATATCTGTCATTGCATGGTACCCTGTGGTCTGCCGCATTCGATCTTGATAAACGCGAGGTCTACTACGCCCTGGGTGCGCCTTGCATGAATGATTACCATAAAATTGGGCTTTCTGGCGAAAACCAAAAAACGACAACGGTTGTTGGGAAACTACCTGAGCAGTTTTAGGATCGTTGAAGGAAGCGAGAGACGCGCGGTAGTCTGCCTTGTTTTCACCTGTCGGATTAGACCGTTACGGTGAACCTTATCATAAATAAACGGTTGCCGGTGTCTAATATAGGCCTGATATATGAATCAGAGTTCGTCCAGCTTTTTTTACGTTGTTGTGGACCATAGCTAGTGAGGGCGGCTTCAGACGATGAGGATGCAGTGATGTATCCAAAGTGCGGCTGGAGTCGTCAGGCTCATTCCTCAGCGGGGTGGGTGGGTCACTCTTTAAAGGATTACAGGGACATTCAGGCATTCTGAAGCGGGGGAAGCTGGTTTCGGCTGAGCCCGTAGAAGCTGAGCCGTACATACATCCCGGCGTAGCTGAGGGCTCAATTGCGGGTTCTGCTCGGCATGGATGCCGAGCACCCGGGACCCGGCACGGATGCCGGGTGTCCCAGGTTGGTTCTGCAATCCGAAGCAAGCCGGAGAAGGATAGGCGACGGGTCGTGGCCCAGCGGCCAGACAGCTTCCCCCGCTTCCCCACGTCAGTTAGCTCTCTCCTGCCATCCCAAACCCAAAATAAAAAAAGAGCCGTTGCCGGCTCTTTACCTTCATTCATTCCCTATTCGTTCGCCGCCGGCAGGATAAAGAAAAACCGGACGCCGGTGGGCGTGTTTTCAGCGCCGAAACGGGCGTTGTGCTGGATCAGAATGGTGCGGGCGATGGCCAGGCCGAGGCCGGTACCGCCGAGTTTGCGGCTGCGGGCGCGATCAGTCCGGTAAAATGCCTCCCAGATGCGTTCCAGGTCAGCCGGTTCCAGGGTATCGCCTTCGTTTTCCACGGCGAAAAGAGCGCCTTCGGGACCAAGATCCCTGACTTGAACCGTTAGGCGACTGCCGGTTGGCGAGTGACGCACCGCATTACTGAGAAAGTTGGTCATGACTTGGTCGATCTGACCCGGATCGGCCTCGACCCGGACCTGATCGGCCGGCGCGTCCAGTTCCAGCCGAAGCCCTTTTTCTTCGATCCGCTGGCCGTACAGCCGGGTGACGTGCGCGGCCAGACTGTCCAGGTAGAAAGAAGCGCGTTCGAGCCGGACATGGCCGGATTCCATTTTCGAGATCTCCAGCATCCCGGCCACCATTCGCCCCATCTTTTTGGACTCGTCCACGATCACATCCAGGCAGTAATCCCGCTCCTCGTCCCGAACCTTTTTGTCGCGCAGGCTTTCCCCGTAGCCCTCGATCAGGCTGATCGGCGTCTGCAGTTCGTGCGACACCGAAGCGATGAAATCCTTGCGCATCCGGTCCATCTGGGTTTTGCGTTCGATATCCTCCCGAAGCCGCACATTTGCGGTCGCCAGATTCGTGGCTGACTGGATCATTTCCTTGGTGGCCTGGGAACCGATCGCGAGCCCCAGCGTTACCCATAAATAGGTTAGATAGCGAATAATCAGGCCGACTTCGAACGGGTCGGGCCGCATCGTCGGATATCGTTCGATGAGAAGCATATCACCGAAAACGCACAGGGCGAGGCAATAGAAAAGGAGTTTGATATCGAAGTAAAACACCGAAAGCACGATGACCAGATAGAAAACCGCGTGGCTTTCCGGAACATCGTGCGGCGCGGTCAGCATGGTCAGGATTTCAAGGAAAACGGCCGTGATAACCACCCATTTGGCGATTTCCCGGTCGCCGTAATGGGCGATGAACCGCCATAAGAGGAATAAAATCAAGGAGCAGACCAGCAGGACCCTGATCAGGGCCGGCACGGTGATGGCCGGGCTGGCCCGGCCGATCAATTCCAGGAAGGTCGTGACGCCAAAGATCAGCGCGGTTACGACAGTCATCGCAGCCAGAATCCGAAAATGATTGCGTTTGGCGTTGACGCCGAGCAGCCGCGCGGTGGAACTGTCCGCCGGGCTGATGGTCTGCCCTTCCGGAGCATGGTACGTTTTAGCGTTCATCGGCTCCCCACCCGCTCCCCGTCCGGTTCGAATTTATAGCCGCGGCCGCGCACGGTCGAGATCCAACAGCCGCTGTTTCCGAGCTTCTCACGCAGCCGCCAGACATGGGTATCGACCGTGCGCAGTTCGCCTTCGTAATCATAACCCCAGACCTGATCGAGAATCTGTTCCCGGCTCAGCGCCAGGCCCGCGTTGTTCGCTAGATACAGCAGCAGATCGTACTCGCGCCGGCTGAGCGGAACCGGCTGATCGCCGATGGTCACCTCGCCGGCTGCGGGCAGAATGACCAGCCGGCCGAATTCCAGACGTTTCTCCATGTCTTCGGCGGCCTGGGCGCGCCGCAGCAGGGCCCGGGCACGCGCCACCAGGATGCGCGGGGTGAACGGCTTCGTCACATAGTCGTCGGCCCCGAGCTGAAACCCGGCATATTCATCCTCGTCATCAGCGCGGGCGGTCAGAAACATGATCGGCACCGCCGAAATCCGGCGGACTTCCCGGCAGACCTCCCAGCCGTCGACCTCGGGCATCATGACATCCAGGATGATGAGATCAATTTTTTCGCTGGCAAAACGCGCAATCGCTTCTTCCCCATTCTCGGCCTCCACGATGCGGTAGCCTTCGTCCCGAAAATAGAAGGAGAGCAGTTTGCGCATCCGCTCATCGTCTTCGACAATCAGCAGCCCCTTGTCCACGGCATTTCACCTCAAAACCCGCTGTCCAACACGGCTTTGCTCCGGTATTGAAAGCGGAGGTCTCCTACAAGCGTACCACAACATCAATCAACCTTGTGCCAGGCAGATCCAATCTTCCGGTTAACGAAAGCGGGCATGCCCGTCCCTGGAAAACTAGGGATTTGGGCATGCCCCCGGCGCTCTGGTCTAAGCTTTCGTTTCCATTCGGTTCTTCTTACGCCCCCGGCATTTTGGTAAATACCTGATACCGGTCGATCTGATTGCGCAGGATGTTCAGGATCTCATCATCCGGCATCTTGGTCACGCCCACCTCAGGCGGAATGATCATCTCGAAATCGGTGCACATCGCCACAATTTCCGGGGTAATGCCTGGGTGCAGCGTGATGGCTTTCATCTTTTTGGTTTCCTCGTCAAAACCGTAGACGCCGAGCTGGGTAATAACCCGCCACGGCCCCTGTCCCAGAAGACCGGCCTTTTTACGGGCATCCCCGCCGTCCAAATGACCCGGAGTAGTGATGAAATCGACCTTTGCTGGGAATTTCTGCTTGGTCTGCAGCCCGACAACGACGAGCCGCTCGCACAGCGAACCCAGGTCATTGCCGCCGCCGCTGCCGGTCAGCCGCTGCTTTACGTTCTCCATGCTGCCGATCAGGGTTGTGTTTACATTCCCGTACTGGTCCACCTGGGCGCCGCCTAAAAAGCCAACATCCACATACCCGGCCGCGGCCTGGCCGAACGAAGCCGGCATGTCCAAGATATTGGGCGCTTTCCGGTAGGTCCAGGGGCAGCCCACCGACCAAGGCATCCGCCCGCCAAATTCGGTATCCTGCCCGCCGCTTTCAAACACCAGGGTGATATTCGGAGCATGGGTCGCCTTCGCCAGGAGGGTGCCGACCAGCGGTAGTCCGGTGCCGACATAAACCACTTCATGGTCCTCGATGGTCTGGGCCAAACAATAGGCTAAAAACTCCAGCGGATTGGGCTGGCTCATGCTTTCTCCTCCTTCCGGACGGCTTCGGCTTCCAGGATCTTCAGCCGTTCGATCGACCCGGTCAGCCGGGCCAGTTCCTCTTCAAAGCCGCCTTCCCACGGATACTTCCACCAGGGATGGTTCTTGTCCACTTCAGGATACGCGTAATCGACCCCATCCAGGTCGAGATACCCTTCCGCCGCCCGGGTCAGCCGGTTACGCTGTACGATCGCGCGGACCCCGCCGCCGAGTTTGTCGACAAAGTCATAATGGTCGCGGCAGTCGTGAATCCAGTATTTCAGGTAAGCGGCAAAGCTTTCGTCATCGGTCATGCTCACCCGCACGCCGCGCTCCCACCATTCCCGGTGCCAGTAATAATAGCCCGGGCAGCTGGCCGGCAGGTTGCCATACGGCATTTCAACCACAGCGTCGACATAGATGTACGGAATCAGGTTTTCGGACTGGGTACGGCGAATCTCCTCCTCCGGAACCACCTCTTCACAGGTGATGATGACCTTGCGGGCCGCCACCGCGAGCGCGGCGTCGTTGACCACCGGTCCCCAGATCCGGGCATTGCCGTATTTGTCGGCCTGCTGGGCGTGAATGAACACCACGTCCGGATACAAGGCCGGAATCAGGCAGACGGCATTGCCGTCCCCGCCACGCAGTTCATCCTGAACGGTTTTTACGTAGGGGTTGTACTTGAGCATGTCGGAACCCAGCAGGATTTTGCTGGCAACGTAGGGAAGCCCCAATTGCGCCGCTTTAAAACCCAAAGCCTGCGCCCCGTGGCTCCATTCGGAAAGAATTTCCACCTGTTTGTTGCGGATACGCCGGCTGAAAACCCGGTCAATTCCGCGCATCTCGGCACCGGTGTAGGAATTGTGCAAAGACTTCACGATGCCCGCACCGGTCGGAATCCCGGCCGTGGCCATCGGCGCCCCCATCCAGGTCAGATCCTTCTTGTTCTGGCGAATCATCTCAAAGGTGGCTTGAATACAGCCCCTCACCCAGGTGAAACCGGAGTCAGACACGATGTCTCCATCCTGAACGTACCGGTCTACCGCCTCTTTCAGGGTGATCCGCTTGTCTACCCGGCTGCGGTCCTTGGCGAGATGCGCCTTCCGCCAGGATTCCGCATCAACCAGGCGGGCCGGCGCGCTCGCGATGTGATAATCGCGGTCCGACTGCCCAGGCTGCCGATCTGGCAAGGTAAATACGTCCGCTGTCATCCCTTTCTCCCCTCTGCACTGTTTTTTATTTCCTTACGGATTCCCTCATTGATAAACAGTGTAGAAAGGAATTGTTACAGCAACGTCACAGCAAAGATTTTTAAGCCTGTTTGCCGGTATCGTTGCCTGCCGGGGGTTCTTTAAGGACATACGGTTTCCAGTACGGCTCGGTGAAATGGATGCAGGAGCCGCCGAAGCTGTTTTCCCAGATGCGGTAACGCTGTTCCAAACGCTCCTGGTCCACCCAGTCGGGGCGCTCGTAATCAGCCGCGTGAATCCTCGCCTTGATGCTTTCCATGACCAGTTCGGCCAGATGGGTGCACCCTTTGGGGCCGGCCACTTCGCTGAATATCATTCGGTTGACCTTAAAGTCGACCACACGCTTTCCAATCAGGTTCTTCACTGCCTGAACCCCCTGCTGGCATTCCTCGAACGGGGCCCGAATCAGCGCCACGTCCGCTTCCAGCACTTTCCCGGTTCCCAGCTGGTACAGCAGGGTGACCTCCATCTCGTGCGCCCGGTCCTCAAACCGGCCAATCGAGCGGTACCCAACCCCGGGAACAACCTCGACCTGTACCTCAAACTTTCTTGTGTACATCCCTAAATCCCTCATTTCCGGATTTGACTGTCGGATTTTGGCGTTTTTGGTCGTAGCGCAAAATCAATTTTACCGATAGAATTAAACTAGAACTTTGTTATTTTATCGATTCAAGCTGCTGCAAAGAAATATGCATTAGGGGGTAATACGATGGGAAGCAAACTACTTGATGCTCTCAATGAGGCCATGCCTGCCATTGCCGACCTGTTCGTGGGCGATTCGATGGGGTTTTATACCACGGACCGCGAACGATTTATCCTGGTTCACGAACATAACTACGTGGTCCCTTTCGCCAAAGCCGGGATGGAACTGAAAGCCGGCGGCGCGGCCCTGACGGTCATGGAAACGAAAAAATCTTTGTCGCTTGAACTGCCGGCCAGTCTCTACGGGGTCGCACTGAAAGTAAGCTGTTTCCCGATCTACGATGACGATGAACCGGGCAAGGTGGTAGGTTCATACGGACTGGCGCTCGCCCGGGAAAACGCGATGACCCTGCGCGAAGCGGTGGGCCGTTTCCGGGAAGGCCTGACCGAAGTGTCCGACGCCACGGAACATACCGCGATCGCAGCCGGCGATATCAATGTAAATAATTCGCAGCTGCGCGATGAAATCCTCTCCATCGGCAAGACATCCTCCGAAATCAATGCCGTGCTGGACGGCATCGCCACGATTGCTTCACAGACCAAGATGCTGGGGCTGAATGCCGCGATCGAAGCGGCCCGCGCCGGTGAGTCCGGCCGCGGTTTCGGCGTGGTTGCTGAGGAAATCCGCAAGCTGTCCGATGAATCGAAAAAAACCGCGGAAAAAATCCGCGAGCTGACCGCACACATCGAGCGGTCGATCAACGAAACCATCCAGCGGGCTAACCACGTACTTGAATCAAGCCAGGAGCAGGCCGCGGCGACCGAAGAAGTGACCGCCCGGCTGAATGAATTGACAACTTTGTCGGAAACACTGGAAAAATTGGCGGCTAAAATATAAGATAAGTAGTGGAACCCCCTGTTTTCCGGCGGGCGGCCTTCGGCACCTGCCGGCTTTTTTCTGCCATTTTCGGGCATCTAACGGTTCTGTGCCGTATAATCGCCAATTATCGGCTGAAATCCCGCATCAAGCCCTGCTCTACTGAGTCGTATATTCCTTCTATCTTTGGATGCTATATCCATCATATCTGATAGCCACCGCCAATGATTTAGGACTTTGGTCCCTGTCGAAAGGGACCCCGGGCGGAAGAAGGCGCCCATAATTTGTCGTATAATGGAATTAAGATGCGGGTGGAAGTGCATGAACAGAATGGAGGTGCCTTTTCTGATGAGAAAGATGATGTCGATTGTGATCATGGTGGCCCTGATTCTAGGGATCACCGGTGTTGCGTTCGCTAAAGGGCCCAAAGGCGATCCCCCGGGACAAGCCAACAAGGGGCCGGCCCAAGAGGAGTTTGCCCCGCAGGCTCCGCCTACTCCCCCAACGGACCTGCCTCCCATTGCAAAAGAAAAAGGGCCGAAGAAAGATAGAGTGGTCTCGCAAGATGTTTACGGGATGCCACAGCCTCCGGTCCTCAAGGAGAAACCCAAGCCACCCAAGAAGCCGGATAAAAAGGGCATCGTTGCCTCTGTCTACAACAACGTATACGGACCGCCGGAAGAACCCATGGTTATTCCGAATGTGAACCCGAATAAGCCGGTTCCCAAACTGGACGGTCTGATTGTCTTGATGCAGGCAGCCAAGCTTTCCCCGCCGGCTGGCGCGATTACCAGTAAGGATTATAAGAAGATTCCGGCTGAGAAACGCAAATGGGTGAAACTGGCGCTCACCAAAGGGCTGATGACCCAGGGCGATCTGAAGAAGTTCAATCCGAACCAGCCGTTAAAACGCGGTGAAGCCGAACTGATCATGAAGAAACTCGGGCTGAAGCTTGCCGCTCCGGCTCCAGAACCCACGGTGCCGACAACGGTTTACGACGCGGCCTATGCGGTTCCCGCTCCGAAACCGGTACCCACGGTATCCAACACGGTTTATGATTCGGTCTATGGCCCGGCTCCGACACCAGTTCCGGCTCCCGCGCCAGCGCCTGCGCCGGTCAAAAAGCCAAAAAATCCGAATAGCCCGCTCACCTGGGGCGAACTGAAAGCAATGCTCGGTCTGGGCAAACCGGTACCAACACCGGTACCGGAGCCAACACCGACGCCTGAGCCAACGCCTGCTCCGGTGCCCGCAACGGCCCCGGCAACAGGCACCTGATCGGTCGATTAAGCTGAAGGACAGCCATTATCCCTATGGCTGTCCTTATAAGCAGCTTGCTCCTCTTACTTTATCGGAATCGGCGCGCCATTCCCCGGCGCGCCGATTCCACTCATTCCAGACTCCAACAAAAAAACGGCTTCCCGAATGGAAAGCCGTTTTTTTTACGTAACCAATTACTCAAGCCGTTCAAATTCGACCCGGTTCCGGCCGTTTTTCTTCGCCAGGTATAAAGCCCGGTCAGCGGCCCCGATTAACTCCGCCGGAGAAGCCGGATTCTGGCTGTTAACGGTGGCCCCCAGGCTGATGGTCACCGCGACGTGTCCTTCCGGGGTTACAATCGGATCGGTGTCTACGTGACGCCGAATTTGTTCGGCCAGTTCGCGGGTTTGCTCCACGTCCAGGCCCGGCGCGACAACCACAAATTCTTCGCCGCCATACCGGCCGACCTTGCAGCGCGCACCCGCCGTCCCGCCAATTCGGCGCACAGCTTCCTGGAGCACCAGGTCGCCGGTTTGATGCCCGAACGTATCATTCACCCGTTTAAAGAAATCGATATCGGCCATAATCAGACCGAGCGGGAGCTTTTCCCGCCGGGTTCGGGTCAGTTCGCAGTCCAAAACTTCCATAATAGAACGGTGATTCAGCACCCCGGTGAGCTGGTCATGGGTTGCCGCATAAGAAAGCCGGGCGTTTGCCCGCATGACCTCTTCCTGAAGCTCGACGATCCGCTGGCCGGCCCGGATCCGAACCATCAACTCATCCACATCAAACGGTTTGATAATGTAATCGTCGGCCCCGGCGTCCATGCCTTCCAGCAAATCCTCGCGATTGGCCTTCGCGGTCAGCAGAATGATATAGGTATACGGCGATTTGCGCAAGGCGCGCAGCCGCCGGGTAATCCCGATTCCGGCCATCCCGGGCATGACCCAGTCCAGGATCGCCAGGCGCGGCGGATCCTCCTGTTTCAGGACTTCCCAGGCCTGATTGCCGTCATTGGCGGTAATCACTTCAAAATCCCACTTGCTCAGAATATCGGTCAGCTGAACCCGGGACAAGCGGTCATCGTCAGCGACCAAGATCCTTTTATCCCGTTTTTTCGGCTGATCTCCCTTCTGAAACAAGATCCCTGCCGCAATATCGGTGATATTGTATTGACCATTTGCATCCATCGCGATCACTAACTTTCTCACGAAATCCGCTTCAGAACCGTATTAACAATTCGGGGAACTGTTCTCTATTTCCTCCTGTATCAGCCAGGCAGATGTGGAATTCTCCAGAAATCGCTGTCCCACGATGAATCAGCGAGCCCGAAAGGCGTCGACGACCTGCCCGGCCAGGAGACGGGCATATCGATCCCTTTGGCCCGGTTCTTCCAGGTTGATACCCGATACCGCGGTCATCCGTTGACCTAAAATCACCGGATAGGACATGCAGCCGATCAGCTGCACCACCATCATGCGCAGCGTTTCATCGGACTCATCCGGGTAAAGCTCCGACAGAACGCCGCTGAGCAGCACGATGCCTTCCGCTTCGAGATACGCCTGGTAATTGCCTGCTACGTTTGAATTATGCAGGGTTTGGCTGACCAGATTTTTAATGACATCCGGATGCCGGTACACCGCGTCCATGTATTCCGTGATGAACCGGTAAAGCCTGCCGCGCGGCGATTCGCCGGTCCGGCTTAAACGGTCAAAGGCGCCGATGATCTGCGCGGTCACTGATTTTAAAGCTTCGTTGACCGCCATATCCTTGCTACCGAAATGGTAGTTCACAGCCGCAACGTTTACGCCCGCCTTTGCCGCGATTTTGCGCACCGTGACCTGCTGGCAGCCTTCGCCGGATATGATTTCAAGCGTGGCCTGAACGATTTTCGCTTTGGTATCGTGCATCCGAAGATCCTTTCCGGTTCCATTTTCGATCATTTTCAAACGCCGTTTGGTTTCATTGTAATCAAGCATTTTCGGCCTTGTCAAACACCGCTGTACCATGGCTGAAATTTGACATGGCCCATCCTCTTCCCCTAAAATAAATAGAGAGACATTTCAAACATTGTTTAAATTATTGCTTTTCCTAAGGAGGCCTGTTCTTGGCTTCGCCTGTCGCTGACAACCTGGTCCGGTTGGGATTGGATGTCGGTTCCACGACCATCAAGATTGTAGCGCTCGACTCCTCTGAAGGACCGATATTCGCACGATACCGGCGTCATAACGCCGATGTCCGCAGCACACTGGCTGATCTGCTCACTGAAGCCTATGCCGAAATCGGTGATCGTCCGATTGTGGCTGCTGTCGCGGGGTCGGCTGGCCTGTCTGTGTCCAACTGGCTGTCACTCGACTTTATCCAGGAGGTCATTGCCTGCAACCGGGCCATCGAACACTGGATTCCCGGAATTGATGTCGCCATCGAACTTGGCGGCGAAGATGCCAAGATCACCTATTTCACCGGCGGCGTTGAACAGCGTATGAACAGTGTCTGCGCCGGAGGCACCGGTGCCTTTATTGATCAGATCGCAACCTTGCTGGATACCGATGCCGCCGGTCTGAACCGGCTTGCGGCCGGACACAGCATGATTTATCCCATCGCAGCCCGCTGCGGTGTGTTTGCTAAAACCGACATCCAGCCGCTCATCAACGAAGGTGCCCGCAAAGAAGACATTGCCGCCTCGGTCTTTCAAGCGGTGGTCAGCCAGACCATCGGCGGTCTGGCCTGCGGCAAACCGATCCGGGGCCGCGTTGCCTTCCTGGGCGGTCCGCTCCATTTCCTGCCCGAACTGCGCAAGCGCTTCATGGTCAGTTTAAAACTGGATGAAAACTGCGCTGTATTCCCGGATAACGCCCAGTACTTTGTCGCAGCCGGGGCCGCGCTGGCGGCCGCAGATGCCGCGGAGATCCAGTTTTCGGCGCTGGCTGGCCGGATCGCCGGGCTCGATTCCGCCGGTCTGGCCGAAGTTCAGCGCATGCAGCCTCTGTTTGAGGACGCCGAAGCTCTGGCAGCGTTCCGGCGCCGTCATGCCGCTCGTACCGCACCGCGGCGCGATCTGGCCGGATACGCCGGACCGGCTTTTTTAGGCATCGACGCCGGATCCACCACCACCAAGGCAGTGCTGACCGATACGAACGGCGCGATTCTGTATTCCTTCTACGGCGGCAATGAGGGAAGCCCGCTCGCCTCAGCCCAGCGCATCCTGACCGATCTGTACCGGAAAATGCCGGCTGAGGTCACGATTGCGCGAACCACTGTCACCGGCTATGGTGAGGAATTGATCAAGGCCGCCCTGGACATCGATCAGGGCGAGATCGAGACCGTGGCGCATTACACCGCGGCCGAGGCCTTCCTCCCCGGTGTCGATTTTATCCTTGATATTGGCGGTCAGGATATGAAATGCCTGAAGATCGCCGACGGCGTGATCGACAGCATTATGTTGAACGAAGCCTGTTCCTCGGGCTGCGGCTCGTTTATTGAGACCTTTGCCCATTCGCTTGGAATGGAAGCAGCCGCGTTCGCCGAACTCGGGCTGATGGCGGAAGCCCCGGTCGACCTCGGCTCGCGCTGTACCGTTTTCATGAATTCACGCGTGAAACAGGCCCAGAAGGAAGGCGCCTCAGTCGGTGATATTTCTTCCGGCCTCTGCTATTCAGTGATTCGAAACGCGCTGTACAAAGTCATAAAAATCCGCAATGCCGAGGATCTGGGCCAAAAGATCATCGTACAGGGCGGAACCTTCCATAACGACGCGATTCTGAAAAGCTTCGAACGGATTACCGGCCGCGAAGTCATTCGCCCGGATATCGCTGGTTTGATGGGTGCTTATGGCGCGGCTCTGCTGGCGCGTAAGAGCTGGACGCCCGGCATGGCCAGCAGCGTGATCGGCCCTGAACAGCTTGAAAGTTTCTCCTGCACGACCCGGAATTCACGCTGCCAGGGGTGCACCAACACCTGTCTCTTGACGGTCAGCCGATTCCAGAACGGCCGGTCTTACATCTCCGGCAATCGGTGCGAAAAGGCCTTCGGCGGCGAGTCCAAACAGAAAAAACAACCGAATCTCTTTAACTATAAACTGCAGCGCTTGTTCGATTATGAGCCGCTGCCGCTTGAAAAGGCGCCGCGCGGCGTGATCGGTATTCCCAGGGTGCTGAACCTCTATGAGAATTATCCGTTCTGGTTTACCCTGTTCACCCAGCTCGGTTTCCGGGTCGAGGCTTCCCCGCGGTCATCGCGCGAAATCTACGAGACGGGCATTGAAACCGTTCCCTCCGACACCGCCTGTTACCCGGCCAAGATGGTGCATGGCCATATCACGGCCCTGGTGCGCAACGGTGTGAAAACGATTTTTTACCCGAGCATCATTCACGAACGCAAGGAACAAACCGGGGCCGCCAACTGCTACAACTGTCCCATGGTGATCTCGTATCCGGAAGTAATCCGTAACAACATGGATATCCTGAACCAGGAAGGCGTGCGTTTTTTAAATCCGTTTCTTCCTTACAAAAATGTGGGCCGGCTGGCCAAGCGCCTGCGGGAGGAATTCAAGGAATTTAAAATCGGGCGGTTCGAAATCGAGAAGGCGGTGCGCATGGCCTGGCTGGAAGACCGCCGCTTCAAGGCGGATATCCGCCGCAAGGGCGAGGAAACCATGGATTATATCGCCCGGACCGGAACCCCGGGCATTGTGCTGGCCGGACGGCCCTATCATCTGGATCCGGCGATTCACCACGGCATTCCCGGCATTATCAACAGCCTTGGCATGGCGGTGCTGACCGAGGATTCAATCGCCCATCTCGGCGTGGTCGAACGCCCGCTCCGGGTGGTCGACCAGTGGATGTATCATTCCCGGCTTTATGCGGCCGCAAGCTATGCCGCCTCGCGCAGCGATCTGGAATTGGTCCAACTGAACTCGTTTGGATGCGGTTTGGATGCCATCACCACCGATCAGGTTCAGGAGATTCTGCATCGGCATGGTAAAGTTTATACCGTGCTTAAAATTGACGAAGGCCAGAATCTCGGGGCCGCACGCATTCGGCTGCGCTCGCTCAAAGCCGCGATGGACGAACGGTGCCGCCAACGTGTGAAGCCAGCCAAAAAATTCCCGCTGCCGCTGCCGGTCCGGATTCTGTTCACCGAAGAGATGCGCAAGGATCAGAACCATACTATC
Organism: Solirubrobacterales bacterium; assembly: GCA_050258755.1. Taxonomy (GTDB): domain Bacteria; phylum Bacillota; class Syntrophomonadia; order Syntrophomonadales; family DTU052; genus JBLMZI01. The sequence continues at coordinate 269,696 of JBLMZI010000001.1, read as the reverse complement.
CTGTGCCCACAGATGTCGCCGATTCACTTCGAGTTTATGCGCGAGGTCTTCATGGCCGACGGCTATCGGGTGGAAATCCTGACGAATGCGAACACGCAAGCGGTCGAGGAAGGTCTGAAATATGTCAACAACGATGCCTGCTTCCCGTCGGTGATGGTCATCGGCCAGCTGGTGCAGGCCCTGAAATCGGGCAAATATGATGTCAACAACACATCCGTCATGATCAGCCAGACCGGCGGTGGATGCAGGGCCACCAACTATATCAGCCTGCTGCGCAAAGCCTTGTATGACGCCGGATTCACCAAAGTTCCGGTTGTTTCGATCAACCTGTCCGGGCTGGATCCGCACCCGGGCTTTAAGCTGACCCTGCCACTGATCCGGCGCGCGATCATGGGCATTGTTTACGGCGACCTGCTGATGCGGGTTCTGCATCGGGTCCGCCCGTACGAAATTGAGCCCGGGGCCAGCAACCGGCTTTACCACGAATGGCTTGAAATCTGCAAAGAGCAGCTGCGCCAAGGCGACCGCAAAAACTTTACCCGGAATATCCGCGGCATCGTGGCCGATTTTGACGCCCTGCCGATTGTCGAACAGCGCAAGCCGCGGGTCGGCGTGGTCGGTGAAATCCTGGTCAAATATCATCCGGATGCGAACAACAACGTGGTCGGTCTGCTGGAAAGCGAGGGGGCCGAGGCGGTGATTCCCGACATGGTCGACTTTTTCCTGTACAGCCTGTATGACAGCGTTTTCTGCCACAAATTCCTCGACGCGCCGCTGAAAAACCGCGTGATCGCGGAACTGTTCATTGCGTATATCGAAAGCTTCCGCCGTGAAATGAAAAAGGCCCTGACCGCCAGCAAGCGGTTCGGACCTCCGCACTCTATCTACTATATGGCCCGCAAAGCCACCCAGGTCCTGTCACTCGGTCATAATACCGGGGAAGGCTGGTTCCTGACCGCGGAAATGCTTGATCTGATCCAGACCGGCACCCCGAATGTCGTCTGCGTGCAGCCGTTCGCCTGCCTCCCGAACCATGTGACCGGCAAAGGGATGATCCGTGAAATCAAGCGGCAGTACCCCTACGCCAACATCGTCCCGGTTGATTACGATCCCGGCGCCAGCGAGGTGAACCAGTTGAACCGGCTCAAGCTGATGCTGGAAGTCGCCTTTAAAAATCTTCGATTCCCTGAAACATCGGAACCGAGCTTGCCTGCCCATCCTATGGCGGCTGGTGAAGCTTCCGAAACCCGCGCAGTCCATATTCAATAAGCAAGCCACTTCCGAATCCGTTCTTGCTGCAGTTCGTCACGGCGAGTACCCGCCTGCGAGCCTCTCTTCCTTGCCCAGTCTAATTCAAATGCTTTCCCGCTGGCTGAGCGCTTACGATCCCCTGGCCGCCGAACAGGATTTTTCGTTTCAGGCTTGCCGCCATCGGGTTGAGCAAAACCGCACACAGGCCGACACCGGTCAGCAGAGAGACCATCCCGAGCGCGACCGCAGGGCCGATTTCACTGAGCGCCGACAAATGCGACAGGATGCCAATCGCGGCCAGAATCATGATCGTCGCGGCCCAGTACAGCACCGCCTTTGACAGGAACTCGACCGCCTCAAGCTCGACCGGGTACCAGGCGGCCCGTTCCGGGTCTGCCCCTTCCGTAAAAGCGTCGCGGAACGCGCCGCTGATTTCGCGCCAGTCGAAGCAGAAAAGCGCCGAAACCAGCGAGCCCAGGATCATCGGCACCAATGCGCTTCCGACCAGCAGGCTCCGCAGGGCCCCGCCTTCCAAAACAAACGCCCCGAGAATCAGGATCAATGAGAGCAGCACCAGAAACAGTTTTTTCATAAATACGGTCACCCCTTCCCGATTACCCGCGGCTTCCCGTACAGCCGCGAACCAACACCCGCAAGTCTTCTTCCAGGTTAGTTCGACCCCAACAGCCCTTTTTCCCTCTTTACTCCAACGGTCGCCGAAGGCCTTCCATGATATGTATAAAAAGCCCCCTTCTCGGAAACGTCATAAAAAGTAACTACCTGTTTCTCGATCATTTCTGGCAGAATAAAAGAGAGGAAAGGGGGCGACTTTGTGCCCAAGATTCTATCCATTGACGATTCGACCGTAATGCGTAAAATCATCAGGCAGTCCGTGGAAGCGATGGGCTATGAACTTTTGGAAGCCAAAGACGGGCACGACGCGCTTGGCGTTCTTAATTTTCATCACGAAGACGTCGTATTGATCCTGCTTGATTGGAATATGCCGGTCATGGACGGTTACGAATTTCTGAACCGTATGAAACAAATCGAACGGTTTTCTCATATTAAAGTCATGATGGTGACCACCAAATCGGAAAAAGAAAACGTGGTAAAAGCGATTACGGCCGGCGCCTGCCATTACGTGATTAAGCCGTTTTCCAAGGAAGATTTGATCGTGCGGATCATGGAAGCGCTCGGGAGAAAATAGCTCGCCGTACACGGGACGGTTCTCGTGTGCGTACGTCGGTGTACGGGGCACACGCGTCCTTCTACAATAATGAAAACCGCCGCCAGGGGGAACCGGCGGCGGTTTTCTCATGCAATTCGGGCGGCGGCACCGGATGGGTAGCCGGTGGGGAGGGGCTTTTGGCGCCGCCCGAAACGATAAAACGCGGATCAGTTTTTAGTCAGTGAACCACTGGGTCACGTAAAGATACGGACCGGAGGTGTAGAATCCAAAGCCGACTTTACCGTAACTGGTGCTCAGAATATTGGCCCGGTGACCCGGTGAATTCATAAAGGCATCGTGAGCCCCCTGAACGCTGGTATGCCGGGCGATGTTTTCACCGGCCGCGGTATAGGTGATGCCAAATTGGTGCATCATCTCAAACGGGCTGCCATACGTCGGCGAGGTGTGGCTGAAGTACTGATTCACCGCCATATCGCGCGACTTGGCGTAGGCGCCAGCCGAAAGCTTGCTGTCAAGGGTCAGCGGCCCTAAGCCCGCATCGGCCCGGGCCTTGTTGACTAGGCCCAGCATTTCGGTCTGCATCGCGGACTGATCCGAGGACGCGACCGGAGCCGGGTTGGTTGCAGGCGGAATGGTAGTATCCGGCGTATACGGAATCGTATAAGGCGCATAGACGCAGCCAATCTGGTCAGCGGCGGTCTTCACCACATACCAGTCACCGATTTTGCCGACGACATCCAGGATTTGGCCGCTGGTGAAGCGGTCGAGAATCTGCCAGCCGGTGCCGGCTCCGGAACGGTAGTTCACCGTTGACACGTTCACTTTCACCTGTTTGGTGCTGACCGTGGTGAACACGCCTTCCGTCCGGGTCGTAAAATACGGATAGATCATCAGACTCAGGGCCACGAGCAGGGTCGTCGCTCCGGTTAGAATCTTTGTTTTCATCAATAGTAGGCCTCCCTTCATGCCCACAAGGGTACGGTAAATCCGGCGTCATGACCAGTTGTACTTGTTGCCGGTACAGGAAGCTTGTGGTTAGATTCCGCCTTTCGCGCCAACCCGGGAAGCAGGAAGTGGAAGCAAACCGTAGAAATATGGAGAGAGGTCTTTCGCATTGCTCTTTGCTGGCGAACACAGGAGGTTTTATGTGCGGGCGTTATACCCTGATCATCAATGATCTTGGTGAGGTCGAATCCCGGTTTATCGTCAATCGCCGGGCCGCCCTGGAATGGCAGCCGCGGTACAATATCGCGCCGACCCAAACCCTGCCGGTCGTTACCGCCAACCCGGACGGCGGCAATGCACTGCTGCCGATGCGCTGGGGGTTGATTCCCTTCTGGTCGAAAGACCCTTCCATTGGCAGCCGGCTGATCAACGCGAGAGCTGAAAGCATGGCCGATAAGCCATCTTTTCGCGAGCCCTTGAAACGCCGCCGCTGCCTGGTTCCGGCGGATGGGTACTACGAATGGCAGTCCGGCGGACCCGGTCGCAAAATACCCTACCGGGTCGTGACCGAAGACGGCGGCCTGTTTGCCATGGCCGGTTTGTGGGATATCTGGCACGACCAGGACGGCCGGCCCCATCATTCTTTCAGCATTGTCACCACCGAACCGGTGGATCCGGTCCGTCATATCCATAACCGCATGCCCTTAATTCTTCCGAAAGCCGTGGAAGAGGAGTGGGTTCACGCCGATCCCGGCACCAGCCTTGACGCGCTTAAGGCGTTTGTCGCGAAGATCAAGCCAATCACGAATTTGAGGGCATACCGGGTTTCAACCACGGTTAATTCGCCGGGCAACGACCTGGAAGTGTGTGTCCGCGAAGCGGCCGCCGAAGTGTGAAGCGGTCTTCCCTGATCCGACTTGGAAAGGAGCTTGTATCAAAGCATGCAGATTCAATACCAGCTTGAGCCCGAAGACCTTTGGCAGTTTAATCGGCGTCGGCTCTGGCTCTATCCCCGATCCCGGATCTGGCTGACTGTTGGCGCCGGTGCACCGCCGGTGGCTTTTATCACTGCTGGCCTGATCGGCCATTTTCATCCCGGTCTGGTCACCGCCATCGCCCTAATTGGCGGATTGATTGGAGCTTTTATTGCAATGCGGTTGGAACGGAGCCGGATCCTGTCCCTGGTCAGGCCGGCCCAGCTGGAACCCGCGACGGTGGCCATCGGCCCCGAACAGGTTCGGTTGATTTCCGCCGCGGGCGAAGGCGAAGTCCCCTGGGAAAGTATTCTGCACATTCAACAGGACCGTGCTTATATCTATCTTTATGTTTCAGAAACCGCCGCCATCTTTATCCCCAAGCGCGCCTTTGCCACCCCGGCGCAGGCCAGCCATTTCTATAAGACTGCGGTCGCATACTTCAAGGAGCTCGAATAGATTTCCATTTATCGCGGATCGTAAAACGGACGCGGCACCCATAGCGGTGCCGCGTCCGTTTTACCCATGATGACATTATTTTATGATTTCCCGGATTTCAGTTATTTCCTGGGTTTCGCGTGGCGCAAGGCCGGAAGCTTGGGTTTCACCGGATCTTTTGCGGCCGGTTTGACCACGCGGAGGGTATCGCGAGTCGAGCCGATGACCCCCGGAGCCGGCTTCAAACGAACCGGCAGTTTGATTTTGGGCCGCTCCGGCTGGGCAGGTTTGCGCGCCGCCAGCAGAACCTGCTGCCTTGCGGCGGCGGCTGGTTGTATCTGGCCGGCGCCGTTTTTAACCTGAAAGCCGGCTGCGCTGGCCGGGGTGGCCGAAACCAGAAGACATGCTGCTAGTATGATTCCGATGCACTGCCGTCTCATCACAAATCCCACCTCTGAATATACCCATATATGCGCAATCCCCCGCCAATATCCTGCATGGGGAAAGAACTTCCTTATAGGTCATTATCGCAAACGATTGTATCGACCGCATCTCAAAGTTGTAAACAATTTGTTACCCGGGCAGTGCCAGCGTAAACTCCGCGCCGCCGCCTTCCCGGTTACGGGCCGTAATCAGGCCGCCATGCGCCTGAGCCAGGGCCTGACTAATCGAAAGCCCCAACCCGCTGCCGGCAATAGGCTCTTCATGATGCCGGCTGAATCGTTCAAACAGGCTGGCTCCGCCATTTTCTCCCAGCCCCGGCCCTTGATCCGCTACCGACACCATGACCGCCCCGCTGTCCTGGTGGCTTCCGAGCGTCACCTGGATGACGGAATCCGGACCAGTATACTTCACCGCGTTATCAATCAGGTTATACAGAATCTGGCCGATCCGGAGCCGGTTCCCGTTGACCGGTACCGGTGCAGCCACTTCCACCCGGATGGACACATTCTTTTCAAAAGCCGATCCTTCGAGTCCTTCGACCACCTCGCGAATCAGCTCGTCCAACTCAAACGGTTCGAACGCCAACGGCATCTGTCCGGCCCGAAGCAGTTCCAGATCCAGGAGATCATTGATGATCGCCTTCATGCGCTGGGTCTCTTTATAGGAACGCAGCAGGTACTCATTGGTCAGTTCGGCGGGCACAGCCCCGTCCAGAATCGCCATGACAAAACCGCCAATCGAGGTCAACGGGGTGCGCAGCTCATGGGCCACATTCGCCAGCAGCTGCTGCCGATTTTCCTCAACCCGGCCGAGCTCAGCGGCCATTTCGTTAAACGTCTCCGCCAGCCGCCCCACCTCGTCCCGGGAACCAACTGCCATGCGGACCGAAAAGTCGCCTTCCTTCATCCTGATCGCGCTGCCCGCCATCGTACTGAGACGGTCTGACAGCCCGGCGGAAAGGTAGTAGATAATCGGCAGGCTGAGCGCGATCACCAACCCCGAAGCCATCAGGATCATCCGCATGATTTCCCACAGCCATCCCCGAACGTCGGCGATTTGAACATAAAGCACCGCCAACAGGTCAGGATGCCCTTTTACCGGAAACGCCTCAACCAGGATATCCAGGTTCGGATTGTTAGGATCCTCGAAGGTGGCATCATAGGAATCCTCGCCAATCAAGCCAAGGCGCATGAATTCAGCGTTCTGTAGAATGATCTTGTCGCCGAAACCCCGGTCCGAATCGTACACCGGGCGGTTCTTCCCATCCAGGATCAGCACGCTGATATTGGCCGATTCCTCGACCACGTCCAAAGAGCGGGCCATATGGTGAATGCCATTGGCGGCAATCACCCGCTCGACCTGCGCGGCCGCTTCCCCAAGCAGCAGCCGGTTCTGCTCGGTCAGGTAATTCTGAAAAAACCAGCTGAGCAGAAAGTTCATACCGACCAAAACCGCCAGGACAATGCCCAGCATGATCAGCACCATTTTCCAGAAAAGACTGCGTGAAGGGTTCATGGAGTCCTAACCTCGAAAGCGTAACCGACACCCCATACTGTCCGGATCGACCAGGGCAGATGCGGCCGCTCGATCTTCTCTCGCAGGCGGTGGATGTGAACGTCCACCGTGCGGGTTTCGCCCGTGTAATCGTAGCCCCACAGCTCCTGCAGCAGAAAATCGCGGGAAAACACCCGGCCGGGATGCTGGGCGATGTAGTGGAGCAGCTGGATTTCGCGCGGTTTTAAATCGATTTCCTCCCCATCTACGGTGACGCGGTAGGTGTTGCTGTCGATCATCAGGCCGGGAAATTCAAGCCGGGACGGATCGGCCGGTTCCGGCGCCCCCTGGCTGCGCCGCAGTACCGCGGCAACCCGGGCCACCAGCTCCAGCGGATCAAAAGGCTTGACCACGTAATCATCCACGCCGAGCTCAAAGCCGTGCAGTTTCTGATCCAGATCCCCGCGCGCGCTGATCACGATCACCGGTGTTCCGCCTTTTTGGGCCATCGTTTCGTACAACTGCCAGCCGTCCATCCGGGGAAGTCCCAGGTCCAAAAGCACCAGATCGGGCTTCATTTCCTCCCACTTTTTCAGACCGATCACGCCGTCAACCGCGACGTCGACCGTGTAACCCTGCCGGTTCAGGTACAGCCGGATCAGGTCGGCCACGTTTTTATCGTCCTCAACCACCAGCACCGAATGGCTCATTCCGTGCTCCTCCTCTTCCTTACCCTATCGCCCTGACGATCATCCCAACGGCGAAGGCGGCAATAACAATCGTGGTCACTTTGGGCAGCTCCCGGAGCAGCATCCGCATTTCCAGATAGGGCCGGGTCCGGGCCAAACGGCCGTAAACCGGGTGATTCAACAAGACCGGATCGGGCTTTGCCACCAGGCGGACCAGCATCATCGCATTGGAACGCCCGGCGTAATCCGGGTACTCCCGACGAACAAAGCTCATAAAACGGGATGCGCTCGACGCAAGCGTGCTGATCACCAGAAACAGCCAGACCAAGGCGCAAACCCCGATCGCAAATAACCCAAATGATAAAAAGTGCAAAAAACATCCTCCGTTTCACAGCCGCAAGGGGGCGGTCCGCTGTGTCTCCACAGTCTGCCGCCGTACCCAAATGATTCCACGGCGAAACCGAAGAATCCTGCCTTGGGACCCACAATCAGGCAAAACCAGTCCCGTTTATTCCACATCATGAAAGACGATTTTGTCTAAGGCCTGGCAGGTCAGCATATAGAAGTAGAGATTATGGATTTAAGGGGGCTTTCTCATGGGTACAATTCGGATGGTCTTTCCCGGCGGCAATACCTGCCGGGGCTTTCATTCCTTTTATGATCACATCATCGGGAGCGATGCCGCTCGGATTTTTGTCTTAAAAGGCGGGCCCGGCGTCGGAAAATCCAGTTTCATGAAGCGGTTGGGCGAGGATTTTGCCCGCTTGGGGCATGATGTGGAGTATCACTGGTGTTCATCTGACAATAACTCACTGGATGGCCTGGTTCTGCCCCAGTATGGGATTGCCTTGATGGACGGAACCGCTCCGCATGTGGTTGATCCCAAGAATCCCGGCGGGGTCGATGAGATCATCAATCTGGGCGAGTACTGGAACGAAGCGCAGTTAGTGGCCCACCGCGCCGAAATCATCGAATGCAACCGGCTGGTGGCCAAATACTTTAAACTGGCCTATTTACGACTCGCCACCGCGCGGACCATCTGGGATGAGTGGGCCGAATACTATGGCGAAACGGTTCCGCCTGCGGCGCTTCGGGAAACCGCCGAAGATCTGAAAGACCTGATTACAAGCAGTCAGCCCGTACAAGCCGCGGCCAAACCGCCCCGTCATTTGTTTGCCTCGGCGATTACGCCGGACGGCGTCGTTAGTTATGCCAATACTTTGTGGCAGGATGATTTTCGGATTTGCGTGCTGCAGGGGCATCCCGGAACTGGCGTACAACATCTTCTGGAGCGTCTGCTGGCCTGGGCGGAAGATCAACTGATTCCGGTGGAAGCCTATCACAACCCGTTTGCTCCGGATTATCTTGAAATGTTGATATTCCGCGCCAATGGCATGGTCGTGCTTGACGGGTCAGGCATCATTACCGATTACACATCGCTTTTACGGGGACGCCGCCCGGAAACGATTCACAATTTGAACCAGCTCGTCAGCCGGCCCCGGTTGGTTCGTTTCGAAAACGAGATCGAATCAGCGGCTGAACGGTTCGAAGAATCCCTCCAGGCTGCGATTGGATTCATCCACCTGGCCAAGCTGACCCATGATGAGATGGAGAAATGCTATGTCCCTGCCATGGATTTCGCGGCGATTGAGAACGCGAGGGAAAAGATCCGGCAAAGAATCCTGGGGTATATTGAGAGAAATACCGCCGACGAAGCGGCCGAATAGCCCGAATGGAAAATAAATTGGCCGGAGGACAATCCTCCGGCCTGGCGCGGGTTTATTCGAGATGTTGGTTCTGGGCCAGGGCTTGTTCAGCCCGCTCGATCGCCAATTTCACCAGATTGCCGCAGTTGCGGGAGCTAACTCCGCCCCACCCTTCGGTGGCAACGATATGGTCAACCCCCATCTCTTTAGCAAACTCATACTTCAAGGCGTCCGACATCAAACCGGCACGGTTTTTACGGCCCATCGCTATTCCCTCCATTGACCGCGCCAGTAAGTAGTGTGCCCGCCAAATCGCGCGCTATGGGATGCAATTCATTCCATCCCGTCATTGCGCACCCGATCAGCGGGCACTTCGTGCATGCTCCGAAAAGGTGTCTTAACCAATCACGCCAACATTGTTCGCACCGGCGACAATGCCACCGATCCGGGAAATGATCGTGATCTGGTTGATCGGAATGTAGTTAACATCCACACCCGAGCAAATGGTGATGAAATTGCTGTTCACATCGGTCAAGATACCCGTGACGAAGCCTACATCCCCTTCCGTAAGCACCGAAACGGTAAAGTTGCGCAGGCTCTGAAGCAGGCCGAAAAAGCCCTCAAAACCCAGCGAACCCAGCATTCCGTTTGCCATCCTTCATCCCTCCTTCAACGACGTTTTCCAGTTGCCGATTTATCCTATTCGCATTGGATGGAAACCGTTCCCTCTCAGCCGCTTCGTTTTGCGCCAAGGCCCGAAGTTTTCTTTTTCTTGGCGGACGCTTTGGCTTTTTGCGGCGGCGGCTGCCCGACCGGCGGCGGCTGCCCGGCCGGCGCGGCTCCGATTGGAATCGCGTTCCCACACAGGCAGTCAATGTTCACCGGAAAGGCCGGTTTCTTGGCAATTATTCCAACCATTCGGCCGCATCTCGGACATGCGATCGGTCTTGGGTCCAATCATTTCACCACCTTTACGTTCATCCTTTCGTAACTAAGGTATGGCCCGCTCCCAAATCCGGTTCCCGCTTCATGGAATCCTAACGGAAAAAGCCCGTGAATAACGGGACGGGCTATGGGGTCTGGAAAATTCTTCCGGTATTGTTTCATTATTTTGGATTTGTTTGAATATGTTTGTATCAGCCCCGCGTGTGAGCGGGGTGATAATGCGTGCCAACTGACCGATGGAGTCCTTTTATTTCCAGCGATATGGTTTTCCCGTTTCAGGTTCGCAGCCAGTCACAAATTGTTTACAAACTCGAAACGCTGTCGCTATATTCACTTGCGATCCTTTTAATAGAGGAATAATTCAGACAGGCTGCGAAGGGTGCTCCGGTCACCCAGCCTAACGGACCAATACCGGCCGGTTCACGCCAACCGGCATGATATCGCAGCGATGAAACCGGTTTAGATGGATAACGCGCAAAGCCAGGTTGGTCTTCAGACCGGATCAGGGAGGTGAGTGCGTACCAACAAACGCTGGATGGGTCCCGATTTGAAGGAATGAGAGGAGTGTGTGCCTTGACTCGGAAATCTACGTTCACTTTGATTATTGCTGTCGTCATGCTATTTGCCTTTACGCTGACCGCGTTTGCCGCGGCACCGGTAAAGAAAACCACCAAGAAGCCGGTTCCCAAGAAAGTGGTCACCAAGAAACTCCCGGCAAAGAAAACCCCGGTTAAGAAGGGCGCCGTGCCTGCTAAACCGGCAGTTCCCGGGAAAAAGGGTACGACTGTACCCGCTGTTCCCGCAAAACCCCCGGTGAAACCGGCGGCCGGTGCAGCGGCTGGTGCGGCGGCCGGCGCCGCGGCTGGAGCAGCTGCGGTCCAAACCCCAGTTGTACCAGGTGGGCTGACCGGCGACAAAGCCAAAGCCTATACCATGCTGATCAAGGCTAAATATTCAGGGAAAGCGGCCGGGAACTGGACCGCATTAATTAAGAATGTCCCCCTGACCGGTGACGCAAATATCAAAGTCGTCAGCAAAACCACGGGTAAAACCACGCTGGTAACAACCAATGGGGTTCCGCTGCTCGCGAAAGGTGACGTGAAGGATAAAGCGCTTCCGGTCGTCCCGTTCAGTGAAATCGTCGACAGTGATGAAGCCAAACTGGTGACGCTGCTCAAGGACGCCAATGACGTGACCATCACCGGCAACGCGATCAAACTGGCGAAGACGAATCCGCCGACGTCCGTCTGCACCTTGCTGGACGGCATTTCCCCGGTGGTGACCTGGCCGCGCCAAACTTTGGATATGACCTGCACCATCAACCTGGATGCCAATGGCAATGTGGTATCGATTACCGCAGTACAGGTCACCGGCAAATGCAAAGGGCCTTCCGGCACCATGGACGGCATCGTGAAGTGCTCGATCGACTATTAGAAAACGAACTCACTGCATGAAAAAGGCTGTCCCTTCGGGGACAGCCTTTTTAGGTTTGGCAGGTTGCGGGGCGTTACAAGGCCTCGATTCGGCGGCGGATTTCGGCCGGTCCCATGACCGCAAGCAGGAACGGAAGTTCCGGTCCTTTTGGCTTGCCGGTCAACGCGAGCCGCAAGGGTAAATACACTTTTTTGGCGGGTAATTCAAGCTGCTTGGGCAGTTCTTTCTGAAAAGCGCGAACCGCGTCAAGGCTCTCCCAGGCTGCGGGCAGTACACCCAGCAGCGCCTTGAGCATCGCTCTGGTCTCCTCGGCATCCAGCACAGCTTCGGCTTCAGCATCGTATGCCGGCTGCCCGAAGAACGGGTCCAGGTGTTCCGGTGCATCAGTCAGACAAACCAGGTAATCCCGAAGTCCTTCGACCAGCGTATCAAAGGCCATTTCGCTCAGGACCGCAATCTGGTCTGCATACTGGGACGCCGCGAAATACGGCTTCAGCAGGCCCCCGAGTTCGGCGGTGGTCTTCAGCTTGATATACTGCTGATTCATCCAATTCAGCTTATCCAGATCGAAAACCGCCGGGTTTTTAGCAACCCGGTCGAGGCCGAACTGGCCTATAATCTCGTCTTGAGACAGAATTTCCTGCTCCCCTTCCGGCGACCAGCCCATCAATGACAGGAAGTTAAATAAGGCCTCGGGTAAATAACCCTTCTGGCGGTATTCCATCACGGACGTGGCACCGTGGCGTTTGCTCATTTTTTGGCGGTCCGCCCCCAGGATCAACGAGATATGCGCAAAATAAGGGAGTTGTGCCCCCAGCGCCTGATAAATCAGAATCTGCCGGGGCGTGTTGGACAGGTGCTCCTCGGCCCGGATCACGTGGGTCACGCCCATGTCCAGGTCGTCTGCCACCACGGCAAAGTTATAGGTCGGAATCCCGTCTGACTTAACAATAATATAGTCGCCCATGATTCCGCTTTCGAATTCCACGGTCCCTCGGACCAGATCATCGACCCGGATCGTGGTATCGTCAGGTACCCGGAAACGGATCGTCGGCTTTTCACCGGCAGCCATCCGCCCCTGGACCTCATCCGCGCTGAGATGGCGGCATCGGCCCAGATAGCGCGGGGTATCCCCGGCTTCGATCAAGCCTTGGCGTTCGGCTTCAAGCGCTTCCTCTGAGCAGAAACAATGATAGGCGTGGCCGGAAGCCAGCAGTTTCTCGGTGTACTGGTGATACCGGTCCAGCCGCTCGGTCTGGCGGTACGGGGCGTTTTCCCCGCCGACGCCGATCCCTTCCTGCCAGTGCATTCCAAGCCAGTGCAGAGACTCCACGATTTCGCGTTCGTATTCCGGCTTGGACCGTTCCAAATCGGTGTCTTCGATCCGGACCAGAAACACGCCGCCGGTATTCATCGCGTACAGATAATTAAACAGAGCCGAACGTGCGCCGCCAATATGAAGCGGCCCGGTCGGGCTGGGTGCAAATCTCACCTTGATGTTCGCCATAATTTCCCTCCTCATCTTGTCCAAAGGGATTATATCATAGATCAACCGCACAGGGGCAAACCGTCACCCTGTGCTGCTCCCCTGTGCTGCTGTGCTACCGGACCTTCCGCAGCATGGCGGCGGCCTGGGCCGCGATGCCTTCGCCGCGCCCGGTAAAGCCTAATCCTTCGGTCGTGGTCGCCTTGACGCTGACCCGGTCTGTTTCGATCTTCAGCGCTTCGGCGATCCGTTCCCGCATGGTTGTTATGTAGGGAGCCATTTTCGGCTTTTCGGCAATGACCGTGGCATCGATATTCAAGACCGTAAAACCGGCATCCGCAATCTTCACACCGACATGCGAAAGCAGCACCAGGCTGCTGATGCCGCGGTAACGCTCGTCGCTGTCCGGAAAATGTTTGCCGATATCGCCCAGGGCCGCCGCGCCCAACAGGGCATCACTGATCGCATGCAGCAGCACATCGGCGTCCGAGTGCCCGAGCAGCCCTTTCTCCCAGGGGACCTCCACGCCGCCGATGATCAGTTTGCGCCCTTGAACCAGTCTATGTACGTCGAAGCCGGTCCCGCAGCGGTCTTCCCCGGCTGCCCCCAGCATGCCTTCTGCTGCCAACAGATCATCCCCTGTCGTGATTTTGAGGTTCCGGTATTCGCCGGTCACCAGCCGCACCGGCCCGATGTAGCGTTCGTACAGGGCGGCATCGTCGGTGGCCATCCATTGGTCCGCGTCAGCCTTATCAAAGGCCTGAATCAGGGACTCACGCCGAAACACCTGCGGTGTTTGAATCTGGTAGATGCGCGAACGGTCCAGCGTCTTCCCGAAAATCTCGTCCTGGCCTTCCCGCAGGGTATCCTTGGCCGCCACGCCCGGACAGGCGGCGCCATGCGCGCGGGCTGCGGCAATCAGCCGCCGGGCCAGATCGGCCGAAACCAGGGGACGGGCCCCGTCGTGAACCGCAACCAGTCCGAGTTTGGGGTCAACCGCGGCCAACCCGTTTCGCACCGAATCCTGCCGTTCCTTTCCGCCGGCCACCACCTTGACCGGCTTGGAACCCGCGTATTTCGAGACAATCATTTCTTTCATATACCCGGTTTCGTCCGGATGGGCCACCAGAACAATCTCAGCCACATCGTCCAGGGCCTCGAAAAGCTGCAGGGAATAAGCAAGCAAGGGCCGGCCCCCAAGTTCCAGCAGGACCTTGTTGACCGGCGCTCCCATCCGTTTCCCTTGTCCGGCGGCTGCCAGGATTACAGCCGTATCAGCCAAATAGATTCACCTCGTGCAGTTTCTGAACCGGGGCGGCCGCCGCCCGCGTGTTTTCCCTGGCTTTGCGTGAAAAGATCATGCGCCCGGCCGCGGTCTGGAACACGCTGGTGACGATTACCTCGACCTCCTGCCCGATTTCCTCCTCTCCGCCTTCAATGACCACCATGGTTCCATCCTCCAGATAGCCGACCCCCTGGCCCTCTTCCTTGCCTTCCTTGATCACGGCGACCCGCATGGTTTCGCCCGGAAAGACAACCACCTTGACCGCATTGGTCAGTTCGTTCACGTTGAGGACCTTGATTCCCTGGAGTTCAGCGACCTTGTTCAGGTTGTAGTCATTGGTGATAATGGCGGCATTGAGGTTTTTACAAATCCGCAGAAGCTTCATATCTACTTCTCGCTCCTCCGGATAATCTCCTTCCAGCAGCTTGACTTTGATACTCTGGTTTTTCTGCATTTTCGCCAGGATTTCAAGCCCGCGCCGCCCCTTGCTCCGCCGGATGTAGTCCGATGAGTCGGCGATATGCCGCAGTTCCTCGATGACAAACGAAGGCACCACCAGTTCCCCTTCCAGAAAACCCGACAGGGCCACATCGTAAATTCGGCCGTCGATAATCGCGCTGGTATCGAGTACCTTCGCGGTGTCGACCCGGGACGCGATTCGTTTGGGCAGTGCCAGGGCACGCGGAAACAGGCCCAGAAAGTCGCGGGCCCGGGTCCGGCCAACGTGCATACCCAGAAACCCGCTGGCGAAGAATAGGAAGAACAGCGCGTATACCCCGGCGCCTGGCAGCATGCGGAACGGATAACTCAAAGAAAACCCAACCAGCAGCCCGACCAGCAGCCCGATCACCCCGCCGGTGACCGACTCGATGGATGAGGTCTCGAGAGTGGAATAGAATTGAGTCCATCCGGTAAGTCCCATCAGGAAGACCTGCCTCGCGAGCACAAATACGATGCTGGCCCCAGAAAGACCGATCCCCCAGGCAAAGGGAGCCGACAGCCCGAGCAGATGAAGCGACAGATACCCGGCATAAACCCCGACAAGCGATGAAATGAGTACCAGAAACACCAACGTCTTTTTATTGAACACTTGTTTCACCTCCTCACCCTATTTTGGGAACTTTTGGTCAAATTTATACAGTCCGTGCCGAAATGAAGGCAAAATATACCCTTTCCTTTGTATGCAAAACCCGTTCCATGCCCGGAGATTCCGAATTGGCCAAATTGACATGCCCTTCCAAAGAGGGCTATAATTAAATCGCAACCTGGAGCAAGGAGGGCTTCCCTCTTATGAAAGACCTGATTTGTGATGAGTTCCAAAATGTAGTCGGCGAACTGCTTATCCGTCATCACAGCATTCTCGACGTACAGTCCAAGCTGGCCGAATCGACCGCCCGGGTCAATCGTGCCGTCACCAAAGCGGTAACCGAGTGCGGATGTCTCTCCATTGATGCCAAGAAGGTGCAGATTCCCGATCAGGTCGATTCGATTGATCAGCTGCGCCAGTTCCTGGACACCCACGTCCGCGGCAGCTTGTGCAAAAACTGCGAGGAAGTGCTGGTCGGCGAACTCGGCAAGAACCTTTTTTACACCGCGGCCCTGTGCAATCTTCTAGGCCAGAACCTGTACGATGTATTCATTCACGAATACAAAAAAGCAAGTGCGCTGGGGGTTTTCAACCTCACCTAAGCCGCACCGGAACCCTACAAGAAAACAAACCGCCCGGTATTCAACCGGGCGGTTTTCTTTTCTTTCGATGAAAAATATCCGCTGCGATCAGGATGTTTCGGTTGGTTCTCCCGCTCTCTCTTGACAGGTGCGCCGGCTTTCCATGAATGAGGCGACCATCAGGAAGGAAACCAGGCCCAGGAGGAACCATGCGTTGATTTTGCTCAAATGGACCATCTGCCATTTGTGCACCTGATACGGGTACACCCAGGCACCCAGATAGGTCGCGATGTTCTCGGCTAACCAAATAAAAACGCCAAGACCAGCAAAGATGGCAACCGCCGGGACCTCGCGCTCGACCGTCGTGTTGGTGAAGCGAAGCCGCGCCCCGAAGAAGACCCAAACCACGGCAAGCACCAGCGCGACCCGGAATTCCTGGGCGATGGTCATCGAGAAAAAGTGAAAATAGATGACCGCCGCGACCAGCCCAGTGATGTAAACCGGCGGCCAGCGAACCACCGATACGTTCAGCCGTTTCCACACCTGGATAAGGAAAGCGGCGACCGATCCGTACATAAAGCCACTGTAGAGCGGAACACCAAAAAACTTGGTCCACGCCGGTTCAGGGTAGGCCCACCCGCCGTGACTCACTTTGTAGAATTCCATGAAAAGGCCGATCAGGTGAAATCCGATCACAACAGGAAGTTCGGCGCCGGATTCGAAGCCGGCCTTGATAACGATGATTTGAAGCAAAACGAAGGCGATCAACAGCAGATCATAGCGGTGGCCAAACGGCAGGGCCAGATTTCTGGTCAATGCCAGGGTGCCGAAAACGGCCAGCGGGAAGAGCGCTGAAACCGCCAGGCGGCCGATGAAAACTGCCAGCCGTCTGCACACGCTCCAGGCAAGTTCCCGGGACCATTCAACGTCCTTGAGCTGCCCGTCGAGCCACCAGAACAGAGCAATGCCAGAGATGTTTGCCGCAAGATCGATCAAGTCAAAGGTCCGCACCGCCGATAAACGCTGCAGATTCTCTTCAAGGACCGCCAGGCCGGCGATGACCACCGGGCCAGCCGGGATGCGCCATTGAAGCAGCCGCCAGGTTTCCCGGTTAAGGGCTCGGTGCGCCAAGTACCCGGTCAAACCGTAAAGAACAAAATGCCCGATTGTGTCGTAAAACGGGATATACCCGATCTGGGTAGGAATGAGCCTCAGGTAGGCCAGTATGATTACGGTCACTAAAAAAGCCGCGTACACGCCAAAGACAATTCGCCAGCTTCTTAGCGCGGAATCCCGAAGTGTGGAATGATTTTGAAGCTTAACCTTTTCCATGCTGGAAATGATTCGATATCATACGGACAAATCCTGCCCGACGTCGTCATTCAAACCGGATGAAATTCATCGCAAGGCTAGGAGAGGCCGGCCGCCAATTTTTCGGCGATCGGGCAATCGGCAGGCAGCAGATCGTATTGATCCAAGGCCTCCAGTGGAACCCATTCGATCTGATCATGGAAGGCTGGGATCATCTCACCCTCAATCCAGTTTACAAAATGGGCGATCAGGATGATTTCCTCGTCTTTCCGGCGATGCCGGGAGGTCATGAAGTACTCGCCGACGATGGCCGTAATGCCAAGTTCTTCGCGCAGTTCGCGCTGCAGGCCCTCTTCGGCGGTCTCGCCTTCTTCAATCTTGCCGCCGGGGAATTCCCAGCTGCCAGCGTGCTTATCGTTGCTCGGGCGCCGGGCAATGAGCACCGCCCCGTCCTCGATCAGTATCGCCGCAGTAACATAGATCGCCTTCATCAGCCCACCCAATCTCCCAGGATTTGCTTCATTTCCTGTTCATTTTATCACACTGAATCTTGTTTCAACCAAGTCGGGATGGCCCTGGAAAGCATGGCTTAATCGTTTTCCCTTTTTGGTTGCACACGATACCATGATTCATAAATTATTTATGCCAAGCCAGAATGCTAACAGTCCCATCACGCTTACCATCCCGCCCAGAACGCGCGCGGTTTTCACCGCATTGCGAATACCCATCATCCGGTTCGTCTGCGGGGTTGCGAATGGAAAAACAACAATCAGCAGCCCCATTAGAAACGAGGCTCCGCCGACGATAAAGAGCCCGAAACGCGGAAAGAGTCCACCACCCAACACCATCGCCATCACCAGAACCCCTATGCCCGTTAGAAATTTAGCCGCATTGCGGTTCACATAGCTTGAAAACGCCTCGATTTCTTGTTTGCATGCCGCGGAACAGTACTCGAACTCGACGTCCTGTCGCCCGACCCCGGACCAGGTGTTTACTTTTACCTTATTCTCAACATCGGCGCTGCCGCAATAGGCGCACTTTCCCATGCCGTTATCCTCCTAAACGCCTTTCATGTGGGATATTATACCATTTCAGGTCTGCGGACCCCTTCATTTTTCCCGGTTCGGACAGTCCTTTTTAGGCTAAAATAGAATGGCTCACGGCATTTACCGAAAAAAAGGCTGGCTTGTAACCGCAGCCGGGATTTGGGAGTGAAATCAAGACATGCATGACAAAATGGGGATGGGCCATCGAAATATCGGCACACTGCTCTGGCAGTTTTCCTGGCCGGCAATCGTAGGGATGCTCGCCAATGCGCTGTATAACATCGTGGACCGCGTCTTCGTGGGACGCGGGGTCGGGTCGCTGGCCATTGCGGCCACGACGGTGGCATTTCCGATTATGATTGTCTTAATGGCGGTTTCCCTGCTTATCGGAGTCGGGGCCACCGCGCTGATCTCGATCCGGCTCGGGCAGCAGCGGCGGGAACAGGCTGAAGTGGTTGCCGCCAATGCCGTCACCTGGCTCGTCCTTTTGCCGCTTTGTCTGTCGATCGTCTATTTTCTCTTTCCGGAACCGATCCTGCACTTGTTCGGCGCCAGCGAAGCGGTCATGCCTTATGCCCTTGATTTTACCCATATTATCATGATGGGCTCGGTCTTTGGCAGTGTCAGCCTGGGTATGAACAATTTCATCCGGGCGGAAGGCAACCCGATGATGGCCATGTCCACCCAGGTCTTCGGTGCGCTGATTAACGGCATTTTGAACTATATCTTCATCTTCAAGCTGGGTCTGGGCATCAAGGGTTCAGCCCTGGCAACCGTTCTGGGGCAGGCGTTTTCAATGGTCTGGGTCTTAAGCTACTACCTGATCCCCGGGCGCAGCCTCCTTAAACTTCGCTGGAAGAATTTCCGGCCTCAGAAACAGGTGCTCCTGCGCATTGTTGCGATTGGGTTCGCCCCGTTCGGCCTGCAGATTGCGAGCTCCGCCCAGCAGGTCATTCTGAACAAAACCGTGACCCATTACAGCGGCGATCTCGCCCTGGCGGCGGTGGGGATTATGATGAGCATCATCGCCCTGCTCTTCATGCCGATCCTGGGCATCAGCCAGGGCGCACAGCCTTTAATTGGCTTTAATTACGGCGCCCGGCAGTTCGAGCGCGTCCAGGACACCCTGAAGAAGGCCGTCACTGCGGCAAGCCTGGTGTCGGTCTGCGGCTTTTTTATCATCCAACTCTGGCCGGCCGAGATCGTGTCCATGTTCAGCAAAGACGATATCGTGCTGACCCACATGACGGCTCAGGCTATGTCGGTCTTTTTCGGACTGGTCTTTGTGATCGGGTTCCAGATCGTTTGCGCCCAGTATTTCCAGGCCGTCGGCAAAGCCAAGCAGGCAGCGGTTTTAAGCCTTTCGCGGCAGGTTCTGCTCTTTATTCCGCTGCTCTTGATCCTGCCTCATTTCTGGGGGATTGACGGCGTCTGGCGCACGGCGCCGATCGCGGACGGGATCTCGGTCCTGATCACGGCGGCCTTTATCCTGTATGAAATGAAAAATCTGCCCGAATCCGGACCGTGCCCCGAACGACAGCCCGGGTAGCCGGCCATCACCGAATTCGGCTACAGCCGGGAAAAACGCCATTAATCCACCGGAAATACCGGCGGTTTTTTTGTTTCAAAGCGCTTGAGCTTCTTGCAGTGCATTCTTTGATCTTTTTGCTAACGCGCGATCCTAATGGTTCCGGCGGCAGCATCAAAATCGACTGAAGCCCCAAACACCTCGCTGACAAAACGAAGCGGGATCAGGGTCCGGCCTGCACGGTTCACGGTCGGCGCAGCCTCAAGCTGTTTCGAGACACCGTTTACATAAGCGGTTTTCGAACCGATTTTCAGGACAATCCGGCTCGATTCGTAGGTGATCACAATCTGTTCCGTTTTGGCCCGCCATTCTACCGTGGCACCCAGCGCCTCGCCCATGGCGCGCAGCGGCGCAAGGGTTCGCCCCGCCGCTTTATCAACAATCGCGGGCGCGTCCAATGCGGCAGCTTTGCCATTCATGGTAAAGATGCCAGCGCCGAGCTTGAATTCAATCACCCGGTTTGCTTTTGGTTTCTCCGGCTTCGGCGCCTCTGCCGGCGCAATCCGTCCGATCGTCAGAGTAGCCTGCTCAACCTCAACCGGCGCTGTGATCTTTGCGATCAAATCTCCCGCGGAAGTGGCGGCCTGCGGGTTAACCCGCAGACCGTCAAAAACAACTCTTCCGATAGCGGAACCGGAGGCCGGAACTTTCGTTTGCTTGATGACCAGAGTTCTGCCGTTCGCCGTCACTTGCCAGGCGGAATCCGGCAGGTTTTTAAATGACCACTCGCCCGATACGTCAACACCACTGGCATCCCAGACACATCCATCCGGGAGTTCAAGGCTGAAACTATCGTTTTCCTGTATAGTCCCGCCATTCTGTTCGTTGATCGCCAGACCCCCGATTTCGAGCTGCCCCTGGCGCAGCCATGTGTTCAGCTTTTTCATTTCCAGACCAATGCGTCCGGTACGGCGGGTTTGGGACGCCACCATACCAATTCGCAGAGAACTGGTATCAACAAAGACTTCGCTGGCTCCAGCAGGAGCAGCCGTCACAAAAACGTAATCCTTTTGACCGCTCACATTCATACTCCGGAACGAAATACTAATTTGGGCCGGTCCGGAGAACGCCGGTTTTGGCGCATTGATGATTTTCAGCCGGAAGGCATTCTGCGCCGTCATCACCGCCCGCAGATCGTTCTCGGAAATGGCGGTTTGATTGCCCGAATCCCCCGTCACCGTGATTTTGACATCGGCGGGATTTACCGTCCCGTTATAGACGTAATGCGGGAAGGTGACACCCGCAGGCAGCGACAGGTCCACTGCGTCCCCAACAACCAACGCCTCGGCCTTGGGCAGACTAAACGTCACTACACCAAGGGCCTGTTTGGTCCCATTGGTGACCGTATGCGAGATCGAGTCCGCCTTTGCCTTGACATCCGCCGGAACGGTCAGTTTTGCAATCATCATCGTCTGCGGCGACGTTTGCCCGGTACAGGTTATCGTGCAAAGAACGTCTGTAGCCGTCGCCCCGGCTGGAACATTGAGCATCAGATTATCGAGGTACAGGCGTCCTTGAGAAGAATAGGCCGCCGCGTCTTTGAGCATCGTGATCACAAGATCGCTCCCATTCCGGGTGACGCCCCAGGCACTGGAATCGAGACTGGAGAAGTTCCATGCCCCGGTGACCGCAAGGTTCGAATTGTCCCAGGAATACCCTGCCGGCAGCCGAAGCGTAACCGCCTTACCTTTCCGGATCGATCCGGCGTTTTGCTCCTGAATGAGAACCCTGCCTATTGGCTGGCTGCTGCTGCGTTGAATGGTATTAATACTCGAAATCGAGGCCGTGATCATCGGGGTGAATGTCGCCGGAACCACCTTGGCGATGAGATATGAGCCCGATCTGAAAGCGCTTGCCTGAGGAGCAACCATCATCATATAAATATCACCGCTCGGCACCGTCACATTCATGGATTTGAAAAGAATCACAATCCGGCTTGGGTAATTGGTCGCCGGCTTGGAAATCAGCCGGAATTCAATGGTGCTTGGTCCCACCGGACAGATACTCCAATTGGATTCGGTCATGGAAGCGGTTCCGGCACCTGGATCGGCCGGTCCAATGGTAATCGCGACATCGTTCGGATTCACTGGCCCGCCCTGCACGAAATTCGGCATAGTGACCTCGGATGGCAGGTGAACGGTAAACACATCCCCCTCCATGAGGATCATCGGGGTCGGGATATCGATCTTAATCCCCCCCAGCTCTTGGCCGTTGGCCGGTTGAACTGTAGGCACGCTTATAACCGCGTAGCTAATCGGCAGGATTTGAATCTGGCCTTGTTTCACACTGGCTACCGTCAGGCTGCCGGATTGAATACTTCCGGTGCCATTTACTTCGCAAACGACATTACCCGCTGTGGCGTCAGCCGGGACATTGATCTTCAGCGGGCTGCTCTCCCATCCGATCGACACCCGCCCGGCTGAATAAACCGGTTCCGCATTATGCAGGACCGTGAAAGTCAGTGTACGGCCTGAGAGACTCACATTCCAATGGGCGGATTCAAACCCGTTCAATCCATTTTGCCCAAACCACCCAATCCCGCTGGCATCCCAGGTATACCCCTGCGGCAGCGTGATCGTGCAGGAATCGTTTACCCGGAGCGCGCTCCGGATCAATTCAGTGATGAAAACTGGGCCGATCGGCTGACTGCTGCCGCAGTTGACTTCATTTACGTTCGAGATGGATACCGTACTGATCGGCTTTTCACATCGGGCGACAACCGCCTCGCCGTTTGAAAACCCGTTCGCAGGCGCGAAAAAGGTCGCCCGGATATCCCCGTTCTGATAGGTGACATTTGCGCTTTTCAGGTTGACATAGATCACGCCGCTACCGTTTATTCCGGTAAGTTGGTTGCCGTCCACCTGAATCGCAACCGCGTTCATTCCTTCATAAACAGGCCGAATCGCGGCCTGCGGGATCACGCTCTGCCCTTCCGGGGAAACGACTTCCACATCGGCGGGATTTACAGTCATGCCGGATTGATAATTCGGAAAGAAAACTCCGTACGGAAGTCCGATGGATACATAATTGGTTGATCCCCAAAATACTGCAACATTGGGAATGTCGATCCGAATGGTTCCTAATTGCTGGCCATCGTTATTGGTAACCATCGGACAGGATTCAACCGTATACGTGGCTGATGCCTGGGCGGGAACCGCGTTGATGCCTATCATCAGACCGACCCACACAGCAACAACCGTGGCGTACAAAAACAAACGATTTTTCTTCAAAACACTTCTCCCCCTTACCCGTTTAGTCAATGACAGTGACTGCCGACCGAATAAGCCCCATCCGGTCAGCGCCGAAAAAGAACAGCGTTTATTCGTGAACCAGGCAGCTCAATAAACGGGTACGTTTCCCGGTAAAGCCGCCCGGATTTAGCGGTTCCCTCGCGAGGTTTTCTGGTTACTGCGCCTGCCAGAGCTTGACTGTGTTATCGCCTGCGGAAACCAGTCTTCTGCCGTCCGGCGCAAAGGCGATTGAAAAAATGGCCCCTTGGTGCCCCCCAGGCAGCACCAGTTTCATATATCCGGTATTGGCGTCCCACAGGATAACCGGATTCCCGGCCGTGGCACGGGCATCTCCCGAGGCGATAATTCGGCCGTCCGGGGAAATTGCCAACCCGGTTACCTCCTCCGTATGGCCGGTCAGAGTCTGAACGCAGTTACCGGTCTCGGCGTCCCAAACCTTGATGGTCTTGTCTGAGCTTCCGGAAACAAGGCGATGCCCGTCCGGTGTAAAAACGATAGCCGCAACCTGGCCGTTGTGGCCGGTCAGCGTCCGCATACAGGTCCCGCTGGCGGTATCCCATACTTTGATCGATTGATCATAGCTCCCCGACGCTACCCTTTTTCCGTCGTGCGAAAACTTGACCGAAACAATCATCTCGAGATGACCGCTAAGACGCTTTTCGCAGACCCCATTCACCAGGTTCCAGATCTTCAGCTTCCGGTCATATCCGCCGGCGGCCAGCCTATTTCCATCCGGTGAAAACGCGATCGAAAAGTCATAGGGCGTGAAACCGATATTCAGATCCTGTTCCAGGTCACTGACCTCATAAAGCGTCTTCAAAACGGCACCGCTTTGAGCGTCCCAAATCCGGATGGTACAATCCTCGCCTGCAGTCGCGATTCGTTTTCCATCCGGGGAATAAGCCACTGAAACAACCATCCCCACATGCCCGGACAAAGTCTTTACGCACTTGCCCGTGGCCGTGTCCCAGATCTTGACCGTCTGGTCCCGGCTTGCCGACACCACCCGAGCTCCATCCGGGGAAAAAGCCACCTCCTGAATCGCCTTTTTGTGGCCGATCAGGTTGCGCAGAAAAACCCATCCTTCGGTCGGTGTTGCCTGCGTCCCCGGAGTCAGCTTCGTCTTGGAAGGCCGCTGGGCAGGCTTCGCCTTCGGCGCCGGAGGGCGAGCTGTCTTGCTCGGTTCCCGATGAACCGATACGGCGGGCGGCGCGGGAAGCACCCGGCTTTTGGGCAGCCGCTTGGCGTGAGCATGGGCGCCGGACCAGCTCAACAGCAGCAGGCTTGCCCCAAGTGCAACTACGAGCATCCTTTTTTGCCGGACTTCCCGTTTGGTGAACCCGTTCCCAAAGCTGCAGTCTTTTGAACGTTTCACTGATACTTCCTCCGTGTACACAATCTAAAAGGATTCCGAAATCCTAAGAAGTAATCAGGCTTTACTCCGCACGACAGCCGCCGTAATATTGTCGGTGCCGCCGGATGCATTTGCCGTTTCGATGAATCGCTGCACCGCTTCGGCCGGATCCGGGTACTGGATCAACATTCGGGCAATTTCATCATCGCGAACCATTTCCCAGAGCCCGTCGGAGCAGAACAAAAAAGCGTCACCGGCTTGAATCTTGATGGCATAGCGCCCTGGCTCAAGCGGCCCGGGTTTCCCCAGATACCGGGTTACCTCGTTACGACGCGGGTGGGTGTAAATCTCATCCGCTTTCAGCTGACCGGCTGCCACCATCAACGCGACCAGCGAATCATCCCGGGTGATCTGAACCAGTGCTTCATCGCGCAGGAGGTACGCCCGGCTGTCTCCCACACTGGTAAGATATGCGGTTTCCCCGGTAAACAAAGCCGCCACCAAGGTCGAACCGATGCCCTCCGATCCCAGGCTTTCGCCCTTCCGGATCACCGCTTCGTGAGCCGCGATGGCAGTCTCGATCATCCACGCTTCCGGACCGGGCTGCTCTGATTGGAGCCGTTCCGTCAGGTCATGAAAGGTTCGAATGACCTTCTGACTTGCGATATCTCCGTGCTCCCGGCCGCCCATCCCGTCGGCCAGGACGTATAGTAATCCGGTTTCCCCCCGGCACATCCGGACCGCTTGGATCAGAAAACTGTCCTCGTTCTTGCGGCGGACCCGGCCAGTATCGCTCATGCCGGCCGAATTAATCTGAATTCGATTTCGGGCTTCATCGGTTACAGCCTTCAAATTGCATGCGTCCTTACTCGGCCGCTGGCCGGTGATATTCTTGTTCCAAAGCCGGCGGGTTCCCGATCGTGGTGGACTTCGCCGGCATCCTGTGCGTTTGGTCTTTCAGCGGCCCGGTTTGTTTCGCATGGCTGTCATTGATCCAATTCCGGGCCGTAACACCAGCCACCCACAAAAAACAAACGAGAATCAGCAAAACGGCTGCCTCAATGGCGCGAATCCGGGATTGTTTGCCCTGGCGGTTTTCCGTCACGGCGGGACGACCTGACAATGATATCGTGATGATTCGGGGACCGCACCCGTGCCCTTCTAACGAAGCGCAGCCGGAACAGTAGCGCAAATCCAGGTCCGTTCGCCTTCCGCAGATCGGACACGGTGTCATGCCGGTTCTCCCTTCAGTAAGGTTCACTCAGGGCGGTTCACGCCGTCGGACCGCCTCATGGTATTATCCTACAACGCTCAAGGCCGGCTAACCATAACAGCTCGATGATGAATCGATCACATCGATTCGGGCTGCCGGTCCTTATCCAGCATTGCCACGGCACAAAGCCCGAACAAAATGACGGCAAACGCGGCGATCACCCACCAGTGAGCGTTGAAATGCCCCTCCAGAGAACTTAATTTATCCGCAAGGGCCACCCGGCGGTTAATATCCAGGATGCCGCCTCCGACCAACTCGTAGCCCCATTTCGCCACGGCCAGGTCAAAAACGTACCGGAGCGGCTCCGGCTTTACCGCCGAAACCGGAACGATCGCGCCGGATAGTATGATCTGGGGAACCAGCAGAATGGGAACCAGCGAAATCGCCTTGTCCGCGTTGCTAACGAAAGCCGAGACCAGCAATCCCATCCCGACACTGGTCAGCGACAAGGCCAGAAAGGCCGCCACCGTCAGCCAGAACGCGGGCAGCGTCAGCAGAATGTCGATGATTCCAAGAAACAGCAAGGTTTGAATCAGGCAAATCAACGCCAGCACCGTCAGTTTTGAGCACAGATACGGCATAATCCGCAGGGTCACCAACCGTTCGCGCCGATACACCGGGGCTTCTTTCACAATCTCCCGGGCTGCGTTCGAGGTGCCCAGCCAGATGGCCGCAAAAACCATAATCGCAACACAAATGGACATTCGAAACTGCCGCTTGGTTTCGTCCGCATTGCGCTGCTGCACCTGATCCAGCGCACCGGCCGATATCACCTGCTGGGTTACCGTAAGATCGGCCGGTTTCCATTGGCTCATCCGAAAGACCGGCGCGGTGTTGTAAAAAACGAGCCCAATCAAGAGTGCGATCAGGATTGGCTGAAACAGCAGTATCGCCAAATTCCGGCGGTCTTTAGCCATAATGCGTCCATAGCGGCGCGTTAAGACCCACCACTGCCTGAACGTCGAGACGGACGGGCGGACGCCAACTGCGGTTAATTTCGGCTTGCAAGCCGTCTGAACGGCTGGCGCCGCCGGATGGCTCTGACGATAGGCGTTCGCCCATTCGGCCGGGCTGCGGGTAAACGCCATACGCCGGAAGATCTCGGCATAGCTGTTCGCGCCAAAGTATTGCAAGGCTTCGTCCGGTGAACCGTAAAACGCCAGCCGTCCGCCCTCGGTCAGAAAAACGACTTTGTCGCATAAATGCAGGTTCGCCATAGCATGGGTCACCAGGAACACGGTCCGGCCTTCATCGGCCAGCCGGCGGAGCAATTCCATCATGGTCTGCTCCAATCCGGGATCGAGCCCTGAGGTCGGTTCGTCCATAAACAAAATCCCCGGGCTGGTCAGTAATTCCACCCCGATGCTGGCCCGTTTACGCTGACCGCCCGACAGATTCCGGACGGGAACCTCTGCCCGGGCCGTTAATTCAAGCGCGTTCATCACCCGGTCAACGACCTGCCGGATCTCCGTTTTGCTCGTATCATCGGGCATGCGAAGCTCGGCGGAAAAGGTAAGCACTTCGCGAACCGTCAGTTCCTGGTGGACGATGTCGTCCTGCGGCACATAACCGATCATGGTTCGGAAAACGTCATATTCTTCGTAAAGATCTCGTCCATTGATCAGGATTTCGCCGGCTGTAGCCGGCCGGACTCCGGTCAACGCCCCCATCAGCGTACTTTTCCCGGCGCCGCTGCCCCCAAGTATCGCGACAAATTCGCAGGGTTCCACGGTAAAGCTGATGTCCTCCAGCAGAATCCGTTCGCGGTGATCCGGCATCCGGACTGTTTTCGTAAGATGCCGCACCTCAATCCGGACCTGTCCGTCGTTGTCGCTGTATTCCGCCAGCGTCGCGCCATCAAAAACATACCGGTAGCCGCCGATCTGAACCAATTCGCCCGGCAACAGTTCTTTCTGGCCGGTCACACGGACACCGCTGGCATAGGTCCCGTTCATGCTTTGCAGGTCCTGCAGGTAATACCGGTTATCGTGCGTGACAATCTTCGCATGGAACCGCGAAATGACTGGATGATCCAAAACGATTTCGTTCGATGGGTCCCGGCCGATCCGCAGCGCCTGACCGGTCATCGGAATACTGCGCGTCATGGCGCCGGTGGGAGCGAAACCGGTTTTGGCTATCCCCGAAACCTTCGCGCAGAGAGGCTCCGCGATCTGGCTGACCGGATCGTCCACGACCTGAAGCCGGGTGCAGCTCATTTGCAGGCAATCGCCCGCAGACAAGGGCATGCTCCCGTTTATCCGAACCCCGTTTACCAGAACCCCGTTGAGGCTTCCGGCGTCGATCACCACCAGACCGCCTTCGCCGTCGGGCTCGATCCGGGCATGGGTCCGGGACACCCCGCGGTCTGTCAGGCGAAACCCACAGTCCGGCTGCCGGCCGATCACCATCGACTGTCCGTTGATTTCTTGTTTTTTCCCCGCGTCCGGGCCTTCAACCACATTCAGCCAGACCATGGTTTCCTCCAGTTGGACAAATAACGGATCAAAATCCGCTTGTGATATAATCAATCGCAACAGCCCGATTTCATATGGCAGGTGATCAAAAGTGTCTAGGCCCCGCGCTTTTCTCATTATCGAATCCGGCGAACCGTTCGAAGCTGATCATATGATTTCAATCGACCGCGACGAGGTGCTGCTTGGCCGGGCCTGGCAGGCCCACCGCCCCGACGTGTCGTTCACCAATCCTTATATATCCAAACTGCATGCCAGTATCCAGCGTGAAGGCAGCGTATATACCATTACCGATTTGAACAGCAAGCACGGCACTACCGTGAACGGGACTGCGATACCGGCGCTTCAGCCGCTGCCGCTCCGCTACGGGGACCGGATCGGTTTGGCTCGCGGCGCCGCCGAGCTCCGGTTTCATTTGGCCGATTTTGAAAATGACCATACCGTCGACTTCTCTCGCCCGCTGATCAGCCCGGTTCCCAATACGTCCGATCCTCTCACCGTGGACCCTGTGCGCCGGGAGGCCCGTTTAAATGGCGATCCCCTTCCCTTGCTCGGCAAAGATATGGACCTGATGCTGTTGCTTTATCATCATCGAAATCAAGCCGTCAGCTATGATGAAATCCGGCGGCAGGTCTGGCCGGAACGCCCGTTTGACGAGGCAGCCGGCGTCCCCGATGTCGGCGTGGAAGAAATCACCGCATTGGTTTACCGACTTCGAAAACGGCTGGGAGCACACAGCACCCGCATCGCCAGCGTACCCCGTTTCGGCTACCGGCTCGATTTGAACAACAAATCCTAGTATCCCGGAACCCCTAAACGCTTCAGGCTTTTCCTCGCCTCGGCGTAATCCGGCTTCAGAGTGACCGCCATCTTCAAATCGGCGATGGCGCCGCTCAGGTCTCCCTTCGTCGCACGATCGACCCCGCGGTTGTTATATGCGTACGCATTGTTCGGATCCAGGGCGAGGGCTCTGGTGTAGTCGGCCACGGCCAGATCATATTTGCCGATAAGATCATAATCGTAACCCCGGCTCACGTAGGTCTCGGCATCCTTCGGAGCAAGCTTGAGACTCCGGGTATAGTCCTGAATCGCGTTCTGAGCGTGTCCGGTCTCCTCATACGCATAAGCCCGGTTCCTGAAAATATCCGCATTCAACGGATCCTGTCCCGCCGCCTCGGTCAACTGTTTAATCGCCAACGGATAGTCCTTTTGATCCAGCAGAACCAATCCCAGACGATATCGGGCTTCCGCCTGCTTCGGATCGAGCGTGATCGCTTGCTCCAGCTCCCGGCGGGCGGCTGACATCTGCTTCTTCTCATAATACGCGATTCCGGCCGCAATCCGGGCTTCCGCGCTTTTCGGTTCCAAGCGCACAGCTGCTTGCGCATCGGTTAAAGCCGCGTCATACTGCTTTGCGCTAAGATGCGTTCTGGCCTGCTGAACATACTCCGCCCCAGTGGCTGATCCGAAGAAATACCAGCCGGCAAATCCGGCTGACAATAGCACCGCGAAAACGGTCAGTCCGATGATTTTTACGGCTTTCGGCTTTCGATCGGGCTGGAACGGTGCGGTCGCGTCCTGAGATCTCATCGGCGCGGTCGCGCCAACCCTTCCGCTTGGGTTCGGAATCACTTCAGGGCCTCGCAGACCCGGCCCGACTGCCCAATTGGAATCGCTTCCGGCCAGGGCCGCGGTCGGTTCGAAACCATTCCCGGCCAAAACCGTCCGGGCTTGCACCAGCGCAATTTTCATTTCCTGGGCGCTTTGGTGGCGGTCGGCCGGATTCATAGCCACCGCCTTCATCACCGCGGCTTCTAACTGCGGCGAGATCACCATGGTGCGGCTCGGCGGCGCGAAGCTGAACGGGTTTTTGTTCGGATCGTGTCCGGTCAGCATGCAGTGCAGGGTTGCCCCTAGCGCATACAGGTCACTGCGCGGATCGGTCTGATTTTCGCCATACTGCTCCGGCGGCGCGAAGCCGGTCGAACCATAAGCCGCTGTATCAGCAGTGCTGCCAGGCCGAAAATGACGGGCAATGCCAAAATCAATCAATTGAATGCTTCCGCCGGGCGTGAGCATGATATTGGACGGCTTCAGGTCCCGGAAAATCACCGGCGGGTTCTGCGCATGCAAATAGGAAAGGATATCACACAGCTGAATACCCCAATCCAGGGCCAGCCTTTCGGGAACCCGGCCAAGCCGCATAGCCTCATCCTTTAAGGTCCTCCCCTGGATATAATCCATGACCAGATACCAGCGGCCCTGACCAATCGAAAAAAAGTCGATAATTCGCGGAAGTGCCGGATGTTTCAGACCGAGCAGGATATCAGCCTCCCGTTTAAAACTGGCCGCTGCCGCCTGAAGATTGCCCGCTCCGACAGCATTGGTGCTCATTTCCTTGATCGCAACCGGGAGATCGTTCAATCGGCGGTCGAGCGCATGGTAGACCGCGCCCATACCACCCTGCCCGAGCGTTTTTACAATGACATACCGGTTCTGCAAAACCGTTTTGGCAGTCAACTGCCCGGTTTCCCCTTCGATGCTATGCCCGCACTGAAAACAGAAGGCATGATGATCGCTAATTTCATTACCGCAGAACTGGCATAGAGTCATCCGGCTTCCTCCTTGGATTCTCAAGCGCAACACAAAGCATCCGCTTTCAGGGCGGATTACTCTTAAGATTCATCATAAATCGCGGCCGAATCACCGAAAATGACAGGCCCATGATAGGGAACTCACAGATGCGCGATACGAAAACCGGTTGGCCCGACGCAATTTTGGCCCTTCAATCGATGGGTGCCACGACGCCTTCGGGGCGCGAAAAGCTCTCGTAGTCTTCGACATTCCGCAAGCGCGTCCCTGCCTTTTTTGGCATTTTTTCTGTTATTTTTCCATTATAACTCTTTTTTTGGCTCCTTTTCGCCACCAGGGAAATTCCTGCAATATTCCCCCGGGATCAAGGAATCGGAACACTGCCTGTGGAATATGGATGAATCGATAGATAGAAGCATTTTGGGGAGGGCGGCCAATGAGCGAACAAGCTGTGCTGTGGAAAAAGGAAGACGGGGTCTGCGTGATCACCATGAACACGCCGGCCAGCTTGAATGCCATGAGCAATGAGATTGTTACCGGGCTGGAGGAAGCCATTGAGGATTGTTTCGATGAGCGCATCCGGGCGGTCGTGCTGACCGGCGCCGGGAGAGCGTTCTGCGCCGGCGGGGATCTGGCGCAAGCCATCAAGCACGGCGCGCCTGACTGGCTGCGGCAGACACCCAAACGACTCGCGGTGGTGACCAGCTGCATCCGCAGGCTCCCGAAGCCGGTCATCGCATCCATTAACGGCCCGGCTTTCGGCGTCGGGATGAGTATCGCCATGGCCTGTGATCTTCGGATCATGTCCGAGAAGGCAAGCCTGGCGCAGGCCTATACGTCAGTCGGGCTGTCCCCGGACGGGGCCTGGACCCTCACGGTGCCGCAGATCGTGGGCCTCGCCATGGCGATGGAAATGGTGCTCCTGGACAAACCCATCCATGCGGAAGACGCCCTGCGGCTCGGCCTGGTGTCGATGGTCTTTCCAGCCGATGAGCTGCCGGAACAAACCATGAAACTGGCCAAAAAGCTGGCCAACGGGCCTACCCAGGCATATGCCAGCGCCAAGGCTTTGATCAATGCGTCCATGCTGCACGCTCTGGAAGCCCAGATGGAAGCGGAACGTTTCCGCATCTCCGCTTGCGGGGCCACCCAAGACTTTACCGAAGGCAGCGACGCCATGTTCAACCGGCGGAAACCGGCTTTTCAAGGGAAGTAATCGGCGTCGGGCCATGTTGAAGAATCCAACGTAAAATGATCGCCAACCCAGCGAAAAGACCCCCGGCTTATGGGGGTCTTTCTTTTGCGGCAAAGCCATTTCAAACCGTCAGGCGGCTTCTTTGGGTCCATACCAAATCACGTCATCCATTCGTTTCCCGATCAGTCCCCGGCGCCAGAGGCATTCCAGGTACGCCCGGGTATCCGCCCAGGAAACCCGAAACTCCTGGAGCACGCGGGCCTTCACGTTGATGGCCTGGCACAGTTCCGGCAGCGTCATCTCCCGGGTAAGGATGTTCATAACCTTGTTCATCCGCCGCGCGTGCTGGGCTTCGATGACGGCCAACCGTTCCGCCGCATTGCCGAATAATTCGCCATGGGCGGGAAGGATCTGGGTCGGTCCCTGTTCCACGATCTTTCGCAAAGCCTGCAGGTTGGATGAATAGGGGTCCTCTAGAGCCGAATACGGCCAATCGCTCATCTGGGACACCCGGTCCGCCAGAAACGCATCCCCGCTGAAGAGCCTTTTGTGGGCCTGGCCCAGAAACACCGCATGCCCGTCCGAATGCCCCGGGGCCGGAAGGACGGTATAGGTATCATCACCAAAGCGAAAGCTTTCACCTTCATCCAGCGGCGTCATTTCGCCATGCGGCTCATGAAATGCCCCGATCACCCGCACGTCTTTGACCAAACGAACGATCATCTCATCCGCGATCCCGTACGGCGCCATATCTTGCCGGATCTGCTCAATCTGTTCGGCCTCTGGCAGGGCGTATTTCGCAAGAGGCAAAAAATCATTGCGCGGCATGAAAACCGGGGCGTCCGACTGCTGCTGAAGCCAGCCAGCAATCCCGCAGTGGTCCGGGTGGTTGTGGGTCACATAAATCCGCCTGATTTGGCGGAATGAAATCCCGATCTCCCGCAGGCCTTGCTGCCAAAGATCCCGCGCTTCCGGCGTGCTGACCCCGACATCGATCAGCGTCCACCCGTCCTCACCCTCCGCGGCGAAACAGCGAGTGTCCCCGGTCGGAAAAATCGAAGGAATGATCAGTGTGTGAATCCCATAACGCTTCAAGTCCGCTTCAGCGGTCATCCCGCTTGCCCCCAATCTTCAGCTGCCCGCGTTAATACGGCTCTGTGCAACTTGTCGTATAACGATCAGCATCGTATCTACACCTTACCACAAACGTAATATTCCGGTGTAGTTTTATTATGATGGCATGCGGTTCCGGGCGAACGCCAGCAGTAGAACGCGAACAACATCCCCGCGTATCCGCGTATCAAACACTTGATGCCATCAGGATAAATCCAGCAAAGACAATCCACCAGGCATACTTCGGTTTCGACTCATTCATTCAGCTTCCTCCATTTTCGTGCCCGTTTTCTTGGAAGTGTAAAGACGCAAGGGGTTTCCCGATGAAACGGAAAACCCCTTTTGCTTGTGTAAATCTCATTATTGCTTGTTTGTGTACCGCCATATCTTCATTTGCTCGGCCTGTTTGATCAATTCGTCCTGGAATTGCGGATGTGCGATCTGAATCAGTTCCTCGGCCCGCTGCCAGGTGGGTTTTCCCTTCAGGTTGACGACCCCGTTTTCAGTGACCACGTAATAGGATATGAACCGCGGAACCGTAACTGTTGTAGAAGGAGCAAGCCCTGGTACGATCCGGGAAATAAGGTTTCCTTCCTTGTCTTTGGCCGTCGAATGCATACAGCAGAATCCTTTCCCCCCTTTGGAACGGAAAGATCCGTAAATAAAATCGAATTGTCCGCCCACCCCTGAAATCTGCCGCGAACCCATTGATTCCGAGG
The DNA here is from genome assembly GCA_050258755.1 of Solirubrobacterales bacterium. GTDB lineage: Bacteria > Bacillota > Syntrophomonadia > Syntrophomonadales > DTU052 > JBLMZI01. The sequence continues at coordinate 235,835 of JBLMZI010000001.1, read as the reverse complement.
ATACTTGCCCCAAAAGATCCACTTCAAGACAACTGCATACGGACAAGACCTTATCATTCTGAGCAATGACAAATGGGTCATTCGTATAATCAGGCGGCGCCGCGTTGCATTGAGGGTTTTCGTTAAGGAAGTTGTATAATTTATCGCTGCCCAGGGCGAACGTAAACGTGAACTTCCCTCGGTCAATACTCTTGCGCATATTGGTAATACGGCCGGCTTCATACATATCGACATACGAATCAACCAACATTTCAGTGTGAACCCCGAGATGCTTCACATCGGACTGCGCAATCAGAGCGCCAACCCGATTGGGCATAGCCCCAATACCTAATTGCAGGCAAGCCCCGTCTTCCAGTTCATCGATGATATAGTGAGCGATTTTATCGTCGTTCGGGGTGTAATCAATCTTGGGGATCTGCAGCAGCGGTGGATTTTCGCCTTCAACAATATAATCAACCTGCGAAATATGAAAATAGTTTCTGCTGCCATGAACCCGAGGCATGTTCGTGTTAATCTCAACAATGATCCGGTCACAGATTTCAAGCATGAGGGGATTCATCGACGAAGTGGTTCCGAAATTAAAGTATCCGTATTCATCCATCGGGCCAACCGTTACCATGAGAACATTAGCCCGATTCGGACTGCGTCTTTGGAGCTCGTAGGATTCGGAATAGGTCGCCGGTAAATAATAAGTAAATCCTGCATCCGCAAGTTTACGCCCAACGACACTGAAAGAAAAATCATTATGAACAAAATGCTCGTGGGTTGGATCCGACACGACCGCCTGGGGCAGAAAAGTAAGGGTATTCGTATATATCCATACATCCTTCAGCTCATCTTTACGTTTGGCCAGCGCTGCATCGCAATTCATCGGAACAGAGGCGAATTCACCATATTGAATTCGATCTCCGGATTGAATGATACTGACTGCTTTTTCGGCACTTACGCGTTTTCTCTCATACTCTTGGGCAGGGCTTTCATTACGCAACATTATCGACATGACCAACACCTCACCATTCTCATAATTCGAGTTGCCGTTTTCGTTACTGTTCCTTGCTGGGGCGGCGCGTCTGCACCAATCTCTCCCACTCGATCTAAAATCCTTTCTTTGTCGTCCTGCCAATATTTAATGCAAAACGCATGCCAATTCATTGATTTTCCCGGAAATTCCCGTCCGCAGATCAAGCTGGCACCGGCGCTGGCCAACACGGGGGGATAAGTCGATGGTGATCGTCACGCTTCGGCGGGCGGTGATGGTGCGGTGATACACCAAACCTGACCGATCTGCGAGAGAATTGGACTGCGCAGCGATGCAGTGCTACACCGGTGGATGAAGAAGTGCCGAAAGAGCGGTCGAACAGTGTGGTGCTTCGTTACACCGCTATCACGATCCGTGAAAGGAACTTCGCTATGGAATGAAGAATTAACACTCAAAATACATGAAATTTTCTAGGAATGCATGTGATGAAACGAATTGCTCACAACACAGTGCTTCAAATGGTCACCGAATACGTAAGCGATATGATTATTGTGCTGGATTGGGCGCTGAGAATCCAATACGCAACACGATCGATTGAATCATTAGGTGTTACTCCAGAAGAAGTGCTAGGGGCAAGCTTCGAAGATTTTATTGGCAAATCAGATTTGGATCGATGGCAGGAAACTGTCGCGAGACTGCTCAGCAGCAACCGTTCAGAACCGTCAATGAAGCTCTGTCAAAGGCTAAGTACAACGCTAGTTGGCAAATCCGGGGAAAGTATGCCTGTAGAAATCACGCTCAGTTTGGTTCGCGACCGGGAACCAGTATGGATCGTTGCGCTTGTCCGTGACATATCCGGACTCGTCAAACTGGAAAAAGAACTTTCCAAAAGCCGCGAACAATTCTATGATCTGTTCGAGAATGCATCGGACATCATTTACGTGATCGATTTGGAGGGCAACTTCATACTGCTTAACACGTCGGCCGAGCGAGCACTTGGCTACTCGCGAACCGAACTGCCAATCAACATTCGGCGGGTGTTGGATGATAGAAATTTCGCTTTGGCGCAGGACATGATCAAAGCCAAACTCAAAGAAGAGCCGGTGCTCAAATACGAACTTACGGTGATCAGCAAGGAGAATATTCCAATTGAAATGGAAGTTGCTACGCGTCTGATCAAGGAAAACGGCGAACCCGTAGCTATACAGGGTATTGCTCGGGATATTACGGAAAGAAAGCAGTTAGAAAACCGCTTAAAATACCTCAGCTTTACCGATATCCTTACCGGGATCTCTAACCGTGCAAGGTTCAATGAGGAACTGAAGTACTTTGAAGCGGAAAGCATGCTTCCGGTCGGCTTGATCGTAGGGGATGCTGATGGACTAAAAATGGTGAATGACGAATTGGGTCATGGCTTCGGAGATCAGTTGATCGCTGACATTGCAACGGTCATAAAAAACAGTCTCCGTGACGGAGATCTTGTCGCTCGAATCGGAGGGGACGAGTTTGCCGTCTTAATTCCCCACGCGACTTCGGATATGCTCAAAGCCTGTGTCCAAAGAATTCGCACCCATATTGCCGCACATAATCGGGTGAAAACCGCCATTCCAATGAGATTGTCGCTCGGTTGGGCCGTCCGTTCCAACTTTGAATCGATCGCGAATACGTTCAAAGCGGCCGACGAAATGATGTATCTGGATAAAAGAAGGCATCGAAATCGATTCCTTACCGGACGCATGTGCCCCTTCATCGCTTCTTTCGCTGCTAAGAATGAACAGATTCAAGAAACCTGAGAACTTGCAGGCCCCTGGGTGCGGCTGCAAGTTCACGCGTAGAAGTATTAGGTCTCCTTATGATTTTAAAACTCTGCGCTGATCTTGTACTTCTGCATCTTTCGGACCACGGTTGAATGATCGACCCCGATCGCCTGGGCAACCTTACGGCTGCTCCCGTACGTGCGGTATGCATTCATTAAGACCTGCCTTTCGGCCTCTTCCACCGCTTGATTCAGCCGCATTACACCAGATACAATGACCGACGGCTGCTGTTTCTCTTCCTCGAGCATGGCGGCTGGAAGGGACGAAAGCGAAAGCTGGTCCCCTTTTGTCATCACGACAGACCGTTCGATCGTGTTTTTCAATTCCCTCACGTTTCCTGGCCAGTCGTATTTAATCAGCATTCTGGCAACTTCCCGGCCTAATTGCTTGTTTTGCTTATACTGCTGATTGAACATGTTTAGAAAAGCTACGCCGAGCGGTATAATATCCGCTCGGCGCTCTCTGAGCGGCGGAATGTGAATGTGCAGGACATTGAGGCGGTAGAACAAATCAAACCGAAATTTTTCCTGTGCGATCAAATCGGTCAGATTCCGGTTTGTAGCCGCAATGATTCGAACGTCAACCGGAATCGGTTCCACCGATCCTATCCGTGTGACTTCCTTGTTCTCCAGCACCCGCAGCAGGGCCACTTGAAGACTGGGCGAAGTATCGCCGATTTCATCGAGAAACAGGGTTCCGCCTTTAGCTGCTTCAAAAAGGCCCGCTTTCCCGCCTTTCGCGGCTCCGGTGAAGGCACCGCCAGCATACCCAAAGAGTTCTGATTCGAGCAGGTTGGCGGGTACCGCCCCGCAGTTTACCGCAATAAACGGGGCATTCTTGCGCGAGCTGTTTTCATGAATGTACCTTGCCAGAACATCCTTGCCGACACCGGATTCGCCGGTCAGCAGCACGACTGCGCCCGCCGCCGCGAGCTGGCGGGCCATGCCCATTGCATTCTTCATCCGGTCGCTGACCGCGATCGGCTCGGAAGGGTCGGGTATATATTGGGTCTGATAAAGCTGGTAATAAAAGCTTTCCAATTGTTTGGCATGCTCCAGTTCTTCATGGAGACGAACCAGGTCGGTCACTTCCCGAACATACGTGATCACCATCGTCACATTTCCTTCGACATCAAAGATCGGATTGGCAGTCACGACAATAGTTCCGTCCTCATTGGAGTGGGTCATGCTCACTGTGGTTTTCTCTTCAAGCACCCGTAAGGCCGCAGCGGTAGTACGACCCCTTGCCGCGATTATTTCCCGCATGTTCATCCCAACGAGATTTTCAAAGGGCATTAGCGTCTGTTGGATATAAGCCGGGTTGTGAAGCAGTACATTCCCAAAAGCGTCCGTCAGCAGGATTCCATCGGAAAAGCTGTTGATCACGCGCTGGATGTCATCAGTCGAGAGCCGTTCTCCGCAATTACTCACAACGCCACCTCATTTCCCCATAAAGAGCCTAAATATTCCCGTTGATTCGATTGTACCATGCCGGGATTTAGAAGCATCGTTCAATATCGATCAATTTCTCCGGATCCGGGAGTTCTTTCAAACCATGAAGGCACCGGCCCGCCATGTCCTGGTAAAACAAGGTTGCCTGCTGAAGGTATCCGCTGAGTTGTTCCCCGACCGCCCTTACCGGGCGGGCCGGGACCCCCATACCAAGTATTTGTTCTTCCAGAATTGCCCCCGGCGGCAGCACACTCCCAACCGCGAGAAAGCTCCTCTGTTTTAGCAGACACATCGTGTTTACGATCGCTCCCATACCAACACTCGCATAAGATTCAATTTTGCAGGGCCCGTGAATGAGCGCCCGGTGGCCGACGAGCACGTTCTCGGCGATTTCCACATTAGATCCCGGTTCGCTGTGAAGCACACACCCTTCCTGAATATTGCTTCCGCTGCCGATTAAAATCTTGCCGCAGTCGGCTCTCAATATAGCGCCAGCCCCCACATAGCATCGGTCGCCAAGCACCACCTCGCCGATTAAAACTGCGTCCGGATGAACGAAGGTGCCGGTGCCCCAGGATGGTCTTTTCCCCTCAAATTCATAGCAAGGCATTCAAACTCCTCCTTTGCGTTGCACCCCGAGATTCAACATTTCCGCGAAACTTTGAATCCGGGTTCTCGCCTGCTCCAATGAAAGGCTCAGCAAATCTATCTCGAGATTCAGCAGTGGTATCCCCGCTTCTTCGATGGTTTTAAGGTAAATCGGGTAGTCGAACTCTTCCATTTCGCAAAACTTCATCATGCAGATGACGATCCCGTCGGCTCCATTTTCCTGCACCAGGTTTTTCAGCAAAAACCGCCGCTCTTTGTGGGGATCATAAAGCAGAGAACAGCCATCCATCAGGCTCCAGCGGCGCGCCAGGCGCTCAAGCGGATCAGATCCTTCCGGAACATCGACCCTGAATTGTCGGCTTTCCTGTGCCAGGTCGTCGGCAACCACGGCGAGCTTGTACTCCGCAAATAAATCAAGCAATTCCTCCGGTTCCGCCATTATCCCCGAAAGAACAATCTTTTTCCCATTCCAGTTTTCCGCCGGTTGGGATTTCAGTTCATTGGTTAATTCCATGACCAGCTTCGCATGGTCTGCTTTGTCCATGAAATACCCGCTTTTCATCACGGCGTGCCTGATCCGCGGCGAGATCGTAACCGGGTAGTCTTTTGCGGCCTGTGTGAACACGCGCATGACCTGGCGATGGTTGTTGTAAACCGCGATCGCATGGTTCAGATCCTCATCGCTGATCGCTGCCCCCCCGATTTCTTCGAGGCCTTTTTTGATATGGGCATACTCGCTGGCAAGATAAGCAATACCGGCCTCCAGGCGGCGGTGATACGGATGGGCAAACGCGAGCAGCCGGATATTCGGGATTCCAACTTTCCAGTCCTGCCCGAAGCATTTTAAATGATCGCAGAGGGATGGGATGATCACCCCGGATAATTGGTCATATACGCCGCGCAATCCCAGTTCAAACGTACTCTGGACCAGCGAGCACGCAAATGACGGAAAAAAAGATGCTGCCTTCGAGATGCTGGTTTTCCCGCCCCATAAACCAACCGGAAGCATCCCGGCCGCGTACACAATCTCTTCCGGGCAGTATTCCGGGGCACATCCAATAGCCGCTCGGTTCGTCTTTTGCTTGAACGCCTCCACGGAGGCTCTCGGATTGTTGGCCGTTGTGCTCAATTCGGTCAATATCGTTTGGATCTTGGTCATTTTGATCACCTCCCTCATTTGCTGTTTGAAGCTATGTTTTGGTCCATCATTTCCTTCAATGCCTGGATGCGGGTTTCAAATTGGGCTTCCGAGAAGGCCCGCGGATCGGCCTGGTCCCCATCAAATGAAGCGATGGGCAGTCCGGTCCTTTCACGAAGCAAGCGCTGCTGCTCATACTGCATGAAATCCATCACCTTACAGCTGCGGTTGACATGAAACAGGACGCCATCCACTTTGAAGGCCGTATTCACCACAACTCTGCGGTCTGCCTGGTATTCCATACAGGTATTGTTGCCCACCATGGTGTACACCCGGGCCAAATCGTCCAAATTTCCCGGCTGGTAGCGAAGAATCCACGCATCAGGATAGGTGCTGGACACGATGTTGATCCCGTTCTCTTTTAAAAATTTGAAGTTGTGGGATAAGTAAGGCCAGCATGCAATGCCATCGTACATAATCCGGTAGCGCTCGCCATCCTTGTAGGCTGCCTGGCCTGCTGCGATTTTTTCTTTCAGCTCATTGATCAAGACTTTCAAGATCTCGCCGGTTTCCGCTTTGCCGCGCATGCACACCATCATTCCCATATAGTTGAACAGTTCGAAACCGTTCAGCGGAGCGGGCTCCGCCATGTTCAGATCACAGGCTTTTTTCCAAAGCACCGAGTTCTCATTGGAGGTTTTCATGATCTCTTCGAATCGGTCGTAATCGAACGCCTTGCCGGTGATTTCCTCCAACTGGCGGATGCACTCCTGGAATTCCGCTTTGATGTAATGAATCGCTCCCGGACGGGGTACGTACTCATAGTTGTACGGAACATCAATCAGGATCATCGGAATATTGAGTTCCGTCGCCAAATTCTCGTACCACTTGATCAGGGTATTGCAAATATTGTTGCAGCAGAGCACAAAATCCGGCAGCGGAATGGGAACCTCGGCAGCCTGGGATTTCATGTACGCAAGGTTCAGTCGGGCATAGGCGCATATGTCGACGCTGTACCCTTCACTTTCAGCCTGCTCCAGCAGCGGCACCGCGCCTTTTCGGGCAGCGACCGCAGCCGCGTGGTTTTCGGGATAAACCACCGTCAGTCCCATGGTCTCGGCAAACTCCTGCGGAAAGATCGAGGTTGCCCAGCCCACCAGCTGCCCGTTCTGTTTGGCAACCATCGCGTCAAAGAAATGCTTGCCCATCGCCTGGTTCAGCATCTGCTTCGCGGGAAGTTTCTCGCTCACATTCGACACCTCTCTTCAAAATTTGGTCTGTTGATCATATATAGGTGCAAGGAACGTGCCAAGCGTTATTTAGACCGATAACTCGGACGTTGTCTCTGTGACCGCTTTCGCATTAAGTCGGATTGGTGCAAGCGGACACCCCCTTTTTGATTGATGAATGGTTATCCCTCCCATCCCCGGTGTCTTACTGCACCACCTCAGAACGGTGGGCCAGTGAAAGGCCCCATTTCCCTGAATACGCCTTGTGGTGCCGGTTTGCACCATGCAAGAAAAAGCAATACCGGCTCAGAAAAGGCCGGTATTGCTTTTGGGAGTATATATGAGAGAAACGCAATTACACCGCCAGTATTGAATTCGGGATCGATGGTTCGAAAACCCGGCTCTGCTTTCCGGAACACATCATATGGTTCGCAATGATCGCAGCACCTAAAGCGCCTGTTATCTGTGCATCTGGAGATACCAAAACGCGATGCCCGAGCTCTTCCTGCATGAATCGAACCGCAATCCAGTTCAGGCTTACCCCGCCAGTCATGACAACATCGTCACGAATCCCGACCCGTCGGGCTAATCCGGCGACTCGTTTGACGACCGACTTGATGAGCCCCGCAGCGACATCCGCCCGGGTCTGCCCGGATGCAAGCTGTGAGATGACTTCGGATTCAGCAAATACAGTACATGTGTTGCTGATGGCTACTTCGTTTTTCGCCCCATCAGCCAGAGCGGCTAAATGGTCTACTTCGACTTCAAGGATTCGGGACATCACATCCAGGAATCTGCCGGTACCGGCCGCACATTTGTCGTTCATCACAAAATTGGAAACAGTCCCATTCCTGTTAATTGATATGGCCTTGGCATCCTGTCCGCCAATATCGATCACCGTTTGGACCTTCGGGTATATTTCGAAAACACCGCGGGCATGACAAGTGATTTCACTGAGCTGGTCATCCGCCTCTGAAAAATGATTTCGTCCGTAACCGGTTGCGACGATAAAAGCGATTTGGCGGCGGTGAAGGCCGGCCTGAACCAGCGCCTTTTCAAAGGCTTTGGCCGGACCGCTCGAACCGGTACCGATCGGAATCACTGCCTTGCTCAAGACCGTTTTTCCCTCTGCCATGATGACAACTTTAGACGAAGAAGAGCCTATATCCACACCTGCCGTAATCATGGTTCATTTCACCTCCTGTTTGACTCTGCCCAGTATCAATGCAAGAATTAGGCCAAAAAATTGCCGTCCATTGTCTGCCGTCTGGGACTCCCGAAAGGGAGTCTTTTCGTTTTGAAAGCAAACATCACAGCGAATGTTCGCGAAATAGGGTATTTCAATCATCGGATCTATCCAAAAGGTGCAGCGGCGCACCGCTATAGATGCCTTATTTTCGGCGGTTTTTTAATATTTGGTGCGTGGCAGCACCAAATGTGGACCTGGCCTGGTTCCGAAATGAGAAAGTGTTCGAATAACCACGATATTTGAAGTTGGCATGATTATTGCTTTTCAGAATATTGAGTGAAATTTGATGAGGTCTTTCGCATTCAAGGAACGGGGGTGACAAGCTGCCCGCAAGGAGCCGAAGAACTGATTCAACGAAGATTTGGCAAAACAAAAACAAACACTCGCGAGAGGGGGTTGCCCGTCAGTATTCCCGTGCTAGTCACGTGCGTGGCAAGCAATGAAAAATAGGAGGGATTTGGATGAGTAAAAAAGCAGTTAGCTGGTTGTTGGTCATGATGATTGCGTTATCGGTGTGCGTCTTACCTGCCGCCCCGGCGTCGGCCGAGGTCGTGCGGCAGAATACCTATCCCATCATTTTGGTACATGGTTTCATGGGTTTCGGCAGGGACGAAGCGCTTGGGTTCAAATACTGGGGCGGCTTCGGCGATATTCAGGAAGACCTGAAGGCTCAGGGATATCCTTGTTTCACCGCGTCCGTCGGCCCGGTTTCCAGCAGTTGGGATCGCGCCTGCGAGCTTTACGCGCAGATCACCGGCGGCACGGCAGACTACGGCAAAGTACATGCAGCCAAGTATGGGCATGCCAGATATGGACGTACTTATCCCGCGTTTGTACCAAACTGGGGTCAGACGGACGCAAACGGCAAAATCAATAAAGTGCACCTGATCGGTCACAGTCTGGGTGGCCAGACAACCCGCCTCCTGGTCCAGCTGCTGGAAGAAGGCGACACGGACGAAGTCGCCGGGACCCCGGCCGAAGAACTCTCCCCGCTGTTTACCGGCGGCAAATCCTATGTATCCAGTGTGACGGTAGTTTGTTCCGGTAATGACGGGACAACCATGGCTACCGCGGTAATGAAACTGGTTCCGGCAGCCCAGCAGCTTTTTGCCCTGCTTGCTGGAATGATGGGTGTCACCGGCCAGAACCTGTATGATTTCAAACTCGATCAATGGGGACTCAAACGGAACGTGGGTGAATCGATTACAAGCTATTCCAATCGCGTTTTCAGCAGCGGTCTGTGGTCAAACACGAAAGACATCAGTGCTTGGGACCAGCAGCCGGAGGGGGCCCGCGAAATGAACGGTTGGGTCAAGGCGCAGCCGGACGTCTTCTACTTCTCGCAGGCGGCGGAAGAGACCTGGAAAGGACTAATTACTGGCAATGAGATCCCCGAAATTGGCATGGACCCAATGCTCTCCGCCACCGCTATCTTTATCGGTTCCTTCAAACAGGATGGTTCTGGCGGACGGGTGCCGATTGACAGCACTTGGTTGAAGAACGACGGTGTTATCAACACCAACTCGGAAGACGGTCCTTCGCTTGTACCGGCCGGCTGCGTGCCTGATCAGATCGTCGACTACAACGGCACGCCGCAAATCGGAAAGTACAACTACCTGGGCTGTTGGAATTCATTCGACCACTTGGATATCATCGGACTTCCATTTTTATTCAGATCGGTCACCAATTACTACCGCAACCATGCCGTATTATTGGGGTCACTGTCTAACTAACGCAATCGGGAAGAACAAATAATACCGAAGCTTCAAATGCCGCCCACCTACCATTTGGTAGCAGTGGGCGGCATTTTGATCTTCGGCGAAAACCGGCTGCCTCAGAGTTATGAAACATCCAGAGCGATACTAACAGGAGAACCGGGCGGCACTCTCTTGCAGCGCTTTCGCTTCCAGGGTAAACTGCTGCATTCTTTCGCGTACCCGATCAATCGATACCTGCTGGCTCTCTGCCGCCGCTTGTACCTCCTGAGATGAAGCTGCTGTTTGTTCACCAGAAGCGGCAATAACATTCATTTCTGATTGAATACTTTCCGCGGTTCGCTTCAAATGGGCAGCTGCCGCTGCAATGTCACCCGCCTGACGGTTAACCGGCCCTACACCCTGGTTCATTTCCTGCAGAACCCTTTCGCTTTGGCGTACCGCATCGATTTGGTCTTCCAGGGCCTGCCGGGTGGTATCCATGTGCCCGACAACCTCATTCGTACCGGCTTGGATTTCATCAATCAAGCCGTAGATTCGGTTTGCCGCATGGGAAGTCTCCTCGGCCAGCTTCCTGACTTCGTCCGCGACTACAGCAAAACCACGGCCCTTTTCGCCAGCGCGGGCTGCTTCAATTGCCGCATTCAATGCCAGTAAATTGGTCTGTCCGGCGATATCGGTGATCACCCGGACGATTTGTCCGATCGCGTTCGATTTCTGTTCCAGTTCCTGTATTGTGGTGCCAACCCGGGTCATAATATCCAGATGTTCCTTCACGCGAGTCTGCTGAAGCTCTGCCGCTTTCAGGCCGAGTGCAACGGTCGCCTCCGTGTCCGTCATCTGGTGCGCTACTTCAGCGGTATTCTCTGCGATATTTTCGGCCTGTCCCGCCATATTGCGAATCAACCCCAGCGTGTGCTGCAGATCAACTGTTTGCTTGACCGCGCCTTCGGCGATATTCCCAACCGTTGCAGACACTTCTTCTCCGGCTGTGGCGGTTTCGGAAGCAATCTTCAATGCCTCTTCGGCAGAAGTCCGTAAACTAGCGGAAGCACTCATAATTTCCTGTGACAGACCGCCGATTTCCTGTAACATGCCGTTTAAACTGTCCCGAACCATCGCAAATTCACCCATTTTGGTTCCCGGATCGATTACCGCGTTCAAATTCCCCTCGGAAACCTGCAGGGCATGATTGGTGAGAATTCCGGCCGGATTAATAAACCGGCGCCGGTTCCGCCGCGTTGATCCCCAGCCAACCACCACGCCGGAAACCGCAGCCGCGATAAAACCGCCCAGGAGGCCGCCTGGTTTGTGCAATACCATCCCCCCCCAGGCAAGCGGGTAACCAAAAACGATCGTACCCGTCAGCACGGCTAAAGCGATCGTCTTCTTCTGGTAGTCATTACCCACAGCCTGCACGATGTCTGCAGTTTCTGCAGATTTCAGTGCGCAAACTTGATCATCGGATGTACCTTCCGGAAGAATGAACGCGGCGCTTTTTAATTTCAGACCCTGCACCAGTTCCTGGAGCCGCAGCGCAAGGCCGCGCAGTTCACCCATCATATCGGCCTGTTCCGAAACCGCAGCGGTTACCTGCTGGGTGCTGGCCGCCGTCTGCTGCGTTACCGCGCTGATGCTTTCGATCTCTGCTCCAATTTGCCCGATTGCTGATGAAATGGCCGAAAGACTGGTCGTGACCGCCTCCATTTCATCATCGATTCGGGATAGTTTTGCTACCGAGTCACCAATCACCTTCCCGGTGTCCTCGATGGCTTTTTCCTGATCGCTTACCGCGTTTCGAGCGATTCCGGTCTCCTTTTCGGCACGCGTGATACTATTACGGATGCTTTCGATCAGACCGCTAATTTCACTCGCTGCTCCGGTTGATTCCTCTGCCAGTTTCCGCACTTCCTGGGCCACCACCTGAAAGCCGTGCCCTTCCTCTCCGGCTCTTGCCGCTTCAATGGAAGCGTTCAGAGCCAGCAGGTTTGTCTGACCGGCGATCTGTAAAATCAATTCCATAATCTGCCCAATTTCCGCGGAATGAGCGGACAGTCCCGCGATCTTACGGTTCATCAAATCAATGGCTTCACGGTTCACCTGGATCCGCCTGCTTTGCTCTGCAACGGAATCTTCCCCTTCATGGGCTTTCAGCCGCAGGGAATCGATGGTTCCGGTAATCGATGAAACCTGCTCCACGGATCCGGCGATCAATTGATTTACATCCCGGATCTCACCCACGATCTTTTGTACGGTCGATGCTTGATTCTCGGAACCCCGAGCGACTGCCATAACCGATGCGGCGATTTGCTCGGCGGACCGGCTGCCCTGCTCCGCTTCACGAACCAGGATGGATGCCGATGACTCAGCCGCTTGAACACTGTGGATCACTTCACTGATCAGCCGCCGAATCGCTTCCCGCATCTGTTCAATACCATCCCGCATAAAGTTCAGCGTGCCGAATTCAATGCTTTGGAGCGTCGCGGTAAGATCCTGCCGTGCAATGCTGTCAACCACATGAACGGTCAGTCCAAGCGGTCGGATGAAGCGTTTTGCGTTGATGATGCTGGTCAGTGTGGCTACAAGCGATCCGCCGACAGCGCCCACAAGCATCGCCCGTACATAAGCGCCGGCACTTGGAAATCCGATAATCATGCCGTATATTGCAGAAACAACTGCGGTGCCAACCGCACAAAATATCAAGGAACCGATAAAGTATTTTCGCGTGATTTGTTTTACCCTTGTTGTACTGTCCATCGGTACACCCCTTTCCTTTTTCAATGCTTCGACACGGCAACGGTCTTCTCCCACTTCGATCAAAAGTTTATTCAGAGAATTTCAACTACTTCCCGTTCGACGTTCTTGTCTAAGGATTAAGCAAGTTTCATGCCAGTCGGGTTCTCGTCCTCAAATATGTAAAAAGCCGGTCACAATTGATCGGCTTACAATAGCCCCGATACGCCAATATTATGGCATCCCAACCACTAGTGCATGGTTTTAGGGGCATGGGGTTTCGATAAGAACCGTAGCGGTTGTGTATTGCACCCCATTAGAAGGAATCTTCTGACTAAATGCAGAAGAACAACGTACGGTACTGCCGAATGCTGGATTCGTAAAATACGTTTTCAGCCGGCACGGCAGGTTTTGGAACCTTGAAGGGGCCGAAAAGAAAAAGAAAGGCTTCTGTTTAGTGATTAAAGAGAAATCCTTTGGGGTGGAGGAGGAAAAATTGAATGAAAGTATCACGATTACCGCTGGTCTGTTTGCTTGGCCTGCTCCTGATGCTGACTTCCTGCGGCATGCAGCCTCCAAGGCCTGACAAAACGCCTTTGAAAGCGACACCGCAAAAGACCAGCGCCAACCGGGTGGTCATCGAAGCATGCGAATGGGAGCCGTATACCGGTACGAAGCTTTCAGGGAAAGGCTTTTTATCAGAGATTGCGGTGGCGGCCTTGACAGAGCGCGGCTATGAGGTTGAAATCCGGATTGTGCCGTGGGCCAGGGCCCTCAAGGATTCAAAAACCGGCGTCTGCGACGGCTTGCTGGGGGCAAGCTACACGGAGGAACGGAAGGCGTTTTTGGATTATCCTGACGCAATCTGGGTTTCGAACATGGTGCTTTTCGGCAGGAAAGGCCGAAATGTTCAGTATACCAAAATCGAGGCGCTGGCACCGGCCACAATTGGGGTGCTGAACGGTTCCCTCACTGAAAAGCTGATCGAAAATGTCAAAGGGATCAAAGTGGTAAAGGTCGCCAACGTGGAACAGAACGTCAAAATGCTGGCGCTTGGCCGGATTGATTACATGATTGATATCCGGGATGGCGTCGAATACCTGTTGAACGGGAAACTGGCCAGTTTGAAGGATCAGGTCATGCTGGTCAATCCCCCGATCTTCAAGGACAACTTGTACCTTGCCTTTTCCAAGCGCTCGAAGCGTCCTTTGCTCGCCCGGGACTTCAATATGGGACTCAAGGCGATAAAAGCGAACGGAACCTATGATCGAATCGTGACAAAGCATGGCATGACAGTTTCTCGATAAACACATTCGCGCATAATTGGCAATCTGCCGCCGAAAACCTATTTGGGGCAATATAAAATACCCTTCACACGTGCGAAGGGTATTTTAGTGCTCATTCGCAACGCAAGGGCGCGAATGTGCCGTTTTCAGCTGCCAGTGTAAGATGAGCCCAAGATTTAGGCCTATTTACACCATGTATTCCAAGATCAGCCGTACTGACATTTCACCAACATTCCCGTTATTTCGGCGTTTATCATGCAATATGCGGCGATTTGCTAACGTATCACTGACCCCCATGCGGAGTTCTCCGGATCTGGGGATTCTTGATAATCGTGCCCAGCGTAACCGAACCGTTCGTGAATACGGCGCCGCCGGACGAAGCGGTCAGCGTGACCGGAATCGTACCGTTTTGCCCGCTGACATCCATCTTTTTGAACTGAATCTGGATGCGGCAGGGACCTGTGCGGAAAGTGGTCGGATCGAGCGCGACTTTCAGTTCAAGGACGTTGGGGGCCGTCATGGTGGCGGAAAAATAGTTTGCGATTGTTGCGTGGTTCATGTACCGACCGGAAACGTGGCCCGAGTTAACACTTATCACGCAATCCGCCGGATTCAGTTTGCGGCCGGCCTTATAATGCGCGAAGGTTACGCCTGACGGAAACGCGATAGTCAGCGTATCGCCGACCCGCAAGGCTTCGGTGACCGGCAGATCGATGAACAAGCTGCCCAGACACTGGTTTTTGTCATTCTTAATCGCGAGCGCGCCGCTCACCGAGTACTGCGCTGAAACCTGGACCAAAGCCGGCATTTTAGCGATCATTAGTGATTTCGTCGTGGTCATTCCGCTGCAGGTCACGGTGCAGTAGATTTCGGTTTCGGGTGCGGAAGCGGGAACGTTAATCCGCAGCCCGTTCAGGTAAACCCGGCCTTCACTGGTCTGGCTGGACGGCACCTGGATCAAAGTAACCGTCAGCGCGTTGCCGCTGGATGACAGGTTCCAGGCGTTTGCCCCTAAATCGCTGAAATTCCAGCCGCCGAGCGCCGTTGCCCCGGATAAACTCCAGGTATAGCCTAAAGGCAGCGTCAGGGTTATGACCGAATCCTTTGTAATTGATCCCGGTACGGATTCCTGAAGCAGGATCGTATCGAGGGGTTGGTTGCTGCTCCGGTCGACGGTGACAACGCTTCTTGCCATCGGGATTACGTCCGGGCTTACCGGCGGATTGACCTTACCGATAATGCACTGTTGGCCGGGGAAAACCACACTCATAGGCGGTCCGAACATATTGACCGCGATATCGCCGGTCTGACCGCTGGCGACATTCAGGGAATTGAACTCGATGAAGAATCTACCTGGATTGGTCATGTCAGTCACCGCCGAGTTCAGGCGGACTTCGATCAGTGTGGGACTCGCCATCGTAGCCGACAGCATACCCGTGGTAATCGCATTTGTCACGGTCGCGTCCACCTGCTGCGGGACCGTAATACTGATGTCGCTCGGGTTCAGCGCCGCGCCCTGAGCATAATGCGGCAGCGTAATGTTTGAAGGCAGGGAAATGAACAGCATTGTTCCCGGATCAATCGCCCACGGGGTAGGTATATCGACCTGAACCAGGCCCAGGTATTTACCATCCCCGGATTGAACTGTCCCCGCCTTCAAGACGGTAAACATTGCAGGCTGTTGCGCTTGCTTCACGCGCGCCACGGTCAGAGACTGAGCTGTGACATATCCCGTCCCGGTAATCTGGCAGACGACGTCACCGCTCGCGGCGCTGTCGGTGGTACTGATTGCCGCGCCGATGATATTGATCTGGCCAGCCGATGTCGTCAAGGACGGATCACCCGCCATGGTCACAATCATCGTATTCCCGCTGATGCTGGATTGCAGCGCGCCGCTCCCAAGCTGTGAGAATCCCAGGGCGGATTGCACGCTCATGCCCCCACCGTCCCAGCTGCAGCCCTCAGGCAACCGAAAGGTGATGGAATCCCCTTTCTGGAGAGCGCCGGGCGCGGTTTCGGAAAGGGCGATCGTGCCGATCGGTTGGCCGGGGCGGTTGCGGTCAAGTTCGTTGACCGAACTGATCGCCGCCGAGGTTCCGGACGGTATCCAACGGGCAACGAGAACGGCGCCGCTAGAAAAGCCGCTGGCAGCAGGGGCTAAAATCGTACAATAGATTTCGGACCCTGGATTGGTAACGGTCAACCCGCGCAGATTGACGATAAGCGCACCGCTGCCAGTCCGCTGGCCAAGCTGGCTGTCGGTAATGTCGATATCAAAAGCGTTCGGTCCCACCGAGTACGCTCTGAATGACGATTGCGGTATCGCGCTCTCATCCGCGCTTATTATCTCGATTTCGGCCGGATTCAGCGGTGCAGCCATGCCCCAGCTGGGAATTGAAACCCCGCTCGGGAGATAGAACGTCACTTTATCGCCCGCCACAAACGCCGCCAAGTTCGGCATATCGATCCGAATCGTTCCAAGCGTCTTACCGGTGCCGTTGGATACGGTCGGCGTAGAAAGCACCGTGTAAGTCGCGGCCGCCTGGGCCGTTGTTACCCCGATACCGACGACCATGCCCAGACACAAGGCCATCGCCAGAAATACAGAAATCATCCCCCGTTTGTTCATCTTCTTTCTCCCCCGATTCTTTTTAATTTTTCCTTATTGTTACTTTCCTCCCGATGATAAATCCTGATGATTCTGAATGGATTTTGACCATGAAGATAGGACAGAATCCCACAGAGCTGAAGCCCCCTTTATCGCTGCCGGGGTGTCGTTCAACCTCCTAAATAAGCGTTAAGAAATACATCTTGAGGAAAACATAACATCCAAACTCTTTTTCGCCATTTTCCGCCACCATACCTTCTTTTTTTTGTATTATTCAAGCCTCTTGTCTGGTTCATTTTTCATTCAGTATGGCGATGGGCTGGTAAGGGAGGGATTTTCCCGGTTCCCAGCGAAGAACCATGCCGGAAAACATCGGTACGCTGGCCAAAAAGATTTTTTATCTCGGGTCAAGCTCAAAAAATCCCGGTTCAATGAAATGAACCGGGGCATTAAGCAATTCTATTGTGGTGACGGCAGGACGCCCACGCGTTCGAATTTATTACACCATGTATTCCAAAATCAATTGTTCCTGCATCCGCTTCAGACCGTTTTTGATGGAGCGGGCGCGGACTTCGCCGATGCCGTCGACATCATCGAGTTCGTCGATCGTGGCCTGAAGAATGCGCGGGAAATCGCCGAAGGTAACGACCAGGTTCTCCATGATCTGGGCCGGAATCCGCGGCAGTTTGTGCAGAATGCGGAAGCCGCGCGGCGATACCTGGGTTTCAAGCACGCTCGCCGAGGTGCCGAAGCCCAGTATTTTGGCGATGGACAGCGAATCGGTGATATCCTCCTCGAAGGATTTAAGCAGGCTGCTAAATACCTCGCGCGCCGGTTTGTCAGTCACTTTGGAGTAGTCCCTAATCATCAGCAGGGCCTCATCCTCGACATTGGAGATCAGTTCATCGAGCTGCATCTTGACCAGCCGGCCTTCCTCGCCCAGCTCGGTTATGTAGTTCTCGATCTCCTGACCGATTTTCAGGACCATCAGGCAGCGCTGAATCACCCGGGTGATTTCATTGACCAGGACCATATCCTCAAATTCGGTGCCGCCGAGCCGGATCAGGTCCTTCTCCAACACAGCCCGGTATTTTTCCAGGGTCTGAAGGGCCTGGTTGGCTTTGACCAGCACGGTGCTGATATCACTTAAAACATAGTTTTGCTGGCCTTGATACAGGGTAACAATGCTGCGCCGCTGGGAAATGGCGATGACCAATTCCCCGGTCTGGCGGGCCACGCGCTCAGCGGTGCGGTGCCGGATGCCGGTTTCCGAGGAAGGCAGGTTCGAGTCCGGGATCAACTGGGCATTGGCGACCAGAATCTTAGACGCTTCCTTGTTCATGATCAGGGCGCCGTCCATTTTACACAGCTCGTACAGAGCCGCCGGCGAGTACTCACAGCCCAGCTTAAAGCCCCCGGTCACGAGCTTCATGATTTCCGGCGAGTCGCCAACCACAATCAGACCGCCGGTCTTGGCCTTGAGCACGTTCTCAAGCCCTACCCGCAGCGCGGTGCCGGGAGCGACCAGCTGCAGGGCTTTCTGAAAACTGCCATGATAAATTTCGTCCGGTTTCATCGTAACCACCCCTTGGGCCAGATTCTTTTATATGTACCGGAGCACGTCGTCCAGGGTATTCAAATGAACGGTCTCCAGTCCAACCCCGTTAGCTGCAGCGCCGGTTTCCCCCGCGGCCGGGATCAATGCCATGGTTAATCCCATTTTTTCGGCTTCTTTGAGCCGCATATCGAGATACGGAACCGGGCGAATGTCCCCGGAAAGCCCGATTTCGCCGATAAAGATCGACCCATCCGGCGGCTTCCGTTCCCGGAAGCTTGAGGCGATCGCCACTGCGATGCCAAGATCGACCGCCGGATCTTTCAGCACAACCCCGCCGGCCACCTTGAGATAGATGTCCTGCTGGGCCAGGGTCAGTCCGCAGCGTTTCTCCAGCACGGCGGCGATCAAGGCCAGCCGGTTGCCGTCGATTCCAGCGGCCATTCGCCGGGGGTTCCCAAATCCGGCAGGTGCCACCAGGGCTTCGATTTCCACCAGGATCGCCCGGGTTCCTTCGAAGGTCGCCACCACCGATAGACCGGGCAGACTGCCGCGATGCCCAAGCAGGGCCCGCGACGGGTTATCGACCGGATTCAGACCGGAACCGCTCATTTCCAGGATGCCGACCTCGTTGACCGGCCCGTAGCGATTCTTGACCGCGCGCAGGATGCGATAATAATTATTCCGGTCGCCTTCAAAGTAGATCACGGTGTCAACCATATGCTCCAAAACCTTCGGTCCGGCCAGCGCGCCTTCTTTGGTGACGTGCCCCACCAGGAACACCGCGCGCCCGGAGCGCTTGGCCAATTCCATCAATCGGGCCGCGCTTTCGCGAAGCTGTGCGATACTGCCTGGTGTCGAGCCGATTTCCGGGACATAAACGGTCTGGATCGAGTCAATGATCACGACACTTGGATCGATTTCTTCAATATACTGATCGATGAGCCCCAGATCAGGCTCGCTGACCAGGAAAACCCCGTCGCCAGCCAGTCCCATGCGGTCGGCCCGAAGTTTGATCTGCTGAGCCGATTCCTCCCCGGAAAGGTACATGATCTTCCGGCCGGCTTGGCTCACGGCATCGGCCATCTGCAGCAGCAGGGTCGATTTGCCGATGCCGGGGTCCCCGCCAATCAAGACCAGACTGCCGGGTATAATGCCGCCGCCGAGCACGCAGTCCAGTTCCGGATTGCCGCTGGGAAAGCGGGTTTCTTTGGCCGGAGCCAGCTGGGACAGCAAGGCCGCCGGACGGGACAGCGCACGATGCGCATTCTCCTTTTCGGCCGTCACCTGTTCGTTCATGCTGTTCCACGCGCCGCATGCCGGACAGCGTCCCACCCATTTTTGGGAAAGGGCTCCACAGTCCTGGCATACGAATACGGTCTTTTCTTTTTTCATGTCAGTAAGGCTCCGGATTTATGCTGTCACGCCGGGAAACGGCGGCAGGATTTTCAAATTAAGGAAAGGGGTACGATGCGCCCGTAATAAAGCACTTGGAGTTTGGGTCACTTTTTATTGTACGTGATAAAAAGCACAAAGGAAAGGGATCTCGGCGGCCAAAAGCGGATTTTTTTCCGCTTTTGGCCGCTTTTTTCCCATTAGCCGATGACGGCGTGCAGTTGGTTGCGAACCACCAGTTGATCGTCTTCCATATCGACCACGACTGTATCGCCCGGCTGGATCGTCTTTTTCAGGATTTCTTCGGCAATCCGGTCCTCGACCAGGCGCTGGATCGCCCGTTTCAGCGGCCGGGCGCCATAGGTCGGATCGAAGCCTTCCTTGATGATCTTGTCGCGCGCCGCTTCGCTGATCTCCAGTCTGTAATCCTGTTCTTCCAGGCGTTTGCGAAGCAGGTTCACCAGCAGATCGACGATTTCCTTGAGCTCGCTCTCGTTCAGGCTGTGGAAAACGATGATTTCGTCAATCCGGTTTAAAAACTCGGGCCGGAAGGAGGTTTTCATCCGCTCCATAATCCGGTCTTTCATCTTTTCGTAGTTCGCCGCCTCGTTTTCCTCGCGTTTAAAACCGAGCACTTTGTCCTTCTGGATCGTTTCGGCGCCGACGTTCGAGGTCATGATGATGACACAGTTTCTGAAGTCGACCATCCGCCCCTTACCATCGGTCAAACGCCCATCCTCCAGGACCTGGAGCAGGATATTGAACGCATCCGGATGCGCCTTCTCGATCTCGTCGAGCAGGATCACCGAATACGGCTTGCGCCGTACCTTTTCGGTCAGCTGGCCGCCTTCGTCATAGCCGACATAACCGGGAGGCGCGCCGATCATGCGGGCCACCGCGTGTTTCTCCATATATTCGGACATGTCAAGCCGGATCAGGGCATCTTCCTGCCCGAACATCGCTTCGGCCAGGGCCCGGGCCAATTCAGTCTTGCCAACCCCGGTGGGCCCAAGAAAAACAAAGGATCCGATCGGCCGTTTCGGGTCTTTCAGGCCGGAACGGGCCCGCCGTACCGCGCGCGAAACGGCTTGCACCGCCTCTTGCTGGCCGATTACCCGATGGTGCAGCACCGATTCAAGGTTCACCATGCGCGCCGATTCCTCTTCGGCCAGCTTGGCAACCGGAACCCCGGTCCAGCTCGATACGATCCCGGCGATCTCGTCCGGACCCACCATGCCGACCTCCATGGTCCGCCGATTGACCCACTCACGCCGGCGCTGCTCAACCTGTTCCTTAAGCTGCTGTTCCTCATCGCGCAGACGGGCCGCTTTTTCATACTCCTGGCCGCCGATCGCTTCCTGCTTTTCCTTGGTTAAATCGGCGAGTTCGGCCTCGGCCGCTTTCAGATCATCCGGCAGCACGTAATTGGACAACCGCACCTTGGAGGCGGCTTCATCAATCAAATCAATCGCCTTGTCCGGCAGGAACCGGTCCGTGATATACCGGGAGGACAGCTTGGCCGCCGCAGTGATGGCTTCATCCGTGATTTTCACCCCATGATGGGCCTCATAGCGGTCGCGCAGCCCCTTTAAAATTTCAATCGTTTCTTCGATGCTCGGCTCGTCGACCGTAATCGGCTGGAACCGCCGTTCCAAAGCCGCGTCTTTCTCAATATGCTTACGATACTCATCAAGCGTGGTCGCGCCGACACATTGAAATTCCCCGCGTGCCAGCGACGGTTTCAGGATATTCGCCGCGTCAATCGCGCCCTCGGCCGCCCCGGCGCCAACCATGGTATGCAGTTCGTCGATGAACACAACCACATCCCCGGCGCTGCGGATCTCGTTGACCACTTTGGTCAGTCGGTCCTCAAACTCGCCCCGGTATTTGGTCCCGGCCACCATGACCGACAAATCAAGCACGACCACCCGCTTATTGGACAGCACCTCGGGGACCTTGTTATCGATAATGCGCTGCGCCAGGCCTTCGACGATCGCGGTTTTCCCGACACCGGGATCACCGATTAATACCGGGTTATTCTTCGTCCGGCGGGATAATACCTGGATCACCCGCTCAATTTCCTTATCGCGGCCAATCACCGGATCAAGCTTGGCATCCCGGGCCATCTGGGTCAAATCGCGCGAGAAGCTGTCCAGGGTCGGGGTTCTGCTCTT
The DNA here is from genome assembly GCA_050258755.1 of Solirubrobacterales bacterium. GTDB lineage: Bacteria > Bacillota > Syntrophomonadia > Syntrophomonadales > DTU052 > JBLMZI01. Next base: position 213,897 of record JBLMZI010000001.1, on the reverse strand, counting down.
CCCTTGACGATTCTTCCTGATCTGGCCAAGGTTCATACTTGGCGGCGGGGTCATTTTTTCCTCGGGCGGCCCAGGTTCATAGCCGCTGTTCGGCCCGCCGGCCTCGCCGCCGAGCAGCAGAATCACCTGTTCGCGCACATCGTCGAGCCGCACCCCTAATGACAGCAATACATGGGCCGCAACGCCCTCTTCCTCCCGGAGCAATGCAAGCAGGATGTGTTCGGTGCCGACATAGTTCACGCCCTGGAATTGGGCTTCTTCAAAGGCCATATTCAAGACTTTTTTCGCGCGCGGGGTGATTGGCAGCTCACGCGACTGCCCCTCAGAACGGGAGCCGGGCTGTCCGGCCAGCGCGTTGATTTCTTCCCGCAGCCGGTCAGAATCAACCCCGAGGTTTGCCAGCGCACGGGCGCCGACCCCTTCGCCCTCCTTGATCAGACCGAGCAGGATATGTTCGGTTCCGACCGCGGAATGGGTCATCGTTCTGGCTTCTTCCTGCGCGAACAGGATGGCTTTCTGCGCTCGTTGGGTAAAACGTCGTAACATATCTATTCCTCCTTCGCTGGTTTGGCTAACTTCTGTTTAATGATTTCGGCCCGCGCCAAATCCCGCTCCTGCGAACTCATCTCGCGTATCGCGGCGCGCATCAGATGGGCCGGGCGGATGCCGATGATCAGCTCGTTCAAGCTTTTCAGTGAAACCGGCGGCAGAATCCCGAGGTCCACCCCCAGGCGTACGTCCGACAGCATGGCCAGGGCTTCGTTGGAGGTGATCATCCGGGCATTGGTCACCAGCCCATACGCCCGCCAGACCCGGTCCTCCAACTGGTAGCGCATTTCATGCTGAAGCCGTTCCCGAATATTCCGCTCCTGTTCGATCAGGTGGTACGCGACCGTCCACAGGTTCCCGATGATATCGTACTCGCTCTGGCCCAGCGTAACCTGATTGGAAATCTGGTACAGATTACCGACGGCCTGGGTGCCTTCTCCGTACAGGCCGCGGACTGCCAGGCCAAGGTGCACGATATTGGAAAAGATCGCGCCCTGCTGGTTGGTCATGGTGATCGCCGGCAGGTGCAGCATCACCGAGGCCCGCATGCCGGTACCGACATTGGTGGGGCAGGCGGTCAAATACCCCCGGCGTTCGTCAAAAGCGAATTCAAGGTTTGCCTCCAGCAAATTGTCAACCTGGTCGGCGCACCGATGGGCGGATTCAATCTGCAGCCCCGGGAGCAGGCACTGGATTCGCAGGTGATCTTCTTCATTAATCATCACCGAGATAGAGCCCGCTTCGTCCAGGATGACGCCGTAAAGCGGGAGTTCCCTTTCGGCAAATTCGGGGCTGATCAGGTGTTTCTCCAGCAGTATCTGGCGGTCCAGCCTCCCAAGCTGGTCAAACGTTATCATTTCAAGACCGGCCGCGCCCGTCAGCGCGTCCTGAATCCGGCGAACCACTTCCCGCGCGGTCTGTTCATCGCGCAGCAGATTGGGGAAGGGGAAGACGCTCAGGTTCCGCGCCAGCCGGACCCGGCTGCTGACCGCAATGTCGGATTCCGGGCCATTTGCTTCCATCCAGGCGACATTCAGGCTGTTCAGCACATTATCCAGGGCCATCCCTGCTCACCCCACTTCCAATTCTTTTTCCAACAGTTTAATCGAGTCACGCAGTTCGGCCGCCTTTTCGTACTGTTCCTCCACCACCGCGGCCTGAAGCTGCTGTTTTAAGTCTTCAATCTGGCGCCGCCCCCGGTATTTGCCCCCGCCATGCTGCGGGATCTTGCCGGTATGCTGGCTGTTTCCGTGAATTCGGCGCAGGATCGGATCGATCTGTTCCTGGAAGGCGGTATAGCAGTCACTGCAGCCAAACCGGCCTTGTTGGCCAATCTGATCAAACGCCATACCGCAGTTTGGGCAGCGGATCTCTTCCGTCAGCGACGCCTCCGGAGCGCCCTGTCCCGAACCGATGCCAAAAAAGCTGCCCAGGAACTTGGGGATGGAAAACGCGTCTTCCATGTTGAAAAAAGCGATGCCCTTTTTCGCGGCACAGTCGGTACAAAGGTGATATTCGCTTTGGATGCCGTCGTGAACCTGGGTCAGGTGCACTGCGGCCGGTCTGCTCTTGCATTCTTGACAATACATGGCTTTCAGCCTCCTTGATTCTGCCGTTTATTCAGGGCATCCAGCAGAACGTTGATCCAAATGGTGCGGGCGGTGTCGCCGTCGGCCGCGGGCTGGTTCAGGCGTTCATTGGCCAGCATTTCCTTCATCAGGTTCATCTCTTCCCGGCTCATCCAGCCCCGGAGCAATAGCTCTTCCAGGACTTTGACCGCCTGGACGCGGTTAAGGCGGTCCACCCCCGGCGCCAGGCTCGCGGTCACCCGCCGGATTTTGACAAACCCTTTGCCGCCGCGCCGGCTTTCAGTAAGAAAGCCCGCGGCCATGGTAAACCGGGTCGAAAGGACATAACTGATCTGTGACGGCACGCACTGAAAGGTTTCGGCCAGTTCGGCGCGCTGGATCGAAATTTCATCCACCCCGCTCCGCTCAATTAAGACTTTAATGTATTGCTCGATCCGATCTGACAGGCTTTTCACTGCGTTTCCCTTCTGCTTTGACCTTCTCTGACTTTTATTTTATCATATGGTCCCGGTTCGGCCCAACCAAATCTTATTTCAAGGTCTACGGTCTGTTTTCGCGCGGTTGTTCTTCCAAATCTTCCGCTTTCTATTCTTTCCATTGGCTGGCGGGTTCACTCCGCCCGAACCGTGGGGAGCCCGAATGGATTCAAATAACGATTTTAAAAAAGGGACTTTTCATCTGGGCTTTTTTTCGTTACACTCAACTTGTATAGACAACCGTACAAGTTGAATCAAGGGAGCGAAATTGACGTGCTTGATCTGAAAAGCCCGGTCCCCTTATATGTACAGCTGCGCGAGATGCTTCGCCAACAAATTGAGTCCGGCGTATATGCTCCCGGTGATCAGATTCCCGGCGAACCGGAAATGGTGCGCCAGTTTGGCGTTGCCCGCGCCACCGTGCGCCAGGCGATCGGTGATCTGGTGAATGAAGGCGTGCTGTTCCGAAAACAGGGCAAAGGCACCTTCGTCTGCCGGACCCGCAGTTCTGATGCGATTGAACCCTTGATCAGCTTCTCGGCCGAAATGACCGACCGCGGGTTGACTCCGGGAGGTGTCGTGCTTTGTCACGAGAAAGCCCGGGAAATCCCTTCCCCGGCCCGGGAACTGCTCTCGGCCGCGCCCTCGGTGTTCTACCTTGAGCGCCTGCGGACCGCCGACGGCGTTCCCCTTGCGCTCGAATACTCCTATCTTGACGAAGAAATCACCCCCGGATTGGCCGAAGAGGATTTGACCGGCTCACTCTACCAACTGCTGGTCCACCGCCGCCAGGTCCCGGTCGAAAAATCAGTTCAATCGATCGGATCAGCACTGGCTTCGTCTGACGAAGCGACCCGGCTTCAGATTCAGCCCGGCGATCCGATTCTGTTGATTGAGCGAACCCTGTACACCACCGGAAACCGGCCATTTTACTGGCTGAAATTCGTATTCCGCGGTGATCTTTACCGACTCCACACAGTCATGGAAAAACCGGTGAAACCGTAGAACCCCCATAAGCCACCGATGATTAAAGGAGGAGAAAACGTGTCGTACCAGATCAAGTACCAGCCCGGTCCGGCGGATCCGGCCCGGGAAAAGTGTATCGCTGAACTGTCGGCCCGTTTCGGACCGCGCTGCTCGCGCTCCGAAAGCGAACGCCTGCTGGTCGGCAAAGATTTCTGGCCGATTACCGGCCGCTGGCTGATGAACGGTACCGTGCCGTCCCTGCCGGACGCTGTGGTTTGGCCTGAATCCACCGAAGAAGTCAGTGAAATCATTCAGATTGCCAACCGCTGGGCGGTCCCGGTCATCCCCTTCGGCGAAGGCTCGGGGGTGCTCGGCAGCGTGGTCGCCGTTCGCGGCGGTATTGTCATCGATATGAAAAGAATGAACCGAATTCTCGCGCTCAACGAAAAAGACCTTTTGCTCACAGTTGAAACCGGCATTAACGGCGCAGTCCTTGAGCGGAAGCTGAACGAGCGCGGCTATACCCTGCGCCACATCCCCCAATCAGTCCGGGCGTCGACCGTCGGCGGCTGGATCGCCTGCCGGGCGGCGGGCCAGTTCTCTACCAAATACGGCAAGATCGAAGACATGATGGTCGGCGTGGAAGCCGTCTTACCGGACGGCAGCATCTACCGAAATGTCATCGCCCCGCGTACTGCGGCCGGTCCGCGCATGGACCAGCTTTTCCTTGGGGCCGAGGGCACGCTTGGCGTCGTCACCCAAACCGTACTGCGTATCTGGCCGGTTCCGGAAGCCCAGGCCCTGCGGTCATTCGCTTTCGAAAACATCGAAAACGCGCTAGAAGCGGTTCGGCTGCTCTTGCAGAAACATATCAACCCGGCGGTGGTCCGCATCTATGACGCTGCGGAAACCGACCACCACTTCAAACAGATTGAAGCGGCCAAAGACCGGGTCATGCTGATCCTGATCATGGAAGGCATCCCCGAAATGGTCACGGTTGAAAACGGGGTCGCGGAACGGGTCTGCACCGAACTGGGCGGGCTCGACTGCGGCGAGGAACCGATTCAGCACTGGTTCCATTCCCGCTTCAATGTCAGCATCTCCTCCCACCTGATCCAGCACGGCGCCGTGGTCGATACGATTGAAGTGGCCGCACCGTGGTCGCGAATCGCCGAAGTCTATCACGCGAATATCGAAGCGCTGAAGGCGATTCCGGGCACCCTGATGGCCGGTGGACATTTTTCCCACGTCTACACCGACGGCGCCTGCCTGTATATGAGCGTGGTCGGCATGCCGGAAGAAGATCAGGAAGGCTATTACCGCAAGATCTGGGATACGGCCATAAACTCCACCTCGGCGCATGGCGGCACCATCGCGCATCATCACGGCATCGGTCTGAACCGGGCCCGGTTCATGATTGACGAACACGGACCGGCCGGCATGCAGATGCTGTCCTCGATTAAAAAAGCCCTGGACCCGCATAACCTGATGAATCCTGGAAAACTCGGACTGGAGGTGGAATAATCATGCGTGAAGAAAGCCTCCGTCACCTGACCAACTGCGCCATCTGCCCCAACATGTGCCGCTGGGACTGTCCCGCGGTCGGCGCGCTGCAGCGCGAAAGCGCGGCCCCGGCCGGCAAAGCGCGGCTTGGCGTCATGGTGGCGAAAGACATGTTACAACCGTCCCAGGAACTGGTCCCGGCTTTCTATGATTGCCTGGGCTGCAGGAACTGCGGCACCTGGTGCTACTTTGACGGCATGGATCTGCCGGAACTGTTGAATGAAGTCAAAGCAGCCACGGTCGAGGCAGGTTTTGCCCCCGCTTTTGTCCGCACCCTGCAGAAAGAACTTAACCGGTCGAAAGGCCTGTATCCGCCCGATCAGCTTGCCCCGATGCCGGCTGGCGTTCCGGGAGCGAAGGTCCTGTTTTTCGGCGGCTGCGCCTATCGGAGTATGCGGCCGCAGGCGATTCAGGACGCCCTTACTGTGCTCGCGGCCGCCGGGATCGATGTGGCAACCCTGGCTGACGAAACCTGCTGCGGTTTCCCGGCCCGCTGCACCGGACTGGCTGCCGAAGACAAAGACCTGGCCCGGGAAACCGCGCGCAAGATCGTCGAAAGCGGCGCATCTATCGTGGTGACTTCCTGTCCGGAATGCCTGTACTCATTCGAACGCCGTTACCCCGAACTGGCGCCCGAGCTTAGCAGTGTGACGTTTGTTCATTTTTCTACCTATATACAGCACCTGATCGCCGAGAATCATCTCATCCTCCCGGCCAGCCTCGAAATGGCGGTCAGCTATCACGATCCCTGCGTTCTGGGCCGCGGCCTGGGCATCTATGAAGAGCCCCGGCAGGTTTTGACCACGATCAACGGGCTGCAGCTTTCCGAAGCGCGCTATCATCACAAGGAATCGCACTGCTGTGGGGCCGGCAACCTGTTTGAATCGTTCGAGCCGGACGCCGCCCGCACGATTGCCCGCAGCCGCGCCGCCGAATTCGGCACCCCCGGTGTGGAAGCCATCGTTACCGCCTGCGCGTTCTGCGAAGATATGCTCTCCCGGCACGCCACAGTTCCGGTCTTCGACCTGGCCGAGATTTTAGCGGCCGCCCTCGATCCGGAAAAGGGTAAAAAATGGCTGTTGCGCACCCGGGTTGAAACCCGCCTCAAGGCGGATCCCGAACTGGCGGCGGAAGCCGTCACGGTCACCGTGGAAAAAGAAATCGTTACCCTGCACGGAACCGTGCCGCACTATCAGCTGGCCGTCAAAGCCGGTCACCTGACCGGGCGGGTTCCCGGGGTTCATTCGGTCGTCAACCGGATTACCGCCGCCGATGTTCCGGCGAAAACCGCCGGCGCTCCGGCTCCGAAACCGCCAGCACCAGCCCGGGATTTGACCACCGAAGCCGATATCGTCATCATTGGCGCCGGAGTGGCCGGCTGTGCCATTGCGCGCGAGCTGTCCCGCTATAATCTTTCGGTTGTGATGCTGGAGAAAGAATCCGATATTTCGAACGGCACCAGCAAAGCCAACAATGGCATGATCCATCCCGGCATCTTCGTCGAGCCTGGCACCCTGAAGGCGCGCCTGAATGTCCGCGGGGTGGAACTCTATCCGAAAGTGGCTGAAGAACTGGGATTTCCCTATCACCAAACCGGGCTGTTAGGGATTGCCACCGATCCGAAGGACCTTTTCCTGCTTGACCTGATCAAGGCCCAGGCGGAGCGCAACAGCGTTCCTGGGGTTGAAGTGATTATCGGCCATGATGAAATGAAGGCCCGCGAACCGCATATTACGGACCGGGTGGTCGGCGGCTTCTTCGCCCCGACCACCGCCATGGTTTCCCCTTACAAAGTCACCGCCGCCTACGCCGAAAACGCAGTGGCGAACGGGGTCCTCCTTTATCTTGATACCCCGGTCACCGGCATCGAAACCGAAAACGGCCGCATCGCAGCGGTCAACACCCCGCATGGCCGCGTCGCCGCCCGCTGGGTGATCAACGCCGCCGGGCTGTACGCCGACGAAATCGCCGAAATGGCGGGAGCGCCGGAATTTACCATCCACCCGCGCAAAGGGGAACTGGTACTCTTTGATAAGAAACACCAGGACCTCTTTTCCGCCTGTCTCGGCGAAGTCACCCTGAATATCGACGCGAACACCAAAGGCGGCGGTCTGATGATGACGGTGGACGGCAATATTGAAATGGGTCCGACGGCCTCCGAGGTCCCGGACAAGGAAGATGTTTCGGTTTCCGCCACCGGATTGGGCCGGATTCTGTCCCGCTTTAGCCCCCTGGTCGAAGGGATCGGCCAGAGCGGGGTTATCGCCTATTTCTCCGGCCTTCGGGCCGCAACCTACACTGAGGATTTCCACATCGGACCCTCCCGCTACGTGGACGGTCTGATTCATGTCGCTGGAATTCAGTCGCCCGGTCTTGCGGCCGCTCCGGCGATTGCCGAATACACCCTTGAAATCCTGAAGGAACTGGGCGTTCCTATGAAGGAACGGCCGGACTTCAACCCGCGCCGGCAAGAAATGCCGCACTTTAAAGACCTGGACAACGAAGCCCGGCAGGCTTTGATTCAGGAAAACAAACAGTACGGCCATATTGTCTGCCGCTGTGAACAGGTCACCGAAGCCGAAATCGTGGACGCGATCCACCGGAATGTTCCGGCGACCACGCTGGATGCCGTGAAGCGCCGCACCCGGGCCGGCATGGGCCGCTGCCAGGGTGGTTTCTGCTCACCCAAGGTGGCCCGCATTCTGGCCCGGGAACTCAACATCCCGATGGAAGCGGTCACCAAAGACGGTACCGGCTCGTGGATGTTCACGGCCCGCACTGTATCAGGAGGGATGTAAGCCATGCTGAAAGTCGATGTTGCCGTCATCGGCGGCGGGCCGGGCGGGATGGCCGCAGCCCTGGCCGCCAGACAAGCGGGCCTGGAAAAGGTCCTGATCATTGAACGCGATTACGATCTGGGCGGGATTCTGCCCCAGTGCATCCACGACGGATTCGGCACCTTTGTCATGAAGGAGCGCCTGACCGGTCCCGAATATGCCGATCATTTCAAAGAACAGGTCCTCGCCGCCGGCGTGGAATGTCTGCTGAACACGATGGTGCTTGAGGTTTCCGCCGACCGGAAAATCGTCGCCATGAACCCGGAGGACGGCATCCTGGACATCGAAGCCGGCGCCGTAGTGCTGGCCATGGGCTGCCGTGAGCGCACCCGGCCGCAGATCCTGATCCCCGGCAGCCGGCCGGCTGGCGTCTACACCGCCGGCACCGCCCAGCGCCTGGTCAACATCGAAGGCCTGCTGCCCGGCCGCAAGGCGGTCATCCTGGGCAGCGGCGACATCGGCCTGATCATGGCCCGCCGGCTGCACCTGGAAGGCCTTGAAGTCGAAGGCGTTTACGAACTGCTCCCCCGGCCCAGCGGCCTGACCCGCAATGTGGTACAGTGCCTGGAAGATTACAATATCCCGCTTCATCTGAGCCATACCATCACCTGTATCCACGGCAAACGCCGGGTGGAAGGCGTGACGATCAGCCAGGTGGACGCGAGTTATCAGCCGATTCCCGGAACCGAACGTTATATCGAATGCGACACCGTGATCCTGTCGGTCGGCTTGATTCCCGAAAACGAACTGTCGGAAAAGGCCGGTGTTGCCCTCGACGCGGTCACCCGCGGCCCGGCTGTCAATGAATCCATGGAAACCGGTATCCCCGGAATCTTCGCCTGCGGCAACGTGGTCAACGTCTACGATCTGGTTGACTATGTTACCTACACCGGCGAAGCCGCCGGCCATTCCGCCGCCCGTTTCGTCAAGGGCGAGCTGCCGGATGGTTTTTCGGTGCCAACCGCGGCCGGGAACAATGTTCAGTTCGTGGTCCCGCAATCGGTGAATCCGGCCCGGGTCGAGGATATGGTCCGGGTCTATTTCCGGGTCCGTGAAACGACGGCCAACGTGCGCGCTGTGGTCCGGGCCGGGAATGAGGTGCTCGCCACCCATCGGGAGCGGATCGTCAAACCGCCGGAAATGGTCGTGGTTAAGGTACCGGCCGCCAAATTGGCCGGTCTCACCCCCGACGCCATAATCACAGTCGACGTCGAGACTGTACCGACCAAGAAGGAGGTGGAGTAGATGAGCCAGGCAGCCTTGACCTGTATCCTCTGCCCCATGAGCTGTACCCTGGACCTCACAGTCGAGGGCGGCAAAGTCACCAACGTCAGCGGCAACTCCTGCAAACAGGGCCCGCCCTATGCGGAGAAGGAATATACCCTGCCGACCCGGAGCCTGACCAGCACGGTCGGTATTCAAAACAGCGTTATTGACCGGCTCCCGGTTAAAACCAACGGTGAAATTGCCAGGACCGAGATTCATCGCGTCATGGCAGCGGTCAGCCGGGTCACGGTCGCAGCGCCGATCCAGCGCGGCCAGGTCATCCTCACGGATGCCGCCGGAACCGGAATCGATATCATTGCTACGCGGAGCCTGCCATCAATCGTGCAGTGAAGTGCGCTTGATCGGTTAATAGTCTAGGAATGCGGGAGGGTAAGCATCGTGTCAAAAACCATGGTCATCGTCAACCCGGCCTCGGCCAACGGCGCCACCCGGCGCAAGTGGCCGGCCGTCGAAGCCGCTCTGAAAAATGCCGGGATCACTTTCGACTATGAATTCACCTGCCAGCGCGCCGATGCCGCTGAACGGACCCGAAACGCTTTGCAGCGCGGGTATGACACCATCATCTCGGTCGGCGGGGACGGAACCACCAACGAAACCGTCAACGGCTTCTTCGCGGAGGGTAAACCGGTCAATCCCAACGCAAGGCTTGGCCTGCTGTGCTGCGGAACCGGCGGCGATTTTGTCAGGTCCGCCGGCATTCCCAAAAACATTGAAGCCGCTGCCCAGGTTCTGGCGCGCGGGTATGTTCATCCGACCGATGTCGGCCTGGTCCGCTTCCAGACACACGAAGGCACCCCCGGTGAACGCTTTTTTATCAATATCACCGATATGGGACTGGGCGGCGATTTGGTGGAACGGGTGAACCGAACTTCCAAAGCCATGGGCGGATTCGTCTCTTTTGCCTGGGCCGCAATTCTCACCATCTTTTCGTACCGGAACAAACCGCTTAAGCTCGAAATCGACGGTAAACCCTGCTATGAAGGCATGTGTACCGTGGCCGCGATATCTAATGGCCAGTATTTCGGGGGCGGCATGCACGTGGCCCCTGACGCCCACCTGGACAGCGGCCAGTTTACCATCGTGGTTGCCGATTGTCTCGGAAAGCTTGAAATGCTCGTGGCCATGCCCGCCATTTATCAGGGTACGCATCTGAAACATCCGAAGGTCAAGGTATGGACAGGAACCACTGTTCGCGCCACTTCAACCGATAAGGTTCTGCTGGATGTGGACGGAGAACAGCCCGGCATCCTGGATGCCGAGTTCACACTGATCCATGGCGGCATCAATTTGATCTGCAATCCCGATCTGGTCTGCGCCTGTCAGCGGCCTGAATGGCTTGCTGAGGCTGCGGCCACCCGTTAACGAATGACCACCCATCCAATATCCCTATTCCAAACGAAAGCCGCGCGTCACCTGTCCCCGGTGCGCGCGGCTTTCACTTTTCGCTGCACTTCTCTTCCAGATAAATCCTGCACTAGTCCTTCGGGCTGTCCCCGAGCCTTTTTGCCCAGTAGCCTGGCTGTGCCATTTCGTGGATCTTCTCCTGCACGACATCCACAGTCATGACAGGCTGTCCATCACTGCGGAGATTCACGCGGCTCCACAGCATGCCTTCCTGCTTCAACTGTCCGTATTGAATCCGATACATGCTTTTAAGCTTCAAAGCTCGTTCCCGGTCCCGCACAACTCGTTTCCTGCATTCGGGCTTCAGGTATGTAACAGAACATCGATAATTCTTAACCTGATTCTGAAGCACAGTACAGGCTAACATTTGGTAGGCCCGATTTGCCTCAGCAGCTTCGTTCATTTCGTCCACAAAAACATAGTATTCGATCCAAGCGGTTGTCCTGGGTCCCAATCCGGACAATGGCCTGGTTAAATAATCCTCCGGGGTTGGTTCATTTTCGTCAGGTTGAGTCTTGAACTGGCCGATGAAGAGGTAACCGCCCTCTCGGCCGTACAATTCCGTGACCTGCTGCCTAACCAGTGTCCGCCAGCGCCAATCCCAGGCTTTTTGCGGGTATACTTCAATAATACCTGCAAAACTCGGCCACTCCCGTTTCCCTTTCAGGTAGTTCACATCAAAGGACACCCGGGGATATTGCTTCGAATGGAGCGTGATGACATACTCATCCCATTCCGGCATCGCCTTCACGGATACCGCTTCAACCTGAAACTTGTCATGATAACGCTTCTCCATTTCACGAACCACCCCGTCCCTGACCCGGTTCGGCTGATCTCTCAGCTCCCATTGGAGCAAACCAAGAATGGCCAGCAACCCCAGAATCAGCGCCAGAAAAACCGTCTGCACATTGTTCCATTCTTTTTGGGGGTTCACCTTATCATCCAGCTCTTGATTCATTTTGTTCCCGGCAATCCTTTCGGTTAAATCAGTCTACCCAGTCCAAGCACAATCAAGAAAAACAGGAATGGAACCGTATATTGGATCAATAACCGCGGTTCTTTACCCGATTGCTGGATATACAGCATGATTCCGCCGCCCGCGAATGAAACGACAAAGACACAGAACAGATAAAACATAAGGCCCATCCCGTCAAAGCTCCCATTTAATGGCAGCATTAGACGGATCGATACCAGAACGTATACACCGAAAGCATATAGCATAGGCGGGTAGTACTCCCGCGGAGATCCCTCCCGTCTTCGATACATACCAATCCAGTACCACCCAGTCAGGGCAATCGGCAGCAAAACACTGAATACGCCGACTACCAACGCATCCCGCGCAGTATCGGTTTGAAACGGAGCCTGCGCGGCCGCACCCCCAAAGAACATGGCCATTTTATAGAGAGAAAAAATCACTATGCTCAAGCATATGCCAAGCAGTGCTTGTTGCCTGCGTTCAGCTGGTAATTGCACGGGGTCACCTCATTCGCATTGAACGCTACTTCGGCAGACTAATGATCGGCACCGCCCCTTTATCGCCGGTGACAACCATCGTGTCCGGATACTTTCCGTTCCACTTCTTAATCTTTTCCATCTCGATCATCATCGGGGTCAGCTGCTGGGATTTCAGCTTGAAGGCTTCCGCCTCAGCCCGGGCGGTGGCAATCTGCTGTTCCGCCTCCACCTTGATCCGGTCCAGGTCGCGCTTGGCTTTGAGCGCGTTCTGCTCGGCAACCTGTTTCTGCTCGATCGCGGCATTAAATTCAACCGAAAAGTCGAAGTTGGTCATGTTCAGCGCATCCACGCGCAATCCGTACGGTTGAATCTTGTCAGAAATCCGCTCCCGGATTTCAACCGCGACCATTTCCCGCTTGGTGACCAGCTCTTCCGCGGTGTAATTCGCGGTAACTGCCTTAATGCTCTCTTGCATAGCGGGCGCTATGATCCGGTTGGGGAACTCAAGACCAACCTGCTGGAACAGCCGGGCGGTCGCTTCAGGCGCGATATGGAAATTCAGCGCAACCTTGCTGGATACCGTTTGCAGGTCCTTCGATACCGCATTCGCATCGATTTCTTCTTTCTGCACTTTTACGTCCATAATCGTAACTTTCTCGTAAATTGGGGTCCGCCAGTGCAGCCCTTCGCCCATGACTTCCTTCTGCACCTTGCCAAACCGCGTCACCACCCCGCGTTCCCCAGGGCCGACCACCACAAACGGCCGAAAGACCGTCAGGAGCAGGATCGCGCCAATCACAATGCCGGTCCACTTGAAGATTGTCGATACCGTCGAGGGCGCTTTCAATTCTGTCACCAGATCGTTATCCGACACTTTACACATCCTCCTTCTCAACTTGGGTTGAGAGCGCTTCTTTTGTTACGTACTATTCGATTCGCACCGCTCGACCCCCTGCTTACAATATTAGATACGGTTCGACAATCGTATCGTCCAAAAGAACCAAAAGCAGTGATCAAGCAGGAACACCGGGACAAAACGCGAATGTCTCATGCAAAGGGGGGAATGGCATGCTGGCGAAACTGATCCGCGACGGGCGGTTCTTGAAGCGGAAACTGATCCTGGCCGAGGATAACGGTTTTCGGGTTACGGAAGAGTATATCCAATGGGTCACCCGGGCTACGCTGTATATGGAAGAACACTACCCCGGCTCGGCCAATACCCGAAATTTCGCCCGCTGGACCCGCCGGGTGCTCTGCGGCAAGCCGAAATATCACGACCACCTGCTCGGCATTCTGGTTGGTGTGAAAGACTACCTGGACGAAAAACATACCGCGGATTCCCCGCAGGAGTCGAACAATGTCACCCCACTCCCCAAGCGCCCGCGTTAAGACCCCATAAAAGACATCAGGGACGGTTTCCACAGCACGCAGTCACGGTACGTGCAGTGGAAACCGTCCCCTTTTATTGTTTCGCAATCAGAAGGACCGATGATCGTTCAATGCCGTTCTGTCATGCTATGATTCCGAGTCAACCCAGTAAATCTCCACACTGTCCCCGGCCTTCACCGGCGTCGTAAAGCCGCCGTCAACGCCGTTGACCCGGAGGATCAACCGCCCGGTCTTTTTCGCCGGCAATTCCATGTGCCGCAGCAGGTCGCTCAGAATAAAGCTTTTGGATGACGTTTTCACAAAAATGTCGCTCTCATCCTGCAGCGTGTCCGACAAACGAGCCTTTTCGCTGTTGACCTTGATAGTGACATTCTGAACCGGCAGGATCAGCGGGGCCTGGTTCAGCTGGATCGTAATGCTCTCCTGCAAAGCCTCCAGTTTCAAGACTTCGGCCAGATTCGGCTCCCGTTCAATGATTTCGTATTCCAATTTGCTGCCAGGCCTGACCACACAATCCAGTTCGGCGGCTTCACCGTTTAACTTCGCTGTGCAGCGGGGCCAGCGGCAGACCACGGCTTCCCCGTTCACTTTGTAGCGGTACTCTTTGGGTTTCAGCAGATGGGCCGCCACGCCCACACGCTCCAAAATTGCCGCCAAGCGCTGTCCCTCTACAAACTCCACCTTCGCCCGATCCGGAATCGTCTGATCCGGGTCGGCCGACTCGCCGTTCAGCAGCACCAGCGGCAGCATTGCCACTTCCGCGCCGTTGACCGTCACCGTGGAAACCTGATCGGCATCGGGCAGCAGATCGCGCACCGTGATCCGGGCGTCGGTTCCGTCCTCGCCCCGTTCGAATTCCACCCGGTCGCCTTCTTTCAATGGCGTATCCAGATGGGTCGGGGCACCGTTGACCATTATCACCGGCGGCAGGCCTAACTCGCCGCGGAATGTGCGCAGCACGCCGTTCACTTCGATCGACAGCCCCATTCCCGGGCGGCCGTAAATATTGTTTACATTCACCCCGGAGGCCAGCAGAGCCGATCCGACAGTAATCTCGTTCAATCCCCAGAGCGGCATTTCCCGATCATTCACCCGAACCTTAATCAGCGGAAGCGGGCGGGAATTCAAGGCATTGATGCCGATCCCGATCGGTGTAATCGCACGAGGGCCGGTTAATTCCTTAAACTCGCCTTTTATCGCAGTCAGGGCTTCACGGGTTCGCACCCCAACCCGGTTCGCTGGCAGTTCCAGGACCGCAGCCAACTCGGCTAACAGGGTCGGGGTCATGCTGCCGCCGCCAACGCAGATTACCGCATCCGGCCGTTTCTGGTTGATGGTCATGATTTCAAACGCAATCCGGTTCGCCAGTTCCCGAATCACAGGCTTGATCCCGGTAATGACCTCTTCGCTGGTACAGGTGACTTCGTTCTCCAGTACATCTGAGAAGGTCAGCGAGGCATCGGTGTTCAGTTGGCATTTGACCCGCTCCGCCGAGTTGAAATCGAGGAGATACTGCTCGGCGATCGCCTCGGTCACCTCGTCGCCGCCCATTGGCACCATCGCGTAAGCAAAAATGTTGCCTTTATTGACCACGGCAATGTCGGAAGTCCCGGCTCCAATGTCCACCAGGGCCAGGTTCAAAAGCCGCATATTCGTCGGAATCGCTGCGGCAAGAGCCGCAATCGGTTCGAGCGTCATGCTTGAAATATCCAGATTCGCCTTCCGCACCGCGGAAAAAAGGCTGTCCACAACCACCCTCGGCAGGAAGGTGGCGATCACCTCGACACTGATGTTTTTGCCGATCTGCCCCACCAGGTTCTGCAGCGGTTGGTCCTCCAAATAAAACGTCACCACGCTGTAGCCGACACAGAAATACCCGCTTGACCCGCGGCTGCTTGCCTCTTCCTGGGCAATTTTCAGTTGGGCCTGCTGGACCGCTTCCAGTTCCATCGCCTGAACTTCTTCAAGCTTGATCTCCTGGGTTAAGGGGCGATTAGCGGACGCCGATCCCCGGGCCGTCTTTAACGCCCGTCCAGCGGCCGCTACCGCGGCCTGCTTCAGGGTCAGCCCGGTCTTCTCCTCCAGCCGCGCTTTGACGGTAGCGATTTCCTCCGCGACCGCTTCCACATCGTGTATTTGTCCGTCGAACATGGAGCGGGTTTCGTGCTCCAGGACTTCCACGGCATGAACCGTGACATCCTTGTCTTTCTCAAGCAGGACGCCTACGATAGAACGAGTGCCGATATCAAGGGCCAGAATCTTCTTCTTCCCGCGTGCCATATTCACCCATCTTTCACCTTTTTTCAACAATACACCGTGAATAATTCGCGTTTGGTGGGATTAATTCCTGCCTGGAACAGCCGAAGGCGGTCGAAGGGAACGGTTGGAAGGGGGTAGACAGTCTATTGCAGCAGGGACAGCACCAGCCTGGCGGTTTCATCCGATCGCTCCTTCATTTTCTGTGCGATCATTTGGATCTCAGTCCGAGTGTTCTCCCGGTCAGCAAAGCTTTCCAGCACCTGGGCCGTTGCCTGAACCGGATCAAAAAAACCGGGAACCGCCAGCGGAACCCGCCGAAATGATCCTAAAAAGCTTTCCACCTTGGGATCATAAGCCAATCCTTCAAACGGGGTGCCGGCACAAGCCGCGAAAATCAACGAGTGAAGCCGCATCCCGATCAACAGTGGAACGGCCGCCACCAGGGAAATCAATTCGATAAATGTCATCGGCCGGTCGGCCACCGGCGGCTTGCTGCGGGCCAGGTCACTCACCTGACGGCACCAGACAAGGTCCTCCGGGGTCTGGAACGGGATCAGCAGGACCGGCAGACCGGCAGCTTGCAGCGCGTCGCAGAATATCGCCCAATCCTCGGCGGAAAAGGCTTTCCAGCGTCGCAGCGACAGTCCAATCGGTGGCTGTTCGGGTGAAAACCCAATTTCTTTCAAGTAGCTTTGCGCAAAAGCAGGGTCAAGCACCGGCGGCTGCATGGAAAACACCGGGTCGGCAGTCACTTTCATGGGAGGGTCCTGTACCCCCAGCTCACGCAGCAAATCGGCCGAATCCTGATCTCGAAGCGTAATCAAATTTACCCGGTTGGCGATCATCCGGGTCAGATACTTGCCGAGGGCCCCGCGGATCGGCCCGACCCCCTGGGCGTAAAAGGCGACCGGTTTGCCCAGAAGTTTCGCAAGGGCCACCACACCCAGATAATACGGAATTGAACGCCATCCGGTCACATCCTGAAGCAGGCTGCCCCCACCGCTGATCAGAAGATCTGCGCGCAAAAGCTCGCGCAGCAGGACCAGCGGGTGCATGCGGCCCACTGCGCGGACACCGTGGATCGCTTCGGTCCGGGACGGATTGCCCGACAAAACCACACATTCCAGCTCTCCCGCGCTGCTCGAAAGCAGGCTGCGGGTAATCGCGGTCAGCAAAGCTTCGTCTCCGGCATTGTCAAAACCATAGTAACCGGAAAGCACGACTCGCATTGATCATGAATCCTTTACGAGAGATTTTTCCCTGACCGAACGAAAAGCTTCGGGAAAGATCGCCGCCTGAACAGCACTTTCTTTCCCGGTTTCATCCTGTCCTCTATTTTGATTGGGACCCGGGTTTGGTTTCCGGTTCCAATTTCGGTGCCTGTACTTCCTGAAGCAGTTCCCGGGCTTTTTCATCGTCAACCACCCAGTAACTGCCGCCGCCGATCATCTGTGCTTCGCCTGGCAGCATATGGCTGCGGACCTTCACGCTTGGATCCAGTGCGGAAGCCAAATCCATCAGCTCTTTGACCGATAAATCGGTTTTCAAGTTTTTCTTAATCGCCTTGATGATCTCCGGTGACTTGAGCACCATGTCCACCGAGGCATACTGCCGAACCGCCGCCCGCATAAACTTCTGCTGCCGCTCAATCCGGCCGATATCCCCCAGCCCGTCACTGCGGAACCGGCAGTAGGCCAGCGCATCGTGCCCGTTTAAAGCCTGTTTGCCGGAAAACAAATCGATGCCTTCTTCCGGGTAATACATCCGCTTTTCCACATTGATGGTCACCCCGCCAAGAATATCGATCACGTTCGCGAATGCGTCGAAATCAATCTCGACATAGCCTTCCGGATTGATCCCGAATTCGTTCTCAATCGTCTCCATCAGCAGCGGAGGCCCACCCTTGGCGTGCGCAAAATTGATCTTCCGCGCCCGTGGCTGCCCTTCAATCATAACCCGGGAATCGCGCGGAACCGAAACCAGTTCAACCCGTTTGTCCTCAGGGTGCAAAAAAGCCAATATCATGGTATCAGATCGTGATGGCTCGTTTTTATTCCGGGCGTCCACCCCAATCAAGAGAATGACCCGGTCTTCGGGCTTATCCGTTAATATGCCCATCGGGAACAGGCTGTCGCCATTAACATACCCGGCCGCCAATTTCCCTATGTAAAACAGGAGGGTGAACATCCCGGCCAATACGATCACCCTGGAGAGTTTTTGCAGGAAACGTTTCACCGGCTTCGTTCCTTTCACAGTTGATCCTCATTCGGTAAAATTCGCTGCTGCCGAACCGGAGACTTCCCCGAAGGCGCGGCTAGAACTCGGCTGGCAAACCGGGGCAGGGCCAACTGCCGTTTGAAGCGGCTCGGTTCCTTGATCAGCCGGTACAGCCACTCCAGACCGAACCGCCGCCAAAACGCCGGGGCCCGCTCGGCCCTTCCCGAGAGAACGTCCAGGGTTCCGCCAATCCCCATTCCAACCGGGATGCCCAGCCATGCCAGGTGATCCCGCAGGAAAAATTCCTGCCTCGGCGACCCCAGGGCCACCAGCAGGATGTCTGCCTGGCTGGACCGAATGCTTTCCAGAATTCCGGGCAATTCGAGCTCGGAAAAGTACCCGTGCTGCATGCCGGCCAGCTGCAAACCTGGTAAGGTCCTCGACCAGATGGCTCGAAGATCCTCCAGGACTTCCGGCCGGGATCCAAGCACAAAAATACGCCATCCCTCGCGGGCGGCGATTTCGGTTAAAACCGCGGTCAGATCCACCCCGGTTACCCGCTTGGATACCGGGTAGCCCTGACGCCGCAGCGCCCAGACGGCACCGATCCCATCCGGCGTAACCAGCCCGGCCTCGGAAAACACCTTCCGTAACCCGGAATCCGATTGGGCCGCATCGATCATTTCGGCATTCGCCGAAACCACCTGACAGGTTTCCCGCTGCCTGATCGCATGCCGGATCACGGCCAGGGCTTGTTCCTGATCGACAACGTCAACCGCGCATCCTAATACTTGAGTTCTTTCGAAAAATCCAGACAAAAAATCACCCAATCCGACGTACACAGTAAAATCTTAAACCTTTCATCCAGCCGATGCAATGTGTACCAGTCGTTCTTTCCATATAATATAACCCATGAACCGAAAAGACTTTTATCGCCCGGTTGGCACAATAAAAGGCGCCGGATCAAACCGGCGCCTTTTCATTCTGCTTCAATGTCTCAGCCCCTACCGAAGCGAGCCAACCTGGCTAACCGCCTGGCCGGTCATCTCGTCCTCGGACTGAACTGCCTTCTGGCTCAGTTCATAGGCACGAACCACAGTGATCAAGTCCACCATCTCTTGAACCGGATTCACATTGGAGACCTCGTAGTATCCCTGCAGCACACCGGCATCCGGCGCCGCAACCGGGCTCATGTCCCCCGGATCGTAAAAGCTGGCCCCGATCTTTTTCAAGCTGTCCAGATCCTCAAACCGGTAAATCTGCAGGCTGTCGGTCGTTCCGTCGGCAAGGGTAAACTCACCTTTTTCATTCACGACAAAATCTTTGCCTGGTACGATCTGGCCTTTTTGCCCGAGTACCGGATCGTTCTGGGCGGTAACCAGAACCCCTTCATTGTTGATCTGGAACTGACCATTGCGGGTATACCGTACGCCTTGCGGCGTTTCCACCGCAAAGAAGGTATCATGGTCCCGCAGGGCAAAATCGTTATTATTTTCGCTGGGCCGGAATGACCCGGCATCGTAATTGGTGTAAGTCCGATCCAGGGTTGCACCCGTTCCGATCCGCCCTACCTCAATCGGCGGAATCGGTTTGCGCACTCCGTTTTCCTCGGAGATTTCAAAGATCCGCTGCAGCAGCATGGTCGGAAACTCCTTGCATACAGCCGTATCCTTCTTATATCCAGCCGTGCTCAAATTGGCCAGATTATTGGATAAAACGTCCTGGCGAGCCAACTGCAGCATCATGCCGGCGCCTGCGGTATATAATCCTCGATTCATCGTTTAGTCCCTCCGGTGTTTGATGAAAACGTGAATCCTCATCCTTCTTTGTCAATTATCGAATAATGAGCGGCTCGCCTTTAATCCTGATTCGCGGGCACAAAAATAACCGCCTGAACGGCGGTTTTTTTGTGCATAAGCTTTGTTCCCTTATGTATCAGAGTGTCACATTCGGTGACTTTTTGCGGTTGGCAAAGGTTTCCTTGCTCAGGGCTTTTCCAGTTCCTAATGCCACACAGGAAATCGCGTTATCCGCGACATGCACTGGAAGGCTGGTTTCTCTGGAAATCAGTAAATCAAGCCCGTTTAAGAGCGCGCCGCCGCCAGTCATGACGATCCCGTTGTTTAAAATGTCAGCGGCCAATTCAGGCGGGGTCTTTTCCAGGACTTCTTTCACGGTCGTTACCACCGCTTCCACCGGCTCCTGCAGGGCCATCCAGCTTTCCCGCGAGGTAATGCGGACTGTTTTGGGAAGACCGGTCAGTAAATCGCGGCCCCGCACTTCCATGGATTCATCTTCTTTACGGCCTGACGGAAAAGCGGTGCCGATCCGGATTTTCAGTTCTTCCGCGGTACGCTCGCCAATCATCAGATTGTACTCGCGGCGGACAAACCGGATAATTGCTTCGTCAAACTTGTCCCCGCCGATGCGAATTGAAGATCGGCAAACAATGCCGCCCAGGGAAAGCACCGCAACATCCGAGGTTCCGCCGCCGATGTCCACAATCATATTGCCGGCGGCTTCTTCGATATTGATGCCGGCCCCAATCGCTGCGGCCTTGGGTTCTTCAATCGTAGTCGCTATCCGGGCACCGGCCTGCTGGGCCGCCTGAATGACCGCACGCTCCTCCACTTCCGTGGCGCCGGACGGGATACAGACCAATACTCTGGGTTTCCAGATCAGTCTTTGACCGACCACTTTACGGATAAAATGCGACAGCATCTTTTCGGTCGTGTCATAATCCGCGATCACGCCATCCTTCATCGGCCGGGTTGCGACGATGTTCCCGGGTGTCCGGCCTAACATCTGGCGGGCTTCTTCGCCAACCTTAAGTATCTTGCCGGTATCCTTGTCTATCGCAACCACGGACGGCTCATGCAAAACAATGCCTTTGCCCTTGACAAACACGAGCACGGTCGCAGTCCCGAGATCAATTCCAATATCTTCTGCGAAAAACAATCTTGCTCCCCCTTGCTGGTACCATTCGTAGCTGTTTTATTTCGTCGTAATTCGTCAAAATTCCTGCATCTGTTCGCAAGAAGATCTATAACTTATTTTGGACAATGTACTTCTGCCGGGTCGCCTCGCCGCCCCTCAGGTGACGTTCTGATTTATTCTTATCCAGGATCTTTTTTACTTCCTCAGCGAGCTCCTTGTTAATCCTTGGAAGCCGCTCGCTGACATCCTTGTGCACGGTGGACTTGGATATCCCGAAAATTTCAGCTGTTTGCCGCACGGTCGCCGAAGTACGGAGAATGTATCTTCCAACTTTAACCGCACGCTTGCGGATATAATTCTGCATCCTCGTTCCCCTCCCGGGTTTTTTACATGTGTATTCACGCCGGGGAGGGGCTATTCGTTGTACCTTAACCGGTCAAGCCTGGTTCCTGGATAATAATGCGACAGAATCTCTCTATGTAATTTTCCGGCTTTGGCCATCGCTTGCGCCCCATACTGGCACATGCCGACGCCATGTCCATATCCGCGGGTTACGACCCGGGCCTGTTTCCCTGATACAATCACCGTGATACTTCTTGATGGCAGATTCATGGCGGCGCGGAACCGTTCGCCCGATACCCTTGTCTGGCCCACCATTAACCACTTTACCCTGCCGGTAGAGGTTCGTTCAATGATGCGAATTTTCCTGATACGGTGTTTGATCCCAAGCCTGGCAGCGATTTCACTGAGGTTGACCACAACCCCCGTTCTGCTGTGCGGCGATACCTCGGTACAGCGGCAGGGTACGCTGACCAGATAAGAAACCGCATGACCCCATGCCTCGGAGGCTGGCGCGGTGCGTCCACCGCAGGTGGAATGATAGACCGGATCGACCGGTTCACCTCTGTATCGCAGAATCTCCCCGCTGCTGGTCCATACCGCGGCAGCCGCCCGACGAACTTTCCAGGCGCCGTTCCGCCCGTTTCTGGCAGCAACAGCCGGGTCGAGGTATGCCTGACAATGATTGGGATTATCGCACAAAACCGCCCCTTGCGGGTGCTCTGCCTCGCCCGTTGCCAGCCTGCGGACCGTGTAGGTCCGTGCCCCCACCGCCTGTGCTTTCAAGGCTTCCATTTCAAACGAAATCGGCATTTCGGCAAGTACGACCCCCACCACATACCGTTCCAGCGGAATCTCAACGGTTCGTTTTTCGGTATGAAGCCAGAGCCGTACCACCGGACCGCGTTGTGGAAGCTGATACACCGGCCGGCGAAGCCACTGAATGCCAGCGGCGATCAGCAGCATTAACAAAACCAGCAACAACCAGCGCCATCGTTTTCTTCTCATTCGGGCACCTCGCGCCTGAACGATGCTCATATCAGTCTATGAACCGAATCGCCAAAAAAAAACACCCCAGACGGGGAGTAGCGTGAGCCTCTATTCATGTTCTGATAGACGAAAACCTACAAGGCCTTAAACCGGCGTTTTCTGTCCTCAAGCGCTTGGTACTGCTGCCGGTACATCTCCAGATTGCGCAGCCTTCTGGCGCGGAGAATCGACTGGCGGCGATGTTTATATTCCAGGGCTTTTTGTTCGATCCGCAGTGTCACAAGATAGAATACAAAGCCGATTACCGCTTTGGCAATCAGGTACATTGCAGCTGCCATGATAAATATCTTTTGTGCTGAAGTCATCCTGTCACCGTCCCCCTTCAACCCAATCTTTTATCTAACACCATTATGCAATACCATGCTATGCTTTGTCAAAATCTTCTGTCACCAAAAGGCAAATTCTTTCGACAGCCGCAAATATAGTAAATAATGGATATTAGCCGCCGGGTTGGATAATAGTTCTTGAATCGACGTTTGGGATGAAAACCTTGAGTGGGTGTTTAACGCTTGCTGCCCAATAGAAATTCTGCCGAATGCAGCCCATTCCGTTTATTCATCATCGATATTGGCTGATTGCGTTTTCTGTTTCTGTCGAATCGCCATCCGTCTCTGTTTAAGCTCGTTGCCCTTTTTCCCGACGCGTTTCATTACAACACTAAATAGTATTCCTAATACGATCTTAAAGAGCAGGTACCCCCCGACGAGCAAGATAAACATTTTCTGCAGAGTTGTCATGTGTTACCTACCCCTTTGAGGGAACATATCCCCTGGGAACTTCAGCCTATGCAGAGTTCGGAAACACCGGGCTGTTTTTCAGTTCCCTTTCAGCCGCGGTCTTCCTTGAATCCTTCTGGTCATGCCGGAAACGGTCCAATCTTTCGAAAATTAATAAAAACGGCAAGCCGGGAGATCCCGGCTTGCCTGTTTTTACAACCGTTAGATGCTTTTCTCCGCTTGTGCGGCCTTGATCCTGGCCATTGCTCGGGCAAGCGCCAGTTGGGCCCTGGTGTAGCTGATTTGATCTTCGCGTTCTGCGAGCCGTTTCTCAGCACGATCTTTCGCCTGCTTGGCACGCAGAATGTCGATCTCGGTCCCATGCTCACTGGTTTCGACGAGGACTTTGACGTCATTGTCGATGACTTCAATAAATCCACCGCTGATCGCCATGTGAGCCCATTGTCCGTCCTGTGCCATGTAGCGCAGAACGCCAACCTGCAGACCTGCTACCATTGGGGCATGGTTCATCAAGACACCGAGTTCGCCTTCAAAAGCGGGAACCACCAGAAACTGCACCTCTTCACTCAGCGCAATTCGCTCAGGGGTCACAATCTCCAGCATAAAGGTGCCATGCTGTTCCATAGACTACGCCCCCTGTCTTCTGGCGTTCTCAACCACCGCATCGATGCCGCCCATCATGTAAAAGGCATTTTCTGCGAGGTCGTCATGCTTCCCGATAAGTACTTCAGTGAAGCTGCGGACCGTGTCCTTGACCGGAACGAACACGCCCGGCGTACCGGTGAACTGCTCAGCAACGTGGAACGGCTGCGAGAGGAAGCGCTGCAGCTTCCGAGCGCGGGCCACAACCAGTTTGTCTTCGTCAGTCAGTTCGTCCATCCCGAGGATCGCGATGATGTCCTGCAGTTCTTTGTAGCGCTGCAGAATCTTCTGCACGCCACGAGCCGTCGCGTAATGATCCGCACCAACGATGTTCGGATCGAGAATACGGGACGTGGAGTCCAGCGGGTCAACCGCCGGGTAGATGCCCAACTCGGAGATCTGACGGGAAAGAACCGTCGTCGCGTCGAGATGAGCGAAGGTCGTTGCCGGCGCCGGGTCGGTCAGGTCGTCTGCAGGCACGTATACGGCCTGTGCAGAAGTGATCGAACCATGCGTCGTGGAAGTAATGCGCTCCTGAAGGAGACCCATGTCCGTGGCCAGCGTCGGCTGGTAACCAACGGCGGACGGCATGCGGCCGAGAAGCGCGGACACTTCGTTGCCGGCTTGTGCAAACCGGAAGATGTTGTCGATAAAGATCAGAACGTCCTGGCCCTGGGTGTCACGGAAGTATTCCGCAACTGTCAGACCCGTCAGACCAACCCGAAGACGTGCGCCGGGCGGCTCGTTCATCTGACCGTAGATCAGAGCGCATTTGTTAAGAACGCCAGATTCCTTCATCTCTTCCCAGAGGTCGTTGCCTTCACGGGTCCGCTCACCAACGCCGGTGAACACGGAGTAACCGCCATGCTCGTAAGCGATGTTACGAATGAGTTCCATGATGATAACGGTTTTGCCAACGCCTGCGCCGCCGA
The DNA here is from genome assembly GCA_050258755.1 of Solirubrobacterales bacterium. GTDB lineage: Bacteria > Bacillota > Syntrophomonadia > Syntrophomonadales > DTU052 > JBLMZI01. Next base: position 189,269 of record JBLMZI010000001.1, on the reverse strand, counting down.
ACAGACCAATCTTACCGCCTTTAGCGTACGGGCAGATCAGGTCGAGAACCTTAACACCGGTCTCCAACATCGTGGTTGCCGGAGTCTGGTCCGTCAATTTCGGGGGTTTGCGATGGATTTCCCAGAATTCCTTGGTGTCTACCGGGCCACCGTGGTCAACCGGCTGACCGAGAACGTTCAGGATCCGGCCCAAAGTGCCTTCACCGACCGGTACGGAAATTGCAGCACCGGTGTTCTTTGCTTTCATGCCCCTCTGCAGACCGTCAGTCGGCTGCAGTGCAACGCAGCGGACAACGTCGTTCCCGAGCGCCTGCATGGCTTCCAGCGTGACCTCAACTTCGGCATCGGACGAATAGCTTGCATCCTGATCAGCGGAAGTAATCGTTACCGCATACAGAAGGTCGGGCAGTTCGCCGGGGTTGAAGCGAATGTCAACGACCGGACCGATAACCTGGACAACGCGGCCGTAAGTTTCTTTCGCCATTGTCTACTTGCCTCCCTTTTTCAAAGCTTCGGCTCCGCCAACGATTTCAAGGATTTCCTTGGTAATGGCTGCCTGTCTGGCTTTGTTCATTTCGAGATTCAGCTTTCCGATCAACTCTTTCGCGTTGTCGGTCGCCGCACCCATGGCAGCCATGCGGGCGCCGTGCTCGCTGGCCTTGGATTCTAGCAGCGCGTGGTACACTTCGTTTTCAATGTACCGCGGCAGCAAACTCAGTAAGATCGTATCAACGCTGGGTTCATAGAGGTAGTCCGGCATATACTTGCTTAGTTCGGTTGCCTCTGACTTATCTTCCTCAGGCGGTACGATCGGAAGAATCTGTACCATCGTCGGAATCTGCCGCATCGCATTGATGAACTTCGCGTATACCAGGTAAACCTCGTCGGTGGCCTCTTCTTCATACATCTTCATGATGAACTGGCCGATTTCCTTGGCCTGGGAATATCCCAGTTTGTCGCCAAGGTTCACGAAATCCCCCGCCATGTTGATCTCGCGTTTGCGATAGAAGTCGCGCGCTTTGCGGCCGACTGCCACCACATTCGATTCGACCTGACGGGTTTCTTCGTTCATCGAAGCATTGGCTTTACGGATAATGTTCGTATTGAACGCCCCGCATAAGCCACGGTCTGCGGTAACAACCACATACGTTACCCGACGAACGCTTTCGTGTTTCTCGAGGAGCGGATGCTGTGCATCCTCTACCATCGTAGTAAGCCGGGCCAGCACTTCGTGCAGCTTGCTGGTGTAAGGCCGTGATTCTTCCGCCTTTTCCTGCGCACGGCGCAGTTTGGCGGCGGAGACCATCTTCATGGCTTTCGTTATCTGCTGAGTATTCTTGACGCTCCGAATGCGCCGTTTGTAGTCTCGTACGCCTTTACCGGCCATTTTTTCTCACCACCTATGCCGCGAAGATGGCTTTGAATTCTTCGATTGCTTTTACCAGCGCGCCTTCTTCGACAATCACTTTTTTGTCTCGAATTCCAGACAGAATGTCCGGGTGGCTGCTGCGCATAAACTTGACGAATTCGCCTTCAAACGCCTTTACCTTGTCGGTGGGAATATCGTCAATATGGCCGTTAACGGCTGCATAGATGACGATAACCTGTTCTTCAACCGGGAACGGTTCATACTGTCCCTGTTTCAGGATTTCCTGCGTTTTCTCACCGCGATTCAAACGAGCGAGGGTCGCTTTGTCCAGGTCGGAACCGAACTGTGCGAACGCTGCGAGTTCACGGTACTGTGCGAGGTCCAGGCGAAGCTTACCAGCAACACCCTTCATGGCTTTGATCTGAGCAGAACCACCGACGCGGGATACCGACAGACCGACGTTGATCGCAGGACGCTGACCTGCATAGAACAGGTCGGATTCCAGATAGATCTGGCCATCGGTGATCGAGATAACGTTGGTCGGGATGTAAGCTGCTACGTCGCCAGCCTGGGTTTCGATGATCGGCAGCGCGGTGATCGAACCGTTGCCGCATTCTTTGTTCAGTTTACAGGCGCGCTCCAGCAAGCGGGAGTGCAAATAGAATACGTCTCCGGGATAAGCTTCGCGGCCGGGCGGACGGCGGAGCAGCAGAGACATTTCGCGGTAAGCCACAGCGTGCTTGGAAAGGTCATCGTAGCAAATCAGCACATCTGCTTTGTCGGTTTCCATGAACTCTTCCGCGATGGCAACGCCAGCGTAAGGAGCCAGGTAAACCAGCGGCGCAGGCTCGGAAGCCGTTGCAGCAACGACGATGGTGTAATCCATCGCGCCGGTTTCGGTCAGCTTATCAACCACAGCCGCTACAGTGGACTGCTTCTGGCCGATTGCGACGTAGATGCAAATGAGGTCTTTTTTGTAACGCTGGTTGATGATCGCGTCAACGCAGATCGCGGTTTTGCCGGTCTGGCGGTCGCCGATGATCAATTCGCGCTGGCCGCGGCCGATCGGTACCATGGCGTCGATCGCCTTGAGACCGGTCTGCATCGGCGTGTTAACGGATTCACGGAGAACAACACCAGGTGCAACCCGCTCAATCGGGCGGAACGCATCCGTGTTGATCGGGCCTTTGCCGTCGATCGGCTGCCCGAGAGCGTTGACGACGCGGCCGAGCATCGCTTTTCCGGTCGGCACCGACATAATCCTGCCAGTCCCTTTAACGATGTCGCCTTCTTTAATGTGGGAATAATCGCCGAGCAACACTGCGCCGACGTTATCCTCTTCAAGGTTCAGAACCATCCCAACAGTACCGCCGGGGAATTCGAGCAATTCTCCAGCCATTGCGTTCTGAAGACCGTAGACCCGCGCAATACCGTCGCCGACGAAGATAACGGTACCTACATTGCTGACTTCGACCTCAGATTGATAGCGCTCGATCTGTTGCTTAAGAATGGCGCTAATCTCTTCGGGTCTGATACTCATGAACGAACTCACCCCTATCTAGCTGATCTTCGTGTTCTTAAGGCTGGTCTTAAGCATTTGCAGCTTCTTGACAACACTTGCGTCGATAATCCGGTCGCCAACGCGAATTTTAACGCCGCCCAGCAATGCCGGATCCACACTCGTGTTGATTTTCACGTTCTTGCCAGTTGCTTCAGAAAGAGCTTTTTCAAGCTCTGCGATGTCGTCGCCTGACACCGGCTTCGCGGAAATAAAATCGGCCTTGATCACATTGTTGACTTCGTCCGCCATCGACTTGTATTCATTCAAAATGACGCCGAAGTAGGCCGCCCGCCGCTTATCAATTACAAGTCTCGCAAAATTCAGTGTCGAAACTGACACCTTGCCCTCGAAAACCTTATTCAGAACGTCCTTTTTGTCTGCAGGCGGAATCAAAAGATAATTCATGAATCTGCTGAATTCTTCGTCCGCAGAGATCGTTCCAAAAACGGTTTCAAGTTCGTTGAGATATTCATCAATCTTGTTCTGTTCCTGGGCGATGGCGAAAAACGCTTCCGCATAGCGCCTGGCTACGCTTTTATTTAGCATAGCCGATCACCCGATTCTTTGATAAAGTCCTTGACCAGAGCCTTATGATCTTCGTCCGTAATTGCGCGGCCGAGGACCTTTTCTGCTGCCATGATTGCCAGAGTAGCTGCCGTGTCACGGATCTCAGCAACGGCAGATTCCTTTTCGGCTTTGATCTGTGCGATCGCCTTTTCGCGCTCGGCATTGGCTTCCGCCTGTGCCTTGGCGAGGATTTCATTTTTGTTATCCTCGGCGACCTTATTCGCCTTTGCCACAATATCCTGCGCCTCTTTGCGGGATTCCGCCAGGTTAGCGGCCGCTTCCTTGCGCAATTGCTCAACTTCGTCCCGCAGGCCGGATGCGTAGTTCAGCGAACTCTCGATGGTGTTCGCACGCTCTTCCAGCATGTTGCGGATCGGATTGAAAGCAAATTTATATAGTATGGCTAGCAAAATAAAGAAGTTAACTGCAGTCCAACCGATTTTATACAGGTCCGGGAACGCCGGCACTCCGCCTTCGCTTGCGAGAGCGGTGGTGGCCATTGCCAGAACCATGAACATGCTCAGGAGGACCGATATAGCTAACCATTTGCTTCTTCTCACCGGCATGTTACCTCCATTCGTTAGGTGGATAGTTTTGTGGGCGATGAGGGGATTGATGAAATCTCCTCATCGCCCCAACTACGTCAGACTCTCATTCTTGCCGCATTACAACGATTATGCGGGGATCTTACCAACCAGCATGAATGCAATCAGCAAGCCGTAAATCGTTAGGGTTTCAATAAACGCGAGAGTGATGAACAGAAGAGTCCGTACCTGGTCGGCCGTTTCAGGCTGACGGGCGATGGCTTCCAGAGCTTTGCCACCGACAACACCCTGACCGATACCACCACCCAGAGCGCTGATCGCGACTGCGACACCAGCACCGATGGCCAACAGACCTTGTGCGCTTTCAGCTACTGCCATACTATTCCCTCCTTTCCTGGTTCATTGCTTGTGACTGTGCATAAAGCAACACCATTTTAATGACCTTCGCTGGTGGCTGCCCCGATGTAGCTCGATGCCAGGATCGTAAATACGATCGCCTGGATCGCGCCCGTCAGTAGACCCAATGCCATCATCGGCATCGGAACTAAGAATGGCGCCATGGTCAGCAAAAAGCCAATTATCATTTCTTCGCCAAAGATGTTCCCGAATAGACGAAGCGTCAGAGACAACGGTCTGGCGACTTCTTCAATGAGGTTCAACGGCAAAAAGGCTGCATATGGCGAGACGAAATGACCTAAGTAGTGGAGACCGTTTTGACGGAATCCGGCGACATGAATGGTAAAGAAGACGATTAATGCGAGTGTCATGGTGACATTCCAGTCCGACGTCGGCGGCTGGAAGCCTTTGATGACCCCTGAACCCGGGATGAGTCCGCTGTAGTTTGAAGCCAGAATAAACAGGAAAAATGTTGAAAGAACTGGCGTCCATATTTTGGCCGGCTTTTCTCCCAACATTTGTCCGAAGAAATCAAACGTCCACCCAACAATCGCTTCAAATCCGTTTTGAAGCCCCCGGGGAACAGTCTGCATGTTTCTGGTCGCAAAGAAAGCTAACGTACCCAGGATAATGATAATCGCCCACTCGGTGACAACTAGGTTTGGTACCCCGATAGAATCGCCGATGTAAAACAGCGGCTTTGCTTCTTTAGCAATTTCAAGTAGCGCATCTAAACTCACTCTTTCCCCCCCTTTCCAAGTGGATTTTCGTTCAGCGGCCCGTTCAACTCGTCGCTTTTCGACCTCGTTAGACGGGCCACAACAGGACCTTTCTTCATTCCGAGGATAAGAAAACCGAGGTATCCGAGACCCATCCCAGCCAACAGCGCCATGCCGAACGGGATTCCCAACCAATAGGTCAAGAGCCCAACCGCGGCAATTAACGCGGTCACCCTAATAAAAAAACGTAAAATGATGTAACGAAGTGCTTCGCGGCCTGGCATCTCGACGCCCTGGCGAATGCTTTTCAGATTCAGCCAGACAAACCCAAAAGATGCGATAAAACCACAAAGCCCACCAATGATAATCATTTTCATAAGGCGGCCATCAAGGCTCCTCTTTTTTTTCTTTCCGCTGCCCGCTAATGACGCTCGGATCAATCTCCGCAAGCATTTTCTTCGCTTCTGCCATTGCGTCGAGCACTTCCTTGCTCGGGCTGAAACGGCTGAGCTTTTGGTCCTCCGGATCCGGCGGAGGAGGGGAAATCGGGGTATTGCCAACTGCCCGTTCGTATAACATTTTGAGCCCCGCGGCAAGTCCAAGCAGAATCATAACCAACATCAGGTACGGCTGGGTTCCGAACCGCGTATCCAGCCACTGACCGATCCAATAACCGGCCCCGATGCAAAAGGCAAAGGTCGTTGCCAGAGCCAACGCATCTCCGGCGGAACGAGCCCAGTTGCCAGGTTTACTTGCCATGTACAGCGCTCCCGTAATCCAATTATGTAACTGTAATATTATGCAATCTACCGGGTTGGAACCTCACCAACCGGAGGAGCGAAATCTGCCAAAACTACGAATCCGAATAACGTCCACTTGACAATTCGCCATGGAGAAGGGAATTCCTTTTTATTTTTGAAGCCGTGATATTTTTCTAAAATTCTGTGAAAGCAGCAATCCGATCTCTATCTCGCTTATGTATTCGGGGCGAAATGTGAAAACCCTTTTGTCGAACCTTTCAATCAATTGAACCAAGATACCCTTTCCGTCTCAGCTTGTTAATGTGCTCTGAAAGAATTTCCTCGATGTCCACGCCATAGCTTTCTTCCATCACGTACATCATGGATACGGCCGTCTGAGCAACGTCCATCAGTTCCTTCATGATCTGGTCCACCGTTTCGCTTTCGCTGTACTGAACCCGTTCCCCGCTCATGCCGCGCAGCTTGCCAATGGCCTGTGCGAGTTCGCCAGCTTCTTCCATGAGCTTCAGCGCGGTTGATTCAAGGGTGGGCGTGAGCAAATCCAAGCGGGGGAGGCTGATGGTCTTGAGTTTCACCCTTGGGTCCCTTCTTTCAGGTGGTATTCCACGACTTCAACCCCGGCCTCACGGAAAAACTGTAGCGAAAGCTCATCCTGAAAATCGCCCTGGTGTACCACCCGGCGGACTCCCGCATTAATGATCATGCGGGCACAGAGAATGCATGGCTGAGTGGTGCAGTAGAGCACGGAGTCAATCGTCGAAACGCCGTAAATGGCGGCGTTAATAATGGCGTTTTGTTCGGCATGAACCCCTCGACACAGCTCGTACCGGTGCCCGGAGGGGATTTCCAGCTGCTCGCGCAGGCACCCGATATCCAGGCAGTGTGCCATACCCTGCGGGGACCCATTGTATCCAGTGGCAATGATCCGGTCGCCCTTTACCAGAAGAGCGCCCACCTGCCGGCGCCGGCAGGTGGACCGCTTAGAGATGATTTGCGCTAATTCGGAAAAGTATTCATCCCAGCTTGGACGTTCGTGCATAATATAAGCTCCTTATTCAATGACCGATGACATCCTGCTAAGCAGATCCTCGAATCTTTGTGGTCGGCCTTTTCCGGCTAAGATTGGTTCCTAGTCGGCGTAAAGGGGGTATTTGTCGCACAGCTGGGCGACCAGCGCACGCGCTTCCTGCTGCCTGGCTTCGTTGGTGTCAATCAGTGCCAGGGAAATCGCCTGCCCCAGCATTGCCATGTCCGCTTTCTGGAGACCGCGGGTGGTAATCGCCGGGGTACCAATCCGGACGCCGCTGGTAACCATCGGTTTCTGGGGATCAAAGGGAATCGCGTTTTTATTGACCGTGATGTTCACTTCGTCCAAAAGGTTTTCCGCTTCCTTCCCGGTAAGCCCTTTCACGCCGACATCGATCAGCATGAGGTGGTTGTCGGTACCGCCGGAAACGAGCCGCAGGCCTGTCTTGTTCAGGGTGTCGGCCAGTGCTGCCGCATTTTCAACAATGCGCCCCTGGTAGGCCTTGAATTCAGGCTGCAGGGCTTCCTGGAAGCAGACCGCTTTCGCCGCAATGACATGCATCAGCGGGCCGCCCTGGATGCCAGGGAAGATGGCTTTATCGATCTTCGGGGCCCATTCGTTGCTGCACAGGATCATCCCGCCGCGCGGGCCGCGCAGGGTCTTGTGGGTCGTGGTCGTCACGAAATCCGCGTAGGGAACCGGATTTGGATGGTATCCGGCCGCGACCAGCCCCGCGATGTGGGCCATGTCAACCATCAGCAGAGCACCGACCGCATCCGCGATTTGCCGAAAGGCTTTAAAGTCAAGGGTGCGCGGGTAGGCGCTGGCCCCGGCCACAATCATTTTTGGCTTGGATTCCTTTGCAATGTCCATGAGCTTGTTGTAGTCGATGACTTCCGTATCTTTTTCCACACCGTAAGCCGCGATGTTAAAGTAGGTGCCGGAGAAATTGACCGGGCTTCCGTGGGTGAGATGACCGCCGTGGGCCAGATTCATGCCGAGAATGGTGTCACCGGGTTTCAGTGTTGCAAAATATACCGCCGTGTTGGCCTGAGCGCCTGAATGGGGCTGGACGTTGGCATGCTCCGCGCCGAACAGCTTCTTTGCCCGGTCCCGTGCAAGATCTTCCGCGACATCCACAAACACGCAGCCGCCATAATATCGTTTGCCGGGATAACCCTCGGCGTATTTGTTTGTCATAACGCCGCCCTGTGCCGCCATGACGGCACGGGAAACGAAGTTTTCAGATGCGATGAGCTCCAGGTTCCGATTCTGCCGTTCTTCCTCCCGCCGGATCGCTTCCGCGATTTCCGGATCGACCGGGACTACGTACTTTTCAATGTAATCCATTCCTTTTAAACCTCCTGTTTACGGTACTTTGCTTCTATTTCGGCAATCAGGCCGACCCGTCGCGCGTGCCGCCCGCCGGCAAAGTCAGTATTCATGAATTCCTTGAGGACCAACTCCGCCATCCCGGTTCCGACCACCCGTGCTCCCACTGCCAGTACGTTGGCGTCGTTGTGTTCCCGGGCCGCGTGGGCCGAAAAGGGTTCCTGGCAAACCGCCGCCCGAATCCCCGGAATGCGATTGGCGGTCATCGCCATTCCCTGCCCGGTGCCGCAAACCAGCAGCCCGCGCTCGGCTTCCTGCCGGATAACGGCCAGGCAAACCGCTTCGGCTAAAAGCGGATAATCGACTGAATCAACGGAGTGACAGCCGCAGTCTGTCACTTCGTGGCCCCAGTCCGCCAGGGTCTGCTTCAAATGCTCTTTCAGTTCAAAACCGGCATGATCGCTGCCAACCACAATCCGCATTCCGCGTCACCTCGCAAAACATTTTCGACAATGAAACGATTTTTCCTTTTCATGTTATTCATCTAAAACTATTCATCCGGGTGAAGCCGCAGCAGCGCCCGCTCGATCAAGCCCCGGATTTGGTCTCTGGTATGCCGGTATTCGGCCAGATCTGACCCGATCGGATCTTCCACGTCGGCTTCCGGCAATCCGGCCAGTTCGTAGAGCGTAACCACCCGGTCCCTGGCCTGCGGATAAAAGGACACAATCCGGTTCTTATGCGCGGCCGTCAAAGCGACAATAATGTCCGCCGCGGCAATGACGGACTCGTCCACCCTGGCTGCGCGATGATTCCGAATGTCAATACCCAGCTCACTGAGAACGGTAACGGCATGGGACGAGGCCGGTTCGCCGTCAAGTGCGAACAACCCGGCGGATTGGACCGCAAACTGGTCGGCCGTTTCAGGGTATTTCTCGTTCAGCAAGGCGAGAAACAGACCGCAGGCCATCGGGCTGCGGCATGTATTTCCGGTGCAGACAAATGCCAGACGCGGCATAGCAAGCCCCCCTTACAACAGAACCATTTTTATCGCGATCACAACCAGGATGACGCCGCCAAACAGCAGCGCCCGGTGTCCGAGCAGCCCGCCGGAAAAGCGTCCCCCGAGCCAGCCCAGAGCGGTCATCAGCCCGGCAATGGAGCCTGTCAGGGCGACGGTCAGCGGAATCGGCGTGTGCAGGGCGCCCAGACCAAAGCCTACGGTTAGTGCGTCGATGCTTACGGAAACCGCCAGAAGAAGAATGCCCCCCCAACCTTTTGCTTCAAACCGGTTGGTCTTCTTTTCGGCCGGCTTCGTTTCCAACGGTTCAGGCTTCTTCCGGGTCTGCATCCCTTTGTGAAGCATCTGCATACCGATGAAGGCAAGCACCAGCGCCCCCAGCGCAGTCGCCCAACGACCCAGATAGGTTCCGGCTGCTTGGCCGACCAGCAGACCAAGCAGCGGCATTATCACATGAAGCGCGGCCACGGTAAGCACGAACCGAATGCGAAAGGTGCGCGAAGTTTTGGTCATGCCCAGGCCCAGCGCGACCGAAAATGCGTCCGCGCCCAGAGCGACTGCAACGGCAAAAACCGGGAGTAGATTTGCGGTCATTTCAATTCCTCCAATAAGGGCAGCTTTCAATACGATATTGATCAGCCCAACCGCTGGCCGGCGGCCGCTTTCAGGACCCGGTCCGCAATTGCTCTCCCCAATCCGGTTGGTTCCGGAATCTCCAGGAACAATTGATCCAGATTCTGTTCGTCAGCCGCGCGCAGGATCTCAAACAACCGCGCGGCATAATCCTCCAGGCCTGAGCAGCGGATCTCCAGTGCAGCGGGAACGGGAAGCGTGAAGTCCGAAAAAAAGGCGACCCCGATTCTCTTCCCGGTCTGAACCGCTTCATCAAGTACCGGTAACAACAACTTCGGATGATCAAAGACATAAACGACAGCCTGCGGCTGATACTGCGGCGGCTGCCGAAGGATTTCGGTGCTGAAAAATCGGGGCAGAACGGCATCCAGCTGTTCCAGGCTGATGGCGCCCGAACGGAGGACTCGGAACGGTTTTTCGGTGACATCCAATACCGTGGACTCAATGCCGAATCCAGTGGTGCCTCCATCCAAAATGACTGCAATGCGGCCGTCCAGATCCTGACGAACATGCGTCGGACTGGTCGGGCTCGGGCGTCCAGACAGGTTGGCGCTTGGGGCCGCAACCCCCACCCCGGCATGCTCAATGAGAGCCAGCGCCACAGGATGAGATGGCATACGCACCCCGACATTGGGGCCGCCGGCCCGTACCGCGGCAGGAACATGCCGGGCAGCCCGGGCCACAATAGTCAGCGGGCCCGGCCAGAAGGCCTCAACCAGTTTTTCGACTTCGGGCGGGTAGTCGGCCAGATAGCTTCGGGCCATTGCCCAGCCGTTCACGTGAATGATCAGCGGGTTTTCCGGCGGTCTTTCCTTGGCCGCGAAGATGCGTTCAACCGCGGCTTCAATGTCCGCCCGGGCCCCTAACCCGTAAACCGTTTCGGTCGGAAAGGCGACCAGTTCGCCGGCGGCGAGAAACGAGGCCGCTTGATCCATAATTTCCGGGTCCGGATGTTCCGGATCGGCTTTTAAATAAAGGGTATTCATTGTTCCCCCCGGTTCATGCCGACCACCCGGGCACGGCCGCCAAGATCACAAAGAATGCACTGCGCCTGCCAGCCCGGGCCGCAATCGGCGATAAGCGCCTCGGCCTGAGCTTGATCAGAGATTTCCATCAACAGAAGACCGCCGGGCCGCAAACGTGCGTAGGCCTGCGGCAGCAGGCCGCGGTAGTAATCAAGCCCGTCCGGACCGCCGTCCAAGGCCAGGACTGGCTCAAATTCCCTGATTTCCTTTGCTAGTTTGGTCATTTCCGCGGTGGGTATGTAAGGCAGATTGGCTGCCACCAGATCAAGCTCGTCCGCTTCGACCGGGCTCAACAGGCTTCCGGTTAAAAAAACCACCCGGTCCGCCAGGCCGTTGACCGATGCGTTTTCACCCGCCAATTCCAGCGCCGAGGGATCGATATCGACCGCAATGATTTCGGCGTCGGGCACATAACGGGCAAGGCTGACCGCGATCGCACCGCTTCCAGTTCCGACATCAACCGCTTTGCACGGTCGTTTTAAGCCCTTGAGATGTTTGATTGCCGCTTCGACCAGCGTTTCGGTATCCGGACGCGGAATCAAAACCCGCCGGTCCACCTTAAACGGCATCGACATAAACTCGCGGCTTCCCGTGATGTAAGCCACCGGTTCCCCCGCCTGGCGCCGCTTGACCAGTTCCTTGAACCAGCTCCGCTCTTCCGCGTTCACCGGGCGGTCGTACTGGACATACAGTCCGACCCGAGTGGTGTTCAAGGCAAATGCCAAAAGAACCTCGGCTTCCAGACGAGGTTCTGATATGCTGCGCGTGTGAAAGTGTTCCCGGGTCCAATCGAGCAGATCTTGTACCGTCCAGTCGTTTGACACGCTTTTATTCCACCTGTTTTAATTTCTCGGCCTGGTCATGGGTCGTCAGCGCTTCGATGACGTCGTCTATATCCCCGGCCAATATCATATCCAGCTTGTGCAGGGTGAGTCCAATCCGGTGATCGGTCACGCGGTTCTGCGGGAAGTTGTAGGTGCGAATCCTTTCACTGCGGTCCCCGGAACCGACCATAGTCCGGCGGGCGTCCGCGATTTCGGCTTCCTGCTCCTCCTGCATTTTCTCCAATAAGCGCGCCCGCAGCACCCGCAGGGCTTTGTCCTTGTTTTTGTGCTGGGACTTTTCATCCTGGCAGGTCACGACCAGCCCGGTCGGAACATGGGTAATCCGCACTGCTGACTGAGTGGTATTGACCGACTGTCCGCCCGGTCCGCTGGAGCAGTACAGGTCAATCCGCAGGTCGTTGGCGTTGATCTCCAATTCGACCTCGGCCGCCTCCGGCATCACCGCCACAGTCGACGCGGAGGTATGAATCCGGCCGCCGGATTCGGTCACCGGAATGCGCTGCACCCGGTGCACACCCGATTCGTATTTCAACTTGCTGTAGGCTCCCTGGCCTTCCAGCACGAAAATGATCTCTTTAAAACCGTCCAGATCGGAGTAACTGGCACTCATGACCTCAGACCGCCAACCCTGGCGCTCCGCATAACGCGTGTACATCCTGAAAAGGTCGCCAGCGAACAGCGCCGCTTCCTCTCCGCCGGTTCCGGCCCGAATCTCAACGATAACGTTCTTATCATCATTTGGATCTTTGGGAAGCAACAACAATTGAAGCGCCTGTTCCAGACGCGCGATGGATTCCCGGGCTTCCTCCAGCTCGGCTTCAGCCATTGCCAGCAGTTCAGGATCATCCTCGTCCTGCAGCATGGTTTCCGCACCGGACGAACGCTCCCGCGCCCTCTTATACTCGCGGTAGGTGTTCACCACATCCGCCAGATCAGAATGCGATTTGGCCAGCTTCTGATACCTGGCCAGATCGTTTACGGTATCCGACTGGGAGAGCAGTTCGGTCAACTCTTCGTATTTTTCTTCAATGCTGTCCAGCTTTTCCAGCATAGCGTCTCCTTCAAAACTTATCCGGCTGCAGGTTCCACGACCGCTTCCAGGGCGCGTACCGCCACTTCAATCTGCGCCTCATCCGGCTCGCCGGTAGTCAATTTCTGCAACCATAGGCCGGGGGCCATCAAGAAACGCGACCACCCCGCATCGGCATAGCGGCTCGTAAGTTTGATAAATTCATAACCTAACCCGGCTACGATAGGAAATACGGCAATCCGCGACCCAATTCGCCAGACCAGGCTGCCTTCGCCGAGTAAAGCAAATATCAGAATCGAAATAATCATAACCACCAGCAGAAAACTGGTCCCGCAGCGCGGATGCAGCACCGAAAAACGCTGTGCCGCCTCAACCGACAGCTCGCCGCCGGATTCGAGCGCATGGACCGCTTTATGCTCGGCGCCATGGTACATGAAAACCCGCCGGATATCCTCCATCCGGGAAATCGCCAGAATATATCCGATCATCACCAGAATCCGGATGATGCCTTCGATCAGGTTCTGTCCAAGTACCCCGCCGGGGATATACCGGGTGGTAAAGTGCACCGCTCCTGTCGGAAGGGCAATAAACAAGAATACGGCCAGTACCGCAGCAATCAGGCCAGTGCCAAGGATCTCTGCAGGCGTCAGTTCCTCTTCCTCCCCTTCCATCGCGAGGGAGGCGGAGCGGTTCAAAGCCCGGATGCCAATCACCAAAGAATCCACCAGCACAAAAGTGCCCCGAATGAACGGCCAGCTCAGGATTTTGCTGCGTGCTGTCAGCGGCGCTTTTTCCTCGGTTTCGACCTCGATTTCACCGTCCGGCTTGCGAACTGCCACTGCGACCCGGTTGGGTCCGCGCATCATTACGCCCTCAATGACAGCCTGCCCGCCGTATTGAAATTTGGTTTTCATATCAACCTCCACGCCCGGCACGCCTTCAGGCTGCGAAACATGCTCAAAACCGCAGGAAAGAAAATAGCAGAGGGTTCCTCTGCTATCTTGCCTATTTCAAGCCGTACTTTTTCTTGAAGTTTTCTACTCGTCCGGCGGTGTCCACAAGACGGGACTTCTTACCGGTGTAGAACGGGTGGCATTTGGAGCAGATTTCAACCCGAAGGTTTTCTTTGGTTGAGCCTGATTCAAAGCTCTCGCCGCACACGCAGGTGACCTTCGCTGCGTAGTACTTGGGATGGATATTCTCTTTCATGGTTTCACCTCTTTCCGCAGTCGCGCGGAAATAATTATATCAAGTCCACAAAAAAAAGACAAGAGCCGCTGGTTTGGACAGCTCTTGCCTGCTTTTTAAGGGCATGATCGGTCAATCCACAGGAAGGCTACCAAACCATAAATTCCGGATACTCATAGGCGTTTTCAATATTGCTGAATCCATTTTGCTGCAGCAGATCGGTAATGCTGCCGTCAAAATCGTCAACAATCAGCCGCGCGCCGTGCGGGATGCCCTCCGCCGTCAGCTGTTGGCCGTGCTTCAGCGGGTCATCCGGCCGGTCCCGTCCTTCGACCGTGATGGCGCGGTCCCCTTCACCAAAAGAGCAGGTCGCCGCGGTGTCAACGCCGTCATCGCGGCGGTAATGCAAGCGCACCTCTACATCTCTCACGCGAATCCCCCTTTCGCTCATCATCTTCGCTTAGCTTTTGTTGCCCGGGGAAGCCGGTATGCCCGGGGGTTACAGGGCAACGTGGGGAAAGCAGGCAAACGCCGCACGGTATATGTTCGTTCTGCTTCTATCTATTTCATTTCAAAGCGCTGTCATTGATGATTGCTGGTCAGCATGATGCAATGGCCCGTTTTCTTTAGTGATTCGTCTCACCAATCAGACCGGCGCCGCGGCGGGCCGGGTGACTGTATGACGCCGCGCGGACCCCGGCATCCCTGAGCCGCCGGATCAAGGCTGGTATGCCGATTGGCTCGGACCGAACCGGGAAGTGGGACTCAAAGACCACTGGATCAAGATTCAGGTTGCGGAACTGGACCATGGGGATTTGAAGCTGATCGATGAACGCCAACAAAGCGTCCGCCTGATCCATGGAATCTGTGAAACCGGGCATTGTCAGCAGATTCAGCGAAATATACACACCGGCATCCGCGGCATAACGAATGCTGGCTGCAACATCTTCGAGCGTGTAGTTCGGCTGGTGATACTGCTGATAGTCTTCCTTTCGGGCCGAAAAGAGAGTAACCCGCATGGCATCCAGCCCGCTGTCGACAATTTTTTGAATGCCCTGGGTATTGCCCGCATTCGTGTTTATATTCACTGTACCGGCCGCGACCGAATCCCGGATCGCTTTCACGGCTGGCGCAATCCGGTCAGCCGCGAGCGAGGGCTCACCTTCACAGCCCTGTCCGAAACTAATGATTCCATCCCCGGCCCGGCTCAGGTGATGCTCCGCGACTTCGGCAATTTCCTCAGACGTCGGCAGGAACTCAAGTCTTGACTGCGGCGAGCAGACCGCGGTATGGCTTCGCGAAATGCAGCCCAGGCATTGCGCGTTGCAGGATGGAGAGGTCGGAATCCCGCCTTCCCAGCGTTCATAAAAAACATTCTGGGCGGTAAAACAGGAATAGACCTGGCTGCAGTGCGATAGCTGCTGCAAAATCCGGTTTTTCGGTGATTGTTTCAGCCGTTTCGCGATACGATCCGCAAGCCGTTCGGTATTGTAGTGTTTTGGGTTCCACGCAAAATCGCGATCAGTTTTCATCGCGGCAATATATATCTTTCCATTCTTAAATGCCGCAGCGGTGTATCCCAATGTAGGGAGTTCCGGGGTTCCCTGCGGAACCGCCGCGGCCGGCAGCAAGGTTCGGGTGTATCCCTGCGGCAGCAAGGCCGCGACCGCTGTCGCTGAGGTGCCAGCCTGAACCAGTACCGGTTGTCCGGTCGACGGATCCATGCCGACCGGACGGTGTCCCGGCATCATCACCAGCGAAGCCCCCACTGGCATCGGAATCATTTCACCCGGCTCCGGTTCGCGCCAGGCGGCTCCGCTGCGCCCGATAAAAACCAGGCGTGGATCTTCTGAGAATTCGCCGGATTGACGGCTGTACAGCGGCTGAAACATCGGTTATCTCCCCTCCCCCAAGGCTACAGGCTCAACAGGAATGCCAACAGAAATGGCGTAATAATCGTTAGAATCACCCCGCTCAGGAACCCGAGCAGCGCATAATCCTCCCCGGCACAGCGCCGGATCACGGCCAATGTGGTATCCATGGCGGTAGCGCCCCCCAAAGCAACCGGAAGCAATCCTGAAATCCGGGCCAGGAACGGCGTTAGCAAGAACGTCAGCACTTCGCGCATGAAATTGGCCAAAAACGCGATAAAACCGGCTTCTGTGCCAGATTTCGCGTTCACCAACGCGGTGGTCACGGAATAATATCCCATGCCCCCGCCGACCGAAACGGCGGTTGGAATCGGCAGAATACCGATCAGACCGCCCAGCAGGCCACCAGCTAGACTGCCGGAAAGAATTACAATCGGAATCCACAGGTAACCGGTTTTGGCTCGTTTGGTCTTAAGGCTGCTCAATCCTTCCCTTAGGCCAACGCCGACACTGACAAAAATCACAATCAGTGCAGCATCAATCACCCGGCTAACCCATAGCGACGAAGGCCGAAGAAAGTAGCCTGCGGCGGTCCCAATCAAAAGAAAAAGAAGCACATATATAATGAAGAAATATTCCCGGCGATACGCAAAACGAACCTCTTCATCCTCTGGTTCCTCATATCTCCTGGGAGCATGGACAAAAAGCTTTTCCCAAATTAGAACGAAAACCGCGCTTCCGGTGCTGGCAAACAGACACAGCAACGCTGCCTTGATCCCAAGATGAGGGATCGAGGCCAATAAAGCGCGATCAGATCCAATCCGGGCGCCAATCCCCACCAACAGCAGATAGAGACTGTATTGCATGAGAAACGAAGCGGCCGGACGAAGCAATTTTTCCATCAGCGCGCCAACCAGTAAAGCGATCAGCGGCAAAAGCAGCAATGTCATGGTATGAGGTTCACCCCCGTTACGCATTATCTCACGCGGAAGCCCCCTACGAAAAGGAAAAAGTATATGCGCCGGGAATCCCCGGCGCATATACACAAAAGTGCGCTCTATTTATGCAGATATCGAATGGGATTGACCGCCGTGCCGCTTCGCCTAATTTCAAAGTGGACATGCGGGCCGGTCGTGCGCCCGGTCATACCAACCCGGGCGATGATCTGACCGCGCCTGACTTTACTGCCGGCCCGAACCAGCAAGGTTCGGGCATGCGCGTATAAAGTCTGGTTCCCCTCAGGATGTTCGATAATCACAACCCGGCCGTAATTCTTCTTAGTTCCCGCAAAAACGACTTTGCCGGAGTTTACCGCACGGATCGGGGTGTTCATCGGGCAGGCGATGTCCAACCCTTTGTGATAGCCTCGCTTACGCCAACCAAACCGGGATGATATCACACCGCTGACCGGCCACGCGTACCACCTTGGCATGGAACGTGAAGGGTAATCAGTTCGAACCGCCCCGGTCAAATCGGAACTAGCAGGAATACTGACCCATTTGCCGGTTTGCAGGGCATCCGGATCAATACCCGGATTGGCACGAACCAGTTCAGTGACTGAAACACTGTACTGGGCAGAAATCCGCCATAACGAGTCCCCCGGTATGATGCGGTGACTGCGGGCTCTGCGATACGGTACTTTCAGGATCTGTCCTTCGAGCAGTACGCTCCCTGCGGTCAGGTTGTTCATGGCCACCAGTTCTTCCACCGATACGTTCACCTTGCGGGAAATTCCCCACAGAGTATCCCCCCGCCGGGCCGCCAATTCCCGTAGCTGGCGCTCACTAATCGGGTTTCTGGACACCGGGACAAACCGGTCCTCGCTTAAACCAGCCAGACTCACCGCCGGTGAGGTCAGGATCAGTAAGCAAACCAACACCACACTCACAGCATATCGAATACGCCATCGCCACCTTAAAAACCAAAAATAGGGGCATTTAGCCCCTATTTTTACCGATGCCGGCGTACTCTATACGGTTCGATCAGCTCAGACTGTCAAAGAATACCGGTGCTGCACGAAGCAGGTCGGTATTGGATTTGGTCTTGCGCAGCGTATCGGACATGATCTCCATGGTCTCCACCGTCTGGTAGTTGGCAAAAATCCGGCGCAGGTTCCAGTTCAGCTCCAACTCTTCCTTGGTCATGAGCAGTTCTTCCTTCCGGGTTCCGGAACGTTTCAGGTCGATTGCCGGGAAGATCCGGCGTTCCGCCAGCTTCCGGTCGAGCACCAGTTCCATGTTGCCGGTTCCTTTGAATTCCTCGAAAATGACCTCGTCCATGCGGGATCCGGTTTCCACGAGTGCGGTTGCCAGGATCGTCAGGCTGCCGCCTTCTTCAATGTTACGGGCAGCGCCGAAAAAGCGCTTCGGCTTATGTAGCGATGTCGGGTCAAGACCGCCGGAAAGCGTACGGCCGCTGGGAGGCACAACCAGATTGTGCGCTCGGGCCAACCGGGTCAGGCTGTCCAGCAGAATGACAACGTCTTTCTTATGCTCTACCAAGCGTTTGGCGCGTTCCAGAACCATATCCGCTACCTTTACATGGTTCTCCGGTGGCTCGTCGAAGGTGGAACCGGTCACTTCGGCCCGGACCGAACGCTGCATGTCCGTGACTTCTTCAGGACGCTCGTCGATCAGCAGGATCATCAGTTCCACATCCGGATGATTGGTTGTAATCGCATTCGCGATCTTCTGAAGCAGCACCGTTTTCCCGGCTTTGGGCGGCGCCACGATAAGACCGCGCTGTCCTTTCCCGATCGGGGAAATCAAGTCGATAATCCGGGTGGACAATTCATTCGGCACCGTTTCCAGCCAGAGCTTCTCATTCGGGTGCAGCGGGGTCAGCGCATCGAAGTGGATGCGGCGGGATGCCTCTTCCGGGGGAAACTCATTGACCGATTCCACTTTCAGCAGCGCGAAAAACCGTTCGTTGTCTTTCGGCGGCCGGACCTGACCAGCTACCTTGTCGCCGGTTTTCAGGTCGAATTTCCGAATTTGGGACGGCGACACATAAATGTCATCCTGGCTCGGCACGTAGGCAAACGGGCGCAGGAAGCCGTAACCATCGGGCAGGACCTCAAGAATTCCCTGCGCTGAAAGCAGTTCATTCGAATTGGTCAAGGCCTTCATGATTTCGAAGACCAGTTCTTTTTTCCGCAGTTTGTAAAACCCTGAAAGATTCAAATCCTTAGCGACCTGATACAGTTCCACCAGGGTTTTGTTTTCAAGTTCCGACAGGTTCAACCGTTTTCCTCCTCTCTCGAGAGAAACGCAATTATTTGTTCACGATGACTCGTAAGCAGCCGTACATTAACGAGGGTAAGAATGCTGCCCAAAACCAGCGTGTTCACCAGACCACCAACCAGAAATACCTGTGCGTAAGGAAGGAACTGCCGCCAATCCTTGGCGAGAGCCAGAATGGAATGCAGGTCGTTCAAACGAATGGGAACCGGGATGATCATGGTACCGACGACAAAAGAAAGGGGTAAAGTCACAAAATAGACGATTTTAAACAGAGTCTCTCCAACAAAACTGCCGAATATGCTAGTGCGGGTAATGTAGGCGAGTCCAATGGCCAATGGCAAGCCGAGGCCAAAGGTTGGAAAGAAGTTCGTGCAGGCTCCTAGGGCAAAACCGAGAGCGAGGTAGAGCGGGGCGTCGCCTTTCCGGAAGAGCCGTAAAAGATATCTGCGAACTTTGACTTTACTTCGTTGAGTCCAGCTTTTCTTCGTCGTCATTTAATCCATAAGAATCTTGATTTTATTATCTCTGAACATTGGTTTTTTATCAAGCTGATGAATCGCTTCTATGTACCGAACCGTCCCTGATGCGCCGCGCATAACCAGCGTATGGGTCGTTGCTTTACCGCCGGTATAACGTACACCGGTCAGCAAGTCCCCGTCGGTGATCCCTGTCGCCGCGAAAATCACCTGGTCAGTTCGTACCAGATCATCGATGGTCATAAGCTTTTTAATGTCCTCAATGCCCATTTGACGGGCCCGCTCGGTTTCGCTGTCTTCTGTGGGCCAGAGCCGGCCCTGAAAATCACCGCCCAGACAGCGCAGTGCCGCCGCTGACAAAACCCCTTCGGGAGCACCGCCAACCCCCAGCAGCATGTCCACGCCCGAACCCGGATAAGCCACTGCAACCGCTGGCGAAACATCGCCGTCCGAGATCAGCTTGATCCGAGCCCCGACACTGCGGGCTTCGTCAATAATCGCCTGATGACGGTCCCGATCCAGAATGACCACCGTCACCTCGCTGATCGACTTGTTCAGCGATTTGGCCACCTGCCGAATGTTTTCACTGACGGTCGCATCCAAATGAACCCGCCCCCGGCATTCGGGCCCGACCGCAATCTTATCCATATACATATCCGGCGCGTGCAGCAGGGTTCCCCGCGGCGCAACCGCCAATACGGCGATGGCACCCGGAAGTCCTTTCGCCACGATATTGGTTCCCTCAAGCGGATCCACCGCAACGTCAACCAACGGGGGAACGCCCATCCCCACACGCTCTCCGATGTAGAGCATCGGCGCCTCATCCATTTCGCCTTCACCAATCACAACCACGCCATCGAAATGAATGGTGTCAAACATCAGCCGCATCGCCGAAACTGCCGCTTCGTCAGCCGCATCTTTCTGGCCCCGGCCCATCCAACGGGAGGCCGCAAGAGCCGCCACCTCAGTAACCCTGGCCAATTCCAGCGCTAATTCTCGTTCCATGGCTTGTTCCCTCCCAATCTTTCACCAAAAGAAATACAAATATAATAGAGCTAGCGTGTTCCCCGGTACTTTTTGCTGTCCGCTTCAAACCGGGCCAGGCCCAGGTCGGTCAGCGGATGCTTGATCATCGCCTTGATGACCGCGTAAGGAACTGTGGCGATATGGCATCCGGTCAAGGCCGCCTCGGTGACATGCATCGGGTGGCGAATACTCGCGGCAATCACCTCGGTACTGAGCGCATACTGGTCCAAGGCCTTAACGATTTCGTCCAATATGCCAATGCCGCTATTCCCTGCATCATCGAGACGCCCGACAAACACGCTGACATATCTGGCACCCGCCCGGGCCGCCAGCAATGCCTGATTCAACGAAAAAATCAGTGTGGCATTGGTTGAAATGCCCAACCGGGTGAATTCCGCAATCGCCCGCAGACCGTCCTCGGTCATCGGCACCTTGACAACAACATCCGGGTGAATCGCGGCGAGCTGTTTGCCCTCGGCAATGATGCCCTCATAGTCGGTGGCAAACGGTTCGGCACTCACCGGCCCGTGAACCAGCCCGGTAATTTCGGTGATCCGGGAGTGAAAATCGATACCCTGCTGACCAGCCACCAGACTTGGATTGGTCGTGACGCCGGCCACAAAACCCATCGCTTGGATTTCCTTAATTTCCTCCATGTTTGCCGAATCGATAAAAATTCTCATTCGTTTCCCCCCTAAGGATAAGGGACACACTTCGATGCTGTCGCTTCGCGAAGAATCGGAAAGGTTCAGCCGCTCCACAGCTGAACGAGGCGACTCGCGAAAATCGTTTCAACGATTTGGCGATCTGCCGATTCACTTCACGACGCTAAATGGTGCGGTAGTATATCCCTTGTCGTCGTTGTGATCAATTTTGTCTGCTAAGCCAAATTCTACTGGAATCAAGCCTTGCCGCTGCTGCCGAAAAGGCGGATCTTCTCGCGGATCATAGCCGTAGTTGCTTCCTTGGCAGGCCCGAGTATTTTGCGCGGGTCGATTTCCTTTGCATTTGCGGCGATTTCATCCCGCATCTTCCAAACGAAGGCCTCACGAATGTTGGTATCGATGTTTATCTTGCGGACCCCGAGCGAAATCGCCTTCGTGACGGCGTCATCGGGAACCCCTGACGAACCGTGCAGCACGATCGGAATCCCGGTGAGGCCTCGAATTCTCTCCAGCCTGGCAAAATCGAGTTTCGGCTCCCCTTTGTACTGCCCGTGGGCTGTACCAATCGCGATAGCCAGGGAATCCACACCAGTCTGTTCGACAAAAACCCTGGCTTCTTCCGGATCGGTAAACAGCGCTTCCCGCTCGTCCACGCTGACATCGTCCTCGGTGCCCCCGATCTTGCCAAGCTCGGCTTCTACCGAAATTCCGCGCGGACGGGCGAGTTCAATGACTTTGCGGGTCATGGCGATGTTCTCTTCCAACGGCAGTTTGGAGCCGTCATACATGACCGAGCTGAAACCGCCGTAAATGCAAGCTTCCACTTGATCAAAGGCGGTGCCGTGGTCCAAATGAAGCGCGATCGGAACGCCGGAAACCTCCGAAGCGATCCTGACCATCCCGGTGATGTACGCCAAACCGGCATACTTGATGGCGCCCTGGCTCGCCTGCATAATCACGGGCGCTTTTTCCAAAGCCGCCGCTTCGGCAATGGCCTGTACAATTTCCATGTTGTTGGCATTAAATGCACCGACCGCATATCCGCCTTTGTCCGCTTTGGCCAGCAACTCCGCTACTGATACGAGTCCCATGGTGATCCCCTCTCCTGGTCAATGTTGTGCTCGTTATAGGCTGCAGCCCTTTTCAAGCGCTTTCCCCGCTCCCGCTGTTTTCAGCGGCGAGGATGTCGCGCACTAAATCCCGCAAATCCAAAATATCAAATGGCTTGGTAATATGTCTTCGAACCCCTATTTTCAGTGCCTTATGTACCATTTCGATTTCCCCGTATGCGGTCATCATGATGATGGGTACTTTCGGATTGATTTTCAGCATCTCCTGCGCCGCTTCCAAACCGTTCATGTGCGGCATCTTCATGTCCATCAGCACGATATCCGGTTCAAACGGTTCGAATTTTTCCAGGGCTTCCCGTCCGTCCCCGGCTACGGCGACCTCGTACCCTTCCATCGTAAACAGTTCCTGCAGCAACCGACAAACGCCCTTTTGATCGTCGACAATTAGTACCTTCGTTTTCATAATCGGCCCCCTGGATCAATCTGATAAACCATATTCTACCATATCTGTCTATCGTGTTCTTCTGATTTTCAGTTTCTATAGGGCAGTGGCGATCATTCCCGCTGCAGCAACGATCAATAGGACCAATCCCCCGATCAAAACCACCGGCGGAATGATCCAAACCGAAATAGCCGGTGCCGTTTCAATGCCCAGGCTTTCCCGAATGGCGATAATTTGAAGCACGCACACCCAGATTACCACGGCCACCTGCCCGAATAGCGCAACGGCATTAAGGCCGAAACCATATCCGATAAATTTCATCATTGGGGCGAATACCATGGGAAGCTGTGCAAAGGCAAGGCCGCACAATAACCCGGCAGGATTGGACCGCCCGGTCAGAAGGTTGCCCAACAGCGCACAAATCGCCGTATAGATTCCCCACATCACCAGTGCGAGCGGAAGCCCGATCAAGGTGTAAAAGGCATAAAAGCCGCCGCCGGGACTCAACGAGAACGCACCGCCGAGTTCCTTCAGCGCGGCTCCGTTCCATCCGCCGATCTGAATCGTCAGTCCGAAAAGAAAGAGAAACGAAACAAGCAAGACCGCTCCCCGAATCGGTTTTTTCGCTTCAGACCCAATCTGCCGAAACGTTTCCACCGGCTCCAACAGGGTCCCGTAAATCAAGTCAATCAGTGACATTCCGCCCTCCCGATCAATACTGAGCCTTTAAGGCTTTGGCCTGCGGCCCGGTCAATTGGTTCAGTGCGTTGAGACTGTTCAGGATGCGCGCCCATGGATCCTGTTCCTGCATATCCACGAGAGGCGCATTGTCTGACAGATCCGCTTCCTTGGCCGCCAGTTTGACAGCATCCGGGAAATTGCCAATCGCATCGATCAAGCCAAGCGTTTTCGCCTGTCTTCCGGTAAAAACCCGTCCATCTGCGAGTGCGCGAAGCTTCTCAGGGCTGATCTTTCCTTTGCGCCCTTTTTCGACCTGGCCCAAGAACTGCTCATAAGAATCCATGACCAGCATCTGAAGCAATTCTCTTTCGGCCGGGGTCATGGTGCGGGTCGCCGACCCGATATCCTTCATCGCCCCGCTTTTGATCACTTCGGTCCGAATGCCCAGCTTCTCAAACAGGCCTTCTACATTTGGCGCTTCCATGATCACGCCGATGCTCCCGGTAAGGGTGCCCGGATTGGCCATGATTTTGTCGCACGATACCGCAAGGTAATATCCCCCGGAAGCGGCCACATCGCCCATGGATGCAATGACCGGCTTCCCGGCTTTACTGACTTTTTCGATTTCCTCGGAGATTTCCTGTGAAGCGGCAACCGTACCGCCCGGGCTGTTGATCCGGATGACCACCGCCTTAATCCGGTCATCTTCGCGCGCTCTTTTTAGCGCATCAAGGGTATCTTCCAGGGAGTTGGCGTATTCACCAAGCAGGCCTGACTGCGCATCCCCTGAGATCACGCCTTCCACGCGAATTAACGCAATCGAGTCCTGCCCCAGGCTTTTCTCTTCCGCATTGCCGCCAATTCCGCCGCGAAACGCAGCAAAGATCGTAACCAGGCAGGCCGCCGCAATCAGCGCGATCAATAGTTTTTTAGCCAAGTTATTGCTCCTCTCCGCTGGTATAAATGACTTTTTTCAGACTATGTTCGATTTTGCCCGGCTGTCCGTCCCGCGTATACATCCGCGGCACAAAACGGGACACCATGGTGCGGCGCACCGGGAGATCCACTATATCACCGGGGTTAACTTCAAGCCCGTTAGGAATCTCAGCCAGGCAGAACTGCATGAAGACCCGTCCCCGAATATAGATCGGCTTCCCATGAACGTATGCTTTCATGGCCGTTCGATTGCTTTGAAAATACGATGCCAGCACACCGGCCATCGCTTTGAAGAGTTCAAGCCTGCCGGAGGGCACCGGTACCGGCCTTACGCCTAAACCGTCAATAAAACCGGCTGGAACGACAGCAACGGCCGTATCCGCTCTCAAGTGATACGTCCGATAGTAGCCAATATAATCCCCTTTTTTCAAGGTCCGCACCGAAACGATCCGGGCGCGGAACCGATACGGGTCCTTCAGGTTCGGGTGATCCTCATATCTGCCGGACGGCATCTGCCCGCCCAGGAGAGTCCCAATCCGCACCCCGTCCAGGTGCATGAACGGATACTTCAGGAACGCGCTGCTGCTGCAGCAATGGCGTATTGGAATCTGGATTCCCTGCAGGTCGATTTCGGCCAAAGCCGCCATAAAGCGATCGAATTGTTTCATTGTATAGCGGCGGCTTCTTCCTGCTTCGGCAAAGTGGGTGTAAATTCCTTCAAGAAGGATATTTTCGCTCGAACGAGCCTGCCGAGCCAGACTGACCGCCTCGACTTCCGAAACCCCGAACCGGCCGAGTCCGGTGTCTACTTTAATGTGAATCCGCGCCGAACGCCTGAGGGCGTCGACCACCTCCTGGACCACCACCAGATCTTCCCCAGAACCGACCGTCACCGTAAAGTTGTTTTCAATCGCGGTTCGAACTTCGTCCCTGCCGAGCGGAGAAAAAATCAGGATATCGTTCTCGATCCCGTGCCGGCGCAGTTCCACAGCCTCCTGCAAAAACGTGACCGCAAAATAGTCTACCCCGAGTTGGGACAGCTGCCAGGCCACTTCAACCGCACCGAGGCCATAGGCATCCGCCTTGACGACCGCGATTAGACGCGTGGCAGGTTCCATGCGGGCACGGATCTGTTTCACATTGTGTTCAAGGGCCTCCAGGTGGATTTCGACCCACCGGTTGCTAGAAAGACGATCCACCTTTTTCGTCCCGCCCCTTTTTCCATCGAATTATTCGCCGGACAGTACGGGAATACAACGGAAGTGCCCGGGTCCACAGAAGGTAAAGGATCGGTGCGTAAATCAAATCCCATTCGCCGATAAATTGGACAAAATCGCCGCCAAATCCTTTTTTAAAACGGTACAACCCGTATAATGGATTGTCTTCGCTCAAATCGCCGGAAACCCCACGGAAATCGTACAGAGTACACCCGCGCGCTTTCGCCCAGCGAATCATCGTCCACTGCAGAAGATAATTCGGCATTACGTTCCGGTGCCGGTTGCTGGAAGCCCCGTAGAGATACCAGGCCTTTTCCCCGAGAATGAAAGCGAGCGTTGCGGCGACCGGCCGGCCTTCAAACTCAGCGACAAACAGCGCGGCCAGATCGTGGACCACGAAGTGATTCCAGATTTGTTCATAATAATCGTAGCTGCGTACCAGAAACCGATCCCGTTCAGCAGTCTCTATTAAGATACCATAAAAGGCCCTCAAATCGTCTTTTTCTTTTGAATTACGAATCGTAACGCCTTTTTTTTCAGCCAGCCGAAGATTGTACCGCGTCTTGTTGGACAGGTGTGCCAGGAGCTCCGCTTCTTCCGGCTTTATGTCCAGCCGAAAGACGAAAGTTGGCTGGACGCCTTCAAAACCCTGCGCACTCACGGTGCGGACCAGTCCCATCGCCGAGATTTGGGATTCGAATTGATGGTCCGAAACGGGAATATCGGGATCGATTTTCAGAAAAATGGCGTGGTGGGACTGGGCAATCGGCCGGATCCCATCCATCAGTGCCCGCAGGCGTACCGGATCATTCGGCGCACAGACCGGACCGCGGGGCGAATAAAAAATACAGCGGTCGTGCAGCGGCCGCGGCAGAGAGCGCTTCAGGATCAAAGCCGCCGCAGTAATCCGCCGATCATCCTCCAGCAGAACGACCGGGATCGGTTCCCAGCCCATACTGCGCTTCACCTCGCCCCAAGCCCGGGTTTGCAGAAAATGTCCTTTGGGATGTTGGGCGACAAAGGCATCATAGTCCGAACCCAGCGATTCATCGACGACCTGTACCCGCATATCGTTTTCGTTCCTTTCAGTTAACCCTTCGGGGCCTGATCCAGCCGTTGCCGTTCTTAATAGTAATAATATTTGCACATGCGCGACTCTTTTAACCGGAGCTGGCCTTGCAGGAAAAGGCCGGCGCAAATCGAATAAGAAATTAACCCGAAGTAGTATCATCCTTGATATTACATGGCCGGACCCCCTTGGCATTCCGCGAGAATTGATCGTTTACCAGAGGGTCGTATTGCATTTACCCTAAACAGGAGGTGATACCTGACACGGTTTATTCTTCCCCGACCACAGAAGTAGATATAAGGAGGCAAGCATTGGAATGAGAGAAGTATTTATTGTTGGCGCAGCGAGAACGGCTATTGGAGATTACATGGGTGCGCTGGGCGGTGTTTCCGCAGTTGAATTGGGTATTGCAGCGGCGAAAAGCGCCATTGCGAAGGCCGGACTCAAACCCGAACAGATAGATGAAGCGGTCGCAGGCCATTGTCTGCAGGCCGGAAACAAGGGGAACACAGGACGTCAGGTTTCCCTTGGTGTAGGAATGCCGGTAGAAACATTCGCCTGCACCGTGACGCAGCTCTGTCCCGCGTCCATGCGCGCGACGGAAATCGCTTCCCACCAGATTATGCTCGGGAAAACCGATATCAGCCTGGTGGTTGGCATGGAAAGCATGAGTACAGCGCCGTATATGTCTTTGAAAGCAAGACAGGGTCTTCGCATGGGCGATCAGCCTTTTGTTGATCACATGCTGCACGACGGTTTGGTTGACGCATTCAACAATTACCACATGGGCATCACCGCGGAAAACCTGGCAGCGCAATACAACGTATCCCGGGAAGAACAGGACGAGTGGGCTTTGATGAGTCACCAACGCGCTGTAGCCGCACAGAAAGCCGGCAAATTCAAAGACGAAATCGTTCCCATCGAATTACAGACCCGAAAAGGCACCGTGGTCTTCGACACGGACGAACATCCGCGCGAAACCATGACCATGGAAGCCCTCGCCAAAATGAAACCCGCATTTAAGAAAGACGGGACCGTAACCGCAGGAAACGCTTCCTCTCTCAATGACGGCGGCGCTTCGCTGGTTCTGGCCAGCAAGGAAAAATGCGCTGAGCTCGGGCTCAAGCCGATTGCCAAGATCATTTCCACCGCCTCGGCTGGCGTGGATCCGAAGATCATGGGTTTTGGCGTGGTTCCGGCAGTGGCTAAAGCACTGAAGTTTGCCGGCCTGACCCAGGATCAAATCCAGCTGTGGGAGCTGAACGAAGCGTTTGCGGCGCAGGTCATCGCGTGCAACCGCGAACTGAAGATTGACAAAGGCATTATCAATGTCAACGGCTCCGGAATTTCTCTGGGCCACCCGGTCGGCCAGACCGGTTCCCGCCTCATCGTAACGCTGATCCACGAACTGGCCAAACGCGGCCAGAAGTTCGGCTGTGCTTCGCTGTGCGCAGGCGGCGGCCCAGGTGTTGCGACGATTGTCGAAATGCTCTAGTTTTACGAATTTCAGGTGGCGGGATGTGCGCGATTAAGGGCATCCCGCCCTTGAAATATCCTGGTATTGAAAAGCCGATTTTATGAGAGTGGGGGGATTATCTTGGCATCCACGAATTTTCTGTACAATACCCGGGATACCAAATTTGCGCTCAAAGAATGGCTCGAAATTGACCGGGTCTTTGCCTGTGACGCATACAAGGATTATTACGTTAAAGATGACATTGATTCGTTCATTGATGTGGCCTTCAAAGTCTGCCGCGACGTGATCGCGCCGGCCAATGGCGATGCCGACGAGATCGGCCTGAAGTACGATAACGGTAAAGTTATAACCCCCGAATCCTTTAAGAAAGTGTATTCAACGGTCATGGAGGCCGAACTGGGTCCTCAAGTCTCTGACCGTCATACAGAAGGCCACATTCCGCTGGTGGTGAATGCTCCCATCATCGAGATGCAGACGGCCGCTTCCCCTTCCCTAGTTACCTTCTGGGCACTGACCCAGGGGGCTGCCAACCTAATCCAGCACAAAGGCTCTGAGTTCCAGCACAATCTGTTCCTGCCCAAGATGTTCAGCGGCGAGTGGGGCGGGAGCATGTGCCTGACCGAGCCGCAGGCTGGTTCGGACGTAGGCGCGGTGGCCACCAAGGCGTTTGCCACCGACCGGCCTGGCATCTACAAGATTAAAGGCCAAAAGATCTTTATCACCGCCGGCGATCACGACATGGTCGATAACATGATCCATCTCGTGCTGGCACGCACCGAGGGCGCAATGCCTGGCACAGCCGGCATCTCCCTCTTCATCGTACCGAAGTTCTGGGTCAATGAAGACGGCTCTCTGGGCGATTACAATGATGTTTTCACCACCGGCATCGAGCACAAGCTGGGACTTCACGGATCCCCCACCTGCTCCCTCGCTTTCGGTGAAAACGACAACTGCTATGGATACCTGATCGGCGATCCTCCGGGCCCGGACGGAAAGGCCAAGGGGATGGCTCAGATGTTCCAAATGATGAACGAAGAGCGCATCAACACCGGTCTCTTCTCACTGGGCGTCATGAGCCAGGCTTACTGGTCGGCCCTGGCTTATTCCAAAGAGCGCATCCAGAGCACCAAATCGACCGATCCGAAAGGTCCGAAAGTTCGGATTATCGAGCACGAAGACGTCCGCCGGATGCTGCTGTTCCAGAAATCGGTCATGGAAGCCACTCGCGCTCTGCTTTACAAGACATTTATGTACATCGACCTGTCCCATGATGCCGGGACTGCCGAGGAACGGGAATATGCGGACGACATGTTCATGATCAACAATCCGCTGTGTAAAGCCTACACCTCGGACATGGCCCGCCTGGCCACCGTTGAGTCGATCCAGGTCCATGGCGGATACGGCTTCATGGAAGAGTATGCAGCCGCCGAAATGAACCGCGACTGCCACATCTACTGCATCTGGGAAGGCACCAACTTCATCCAGGGCAATGACCTGACCGGCCGCAAGATGTCCATGAAGGGCGGCGCCCCGTTCCAGAAATGGCTGGGCGAAATCAAGGCGTTTATCGACACCAAAAAGGACGCCGGTTTTGAGAACGAATTTAGCGTCCTGGCCGAAGCCTATGAGGACTACCTGCGAATCCTTGATATTATCAAGGATTGGAAGGCAACTGGCCAGAATCAGCTGGTTCCGCTCTTCGCCACCCGCATCCTGCATGCCACGGCAATGCTCTACTGCGGGATGCTGATCACGGATCAAGCCTTGGTTGCCGCCAAAAAGCTCGCAGAACTCGGCGACAGTCATTACGACGCCAACTTCTATAAAGGCAAAGTCGCCAGCGCCAAGTTCTATGTGAACAACATCGTGCCGGATATCCTCGGAACCCTGCGGGCGATGAAGATCGCTGACCGCAGCGCGCTGGATGTGCCGGAAGACGCACTGTAGGACCCGGCAATTTCAATTTAATAAAAAAACCGGGCCTGGAGAAATCTCCAGGCCCGTTCGCTTGGGCCATCCGTCGCTGGCATTCACCGGCCTAAAGCGTCAAACCAGCTTCGGAGCGTTTAGCGCGACCGTCTCAACCAGCGATGACAGTCGCCCGACCGTGCCAGTTAACCCTTAAGCTACGCGACTACTGCGCCAACCCGAGAAATCACACTGATCTGGTTGACCGGAATGTAGTTCACCGCGGTGCCGCTGCAGATGGTAATGAAATTGCTGTTTACCGTGGTCATGATCCCTTCGACGAACCCGGTATCCCCTTCCGTAAGTACCCGCACATTAAAGTTTTGCAGGCTGAACAGCAAACCCAGGAACCCCTCCGATCCAGAAATGCCGCTGCTGATTAATCCGTTAGCCATGAAATCGCTCCTCTCTGGTAAATATTGGTCCGGACCTTCTATATTCTATTGACGGCAAGTTCAACTTGACACTCACTTTCCATAAATTGATAAACTGCGGCAAGAGCTGTAGAATAGGTTGATATGACCTGGAGGTGCGATTGCGATGCGTTATGAAGGAAACATCTTCCGCCCCTTTTCTGAAGCGAATAGTTACCTGCTTCAGTGTACAATCGGCTGCTCGCACAACCGCTGCACGTTCTGCGGCATGTATAAGGATAAAAAGTACCGGGTCCGGAGCCTGCAGGAGATCAAAACCGATATTGAGATGGCCAAACATCACTTCGGCAGTGTTTCCAAAGTGTTTCTCTGTGACGGGGATGCGATCGCTATTGAAACCGATATACTGCTCGAAATTCTGGATCTGCTGCGTTCGGCTTTCCCCTCCCTGAGGCATGTCGGTGTTTATGCCGGCCCCAACAGCACGCTGGAAAAAAGCGCGTCCGAACTGACTGCGCTCAGAGCGGCCGGGCTCACTAAAGCCTACCTCGGCGTGGAAACCGGAGACGACGAACTGCTTCGGAAGGTGAACAAAGGCTGTGGCCGAAAAGAAATGGCTGCCTCCGGGCAGCATCTGGTCAACGCCGGTATTAATCTTTCCGCCATGGTCCTGCTCGGTCTGGCTGGCAAAGGGGAGGCTTCCGACCGCCACGCCAGGGCCACCGCCGAAATCATTAACGAAATGAAGCCCCATTATCTGGCTGCCTTAACCGTCACCCCGGTTCCGGGAACCGTCCTGTACCGCCAGATGCGCGAGGGCAGTTTTGCGCTGCCGGATGCTTTCGAGACCCTTGAAGAAATGCGTATCATGCTGGCCGGAATCGACATTGACGGTTTGAAATTCGTCGGCAGCCATGCGTCGAACTACCTGCCGATAAAAGGAACCCTGCAGGAGGACCGGGACAAAATGCTGGGCATGTTGAATCATGTTTTGGAAACACGGGATTCCCGCTATCTGCGCAGTGAAGCAAGCCGGGGGCTCTAGGGACCGCTTCTTCAGTGCCGTCGTAACCGAATCGCATTCACCCCCGCCCGATCGGTTCAGGTCGCTCGCTTCATTTTCCGCGGAAATTTCCCCGCGTTTTCCTCTTTCTTCCATATTTATGCGCGTTTTTGTTACCCTTGCGAACACCCGCTTAACCCCCTAAAAATCTAATATTCTGCCTATTTTGATGAGGCTTGACACGGAATAGCAATCTCATATACTGAAAAAAGGGATTTTGTACGTATCTATAGGGAGAGGAGCGAGCTCATTTGGTAAACGTCACGATTAATGGCATTTCCGTGAATGTCCCGGAGGACGCCACCGTCCTCGCAGCCGCCGCTCAGGCCGGCTTTGCTGTCCCCACCCTGTGTCACCACCCCGACCAGAAGGTCAAGGAGAATTGTAAGGTCTGTGTTGTTGACATCAACGGCGAATTAAAAAACAGCTGTTCCACCAAAGTCACAAATGGTATGGTCGTTCGCACTTTTACGCCGGCAGTCATTGAAGAACAGCGTAAAAACGTGAAAAACATCCTCAAGCTTCACCCGCAGGATTGCCTGAACTGCATCCGCAACCAGAACTGCGAGCTTCAGGATCTGTCCCAGAACATGATGGTCCGTGCGTTCGAGCACGCACCGCTTAATTTCCCGAAAGACTTTTCCACCCCTTCGATTACCCGCGAGCCGTCCAAGTGCGTCCAGTGCGGCCGCTGTGTCGAAGTCTGCAGGGACATCCAGACCGTCAATGCATTGGAAATCGTCGATGGCATCATCGCCACCACCGGCCGCAAGCCGCTTGGGGAAACCGACTGCGTTCTCTGCGGTCAGTGTGCACTGGCCTGCCCGGTTGGCGCGATCACCGAAAACGAGCAGATCAATGAGTTCCTGGCGGCAGTCGCCGATCCGGACATGATCGTGGTCACCCAGATCGCCCCTGCGGTTCGGGTCGCGATCGCCGAAGAGGTCGGCGTGGCAACCGGCGCGTTCGGTATGCTGGAATTTGTCAACGCATTGCGTCAGATTGGTCTGGATTATGTCTTCCACACGAACTTCACCGCTGACCTCACCATTCTGGAAGAGGGCAACGAACTGCTGAAGCGCCTGAAAGAAGGCGGCACGCTTCCGATGATCACCTCCTGCAGCCCGGGCTGGATCAATTTCGCGGAAACCTTCTACCCGGATCAGTTGGATCATCTCTCCTCCTGCAAATCGCCGCAGCAGATGTTCGGCGCACTGGTCAAGACGTACTGGGCCGAGAAGATGAACGTAGACCCGTCGAAGATTTATTCGGTTTCGATCATGCCCTGCACCGCGAAGAAATTCGAAGCGGCGCGGTCTGAAATGAACGCAAGCGGCCACCAGGACGTCGACCTTGTTTTGACCACCCGCGAAGTCGGCCGCCTGTTCCGCATGAGCGGCATTGATTTCACCAAACTGGCCTCGAGCCAATTCGACAGCCTGCTTGGCCAGTACACCGGCGCTGCCGTTATCTTCGGCGCCTCCGGCGGTGTTATGGAAGCGGCCCTCCGCACAGTCTACGAAGTTGTCACCGGGAAGACCCTGGAGGACGTCAATTTCACCATGGTTCGCGGATTTGACGGCATGAAAGAAGCCGAAGTCGACCTGGATGGCACCAAGGTAAAGGTTGCGGTCGCCAACTCGCTCGGCAATGCCCGCAAGATTATGGACGATATTAAAGCCGGCACATCGCCGTATCATTTCATCGAAGTCATGTGCTGCCCGGGCGGCTGCATCGGCGGCGGCGGCCAGCCGATTCCCAGCACCATCGCCAAGCGGATGGAGCGTATCAACGCGATCTACGAAGAAGACGCCGGCTGCCCGATCCGCAAGTCGCATGAAAACGCGGAAGTCAAGAAACTGTACGATGACTTCCTCCATGAACCGTTGGGCCACAAATCCCACGAACTGCTGCACACGCATTATCACCCGCGTCACCACAAGTAGTTCAGGGAAATACTGCAGCCACCATCAACCCGAATGACAGGCCGGGGGCATCGAACGCCCCCGGTTTTTCTTTTGTTAGGCGGTATAGTACCATTTGAGAAAGGATAATAAGACATGCTAGGGCCTCTGCGATATAGCAGTATAATAGACCCATGCATTACACAAGGAGGCGGCAACGATGCTGATTCCGCTCACCCAAACCCTTTCCATGGTCGCACCCGCTGTCCCGCGTTACCCATACAGCAACAGCCTGTATATTCACGATGATATTCCTGCTTTGATTGATGCGGGTTCAGGCGGCACCGCTTTGGCTGACGTTCCGAAAGACGCGATTCGCTTCATTTATATCAGCCATTTTCATTTCGATCACCTGCATTCCAATGTGCTGTTTCCGAATGCAGGGATGCTGGTCGGCCAGGAAGAACTGCCGACGTATCGCGATGAAAAGGAATACCTGCGTTTTCATGGCTATGATCGCTGGCAGGAAATCATGGGTTTTGAACGCCAGATGTACGGCACGGTTTTGCCGCTGCCCGAGGATGTCCCGGTCCAGCCGGGTTTCAGGGAACTACCGGTGGTGGGCACGTTTTCCGATGGTGAGACGCTCTGCTTCGGGCAAACCAGCGCAGTTGCCCTGCATCTGCCCGGCCATACCGCGGGCCATTACGGATTTTATTTTCCGGAGGACGAGATTCTGTTTTCCGGTGATATAGACCTGGTCGCCACCGGGCCATGGTACAACAGCGCAAGCGGCAATGTCGGCTCCCTTATCCGTTCGGTTCAGCGCATCCGCGAACTGCATCCGCGGGTGATCGTCTCTTCTCACCGCAGGATTTTGACCGAGAATCTGATCCCCCAGTTGGACCGGTATATTGGCGTGGTCCTAGAACGGGAAGAGAAGGTGTATGAACTTCTGAAGCGGCCGCACACGCTGAACGAGCTGGCCGCATACTGTTTGACCTATCCCAATGCCCGCAATATGTACGACACATTCTGGGAAAAGATGACCATGGTCAATCACCTGAACCACCTCATCGAAAACGGCCGGGTGCGGCAGGAAGGCGATCACTATATCGCCGAATAACGCGCGGGATACACTTTGATGACGCCCTGCGGGGCATTATCCGCTGGTTTCAAGCAATCTCTTTGCGGCAGCCGTTTCTTCGCTATAATGATATCAGGGAGGGATGCGAAAAATGTCGAAACAGAACCGAAAGCAGCAGCCGGCCTCTGCCAACCGCGAGGAACAGCAATATTTCGAACGATTGCCCTCTCTCATGATAGAAGCCCTTCAAGCAGTCAGCCAGAACGCCATGCGCTGCCGAACCCTGGAAACCAGCTCGGTTCACGATTTTAGAGTCTCGATCCGACGGGCCCTGGCTCTATTTGATGTTTTCACACTCGCGTATCCCGCTTTCCCGTCCCCGGAGATCCGCTCCCAACTGCGCGCGTGGCTCAAGCAGCACAGCGCGCTTCGCGATGTACAGATTCAGCTCGAATTGATTGATTCACAGACCGGGGGCAGTGCGGCACTGGGCTTGCTGATCGCCTCGCTGGAAAAGAGCAAATCGAAACGAAAAAGCCAGCTGCGCATCTACTGGCTGGATAACGGGGAACGACTGCAGCAGGACATCCGGCGCTTCATCGCCAAACTATCGGTTGCCCATCCATTGAAACCCGGACGGGTGGCGCGGCCTTTCAGCACGGTTGCGCTTCAGCGCAGGACCAAGCTCATTCTGCTGCTGGCCGCAGCCAGCGAAACCGATCCGCTTTCCCTTCACAAGGTCCGCATTGCGCTCAAGAAACTTAGATACTACCTGGAGGCGTATCCGCACTTCAGTCTGTTCCAAAACGAATTGGACCAGCTAACCGCTTATCAAAGCGCGCTTGGTCAAGTCCAGGATTACGTCGTGCTGAATCAGACCTTGAGCCGCTGGATTGCTGAAAAGGAACCGGACAATGCGGGCTTGATTGAAATGCATGCGATATGTGTGCGCGAACAAAATGATTTGATGGGTGCTGCGCTGCCGCTGCTGCGCCATGGACTCGCATTGATTCCCTAACCGGTCCGATATGTCTCGATGGTCAGAAAGTCTCGCCCAATGTCACAAAAATTCAGCTATAATGGCGTTAACGCGCATCCTATCCCTTGGGGTAGGATGTTTTATTCTGCAAAAACTACCTTTTTCTCGCACCCGGGGTAGTAGCGGCAAAGCTAAAGCTTTCATTACAATCAATTCAGATTCGCAATCAGACTCGATTTTAGGGGCTGACGTGCGAGCAGATACCGGTCCAGTTTCGTGAAGCGAAACTGGATCAACCGGAAAACAGGGGGAAAAGCGCCTCAAGTATTGAGGCGCTTTTATCATTCTTGCCAGCATTTCACCCGGCTTTTCCCATTTTGGGATGGGTTTGATACACTGAGAATACAGGCGGGCATGAATCCGGCGAATAAAGGAGGACGTTTTATGGAATCGAAATGCGCTCAATGTCCCATGCGGGCCAAAGCCGAGGCGAATCCCAAGGCGCTGATGAGCAGGCTGTGGCGCTGGCATACCACCTGGTGCCCGGGCTGGAAAGCATACCAGCGGGAACTCGCGAAAGAAAACGAGCAACGAAATGCCTAATTAAAGGTTGTCCTGGGGCGGGTCTGCCGAAAGCCGATACTCGGTTCGGTTGCGCCCGCTTTGTTTTGCCTGGTACAACAGATCGTCAGCCCGGGCAATCAGCATGCCTTCCGCTTCATCCTGAAGAACCGCCGCCCCAATGCTGATTGTGACCCGAATTGTTCCCTCGCCAAAGCTGGCCGCCTGGACAGCCTCCCGAACCCGTTCCGCAACTTGTACCGCATCCGCCAGTGACGTCTCCGGCAGCACTGCCAGGAACTCCTCGCCGCCATAGCGTCCCAGCAAGTCAGTTCCCCTGAGCTGTGATTTGATCCGGTTGGCGACGCCGATCAAGACCTGGTCACCGGCCTGATGCCCCCAGGTATCGTTCACCTGTTTGAAATGGTCGATATCCATCATAAGCACGGCCAGCGGACTGTCATGGCGACGGGCGCGCTTGATCTCGTATTCCACAAGGCCTAGAATGTGCTGGTGGTTGAAAAGTCCGGTCAGGCCGTCAGTGATCGAACGAATCCGAAGCTGCTCGGTAAATTGAGCCCGCTCTAATTCGGCCTGTTTTCGGTCCGTGATATCCAGGGCAATTCCAGCCCGTCGGTGATCCCCGGTTTCGGCTTGAAAAACCGGGAACGAGCGGACCCAAACCCACCGGACATCCCCATTCGGCCTAACAATTCTGTATTCCTGGTTAAACCGGCCGGTGGCCGAGCAGCCCCCGTCTCTGAGCGCCGCAGCGACCAGCTCATAATCTTCGGCGTAAACCGATTCCAGGAACGAGTCGGAATTCTCCATCAAGCTTTCCGCTGAACGCTGCCAGATTTTCCCATAGCGTGGGCTCACATAGAGGTATTCGTGATCATTCCGCAGCCAGACCGCTTCGTCGATGTTCTCCGCTACCTGGCGGAAAACGGCTTCACTTTCCACCAGGGCCTGCTCTGCTTTCTTCCGGGCATCAATATCATGATAGCTCAACAAAATTCCACTGATTCGCCCCTTGGTATCACGCACCGGGCTGCGGGTCGCGTGCACCCACAGACTGGTTTGGGCGCCGGTAACAAACCGGTCCTGCATCACCGGCTCGCCGGCTGATACCACAAACCGGTCCGCCTCCGCATATTCCGACGCTTCCTCCAGCGGATACACATCCGCCGCAACCTTCCCCACCACTTCGTCCCGCTTTCGGCCAAGGAAGCGGCAAAACGCTGTATTCGCCTCAAGGTAAACACCTTCGGTATCTTTCAGGGCCAGCATATCCGGTATCGATTCCATGATCGTGCCCAACAGGTTGCGCTCCTCGCGCAATGCCCGCTCGATCTTCTTCATCGCCGTAACATCCCTGAGAATTGTATGCAGCAGCTTGCGGCCGCGCAGTGTAATCGGCTGGACCGTTAAATAAACATTGCGGATCTCCCCGTCTTTGGTCCGGTGCCGGGTTTCAAAATCCCGCCGGCCGCCCTTCAGGATCTCCTGCAGTATCGCTTTCAGATCCGGCTGGGACTTTATCGCTTCGAAATCCCAGATCTTTACGTCCTTGAACTCTTCCGCGGTGTAGCCCAACTGGCGCGGCGCGATGTCGTTGAACTCCACGATTTCCAGCGTATCCGGATCAATCATCAGAATGCCGTCCGGCGACTGTTCAAAAAGGCTCCGGTACCGGATCTCCGCCTCCAGAATCGCCGCCTCGCGCCGTTTTAATTCGGTAATATCATTGCCTGAGGCCAGCATCAGGGTTTCTTTCCCCATCACGATCAAATCGGCCGAGACCAGCCCAATGCGGATTTCACCGTTCTTATGCTGAAACGCGACCTCCATATCCCTGACTTTATGGTCCCGCTGCAGCATGGCGATCATCTTCAAGCGGTCCCGGTCATCATGATAAAAAGCAATCGCTTTGGCCGTGTGGCCGACCACCTCTTCCCGGGGCCGGCCGAGCGCCTCCAGAAAGCTTTCGTTCACATCTACAAATTCGCCGGTATCAATCCGGGACATCGAAATGAAGGCCGGATTGTCCCTGAATACTTTCGCAAACCAGTCGCGGGCCTGCAGCAGTTCGGTCGTATCCTTACAAACCACGAACAGCGCATCGGAATGGCTCCAATGCCCCCGCTCTGCCCGGATTTCCGCATCAAACCGTCCAAGCGGGCCGTGGACCTGAACCGCTTTGGGTTCATCGGAATTCCCTTCCCAAGCTTTTAATAACAGGACGGCCAAGAGCTCCCGGTCAGCCGGATCGAAGTAATCATACAAAGACCCGCCGGCCGACCCGCCCAGTTGCTCCTGAACCAGACGGTTGACCGCCAGAACCGTTCCGCTTTGGGAAGTAACCATGACAAAATCATCCATGGCATCAAAAAATTCATGGAAATTGGCTTCGTTTTCCTGCAGCGCTTCGGCTGCGGCTCGCTGGTCGCTGACATCCCGGGCGACCGCATAGATCATCCCAGTATCCATTCGGATAAACGAGTTCCAGGCAAGGGTGACATAGGCGCCGGAACGGCTTTGGTAACGGTTGTTGAAATTCATCACATTGCGGCCTTGTCTGAGCGTATCGACGACAGCCCTGGTCGCCGCCCGGTCATCCGGGTGCACAAATTCGAGAAACGGCTTAACCATCAGCTCTTCTGGGAACCAGCCAAGTACCCGCTCCCAGGATGGCGTTACCCATCGGAAATAGCCGTCTAGTCCTACAATACACATCAAATCCAGGGCAACGTCCGCAAAGGATAGAAAATCGGGCTGAAGGTGACGTTCATTGGTAATATCCTGCAAAAGAACTGTCAGATCGCCTTCCCGCTCGCTGTACCCGCGCACCGCGATCCAGCGCCGGGCTTCGGTGATAAAGCGTTCAATCCGAATTTCCTGCCGGGTGCGGCAGTCAGTGTAGAAGGCCCACCAGGTATAGTTGGGTTTCAGCAGCCGGTCAAGTTGTTCGGCCGCATTAACCTGTCCGGATGGGAGCGCTGTACCGCAGAAAGACCAAAAGGCAGCATTGGCATCCAGCCACCGGATGGCGGCCGGACTTTTATCGTCGGCCGGATGCACCCCGAAGCGGGCATAACCGTGCCCCAGATTATCGATCACTTTTCGCAAAAAGCCCCGATTCATCTTTCCCTCATTCTGCGGCCTGCGGCTGGGTCAAATTGAGGCCTGGAATTGGTTCGATTATACCACGTTCCGCCCCGATATGACCGGGTTTTGATCAATGACGGCGGAATTTGTCAAAATTTTTTCAAATTATCAAATAAAAGCAGGAGAAAAATGCCCGAAAGTTGAAATGAATGATACTGCGATGTGAAACTCTGCCGTAATGTTCGTAGTCTTCCCGCATTGCGGGAAACGCCGCACTTCGTCGCTCCCGGACAACAAACAAGCGCAGCTGGAGGGATCAGCTGTGACCGAAAAAGCTGCCAATCAAAGAGGACGCAAGCCGAAAAGCCCGCCGCAAATGCATACGCCGGCCCCACTGAATGATTACCTGGCCTCCGGCGTAGACTATCGCGCCTTTTTTGAAAACACCGGCACCGCAATGATGATTCTGGACGCGGACACTACCATTCTGCTGATGAACCATGAGTTTGAGCGTCTGAGCGGGCGCCAGCGCGAAGAGGTAGAAGGCCGGATAAGCTGGACTGGGTTAATTCATCCCGAAGATGTTGACCGGATGAAGCAGTATCATCGCGACCGTCGGGTTGACGAATCGGCCGCACCGCGTAACTATTCGTTCCGCCTCTTTCATAAAGGCGGAACGCTTCGGACCGTGTGGGCGACCGTCTCCATGCTGACCGGAACCAACCGCAGTATTGTTTCTCTTATCGATATCACCGAATTGAAGGAAATCGAGTCGGCACTGCGCGACAGCGAGACACGCTACCGCCTGATTTTTGAAAATGCCCGCGATGTCATGTTTACCGCGGACGAAACCGGTTGTTTCACCTCGGTCAACCATTCCTTTGTAGAATTAACCGGGTATTCCCCTGAAGAACTGATTGGCGCAAACTTCAGCAAGATCGTCTCGCCGGAGTATCACGAAACGGTCCGGAACCGGCTGCAGGAGAAAATCGCAAATGTCAGCCCGGCATCGGTTTATGAATTCGAAATTGTGCGCAAAGACGGCGAGCGGCGCACGGTCGAACTCAGCAGCCTTGCGATCACCCGGGACGGGTTGCCAGTCGGGGTTCAGGGCATTGCTCGGGATATTACCGAGCGTAAGTTCGCCGAACAAGCCCTGCAGGATTCGCAGAACCGGCTGCAAATGCTTTTGGACTCGATTTCCTGCGCGGTTATGGTGATCGATGCCGAAACCAAACAGATTATCGATGTGAACCAGGCCGCCCGCCAGATGATCGGCCTTCCCAATCAGCAGATCGTAGGCCGGCTTTGCCACCAGTTCGTTTGCCCGTCCGAATCCGGAAACTGCCCGGTTCTTGATAAGGGGCTCATGCTCGACAATTCGGAACGGACGCTGCTCCGGTTGGGAAAAGAAGCCCTGCCAATACTAAAATCGGTCCGTGCCATCAGCCTGGACGGCCGGAATTACCTGCTGGAGAGCTTTGTGGATATCAGTGAACGGATGAAAGCGGAAGAAGCCTTGCGCGAAAGCGAGCAGCGCTTCAGAAACCTGTTCGAGAACGCCAATGACATTGTCTTTCTGCTTGATCTGAACTTTCGATTCCAGACCATCAATAAAGCCGGGGAATGGATCCTGGGCCACAACCGCTCCGATCTTCAGGGACACAGTATGTTCGATCTGGTGCCCGACAAGTTAGCCGACGCCGCCCGCACCAATCTGGTCAGCCAGCTCGAGGGCAATTATTTCGGACGGGCCCTGGAAATCTCGGTGATCGCAAAGAACGGAAAAGTCATAAGCCTGGAAACCAGTCTTCAGTATATTTACAAAGGCGATCAACCGATCGGCATGCAGGGCATTGCCCGGGATGTTTCCGATCGAAAAGACATGGAAGCCCAGCTTCGTTACACCAGCCTGCACGATTCGCTGACCGGACTGCCGAACCGGGCGTTTTTTGAGGAATCAATGCGGCGCATTGAAAAAGGACGGTACGTTTCGGCCGGGTTGATTGTGTGTGACGTCGATGGCTTGAAGCTGGTCAATGACACCATGGGGCACAGCTTTGGCGACAAGCTGCTCCAGGAAACCGCCCGGGTACTGAACAGCTGCTTCCGCGAATCGGATGTGATTGCACGGGTGGGCGGTGATGAATTTGCCGCGCTGATCCCGGATGCGTCCGAACCCGTTTTGGAAGAGGTCAGCCGGCGCATCCGCAACGCGATCGATCAATACAATGCTGGAAATCCGCCAGTCCCGCTGAGTCTTTCCCAGGGCTGGGCGGTTCAATCCAAATCGCTGCTGACTATGAATGGTCTCTTTTCCGAAGCGGACAACAATATGTACAAAGAAAAGCTCCAGAACAGCGGCGCGGCTCGTCAGGCCATCATGCGGGCGCTGGTCCGGGATCTGGTTGCGCTTGATTTTGTCAACCAGGGCCACACCCGCCGCCTGCAGCAGCTGCTGATCAGCACAGCGGCCCTGCTACAATGGCCGATCACGCAGAACGCGGAACTGCAGAACCTGGCAAAGTACCATGATATCGGGAAAGTGGTGGTTGACCGGGGAATCCTGTTCAAGTCCCAGCCGCTTTCGCCTGAGGAACGCCTGGAACTGCGCCGCCACGCCGAAGCCGGCTATCGGATTGCTTGTTCGATCCCACGCCTGGCACCGATATCCGACCTGATTCTGAAACACCACGAATACTGGGACGGCCACGGTTATCCGATGGGACTGGCCGGGGAAAACATCCCGCCCCAGTGCCGTCTTTTCGCCGTCTGTGACGCCTGGGACGCCATGACCTCGTGCCGGCCGTACCGCAACCGGGAATTCAGCGACCAGGAAGCCCGCGTGGAATTGCAGGTCAAGGCCGGCACTCAGTTTGATCCAATGATGGTCGAAGCAGTGCTGGCCGCTTTGGAAAAAGGGCTCTCCGAGATCGATTGTCATGAGGAATCCCCCTCATCACCCGATCGTCTGATGCCCATGTAAACTCGTCCCGAAGCAACCGCCGGCCATTTTTCACCGGGGCTCAAACACCAGCCGCTTTGACGGCCCGCGCGGCTTCGTGTATCAGATCCACCAGATGGTGACACCCGTGAGCACCGCCCGCGATTCCGGCGATTTCCTTCTTCCCCAGATCCATGAGCCGGACGCCGGCGAAGCGCGGGAGGTGGTCCAGATTGCGCCAGCAAATCTTGTCCGGCGCACTGACATAATCGCCGGTGATCCCAGCAATTGCGCCATTCCGGTCCAATTCGATCCGTACGCCCAGTTCGTGAAACGAATCCATAAACACTGCTGAAACCTCAGTCATCATCTCGCCCGGCCGCACCGTCGCCGTCTTAACCCGATTGAACAGATTCAACTGCCGCTCAGGGTTTCCGGCAAATTCCATCCAGGGTTTTTCAATCTGGTCCAGATGGCTGTAATAGGTACAGCCGTTGACGTACATCTTGTCCCAAAAAGCATCGTAGTCCAGCGCCGAAGCAAATCCGCGCTCGGTAAAAAAGAAGGTCTCGGCCTGGACGATCCCGCGGATGCATTCCGAAACCAGTTCGCGCTGCGCTTCCAAGCCAGGCCGGCCGAAAACCCTTTTCAGATCAGGCCCGCTGAATAAATAGGCCTCACAGCCAACCAATTCGGGCAATTCGAACACGCCCACGGCTTTGCCCGGCGAACGGTAGGCGGCCCAGCCGGCCTTACGGATACGCAGGTCACGGACGCCGGTTACAAGCCAGGCGGTCATTTCATGGTCATTGGCCAGCCATGTGCACTCCGCGTTCAAGACATCGTCTTCTGATCGATTGACCCGGCAGAACATCGTGGAATGATACATTGTGATGGCTTCCTCCCTTAAACAATCCGGTATGTCCCTTCTCACTGCTCTTAATTATACAGGACCAGCTAAGCCGACTGGAGTTCGCAGCGCTTACAACCGTTGCGCTCGGGTGATTGTTCCAGTATTGTATGGTTAGGATCCTGCAGATTCGGAATCCATTTATAGAATGGATTTTGTGAATAGAATGAAAACCGTTTAGGAGGAATGCATCATGACAGACCATCTGCAAACCATGCTGAATGAACTCGGGAGCAAGGCCAAGGCCGCTTCCCGCTTCCTTTCGACGGCCCCAACCCCGCTGAAAAACACCGCCCTGTTGGCCATAGCTGATGCACTGACCGCCAATACCGCGGCGATCGTTGCGGCAAACCAGATTGATTTGGATCTCGGCGCCAAGATGGGACTCACCAGCGCGCTACTGGAACGGCTGACCCTGACCGACGCCCGGGTGCGGGATATGGCTCAGGGTATTCGGGAAATCGCGGCACTGCCTGATCCGATCGGAGAAATGCTCGGGATGACCCGGCGTCCGAACGGTCTGGAAGTGGGCCGGGTCCGGACCCCGCTCGGCGTAATCGGAATTATTTACGAGAGCCGGCCCAATGTTACCGCTGATGCTGCAGCCCTCTGCCTGAAATCCGGTAATGCGGTCATCCTGCGCGGCGGCGAGGAAGCCTTGAACTCAAATCGGGTGATCGCCCGCGTCATCGCCGAAGCGGCAATGGCCAACGGGATTCCTGAAGGCGCGATCCAATTGATTGACAGCGAAGACCGGCAGGCGGTCATCATGCTGATGAAACTGACCGAGTATGTGGACGTCGTGATTCCTCGCGGCGGTAAGGGCCTGAAACAGGCTGTGGTGGAGCACGCCGCGGTTCCCTATATCATGACCGGGATGGGCAACTGCCACATCTATGTCGATGAAGC
This sequence comes from Solirubrobacterales bacterium, assembly GCA_050258755.1. Classification (GTDB taxonomy): domain Bacteria; phylum Bacillota; class Syntrophomonadia; order Syntrophomonadales; family DTU052; genus JBLMZI01. The sequence goes on along the minus strand of JBLMZI010000001.1, from coordinate 145,271 downwards.
CGCGGATCTTGAAAAGGCGCGCCGAATCACTTTTAATGCCAAAGTGCAGCGTCCTTCGGTCTGCAACGCAGCGGAAAAACTGCTGGTCCATGAGAAAGCGGCCCGGGCGTTTCTGCCCGGTATGATTGCCGAACTGCAAAAAGCCGGGGTAGAAATTCGGGCCTGCGAGCGGACCCGGGCGATCGTGGATGGCCTGGTTCCCGCCACCGCAGCGGACTGGGACGAGGAATACCTGTCCTTGATCATGGGTGTGAAAATCGTGGACAGCGTGGAAGCAGCGATTGAACACATCAACCGTCATGGCACCGGCCACAGTGAAGCGATCATCACCGAAAACTACACCAACGCCCGGCGTTTCATGGCGGCCATCGATGCAGCCGCGGTTTACGCGAACGCCTCGACCCGTTTCACCGACGGCAGTGTATTCGGTATGGGCGCCGAGATGGGCATCAGCACGCAGAAGCTGCACGCCCGGGGTCCCATGGGCGTGACCGAACTGACCACCTCCAAGTTCATCATCTTTGGCGACGGACAGATTCGATAACCGCGCCAAATTCAATGGAAGCAAAAAAGGCCGGGGCAACTGCCCCGGCCTTTTTGATCCACAGTGAAAGCCCATCCCCGCGTATCACGGTTTCGCTTTCAGGTTCGCATCCAGAAAATCGAAAACCTTGCCGATGTTCTTTGGCTTGGTGAACAGCGTGCCGCCATGCCCTGCGCCTTGAATCATCTCGAAAGTGACCTTGTTTTTCCCGAGCACCAATGTCAGCTTGTCGGCAAAGACCTTGGACTGCCCGACCGGAACAATCGGATCCGCGGTCCCGTGCTGGATGAAGAATGGGGGATCGTCCGGGCTGATGAACATTTCGGGGTTGCACTGAGCAAGCGCTTCGGCGGAGACCTTCGACCGCGACCCGAACAGAATGATCCCCAACTGCCGAATCCTGCTGTACAGCGGACCGCCTTTTTCGTAGAGCTGCTGTTCCATCGTGTACAGATTAATCGGGCCGTACCAGTCCACCACCGCCTGCACCCGATTGGGCTCGGAAGGATTTCCAAGCGATTTTTCCGACAATTCGTCTGGGCCGCCTGAAGTGCCGGCCAGGGCCGCGAGCCCGCCGCCGGCGGAGACACCCCAAAGCCCGATTTTCCCGCCGTCCAGATTGTACCTGCTCCGGTTTGCCCGGAGAAAGCGGATCGCCGCCTTCACATCGTAAATCTGGGCCGGAAAGCCGGCTTCGCCAGCCAGTCGGTAGTTCATAGAAGCCACCGCATATCCTCGTTTCAGGCCTTGCAGGCCGAGCTTCAATTCCGGCCCGCGCTTGTCTCCGGCTATGAAACTGCCGCCGTGGATCATCAGGATCACTGGAAACGGCCCTTTCCCCTGCTTGGGAAGATAAAGATCAAGTTTTTGTGCCTGCGCTTGTTTGGCATAAGCCAGATTCGGCCACTGTTTTCCAATGTCCGGCGATAGCGGCTTGCCCGGCACGGACGCAGTTTTTGGCTTCGGCACAACAGTCATCGTTGCGCCTGTTGCCGAAGCCGCCGGTACCGTACCTGCTTTTAAGGTCACCCCCGTACTTCCCGCAGCCGTCTCCACTGGCACCGGCTCCGTTTTAGCCTGGGCCAGCCGGTTCATGGACGGATTCGCACTGCCGAGCGCAAGTATCGCCGCAAGCCCGAACGCGATACCTGGAACAATGATTGATTGTCGAATCCATGAATGGTTCTGGTTCACAACGCTTTTCTCCTTGCTGGTATTAGGAACGAAAATACCGCCGGCGAATTCTCGCCGGCGGTATTATTGCTTCTTTCGAATCCATCAACCCGTCAGCGTTTGTTAATCCGCTTAATTTCTTTACTAATCTGTTTCCATTTTGCCTTTTCATCCTGGGCTTCATTCAGGTTGTCCCTGCGTGACAGGTAGGCCAGTTCCTTTTGCAGCTTGACGTAGCTTTGAAACCGCGCCAGATCAATTTCCCCCGCGTCGAGGGCTGCCTGAACGGCACATCCGGGCTCGCCGTCGTGCTGGCAGTTGCCGAAGCGGCAATGGCTGGCAAAGGCTTCGATCTCAGCAAACGTTCCGGTGATTCCAGTTTCCGATGCCCAGAGCTTCAACTCCCGCAGGCCAGGAGTATCGATCACCAGTCCGCCCCCAGGCAATAGATGCATCTGGCGGAAAGTGGTCGTGTGGCGTCCCCGTCCGTCATCCTGCCGGATTTCGCCGGTGCGCTGAACCGTCTCACCCAACATCCGGTTCAGAAAGGTGGATTTCCCCGTCCCCGAAGAACCGAGCAGGGCAACCGTTTGACCGGGCGCAAGATAGGGCATGAGCCTATCCAATCCGGCACCGGTCAGGCAGCTCACCGCATGCACCGGAACCCCTGGCGCGATGCCCGTCACCTCATGCACCCGCGCTGGAACATCCTCACATAAGTCGGTTTTGTTCAGCACAATCACCGGCGCTGCGCCGTTTTCCCATGCCATCACCAGATAACGTTCGATCCGGCGGAGATTATATTCCTGGTTTAACGCGCTGAACAGAAAGACATGATCCAGGTTTGCCGCCAGGACCTGTTCCTCTTCCCGGTCACCGGCATTCATGCGTGAAAACCGGTTCACCCTGGGCAGCGCCGCCAGGATACTCGCACGATCATCCAGGCCGCCGGGAGAGAGCAAAACCCAGTCACCCACAACCGGGTAATCGCTGCGTCCTACCGCATCATAGCGGTATTTCCCCGAAACCTGAGCCAGGACTTCCCCGGCTTCAGTAAAGACCCGGTACAGGTGTTTGTGTTCGGCGGAAACCCGGCCGACCCGTGATTCCGGACCGGCGATCGCCTGAAAATGCCTTTCATAATAAGGGGTCCACCCCAGTAATGCTAATTCCACGTTGGATTCCTCCTTATGAGCCTTTTAAGCCGCAGGAGAATCCTCACTTCATCCGCAAGGAACCCACGGCCGGTTTAACGGCTTTGACCCGCGGCTCCTGCAATATCCATCAAGTTGAACATAAAAAATCTCCTTCTTATAGATTCAATACCAGTTTATCACCCTCGCCAAGAGAACTGAAGCCGCCCGCAGCGATCAGATCCAGGTCTGCCAGATCTCGGGGCGATATCCGATGGTGGCCTTGCCACCGTTGCGGACAATCGGGGTTTTGAACAAAGCCGGGTGATTCAGCAGCATCTCCTCAATATCGTGAACAATGTATTTGAGATTGCGTTTGGCGTATTCTTTGCCATCGCGATCGATCAGGTTTTCCAGCCCAACTGCGGCCTGTACCTTGTCCAGCTCACCCTTGCTCAATCCGCGAACCGCAAGGTCAACCCATTGAAACGGAATGCGTCGTTCCTTGAACCAGCGCTCCGCCCTGCGCGTCTCCTGGCACTTCTTTGTGCCGAACATCTGAATGTTCATGGTGTTTCTAGCCTCTTTTCAGCGGAAACCGGGTTTGGCATAGGGCTTCGCCGCGACTGATTACAAAACCTTTATCGATATCGCAAAATGAACCCAACGTTTCGTCGCAAGGCGGGAAAAAGCGATCCATCCCATCACCTTTGCTGGTATTTCTCCATATATCATTCATAGAAAGCCGCTGCCCCACCAAGGGGCATAATCCTTTGATGCGTAAAAGGGGGCGATGTGTGTGGTCGTGGTGGAAGGGAAACTCACCGCCGGGAACGGAACCGCGCTTTTTCGGACATCGGCGGCCTGTGCCGGCATCCAGCCGGTCGGGGAGATTTTCGGTTCTGCGCGTGTCGTGATCGGCGGGAAGCCGTTCGAGTATGTTTTTTTAGGCAATGAAATGAATTTCGTCGAGGGTTTTGAGACCAAGGATGCCCGACAGGTCGTGGCTGAATTTAAGAATGTCAAAGTCACGAACCTCACCCGCCTGTTTACCGTTCGAAACGGTGTCCTTTACCTGGAAACCTTTCAACTGCCGGGCCAAAAGCTGCAGAGCCTGTTCCGAATCCTGCGCCCGGGCCGCGCTGATATCGAGCTGTCCGGCCGGTTGTCTCCAGGGGTTATGATCATTCCCGGTTTCGAATCGTGCGGGGAAGGATGACCACCGTTATCTCTTCCCCAAAGCAATCCGGTTAAACCAATGATGAACCCAAACCCGAAATCCGCCTTTCGATCTCCCTCCAGTTTTCCCAAATGTCCGTGGGATGTTCCCCGTTGAATTCGGATATCCATTTTGTCTATTTACAAAACGAACGTTCGTGCTTTATTCTGGAATCAAGGACTAAACCGAAAGGATGATTCGCTTGAAATCCAAGAGAGGCCAGGAAACGCTGGCGCGCATTCTGGAGGAAGCGGTGCAGTACGCTTCGATTCAGGGCCTCGAGTCACTGACCATCGGCAATCTATCTAAGACTCTGGATTTAAGCAAAAGCGGCCTTTTTGGTCATTTTGGTTCCAAACTTGAGCTGCAGAAATTCGTGGTGGATGCTGCTCAGAAAGTCTTCCGAGAAGCCGTCATCGAACCGGCTGAATCCATGCCTTTCGGGAAAGACCGGCTCTTGGCCGTTTGCACTGGCTGGCTGAATTACCTGGAGCACTTTCGCGGGGGATGTTTTTTTGCCGCGGCCACAGCGGAATTTGACGGCCGCCCCGGCGAGGTCAACGATATGCTGCGGGAGATTATGACCGGCTGGCTCAAGTTCTTACGGCGGGAAGTGATCGAAGCCCAGAAAACCGGCGGCTTATCCCCTAATCTGGACCCGGACCAGGCGGTCTTTGAACTGCAGTCGATCGTCATGGGCGCGAACTGGTTTAATCAGCTGTTGGACGATCATACGGCACTGGCCAGGGCCCGAACCGCTATCGCCCGGCTTTTTGATCTTGAACCCGAAAACGGAGGTTATACGCATGGCAGAGGTTTTTAAGGCACGTTTCAAAGTCCGGTGGGGCGATCTCGACTTCAACGCCCACATGGCGAATACCGCTTATTTAAACACCGCGGCCGACGTGCGCATGATGCACTTTGAAGCGAACGGTTTTTCCGCCCGCAATTTTGAGGAACTTCGAATCGGGCCGGTGGTTATGCGGGATGAAATCGAATACTATAAGGAACTTCGGCTCTTAGAGGATCTTGAGGTGCATCTCATGCTGGCCGGAATGAGCGCGGACGGTTCGCGGTTTAAACTGAGGAATATTTTTTACCGCGCCGACGGAAAAAAGTCGGCGACGATTACTTCCACGGCCGGATGGCTCAACCTGGACCAGCGCTTCCTGATCCGGCCGCCCGAAGGACTTTACAACGCCATTGCCAATCTGGCTCACACCGATGACTACGAAGACCTTCCGAAAAGCATCCGCTGACTGGCTTGCCGGGCACAACCCTGCCAAGTGGCCTGTCAGCGCATTCGCCTTCGGTCCGGTGCATTCACCCCCCGGTTGAATGCACCGGACCGAAGGGCCGTAAGTGTCCAACCCCCGCGACGATCGAAGCCGCGAAGTCGCCTCCACGATTCCCTCTTGCTTTTTCCTAAACATTTTTCTATACTGTCTATGTATTCTACAAACATCTGATACGGAGGTTTGGTTGCATGATCGACTTAGCCGAACTCTTCTGGCAGTCATCCCTGGATGAAATGAAGCAAGGATATGTTCTCCAGGCGGCCAGCGGCGAATACATCTGTCTAATTTGCGGTCAGCGCTTTGAAAACGGGGTCATTTACCCCCGCGGCGATCAGCTGTACGAAGCCAAAAAGGCCATTGAGTCTCATATCTCGGCTGAACACAAATCGATGTTTCACTACCTGCTCAGTCTGGACAAAAAACTGACCGGTCTGACCGATCACCAGAAGACGATTCTGGAATTGTTCTATGCGGGGGCTTCGGATGGCGAAGTCGCGAAAGTGACCGGCACCGGCAGTACCTCGACCATCCGGAACCATCGGTTTACCCTGCGGGAACGGCAAAAGCAGGCCCGAGTTTTTCTCGCGATTATGGAACTGCTCGGGGAACAGACCCCGAAAAAGCTCTCGTTCATTGAGATCCCCCGGGCTTCGGAACAGGTGGATGACCGGTTCGCCATCACCCAGGCTGAAAGCGACAAGATTCTGAATGCCTATTTCAAGACCGGCCTGGATGGTCCGCTCGATTCCTACCCCTTAAAGGAGAAAAAGCGGGTAGCGATCCTGCGGCATCTTGTCAAACGCTTCGAACCCGGCCGGGCCTATTCTGAAAAAGAAGTGAACGCGATCATTCGCCAGATCTTCGATGACCCGATGATGCTGCGCCGGCACCTGATCGACTACGGTTTCATGGACCGGAAACCTGACGGAAGCGCATACTGGGTCAAGCCATAACCGGCAAAACAATCGAACCCGATAGGAGTTGGAGATACCATGGACCGTAGAAAACAGCTGAAGAAGGAATACAAAATGAATCCGCAGCCCATGGGCGTTTATCAGATTCGGAACCAGATCAGCGGCAAGGTCTTTGTCGGCGCCAGCATGAATCTGGTCGGCACCAAAAACGGCTACCGCGCATACCTCGACATGAAGGCAAACCGCTATCGCGCGCTCCTGCCTGATTGGAATGCGTTCGGCCCCGACAACTTTGTTTTCGAAATCCTGGAAACCCTGGACATCAGCGAACTTCCGCAGGCAGACTGGCGCAACGCGGTTGCTGAAATGGAGCAAAAATGGCTTGATCTGCTCCAGCCCTATGACGACAAAGGCTACAACCTGCCCTGACCGGCCCCCTTTGAATCAAGGGAACTGCCAATCCACCCGCTCTTTTGTTTTCTGATCAGGCGATGTATGCGGAGATCGCGTCCAGCAGTGCCTGTCGTTTGATCGGCTTGGTCAGATAGGCCGTACAGCCGGCGGCCATTGATTTGCCTTCATCTTCATTCAACGCAAACGCAGTCAGCGCGATGATCGGGACTGCCGCAGCGCCGGTGTCCTTTTCCCACTTCCGGATCGCACGGGTTGCCGTGTACCCGTCCATGACCGGCATCTGCATATCCATCAAAACCAGGTGATACTTCTGCGCTTGAACCATCGTCACCGCGACTTCGCCATTTTCCGCCTCGTCAATCTGATACGGCATCGCTTTCAGGTAAGCCTTGATCAGCATCCGGTTATCAGGCGAATCCTCAACCAGCAGAATACGCAGCGGGCCTTTCAGCTCACCGTTTGGTTCCGGCGCCGTGCCTTCGATGCAGTCATCGTTTGAACTGTAAGCCGCTTCCAGGGCCCGCAGCAGCTCCTTGCGTTTGACCGGTTTGACCACGGTACCGGCCGCGCCAAGCTCTTTCCACTGTTGTTGATAGCCGGCTCGGGCGTCCGAGGTCAGCATCATCACAATGACCCTGGAAAACCCGCTGTCCGCTTTCATCCGGCTCAGCATTTGGGCACCGTCCATCCCGGGCATACAGTAATCCAACAACACCAAATCATAGGGGTGATCCTGTGCCGCGGCCTGCTCAAGCAATCGCAGGCCCTGATCCGCATCGCCCGCCTGATCCGCTGACATGCCCCAGCCCCGAAGGGTCTCGGTCAGAATGGTCCGGTTCGTTTCGTTGTCGTCCACGATCAACACCCGGCATCCCCGCAAAGCTTCCCCGGGCTGCTGCACCCGGTCGTACGATTCCGCCGCGGGAAACTCGACATTGAAGAAGAAGGTGCTTCCTTCCCATGGTTTGCTTTCAACCCAGAGATCCCCGCCCATTAACCGGACCAGCCGCCGGGAAATCGTCAGTCCCAGCCCCGATCCCCCGTACTGCCTGGTAATGGATGAATCAGCCTGGGAAAACTGATCGAAGATGATTTCCTGCTTCTCCGGTGCGATACCGATCCCGGTATCTGATACTTCAAAGTGGATCACACAGGGATGCGCCGGGGTGCAGTCGTTTCCACCTTCCCGCGGTTCTACCCGAACCCGGACGGCGACCTCCCCGACTTCGGTAAACTTAATCGCATTCCCCACCAAATTCAAAAGAACCTGCGCCAGCCGTCCCGGGTCCCCGATGAGACAGTCCGGCGTTCCTTTTTGGATGTGCACGGTCAGTTCCAATCCCTTTTCATGGGCCCGGAGCGACATGACATCACAGGCCTGCTCCACCACTTCCCGAAGATCAAACACAACCGGTTCCAGCTTCAAATGCCCGGTTTCCACCTTCGACAAATCGATAATATCGTTAATCAGAACCAGTAAGGTTTCGCCGGCAAACCGGAAGGTCTGCACATATTTGCGCTGTTCCGGGTTCAGTTCGGTATCCTGAAGCAGTTCTGCCATGCCAATGATGGCATTCATCGGGGTCCGGATCTCATGACTCATGTTGGCCAGGAATTCGCTCTTGGACAGGTTGGCCCGTTCGGCGTCTTCCTTGGCCCGCTCCAGTTCCTCGCGGGCCAGGATGGATTCGGTGATATCGGTCGATGCCTGCATGCGCACCAGACGGCCGTCGGTCCATCGGACAGCCTGGTCGCGGTTCTGATACCAGCGCCCATTGATCGTGCTCCGGTAATCCCAGACATGGACACCGGTCGGATTTCCGGCGTCATCGACCAGCACGTGATTCGAACAGAAATCGCATGGTCCGGTTTGGTCCTTATGCAGGCTCTGCCAGCACTTCCTGCCAACGATGCCGCCATAGGCTTTCTGGCCGGCCTGGTTGAGGAATAGAATCTCGTAAGTGGTCATATCGGCGATATAGATGATTTGGTCCAGACTGTTTAAAATCGTAGTTAACCGATTAAAAGAGTCCTGCCGTTCCTCGTCAATCCGCTTGCGTTCAGTGATATCGCGGGCCAGCCCGGTGGTACCGATCAGGTTTCCGTTGATATCGAAGATCGGGGTCTTGAAAGTTTCCACCCAGTAAGCCCCTTGAGGATCAGCGAGCATTTCCTCGACATATTTCTGTTCCCCTTTGGCCATGGTCTCTTCGTCGTCCTGCCGGTACTTCTCCGCAATCTCTGCCGGCCAAATATCATAATCGGTCCTGCCGATAATCGCCTCAATCGGGTAGCCGCAGGCCTTCGCGAACGCCTGGTTCACAATCAGGAAACGGCCGTCCTTATCTTTCAGCCAGGCAAGGTACGGCAGATTGTCCAGGATTGCGGTCATCTGCGACCGGGCCTGCCGGATGGCCTCTTCAGCCTGCCGCCGTTCGGTGATATCCGTATGCACGCCGATCAAGCGGACCGGCTCGCCGGGTTTACTCATCACCTTGCCGCGGTCGAGCACCCATTTATACGATCCGTCTTTGCACAATAGCCGGTGTTCACACTGATAAAACGGGGTCAGCCCGTTTAAATGCTGTTCCACATCGGCATTGACCCGGTCCAAATCGTCCGGGTGAACCAGCCGTTCCCAGACCATCAGATTGTTTTCGATCTCCTGGTCCTCCCAACCAAGAATTGCCTTCCACTGGCGGGAGAAATAAATGACATCAAGGTCCGGCCACCAGTCCCAAAGGCCGTCCCCACTGCCTTCCAGGGCAAATTTCCACCGTTCCTCGCTCTCCAGGAGTCGTTTTTCCTGTTCCTTGCGGTCTGTAATATCAAACAGATAACCCCGGTAATGAGCCAGGGTGCCGAACGAATCCCAGACCAGCATGGTGAAATCGTAGACCCAACGCTCATTTCCCTGCTGATCGCGGATGCGGACCTCTATTTCAAAACTGCCGTCCCCGCTGGCCCGGGCCGCTTCAGTCCGCGCCACCAGTTCGGCGAAATCATCCGGGTGCACGATCTGATCAAAACGAACCCGGCCTTGAACGAATTCTTCCGGCGCATAACCCAGCACCGCTTCCACATTGGGTGATATCGATTCAATGGAAGAAGCGCTGTCCGGGATCCATTTGAAAGCAACGATCGGACCGGCGGCGAATAAATCTTGCTCCTGTTTCAACGCTTCTTCCCGCAATTTCCGTTCCGTAATGTCGCGGCTTACGCCGAGCACACCGTAAACTCTCCCCTGCTTGTCGACCAGCGGGGCTTTGTTAGTCTCCAGAAGAATACTGCGGCCGCTGGGGTACCGGATCCATTCCTCGTTGATTTGGGGCCCGCCGGAATCCAGCATCAGTTGATCCCGCTGCCGGAAAAAATCGGCGACTTCCTTGGAAAACAAATCATGGTCGGTTCGCCCGACAATCTCGCTCCATGGCCGGCCGACAAACTCCGCGAACGCCGGATTGCAGCCCAGGTAAATCCCGTCAAGATTTTTGAAAAATACGAAATCCTGGGCAGAGTCAAGCGCATCCGAAAGGGTATTGAATGAAACCACACTGGGCCCGATCCGCCCGGCTGGCAGGCTGTCATCTTCGGGAAGGAGCGGAACTTCGACAGGTGAATCGAATTGTTCCGGTTCTTTCAGGCTTCCGACCCGGTACCGGTTGCGGCCTTGCTGTTTCGCAGCGTAAAGAGCCTCGTCCGCGGCATTAACCAAATCCTGCGGCTGCAGCCCACCCCCGGCAACCACTGAAGCAGACCCGATGCTGACCGTCACGAAACGGCTGGCTTCCGAGTTTTCGTGCGGGATCTGTAAGGCTTCCACCGCGGCTCGCATGCGCTCCGCCACCGCGGCCGCTTTGTCCGAACCGATACCGGGCAGCAGGACCACGAATTCTTCCCCGCCGTAGCGTGCGACCAGATCCCCTGCACGATTGACGCTTCTCGACAGGGTCCCGGCAACCTGTTTCAGGCAGTCGTCCCCGGCCAGATGACCGTAGGTATCGTTATACCGTTTGAAATAATCGATATCCAGCATTAATACGGACAGCATGGATTGCCCCCGCTGGCTCCGCCGCCATTCCACATCATACATCTGATCGAAAAACCGCCGGTTGGCGATCCCGGTCAGCCCGTCCAGGCTGGAAAGCAGTTCAAGCTGTTCATTGGCATGTTTCAGTTTTAAATAGGCTTCTTTGCGGTTGTCCGTTTCCGATTTCAGTTTCAGCACCGATCGGACCCGGACCCGCAGTTCGGTTTTGTTGAGCGGCTTGGAGATGAAGTCCATCGCGCCAGCCGTAAAAGCGGCTTCAAGGTTCACCGGGTCCTTATCCGCGGTTATGATAATGATCGGGACATCAGCCAGGCCCTCCGACGATTTAATCCGGCGGCAGGCTTCAATCCCGTCCATATCGGGCATGACAAGATCCATGAGAATCAAGTCGCAGGAAAATCCGTGCTGCTGCGGCTTTTTCAAGCCAAGCAGACTGAAGGCAGCTTCCGCTGAACCAACGCTCTTGATTTCCATATATCCAGCCGACCGGAGGTACGTCTCAATCAGCAGCCTGCTGTCCCGGGAGTCGTCCACAATGAGTATTGCCATCGTTCAGTCCTCGTGTCCGGTATTATCTAAACGGAATCCCTATAATAAACATCGACCTGGTCCAGGTATTCGGAAAGAAGATTGATAGCCCCTTTGATCTGCAGCGAATCCTGGGCTTTGGCAGCCTGTTCCAGCATCAAGCCGAGCCGGGTGATCTCGTCAAAGCCGTAGCCCCCGCCGACCCCTTTCATGGAGTGGCCGAGAATTCGGACCGCTTCAAAATCCCCTTTCACAACTGCCTCGCTCATAAGGAGCGCGTCGCTGCGCCGGTTCTCTAGAAAACCGGGAATGAGCGGCTTCAGATCCGAATCGACATACACTGCGATTCTCGCAGAGCCCACCATCGCTTTTCCTCCCGTCCAGGTCTGCCCAATCGGCTGCATATCTCTTACTTATTCGTCAAATCCCGCGACGAATCCTTTTTGCCGCCGGGTTTACGCGGGTTTGCAGCGTTTAAAGCTTTGGGTTTACCGTTAAGTCAATGAAAGATCGAGAGCGTACTTTACAAGTAAGATACCTTACATGTAATATAGTAGTTAAGAACGGATTGTACCCTGGGAGGAAAACCCTATGTCGCTGCGTTACATGCTGCTCGGAATGCTTTTGGAAGGCCCGCTGCACGGTTATCAGATGAAATCATCCGCCCATGCCAAAGTCTTCTCGGATTTCGGGATCAATGACGGCCAGCTTTACCCGGCCCTGAAGAAAATGGAGCAGGAAGGCGTCATCGAAAAGACCATCGAACAGAACGAAAAGGGGCCCAACCGCCACGTCTATGCGATCACCGACAGCGGCCGGGAGGATTTCCTCGTGTGGCTCGCTGCCGATACGGGGGAAGAGCGTTCTTTCCGCTACGACTTTTTGCGGAGAGACCCGTTTTTCGCCCGCTGTAATTATTTCCGCCATCTGGAGCCCGAGCTGGCCCGGACCAAGGTAAAACGGCAGATCGAAACAGTTCACCAGACCATCGCTGATTATCAACAGGCCTGGAATACCATGCACCGGCGGGGGGTTGATCCCGTCCGCATCGCCATCCTGGAATACGGAATCCGGGTTCAGGAGACCCGGCTCGCCTGGCTTCAGGATTTTCTGGCCTTGCTGGATCCCGATTGGACCCCCAAACGCTAGGAAAGGAGTGACCCCGTTATGATCACGATCCGCGAAAGCGGGCCGGTCCGGGTATACCGTACCGGCCGCACAATTCATCGTATGGCCAATTACTACGCTTACTGCTTTCAGCTTGGAACGGTTTTGGTCGATACCAGCACCACGTATGTAGGCCCTGAATTGCTCTTGGCGCTCGAGCATCATCCGCCCGAAACCATTTTGAATACCCATTGTCATGAGGATCACACCGGCAACAACCGAAGAATCCAGAACCGTTTCGGCGTGACCATTTACGCCCATCCGGACGCGGTTCCGGTTATGGCCGAGCCATGGCCCCGGCAGCCGCATTTTTACCTTCGAATGATGTGGAACCGCCCGGCCCCTTCCAGGGCGCTGCCGCTGGGTGATTCCGTCGCGTGCGGCGGCTATCGTTTCGAGGTTATCCATACCCCGGGCCATTCACAGGATCACGTCTGCTTTTACGAGCCGGAACACCGACTGCTGTTTGCCGGAGACCTGTTCTGCGGCGAGCGGGTGAAATACCTGCGGGCGGACGAAAGCTTCCCGCAGCAGATGGAATCAGTCCGAAAACTGATTCAACTTGATGTCGATACGATTTTCTGCGCGGTTCAGGGCGCGGTCACGGACGGCAGCGCGGCCCTGCGCCGCAAATTGGATTATATGGAGGAATTGGACGGCCGGATTCGCGAATTATATCAACAGGGCGTATCCCGGACTGAAATCCGCAAACAGCTGCTCGGGAACGAGGGGCTGATGTACGTGATTTCCTCAGGACATTTTGCCAAACAGCATCTGGTCGACAGCGCCCTCGGGCAGCTGCAATGAAGGAGGGCACCGGTATGGCAAACCCGATTCACCAGGAACAGGAAGCCCTGCTGGCCGCGGACTATATCGCCGACGATGCCTCCGCTACCGTGGTATGGCTGGCCCGGACCCTGCAAAAACCCGTGCTGGTCGAGGGCCCGGCCGGCGTGGGGAAAACCGCGATCGCTCAGGCATTTGCCCGGGCGCATAACCTGAAGCTGCTGCGCCTGCAGTGCTACGAAGGTATTGACGAAGCCCGCGCCCTTTATGAATGGAATTACAAAAAACAGCTGCTTCATATTCAGGCTGTCGCCAACCGGCAGCTGGAAGTCAGCGACGTGGAACAGGCTGTTTTCTCCGAGGCGTTTTTACTCGCGCGCCCGCTGCTTCAAGCGGTAACCGCCGAGGAACCGGTCTGCCTGTTGATTGACGAAATCGACAAGGTGGATTATGCGTTCGAAGCCATGCTGCTCGAACTGCTGGCCGAGTTTCAGGTCACCGTGCCGGAGTTCGGCACCCTGACGGCCCGCTCGGCGCCGCTGGTTTTTCTGACGTCCAACGCCTCACGGGAACTCTCTGAAGCGCTCAAGCGGCGCTGTCTCTATTTGTATCTGGACTTTCCCGACCCGGCGACCGAACAGCGAATCCTGGAACGCCGGATTCCGGGCCTGAACCCCGAACTGGCCGCAAAATTGGCGGCAGCGCTGGCCGACCTGCGCACCCTCCCGCTGAAAAAGCGGCCCAGTATTGCGGAAAGTATTGATTGGGCCCGGGCTTTGCTCGCGATGGGCCACCAGGACCTGGACCGCTCGCTGCTTCGGGATACCTTGAACATTCTGCTCAAGTACCGCGAGGACATCGCCCTGGCAAAAGCTAAAATTCCGGCGTCCGGTTCATTAGAAGGGCCGCTGTTCAACCGGGAGAAACGGCCGTGAACGGCGTCTTCACCCGTATTCAGTCATTTATTGAAGCCCTGCGGGCCGAGGGGATTCCGGTCAGTCCGGCGGATTCTGAAGCCGGCTGCCGCGCTTTGCTGGCGGTTGACTGGCAGGAGCCGTTCATTTTTAAGGCTGCGCTCCAGTGCACCCTGGTGAAGGATGCCGCACTCATACCCGCCTTCGAACAGGTCTACCGGCTGTTCTTTGACCCGAACGCCCTGCCCTGGCCCGAGCCGCTGACCGAACCCGGGCACGAATTATCCCGTGCCGACGCATGGAACCCGGATGAGAAAGCCGATCCGGCCGCCGCTTTTGCCGCCATGTTAGGACGAGGAAGCGGCAGCGGCGCTTCCCAACCGGGAGAATCCAACGATGCCGGTCCCCGTGCCGAAACCCGTCCGAACCAGCCGGGCAAAGGCCCGAAGCACAAAAATCCGCTCGATCTCGACTTTTATTCCGCCTACTATAACGGTACCCCGCATAATCTTACGGCTATGATGGCTTTGGTTCCCGCGCTGGCCCGGCGGCTGGCGGCGCGCAGCGTGGTCAAACGAACCTCTTCCGCCGCATCGCTCGACTTTCGCCGCACCTTCCGCCGCAGCATGAGCACCGGCGGCATCCCGGCCGAACTGCAATGGCACCGCAAAATCAAGGAAAAGCCAGTGATCTTCGCTCTTTGCGACATCTCTCAGTCCTGCCTGTTTTACAGCGCGTTTTCCCTCGGCCTGGTCCACAGCCTGGGCCGGTTTTTCCGGCAGGTGCGCAGTTTTGCCTTTATCGATCAAACTGATGAAATTACGGCAACCCTGCGTGAACTGCCTCCGGGCGACCTGCGGCAGCCCATCCTGGCTTCGGCGGATGTTTGCGGCGCCACCGGGTACACCGATTACGGGGCGTCGTTCGCCAGCTTTCTGGACCAGTTCAAGGCCCAGCTTACCCCGGAAAGCACGGTGCTGATCTTCGGTGATGCCCGGACCAACTGGTTCCCTGCGCGTCCCGAACTTCTGGCTGAAATCCGGCGAATCGTGCGCCGGGTGTACTGGTTCAATCCCGACCCGGAAAACGAATGGAACAGCGGTGACAGCAGCATGGAGATTTATCGCAAACACTGCCATGGCGCGTTTAGCTGCGCCACACCGCGCGAACTGGCCGACGCGATTGAGCGAATGCTGTAAACGCAGCAAACCGGGCGCTCGGCGCCCGGTTTACGTGAATGCTTTTGCTTCACTGCACCCCTTTCAAAATACCATCCGCGGATTACCGGCTTGAGCGTTTTTCCGCCGATTTCATCCGCGCTTCCGCTGCTTGTTTCGTAATCAGCGCCAGGTATCCACGCCTATTTCCCCTGCGTGTACTCCATTCGCTTGGCGGTATTCAGGGCCGCTTGCTTTCCAATCAATTTGCCGACCAGATAAAGCGACATGTCAATTCCGGCCGAAATCCCTGCCGACGTGATGATTGATCCCTCATCGACATACTTGATTCCACGCTGTACCATGATCTTGGGATATTCGTTTTCCAGCCGGTCAAGGCTTCTCCAATGGGTTGTCGCTCTTCTGCCATCCAGCAGGCCCGCTTTGGCAAGTAAAAAAGCGCCGGTGCATACGGACGCCAGTACTTCAACTTCCCGCGCCTGTTGATCAATCCATTCAATCACTGCGCGGTTTTTGGTTTCAATCTCATAGGTACCCGGTCCGCCCGGAATAATAAGAATATCGAGTTTCGGAGAGTCGCTTAAACCGTTATCAGGCTGAACTTTTAAGCCATTTCTGGCCGTTACAAGCCTGCCCGTTTCCGAAATGGTCCTCACTACGAACGGATTCCCTTCCCCATTCTCATATTCGGAAATCGAAAAAACCTCAAAAGGACCTGCAAAATCGAGCACCTCGACATTTTCGAAAAGCAGGATTCCCACGTTCTTTTGTTTCATCGGTGAACCTCCTCTCTGTTGAGATTCTATTTCCGGGCTCACACCCGCCGGATCATGCCGTGGTTCGGCACCCGGACAAAGCCGAATTGTTCATAGAGCCCGTGCGCGTCCTCGGTCATCAGAATGCCCTTCATTCCCTGTATTTCTTCGGTTTCGAGCATGCTCCGGACCAGGGCCTTGCCCAGGCCTTTGCCGCGATGGGCTTTGTCGATGATTACATCGGCGCCCCAGTACATGGTCGCATAGTCGGTAACCAGCCGGGAAAAGCCAACCTGACCGGTTTCATGATAGATGCCAAAACAGATCGAGTGCGCGATGGATTTCTCAATGACCGCCGCCGACCGCTCGTTCGCCCAGTAGGTCTGGCGCAGTAAGCCCAAAATGGCCTCCACCGACAGCCGGCTTTTATCCGTACTGATCAGGTATTCATTGACCGCCACTTCCATCTTTCGTCCCTCCCAATATACTGTTTAGACTGAAATGAAACCCAAATTTTTTATAAATGCCTTCTTATATGGAAACGCATATATAATATTTATCAAGGATCGGTATAAAAAGAAATAGGGATTTTCGCGTAAAGGAGGTTCACTATGCGATTAGACGCCATTCATTTCATTTTGACTTACCTGTGCAACTGCGAATGCGATCACTGTTTTCTATCCTGCAGCCCGTCTTCAACCGGTACCTTCACCTTCGGCGGTATGAAGACCATGATTGATGAATGCCAAAAGATCGACACGATCAAATCGTTGAGCTTTGAAGGCGGAGAGCCGTTTCTGTTTTATCCGCTGCTGCTGGAGAGTGTCCGGATGGCCTCTGAAAAAGGATATCAAACCTCGATTGTAACGAATTGTTATTGGGCAACGATTGTGGATGATGCCCAAAGCTGGCTTCGGCCGCTCATTGAGGCCGGTCTCTCCATGATCGAGGTCAGTGATGATGCCTTTCACCATGGCAAAATCGATGAAACCCCCGCGAAACGCGTGATGACCGCAGCCCGGAATCTCGGTTTGGCCGCCTATTTCATCCGCGTCGTCGGGGCGGCGGCACATGAAAATACCCCTGAAAAAGGAGCGCCGGTCTATACCGGATCCCCGAAATTCAGAGGCAGAGCCGTGGAAAAGCTGACTTCGGGACTCCCCACAAGATCCTGGGACTGTTTTACCGAATGCCCGCTGGAAAAGCTGCGCAGCCCTTCTCGGGTTCATCTGGATCCATTCGGCAATGTTCATCTCTGCCAGGGTCTGACCATGGGAAACGCCATGGATACGCCTTTATCCGATCTAATTAGGAACTACGATCCGGATTCTCATCCGGTTATCGGCCCGCTGCTGCAGGGAGGACCTGCCGCGCTGGTCCGAAAATATGCTGTTGGCCACGAAGCGCATTATGTGGATGCCTGTCACTTGTGTTCGGTGGCATGCCGCGCATTGGTTGACCAATTTCCTGAGTTTCTGGCACCAAGGCAGGTATATGGGCTGCCCAATAACTCGGATGGTTGAGTGATCCTTTTGCCTTAGCAATATCAAGGAAAGAAAACGAGGGTGCCCCGCGGCACCCTCGTTTATCGCTCAAGTTATCCGGTTAATTGGTCACTCCGGTCAGTTCGGCCTAGAACACCGGATCGAACATCTTCTTCGGGGCGCCGCAGGCCGGACAAACCTCCGGCGGCTCGGGCCCCTCGTGGACGTAGCCGCAGCGGCGGCAGCGCCATTTCTCGGCTTTTACCCTGGCCCCCTGTCCAAAGGCCTTCATGGCTTCGGCGGCTTCCACCTTCGGCGCGATCAGGATTACACCAACCAGCACGCCGTCGCGCCGGTAATACTTTTTATAGGTACCGTCCTTCGGATCGGTAACTTCGGTCGTTTCACAGTCTTCCACCGCAGTCAGATCACCCATCGAGAAAAGTTCCCAGCCGAAAGCCGCGAGCATTAATGACAGCTTGGGCTGGGTGTATTCGATCCAGTCCCCGGCCGCTGCCGCACCGGCCACCCGGCCCATTTCGGCCGCCACCGGCCAGAGCCCTGCGTTGACGCCGTCAATCTCGGCCGCGTCCCCGCAGGCGTAGATGTTGGCGGCACTGGTGCGCATCGCCTTATCGACCGCAATCGCCCGATTCACGGTGAGCCCCGCCGCTTTGGCGATCTCGGCATTCGGGGTGACGCCGATTGAAAAGACAACCATTTCACACGGAAGAACCCGCCCGTCCTTTAGCTTGACCGCTTCCACGCGCTCACTGCCAGCCACGCTGTCGGTGGCCGCCCCAAGAATCAGGTGAATGCCGGTTTCCCGAATAACGGCCTCCAGCTTGGCCGATCCGGCCGGATCGAGCTGGCGGGGCATAATTCGGGGCGCAAACTCGACCACTGTCACATCCAGGCCGCGGGAGCGAAGCTCCCAGGCTGCCTCAAGGCCGAGCACGCCGCCGCCGACCACAACCGCGCTTTTTGCCCCGGCAGCGGCCTTTTTGATCGCCGCCGCTTCATCCAGTTGGCGCAGGACGAACGATCCCGGCAGGTTGACGCCGTCGATCGGCGGGATGTTGCAGCGCGCGCCGGTCGCCAAAATCAGTTTGTCGTAGGTGACCTCGCGGCCATCCCGCAGCACGATTTTCTTATCGCCCGGAACGATCGCCGTCATTTCGGCCCCGGTCACCAGTTCGATCCGGTGCTCGTCATACCAGGCCGGATCGTGCACATACAGTTCTTCATCCGTAAGATCCGCGCTCAGGTAATCGGACAAGGCCGGCCGGTAATAAACCCGGTGTTTTTCCGCGGTCAGAAACTTGATGACCGCGGTACCGTTTCGTTTCCGAATCGCCTCGGCCGCGGAAAGTCCTGCAATGCCGCCGCCGACCACAACAAAGGTTTCCTTTGTATCATTGGTGAATTCGTCTTCCATCTCTACCCGTTCGAAGTTTTCCTGACCGACACCGCAGGCCGGGCAGACGTGCGGAGGCTCTTCGCCGGTGAAGACCTGGCCGCAGACCAGGCATTTCCACTGGGTTTTGCTGGCTGGCTGCAGGTGATCGATCAGCTTGCGGCCAAAGTTGACCCCCCACTCAAAGGCCATTTCCAGCTGCGGTTCGGATGGCTTGAAGTTCACCCGCAGACCGGGTACGACATTCATCCGCAGGCTGGTCAGGCGGGCCTCCATATTGGGGACCGCTTCGCCGCTCCAGCCGTAAGAGCCGAAGGCCCCGGCCAGTTTGCCGCCGTGAATCACCGGGTTCAGCTTAATCAGCAGTTCCCAAATGTTCGGCAGGGCATCGCCGACAAGCGTCGGCGAACCAATCGCGAAAGCATCTGCCTCGCCAATCTCCGCGACCGCCTGATCCACCGGGGTTTCAACCAGGTCATAGACGCGGATATCGAATTCCCCCATCATCTGTATGCCTTCCACAATGCTGTTGGCGAGCTGCCGAGTGTAGCCGTACGCCGAGACATACGGAATCACGACCACCGGTTTTTCATGCTTCGGCGGCGGGGTCACCCACGCGCGGTAGGTTGCCAGGTAATTGGGCAGATCGTTGCGCAGTACCGGGCCGTGACCTGTGGCGATGATTTCGAGCGGAAGATCCTTGATCTTATCCAGGGCCGCCAGCATGTGCGGCTTGAACGGCCCGATGATGTTATCAAAGTAGTATTTGAAGGCCGTATCGAAATCGGCTTCCTTGACATCGTCAAAAACCCGCTCGTCCGCAAAATGAGAACCGAACGAGTCACAGGTGAACAGAATCCGGTCCTGTTCGTCATAGGTATAAATCGTATCCGGCCAGTGCAGAAACGGCGCATCGATAAAGCGCAGCGTTTTTCCCCCGAGCTCCAGGCTGTCGCCGTCGCCGACCGGTGTTCCCTTGATCTCCCGGTTCGCAATCCCGGCTAAAAAGTTCAAGGCGACCGGGCTCGCCACCACTTGAATCTGCGGAGCTTCCGCCAGGATCGCGGCGACTGATCCGGCATGGTCCGGCTCGGTGTGGTTCAGAATCAGGTAATCCACCTGTTTTAAATCAACGATCTGTTTAACCCGTTCAAGGTATTCCGGCAGCCATTTTTCCTTGACAGTCTCAACCAAAGCCGTCTTTTGAGTTCCTTTGATCACATAAGCATTGTAGGACGTCCCATAATCGGTCCACATGATGATGTCGAAAACCCTGAGCGCAGGATCGAGTGCGCCAACCCACCAAACACCGTCTTTAATCAGCATCGCTTCTTTCACGTATTCATCTCCCTTTCCGTGATTGTTTCGGTACGCCCATCAATCATTCGCAATAAAAGCCAGGTTCAGCAATTCCTAAAGGCTAGCGGCCAAAACCGCCATGATTTCAGCATACCATTTTCGGGGTAAACGCGGGAAGCCTCCGGCTTGTGCGGTTGCGGAAGGGTTTGATAAGGGGGTGCGGGGTGTAAGAAGACGAACGGTCCTGGCATAACTTGCCGTTGGTTTGTGCTACGGATATCAATGCGCCACGGTTAAACCGGCTTGAGGATTCGGTCGATCCACACATCCATACGCAGCACATAGTGTCTTTCCTCGTCCTGAACGGCGCTGGGGACCAGCTCGAAAAAGGAGCGGTACAGGGATTCGATCCCCGTGATCGCTTCCGCAAAACCATCGCTTTGCTCCAACGGTCCGGTCGCCGCAATCAAGGCAAGGGTTTCCGCACACAAAAGCAGCGTGCCCGGGCAGACCGACCCGGCCTTTTCGAGATAGGACCGGGCGTATCCGATATCCAGGATGCAGACCAGGAGGAAATACCCCCAGAACCAGATGGGCAATGGAAGACTCGCCGACTCGATTTTATAGGCGAACGCATGGTGTGCTTCATCGAGCAGTTCGGTCGCCGGGGTCAGCATATCATACCCCATTTGAAGCAGATGCCGCTCAATCAGCCCGTCGTGCAGGTTTTGGAGCACCCACTCCAACAGCCGTTCATCCCGGTATTTGCGGCGTTGAAACTCGGTCAGCCCAATTCCGGCCTGCTCAAACAGCGTGATCAGCAGCGCGTGGGCGATATGCATTTCGGGCTTAGCGGCCAGCGGCCCGGCTGGCAGGTGAATGACGATATGGCGCGGTGTGATCAGGTGTCGGATCGTTTTGCGCCCAGCCAGCAGCAGCGGCGCACCGGGGATGTATGTAAAATCGATATAACGTTTGAACCGAACGTCGACCCCCAGGTCGAGCAGCTTAAGATACAGCTGCCGAACCGCCGCCGGCAGCGCGGGAACAACCGTCGGATTGTCGTCCCGGTTCTCCCGGATGATTCTGCGGTTATACGCGAGATAATCCGGGTGAAACACGCGGTTGAATTGATGCGGCATCCAGCACTCCTTGCCCGGTTAAGGGCACAATCATTTCAGGGCCTTCAACAATAAGTTGCACCACTTCATATATCGCGCAGCCGTTCAAATGGCTTGATCCTTTAATCGCCTTGTTTTCGGGGATTATACCGGGATAACACCGGTTTAGGACCGCTGCAAGCCATCATGAATGTTTCCCGGCGCTTGCCTGGTTCACCAACCCGCCCTTCCATTACGAACCGCGATTCCTTTACAATAATGACAGACCATACCTTGAGGAGGGAAGCTATGGATGTAAGGGAACGTCTTACCAAACTGCTTCAGGCAGAATCCCAATCGGTTTCCGAACTCCAGGAGATCATTGCCGCTTATGATCAAGACCGGGTGGTGCGTGAGAATGAAGAGCTAAAAAACACACTAGCCCGGCTGCAATCCGAAAACACCCGGCTTTCTGGTCAATTTTCGGATGCCTCGGCCGAAAACGCCAGGCTCCGGGTCGCATTGAACGAACAGATTCTGAACGAACGGCTCAACATCCTGAAAATCTCACGCCGGAAGATGGAGACCTATTTCCAGAATGCTGAAAACGGTGAAAACAACCGGCTGTTCCTGCTTGAGCTGCAGTTTAAAAACAAGCTTCAGGAAATTCGGGCCAAACTCAGCGATGCGCTCATGGCCGAAGAGGCATTGCTGAAGGAGGAACTTGACCAGCTGACCGCCAAGGTGAGCGGCACCCTGGCCGAAAAACGTAAAGCCCTGGCCGAGGAACGGCAGCAGTGGATGACTGAGCTTGATGCCCGCTGCCAGCAATTTGGCGACGAACCGCTCGACGCGGCCGCTGTGCAGCGCCGCCTCTTCCAGAACAACCTGGAACGCCTGCTCGGCTTGAGCTGGACGAATAAACTCGGGATCTTTCTCATTGTGGTGGCCACCGTAATGCTGGTGAAATACGGATACAATAACTGGTTCCATCCCGGTCCGTACGCGAAAGGTGTGCTGCTTCTGGTGCTGGGCCTCGGTTTTCTGAGCGGCGGTGAACTCCTGAACCGGAAACAGCAGAACACCTTTGCGCTGGGCCTGGTTTCCGGCGGGATCGCCATCTTGTATATAACGGCCTTTTCCAGTTACTTCTTTCTGGAAATCCTTGATCTTCAGGCCGCGGCGCTCTTTGCCGTCCTGGTTACCCTTGGAACCGTGGCCTTATCACTCCGCTACAACTCCAGGGGCATCGCGGTCTTCGGCCTGATCGGCGGTTATCTTCCCTTCTTCGCTTATGTTTTTAATATGGATCTGACCGTAACCGCCGTATACATCGCCATGGCTTATGTCTTCCTGCTGAACGCCATGCTGTTGGCGGTTTCATTGGTCCGAAAATGGCAGATTGTCAGCTGGGTCGGCCTCCTGCTCTCCATCCCGGTGATGCTGTACCTGATTTCGGGCCTCCCGAGGGCTGTGCCTTCCCTGCTGTTCGTCATGGGGATGTTCGCCCTGTATCTGGCGATCATCCTGGGCTATGCGGTTCGCTTCCGCACTGCGCTGGCCCAGCAGGAAATCTTCCTGCTGGCTTTAAACACCACCGTCAGCTGCGCCTCGGCCTACTGGATTCTAAGCCGGGCTGGCTGGGACGATTACCGGGGCTTCCTGGCGGTCGGCTTTGCGCTGTTGTATATCGGTCTCGGCCGCCTGCTGGAACGCATCGTTCCCCAGGAACGGCTGATGCGGACGATTTTCTACCTGACCGCGCTCACCTTCGTCACCCTGGTGGTGCCGTTCCAGTTCGGCAAAGTCTGGCTCAGCATCGGCTGGACGATTGAAGCGGTCTTCCTGGTAATCTACGGGCTCAGATTGGATTCCAAACTGATGCAGTGGGCCGGCTGGGCGGTTCTAGGCCTCTCCTATGCCGCGTTCGTGATCGCGGCCGATTCCGTCGATCCGATGCATCATTATCGTTTCGCCCTGCTGACCGTGGGTATGGCCGCCGTCATCGCCGCCCACCGGCCCAATTCGGACGGCTCCTCCGTCATTTCAGTGCTCGGCAGGGGCTTTAACCTCGCAAAATACTTCATCCTGGCCCATATCCTCTTTTACGCGGTGATCGAATCCAGTGAGGCATTTGATGCCTGGGTTAGGCCGTATATCGACTGGAACTGGCATCTGGTTGACTTCTATGCCGCGCTGACCTGTATGGCGGCAGCCGTCCTGGTCTGTTACGGAATGCACCGGCTAAAGCTCACCCAGGACCGGATAGTGGCCGGCGCGGTTTGTGTCGTGATCGCTGTGATCGATCTGGTGATTCTAAATTTGGCGACTGACTCAGTCTTTCCGAATGGTGCCTTTGGACCTGCCAGTGTAAACGACCCGGTTTCCTGGATCACCCTGGTTCTGCTCATCGGCCTGCTCGGTTTCGTCTTCGCAACCCTGCGCAAGGCCGTACTTGCGGTGCTTTCACGCTTTGGCTACAACCTGGAATGGTACCCGGTGATTCTGGCGATTTACCTGATCATCGCCATCATTATAGTCCGCCGCTGCCAGTTCTTCTGGATCCCGAGCAGTCACTTCGTGGAAAGCTTCGCCATGATGATCCTGTCGCTGGCTCTGGTCGTTTACGGGTTGAAACAATACTATGTTTACATCCGGCGGTTCGGTCTGGGGCTGGCCCTGCTGGCGACCGCGAAGCTGGTCTTCCTCGACCTGTCAGGACTGTCCAGCCTGACCCGGATCTTCGCCTTCTTTGGCTTTGGCGTCGTCTTCCTGGCTATTTCCTACATCTATCAGAAACTGGAGTCGCAAGACCGGCGGCTTAATCTCACCCCGCCGCCGCAAACCGGGAAAGAGGAGAACGAATGAAACGCTGGATCGCACTGATAACCGCCTTGCTCGTCCTGGCCGGGCTGCCAGCACTGGCCGCGAAAGCGCCCGATGCGCTGAAGGGCTGGAAATATTTCAAGGAAATCAAAATCAACGGGTCCAATCCCTATACCGCAGTCTTTTTGGACACCGATACCTATCGCGGTGCCGGGACTAATCTTCAGGATGTCCGGATCGCCGACGAAAACGGCGAACTTGTTCCCTATGCCGTGATCAACGCCTTTGAGTCCGTGCTGCGCGAACCGGACCGGTCGTATGATGCTCTCCAGCTGCGCACCTATCAGGTAAAGCAGGATACCGTGTACGATTATTCGGTGACGGTTCCGGCCAATACCGATCCGCTGGTCAATCAGCTCGATGTGATCATCGACGATACGCCATTCCTGGTTCGCACCGCGGTTTACGGCAGCTATGACAACCTCACCTGGGACCGGCTCAGTGAAACCAAAGTCTATCGGATTAATGACAAAGCCCAGAAATCGATCACTTTCGACGAGGGCTACAAATACCGATTCTACCGCGTGTACTTGATCAACAACCTGGACGGGCTTTCGGTATCCTCGCTGGTTCCCCGCTTTGTCGGCACCGTCAGCCGGACCTACGCCAGCTATACTCGCGAAACCGCCCTGCCCTATACCTTCAAATCGGAAAACAAAACCTCGGTTTACCGGATTTCCAATCCGAACCGGGTCCGGGTGAACCGCCTGACCCTTTCACTTTCCGGGGATTTCTCGCGGGACTACGAACTGTTCCGGATCGAAGGCAAACATCGGGTTTATCTGGCTGGCGGCACCCTGTACCAGCTTACCTTGAAAAAGGCGCAGGCCAGCCACACGTCAATCGATCTGCCGGAAACGGCGGCACCGGGAGCCTTCGAACTGGTGGTGCGCGACGGCGACAACAAAGCCTTGAAACCATCCAAGGTGACTGCCCTGTTCACCGTGGATCGCTTAGTTTTTGCCGCTGTGCCGGATCACAACTACCGGTTGGTTTTCGGAAAGGGCGACGCGGCGGCACCCGAATATGACCTGGCCGCCTTCAAGGCGGAACTGGAAAAGAGCGATCTAAACCAGGGAACCCTGGGACCGCGGCACTCCTTTGCCGTACCGGCGTCGAACCAGGTGGTTTCGACCCGCGTCCTGTTTAATGGGCTTCTCATTGTGATCATGCTCGTGCTTGGCTTCGTAATCGTACGCAAACTGCCGAAAGCGCAATCATAAACCAACGCTGCTGCAATGCTGAAAGAAACGGTTGGAATGCCGGCTCGTAATGCCGGTCGAATCGGGGTGATGAGGATGATTCGGCTGCGGGATTTGACCCCGCGTGAACTGGAAATGTTGGAGACCCTATTCGCCGGCATCGAAGGCGCGATTATCATTGATGAAGAGGGGATCGTCCGGGTTTACACCGAACACTACGAGCGGGAATCGGGTCTCAAGCGGGAAACCGTTATCGGCCGGCGGATTGAAGAGGTTTTCCCCGGCACCCGCATGCTCGAAGTGGTTAAGACGGGAAAGCCGATTATTGCCGAACTGTGGGAGCTCAATGGCAAATCCCGCTTCGTTTCCCGGATTCCGATCATCAGTGACGGCCAGGTGATTGGCGCGGTCGGTTTCAGCCTGTTCCGCTACCAGAAAGAGGCCGAGGAATTCGCCGACCGTCTGCGGAAAACCTTCAGCGAGCTCAAATATTACAAGCAGCAGGTCCGCGAGCTTTCCGGCGCCCGCTACTCGGTCGCCTCCATCATCGGCGAAAGCGAAGGTATTCGGGAGGCCAAGGAACGGATCAAAATGATCTCCGCGTCCAACATCCCGGTTCTGATTATCGGCGACACCGGGACCGGCAAGGAACTGGTCGCTCATGCGATTCACCAGGAAAGCACGCGCCATGACGGTCCGTTCGTGCGGGTCAACTGCGCCGGGATACCGGACACGCTGATCGAATCCGAACTGTTCGGCTACGAGGAAGGCGCGTTTACTGGTGCCCGCAAGGGGGGGAAACCGGGGAAATTCGAGCTGGCCGATAGAGGCAGCCTCTTTCTGGACGAAATCAGCGATTTGTCGAGAACCGCTCAGGCGAAGCTCTTGCGGGCCTTGCAGGAAAACGAAATCGAACGGGTCGGCTCTACCCGGCTGGTCCCGGTCGATGTCCGTATTATTTCCGCGACCAACGTGCCGTTGAATCCCCTGGTGGCCCAGGGCGTCTTCCGAAAAGACCTGCTGTTCCGGCTGAACGTGTTTACCATCTACCTCCCCCCGCTGCGGGAACGGGTCGAAGATATCCCGCTGCTGTGCCAGCACTTTATCGAGGTGCACAATCGCGAAAACGGCACCCATATCGAAGGGGTCACTCCGGAAGCCTACGACCTGTTAACCAGCTATCACTGGCCCGGCAATATCCGCGAATTCTACACCGTGATGGAGCGCGCCTGCATCGACACCCAGGAGGGCATGATCTCAAACCACAATCTGCTGCGCTTCACCGGCATCGCGAAAAGTAAATTCGCCAAAGCGTATGGTTATGCCGGGTTCGACCTGAAAGCCGCCCGGCGCGAAGCCGAAAAGGCAACCATCCTGCGCGCCCTGCAGGCCAGTGAGGGCAACCGCCTGGCTGCCGCGAAACTCTTGAATATCAGCCGCTCGGCTTTGTACACGAAAATGGCGGAACTGGGCATCACCGAGTAAGCGTAGAGAAACAACCAGAAACGACCGAAGACAAGGGCCGATGCCCTTGTCTTCGCTATTTTTACAGCAGGATGATGTCAGCTGTCCTGGCTACTGCAGATCAAACCAGACTTCGGTCCCCTCCCCATAGTCCAGCACCAGACGCGGCCAGTCCCCTTTGTTGACGACGACGACAATTTCATTCGAATCCTTCGCCCCGTAGATATCATCGTCGGTTGGTTTTCCATTGTTGTAAACCACCGTCCAATCAAGGTCGTAAGCCGATAAGTCCAGCGAAGCCGGTTCGATGACCTGTACCTTGAAGATGGCGGTTCGGTACTCGGCGCCCGGGTTTATCACTGCCAATCAATCACACCGGTTCCAGTCAACCGTGCGGGCAGTGTCCATTTTTCAGGACAGTGTGCATTTTCCCGGACAGGCCTATTGTTCGCTTAACCGTACGATTATTCCCTCAATTCAATCTTTCTGTCCATTATCCCGGACACCCTCATCCTTTTCACCCGTTTCAAAACGCGCTCATACCGCGTTTCTCCTATCTTTCAAACCTGGCACAAATCTTGCACTAATAGGATTCAAAATCGATTTGGGGAGGTCTCAACGTGCGCGTAATTCCAAATGCGAAAAAGTACGGTTCGATTCAGGAGGAATACCAGGCGAAACTGCGGCACCCGGACGAGCTGGCCGCCATGATCAACAGCGGCGACACCATTATGATGCCGGGCGGCACAACCATCCCGCACGAATTCAATCTCTCCCTGGCGAAGCGGGCGTCTGAACTGAAGGATGTTACCATTTGCCTGGGTCTGGCCTTGAAGCTGTACGACTTCATGCAGCCGGAGTACAAGGATAATATCCGGATTGAAACGCCTTTTGTCGGTCCGGTGGAACGAATGGGGCTGGAATGGGGCACCGCCGCTTATATCCCGACCCATCTCAATAAACTTGGCGCGTGGATGGACCAAAAGCAAGGCCGGGTCGCAACCTTTGTCTGCACACCGCCTGATGAAAATGGCTGGCTGAACCGCTCCGCGTTCGGCGGCCTGATGCCCAAGCGCGCGATCGACCGTTCGGATCTGGTCATCGTCGAAATCAATCCAAAATCCCCCTGGCTCAATGGCGACGCCTTCAAAATTCATATTTCAGAGATTGATTACCTCTGTGAAAGCAATTCCGACCCCACGGAAATCCCGGGCATTCCGATCACCGATGTCGAGCGGCAGATCGCCCATTATATTGCGGATATGATCCCGGACGGTTCCACTATACAGCTTGGCTTGGGCGGCCTGGCCGATGCGATCGGCTATTTCCTCAAAGACAAGAAAGACCTCGGCGTCCATACCGAGGTCGTGCAGAAATCGTTTATGGAACTCATGAAACTGGGCGTGGTCAACGGCTCGAAGAAAAACTTCAATCCCGGTAAAGTCATGGCCACCTTCTGCGTCGGCGACAAGGAACTGTGGGATTTCGTGGATCATAATGATGAATTCATTTTCACCGAGGTCGAATACAATAACGATCCCCGAGTCATCGGCCAGAATGACAATCTGGTCTCGGTCAACAATGCCCTGATTCTGGATCTGACCGGCCAGGTCGGCGCCGAATCGATCCGCCACCGCCAATACAGCGGCACCGGCGGCCAAATGAACTTCGTTCAGGGAGCTGGGTTGTCCAAGGGCGGCAAGAGCATCATCGCGCTTAACGCCACCTGGAAAGGGAAAAAAGACAAATTGATGTCGTCTATCGTGCCGTTTATGCCGCCGGGAACCATCGTCACCACCCCACGTTCGGAGGTCGAATACGTGGTTACCGAGTTCGGCGTGGCCAATCTGCGGTTCAAGAACGTTTCCCAGCGGGTCAAGGAACTCATCAACATCGCCCATCCGGATTTCCGCGAGGACCTGAAAGCTCAGGCCAAGCGCTTCTGGATCGACTGATCAGAGCCTAACACCAACTCTCGCCATAAAATGTCCTGCGCCCGAGGCCCCAACCTCGGGCCTCTTTTTTGGGGGAATGGCTTCGGCTGGGTGGATGGCGTGAGCCGCCGGAACAAGGAAGCAGAGCGAACGGTTCGTCACAAAACATCAGTCTTCGTAACAGCCTGAAAGCGTCCGCATGGTGTCTATTTTGGAGAGTTCACTTCAAACCGTACCCCCGTTCCCAGCTTGTCTCTCTCAAGAATCTGCGAATAGTTCCCGATAACTTATGAAGAATATGCGCGTAGGGAGCTTTAATGGACGAAAAACAGAGGTTGAAACAATTCTTCAATTGGTATTAAACCGATTTTGCCGACTATAGCCCGGGAAACACTCTTTCGCTGAAGCAGGTCCTCCCCTATTTCATTCACCGAAAAATGATGGAAAGACTGATGCTGACCCACCTGATCAATCAGGAAATACCGTGCTTAGCCGATCTGAAAATTGCCGATGTCGGCTGCGGTGACGGCAGCCGGTTCCGGCCTTTCATTGAATGGGGTGCCAACCCGGCAAACATTTATGCCATCGACATCTCCGAACGGGTTTTATCCACAGCGAAAGGTTTATCTCCGGCCAGCGTCAACTTTCTTTGCGCTTTCGGCGACAACATCCCGCTGGAGGACGCGAGCATTGATATTATGTTAAACATGGGTGTCATCATTCATGTCATGGATGACGAACTGGTAGGCCGAATGGCGGCGGAGTTTTATCGCGTGCTGAAACCAGGCGGGATGCTATTCCTGTATTACACCACAGAACGATTGAATGTGGATAAATCGCCCATTGCGCACAGCACGCGCGGGTATAGGCGCGAGCAAATTATGGATCTGTTCAAGGACTTCGAAACATTGGCGATTCATGGCTGCTTCACGGATAACCCGCTGGAATTGAGCTGGCAAAAGGAATGCATTTACCCCTTTCACATTGGTAAGGCTGAGGATACCCTGCTTTTTTCCGATGTTAAGTATTTGCACGAACTGGTTCTTTTTCGGAAACCAGATAACAAATAGCATACTCCCGCTCATCCGTCAGCCCAGGACAACGGGACAAGCGCCAATGGTGAATGGGGGCGGCTGATACTGTAAGAACAAGGCTAATCGGTGGTCATTAGGCTTTCCGATAAACCTTGTTCTTATATTATCAGCTGTCCTCTGTGTTTCTTTATCCAAGGGCGGCTTTCCCCGCGCTGCCCGCAGCTGTGTCCATTTTCCCGGACAATGTCCAATTCCCCGGACACCCTACCCGTCCGCCGTAATGCACGCTTCATCCCCGGTATATGGAATCCTGTGTCCGAATTCCCGGACAGAAGGTCAAAATTCGCCAAAACAAAAACCCGGAAAAACCCGCCTTTTCCGCCCCGCCCAACCTGGCACGATTATTGCAGAAATATTTAGTATAGTCTGAATTCTTAGGGAGGGTTTCATCATGCGGACAGTTCAAAATGCGAAAAAGTATGGCTCGGTTCAGGAGGAGTACCAGGCCAAGCTGCGGAGTCCGGCTGATCTGGCCGCCATGATCAACAGCGGCGACACGATTATGATGCCGGGCGGCACCACAATTCCCCACGAGTTCAATATCGCTCTGGCTAACCGGGCCACCGAATTGAAGGGGGTCACGATTTGCCTGGGCCTGGCCCTGAAACTGTACGATTTTATGCAGCCGCAGTATAAAGAGAACATCCGGATCGAGACCCCGTTCGTCGGTCCGGTGGAACGAATGTGCCTGGAATGGGGAACGGCAAGCTACATCCCGACTCACCTGAACAAACTCGGCGCCTGGATGGATCAGAAGCGGGGCCGGGTCGCAACCTTTGTCTGCACGCCGCCCGACGAAAACGGCTGGCTGAACCGGTCGAGCTTCGGCGGTCTGATGCCCAAGCGCGCAATCGATAATTCGGAACTGGTCATTGTGGAGGTCAATCCCAAATCGCCCTGGCTGGTCGGAGATGCTTTCAAGATCCATATTTCCGAAATCGACTACCTCTGCGAAAGCGATTCCGATCCGACGGAAA
Source organism: Solirubrobacterales bacterium (assembly GCA_050258755.1). Taxonomy (GTDB): domain Bacteria; phylum Bacillota; class Syntrophomonadia; order Syntrophomonadales; family DTU052; genus JBLMZI01. The sequence continues at coordinate 114,340 of JBLMZI010000001.1, read as the reverse complement.
TCCCCGGGATTCCGATCACCGAGGTTGAACGGAAGATCGCCCATTATATCGCGGACATGATCCCGGACGGTTCGACCATTCAGCTGGGCTTGGGCGGTCTGGCTGACGCGATCGGCTACTTTCTGCATGATAAGAAAGATCTCGGGGCTCACACCGAGGTCATCCAGAAATCGTTCATGGAATTGATGAAACTGGGCGTTATCAACGGCTCGAAGAAAAACTTCAATCCAGGCAAGGTCAATGCCACTTTCTGCGTCGGCGACAAGGAACTATGGGACTTCGTCGACCACAATGAGGATTTTATGTTCACCGAAGTGGAGTGGAACAATGATCCACGGATTATCGGCCAGAACGACAACCTGATCTCGGTCAACAATGCCTTGATTCTGGACCTGACCGGACAGGTCGGCGCCGAATCGATCCGCCACCGTCAGTACAGCGGCACCGGCGGCCAGATGAATTTCGTCCAGGGTGCGGCCCTGTCCAAAGGCGGCAAAAGCATCATCGCGCTCAATGCCACCTGGAGCAACAAAGAAGGCAAAAAAATGTCATCCATTGTTCCGTTTATGCCTCCGGGAACAATTGTCACCACACCGCGCTCGGAGGTCGAGTATGTGGTCACCGAATTCGGTGTGGCCAATCTGCGGTTTAAAAGCGTCTCCCAGCGAATCAAAGAGCTAATCAATATTGCAGATCCGGATTTCCGCGAGGACCTGGCAGCTCAGGCCAAGCGGTTCTGGATCGACTGATCAAGCCTGTTCCAAACTCTCGCCTTAGAGCAACCTGCGCCCGGGGCCGCCAGCCTCGGGCTTCTTTTTTGGCGTTGTGGTGCGAGCGGGCTATCGGTGGGCGGAGGTCAAGCGAGCGCTCTGGCGGGCCACGACTTCTCGCCTATACATCCGCAGCTCGCGTAAGGATTGCACGCTAATTGGATTAAGCAGGTCAAGTGAGCTACCGGGGGAGGCGCGGGGCAAGGGGACAGGCAGTGGGCGCCCTACGAGTCGTCGCCTATACATCCAAGGCTTGCTTTCGGGATTGCGGAACCAACCTGGGACACCGGGCCTCCGTGCCCGGTCCCAGGTGCTCGGCATCCATGCCGAGCAGAACCCGCAATTACCCCTCAGCTTCGCCGGGATGTATGGACGGCGCCGCCTCAACGGGCTCCCGCTGCCTGTCCCCTTGCCCCGCGCCAGAATGCCGGTTGGTCACTCAATGTCTTTTGGATTATGACCCGCCCGCCCCGGAATGTAGGAGCCTGCAGCTCCATGACGCTTGATCGCCTATTATATCCGTTTGAAACGGAATATGGTCAGTGAAAAAAGGAAGCAGTGTGCTTCCCCTTTTTCGGGCTTAATGTACGCTAATAATCTCTATTCGCTTATGGTCTGCTGTTCCTTTGGTTGCCATCGTACTGCTGTCTTTGACAAGACAACACCCAAAGTCATGCATATGGTGGGTAATAACTGGAGAATGAAGCTAATTCGTTGATTGCAGTCATTCAAGTACCATAATGGAAAGAATGAGAAATTAAAATGCCAAAAGAAATCGAAGTCGGATAATCCATACATCGCTTTACTAAACCAACCTAATACTAAGAAAACGGTTAATAAGAATAACGATGATAACCTAATATTTATCGAATCTTGCCCGGTTAAACAGAAGCCCACAACGCAATATGCCATTATAACGAGCACTGTCAAAATCCAATAATAACCGATAAGCTCCTCGGTGGTATAGACTGTAATCCATCGATGCAGCGCGATTGATTCGAAAACAAATAGAACAATCCGACACAATGCATAATGAATAATGATGATACCAAGATTAATCCAAAAATACTTTTTGAACATTGTTCTTAAGTATCTCTCTGTTCTTTCCGATTTCTTCGGTTTCCTGCCTGCGCCCGTGCCAGTCCTACGTTTCTTCCATTCAGTATAACACTGCATCGCTGAAGGGTGTCCTTTCCCGGCCCCTTTGCGGGTATCATGTGCGCCCAAGTGACTGAACGAGCCGAAGGCTCTTACCTTAGCGGGGTGGGCGGGCTTTTCTCTAAAGACTGGAGGGATAAAAGGCGCTCTGGCGAAGGGCAAGCTGGTCCCTGGGTGAGCCGGTAGGCCTGGAGACTGCCTCCAACCACCCGGACAAAAACTTCCCCGGTGGAATATTTTTTCTCATTTCCCGGATTGACACCATCCCGTTCAGGACGTAGACTACTTTTATACGTTTTGGGGCCCAAACTATCCGGGAGGTGTTCTCATGGCAGCCCGCGACGTCGATCAATTACTGCCGCTGTTCCAGCGTCTGATCGTTAATTATCGCGCCATCGAACAGAATGTGCTGCGGGAATTTGGCCTGGATCACCTGGCCCCCGGCGATGTCCGAACCCTGTACCAGCTGCGTAACAACCGCACGGACCGGATCACCAGCCTGGCTAAGAAGATGAATCTGACGGTTGGTACCCTGTCTCCGGTGATTGACCGGCTGGTGAAAAAGGAACTGGTCGACCGGGAACGGATTGAGGAAGACCGCCGCGTGGTCGAAGTTCATGTAACCCAGCGCGGGCAGGAGGTCTGCAGGAAACTCGAACGGATCGAACAGGCCATGGCGGACCGGGTGTTCCAGCGGCTGGACGCCGAGGAGCGTAAAAGCTTGAATGAGATTCTTACCAAGCTTTTAGCCGATACGGACGAAGCCGCTGGGAAGAAATAGCGGCATTCTATGCGAAAGGCGATAAACGGGCCGCGAGCCGACGGCTTTTAAGCCCGTTTTTTAAACGATATTTAGTTTGGATACCTAATATTTTGGTTGCCAAGCCATAACAGGATAATGACCGATTTCGATGAAACGGTTCATTATATTTTCCGCTCAACCAATGTACGACTCTCTAACCTGGGGCTGACGGTTTGTTAAAACCGGCGGCCCGCTTTTTTTATCTGCCGCTCTGACTATCGCAATAGGCGCCGATCGCCTGCTGCAGAAAAGCCGCTAGCCCTTCACCGTACCGGTCGATGTTTTTGGTGAAACGGGAATCACTGACGTAGAGCTCACCCAAACCCCGGAAGATCTCCAGTGTACAGTCGTAGAAATACCGGCTGATGTGGGCCCGTTTAGCGGCAACCAGTTCCTGGACCTCCGGATCGGTCGGATCGCCGCCAATGTGCCGGGCAAGCGCCTTGTAGATGGCTTCCCAGTTTTCCATGGCCTGAGCCCGCTCGTCATCGGTCAGGGCTTCGAACCGACGGTCCGATCTATCCACGGTTTCCGAGCCGTACAGTGCTCGGGCTTCTTCGGCGTACTCGCTCCGGTGGCGGTCCCACGCCTCCCGGGCCATACCTTTGAACATTTCGCGTTTACTCATGGTTCCATCTCCCCTCATCGTGCGGAGGGTCTGATCCACAGTTTCGATCATGGCATCAAACCTGGCTCGCTTTTGAAGCAGTAGTTCCCGCTGGCCTTCCAATGCCTTTTCCCGGTCAAAGCCCGGGTGACCGACAATCCGTTTGATTTCCTGCAGTGGGAAACCCAGTTCACGATAAAAGAGAACCTGCTGAAGCCGCTCAAGGTCTGCATCGCTGTAAATCCGGTATCCGGCCGGGCTTGCCGCCGAGGGCGTCAGCAGTCCAATCTGGTCGTAGTAATGCAGGGTACGGACACTGATGCCTGCCAGATCGGCAACCTCTTTAATCTGATAGGCCATGCGGGATCACCTCCGCCTTCACTGTAGGCCATGACGCACCGTCAGGGTCAAGGGAAAGGCTTGGAAAGGAAATGATTGTGCTGATTTATCCGGCGGGAACTGTGAAAATGAAGCGGCTGCCCGCGCTCGGTTCACTCTCTACCCTAATCGTTCCCCCATTTTGCTCGACGAATTCCCTGACCAGCAGGAGCCCGAGCCCGGTTCCCCGCTCCGAAGCCGTACCCGGCGTGCTGAAGTGACTGTCAATCCGGAACAGGCGAGCGATGTCCTCGGGCTTCATGCCCACACCGGTATCGGCCACAGTCACCTCATATTCAGCTTCCTTGCGCTGGATCGTCACCGCTACGGTTCCGCCCGAATGTGAAAATTTGATCGCATTGGACAGCAGGTTGCGCAGCACGGTGTAGAGCATGGAAAGATCGGCCATTGCAAAAGCGTCGGAAGCAATTTCGGACCGCAGCTTGATCTCTTTCAACTGAGCCGCATTCGCCAGCAAGGAGAAAGTATCCTGAACCACGGCCTCCAGGGCAACCCGCTGCGGAACCACTTGAATCCGCCCGGTCTGGGTCCGGGACCATTCCAGCAGGTTTTCCAAAAGCTTCATGGCCCCGTTCGAGGTTTCCTCCAACACCGTAATCGAGTGACGCATACGCTCGATTTTTTTCTCAGACAGTTCGCCCGCGATCAGGGCGTCGAACCGGTCCAAAAGGTTGGCAGAAAGCCCGGAAAGCCCAAAAATTGCACTCTTAAGATCATGGGACATGATGGAAAAAAACGTGTCCTTTGCCGCGATCATTTCCCGCAGCGCTTCCCGGTTCCGCTTCAGCTCCAGATGGGTTTTCACCCGGGATACCAGTTCGGCCGTGTTGAATGGTTTCACCACGTAGTCGACCGCACCCAGTTCAAACCCGCCGGTAATGCTGTCCAGATCGGTCGCAGCGGTCAGAAAAATAACCGGAATATCCACAGTTTTGGGGTCCGCCTTAAGCCGCCGGCACACCTCAAAACCGTCCATTTCCGGCATCATCACATCCAGCAGCACCAGATCGATCGGGGATCGGGCAATTTGCTCCAAGGCCGCTGGGCCGTTCTGGGCGAACGCGAGCCGGTATCCGTTGCTGCGCAGAGCACTGGCGGCCAGCTGGATGTTCGCCGGCGTGTCATCCACGATGAGCACCGTTTCCGGAGCATGCTGCTGCAACCCGGTTTCTTTCATCCCCATCACCCTTTCTGTACCCAGGCTCTCAGTTTCGCGACCAGAGCCGGAAATGCATTCAAATCGCCCCGGATGCTTTCAACATCAAAGCTGTCCACGTGGGCGGCCATGGTTTTCGCAAAGGCTTTGAGCGGATCCAGCTCGTATTCTCCGGCTAACTGAGCCAGCCCCACAGCGAAGGTTTCATAGTCTTCAAACAGGCCGCTGTTTTTCAAAACATCCAGCGCAGGCAGGTATTCGCGTTCCAGGTTGTCAAGCAGCGCCGCCAGCGGCCCGGTATCAGCCGGGATCAGCGCTTCGTCCCCGCTCACACCGCCAACCTCACCGCCATCGTGTCGGGCGAATTCTTCCGCTTCCTCGCTGATCCGGTATTCCAGGAAGCGTTTCACGGTATTAAACAGCTCAATTTTTTGGGTCGGTTTCTCCAAAAGACCCTGGAATCCGGCGAGTTCAATCTGGTTCTGGTCCTGCCGCATGACCGATGCGGTCACCGCGATGACGGGAATGGGGGCCAGTTGAGGATTCTCCCGAATCCGCGCCAAAGCCTCAAACCCATTCAGATTCGGCATGCGCAGATCCATCAGGATGACGGCCGGGCACTCCCGTTCCGCAGCGAGTACCGCTTCCAGACCATCCGACGCCTCGATCACGGTCAGGCCGGTCCCGGCCAGGTATTCCCGAATCAGTATCCGGTTCTCCGGCAGATCGTCCACCACCAGCACCGCGGCCGGCGCGAACCGCAGCCGCCGAATCTGTTCCAGTTCGTCGCGCAGCTTGACCGGAATCATATCCGACACCATGACATTGTGCAGAACCACGGTAAAGATGCTGCCCTTGCCCGGCTCGCTTTCGACCCGGATCTCCCCGTCCATCATTTCGGTCAGGCGGCGCGAAATCGCCAATCCAAGTCCGGTGCCTCCATACTTTCTGGTACTTTGTCCCTGCTGCTGCACAAACGCCTCAAACACCCGTTCCAGCGAATCCGGGTCAATCCCGATCCCGGTATCCTCAACCCGGAAAACCAGATCCAATTTCCCAATCTCCCGGCGAACAGACCGGGCGGACAGACGAACGGTTCCCTGATCCGTGAATTTCATCGCGTTCCCGACCAGATTGACCAGGATCTGCCGCAGACGGGCCTCATCCAACAGCAGAGATTCCGGGATGTCCGGGTCGGCTTCCACCGTGAGTTCAAGCCGCTTTTCAATCGCCTTGAAGGTGAATACCTGCTTGACCTCGTTCAACAGCGCGGGGATATCGGTTGGCCCGTACCGGATCTCCATCCGGCCGGCCTCAATTTTCGAAAGGTCCAGAATATCATTCAAAAGGCTCATCAGATTGCGGCCGCTGCTCCGGATCGTCTCCAGATAGCCGCGCTCGGTTTCGCCCTGCACCGCTTGTTCCAGCAAATCGGTGAAACCAAGCACCGCATTCATCGGGGTCCGGATTTCATGACTCATATTGGCCAGGAACTCTGACTTCGCCCGGTTGGCGGCGTCGGCCGCCTCTTTAGAGAGCTGCAGCGCCTGCTCGGTTTGCAGCCGCACTGCGATCTCCGCCTCCAGACTGGCGTTCGCTTCGGTCAGCTGCCGGTTGTTTGCCGCCAGCGATGCGGCCATCTTTTCCAGGTCCTGTTTCTGCTGTTCCAGAATGTGAGTCTGCTTTTCCTGCAGATCGGTAAACTCTTTGATCCGGCCAAGAATCGCATCGCGCGCTTCCAACAGATTTTCAACCTCTTCGGGATATCGCTGGGTTCGTTCGGGCTGATCCAAGATCGAACGCGCATCCCCGCTGGCCATGGCGCTCATCTCCGCCTGCAGCCGGCTCAGCGGCGCAAGCACCGGAAATACCATAATCCTGCCGATCAGCAGCGAAATCATGAAAACCAGGATGGCGGCGCCGAGCACGATCAGCGCGACCACGCCAAGGATGACGGACACAATGTCCGGATTGAGCCCGGCTGTCGCCGTCCCCGCTATTTTCCCATCCTGATCCGGAATATCGGTGGTTACCCGGGTGTAGAAACCATCATGCACCCAGAGCGTCAGCCGCTCCCCCATGGTCCGTTCCGCAGCCTTTTTCGCCCGGATGATCTCGGTCTGTTTTCGAAAATCTCGGGTGGAATCTGACATATTGTTAAACACTTCGTGTCCGTTCAAGGTGATCACCAGTTCCACGATTGGCATCCGGGACGGCAGGATCAGACCCTGGTTCTGAACGGTTTTAAGGGCCGAATTCACTTCCGGGGAAACGGTCGGCGAATCCGGGCTGCCGCCGGTGCCCCGCTTGAGCCCCATCCCGGGGCCGGGCGGCAGCCTGCCCGGTGCAGGCAAAACCGGACCGGCGGGGTCATGTCCGGTTTTCTGGACCCAGTTCTTCCATTTCTGCGACAGGATGTCCTGGAGCAGCATATCCTGCCCGATGCGTTCATTGAGCTGCAAAAGCCACAGCTGTGCGGTTTCCTCATCTGGATTGAAAGCCTGCAGGCAGTCAATGTGCATTTCGCCTAAGAATTCGGGGGCTGAGATCTCCTGGGCCATCGAATTACTGACCATATACCCGATGCTCCAGCCGATCTGTTTCACCTGGGTCGCCAGCATAGTCATCAGCAGCAGCCCGAATAGGACCAGCGCAATCACCGAGGTTAAGCCAATGGCGGTGTATACACGCCGCCGGATTGTGTCATTGCGTCCTTTTCGGCGTTCCATGCTTTCCTTATGTTTGATCACGCGATTCACCCTTTCGATCAGCCACGCCCGCGCAGGCTATTCTGGTTTTTACATTGGGGCCAGCAAATTTCGTTCTTCCTCGTGGTCGGCATAGCGGTACGCAATTTCCCGGAAGCGCGGTTCAAGCGCGGCAAACGCGTCGGACACCTCCGGGTCAAAGTGAGCGCCGCGGCCTTCCAGAATGATTTCAACCGCCTTTTCGTGAGGCAGCGCGGGTTTGTACACCCGCTTGCTCACCAGGGCGTCATAAACATCCGCCAGGGCCATCACCCTGGCCGCCGCCGGAATCGACCGGCCGGCCAGGCCTTCGGGATAGCCGCTACCGTCCCATTTTTCGTGATGCAAATGCGCGATGTCCCGGGCGACCTGCAAATACACATCATCTTCAATCCGGCTTTCGGCAGCCATAATCGCGTCCCGCCCAATCAGCGTATGGCGTTTCATCGCTTCAAATTCTTCCGGGGTTAAGCGTCCGGGCTTCAGAAGAATGCCGTCCGGGACGCCGACCTTGCCGACGTCGTGCAGGGTTGAGGATCGTGCCACCAGAGCCGGATCAAGACCGCGCCACTCGCTGTCCGCCGGGGATTGTTCGACGAGATACGCGGTGAGAATCAAAACATAATGCTTGGTTCGATGAATGTGGTTGCCCGTCTCGGGGTCACGATACTCCGCCAGCCCGGCCAGACTCATCATGGTCGCCTCTTGGGACTGTTCCAGCTGCCGGGTCCGCAGTGCCACCATTTCCTCAAGGTGATCCTGGTACTGTTTTAACGCCAGAATGTTTCTTATCCGGGCCCGTACCAGCCCGGGGCGGAACGGTTTGATGATATAATCGATGGCTCCGAGGGAAAGACCCCGGGCTTCATCATCTTCTTCAGACTGTGCGGTGACAAAAACGACCGGGACCGACGCGGTTCGCTGGTCTGCTTTCATCTGCCGGCACGTTTCGTAGCCATCCAGTACCGGCATCATGACATCAAGCAGCACCAGATCGGGGAGGGGATCCGAAGCCAGGCGCTTCAAGGCCTCAAGCCCATTATCGGCCGTAACAACCTCATAATCGTCCTCCAGGGCATCCAGCAGGATTTCCTGATTCGCGGGGGTGTCGTCCACAACCAGTATGATCGGTTTTTCGTTCAAGCCCTCCACCTCCGACAGTCCTCTAAGAATTAGACATCAATTTTATCTCCTTCTTTCATCATACCAACTCTTTAGACCTTCGGTTGGTGTTTTCACGATGACCAAAGCAAAGGGAGGGCATTGCCCTCCCTTGATCCCTTAAATTCTCTCGCTGTCCTGGTCCCGGTTCACCCGCTTTTCTTCCGCGTCCTTATGATCCTTTTGCTCGGGCGTTTTTCGGTCCGGATCTATCCCGCTCACAATGATGGCTTCCCGTTTCACCATCTGGCCGCACCGGTCGCAAACCAATCGCGCATCCGGATTATACCGAAGCTCCAGGCATCGGAAATCGTTGGGCAGCAGCGGAAAGGCCTGTTTGCATAAAAAACATTTCGCCCGGTCCATCAAAAGCCCCCGTTTTCGCTGAAGCTACTCTTCCGAGACCCGCTCGACAATAATGACTTTGCCTTCCAAAACACCGAACGTGCTGTCTTCCCGGAAGGTATAGGTTTCCGGTTTTTCCCCGGGCCGCATGGGCCGGGTCAACAGCCAGAGCGAGTCCTCTTTCCAGGTCACATTAACCAGCTTCTGGTTTTCCGGCAGTTTGCTGGTCACTCTCCCGCCGTACTTGCGGGCAATTGGGTTGCATCCAGCTACGAGCAGCAGGCCCACAATCAGCAGAAACACCAGCGCTATTCCCCGTTTTCTCATGTTTGCTTCGGCCAGCCCGGCTTTCACCATACACGCCGGCCTTCCCCCTCTCGCCTTGATATCCGTGCTTCCGTCCGGATTGACTATCCACATTATACCTGAACCTGGCGCTCTATTCCCCGAAAATACCCCGCAAGCCGCTTCGCGGCAGGATTTTCCTTTTTAATGGGGAAGATAGTCGGAAGAGGCGTCCGAAGAGAATGCTTCGGGTATCGGTTAGGGGGTTATCGCATGGCCAAGGACCCTGGTCTGGGATTCAAAGTGACGGCAACCATCACCGGTGTGAAAGGACTCTGCAACGCCGGCCACCGTGAAGGCGACACTTTTGAGATCAGCTGCCACAATCCCAGTGAGATGTGCGGGCTGTTTTTCCACTCCATATTCCCGAATCTGATGACCTTTCAATACGGCGGGGGTCTCCCCTGGTGGAACAGCGACGCCATTTACCTGCACTGCCCAGATCCGCAGAATCTGGTCACCGTAAAGCTGGAACGCGCGCATCGCGAGTGATTCGCGGGCCTACCCGGGATGATCATGCAAAAAAGGGGGTGATATCCGCGGAAAACACGTCCTGTTCACCAAAGCCACGTCAGCCGGTCAAACGGTTTCACCAGCCCGGCACCAACCCGGGAACCCTGGTGCGCCACAGTCCGGCCGCCGGGCCGTGCTCGATTTCCGTCATTCAGTATAACGCCGCTATTTTTGAAGAGAAAATGGCCCCTTCCCTGTCCGAATGCCTGATCGAAACCGGCGGCGATCGGATCACCTGGATCCACTTTAACGGCGCGCCCGACCCGGAGGAACTGGCCCGGCTGGGCGATTTTTTTGGGCTGCACCGGCTCGCCCTTGAGGATGTCCTAAATACCGGCCAGCGGGCCAAGCTGGAGTACTACGATAATTTCGTCTTTCTGGTGATGTACGGGATCAGCGAAACTGTTCCGGTGATCCGGGACCAGATCTCGTTCTTCTACCGGCAGGATCTGGTGATCACCTTGTGCGAAAGCGAAAATGACGTGTTTCGGTTGGTTCGGGAGCGCTTGCGGGAATCCATCGGCGCTCTGCGCAGTTCAGGGGCCGATTACCTGCTGTACGGTCTTTGTGACGCCCTGATCGATGGGCTGTTTCCGGTTATCGAAACCATCGCGGACCGGCTGGACACGATCGAAGGCCAGCTGCTGGATGCCCCGGAACAAACCACGCCTTCTCATATTCATCGTCTCAGGCGCGATTTGCTGACCCTTGAGAAGATCACCTGGGCGGAACGCGAAGTGATAAAAAACCTGATGCTGGACGAGGACCGCCATGAACACCACGAATTCGCAGTCTACCTGCGCGACTGCTATGACCACACAGTACAGGTGCTTGACCTGATCGAAACCTACCGGGACGTTTGCACCGGCATGCTGGAAACCTACCTATCCTCGGTCAGCAACCAGCTTAATACGGTCATGAAAACCTTAACTATTATCGCGACCATTTTCATCCCGCTGACTTTTCTGGTCGGCGTTTACGGCATGAATTTCGGCGGCAGCCCTTACAATATGCCGGAACTCCACTGGAAATATGGATATTTAGGCCTGTGGGCGGTCATGATCGGGATTGCCGGCTGGATGCTGGCGCTCTTTAAGCGGAAGGGCTGGATATAGGGTAATCAGAGAATACAAAAGGGTCAGACCGGGCGAATGCCCTCTGACCCTTCTTTTCGCAATTCTGGCGCAACCCGCTATTTTAGCTCGGCCTGACACTTTCCACAAACCTTGCCCTCCTGCTTGAGGGCCAGGTAAGCGCCGCAGTTTGGGCACCGGTAGTTAAGCCCCGAAAAAGTCATGGCGATGATCACGATGACCAGAAACAGTCCGCCGATCCAGTTCTGCGAAAGCCGGATGGGAAGCCACTCCCACTTAATCGCCACCAGAACCAACACAAAGGGAAGCAGGGTGATCAAGACCCGCTTCTGGCGCAGTTTCCGCCGGGCGAATTCCGCTTTGATCTGTTCAGCGTTTAGTATTTTGTCATCCATGTCCGAGACTCCCTTCATAACCAAAGCATGATACCACAGCCCTGGCACCGCTCCACGTCCATCCTATCGTAGCCTGATTTGCCTTCAAAGATCAAACCCTAATGCCGAAACAATCACACCGGCAGCGAGTACCGCTGGTACCCGGTGCCTCTCTCGACGATTTCTTTCGCAGCGCTACATTCCCATGCAAAAATATACGATTCGTAGTGCCCGGTCGAACAAGAGGGCGGTTACAGCAGGGGCGGCTTTCATGCCTTGAACGACTGAACGGCGAACGCATCGATAGGCTGTAAGTTGTTAGGTTACTTCTGGAAGCGCGTTGCATCCTCGGAGATGAGGTCCAGAAATTCAAGCAGTTTTTCGCGCTGAAGCTGGGTCAGGCGCTCGGTCCGGTCCGCGATTTCGACCAGGTCCGGCGAAAAGTCGACCCACTTCCGGTCGGTCCGCCCAAGCAGGTAATCGACCGAAACCCGAAAAACATCCGCAATCTGTCCCATCATCACCGGATCCGGATTAGCCCGGCCGGTTTCCCAGTTGGCGACGGTCCCCCTGTGGACGCCAATCTGTGCCGCCAGTTGTTCCTGGGTCAATCCCAGGTCCTGGCGCAGCGTCTTCATTCTCTCTCTCAATCTAGTCATCTGTCACACTCCTGGCAGCTTTTAACCGGCCGCTCATCCTGTATAAAGATGCCGCGTCCCGGATCTGTGAAAAAGCTACTAGTAACAGGATACGCGCAGATATTGATCGGCTTCAATCGATGTGTATATATCACACATTATATCTTGACCAGTGCATTTTTTACACTTATTCTGTTAACAGGCTATCCTACGGAATTGGAAAGCACAGGTGAATCGCAGCATGCAGCTTAGCCACACCCAGCAGGACATCATCCGTGACATTCTGGAAGAACTCCTTTATGAGGAGTTTCGGGATAATCCAACCCATTTTGGACAAATTGATCCCATCTCCGGCCTGATTCCCAACTATCAGGCGATCATGCGCCTGTATCTTGCGATGACCGGCCTGATCATCGATTTACTTCCGCAATCACCCAAAACCATCGAAGCGCTGATCGAATCCTTTTTACAGACCCAGTCATCCAGCACCGGAACCGGTTCAGTTTCCGAGCTACGAACCGTCATCAAACAAGCCGGAAAACTACGCAGCGTACCGCCACGATGATTGGAGTGGCCTCTTTTTTTGTTGCCGGCCTTAAGCGAGCTAAGGTCAGGCATTCCTAGGTGTCATGATTTCGGGGGGACGGCCTTTTACCACGATTTCCGCAAACACAGCGATGAGTCACAGCTTTCGACATAGCAATCATTGCAGCATGGCGCATATGCGTTCTCAACCTAACACCGATCGCAGCCCGTGGCCGTCCCCCCGATTTATTCCTCTTCTATGCCATTCCGTTTATCTTCTTCCAGCCCGCCTTGCACCGCGTAAAGTGCCGTATCTTTGCGTGTTCTTCGGGACAACCCTATACTAGGTTTCGCCTTTTCCGGGAATCCTTTAATAGGAACTACGAAAGGCGGAATGAAAATGAACCATCATGAATCACAGCAGCCCAGGGAAACGGACCGTCCCCTGGGACATCTTGGGGCACGCTTGTGGGCATGGCTTAAGGGCGATGCCGCAGCGCCGGACGAACCTGACGAAACCGCATCCGTGGACCGGATCGCACCAGGCGTGGCCTGTATGTCCACTTCTGGCGCCAATGTCTGCTTTGTGACGGACAGCCCGGACGGAAACTCAGAACGCTGGATGTTAATCGATACCGGTGATCCCCAGTCCGGACATCAGATTCTGCACGCCGCCAACCGGCTCTTTGGCAAAGGTTCGCGTCCTGAGGCTATTTTTTTAACCCATGGCCACATCGATCACGCCGGAGCTGCTGCAGAGCTGGCGCATATTTGGGATGTTCCCGTGTATGCGCACGAAACCGAACTGCCGTATTTAATGGGGCAGGCCACTTACCCCCCGACCGATCCGGGTGCCTGGAAATGGGAATCGATTCGGCGGCCGGACACCCCGATCGACCTAGGCGACCGCCTTCGAACCCTGCCTGAAGACGGCAGCCTTCCCGCGTTTGCTCAATGGCACTGGATTGCCTCGCCTGGACACTCCCCGGGTCACGTCAGTTACTTCCGCGATTCCGATCAACTGCTGATTGCAGGCGATGCGATTCTTGCCGATGAAGCTGCCGGTGAAGGTCAGTTGGAAACCGGTCAAACCCAGGGCCCGGCGTTCTTCTCGCCCGAATGGGAGACCCTGCACCGATTGTGCGGCCTGAAGCCATCAACGGCCATTACCGGGCATGGAAACCCGCTGAGCGGGGTTCAACTGAGCCAATGTCTCACCGGGCGCATCCATCGAAACAATTCCGATACCGATTCTGATTCCAGCTATTATTCATGAGTCTTAATGAACAAGCTTAAACTCTTGGCGTGGTAAGGGATCACTAGTTTTTACGCCATCCGGGCATCCTGATCGTAAAATTGACGAGGAAGGCAGATTCGTAGTGACAAAAGAAACACAGTCCGCTCCGCTGGATCCTGCCGGTCCGTTCAAGCAGTTTGCGCTGAAACTATTTGGGTGGTTTGCCCGCGGTACTGGAACCGAGAAAACCCTTCACCGCGTTGCCCCCCGGGTCACAAGCCTCAGGACCTTCATTTCGAATGTGTGCCTGGTTGGGAATCCGATCGGTGAGGATGACGAAAAATCCTGGTCACTGATTGATGCAGGGATGCCGCAGTCCACCGAGCGAATCGTAAAGGCTTCGGAGAAACTGTTCGGCCGGGATACCCGCCCGGAGGCGATTCTGCTTACCCATGGTCACTTTGATCACGTCGGCGCCCTGGTAGAATTGGTCAGGTATTGGGATGTTCCGGTCTTTGCCCACGAAGACGAGATTCCCTATCTCACCGGGAAACGCTTCTATCCGAAGCCCGACCCGCATGCGTCCCGGGGGGTGATGGCCAAAATCTCTCCCCTTTTTCCTAAGGAACCGATCAACCTCACCGGCCGGGTTCACCCGCTTCCCGCCGAAGGTTGGGTTCCGGGGCTTCCCGATTGGCGCTGGATTCACACGCCTGGCCATACACCCGGTCATGTTTCTTTCTTTCGAGATGGTGACCGGGTGCTGATCGCCGGGGATGCCTTCACGACCGTGAAACAGGAAGAAGCTGGCGCGGTCATTGTGCAAGAAAAAGATCTGAGCGGACCGCCGGCTTACTTTACCCCGGATTGGGAAGCCGCCAAGGATTCGATCTGGCAGCTGGCGGCACTGCGCCCTTCCGTTGCAGTTGCCGGGCACGGCCCCGCAATTCGGGGGTCCGATCTGGCCGGCCATCTAACCGAATTGGCCCGAAATTTTGACCAAATTGTGAAACCAAAAAGCGGTCGGTCAGGGTAGCATGATCTGCCCCTTTCGGCCACATCGGGCCACTTTCCCGGACTTATTATTGAAGAGGAGGTGTATTGCTTTGCGGATTATTGGACGCTTTCCGGCGGACGAACAGATCGGCGCCGTGGTAGACAGCCTGCGCAACGCCGGGTTCGACCGCAAGGAATTGATTATCAGCGACATGACCAAGACTCCGGCCTGGCGGACGGTGGAAGAAGCAACGGAAATGGGTGTTTCTTTAGTACAGACTGAAACCGAAAGCATTCGGCTCGGCGATCACGCCCCGTTCTGGGAAAGCATAGACGGTCTTCGCGGCCGTACCGGGGTCCTGGTTGCGGTTAAAACCCCTAAGCACGATGCGGACACAGTACGTTCCATCCTGGAGCAATCCGGCGCGGTCGAAATCGTGCAGGACTAATCCGGCCCGCGGGATGTCGAATAGGAAAAGCCCCGGCTCCTTATCATGCTGGCCGGGGCCCTTTTGTCGCCCTATTTTTTGGTCTTTTTCGGTTTGGGTTTTGCGGTTTTCGCCGGAAGTGTTTTGCCCTTGGCCAACGGTTTCG
This sequence comes from Solirubrobacterales bacterium, assembly GCA_050258755.1. Lineage (GTDB taxonomy): Bacteria > Bacillota > Syntrophomonadia > Syntrophomonadales > DTU052 > JBLMZI01. Next base: position 98,879 of record JBLMZI010000001.1, on the reverse strand, counting down.
GCTTTGCAGAGACCGCTGTCGCTGCCGCAGGCTTTGCGGCCGTCCCTGATGAATCGAGCTTAACTTCGCTTTGTGGCTTCGCAAACCGGTAATATCTCGTTTCAACCCCATTGGCAATAAGCATCGCGCCATCTTTGACCGGCATGATGACCACCGTTCCCGTGCCAATCGAACCAACAGCCCAATGCTGACCGTAATCCCAGGAGATGAGGAACCGCCCCGATTCTGTGGTCACCCCGATCCATCCTCCGCGCGCTGCCACCACCTGGGTCGGCCTTTCCGGTCTGTAATTCGCCGCCGGGATGAACCATTTTTTATCCATCTGCATCCAATTATCCCCTTGATCTCTAGATACCCAAACCGCTCCCGGCTGCTGCGGATCATAGAGAACGAATGTCATGTTCCCGCTGCGTTCGCGAATCGGAAGCATCAGGACCGCGCCTGAAATTGACACATTGTTGACGGTCCGTACCGGGCCATTCAGCAGCGCCCGGAAAACCTGGCCTCGATTGTCCGCCAACAACAGTGACTGATCATCTAAATAAACAGCATCCCTGATTCCGGTAAACGGCTGCGGGCTCCACGTCTTCCCTCTGTCGGCGGATATCGCGATGGTTTCTTTCTTCAGTTGGACCCACTGCTGACCAACCGGCTGCGGTGTCGTCAAACTGATTCGCGCCATACCGGTGCTTGCCCCCGGATTCCGATCCGGCGTCAGCCCCTTCGGGTCAACGTTCTGCCATTCAATCCCGTCAGCGCTAACGAGGTTCTGCGTTTTCCGCTCTTTATATGTTTTCATGTAAATTTTCCCGTCAGGCAAGAACCCCAACAGGTAGATCCCGATTTTGTCGGTCACAGAGCCCAGATCGGCGTCGGGAAATAACACCAAATTCCAGGTCCTTCCCGAGTCGGTGCTGCGGTAAAACGGCGGAACCGTGCGCAAAACACTTCCGTGGGCGGCAATCTCCTGATAATCATCTTCGAAGATCATAAACACAACGCCGGTCTGATCGGAGTCGGGCATGGTGAATACGTCAAAGATCTTTCCACGCAGTTCGCTCGGTGCACTTACAACTGAGAACCCGCTTTCGGAAGCTTCAGTCATTCCCTGCCAGGACAGCCAGAGCATAATCGTCAGTAAGAGGATGCCGACTGCCGTGGCGACCCAAATCGTTTGTCCATTCTTTACTCGCTGCAGATTTTTCACGGAAATAGCCCCTCTTTTCCTTCTTGTCTCCTTTGACTTCTCTGTTTTCGCCTGACGAGCCGGGGGACGGCTCCGCGAGTCACAGCGGCGCCTTCGGGGCCGCCGCTGTGGATGCCGGGGCATCAAACCGGTAGATCATGTATTGATTGATCCCGTCTCCTGAAATAACCGCAAGTGCGGCATTTTTCAGCGGTAAAATCTTTAACTTCACGGCTGCGATCTTCGTTTCGTCATACGAGGTGTTTGAGGGTGCCGACCAGTGCCGGCCATAGTCATGCGACAGAAACAGCCTACCCTGTGAATCAAGCACGCCCAGCCACCCATTGGCAGCAAGCCCGATACGTACGATTCTGGTCGGGGGATAACCTGGTTTCGAAGCCAATCCGCGGCGATCTGCCCGGTACCAGTTAACACTTGGGGATACCGAGCAGTATACGTTCGCGCCTTCGGAATAGTCAAAGGCGACAACAGCCCAGCCGCCATCCGGCGTCGTTACCGAAGCAATTTCGGGGTAAAGCGTGGTTTTGCTTCCCGAAATTTTTCCCATTTTCAGTTGAAATCCCGTGACCTTTTTCTTGGTGCCGTCGAGCGAGCAGCGGTACAGTTCGCACTTTTTGTCCATGACCAGCAGCGTCTTACCACCGAGCACACAATAACTCTTGACCCCGCCCATCAGCGTCTTATCCCATTTCTTTCCCTTGGTCGCCATCTTTAACTGGCTCCCCGCCAGCGTGGTCCAGGTCGAGCCGACCAGCTGGTCCACAGATGGACGCGGCACTCCGGAAGGCCTTATCAACGGTGAACACCAATAGGAATCCAGCGTAAGCCGAACACCCTTTGGATCAAAGTCTTCCCAGGCAATCCCGTCATGACTGACAAAGGTGCGGGAAATATCGTTTTTTAGTACAGTGACCACCGTTCGGCCGTCCGGGAGGAATCCGATATTTTTCACAGCGACAGTGGAGGAGATCGAAAAGTCATTTGGTAAATTAACCAGCTCCCAGCTCCGCCCGTCGTTCATGCTTCTGTATAGCGGGTAAGCACTGCGCAGCAGTTTTGATACATCCGGCGAACGCCCCGCAAAGCCCCTTTGTTTAACCAGCCTGTGTCCCATAGTCATGTACACCAATCCGTTATCCGAAACGGCCGGTGACGGAAAAATCCCGGTGATAAACAAGTCCGAATCAGGCGCGCTGACCAAAGACAGCGTATCGCTTGTGGTTACGGAATCGCCGCCGGCAAGCGCGATTACGCCAAACCCCAAAAGTAATGTCATAACGACTGCAGCAGCCAAAAGCCGGCTGATCGCGCCCCGGTTGCAAACCATTCAGATTGCCCTCTTTCAGTCCTGGTTGAACACTTTCATTATCGCCCAAAAATGGTGGAATCGCAAAAGATCCCCCGGGTGTTTTCAACCCAGGGGATCTTCACAATAAAATATGAATCCGGTTACACTTCTACCGTTTTTAAAGACGCTGCGACAAAATCGCGGAACAGCGGATGCGGGCGGTTTGGTCGGGATTTAAACTCGGGATGGAACTGACAGCCGACATACCATGGGTGGTCCTTCAGCTCAACGATTTCGACCAGAGTACCGTCCGGGGACGCGCCCGCAATGACCATGCCGCTGCTGACCAGCTGCTGACGAAACTTGTTGTTGAATTCATAGCGGTGGCGATGTCGCTCATCGAGTTCCTCCGCCCCATAAGCCTTCATGGACCGGGTGCTGGGAACCAGCCGGCAGGGATATGCTCCGAGCCGCATGGTTCCGCCCTTCTTATCCACATTAAGCTGGTCCAGCATCAAATCGATCACCGGATACTGGGTATCCGGGTTAAACTCCGGACTATGGGCGCCTTCCATGCCGCAAACATTGCGGGCAAACTCGATGACGGCACACTGCATACCCAGGCAGATTCCCAGGAATGGGACCTTGTTTTCCCGAGCATATTGAGCCGCCTTGATTTTTCCTTCAATGCCCCGGGCGCCAAATCCCCCGGGCACCAGAATACCATCACAGTCGCCGAGCAGTTCTGCGGCCGTATGGCCGTTCTCCAGATCTTCGGCCTGGATCCACTTAATATCGACCAGATGCTGGTTGTAGAGCGCTGCATGCTGCAGGGATTCCACAATGGATAAATAGGCGTCGGGCAGTTCGACATACTTGCCAACCAGCGCAATACGGACCCGTCCGTGCGGGTTTTGAATCCGGTGCGACAGTTCTCGCCAGGCTGAAAGTTCGCTGTCCTGCGAGTTGAGTCCAAGCCGCTTGATAACGATGTGATCCAAACCTTCCTCCGAAAGCATCAAGGGCACTTCATAGATCGAACGGGCATCCAGACACTGAATGACCGCTTCCTTATCCACGTCGCAGAAGAGCGCAAGCTTGGTTTTCATGTCCTTGGACAGTTCGGTTTCAGAGCGGCACACCAGAATATCCGGTGAAATCCCAATGCTGCGAAGTTCCTTCACGCTATGCTGGCTCGGCTTGGTTTTTAGTTCGCCGGCCGCCTTGATAAACGGAATCAGCGTGACGTGAATATAGAGAACGTTTTCTTTGCCAAGATCGCTCTTTAATTGCCGGATCGCTTCCAGAAATGGCAAAGACTCAATGTCGCCGACCGTGCCGCCAATCTCGGTGATCACGACGTCGACCCGGGTTTTCTCCTGAATCTGGGTGATACGGCATTTGATTTCATTGGTGATATGGGGGATGACTTGAACCGTTTGACCGAGATAGTCGCCGCGGCGTTCCTTGTCCAGAACCGCCTGATAGATTTGACCGGTAGTGACATTGGCGTAACGGGGGAGGTTCTCATCGATGAAGCGTTCGTAGTGGCCGACATCCAGGTCGCACTCGGCGCCATCTTCGGTGACGAAGACCTCCCCATGCTGGTAGGGGTTCATGGTGCCAGGATCGACATTGATGTAGGGATCAAATTTCTGGAGCGCGACTTTGATCCCCCGGGCTTTCAGCAGGCTGCCCAGTGACGCGGCTGTGATCCCTTTCCCCAGCGAGGAGACTACGCCGCCGGTGACGAAGATAAATTTTGGCACGATCGGTTCCCTCTCTTTCTCATTTCGCACAATTCCAACCGTTTTTATCCAATCGACGTATGCCAATGTATGTCCCATTTAAACAAAAGAAAAGAGGTCATCTCGACCACTCACCTATGATAATCGAGAACGACCACTTCGGGCAAGGTGTTTACTTGTTCGGCTGACAGCGACAGGAAGGGCTTTTTCACGACCGTCGGGTAGAGGCGCGTGAAGTCTTCGAGCGGTGCCAGCTGGATCGTAACATCCGGAGTCATATAATGCATGGGTATCGTAATCCCGGGTTTCAATTGGTCGATAAGCGTTTTCATTTCGGGACCGTCCAGGGTGTAGGTGCCGCCGACCGGTGCGAGCAGGATATCGACTGGACCGATTTCGGAGAGGATTTGTTCGCCAGGCTGCTCGCCAAGGTCGCCGAGGTGGGCGACGGTGAGGCCTTCCGCTTGGATGACGAACACCACGTTTTTCCCTCTGAGCCTTCCTTGCTGCTTATCATGGTAAGTCACGATGCCTTTGAAGGAGATGTCACCGACCCGGGTCAGGCCGGGCTGCGAGATGACGACCGGTTTGCCGTGAATCAGGTCCGCGGCATTATGGTCGTTGTGGTTGTGGCTGATCGTAACCACATCGGCGGTGACGTCGGGCAGCTTGTACCCGTACTGAACACCGGGCGGATCGGTCACGACAGCTTTCCCGTTCGCTTCGATCAGGAAGCAGGCATGCCCCAGCCAGGTGATTTTCATGAGCGGCTATCCCCTTATTAGCGGTTGCGCAGGATCCAGTATCCTTCTCCGATGTGGACCAGACGAATGTCAACGTTGATCCGGGTGTAGATCGAAGCCATGGATTTTGCGTCCTGCGGCTTGTTCATGCGGGCCATGATTTCGTCCAGCAGTTCACGGTAATGTACCGGGCCGTCCCGCTCTTCGATGATCGCGTATGCCCAGTCCGCTTCACTTTTCTTTTCCACACCGATCCCCTCCTTACCTAATATCGTATCAAATGCGCTTGGGCTTTACATCCGTTCGGGCGCATTTACCCCGATCAGTCCCAGCGCGTTTTTCACCGTGATTCGGGTCGCTTCCATCAGCACCAGCCGGGCATTGCGCACCGCCTCGGTCTCCTGGAGCACCCGGTGTTCGTGATAAAAACTGTGCAAGAGCCCCGCCAGATCCATCACATAATGCGGAATGCGCTGCGGCGCCATGGTGCGGGCGGCCGCCATGATCTCCTCCGGGAAATCAGCCAGCCGGCGGATCAGATTCACTTCCTCTGGAGAATTCAGTAAGCCAGGGTCAATGGCCGACGGATCAGGCATGGCAATCCCCTGGGCCACAGCCTGGCGCATAATGCTGCAAATACGCGCATGCGCGTATTGCGCATAGTATACCGGGTTTTCCTGGCTTTCTTTTTTGGCCAATTCCAGCTCAAAATCGAGGTGGCTGTCCGGGCTCCGCATGATGAAAAAGAACCGGGCGGCGTCCACGCCGACATCGTCCAGCAGTTCATCCAGAGTCACCAGGGTGCCAGTCCGTTTGGACATCCGCACAATCTCGCCGTTGCGGTACAGCCGGACCAACTGCATAATGACAACGTCCAATTTCTCGGGATCTCCCCCGACTGCAGCCACCGCGCCTTTCATGCGGGAGACGTGCCCGTGGTGGTCTGCGCCCCAGACATTGATCACCCAGTCAAAACCTCTGCGGAATTTATTCTTATGATACGCAATGTCGGCCGCAAAGTATGTGGGAAGGCCATTGGCCCGAATCACCACTTCGTCCTTCTCGTCCCCGAACCGGGTTGATCGGAACCACTTCGCGCCTTCTTTCTCATAGATGTAATCCTTCTCGGTCAGCTCGGCCACAACCTGATCGACTTCACCGGATTGGTACAGCGAGCTCTCCCGAAACCAGACATCGTAATGAATGCCAAACCGAGCCAGGCTTGTTTGAATGGACTGAACCCTGCGCCCCAATGCGAAAGTTACCAGCTTGCGGCGCCGCTCCGCGGTGTCCATCGGCAGCAAACTTTCGCCGAATTCGGTGACCGCCTCGCGAATAGTATCAATGACGTCCTGTCCGGCGTACCCGCCTTCGGGCAATTCGAACGCCCGCCCCATCATTTCAAAATACCGGGCCTCCAAAGAGACCGAAAACAGCTCAATTTGGTTCCCGGCGTCATTCACATAGAATTCCTTCTGTACATCATACCCGGCGGCTTTCAGGATGTTGGCCAGGCTGTCGCCGATGGCTCCGCCGCGGGCATTGCCCATGTGGAGATCGCCAGTCGGGTTGGCGCTGACAAATTCGACCTGCACCTTTTTCCCGTTTTCCGGCGCGCAGCCCCATCGGTCGCCCAGACGGGCAATCGTACCTGCAACCGGCAGCAGCCACTGTGGATTCAGCCGGAAATTCAAAAAGCCGGCTCCGGCCACTTCAATCTGATCGACCCACTTTGGCTCGCTTCCCTGTGCCGTCATCAAAGAACCGGCTTGAAGCCGGCCACTAAGCATTTCTGCGATCTTGCGCGGCGCCATGCGCGCCGGTTTCGCCATAAGCATGGCGACATTGGCGGCAAAGTCACCGTGCGTCTTCTCGCGCGGCGCCTCAATCACATATTCGGGGATCGCGTCAAACGTGATCTCACCGTTCGCTTTCAGGTCTTCTAAAGCGCTGTCAATCGCGCTTCTCAGCCTGGTTTTAAAGTCTTCAATGAAATTCAAAGACGGATAACCTCCTGGTGGTGCCCGGGTGTTAAGCAGACATGCACTTCCTTATGGTAAATCGTGCCGGGCCGCTTGTCAATTCGAGCGGGAGCGGGCGAAACCGGGCCTAGCGGTTCCGCAAAGCCGTCCCCCTGTTTGCGTCTCATTTCTCCGTCTGTTTGAACCAGCGTTTAAAATACGGTTGGATGTCCTCGCCAGCCTCGATCACGATCAGGCGGCGAAGCCCTTCGGTGGTCGCGGTCTTGAATTTGTATCGCTCCGCATAGGCTCGGAGCAGCCGCTTGACCTCGCCGCCGCCCAGCTGCTCTTCCAGCCCGGTCCAAAAGGCGGCACCATCGCGGTAGGCCGCATTGTAGTACTGCTTCCGGTCCTTAAACGCGGTCAAATCGCGATCCATCGTTTGACTGCCGGTTTGCTTCAGCTGTTCCGACGGTAAATCTTCTTCCTGGACCATGAAGTTATCGGCTGACCACGAGGCCAATCCCTCATCCAGCCAGGGTTCCCGGGTCTGATCGTTCCCGACCATCCCGTACCACCACTGGTGTGCCACCTCATGCGCTGCCAGCCGGGTCCGGCGGGTCTTGCCATATCCAGGCTTGTAGACATCGTCCGAAATGAAAACAATCCCCGAATACTCCATCCCGGAAAACCCTTTCATCGGGACTTGAACCAGCTTCAGCTCCTTATATGGGTACTTGCCGAACATTTTGTTGTAGAACTTCAGCGAGTCGGCAGCTGCCTGCAGGACCTGACGCCGGATTTTGACGTCGGCCCGGGTTAGACTGTACATTTGGACGCCGTCCATCAGGATCGACTGCTCCGAGCAGCCGTTCACCGCCGCAATCGCAAAATCACGGGCGTTCTCGGCCTGCAGATCAACGGTAACCAGGCCATTGTCCAACGCGTTTTTTTCCGTTTCGACCCCGGAAGATGCCACCTCATACCCGTCCGGCAGGGTCAACCGAACCAGATAGTCGGCGCACTGAGCATAAAACGGATCACCATATTTCGTATTGACCGGCAGATGCCAGCCCGAACCGTCATGAACACTTAAAATGGGATAAAAGTTGCCGAGCATGAAGATGCCGTTCCGGGTACCAAATCGATAGGCGGCATTCGGAATGCGGGCCTTCCATTCCATGGCAATCACAATCGGCACTGCGGGCGGTATTGGGCGGTGCGGCACAATCCTCCCCCCCGCGCCCTTATCCTCAAAGACCGCCGGGAGTCCGTTAACGGTTACCCGCTGCACGGTCAGCCAACCCGGATTGAATCCGGACGGATAAGCGTCCCTGGGAGCCGGAGTACCTTCGGCCGTTTTCATGGTATTCGGAAAAGTCCCCACCCAGATTTCATTTAATTCCATACCGGCGGTATTCCGGGTGCTGATCATCGAAGATCCGGTCAATTCAGAGCGGCCCACGTCCAGGAACAGGGCCATCTGATACTGGGTCTTGTCCGGGCTTGGGAAAACGCTGGTCTCCTGCGAGATCGGACCCGATTTGATCATCGCCGTCAGTTTCGCCCGCTCAGACATCTGGTTCACCCAGAAATAAGCGCCGCCAACCATGACCAGCACGAGCAGGACCCAGGCCCCAACCGCCATTGCAATGCGCGAACCCGTTCGCTTCATGAAAATACCGGGCACGGTTATTTCACCTCAAGACTTGAAGGTATAGAGTCGATCGCGGTAAGCTTTCCGGAAATCCTGGTTGAGATACTGCCGGTAGTTATCGAGCATGACCGCCAATTCGGCCCGGGTCATCACGTCATTTGGGCGGAATGAGCCCTGCTCGCCCCGCATCAGACCGATCTGGGACGCGATATAGACCGACTCCCGCGCCCAGGCCGGAATGTCGGCATCGTCAACAAATGGCGTCGGAGCCGGCGCATTAGGGGCCGGCGCATAGCGTTTCATACCCAGTGCGTTGGTCAGCACCGTGGCGGCTTCGGCCCGGGTAATCTCCTTATACGGCGAAAAGACGCCGGCATTGGTTCCCTTCATCGCGCCGCGGGTATACACCGCCTGGATATACTTGTAGTTCGGGGCGGTCGGCGGGACGTCAACGAAATCCTGGGGTGCCGCCGGCTGTTTACGGGTCGAAACGTTTTTCTTGGCCGGCTCATCTTTCACCAGATTGGTGACAACTGCCAGCCCGCGGGCCAAGTCCTCACGCCGCGCGGCATAACCCGGGCCAAAGAAGTCCCCCTTCACGGAGAACGCGCCCAGTCCGGACATGGCTTCAATCTGGGTCTGCGCCCAATGTCCCTTGATATCCTTAAACTGGCCGACGAACAGCCGCCGCTGCGCCGGTGGGGTTTTCATATTCAGAGACAGACTCCCGCGATTGCGCGTCGCGTTATCAGCAATGCCGGCTGTGACTTTCGGCAAATCGTAGTTAACGTTGATGCTTTCCTCACTGTTGGACTCATCCAAAAAGCCGCCCGAAAAACTGGTTAGTTCAGGACGGCTTGCTAAATAGCGCAGATCCCGCCCGGTTACAGCATTATCCACCGAACTGACGGCACCTTCCCAGGCTGTTAGATTGGAGCCTAAATCCAGGCTGGTGGCGCGCATGTCGCTGGTCGTGGTCGAGCCCTGCCCCCAGGCATTGCTGTACCCTTCCGTAATCCCGGCGCCTTCAAGCGTAATCAAGTAGACATTGGTCCCTACCGTGTAGGAACGCCGCATCGACCAATTCTCGGTATAATAGTCGACCGCCGCTGTGTGATCAATGACTTTCGAAGCGGTAAAGAAGTTCCCTTCTTTATTCAGCTTCAGCTTCTGCCCCGCGACCTGAATGCTCTCGGTAATCGAGGACAGCTTAGTATCGTACCGTTCCTGGCTTTCATTCTGGGTAATCGTGCTGTCCAGCTTAACCGAACGGGACAGCGTATCGGCTTTGGTCCCGCCGGTCAGTTTATAGGTCAGCGATGTCTGCGCGCTGCTCCCTTTTTGCTTGGTGGCAATCTTCACGGTGCCGCGAAAAACGACCGGGCTGCCGCCGATGTACACCACTTCGGTATACTGCTGGGAATCGGTGATTCCCATTTCATAGCCCGGCTGAGCCGCTACCGGATTCGGCAGGAGGAAAAACAGCGGCATCAGCAGCATTGCAAACAGCTTTTTCATCTTCAAATCGACTCCCTTGATAACGGCACGCTAAAGTCCATATAACAAATCATTCGCCGTTTATTGCACGATCACGACCAGGCCGAACATGCCCGACCGCAGAATGTAGACCGAATCTCCGGCCTTCAAGTCCGCCAGAGCAATCGGTTTCTTATCCTTGATGATTACCGCGCTCTTGAGGTTCAAGGTTGCGGAGGAAGACTGCAGCGACCACTGGTTCTGGAAGCCTTCCCAATCCTTCAGAGCGGTGATCGTGGCCGTGCCGCCTCCCACTGTCATCACCGTTCCGGCACTGACCCGCTCTCCCGTATACTCCCTTGTCGTGATATCCGCGTACACCCTTTTCGTGATGTTGGCGGCGATAGCATTGGTGCCGTCGCTGACCACATACGTCTCGGCGGTATTGTAGCTCCCGGTCATCCCGTTGTTGGTGAATTCGCTACGGGTCAGGCTGTATACGTTGTTCGAAACCATCCCGTTCAGATATCCGGTTTCGTTGGTCATATAGAATGTGGATTCCGAACTCGAAGTCCGGTCGGAATCAAACTGGTTGTTGGTCATTACCGCATAACTGTCAATCACAAAGAACTCTTGACGGACTTTGTTGAAGCGGCCGCGGTAGATCGTCAGGGTCGGCACATTCACCGTTTCGACCGAAATGAATCGGGCCTCCCGAGCGGTACCATCATCGTTGGTGAAGAAGACCCCTTGCTCGTTGGCCGAAAGCGAGTTGATGGTCCCAAGCTTGTTGTCTTTCAGGATGATGGTCCCATTGTCCGTCTTGACCTCGGTCGGCACCTGTTCCACGGACATGCTGTTGAGGTTCGGGTTGATTCCGACAATCTTTCCGCTGTATTTGCGCTCGGCATCGGTTTTATAGTTCAGCTTAGTGACCGTTTCCGTGCCGTACGAGCTGCTGGTCGCCAGGTACATTTCCCCTTCTTTATAAGAATTCTTGAGTTCTTCCAGCGTAATCATTTTCCCATTGTCATAGAGTTCGGCTCCGACTGCCACCGGGAGGGATGTGAAACTGGTCGGCGCCTGCCAGTCCCCATGGCTGTATTTCCTGACTTCGTAGAGCTGCAACCGGTTATTGCTGACATCCACCGACTGGAGCCGGGCTTTGTAAACCCCTGTGACCGCGTTCCGCATTGAGGTAACTTCAACCCGGTACGCCTTGTCGCTGTTGGCGCCGTCCAGGTACAGCTTCATATAATCGCCAGCCTGCAGGTCGCTCCATTGGACCGTGCGGCTCTGACGCACAAATTGCGTATTTGCTGTATAGGTGATGGTGCGGATTGTGTTGGTATCATCCCGAAGCTCAAGCTGAATGGCCGTCCGGCTGAGCAAAGTCCCGAATACTGTCTTGACTGGTTTGTAGTCGGCAGTCGAGTAAATATAGCCGGAAGACCCATCAATCCCTGTTATTTTGTTATTGGTCATCTTCAGCGTCAGCGTCTGGCCGCCAATCAAGTCTTCAATCTTGCCGGGATACCCATCCAGGCTGATTGTCGTAGTGGGAAGATACGGAATGTTCATCCGGGCATTCGCGGGAGTTCGTACTCCCAGCGTTTTATTGGCTAAATCGACGTTCTCCAGGGTGACAAACATCGCCGATGGAGAGTAGCCTTCGACTCCGGCCCATATAATCTGGCCTTTGTCGCTCAGCATCAACTCAACATTATCCCCGACTGCCAGTTGGTCGCCTTTTCGTGGAGAACCATCCTTAATGACCAGGAAATCACGAGGCACACCGTTGACATATTCCTTAATCATCGAAAATTGGTTTTCATTGTCTCCGATTAAATGGTAAACCGTTCGATTGTTGCCCGGTACCCCGCCGGCGGTAACAACCCCTGCGGAATCAACATAGACAACCGTTCCACTGTCGGTCTTAAACCCTCTTTTTTGGGTCAGATAACCCACGGCAGCCCGGTCAAGAACCGAGCAAATCTCGCCCCGGGTAATGGTGCCTTTGGGCGCAAACTGACTAGCGGTCCGCCCGCTCATGATCCGGTCTGCGATGACCGGCTCGCAGTACGGCGCCCGTTCCGGGGTGAACTGGCCTGAATCCGTAAAACTGGGAACGCTTTGCATCTCGTGCCCGAAAACCGGAGTATATGCAAGTGCTTTCCCGATCCAGTAAGCGACATCCTCCCGGGTCGCGTTCGCTTTCCAGTTGTCCACCCAGCGTTGCTGCTCGGTGAGCAGACCCAGGCTCTGGGCATAAAGCAGATAGCCTTCAGACCAAACACTGCGATTGGTCGGCGGTGCCAGCAACGGGTTTTTCTCTGCCAGTGCCGCCGCATCGGCATTTTTTCCCATGAATCCAGTAATCATGGCAAGCGCCTGTTCCTTTGACACCTTGGCATTCGGCAGGAACTTTCCATTGACCCCGCGAATCACGCCAAGCGCGGCCATGTGATAGACCGGTTGTTTGGACCAATGATTGTTGACATCGGATTGAACCAGACTGCGATATAGATCGTTGGTACCGGTCGATCCATAATACACCGGTCCCTCCGCAACAGCCGTCTCAGGCATTACCGGAAAGATCGCGGCCAGCAGGAACAAAGCGAGCAAAACGACGAATGGCTTTTTCGGTCTTCTGATCATAGTTATCGCGTCCTTTGCGTGGTAAAGAATACGTAATCATCCGGTTTCGCGACACCGACCGCATAACCCGTGTGCCCCCCGAGCGGGGAACCGGAAGCGTTGAGCCAGCGCTTGCCGCCGCGGTCCATGATCATTGGAACAAGGCCGCTGCTCGGAGTTGCGATTTTCCAATTCACTGACAGGATTGAATTGTAGTATGTCAGCGGTGTTGTTGCCATTGAACCGTTGAGGGAAGACCGCATGGTAAACCCGCCGTAAGCCCGGTATCCCCGGTTCAGCGACGCGGTCTCCAGGATCCGCGGTTCAATCGGAAGCAAATCGATCTCCACGTAGGCACTGTCCCCTTTGATTCGTTTCTGCTGATATTCAAAGGTGTTCAATGCCGTGAGCGGCACGTACAGGGCGAAATTGTTCGCCTGGACAACCACGGTCTTGGTTGACGCCTGGTCGATACCCTCAATCGGGATCAGCAGCTTCAGCGCAATGGCTCTCCGCTGTTCGTCGTTCAAATTGACGATATAATTGGTTCCCGTCGCAATGGTGATGTCCTTGCCAACACTGACGACGAGCCGGCCGTCCGAACCTACACTGGCCTGATCGCTGAACTCCTGAATATCCCCGGTCTTGGTAACGTCTTCGATATCCGAGGACACAATCCGCAGCGGGGACGGCGTACAGTCGATCTCCGCAGACGAACCGTCCGCGTTCGTGGTCCGCAGCCGGAAATAGTAACTCCCGGTCTTAAATTTGTAGATATAATACTCCGAATCCTGGCTATCGATCAGATGCCGCCATTCGGTCTGATTGTCAACTTTGACCGAGATCTCATAATTGGTCGCGCCGGTCACCTTGGGCCAGGTCAGCTTAATCGCACTCTTGGCGACCACTTCGGCTTTAAAAAGCCCTGCCCCCATCGGAGGCGCGCCTTTAAAGGTAAAGCCTTTTTCTTTCTTTCCTTCGCCATAGGCCGGGGATGGGTTTTTCACAATGACATCGACCTGTCCCGGGTTATGAGCCGGCGTGGTAAACTTGATCGAATCACCCCGCCCTGAAACCGTGACCGGCGTCGTTATCCGCTCGGTCCCCAGATAGACTGAGCAGCCAGGCGCAAACTGAGATCCGGTGATGGTTACCTCGGTGCCGCCGGCGGTCGGACCTTCGGACGGCGTTATCGCCGTAATCGTCGGATTGCTTTCCTGTGGAAGATACGTAAACGCATCCGGCAGGAAGACCTGCCCGCCGTCGGGGTTCATGACGGCCATGTCTACTACGCCAATATCCTCCTCGGTGCCGGCTGGGACGATAACCGTCATCTGTGTGCCATCGGCGTTCACCGTCACCGATGTGGCTTCGTGGCTCCCAAACATGACCTTCACACCGACCTGGAATCCCGACCCTCGGATGATGACAGGCGCGCCGCCCGTGACCGATCCCTGATTCGGATCGACCGGAAGATCGACCAGCGGCAAATAGCTGGTGCTGATATAAGTGATCGGAATATCGATGTAGGTATTGTCCGGATTAACCAGGCGCAAGGTCCAGCTTCCGATCCGGTCCGAAGCGGCTAGTTTGGGCAGCACGATATTGATCTGGGTGCCGCTGACCACTTCATAATTATAGACCGACATATAAACAGTGCTGCTGATCGGAATATTGGTCATCCCAGTCGGCGACGTCCCGTTATAAACCAGGTATTCGACGGTCGGCGTCCCACTGGCCGGATACCGCAGATAGGCCTTGGTCGCAACCGTCTGTCCGTTAAACAACATTGGGGGCATAAAGCCGGTCCCTTTGATGACTTTGAAAGTCGGATACTGCTTGTTTGCAATCTTGTTCGGCAAAAACGATGTAACCGTCATATTCGCCGCACTGTAGTTAAACGTGCTCCTGCAGGACCCGCCGTCGGGATTGGTAATAATCACATCAACCGGCCCGGAACCCATGTACGGCGGTGTGGTAACCTCAAGCCGGTTTTGGCTGACCCGGTAGGTCGCCGGGTCAAAGACGGCCGGGATTCCGCCGATCGTAACCAGCGGGTAATAAACCCCGCCGATAACCGTCGGCACGGCAAACATCGTGCCTGTGATCACCAAATCGGTACCCCCGGATGAAGAGCCTGTATTCGGCGCAATACTTGAAATGGTCGGATTGGCATTGGAAATCGTATAATTGAATCCATTATGCACCGAGGAAAACCCGCCATCGTAATTCAAGGCTGTTACATCAACGAAGCCTGCCGTCGCGGACGGCGGGCTCATCACGACGACTTTTTGATAGGTTGTTCCCGCCACATCGGCGACCGGTGTCACAATGGCGGCTTCATTTCCGCCAATAATCAATGAGAAGTCATCGGTAAAGAAATTGTCTCCGGTCACGGTCACCAGATTGCCGCCGCTGGTTGAGCCGAATCCGGGCTCGATGGTTCGGATATTCGGCGTGCTCATCGGTACCTGATAATTAAACGTCATCGGCGCCGTAGCCACCACGTTGTCCCGGTTGCGGACCGTCAAGGTACACTGTCCGGCCCGCGGCTGCCCGGAAACCAGGAACGGCGGAATCATCAATTCAATCGTGTTTTCATTCTTCACCCAGGCTTTGCCCAGATCGGTCGGCAAATAAACGGTGTCGTAAACCGTTTCAAAGACAACCGGGCCGTACACCGAGTGAGTCAGCGTCACCGTCGCCGGTGACAGGGAAACCCCGCCGGCAACGGTCAGGAAATGGAAATCGTCTCCGTAAACGACGGCTTTGATCCCCGTGGAGCCGTGGTCGGGCGTGATGGAATAGATGACCGGACTGCTGGTCGCCAGATAATACATGTAGTTGTTTTGAATGTCATAGCCTCCGTTCGGGTTCATGACCTGAACCGGAACCGGCACATTCGCCCGGCTCCCGCGCGGTGTTTTCCCTGTGATTCGAGTCGGCGTCACCACCGGATTCGTGATTGCCACACCATCGATCGTTGCGATCGCGCTCGGCTGGAATCCGGAGCCGGTGATGACAATATCCGTACCGCCCGCCATCAAACCCTGAGCCGGGGACACGCTGGTAATGGCAGGATCACTGGCCGGAGCCGGATGAATGGCGTAATCCTCTTTGGAGGTGTACTGCCCGGTATCGGTATTGTAAACGATCACATCAAAACTATCGGGAAGGGCCCAGCCTCCGACCGCAGCCGGAGTGGTAAACAGGATCCTGGTTCCTGGTACAATGCTTACATTGGTCAGCGGTACGAAGTCCGTATCGAGAACAACCACGTCCTGAGCGTAGACGGTACCAGCAACTCCCGGAACCCGAAGCCAGACCGAAGGATTGTAATAGAAATCGGAACCCGTAATGCAGACCCGGTTGCCACCGCCAACCGGCCCAAATCCCGGCTGCACATCATCGATTTTGGGGGCGCTGGTCAAGGTAAGCGAGAACTCATTTGTTGCCGCATTGTCACTGTTCACCACCTGAACCATGACCGTGGTGATATTCGATTGGAACAGCGGCAAATCCGGCGGATCCAAAAGCGTCAGCACTTTCTGCACCCGGCCGTTCCCATCCACTACACCGGTAGGCTGAAAGAGCATGTTTGAACCATTGTCGGTAATTGTGACGTCGGGTCTCCCCGGGCTCTTGAAGTGAACGGTACAGCCACTGAAGAAATCCCAACCCGAAATAGCCAGCTGCCGCGGCGTGCCAACGTCCTTCCAGGAGAGCGCGCCCGGCGCAAGCGCAGTAATTGCGGGACTGGAGGTGGCCTTTTTATAGAGAAAGTATTTCGGCGGAATAGTGGATGAACTGGAGGAGAAGCCGGAAAAGGGCATGTCGTTCGTTGGCCCCATGTATTGGCCGGCATCGGTATACATATATTCGATCACATTTGCTCGAACGTCCACTTGCTTGAACAGCTCGTTGGGTCCCAGGCTGTAGGGACCGGTGATCACGTTCAGCATCTGCCGGTTTGTCGCGGCAAAATTCGCAAATGATCTGATCTTGGCCGCCGAGCTCCCAAAGGAGACCTCAAGCCGGCTGTAAACCACCAGATTAATGGTTGAGCCGTCTTCCAGCCGGTAGTTCGGATAGGTTTCCCGGATAAAGATATGGTTGGTTGAGTTCGAGAATTTTAAGGCCGGATCGATATTTCCCGATCCATCCCGAGGCAGCGCATAAACTGTCCCATAAATCCGTCCTTTGCCATCCTGCCCGACGACATAGCGTCCATCTGCGACATAGTCGGTGGTTGAAGCCGTATTGCTGCGGAATTTGATGAAGTTATTCTGAAGGGTAACGGCCTCACCCCCGGTCGCAAGTCCGGTCAGCTCGCTCAAGTCGGTCAGCTGCAAGTACTGGGCCTGGGCGGTATACATGAACGCGCCCGCTTCCACATCGTATAACACGGTCGGGTAAAGTGAGTTCTCCACCCGGATATCGACCCTGCCCTCCTGCGCGTTTTCGGATGCCGGCGTTGTGACCTCGAGGACTGTAACGCCCGGGCCGGTCGGCCACCCATAATACGAGGGCACCGTACCGGTATACTGCTGAACGCTGGTCGCCTGCCGGTTTCCGAAGTAGATCTTGGTATTGGTGTCATACCCTTCGATCGCCATTAAGACCTTGGTCCCGCCTGACACCATCCCGACGTTGGGCAGCAGCGGCGGGTGCAGCACCAGATTTGGCGGCCGCTTGTTGATGGTCAGCGCATTCTTGTATAGAATCTGCGTGTCGAACAAGCCGCTCGGCTTGTTCACCCGGATCTCAATCGATTTCCCCGATCCGGAAGTGGGCGGGTCCGGGACCACTACCCCCAGCGAGGTACCGCCGGGATTAGTCGTGACAGCAGCGTCGCTAAGCTGAGTATTGTTGATTAACACCTGGTTTTGAGAATCCGTAGTGGAAAATCCGCTGCCGTTGATGGTCAAATTCTGGAGACCGACTAGATTCTCGGGGTTGCCGTCAAAGCTGGTGATGGAAGGCATCGTGAGCGCGGAGTAGTTCGTTGGCGCCGACGAAAAAGAAGCGTTCGCTGCGTTTTTCACCTCGAAGTAGACAAAATTGCCCACCATATAGCCCGGATTGTATGGGATAGCAATGGACCCATAGATCAGGTTTTCGGTCGTGACTGGAATCTCATCGGCGATCTGCTCGGCCGCCCCTACCATTCGATGGGCATAGACCACAGTTGCGGTTTCAAGTCCCGGCCCTTCCAGATAAAGTACGCGGCTTGGGGTCGCGGGAGTCAGCTGAAACGTGTAACCGCCGCCAACTCGCGAATAGCCGGTAACGTTCGCTTCCAGCCGCTGATAGATGTTGCTGATTACCGGGTCTTTTATGTAGGTCAGCGTAACCGTGTAGGACGGTAAAGTTACCCCGTTGCAGGTCACTTTCAGCTGCCGGACCGATAGGACGTTTCCATTGGGCCTGGCGGGAACCTGAACGACTAAATAGCCGTCGTCTCCCTCGGTCGCTGTTCTGGTAATGGTTCCATATCCCGCCGGATCAAAAGAAAACTGAACCGTCGGGGCCGGGCCGGACCAGTCGAATGTACCCGGTGTTGCGTCAATGCGGATAGAGGTTAGCCCCGAAACGCTGACTTTGGTCGTGCTGACCCCGGTGATGGCAGCACTGACCGGCTCCGGAGGAATAATGAACGTATTCAGCACGCTGAACAGCATAAAAAACAGCATCAGCAAAGCCGTGCGGTGTGATTTGTTTAAACAAGACTGCATCGAAAACACCCTCCCCTACGAATCCCGACAGGAATCCATATTTTTTATCGGGTTCAGACCGAAACTTATTGAGTGCGAAATGCCATCATATGAAGCCGTATTCCTTCATGGGATGGCATTGGACCCGGTCAGACACCACAATCTGCCACGTTATCCGGCTGAAACGAGTTCTTTCTTTATTCTACCATTTTTCGTGGAATTTCGCCGGGAAGGTGCGGTTTTTGACGGGCACGCCACCAATAGGAAAAGTGATTTCGGGGAAGGATTGTATCAGGTTGTTTCAGAGGAATTCGGTTAAGGGGCACTCCCCGGAGACGGTCAGGAGGAATGAACTATCGGTGAGATCGACAAGCTGACCGAACGCGTGAATCGGCTGGAACGCGGTTTTGTCCAGCAGCAGGAAATCCTGCGGCTAATGATCGATATAATCGACCTGCATCGGCGCGCCCTGGAAAGCGTGTCACCTGAGAGCATGCTTGACATGCTCAAGAATAACCGGCCTTCGTAAGGAAACGCTATTCGCCGCGCCGCTCAGTCACAAACCGGGTCAAATCCGCGGTCATTTCATAATACGAAAACGGTGTCATCAAATAAATGCCGTTAAAGCGGGGCATGGCAAATTCAATCAATTCCCGGGCAAGCAGTTTACCCTGCTCCCGACCCGCCTCACCCACTGTTCCGCGCATCCGCTCAAGCGCGGTTTCCGGCAGCCGGATTCCCGGTACTTCATTATGCAGGAATTCGGCGTTGCGTTCGCTGGTCAGCGGCATAATCCCTAGAAAGATCGGGACCGGCAGATCTCGGGTACTGGTATGGATTCGTTCAATCATTTCAGGGTCGTAAACCGGCTGGGTCATGATAAAATCGGCACCTGCTTCGATTTTCTTCTCCAGGCGCCCAAGCGCGTTCTGATAATTGCTCACATGAGGATTAAAGGCCGCCCCGACCACAAACCGGGCCTGCTGCTTCAACCGTTTGCCCGAGAAGGATATCCCCTCGTTCAGCTGTTTTACCATGCGGATCAGGTCGAAGGAAGAAACGTCAAACACCGAGCTGGCCCCCGGCAGATCGCCAAAGCGGGCGGGGTCGCCGGTGACCACCAGGATGTGATGGATCCCCAACGCTTCAAGGCCCATCAGATGCGACTGCTGGCCGATCAGGTTACGGTCCCGGCAGGTAAGATGAACCAGCGGTTCAATCCCAAGCTTGTTTTGTAAAATCGCCCCCAGCGCCAAATTGCTCATACGGGTCTGGGCCAGGGAGTTTTCGGCCATGGTTACGGCGTCGGCCCCGGCGTCCTGCAGAGTGGCCGCACCCTTCAAAAATTCCTCAATATCGAGATCCTTGGGGGGATCATATTCGACAATCACCGTATGCCGCAGCTTCACCAGGTCAAGCAGGGTCTGGCCGCGCTCCGGCGCCGCCGAATACAGGTGCGGTTCAGTAACTTCAATCAAAGGCCGCTCAGGGTTGATGCGCGGCAGCGGCGGCAGCTCGCCAAGTACGCGGGCGACCGCCTGAATATGGGCCGGGGTGGTCCCGCAGCAGCCCCCAATAATCCGGGCCCCTTGTTCCCGGAAACGTTGCGCACGGTCAGCAAAGTAGTCAATTGATGAGGTATAGATAAATCCGTCATCGATCAGGCCAAGCCGGCCAGCATTCGGAAAAACGGCAATGGGCAGGTTCTCGGGAACCACCGACTGTTCCAGCGAGCGAAGCATTTCTCCGGGACCAAGCCGGCAGTTCAGCCCGACGACATCGGCCCCGGACTGACCGAGCCGGGCAAACGCCTCGGAAAGCGTGTACCCATCGCGGGTGCGCCCGACTTCCTGCAAGGCCAGCTCGGCAATGATGGGAAGTCCGGACAATCCGCGGGCTGTTTCCACCGCGAGCAGCAGTTCTTCCAGGTCCAGAAAGGTCTCCAGCATAAATGCGTCAATTCCCCCGGATAAAAGGGCTTCCATTTGCTCGGAAAAGGTCTCCCGGTGGCCGGTCATTCGGGTGTCGCGGACCCGGCCGGCGGTGACGGAACTGACACTGCCCGCCACGAACCCATCCGGTCCGGCCGCTTCCCGGGCCAATGCGGCCGCTTTCCAGTTGATCCGGTAGACCAGATCCTCCATGCCGTGGCGCGCCAGGGCCTCACGGTTCGCTCCAAAGGTATTGGTTTCAATCAGACGGGCACCGGCCTCGTAGTATTGCCGGTGAACATCCAGAACCATTTCCGGTTGGGAAAGGCACAATTCTTCATAGCAAACGCCGAGCGGCACGCCGTTGTGATACAGCCAGGTCCCCATCGCGCCATCACCGATCAGCATATGGTTTTCAAGATACGTCAAAAGATTTCTGGTCTGCGCCATCAAGCATTCATCCTCGCTTTCAGCCCTGGCAAAAATCCGGATATCATCATTAAACCGCATACTGTGGAAAAAGGCACCTGAGAGCCACTCAACCGCGCATTTTGCGATCGATTACGTCATCCGTCTCGACCCGGATGGATTCGACCACCCGGATAAACCGCTCGACCAGGTCCGGGTCGAACTGGACGCCGGCGTATTTGTTCAATTCGCAGACCGCATCTTCGTGGGTCATCGCGTTCCGGTAAGGGCGGTCGCTGGTCATCGCGTCATAGGCATCCGCCAGGGCTAAAATCCGGCACTCCAGCGGGATATTTTCACCAGCCAGACCGACGGGGTAACCCTCACCGTTCCACCATTCGTGGTGTTTTAAGATCCAGTCGGAGATCGGGGCCAGATCCGGCGCCGACTGGGCGATTTTATGCCCGATATCCGAATGGCGCCGCATTTCCCAGTATTCTTCGTCGGTCAGCCGGGCCGGTTTGAATAAAATCCGGTCCGGGATGCCGACTTTGCCGATGTCGTGGAATTGCGCCAGCAGCCTGAGGTCGCTAATCCTGCGTTCCGGCAGTCCCAGCACCATGCCGACCGCTGCCACAATGCCCTGCAGCCGGTCGGCATGGCCTTCAGTAATATAATCCCGCGCTTCCAGTGCCTTCATCAGGGTTTGAACGATCGCGCTGCGTGCGCTCCGTGAACTGTGTAGTTTTCGGCGGTACATCTGATTGTCCGCTTCGCGGAACAGGTCCATCATGCGCCGGTTGCCATCGGTCCGGATCGCAAATCCACTCGATATCGACAGCGGCAAATCGGGATTTGCAGCGTTGTACTCCGCGACATTCCGTTCAATCCGGCGGCAGGATTCCTCGACCACCGCTGCCGGGCTGTTGGGCAGCACAATGGCAAACTCGTCGCCGCCGACCCGGGAAACCACATCGCCTTCGCGAAAACTGTTGCGGATAAGTTCACTCGCCGTCATTAAAACCGCATCACCGGCATCATGCCCAAACGTGTCGTTCACCAGCTTTAACCCATCGACATCGCACATGATGAGTCCGACCGGGTCGTACCTTCCGCTTTCCAGCCGCCGCAGCTCTTCCTCAAAATAGCTGCGGCTGTGCAGTCCGGTCAGCGGATCATGCAAATTCCAATCCGGGTCATCGGTCTGCGCGCCTGCCATAAAATCTTCCAACCGCGAACGCAGATTTTCCTCCATCAAGGCATAGACCTTCAGTTCGCGCTTGAGTTCATCGTTCAGCCGGCTCAGCTCGCGCCCGGTCTGTTTTCGGTCTGTTATATCAAGGATGGCCGCCGCCATATGGCCGGTCTGCGGCAGCCGGGACATAGCCACCAGGACTTCGGCGTTACGTCCCCCGGGCGTTTTTATCGTCACATCGCACTCGGCCGGCCCAAATCCCGATTCGGTCCGGGCTGTATACCAGCAGGCCTTCACCAGGTCGTGCTGGTCCTTTTCGACCAGATCGGTCCATCGGAGTTTCCCCTCGATATCTTCCCGCTGGCGGTCCATAAGGACAGCCGCATACCGGTTGACCATAAGAAGGGCCCCGTTCTCATCGAGCACGAGTAG
This sequence comes from Solirubrobacterales bacterium, assembly GCA_050258755.1. GTDB lineage: Bacteria > Bacillota > Syntrophomonadia > Syntrophomonadales > DTU052 > JBLMZI01. The sequence continues at coordinate 76,482 of JBLMZI010000001.1, read as the reverse complement.
GCCGCACCCCGCCGCATCAAAAATTTCACGATAAATTCCGCTGTTTTCGGATACCATACCGTTTGCCCCCATAAAGCTTCAGCTTGCTTTCTCCCTGGCATAGGATACAATCAAGTCACAGATTGGTCAATGTTTACATCATCCAAAGCATATGATTGAACATCGGGCTTTCGGTCAGGCATCTTTAGCGGTTTTGACCGACCCGAAAGCCGGTTGAATCCACTGGCGGGCTGCTGCCTTTTCGAAAAAGAGGACTGCTCCGCACGGATCACTCTTTGAAAGGAGTCCAGTTATGAAATGTGAACACTGCGGTACGATTCTTTCACCCGGCGTTTCCACATGCCCCGGCTGCCACGCCCCGGTGACTGAAGACTGGCTCTGCCTGCGCGTGGTCTTCCCGCCGGAAGACGCGGTTCTGAAAAGCATGCTGGAAGACTTCGGCATCCCGGTGCTCTTGAAATATGAAGGGATTGCGCCGGTTCAGGGGCTGACCATCGGCCCGCTGGCCGAAGTCCGGGTTCTGGTTCCGGCGGCCCGGTTTGAGGAGGCGGAGGCACTTCTGCAGTCTGTAAAACTCGAAGGCCCTGAAGGCTGGGACGAGGCTGAGGACACGGCTGACCCCCCGGACTGATTGACATTTCAAAGGGTGACAGAATACCCCCTTGCCGGCCCACCGGGAACAGGGGGTATTTTTTCGCCTTAATATCGAGCTTTGTTTGAACCCACCGGCTATTTCTCGCCTAATTTGATCACCTTTTCGGCATTTCAGCCTTTTTCCCAGTGTCACAAATTTCTTGTTGCTTTCAACTTCCGGCTTTTGGTATGCTTTAATCAGGATATACCCCCCAGGGGTATTGTGCGGCGAAAATGCCTGTGCAAGAGGAGGAATGGACATGGTTGATAAAGACAAGCGGATTCAGGCTGAACTGACCCGAATTTTCGGCCAGCGGGTCAATTTCAGCGAGCTGGAACGCAAAATCTACGCGCACGATATGGGCGTAATGCCCTCAATGATCAAACCGGTGGTCGGCAGCTGCGTACCGGACGGCATTGTCCAGCCGTTGACCGAAGCCGAACTCATTGAACTGGTTCAGTTCGCAAATCGGGAAAACATTAAACTGACTCCCCGCGGCAAGGCCACTTCCGGCTATGGCGGCGTCCTGCCGGTGGATGCCGGTCTGGTGGTCGAATTCAACCGCATGAGCCAGATTCTTTCCATCGATCCCGAAGCGCGCACCGCGACGGTTCAACCCGGCGTGGTCTGGAAGGAACTCGAATACCACCTGAATCAGCAGGACCTGACCCTGGCCTTGTACCCGACCAGCGCCCCATCATCCACGGTCGGCGGATGGCTGGCTCAGGGCGGCGCCGGCATCGGCAGCTACGAGTTCGGCTATTTCAGCGACAATGTTTTCGCAGCCCGGCTGGTCGCCCCGGACGGCAGCGTGCGCGAACTGGCCGGCAAGGAACTGAACCTGGTTTCCGAAGCTAACGGCATTACCGGCTTTATCTCCGAGGTGACCTTCCGGGTCAAACCGCTGAGCCCGATGCACGTCAGAGCCATTGCCTTCGAGACCGCCCCGGCGATGGCCGCCTTTATGAAAGGTCTTTACGATTTTAAGGTCCCGCTCTGGTCGGTTTCCTTCATTAATCCTGATGCGGCCCGGTTGAAAAATCAACTCCCGCCGCACCTGCATCATGGACATCCGGTTCACGACGAGCACCGTCCAGTGCTGCCCGAGAAGTATATCGCGCTGCTTTCCTGTACCTCGGAACGCTGCGATCTGATTTCGAAGGATGTTATGGAGCTGGCCGGCCGGTTTAATGGGGAAGCCCTTTCGGACGAAATCGCCGCCCACGAGTGGGATGCCCGGTTTGAACCGATGCGGGCCAAGCGGATCGCGCCCTCGCTGATCCCCAGCGAAGTTGTGGTTCCAGTCGAACAGCTGGCCGCAATGATCGAGGCTACCCAGTCCGATATCAAGCACCCCTTTATCATGGAAGGTTTTGCAACCAACAATCGGGAGTTCGTCCTGCTCGGATTCATCCTGCACGATGAACGCAGCTTCAATTTCAATATCGCCTTCGGCCTGTCCCTGACCGTGCTGAAAGCCGCTCAGAAATTCGGCGGCCGCCCGTACGCGACCGGCCTGTATTTCACCGCCTTTGCCGACGAAGTCCTGGGCAAAGAACATGTCGAGCAGATCAAAGCGTTTAAAGGCGAAGCCGATCCCAGGGGATTGATGAACCCGGGAAAAGTGATCGATACCCGGCTGATCGCCACCGGTCTTAAGGTCGCCAATGCCTTTGAGCCGCTGATCCGCGTTTTCGGCAACTGGGCCGGCGGCAAGGATCCGGGCGAGATTTTCAAAGAGCGGCGGGGCATCCCGGGCGATATCGCATGGTACGCGTATGCCTGCTCCCAGTGCGGCTACTGCGTGGATCACTGCGACCAGTACTACGGGCGATACTGGGAATCGCAATCCCCGCGCGGCAAGTGGACCTATATCAAGATGATCCTGGAAGGCGACGCCGAGTGGGATCAGGAAGCGGTCAACACCTTCCTCGCCTGCACCACCTGTGAAATGTGCAACCGCACCTGCCAGCTCGATCTGCCGAACGAGTCGTCCTGGCTGAAGCTGCGCGGCTTGCTGGTCCAGGAACAGGGCAACCACACCTTCCCGCCGTTTGAAATCATGGTCAACACGATGCGCAAGGAAGGCAATATCTGGGGCGAATACGCCGAAAACCGCGACGGCTGGATCACCGACGAAATCCGTCCCATGATCAAGGACAAGGCCAAATATGCCTTCTTCCCCGGCTGTACCGCTTCGTACGTGGAAAACGACATCGCCCAATCCGCGGCGCACCTGCTCAATGCCGCCGGGGTCGAATTCACCTATATGGGCAAAGAGGAAAAATGCTGCGCTATCCCGATGCTGGTCTCAGGCCGCTGGGAAGTCTTCGACGAGGTCGCGGCCGCCAATATCGAGAACATGAAGAAGCTCGGCGCGGAAACTATCGTGACCGTCTGTCCGGCCTGCTGGCTGATCTGGGAGATCTACTACCGGCACTGGGCCGAGGAGCGCGGGATTGATTACCCGTTCCACGCCCAGCACTACGCCGATGTGCTGGCCGAAAAGATTGACGCCGGCGAGTTCACCCTGCCCAACGACATTGGCCGCAAGTGCGCCTACCACGACCCGTGCCATATGGGACGGGCCGGCGGGGTCTACGAAGGACCGCGCACCTTGATCAACGCCATCCCGGGCAGCGATTTCAGGGAACTCCGGTTCAACAAGGCTGATGCGCACTGCTGCGGTTCGGTGCTGACCCTGATCGCGGACCCGGATATAGCGGAAGATGTCGGCGCTAAGCGGATTCAGGAAGCGGTCGACGTTGGCGCGGATACCCTGATCACGGCTTGCCCGTGCTGCCGGGTCCAGTTGAAACGTTCCGCCGATTTGAGCGGTCTGCCCATTGAAGTACGCGACCTGGCCACCCTGGCGGCTGAAGCGCTGGGGCTTCAAATTTCGGGTTCCAATGCGGTGATCGGCGAAAAATGGGGCGTCTTTGAAGCCATGATCCGGATGATGACCCCGTGGGGCATGGCCGACATGATGGCCGAAATGATCCCGGATATGATTGAAGCGATGCCGGATGTCTACAAAGGCATGATGCACATGGTGAAGAGCGCGCCGGCCCTGGTCAAAGAACCGATGCTCACCATGATGAAGGGCGTTATGCCGGCCCTGTTCCCGGTGCTGCTGCCGGATATGATGCCCAAGATCATGCCTCGGATGCTGGAGAAAGTCGCGGAGAAAATTCCGATGCCGGATTATCTTCAGGAACAGATGCCTGATCTGATGCCGAAAACCATGGATGTGCTGATGCCGAAAATGCTGCCGGAGATTATCCCATACTTTCTGCCCAAGATGCTTGATTATCTCCGCGGCAAGGCAGTATAACCGCCTGCGGCAAAGAATAGTCCCCTCCCTCTCCTTAGGGGGCGATTTTCAATCGCCCCCTAATTTGTTAAAAACCGGCCGCAAACACGGCGAAATCGATCGGCCGCAGGGCCACCAGTTTGCGCACTTCCTGGTCTTTTAACCGGTAAAACGACTGCCGCCCCGGCTTCGGATTGGCCTCAATAAACCAGACTTTGCCCTTGTTATCGACGATAAAATCAAGCCCCAGTTCGCCCAGCAGCTTGCTGCGCGAGCCCAACGTGCCGGCCACCCGCAGGGCCAACCGGCGGATATCTTCGACGATCCGCGCGGCCGTTTCGGCCCCAAACCCCTTTTGACGAAGAACTGCCGGCAGTTCGGTGGCATACCCCCCGGTGTGCAGGTTGGCGGTGATTCCGCCTGCGGCGCCGACCCGGGCGGCAACCCCCGACAAACGCCAGTGCCCGATCCCGTCCCGCTGAACCAAGGCCCGAACGTCAAAAAGCCGGTCACCCTCTGGATAGGGAATCCCCTGCTGTACGATCATTCTGGTCGTACCGGAGCTTACCCGCCAGTAGGCATCGGATATGGAAGGATAGATGGACGTTTTCGCGGAACCCGACTGGGAAACAAGGTATTGAAGATGGTTGTGCCGCACCCGATAAATCCCCGTTCCGCGGCTTCCGCCGGCCGGTTTTACATAGACAGTCTTATGCTTTTTCACCATATGCGCCAGAGAATCATAGGAGGTAAGCAAACCGGTATCCGGCAGGTGGTCCGCTACATCCGAAAGCTTGCCCAGCTGCCGGTAAACCAGCCACTTATCGCCGATCACGGTATTGAAAGCGGGCACCTGGTGTCTGGCGAACCGGTTCATGATCTCCCCGGACGAAGGCCCTTTTTTGCCCCCGAAATAGCGGTTGTAATAGATGTCGGGAAACGGTAACCAGGCGCGCTGCCAGCTGTCCTTTTCCTTCGCCAGATAATACCCGCGAATCCGCGCGTGTTCCCAATCGATGTCCCGTACGGCGAATACAAAGCCGAAACTGTTCCGTTTCCGGGCATTCTCCATCAACGCCCGGTAATATCGCTCATGCCCTCCGAAAACCCTGCCGTCTTTACGGGCCAGCCGCGTGAAAACGCCAATCAGCGGCCCGATTTGGATCACATCACCGTTTTTCGCGATATTAAGCGTCCGGCCTGCCGGAATCCCGAAGGCCTCCGCCAGCGGACGTTCGATCCGAAGCAGCGCCGGCTTCGCTTCGGTCGTGGTCTCACAATCGATCACCGTCATCGGCCGGCTGCGTTTTCCAATCCTGACCCCGCACTTCTGACCTTTCTGTAACCCCAAAGCGTTCCGCTGTTCCACTGTTAAAGCAAGCTCAAGCTGACTTCCCACCGGTCATCCCCCTGGTTGTTCGCGTTTTCATATACTATGTAGGCCGATTCTCCGGCTCCACTATCCGGGCCGGGATATGGTAGACTGTCGCTAATCGATGCACGAGGAGGTTCATGATGACCAAATATGGTAATTGGCCGGTCGTTCTTGGTCTCGTCACCATTTCGGCCGCCTTGTACACCCTGAACGGATTCCTGTTTGCCACTGAAAAAGTGGTGTTTCGCTCATTTCTCTTCAGCCTGGCCTTTTTACCGCTGCAGGTCCTGTTCGTTACCATCGTGCTGGGCCAATTCCTGGCTGAACGAGCCAAACAGGATAAACTGAAAAAGCTCAACATGGTCATCGGCGCTTTCTTTCTGGAAGTCGGTTCCGAACTGCTCACCCGAATGACCGCCTTTGTAAGCGACCCGGCCACCCCGGCCCGGCTCCTGGCGGTGCAAAAAAACTGGACTCCTGCCGACTTTGAACATGCCTCGAACGAATTGGGCAGATACATACCGGCGCTGGATCCCCATCGCGGCGATCTGGAGGCACTCTCGCAGCTGCTCACCGACAATCGCGCGTTTTTGATGCGGCTCTTAGAAAACGGCAACCTGCTTGAACACGAATCGTTCTCGGATCTGCTCTGGGCAACCACCCATATGATTGAGGAACTTCGCACCCGGATCAAAATTGAAGCCCTGACGGAGAAGGACGCGGCCCATCTGGCGGGCGACATGAAGCGGGCCTATATCCTGCTGATCCGGGAATGGCTTGGTTACATGAATCATCTTAAGAGTGACTACCCATACCTGTTTTCCCTCGCCATTGAAACCAGTCCATTCAAACTGGCACCTTCCGGCGTCCAGGCCTGAGTGGCTTAAAGGCACTTGGTCGCTCTTTCTACTCTCACGTGATACGCAGGGACGTTCCAGCTTTCACCAGCGGGCTTTCGATGGGGCCGGGTGTGACCCTTCTCGGAGTCGGCGTTAAGAAAATCGGTACTGCCGTGCGAAATTTCTACAGGGGGGATGGCGCGGCACGGATGCCGCGCCAAGGAGTACCAGGCATGGATGCCTGTACGCACGGTCCCCCCGATTCGCACGGCAGTACCGATTTTTAGCCGATGGAGAGCCGGGTCACGCCCGGCCCCATCGAAAGCCCGCTAGGCACCGCCAGGCCCGCTCTTTCAGACAAAAAAGCCCGGCGGCCTCAAAAAGGCCTCCGGGCATTCTTCTTATTTTTCGCCGGCTTACATCCAGTAAACCAGATACATATACACCGAAGAGATTACCATGGACAGGATCATCAGCGGGAACCCGACTTTCAGATAATCCATAAAGGTAATCCGGTTTCCGTACCGGGCTGCCAGTCCTGCCACCACCACATTCGCCGAAGCGCCGACCAGTGTCCCGTTGCCACCGAGGCATGCACCCAGGGACAAAGCCCACCAGATCGAATCCATTTGCATCCCGGTCAGCCGCCCGACTTCCTGCAGCATCGGAATCATCGCGGCAACCAGCGGAATATTATCGACAAAGGCGGATAGAATGGCCGACATCCAAAGCACCAGCATACCGGTCGGCACGAGCTGCCCGCCGGTCAGTTTCAAGGATTCCCGGGCCAGCCACTCAATCACGCCGGTCGCCTCAAGCCCACCGACCATGACGAACAGACCGATGAAGAAAAAGATCGTGCTCCATTCGACCGAAATAAATATCTCTTCGGGGTTCTCGCTGGCTAACAGCAGCAGGAGAACCGCGCCGGCCAGCGCAATCGTCGCGGCATCAATATGAAAGTGATCCCCCACCAGGAATCCAATAATCGTCAGCAGCATCACAGCGACCGACTTCCACATCAGGTTCCATTCGCGGATATAGTCGACCGCGTTCAACGTCATCAAACCCTGAATTTTTTCGTCGTCGGCAACCAGCGCTTTCCGATAGACAAACATCAGCACGCCGACAGTCGCCAGTAGAATGATGATGTTCGGCACCGTCACATTTCGGATGAAGTCCATAAACCCGAACCCGACCGCGCTCCCGATCATGATATTGGGCGGGTCACCAATCAGGGTCGCGGTCCCCCCGATATTGGAGGCAAGAATTTCGGTAAACAGATACGGAATTGGATTGATTTCCAGCCGGTCGGTGATCGCATAGGTGATCGGCACCATTAACATGACGATGGTCACATTGTTCAAAAAGGCAGAGGTAAAGGCCGTAATGATCCCCAAGGCCGCCAGAATCGCCAGCGGATGGCCTTTGACCGCGCGAACCGATTGAATCGCCATGTATTCGAAGACCCCACTCTTCTGCATAATGGCGACAATAATCATCATCCCGATCAGCAGACCGAGGGTGTTAAAGTCGATCGCCGCGACCGCCTGTTTCTGGGTTATGACGTGTGCAAACACGACAATGACCGCACCCGCCAGCGCCACCAGCGTCCGGTGAATTTTATCATGAACGATAAAGGCATAAGCCAGCACAAAAATGGCAATCGATAGCGCGAAAGCGGACATGATGATCGTCTCCTTAATCTACTCGGTATACTCCTGAAGAAGGGTTGTTCCGGCTCCCCGATGGACTTTTGCGATCGGCAATGGGCGCCGATTGGGAATTATCCTTTTATTTTTCGCTTTTCATCGGGCAATGTCAACCTTCTTCCACGCGGTTCAGACGATCGAAGGGCTGCCGGCTCACCAGTAGGCAATCCAAAGATACCCGGCCGACAAAATGATCGACAGGATCATCAGCGGGAAACCGATTTTCAGGTAATCCACAAAGGTGATCCGGTTCCCGTAGCGGGCGGCAATGCCGGCCACAACCACGTTGGCCGATGAGCCGACCAGGGTCCCGTTGCCCCCAAGGCACGCGCCGAGCGCTAAGGCCCACCAGATTGAATCCATGTGCATCCCGGTCAGGCGGCCAACCTCCTGAAGCATCGGGATCATGGCAGCAACCAGTGGGATGTTATCGACGAAAGCAGAAACGATAGCCGACATCCAGAGCACCAGCATCCCGGTCAATGCAACCTGGCCACCGGTCAATCTCAGCGATTCGCGAGCCATCCACTCGATCACGCCGGTCGCCTCAAGCCCGCCAACCATCACGAATAAACCGATAAAAAAGAACACTGTGCCCCATTCTATCGAAATCAGGGCTTCTTCCGGATTATCACGAACCAGCAGCATCAGCAGCACCGCCCCGGCCAGAGCGATGGTCGCGGCTTCCACATGCATCAAATCACCGAAGAGAAAGCCGAGGATCGTTAATGCCATGACAACGAGCGATTTCCACAGAATGTTCCACTCGTGAATATAGTCGACGGCGTTGAGGGTCAGCAATGCCTGAATCTTTTCCTCGTCGGCGATGAGATCCTTCCGATATAGCCACACCAACACGGCAATCGTCACCAGGAGTATCGCAAGGACCGGCAGCGTCAGATTGTAAACGAAGTCCATAAAGCCGAACCCAACCGCACTGCCAATCATGATATTGGGCGGGTCGCCGATTAAGGTCGCCGTCCCGCCGATATTGGAGGCAATGATTTCCGTGATCAGAAACGGAATCGGATTAAGGTCGAGCCGGTCCGTGATGGCATAAGTCACCGGCACCATCAGCATCACAATAGTCACGTTGTTCAAAAAAGCCGAAGTCACTGCGGTAATGACCGCCAGTGCGGCCAGAATGGCCAGGGGCCGGCCTTTGACGATCCGAACCGATTGGATCGCCATGTATTCAAAGATCCCGCTTCGCTTCATAATGCCGACAATGATCATCATGCCGATCAGCAGGCCGAGGGTGTTGAAATCAACCGCCGCAACCGCCTGCTTCTGGGTAATGACGTGAGCAACCACGACCAATACCGCGCCGGTCAGCACAACGACAGTGCGGTGGATTTTATCATGAATAATAAATGCGTAAGCCAATACAAAAATCAGTATCGAAAGCGTGAAAGCAAACATGTTCGTGGGCTCCTTAGCTTGGATTCGGCTTCATGCCGGGCAGGACATAGGATTCCCGCCTGTGCTTGGTTTCAGCGCAAGGCGGTGTTAGTTGCCCGATATCGGGAGATGAAACGAGCGGCATAATGGCCCGGTTAACCCCGAAGCGCAACCCGCATAACCTGGCGATGAACCCCGGGCCCATACTCGTTTTCCCGATAATCGACCACTTCAAACCCGAGTTTTCTGTCGTAGACTTCGACCGCCGCAGCATTGGCCGGATCAACCGTGAGTTCCACTTCCCGAATGCCTTCCCCGGCCAGCTCAGCCAGGCTGACTTCAAGCAGCCGGGTCCCGAGCCCAAGGCCTTGATGCTGACGATCGATTGACACGCCCAGCAGATATGCGTGGTTTTTGCTTTCCCAGTCAAGCATGTATTCCACCACCCCGACGATCGTTTGATCCTGCCGGATGGTATATACCCGCCCATGCCGGATAAACGGCACCAGCGTCCATTCGTCAAAGCCGCCGCCGGCAAAAGCTTCGCGTTCAATTTCCGCAATCCGGGCTACTACTTCGGGTATTACAGTTTCGAGCCGTTCAATCATCCCGTAAAACCTCCACAATGGATCATTTCCCAATGATTCGCCCACTTCATCTCAATTCGACGATCGACCAGGCGAATTCCTTCCCCCTCCTCCGCTCCAAATAATAAGGGTGGGCAACCCGAATCCGGGCCACCCACCCCAGTAAGCCATTTCTCAAAAACCAGATCGCCCTGCCGGTATCCCGGTTTAGGCTCACCAGCCCCGCGCCACGGGTTTTCACCCATCTTGCTTTGACCGATTATGCTTTCTTCAATTGTCCACCCGATTATATCATTCAAAAATATTTCCCGTCAAAACAGTTCATTCAAACCAGGCCAAGCCCCACGGCCACCTCTCACAAACCATCAGGCCAAAAACTCCAAGTAAACTGGCTTGCAGCGGCGTAACCCGGCGAGTGCCGGCACGCCCCGAAAAAACCGGAGCCACGGCAAACCTGCATACCCTGGTGTCAGAGGAGCTTTAGCCCCTGACTCCCGAAAGCACCGCCCAGCTCACACTACACCACCCGGCAACCTCGCCGAAGCCGCCAGGCACCCAATCTCCCCCATCGACCCAGGCGGGAGCGGGTTATCCGCGCCAAGCCCTAACGTCGGCTTCCTCCGACCACAAGGCCAAAAACCTAACGCCGTCCGGCCATGTCCCGGGCAATCAATGCCGCGCCGAGAGCCCCCGCAAACTGGCAATCCTCCGGCACAAACACCCTGACACCCAACGCAGTCTCAAGCGCATTGCGCAAAGCCCCATTCCGGGCCACGCCGCCCGTAAAGGTCACGGCATCGCGAACCCCCATACGCCCGGCCATCCCGGCGATCCGCCGCGCGATCGACTGGTGCAGTCCGGCCACAATTTCTCCCTTTTGGGCCCCGCCAGCCAGCAGGCTGACCACCTCGGACTCCGCAAACACCGCACACATGCTGTTTAACTGCAAAGGTTCCTGACCGGCCGCCAGATCAGCCAGTTCGCTCACATCCGAACCAAGGGCCGCGGCGGTCACCTGGAGAAACCGTCCAGTCCCGGCCGCGCACTTGTCGTTCATCACAAAATCCAGCACGCCGCCGCGCTGATCAACCTTGATCACCTTGCTGTCCTGCCCGCCGACATCAATCACCGCGGCAGTGCCGGGAACCAGTTCGGCCGCGCCCCGCGCGTGACAGGTAATCTCGGTGACGGAGCGGTCCACAAATGGCAGCGAAATCCGTCCGTAACCGGTCCCGATGATACATCGGACATCTTCGCGCGCAACGCCGGCTTCCTGCAGCAACGCCTCGAACAACGCCTGCCCGGCTTCGCGCGGGCTCCATCCGGTCGGCGCGATTTTCCGGATAATCCGCTCACCGTCGTACAAGACCGCTTTCGCAGCCACGGAACCCACATCAAGGCCAACGGTTACCAGTGCGGAAGTGCTTTTTTTCCCATCCATTACCGAATCATCTCCAAAAAGGCCTCAACCCGGACCCGCAGGGTTTCCCGGTCCGATTGCGCGTAATCGGTTTCGATTTGAAGGAACGGCAGCCCCAGCTTCTCCTTCACAAATTCGCCCACGAAGAACGATTCCACATTGTAGGTATGGCAGGCCTGCCAGGTCAGATCGATCACCCCATCAACCGAAAAATCGCGGGCCATTCGCTCCAGTAATTCGATCCGCCGGTCATTGGTGTACATGACCGAACACGGGATCTCCAGGTACTTTTCGGCCAGCAGCCGCATGGGATCGCGGGAATCGTTCTCGTCGATCATCAAATCAACCGTCTTGTATCCGGTGCAGTTTTCCATGGCGACCACCACGCCGCCGAGTTCCTCCACCAGTGCGATTACTTTCTCGCTGCCCAGCCCGACCGGAGTACCGGTGAGCAGAATCCGCGGCGTGTTTTCGTCGCCGAAGCGCATCCCCTGCGCCGCCAGTTCGTTGGTCTGAGCCACCAGCGTATTCAGCATATTGACCCCTTCGCGCCGGTCCGCATTAAAGCCGATCTGCCAGGCAGCTGTCAGCATGTCGATGCCGGAGAGTAAGGCGGGTTTGGCCTGGTTCAAATCAAACAGCGCTTTCAGTGCGCGGGCCTCATCGTTGGTCAGCGTAATCGCCTCCCGGAGGGCTTCGTCTGTTATCGCAGTGCCCAGCTGCTCCTCCAGCCAACCTCTCAACCGGACCAATTCCTGCTCCCACATCGCCGTGGCATGCTCAAGATCCGGAATCTGAGGAAGGTTCATCACGTGAACGGTTTTGAACCGCTTCATCAGCTCGAACATTTTCTTTTTCCCATCGCAGGTGGTCTCCCCGATAATCACGTCCGAAAAGTGAAAATACGGGCAGGTATCGGTGGCGCCGAATCCATAGGAGGATTTCACCATTGGGCACAGGTTGCGCGGCAGTTCCTTTTCCGCCGCCGTGATCGGCTCTTCCTTGGTTCCGCAAAGTCCTATCGCCACTGCGCCCGCCGCCAGCGGAAGCTCGCGCGGGCAGTAGGTGCAGTACATCCCGACGACTTTCCCGCCGTTTTCTTTTAAGGTTTTTAGCGTCATCATGTTGCGTTCGCGAACGCTCTGGAAATCTTCCAAAATGGCTGGTTTCATTGAACAAATCACTCCTGTTGGTTTTTGTTTCCTTTCGCAATGGAATTCATCCCGATAGGTTTTCGACCATTATAATTCATATTCCTTATGTTCATTATGAATTTTTGTTATAGTTCTCCGGACGCCCGGCCTGTTTAACAAAAAACCGCACCTCCTTTCGGGTGCGGTGTACATTCGCGTATTTGCCCTGTCATTCAAAACCGGTTGTTTTACCACTACCCCTTCAACGTGGAGCGAAGCCATTTCTGAATGACTTCGGCCATGATCTTCTGATTGATCGGCTTGCTGATATAATCGTCCATGCCTGCTTCCAGACATCTTTCCCGATCGCCCTGCATCGCATTGGCGGTCATCGCGATAATCGGAATATGTTTGCCGCTGTCTTGTTCATGCATCCGAATTGCACGGGTGGCTTCAAAGCCGTCCATGACCGGCATCTGGCAGTCCATGAGCACCAGATCGTAAGGCGAGTCAACCCCCGTGGCCAGGGCCACCGCTTCCTGCCCATTGTTCGCCATCTTTCCCTGAAGACCCATCTTTTTCAGGAAGAGCGCCACAAGCCTTTGATTATCTTGATTGTCCTCAGCCACCAGAATCAGCGTTCCGGACGCAGGAATCTCCAGTTCCCCCTGATTAAGCACCCTCAGGCCCTCGGCCGGCATGTGAACATCTTGTGACATGGCAGATTCCTTGCCGGTTAGCGCCGATATCAGGCAATCCTGCAACAGATCCCGCTTGATCGGTTTGGTCAGGTAGAACGCAAACCCGGTTTCAGCCGCATGCCGGGCCTGGCCCCGGCTATCGTAAGCGGTTATCATCACAATTTTGGTCGATCCCAGCACCGGATCCTGCTTGATAATCCGCCCCAGCTCAATCCCGCTCATATCTGGAAGCTTCATGGCGATCAAGACCACGTCAAAGCCGCGTCCGGCCTCCGCATGGCGGCTCAGCAGGGAAAACGCGTCCAATGCGGCCCCTGTCCGGTACACTTCCATACCCCATGCCGCGGTATACCGGCCAATGATGTCGCGGGCGGTCTCGGCGGGATCGGCAACGAGTACCTTCGTGCCGGTTAAAACCCCTTCCGCCGCGAACCCGGACTGACCTTCCGCAAACCGCTTCAACGGCACGGTAAACCGAAACACCGATCCGACGCCCAGTTCGCTTTCCACCTCAATAAATCCATGCATGAGTTCCACCAACCGTTTGGTGATGGAAAGCCCCAGGCCAGTTCCCCCGAAACGTCTGGACATTGAGCCATCCGCCTGGGTAAATGGTTCGAAGAGTCCGGACCGATCCTGTTCGCTCATTCCGATCCCGGTGTCTTTGACCTCGAAAACGACCGCCGCCCGGGTCGGGCTTTCCGGTCCCATCCTGGCGCTGACCACCACTTCCCCGGTCTCGGTAAACTTGACGGCATTGCTTAAGAGATTGATCAGGATCTGGCGAAGCCTGCCCGGATCGCCTTTCAGCCGAAGCGGGATCTGGCCGTCAATATAAGACATCAGCGCAATCTGCTTTTCATGGGCTTTCCACGAAAGCAGATCGGCGGCTCCTTCGACCACCGCTGTCAGGTCGAAGTCGATTTCCTCAAGCTCCATTTTCCCGGCTTCGATTTTAGAAAAGTCAAGGATGTCGTTGAGAATCGTCAATAAAGAATGGCTGGCATTTCGGATGAGTTGGGCCTGCTCCAGCTGCTCCGGGGACAGCCGCGTATCCAGCAGCAAATCGGTCATCCCGATGACCACATTCATCGGAGTCCGGATTTCATGACTCATATTGGCCAGGAATTCACTCTTGGCCTTATCGGCAGATTCGGCCGCTTCCTTGGCGGTCCGCAGCGCGTCAATCAACCCGATCCGGTCGGTAATGTCGTTGACCGTTCCGGTGACGGCGGCGGGATTGCCGCTGCTGTCAACAACCAGCCGGGGATACATGTCAATCCACCGGATCTCGCCGAGGCGGGTGATGCAGCGCACCGTGAGCCGCGGAAAATGATCCACCGAGAGGTCTCTCATCGACTGCAGCAGCATCGCCTGATCATCCGGGTCAATAAACTCAATGAAGTTTCGGCCGATCGTTTCCTCAACACTGTAGCCGGTCAGCTGCGTCCAGGCCGGGTTCAAAAAAGTGGCAACTCCCGTAAAATCGGATTGGAAAACCACTTCGGACATGCTGTCAACCAGGCTCCGGTATTGTTCCTGGCTTTGCTTCAAGGCGGTTTCCGTCTGTTCCTTTTCCGCCATGCCGTCCAGAAATGCGTTAAACCACCGCGCCAACTCGCCAATCTCATTGGCAGACCGCACCTCAATCCGGTTGTGCCTATCGAAAGTGCCATCCTGGGCCGATTTAAAGTGGCTGGTGATCTCCTTGACCGGTGTGACCACGTTCTTGGAGATCTGGTAGGCCACCATAGCTACCAGGATTAACAGGATAAACAGAACAACCAGCGAGACACTTCGGATTTGAGCCGGCCCCGCATTCAGAGTTTTTATCGGAACCAGGCCGAGAACGGTCCAGCTTCCTCCGATCGAATGAGAATGGGCGACCAGCATTGCCTCTCCGTCCACTACCGCATGCAGGTTGTTTTTCGACAGGCCCCGCGCCAGGTCAGAAGCCAGCGAGCGTCCGACCATCGTTTTATTGGGATGATAAACAATTCGCTGATGGGGATCGACGACGATCAGGTACGCGTTTTCGCCGATTTGATGCTTTTCAAGCTGTTTCGCAAGCGCACCCACATCATAATTAACAACCAGCAAGGCGACCGATTTTTCTTGAAGGGTCGTCGGGTCCACCACATTCAGAAGCTTAACCGCCGAAACCACTTTGGTATAATCCGAATGAGCGTTCACATTCTCCTCAATACCGACCCATACCACCTGATCCGGCTTCCTGCGCGCTTCACGAAACAGCCGGGCTTTTACATCATTCCTAATACTGGTTGTATCCAGGGTGTCCCCGACGTGATAATGCTTGCCGTTTACGGTAAAAATGTCGATGGAGATCAGGCCCCGTAAATTGGTATACCCGCTGAGAATGTACCCAATGCGGGATTGGGTGGCAAGGCGGTCATAATCACTGGTCGAAGGTTTCGTTAGATCCCGCGCGATTTCACCGGTTATCTCCTCCCGAGAGGAGACATTGCCGATCAGGCTGTCGATTTCGGAAAAAGTGAGATCGATCAGGGATGCATGCATCGCGGTATAGCCCTGGTTGTCTTGAATCGTATGGTCTGTGATGACCCGTTCGGCAACTGAAGTCGCCGTGAGATACAGTGCCAGAATCGGAAGAATGCTGATACAGAGAATGAACACGATAAATTGTGTAGTCATCCTGCCCCGAAAGAAAAAATTATTCATCCCGCACCCAGCCTTGCATGTCCCTCTTATTCAACGGTTTTCCGGGTAACTACCTTCACATTGATCAGGGTTTCCGGAGGAACGGTTTTACCTTGCAGCATTTTCATCGCGGTGGCTACGCCCATATAGCCCTGCTGCTCAGCATTCTGGTCGATCGTAACCGTTAACGTTCCCTTTTTAAGGGCACTCTTCGCTTCTTCCAGCGCATCGAAGCCCGCCACCGGAAGGCCGGTTTTGCCTGATTGCTGCAGGTATTCAATACTGCCAAGCGCCATCATGTCATTGGCACAAAAAATGGCTTCAATGTTCGGGTGGTCATTAAAGAAATCCGAGGTCACCTTCATCGCCTCGTCGATTTTCCAGTGCGCGCTTTGCGTTCCCACAAGGCGAAGCTTGGGGTTTTCTTTGATCGCTCTCAGCGCGCCGGCCTTCCGTTCCTGGGCGTTCTTCGCCTCGGGAATTCCCTCAAGGAGAATCGCCTCGGTCGGCTTCTTGATCTGATCGCTAACATATTTCACGGAAAGATACATCCCATGCTCATTGTCCACACTGATGAACGGAACCGTTTTTAACCCCATCTGTTCAGCAACGGCCGGATCGATCCGGTTGTCGATGTTGACGATCGCAATCCCTGTGTCCTGGGCCTTCTTCAATGCCGGAATCAATTCAGTGGAACTGCCCGGTGCGATGACAATAGCGTCCACCTTGGCAGCGGTCAATTCCTCCACAATAGCGATTTGCTGGTCGATCGAGGTTTCCTGGGCGCCGGTTTTCACGATCAGCTTGATGCCGAATTCCCGCTCCGCTCTGCGGGCCCCCTGCTCCATCTTGATAAAGAAAGGATTGGTCAGGGTTTTCATGACCAGCGCAACCGTCTTCTTCGGCGCTTCCGAAGCCGAAGGGACTTTCCCCGGCGGATTGGCGGACTGCTTCGTCGGCCCGCATCCTGTTACCGCCAGGAACAAAAGCGCCAGAACCAGAACATAGATCGATCCTTTTTTCACCATAACCCGCACCTCCACCTGCCGTCCTTTGTTGATGTCAAATGCCTATATCATTGCGAAATCTGCGGATTCCCGGCAATAATATAAGCCGTGAACTGGTCTTGCCCGGTTGATCCAGGATTTGCCGCAGAATACGTTCGCACCGGGCTTCCCCACTCAACGGAACTGCCAATGCCCAGCGTCTGCCCGTACTGCGGCCCGGTGACTCTGCTCAGCGCGGTACTTGTCGTCTTTAGCTGCGTACTGTAAACCAACTTGAGCACATCGGTGCTGGCAAAGCTTCCGGTGACAGCGACGCGTAAAGTATTGCCCGATCGGGTAATGGCGACCAAACTCCGGTCAATCATAACATTGTTTTTATAAACCGCAGCCATCGCCGGATTGATCTGGCCGCTGGCATTCAAAAGCTCTTTGAGGTAGAAGTCGCTGCCGGTTATGGGCAGATCGATGACAAAGACCGGATTCGCCAGCGTATTCGCAAGGGTAACGACCACCGAGCACGGCACCTTATCGCCCGGAATAAAGGTTCGATCCAGCGTTCCGGGGGTTCTCCCATTCGCCGTGGCTACGGCATGAACTAACTGCCGAACGATTGCAACCGCATTCAGGTTTTTCGGTCCCGTCGTCTGGGTTGCCAGCATCGCATTCGCGACATAATCGTAAATCGACGACCCGCTGGCGGGCGTTACCGTTACCGTCTCCTGACCGCTGGGCAGCCCAGTAACGCTGAATGTTACGCGTACCGTGGTTTCGCCGCCCGTCAGCGCCGTGCCGTCCGTTTTCGTCACCCCGTTAAATACTGCCGCAGTCGCCGTCCCGCCGTTTTGCGAAAAAGAAAACGTCAATTGGCTGGCGGTTAGCGGGAGTCCGCCTGAACGGTACACGCCCTCGCTGAAGGTCACGTCAAGATAGTTATTCGACGGGCCTACTGTCGCGCTAGTAATAACCGGGGGCAGTTTGTCAGCGAGCTTTTGTGTTCCCGTAGTCTGGGTCGAAAGCATCGCATTACCCGCGATGTCATAAATCGATGACCCGTTGGCCGGCGTGATCGTTACCGTTTCAACCCCGCTGGGTGTCCCGGTCACGCTAAATAATATCCGAATGGTTTTTTCCCCGCCGGCCAGCGCATTCCCGTCTGTTTTCGTTACCCCGGTGATCGCCGCCGCTGTCGCTGTGCCGCCATTTCGCGCGAAAACGAGCGTAACCTGGCTGACTGTAAGCGGCAGCCCGCCCGGACGGCACACCCCTTCACTGAACGAGACATCCATAAAATAGCCACTTGGTCCCAGCCCTACCATGCCGCCGATTATTTTCGGTTCCAGCTTGTCGCTCAGCAGCAGGGGGCCCGTGGTTTCCGTTACCAGCATTTGATTTTCGTTGAAATCACGAATCGCGGTTCCACTGGATGGTGTAATCGCGACGGTCTCAACCCCGCTGGGCACACCCGTTAGGCTGAAAGCCACCCTTACCTTCGTTTCGCCTCCGGTCAGCGCCGTTCCATCGATTTTCGTCACTCCGGTGATCGCCGCCGCTGTCGCATTTCCGCTGTTTTGCGAAAAAATCAAAGAGAAGTGGCCAGCGGCCAGGGGCACATATCCGGGTCCATAGCAGGGCTCGGTGAATGTGACGTCCACATAGTTCGTACTGGTCCCAAGGGCACCGCTCATTATTTTCGGCGGCAGCTTATCGACCAGCTTCAGCGGTCCCGTGGTCTCCGTAACCGCCATGGCGTTTCCAAACCCGTCATAGATCGAAGTGCCGCTGCTCGGCGTCACCGTTATGGTTTCAACCCCGCTCGGCGTACCGCTGGTGGTAAACGCCACCCGAACCGTCGATTCCCCGCCTGTAAGTGCCGAACCGTCGGTTCTGGTTATTCCGGTCAAGGTAATCCCGGCCGCGTTGCCGCCATTGGCGGCGAAGCTCACCGCCAGACGCGCCGTAGTCAAAACCGCTCCCCCTGGTCCGTAAATCCCTTTGCTAAACGTCATATCAAAAAAGTAGCCATTACCCATAAGTCCCCCAGTAATCTTGGGCGGCAGCCGGTCAAAGAAGCGGACCGGACCGGTAGTTTGGGTATCCAGCATCGCATTCATGGAATCGTCATATATCGAAGTCCCGCTCGCCGGGTAAATCGTTATTGTTTCGATCCCATTCGGCGTTCCGGTCGAGCTAAGATAAATTCGAATGACCGATTCCCCACCGGTCAAAGCGGTTCCATCCGTCCTGGAAACCCCGGAGATTACGGAATTTGTGGCAGTTCCGCCGTTTTGACTGAAAAACGACGTAAAATCGCCGGCATGCAGCGGCCCGCCGGAACTGTCATAAAGTCCGCTGGACGCCGTGAGGTCAACATATCCGTTGGTTGCGGACATCATGCCGCTGATGATAACCGGCGCCGTTAAATCGCTCAATGGCATTGCGCCCGTCGTTTGATAGATATTCATCGGCGTGCCAGCGGCGCTGTAAATGGAACTGCCGCTGGCGGGTTTGATTTCGACCGTTTCGGCGCCATCGGCGATCCCGGAAACACTAAGCCAAACCCGTATGACCGTTTCCCCCCCCGCCAGAGCGCCGCCAGCCGTATTGGAAAGATGATTTATTACCGCCGCGGTCGCCCCGCCGCCGTTCGGATCCGGTGTAAAAATCAAACTGAACTGGCTCAGGGTCAGCGGCATGTGGTTCGGTCCCCAGACGCCGCCAGACATCGTGACATCAACATAGGCGTTGTCAAATGAAACCGCGCCATCAATTATTTTTGGTGAATTGGCATCATTGAAAAGAACCTGACCCGTTGTCTGGGTCGACACCATCGCCAGGTCGCCCGCATCGTACACCGAAGTTCCCGAAGCAGGCCAGATCTGAATCGTCTCCACGCCGGATGCGGTACCCGTTACGTTAAGCCAAAATCTGACCGTGGAAACGTAATCCCCGCTCACAATCGGCGTTCCATTGGTTTTCGTGATCGAGGTCACCGTTGCCGCGGTTGCCGTTCCCCCATTCTGGCTGAACGTCCATTTGAAAAGGGAGAGTAAAAGCGGATTCCTTCCTTTTGCATAAACGTACTCGCTGAAAAAAACGTCCACATAGGCGTTGTTCGCGGCCATCTTTGCACCGATAATCGCAGGCGGAACATTGTCTCTTTTTGTGGTAAAAGATTTCAGCGGTCCGACGGTTGTTCCGATAGCATTGGTCGCATAGGCGACATAGCTATACTTGATGTTAGAATTGAGTCCGAACAAGGTATAATAGTATTTCTGGTTAATCACCGACGATCCTGTACCTGAAATAACGACTTTCGTCCCGCCCGGGTACGGATTCGTAGTGCCGATACCCCAATAAAACCCTCGTTCCGTAATGGGGGACCCATTGTCGTTGGTCACCACACCGCCTATCTTCGCCGAAGTTGTGCGAATGGAGCCGGGGGAAAGGGTGTTCACGCTTGGAGCCGATATCGCCGCGTAAACACTGAAAACCGGTCCCGTAAGCCACATGAGCATCGTAAGCGTCAAGACCAATCCAAGACTCCGTTTGCGCATCATCATTCTCACCCTTCCCTACTTCACCTGTTTCCATTGAATCACTTTAATGTTCTGATACGAGGTCCGCTGGCCCTTGACGGTGGCATCGCCGATCGCCGAAGAAGCTCTAAACAGCCCGGCCACGCCGGGATCCACCATCAGGTTCTGCAGCACAGTCCGGTCATAGATCACATTGGCATTGCCCAGAAAAACCACGTTCTTGGCGCTCAGTAGGGCTCCGGAAAATGAAAATCCGTTTGCGACGTATATGTTTCCAGTGGCGATAATCAGGCCTCTCGTGTCCGGCAGCGCGTTCCCGTCCACGGTCCAGCCCGCACCGCTGTTGGCAATATTGCAGTCTCCGTATTTCACATAGACAATCCCCTGGGGCTGACCGCCGGCATAGGCAAGTACGGGAGCTGCGTAGGCCCCGGTTTTGGTTGGATCGATATAGTCCGCGATGTGTTTGGAATTAGCGACATAGTCAAGTTTCGGCGCGGTTGCGGAATAGGTTTCAGTCAACAGCGGCTGAATCTGATTGTGAAACTCCTGCAGCCAGCCAGTCGAGCCGGTGGTTCCGCGCTGCATCAAGCCGAAGTTAGTCGCGTCCACCAGACCTTTAAAATCGGTCTGTCCGAAGACCGATCCGTTTGCGATAACATCACCGAACGCAAAGCCCTGAATCTTATTGTCCGAATCCACCGAGACCTGGATCGAAGACGGATTGGTATATCGCTGATAAATATCATCCAGCTTCCACAGTCCCTCCCATAGCCACTTGAAATGGCTGCTCCGGTTCGCGACCGTAAAACTGCCGCTGGTGCCATTCAGCATGCTGGTTGGCGCCGGACTGGCTGGATCAGTGATATTGGTGTATGCGGCTGTCCCCGGGTTGGTTGTATACTGCCCGTTTCCGGTATACAGCCGGGTCTCGCCATTCAAGGCGTTGTACTGTTTGAACGCCTCTGCCAGCCGGCTGCTCGAACGCAAAGCAGAAATCCCAGTCATATACGGCCGGTATTCCGCCGGGTAATAGCTCGAATCCAGGTAATTCCTGAGGAAAGTGCTGCCGCCAATGTAGACCCCGCCACCGGAGGTTCCGTTTAAATACAGGGTTGAATCCCCGTTTACCACGATGCTGCTGGTTTTCTTATACTGGTACTCACCGTTTCCGGTCATCGTCTGGTTCCCGCTGCCGTCAATGTCGTAGCCTGCCGTAACCAGACCATAGTATTTCCCCTGTACATTGACAATTGATTCGCTGGCGTCGATCTGCAAATTATCGGTGGTAAAGACGTCCTGCAGGGTAATCGCCGAATAATTGGCGGCTTCCTCGGCCTTGACCGAGCGGGCATAGGCTTTCCCCTGGGTAATGATCCCCGAAAAATCCGTGTTTGCAATGCCGTACAGGGTGTGCAGGTAGCCCATTGTAGCGGCATTTCCTTGAATCCCGTCAGCCAGATCCTGCAGGATATTTATTTTCCCGGTAATCCGGGTTCCGGTCCGGGCAGTGCTGAAATCGAAATAGGTCCCGAAGTCCATCCCGCTGCCGTTCATATTCAACCCCGAAACATCTGGAATCCCGGCCATAATGCCGCCGTATTTATACCCCGGCGCATCCGGATCCTCCGCGCCGTTTTTTACCGGAATAGTCCCGAAGGCGAGCACGTCTCCGGTCACATTCACGGTGCCGCCCGCCGCGATGATGTTCTTTTCCGCCAATAAGGCTTTTTCAAGCACTGCCGGGAGCGAGGCCCGTTTGATGGCAACCCGCGGAACCGCCTGATAAACCAGCTTGTCCGGATCCGGGAGCAGGCTGTACCCGGCTTCAATTTCGCGGGTATACGTGTGTTTTTGGGAATCGGTGTACTTCCCGGCGGTGCGGACCGTCACCGTGCTTCCGGAAAGCGCTGCCGCAAGGATCACCGCCTGGCTGCCGGCTGCGGTGGGGTCTCCGTCAATCTGGGCAGCGGCCTGCGCCGCCCCGGCGTCAACACCCGCCAGGTAATTTAGATTGGTAGGCTGTCCGATGTTGGTAAAAAACCCCATCGGGCTGGCGATCTTTGCATTGAAGTATTCAAGGTATTTGGACTTAAACAGCATGTCAACCGCCGCCTGGTTGACTGATCCGTCGCTGTTGCGAAGCGGCGAGGTCTCCACCGGCGTCATCAACTGGTCGATATAGGCGTTGGTTTCAATCCGTGCCGCTTCCTGGGCTTCCATGACTTTAAGGTCCAAGGCCCGTCCAGCCAGTCCCTGGGCCGCTTCGGCCGCAAGATAGGCTTTGTTGCGGTCCCCGTACATCGTGCTCATGGTATAATCGCTGAGCGAAAGCATCATGACAGCGATCCCGATCGTGGTCATGATCGTGACAATCAACAGCACCATAACCAGGGCCGACCCTGGCTGATTTTTCGGTTTGACCGCTGGCTTTCTCTTCACAGCAAACCCGCCTTTACTTGCGCTCATACGAAACCAGCCGGTTCATGAGGCGATTGTCCTTCCTGCTTCTGACCTCGACCGAAATCTTGTAGAGCGTTCCCGGCTTCACCGCTGTGCCCTGACTGACATTGGTGTACTGATAAAAATCGCGTCCGCCATCGTTATACAGCACGCACCCTTCGGCCGGCCCGGTGATATACACATTGACATTCCGGTCCGCCGGAAAAGCCGGATTGATCATAAGATGCACCGTAAGCTTGGGATCGGTCGCCGCCCTTGCCGGATCGACCGCCAGGTGGAGATTGACATTCTGGCCGCTTTCGGCCACCGTCCCCGACAAAAGCATCTGCTTGGCCGAGCCCTTGCTGAAAACATAGAGGTAAGGACTGGTTGCCCCGGAAATATCGATCGTGTAAAAATCGCTCAGGCCAAAACTCATATCATTGCCGTTCCGGTCAGTCAGTCGTACCTGGGTCGAACTCACGCCGACATCCAGGCCGTAAGACAGCGCGCCGCCGAAATCATCCGTGGGAACGGTTCCACCGTCCGGGATGGCCTGAATCAGATAGGAAGCGGTCAGCTTTTCATCCTCATAAAAAACCGCCGCCGGTTTACCGGCAAGATCCGCCAGTGAACCGGATTTAACCTCTGACATGGCCTGTTCCGCAAGGGAAGCCGCCACCTGGGTTAATTTTGAGTCAGCATTGTTTCTGGCCGTAGATAAAAAAATGCCCAGGAAAGGCACAGCGACGGCGGCAAGTATTGTAATGGCGACCAGAAGCTCAATGAGCGTCAGTCCTTGTTGATGGGTCAACCCTTTCATCGGGCATTTCTCCCTTCCGAAGGGAATGCGGCTATATCCGGTTCACATCGACCTTCCCGCTGATCTTTTCGACCTTGACCCGCGGATTCAGGCTGTCATCATTCACGATGTTCACCCGGAGACTGCGCCGGGTTCCGTTGCTCACCTTCAGGTCGACTCCCGAAACATCCCCGGCGAATTTCCGTGGCGTCGCGTCGATGACCAGCCCCAGATCGCCCGACTGCGGTTTAAACTCGACGGTTTTGGAAAAGTTCGGTTCGGGAAAAGCTTCGGTCTGCGTGCGGTATTTGCAGAAAAACTTGCCTTGCTTTTCTTCAATCACCAGTTCAGCCGTTTCGATCCCCTTGCTGTCGCCGTAAATCAGCGATGACTTGCCCTTCGGGACAATCCCGCGCGCGGAGAGCGATACCGTCGCCGGAGCCATTTCGTTGCCATAGGGCACGACCCGCATGGAAAAGTCATAACCCGCCATGATACTGTCAGCTGCCTCTGCCGCCGCGGTGCTGCCCGCCGAAGCGGCGCCAACCCCTGGCGGCCCTGAAAACAGGCTGATGTTGCCGCCGCCAGCCGGCGCTTGCAGCACGCTGCCGTCCGGCATCAGATTCGTATTCTGGGCATAGCGATCGGCGATGCCGTAAAAATCAAAGGTGGCATCGACCGAAAGCAGATTGCTGTCATTCATCATCATCGAAAAATCTCTAACCAAAACCTGGTTGGGAAGGTGCGCGATCGTACTGAAGAACCGGTCGATCTGCATCTCGTTCCCGGTCAGGGCGACTTTCACCGGAAGAATAAAGGCCGATCCGTCGGAAATCTCCAGCCCGCCGTAGGTATTGCCAGCAAATGCATACCCTTCGTTAGCCCCAAGTCCGAGCTGCTGCATCAGATCGACGATGCGCGGATCGGTGACGTTCATCTGCGGCCCGGCCGCTGCAGCCGCCGGATTTGACGCCGCGGCTTGTTTTCCCGCTGGACCAGGGTTCACATAATCCAGAATTGTGACATTCTCAATCGTGACCCCAGCGTCGGCGGCCGCTTTGTTCAGCAAAGCGATAATCTCACTATGCCGCAGCACGGCCGGATAAACTGTCCGAACCGCCTTGATCCGCTCCAGCAGCGCCGTTTTATCCCGCTCCAGATTCACCAGCCGTTTTCCGTAAATGCTGTTCAGTTGGTACAGGTTCCTCGCATCAACCACGTCATCTTTCAGCGACTTGATCGCCGTCGCCTGAGGCTGGATGACCAGCCTCCATCCGAACACGACCAGCAGCAGGACTGCGGCAAACGCGAGCAATTTTTTGTCTCTTGGTGTAAGCGTAAGGTTCATCGTGATCACTTCCCGGTATTGATCGTTACACTGATTGTGAAATTCTGCAGGCTGGCATTTCCTGTCGGCGCGTCAATCCGCCGCGAGGTGTTCAGCCGAACCGATGCGAAATAGGGGTCTGCTTCCAGCCCGGCAAGCAATGATGCCAAGTCCGCCTCCGTGGGCACCAGCCCGGTCACCGCCCCGGCTAACACCTGATCCTTGGCTTCCACTTTTAAATTAGTGATAACGGTATTCCTGGGCGCGGTTTGTTCCAAATGCCGCATCAGCCCTGGCACGTCCAGCCCATGAGCAGTCAGGCCCCGCGCTGTTTTTTCTCTTTGAGTGCAAAGCTGCTCCAGATAATCGAGCTGCTTGCCGGCGGACGCACGGTTCGAGACGCGGGCCAGTTTCTCGTCCAGCGTCGTTTTTCCCTTCTCAAGGGACCATTTATAATTCACCAGCCAGCCCGAACCTCCGGCCAAAAGCACGATTGCCAGCACAATCGCACCGGTCTTTGCCAACCGGCCGCGCTGTTCCAGCTTCCGCTTTTCGTATTTTGGCGGGATCAGGTTTAACTCTTTCAAGCCAGTGCCTCCATTCTTATTGAGTGGCTGCCGCCCGGCGCCAGTAGCTTTCACTGAGCTGAACCACCTTGTTGGTCTGGTTTTGTTTTCCTGCGAAAACCACGAGCGTAACCCGGATCACATTCGAGCTTACCCCATCATAGGACTCAGTGACGGTAAAGAACTTGACCCGCTCGCAGACCACGTCCCCATTTCGCCGCAAGGTACCGTTGGATGCATCGAACCGGTAAACCAAATCGCTTTTCACGATAAGCTGCTGAGGTCCCGCGATCTTTACCAGCGCGCCGCCCGGGTCATAAATGCGGTTTTCAAAATCATAGCGCCGCAGGTCGTCCATCATCATCGTCATGGCAGTGCGGGCTTGACCCAACGCGGTCACCTGGAGGTTTTCCTCCACCGCGCTCCTGTAACCGACCTGCAGCATCAACGAAATCGGGATCATCACCACGCCAAGAATGGCCAGTGCGACCAGCAACTCAACCAGGGTCATTCCCTTGCGAGCTTTGAAACGGATCACGCTTCACCCACTCCCGGCTACCGGAACAACGCCCCCAACTCTGAAATCAGCGCGGGAGCCGCGTTGAAAAAGCCATCCCGGTCGTTCTTTTGCTCATAAACAATATTCTCAAGCGGAACGGTTTTGCCGATCACATCGGCCGGAATATTGATCGCTTCATGCATGCGTGCCGAAAGCCCGCTGACCAGGCTGCCGCCGCCGCATAAATAGATGCGGCTCACGCCTCTGATCACGTTGTTGGAGCGATAAAAATCGAACAGCCGCATGATATCAAACGCCATCCGCTCCACCACGGCTTGAACCGCCTCCACGGCTTGATCGCTCAATTCGCCGGTCAGGTCCGGTCTACTCCCTGTGGAACCAGCCCCCGAAGCAGCCGCTTCGATCTCGTTGACCCCGTAAGGCAGGGCTCGGCTGAACTGGAGTATTCCTCTTGCGAAGAGACTCACTTTGGTGCTCTGCCAACCGACATCAACCACAGCGAAAACCAGCGGCGCCTCCCCCACCGGGGCATCCTTATCCCGCCAGGCAATTTGGCCATTTTGAACCATTTTCGCGATACAGTTGGGCTGGACATCGATCGCGGCAACGCCGATATCGAGCGCTTGTCCCAATGCCATGAATTCGTCCGCATTGCGCTCCGGAATGGCCGCCAGCAGAACCCGGGTCTGGGGATCGTCCCGCCCTTCGACATCTTCCAGTACTTTATAATCGTAGATGTACTCACTGAGGTCAATCGGGAGATACTGCGCCGCATCAAAATGCAGGATCTGACCGACCTCCGCTTCGGTCGACCGTGGAAGCCGTATATCTCTTGTGATAACACCGGCGCCGGAAACCGAGAAAATAAGGCCTTTCGGCCGCCATGACTTTTTCGCGATTTCCTGGCCAATGGCATTGGCAAGGTCAGGCACCGAGACCAGCCTGCCGTCGGCGACGGAAAGGCCCGGTACGGGCACAATGCTGTAGCCGGCCGCAGAAATGACGGATTTCTTACAGCAGCCGTACACCAGCTTGATATTCCTGTTTCCAATTCCAATCGTCAGGTATTGGCTGTTAAACATAAAGCCTCTCAACCCCAAGGATTTCAAAGAATAACCCGGAGAGGCGCAAACCCGCTCAGGCCTTAGGCCCGAGCCGGCTTACCGCCCCTCCGGCCGTTTTATGGTACGATTTCAAACTCCGTTGCCGTGTCAACGGTGGATTTGGTCATCACTTTTCCGGTTGCTTTGTTGACCACAAACTTGTTTCCGGTGACTTCGCAAGTCGGGATCGGATTGATTTCAGCCCCGATTTTGGCGACCGTCGCGGTGCTGTCCACGAGCGGGAGCGCTAGATCGTCCCGGGCAACCGAGCGAAGAATCGCGTTCTCAATCGTCTTGGCATTGGCACGGTCGGTCTGCACCTTGGAATCGTTCACCTGATTGATCAGGATCGGGGTCACGATTCCGGCAATCGCCGCGAGGATCGCGATGACAACAATGAGTTCTACCAGAGTAAAGCCTTTTTGGTTCCTACCGAGTCTTCTCATCCTTCGTACCTCCTTGCTGTTTTTTACCCTATATTTGAATAGACACTAAATATAGGCATCGCCATGGAAATCACGATAAAACCAACGACCACCGCCATAACCAGCAGCATCAGCGGTTCAATCAGGGTCACCATCCGGGACATCGTAGTGTCCAGCTCCTCATCGAAGTAGTCGGCCACCTTGACCATCATGGCGTCCAGCGTTCCGGCCTTTTCACCCACCCGGATCATCTGGCTGACCATGACCGGAAACATCTCCGATTCCGCCACCGCGTCCGCCAAACTGACGCCCATGCTGACCTTTTGCTTGATCGTATCCATCACCGAACTGATGACGGCGTTGTCCATCACCTTTGAAGCGATCTCCAGCGATTTTAAAAGCGGCACCCCGGCGTGCAGCAGTTCGCCCAGAGATCGCGTCAGCCGATAAGCCAGCACTTTGTAGACGTAATTGCCAATCACCGGGAGTTTTAACACAAATCGGTCGCGCATTTCCTTCCCGGGGCCGGTGCTCCCGTAGTGACGGAGCCAGAGGACCACTCCGGCGATCACGATCAGCACCGGAATCATGATCTTCACATTGGTAACCACCCCAACAGTGGCGATTAAAATCCGGGTCGGCAGCGGCAGCTCAGTGCCAAAATGGGTAAACATCTTCATAAACTGCGGCACCACAAAAATCATCAAAAACGCGATCACGATCAAGGCAATCCCGCTGATCACCGTCGGGTAAACCATGGCGGTTTTGACCTTCCCGCTGATCTTGTTCTCTTTGTCCAGATAGACCGTTAGCCGTTCCAGAATCGCGTCCAGGGTGCCGCTGATCTCGCCGACATCGATCATCCCGACCATCATTCGCGGGAAAATGTCTGGAAACTGGGCCATTGCTTCGGAAAGCATCCGCCCTTTCTGCACCTCTTCGTACATTTCATTTAAGGCGTCGGCCAGCGCCGGATTTTTCGTCTGGCGTTTCAGCATAAACAGGGCTTCCACAATCACGATGCCCGAACTGATCATCGTCTGAAACTGGCGGCAGAAAATCGCCAGATCCTTGGTCGTCACTTTGGTCTCAAACAACGAAGGCAGCACCGCGCTGAAATCTTTGACCTCCGAAACCTGCATGGGATACAGGCCTTTACCGCGCAGGGTGCCAAGCAGCGCGCCGTGATCGTCGGCTTCGATCCTGCCCGACACAACTTCCCCGCTATGCGCTTTCGCCCGGTATGTAAAAGTAGCCACTTGTTTTGCCTCCCATGCAGGACCGTGGATTACTCGTTTTCAAAGGTAATGAATTTGAGTTCGCTGATCGTGGTTACCCCGTCGAGCACCAGATTGGCGGCACTCTGCTTCAAGGTTTTCATTCCTGCCGACAGCGCGTTTTCGCGGATCTCGTCTTCCGTCCGGCGGCTGCTGATCATTTCCCGCAAGGTTTTGGTCACCGGCATGATTTCGTACACCCCGATCCGGCCCCGATAGCCGGTGCCGCCGCATACCGGGCAGCCAACCCCGCGGGCCAGCTTGATGCTCTTGTCCCCCGGATGCCCAACCAGCGCCAGCTCCGCCTCGTCTGGCTCATACTCGATTTTGCAGCTGGTGCAGATTTTTCGGATCAGCCGCTGGGAGATGACCCCAATGACCGACGACGCCACCAGGAATGGTTCAATCCCCATATCGATCAGGCGAATCACCGTGCTCGGAGCATTGTTGGTATGCAGCGTGCTGAGCACAAGATGGCCGGTGATGGCAGCCCGCACCGCGATTTCGGCCGTTTCCGAATCCCGAATCTCACCAATCATGATGATGTTCGGGTCCTGGCGCAGGATGGACTTCAGTCCCTCGGCAAAGGTCAGGCCGATCTTTGGATTCATCTGAATCTGGCTGATGCCGTCAATGACGCATTCGACCGGGTCCTCGATAGTGACAATATTAACATTGGACTTGTTCATCTCGTTGATCGAGCTGTACAAGGTCGTCGACTTCCCACTGCCGGTCGGTCCGGTCACCAGGAGAATCCCGTATGGATTGGCCATCATCTTTTCCAGCTTGATCTCGTCGTCCCGGTCAAATCCCATTTTTTCTTTCGGAATTAAAAAAGCATTCCGGTCCGCGATCCGAATCACGCACTTTTCGCCGTAAACGATCGGGATGACCGAGGTTCTGAGGTCATATTCCCGGTTGTCGACCTCGATCCGGATGCGTCCGTCCTGGGGCAGGCGTTTTTCCGAAATGTCCATCCCGGCGAGAATCTTGATCCTCGCCATTAAGGCACCGGCGATTTCAATATCCGCCTGCATCACGTCTTTCAGGTGACCGTCAATGCGAAAGCGGATCTTGACCTGTTTTTCAAACGGTTCAATGTGAATGTCGCTGGCCTTGTAGCGAATAGCCTGTTCAATGATGGTATTGACCAGCTTAACCGTCGGTGCGTTTTTAATCGTGTCGGTATCCAGCTCTTCCGGCGCCGCCGAGCGGATTTTCAGCGCCGGGCCCTTGGCCCCGATAAAGTCCTGGACCGCTTTCATGGCGGTCTGCGTGCCGAAAAACCGCTTGATTGCGCGGTTGATACTGTCGGAAGTGGCGATGACCGGCTGAACTTCCATGCCGGTATAAATGCGGACATCGTCGATGGCGAATACGTTCAAAGGATCGCTCATCGCGACGGTGAGGATTCCGTTTTCTTTTTTAATCGGAATGAGGACGTGCTTTTTCGCAAGGGGTTCGGGAATGGTAACACAGGCTTCCTGGTCCACATCGTATTCGTCGATTTCTACATACGGAATCCCCATCTGAAACTCGAGGATTCCGATGATATCCATCTGAGAAATAAAGCCCTGACGAACCAGAATTTCACCGACCCGCTCGCCGGTCGCATTCTGAATTTCCAGGGCTGTATTCAACTGTTCGGGGGTGATCATGCCGACTTCAAGGAGCAGGTCGCCGAGTACTTTCCGGTTGATATTCTCCATAGATCGACCTCCATAGTCTTTTTGCTGTTTCTAGTCGATCGTTCCCAGTGTCTTAATTCGACCTATTTTTCGCCAGAAAGTTGCCGTACGCTTTATCCGAGGCCGAGATATGCTCCACCAGCCATTTATAGAGGGTGTTATAAATCAACAACATCATTTTCTTGGAGGGACCTTCGCTGTCAAGCTGCTGCTTCAGTTCGTGGTACTTTTTAATGAACGCATTATGCTGAAACTCGTGCTTCTCGAGGTCCGGATATCCTGCGTCTTTCAGCATCGCCACTTCCGTGTCAAAATGCTCCACCACGTACTCGCCAAGATAATCCATAACACGGATCATTTCCAGGGTTTCCTGGCCTTCTTTGCCGGAATCATAGAGCTTGTTCAGCGCGTCAAACAGGCCTTGATGCTGCTGGTCAATCTTTTCGATCCCAATTTTAAAGAGATTTGGATTCCAGCTAATTGGCATCTCACTGCTCCTGCTACTAAATATACACCCTGATTATACGTTTTTTCCCCGAATTCTGTCAATTATCGACAAATTGAAACCGATATTTTCCGCCCGAAAAACCAATCCCCGAAGCATTTTGTCATATACTTCCATCTCGGGCGGTTGTCTGCTTTGGAAAATGGCCGATGATTCTCTAGAACGCGATTGAGCCATGCTTTTGACCATTCGTCAACGAGCCCACCCCTTTTTGCATTATTATTCGCTCATCGCGCCGATATGCATGCAATATACATCAAGAGCCGCGGAAAACTTCTAATGGGATCTAAATTGTTGCTTTTCTGCACAATTCGTTGCTCGTCACGCCGATACGTTCTAAGCCATTCGGATTTCGCAATCCTTCCAAACCCCATTCTTTCGGGTTTTTGCCCGTGCCGCCATCAATGGCTCCGAATATTCATACACCCCCTTCAACAAAAATCGCTAAATATCTCTATTATCGATGATAAAAATCAAGGATATTTGTATTTTGCAAGGAATTATAACTGTAGGACTTTTTATACACCACAATCCAACGGTATGGCATGCGCTGGAAACATCGCTGTAATCCGGTCAAATCAACTTTAGACGGTGTCAGACAGGTGGTTATTCGATGAAAAGACTTACCGGAATCCTGCAGGCCGTTCCCATTCGATGGATTATGATGCTCGCCGCATCCGCCTGCGTAATCGGTATGGGCGTGGTCTTCACGGCCATGATTTGGGCTGAACAGCGCAGCGCAATTTATCAGTCCGCCGATCGCTCTTTGCTTGCCGCCGCAATGGGGCAGCGCGCCATGCTCGGACAGGACTATTTCGACCGCATCTCCGGACCTGATTCAATATCCTCTGAAGAATGGCAATCTATTGTCGTTCGCAACGACGAGCTGTGCCGCCGGCTTGGCCTGCAATACGTCTGGAGCGTACTGGTCTTGGACCACCGGATTGTTTTCACCTCGGCCACGCATACAAACTTGAAAGATCCGGCCTCCTCCTGTGCTGCCTTTTTCGAGACCCATACCGATCCGGCCTCCTATGCCGCGGTGGTTAACACCCGAAAACCGGCTTACTCGACTTTTCACAATAAATGGGGCGAAGGAAGAATGATCCTTTTCCCGGAATCCGACACGTCTGGCCGGCTGCATATTTACGGCGCCAGCATTCAGCTGACCGCATTGGATCAAATCCTTCAAGCAACCCTGCGCCGGACCGCGGCCTATAGCTTGGCCTTCTTGGCCGCTGCCCTGCTGCTGGTCGCCATCGTCTCAAAGTTATTAACCCGTCCCATCATCCGCCTGCTGAATCATACCCGGGAGATGGCCTGGGGCAACCTGGACTATGAAATAACCGAACCCCTGGCTTCGAAGGAAATCAACGCCCTGGCCCACTCTATCGAATCGATGCGGTCCGCCATCGCAAGCCAAATGGATCAGATCCGCCGCAGCGAAATTAAATTCCGGAGCTACATCGACTACGCTCCAATCGGTGTTTTTGTCATCACTCAAACCGGCGCGATCCGGGACGCAAACTACGCGCTTGGACACATTACCGGGTTTACCCGTTCAGAGCTTATCACCATGAAAATCACCGATCTAATGCCCAAAGGTTTTCTTCCCGAAGAACGGGAACAGCATCTCCGCATCGGCCTTACCGAGCTTTCCATCAAGGAACTCCCATACCAGCGCAAAAACGGAACCGTAGGCTACTGCCGCATTGAAGCGGTGCTGCTTGCGGACCAGCACGTGCTCGGGTTCGCGATCGACATTACCCAGAAGCGGAGCCAGGACGAACAAATCCGCCAGCTGAACGAAGGCCTGGAGCGCAAAGTGGAGGACCGTACCGCGGAACTGCACAGCTTCCTGTATTCGGTAGCCCATGACCTGCGCGCGCCGGTCCGCCATGTCAACGGCTTCGCGCAAATGCTCGCGGAGGATTACGACGCCGTTCTGGACGAAAATGCCCAGGAATTGATCGAGCGGATCATTTCCGCCGCCCGGCTGCAGGATGACCTGATGGACGGGCTGCTGGCCCTGTCCCGGATCACTACCGCGACCCTTCACTGCGAAAACGTTGATGTCTCGGAACTTGCCGCCAGTATCCTGGACGAGCTGCAGGAGAATGATTCGGGACGTACCGTGAAAACGCGGATTCAGTCCGGCATCTCGGTTTGGGCCGATCGTCGTTTAATGCGGATCCTGTTGGAAAACCTACTGGGGAATGCGTGGAAATACACCATTGGCAGGGAACCGGCCTTGATCGAAATCGGCATGGAGGAATTCGAATCGAAACGCCTTTTGTTCGTGCGGGACAATGGCGCCGGATTTGATATGAAATACGCTGACCAGCTGTTTACTGTATTCCGACGGTTTCATTCCGCGAAGGAATTCAGCGGCAACGGTATCGGACTGTCGATCGTACAGCGTATCGTGCGCCAGCATGACTGGCACATTTGGGCAGCGAGCGAGGTCGGACGCGGCACCGTGTTCCGGATTGCGCTTTAGACACCCCGCATTACAGGAGGATGGATGCATGAAACAATCGATCATCATCGCAGACCAATTCTGCGGCCCCCCGGGCTCGGGCAACGGCGGCTACACCTGCGGTTGTCTGGCGAGTCACGTACCGGGCGCGGCCGAGGTCACACTGCTGGTCCCACCGCCCCTGGAGCGACCGCTGACCGTCGTGCCGGAGGGCGAGAACGGCGTAGCCTTGATGGACGGTGACCGCAAGGTCGCCCGGGCCGTGCCGGGTGTGGTTGATATTGCGGTTCCGCCCCTGGTCTCCTATGAACAAGCCCTGGCTGCTTCCGGCCGCCATCCCTGGATGGACCTACACGTCTTTCCGGAGTGCTTCGTATGCGGCCCCGCGCGCGCCGAAGCCGATGGATTGCGCCTGTTTGCAGGCACAGTCCCGGGCTCGAACGCTGTAGCCGCCCCCTGGGTACCGGCGGCATGTTTCGCCGATCCAAATGGCCAGGTGAGGGATGAGATCATCTGGGCCGCGCTCGATTGCCCCGGCGCCTGGGCAGCCACGATCAACCAACCCCGTGCCATCGTATTGGGCCGCTTTACCGTTGAACTCCTGCAGCCGGTTCGAGCCGGTGAAAAATATATTATTCAAGGATGGACCGTATCGCGGGAAGGCCGCAAGACCCTGGTGGGAACCGCCCTATACAACGCGAACGGGCAGCTCCACGCGAAAGCCAAGGCCATCTGGGTTGATTTGAAAAGCTGAATCCATTGGCCGCCTATCAACGGGAAAATAGACAATCCGCAGGAATGAATTCTCGGAGGTATGCAGAAGCCGGTGGAAGGTGACCGGCACGATCAAGGCAACCGGGCCGCCAAGCGATAATGGCCACATGTCCTTCGAGGATATATGAGGCTGCGCGCTGCGATCGGAACCAAGAAAAAAGCACCCAAACCTCAGGTGCTTCCGAGTTATATTCCGCTTTCATAGTCCGCTCCGCCAGCCATCTCCCATTAGATCAAGCCGTACGCCTTCATCTCGGCTCTGAGAAGTTCCCGGTTGCTTTCGCTGATCTCGACCAGCGGCAGGCGGCACCCTCCCACATTCATCCCCATTAGATTCAAGGCCTCTTTAATAGGAATTGGATTCACTTCGGTAAATAGTGCCTTGATTAAATTCAGGGTTTTAAGCTGAGTTTTAATGGCTCCGCTGATATCTCCGGCATGGAATTTGGCTACCATGTCATGCGTGTCTTTGGGAATAATATTGGCCATGGTTGAGATGACACCCGCACCGCCCAGAGAAAGGACCGGCAATACCGTATTGTCATCACCGGAATACACATAGAAACCGTCGCCGCATAAATTGACGACATCGCCCACTTGCGACAGGTTGCATTCTTTCAATCCGATAACATTGTCGATCTCAGCGAGCGCTTTGATCGTTTCCGGATTCATATTCAGGTTTGTGCGAACTGGAATATTGTATAAAATCACCGGAATCTTGATACTGTTGGCAATGAGTTTGAAATGCTCATACAAGCCTTTTTGGGTTGTTTTGTTGTAGTACGGGGTAACCGAGAGAATGCCGTCAGCGCCGGCTTCTTCAGCGGCTTTCGATAATTCCACCGCATGGCGGGTATCGTTACTGCCCGCACCCGCAATGACTGGCAACCGCCTATTAATCTTTTTTACGGCAAATTCGATAACCGAGATGTGTTCGACATCCGGCATAGTCGAGGCTTCGCCTGTGGTTCCACAGACGACAATCGCGTCAGACCCGCCTTGTATCTGAAATTCGATCAATTCCCCCAGCTTATTAAAATCAACCCCATTTTCGGTAAACGGAGTAACCACGGCTACTGCGGAACCTGTAAACAGCGGCTTTCTCATAACAATCTGCACCTTTCCTTTTTAATACGTGGATTACATCACATTATACCAATAGAGTATATTCAATTGAACCATGATCGGTGAGCCTGAATTTACCGAATCTTATGACTCAAGACTCCGTTTGCTGTTATCCGTTTCGATGACCGACAGCAGTTTCGCGCCTGGACTGATCACATGCTCATCGATAACCACATTAACACATGCGATCGTTTCCGCTTCGATGGCTCGTTGTAAAGCAGGCGCGATATCTTCTTCTTTCTCTACAAACTCACCGTAACCCCCTAAACCCTCAACAATCCTTTCGTACCTTGTCACCCCTAAATCAACGGCATAGTTTTTACCGAAAAGCCGCTTCTGCGTATCTTTGGGCAAGCCCCACGCCCCGTCATTATGGACAACAATGATGATTTTGATGCCCAGTCTTACCGCCGTATCCAACTCAGCTAGATTAAAGCCAAGTGATCCGTCCCCTGTATACAGCAAGACGCATTTTTCGGGTTTCGCAATCTTGGCTCCTAACGCTAACGGCAAGCCGGTTCCCATGGGTCCTAGGATTCCGCTGGGTCCGATCAGTTGGTGGCCCACACTCGTACACTTTAATAATAGTAGTCCCCAGAACAACGCATTTGAACCATCAACTACGCTGACGAAATCATCCGGCAAAACAGATTGTATTCGCCGAATCAGCGTAATTGGACTGATTTTGTTATGCGCATTGGTTTCATATTTCTTTTCAAAATCGATCCAGTATTGCGTTTCGTTTTCACGTAGTTCTCTAACCCACCCCTGATATGAAGGTAATTCCCCCAGCGCGATCGATTTCAATAACAATGCTAAGGTTTCTTTCAAATCACCGGCGATGCCGATATCGATAAATCTGCCGCTTTTGCCAATCTCATCTGGATCAATATCAATTTGAACGAACCGTTGATCATCGCTGAATATCGGCGGTTTGCCATAACCAATCGTAAAGTTCAGCTTTAATCCCATCACGATTACGGCATCAGCGTTTTTAAACCCGTATAGCTGCGGCCCGCCTTCTAACGGCCTGCCGAGCCCAAAAGATAATTCATGCCCGTCGGGAACACTGCCCCTTCCGGCATTGATTGTGTATACCGGAATCCCCGCCTTCTCAACAAACATTCGTAATTCTTGTGCCGCTTGGGCGTATAAGACCCCGCTGCCCGCCAGAATGATAGGTTTTTGAGAGCTTTGCAGCAAATTTAGCATACGCTCGACATCGGCTTGATCCGGAAACAATATCTTTTTCTTAGCGATTTCGTCGCTTGGCCATTGAACGTTCTCCGGGAAGACGGTTTCGCTCAGGATATTGACCGGCATTCCCAGTACAACAACGCCCGGCTTGCCATTCACCGCACACTGAACCGCTTTATAGATGTATTCCGGGATTCTTTCCACGGCAGGCACTGAAACCGACCATTTCACATAGTCCTTCACCATGTTCCAATGCTCAATTTCCTGCATTGCCCCAATGTCCTTTTTCGATGGTTCAGCCGCTCCGGTGATAACGACCAGCGGAGAATTCGACGTCTGTGCTTTTAAAACCGCCGAAATGGCGTTGGTAAACCCCGGCCCACCAATCGTAATCGCGACTGCAACTTTCCCAGTAACTTGCGCCCACCCGTCAGCCATATGTACCGCAGCCTGCTCATGCCGGACGTCAAAGATTTCGATCCCTTCCTCGTAGCACCCATCGAATAGATGCGTAACTTGATAACCAATCAGGCCAAAAACCCGATCGATTCCAAGCCGCCTTAAAGCAATGGCTGCTAGCCTTCCGCCTTTTACGCCAGGCATTACGCACCCCCATTTGCCAGATAATGATTAATGTACATATCCGCGATCGATGTCTTCGCCCGCTCACTGGTTAAGCCGAAAATCGTCGTACCTCTGACATCCCGATACAGCCTTTCTATATCATAATCGGCAATATAGCCGCATCCTCCGTGAACCTGCAAAGCTTTATCACAAATATCCTTTGCATACTCACAAACCATCAGCTTGGTCGTCAAAGATCTCATTCTTCTTTCCGAATTGTCTTCCCCCATCGATTCAGCTGCGCTATAAACCAGCAAATTCATAACATTAATCCTGGCAACCATTTCGGACAAGTAGTTCTTTACCGAAGGAACTTCATAAAGCGGCTTGTCGTTTCGGTAGGGCACATTTGCATATTTCATCGCCTCTTCCAAAGCAGCTTCGGCAATGCCAAGCGCCATTGCCGATACTGAAACCCTCATGATATTCATCGCAGTCATGAGAACTTTAAAGCCTTCATTTAAGTTTCCCAGAATGTCATTCTTGCTGACCAAGCATTTATCAAAACTTACTTCACACATCTGGATTGATCGCTGTCCCAATGTGTCCTCAGTCTTGCCGATCGAGATCCCGACCTTGTCCATATCAACGACGAAATAGGTTAGGCCGTAAAACGGGTTTTCGGTTCTCGCGGTCCGCGCAACAACAAGCATACTCTGCGCATACCGGGCGCTGGTAACCATTACTTTGTTGCCGGTAAGCAAATAATCACCGCCCGTTTCGACCGCTGATAATCGCACATTCACCGGATCGCTCCCCCCGGATTCCGTGTACGCGAATGCCCCAATTCCATCGCCGGACGTGAACCTGGGCAGATACTTTTCTTTCTGCTCCTCGGTTCCAAAAATCTTAATCGGTTCACAGAAGCCGAAATTGTTAACCTCTAAAATATGCCCAAGTGCGGAATCAATCCGGCTAATCCGGTTAATAACGAGCAGGGATGACACCGGATCAAGCTGCGCGCCGCCCCACTGCTGCGGTATGTTACATCCTTTGTATCCTTGTTTCGCGAGCAGACCCATGATTTCCAATGGATACTCCGCATTCTTGTCTCTGCTTTTGGCGCCGGGTCGAATATGCTTTTCCGCAAACCGGCTCACTGCTTTTTCTACCGCAATTTGGTCTTCAGTAAAATCGTACATCGGCTACATCCTTCTTCAAAATCTTCTCGCCAGCGGCACCTTTGATTAATAACAGAACGTTTCCCGCGTGACTTTAGAATCAATCTGCGGCATCGCTTTTTGGGCAATTTCCATATAACCGTCGATATTTTCGATGATTTCGGCGATACATCGGTTAACTACCTGCTTTTGCTCGCTTGTAAGCCAATTACTGACGTCATGCAGATCCCATTCAAGTAAATCCAAATCAAAAACATTTCGCCCGTACACGATTCTGACTTTATCCGATAAAATGTTGTAAAATACCTTTCTCTCGGGATTCACTTCCCAGTATAAAGGCGCGATGATCCCGAATGGGACCGTGGACAAATCGCCATAGGTCCTTTCCATTCGGCTAATCCGAAACCGTTCATCAATATCCATAAATATCATTTCAGCATAGTAGTTTATACCGTTCTCATATTTTTTCACTAAATAGTAGTCTTCAAACGTATCCAGTATTTCAAGTGAACCATCTTCATTCCGTAATGATTTTCCTTTTTCCACCCTCAAGATCGACTTATGCAATGTATCGACATGATAAAAATAAGCACTCATGTCCACAATAAGGATTGAGAGAAATTTGTCTTTTTTCACTCCCAAATCAAAATCGTATATGTCTCCGTGGACTATCTTGCTTTGGATCCCGAAATGCAGCAAAATCTCCTTCAGCAGAAAGATCATTTCCTGACAATTTAGCCCATTTCCTGTCTTCAGCCATTCCAGCGTTTCACCCGGTTCATAAAACAGTCTCTTATTTAGGAAGTTTTTTGTGTTGTCAAAGAAGATTTTGTCCTTAAAACAATCAAAAATGGAATACAGTTTGTCATCGGTGCTGTCCTGGCGGCTTACTTCGGCTTCATCAATACCTAGGTGATCAAGCATGTTTTTCATCATCATTGCGCCACTTCACTCTTTCATTATTTGAACGTAATACACAAAAGCCTTGCATTTGTCTGACAACCGGCTATTCTATACGCTTTTTCCTTTTCAAATCTGTAAATGCAGAACTCGGTCAAGTCTGTCTCAGTGTCTCCGATTATCCTGATGCCCGGCGCATCGGTCATGACATAGTCGTATTCGCCCTTTCCGCATTCCAATGCGGTGCAGTCACCGAACAGATATTTTTGAAACTTGAATACATCGTTCTCGTATGTTTGGCGATACAGGTTCGGTTGGATCATTTCGCGAATGAGTTTGACAACCGTGGCGTCTGCCCGGCTTGCGTTTTCATTTTCTCCGATATATTTAATATCCAAGGTTGCAATCGTATCATTGTGCGGGCTGCTGGCGGAATGCGATACTCCGCCTGCGATATCATAAATTACATCCCCAGTAACGTGATGTCCCTGTTCGCCAATATAAAACGTAAACTCGTTTATAAAACTAGTGCCGAACTGTCCGGCCGCATGATCGTGGCTGTTCAGCTCAGCAAGCGGCGGCAGCAAAGAGATGATGATTTCGTTCTGGTCATGGAGGACATACATTTGTTTAATCGAGTCGATTTTTCTAACGGACAATTCCAATGCTTTCATTTACATCTTCCTTCAGTTGTTAGCCTTAAATACGACCCATGACATTTCAACCCGAAAAATATCGGTAATATTTGATAAATTGTACTTGCTGGCCGATGTCTCGTTGGTCACTCCCAAGTCGCATAAACCCCTTGATACATGATTCGCCGCACTCTCAGTCGATGGGGCATATACAATCTCCAAATGATCAATATCAATCTCGGGCAGCAATTTGTTGATTAACGTATACACCGCGGGACATGCGGCAATTCTCAAGTGTTCTTTTCCCAGCAGCTCCGAATACTCCTTATACATGCTCGGCAGTGTATAAATGCCATATCGGGGAGTATCGTGGATAAAATAAAAAACCGGCGTGAGACTGGCGTCCCAATAGAAATTTGTTACCCCTTCATACGCATTGGGCACCAGCGCGTATTCAATTTCCCCTGACAACAGGCTTTTTTGGACGATCTCGAAGGTATCAAAATAAGCGATGTCCACCGAGGTATTATTCTCGGTCAACACCGACTTCATATACTTTGCAGCCATACTGCTGGTGGTTCCTTCCGCCCCCAGGGTGCCGAGCCGGAAAGAAACATCTCTCGTACTTTGGAGAAACTCTTCGGCCTTATTTCGAAAAACCAATGTAAAATCATCGAGGCACTTATTCACTCTTGATCACCCTCCTCTTACCCATCTCAAGAGCCAATGCTTTTTCCGCGTCCATGGGAACTCGATTATCCTTCACTCTAGCCGCTTTCCATCCAATGTTTGCACCCAGGGTTGTTTCCTTGCTTAATTCCTTTACGGTTAAGTTACCGTTAACACGAAACCGTTCTTGCAGCTTGGAGACGATTTTAGCGCTGATTTCCGGTGTCAGTTTTTCCTTGTCTTCAAGATCAAGCTCAATATTCAAGAAATCCTTGTCTTTGACTGTATCTATCGATAGACTGTACCCGTAACAGCTCTCGAGCTCATCGATAATTAAGTCTTCTATTTCAAAAGCCGTTACTTCTTTATCATTGAGCAACAAAATGTCCTTCACT
This sequence comes from Solirubrobacterales bacterium, assembly GCA_050258755.1. GTDB lineage: Bacteria > Bacillota > Syntrophomonadia > Syntrophomonadales > DTU052 > JBLMZI01. The sequence goes on along the minus strand of JBLMZI010000001.1, from coordinate 35,571 downwards.
CTTCCAAACGGGTGAACAACTAAGGATGGAAACGCACAGCCGGTTTCTCGCTCAACTTTCACATAATCACCCGTTTTGAAGCGGATTAACGGCTTAGCTCCCTTTTCCAGCATGGTGATGACAAGCTCCCCTACGCCGGTTTCACCGATGTATTCCCCTGTTTGATAATCCACAACCTCGTAAATATAGTCCAATGGGAGAAAATGCAGGTGATCATTCGGACATGCGGTTGAAATCGAGAATAATTCTTGCGATGCATACGGGTGATTGATGGCCTTGGCGCCCCAAATTCGGCTTATGTTTTTGGCCATGGCGTTTGAACAGAGCTCTCCGGTGAGAAAGATTCTTTCAAGCGCAAAATCCTGTTTGATATCGTATCCGTATATCTTGGTAGCCTTTGCAAGCATCATACACACGGTGGGCGTGCCGCAAAATGCGGTCATTTTCAAATCTTTCATAACTTCCAGCGCTTTTTCGAAGCTTAACCGGTGGGCAAACGGATTGATTTTAACAATACAGTGCCCCAAGTTGTTAAACACATCGGAGAACGTGTCAACCATGCCGTATAGCTCAGTCGGCCCGGAAATACCTATGATATGCTTCTTCTCCGTCCCGAGCAGATTCCGCCAACCGTAGGTCCAGTTCAGATTTACAAAGATCTTATCCACGGCACTTCTCGGACAAGGAACCGCCTTCCCAGTTGTTCCGGAAGTCTCGCAATACACAAATGCATTCTCAAAATCGATACACATGATATCTTGCAACTGTTCCTGTAAATCACCCTTGGTCGTAAACGGCAGGTTTTTTAAATCGGACAGCTTTACTTCAACGTCCTTGTATTTGGATAAGCTTTGAGAATAGTACTTTGATTGACGGATGACATACTGCAATACCTCGTTCAGTTTTCTTTCCTGAATCGCTTGAATATCGTCATTGCGGAACGATCCAGCATAAAAACCGCTTACTTCCCGGTTCTTGTTTTCGAAATACTCTCCGTATTTGTCTTTATTCAGCGACAACCACAAATTGCCCAACTCCTCTCCATCTGGTCATTCGCTCTCAAACCGCTTGGGTTAAAGGAATGTAGTTTGAGATCAATGCATCCAATTGCTCGTCCGTATAATGACGAATATCGATCGTTATCGCATTTGTTTTGTTGATATCCTCAACCGTACCGATGTAATTCGTTTTGGAATAAATTACATTTCCGTAGGAATGCATAATGCTGATCCGATCGTAGGTATCGTCTTTGATCTTTTCCATATGTTTCTCCTGGAAGATCCAGCGGTGTGAATAGCGAAGCTTGGTTATCCGGTCACAAACCTCAAAGCAATCATTGCCCACAGTTTTCTCATAATACCTGGCGCCGTGGCATGCTCTTCCGTAGGTAAACGGAATCATGTCCACCATTGCGTTGACCTTGAATCCCGTTTTCCAGAAACCATAAAAGGACGTAATGGCGAAAGGCATTAAACAGGTCTCAACTTCACCAATGCCAAACTCTTTGAGCACGCTTAAATTGCCTGGCGTATCGAACACCGTAATCTCTTCGGAATTCTTCAGAAAGTCGCCTTCACCGTCCAGAAGATAACTAAACCATGGGCATTCTTCATAGATGTAGGAAAGCACATGCCCAACCGAAACATTTTTCATATCGTATCCAATGCCGTTCAGGTAATTGAGCACTCCATAGTCATTGATGACCAGTCGCAGATTCGGGAATTTCTTCACCACTTGGTCGAGGTACTCCAGGAACATCGGCCAGTGTTTCTGAAAAATCACCGGCGTCACAAGTTTGAATTCTCTTCCCGCTTTAGCAACTTTGTCATATGCTTCATCAATGTCATCGATTGAAGGCAAACAATACGGGCACGAATCGCTGCCCATACTGATGATTGAGCATTCGTAGCGGAGCGCTCTTTCCAAAAATTTGGGATTTGGTATTCTTATCTCGATTGATGTATTCTGGCTGATATGTGTCTGCCACTTTTCGGCTTCCTGTCTTATCCCAAAATGGGCATTCCCCATCGCGTTGTTTACGATTTGGTCTACAATCGGTTTCGCTTCTTGTTTCCTTCCGATTTTAATTAATGCTTTGGCGAGTTCAAGATTGTTTTCAGGGGTATTCGCAACTTCAACGGCCGCTTGTAAGAAAGCGGCACTCTTTTCCCGATCAATTTCTTCATGGGCGATCTTATGAATATCGCGATGCCATAAACCTTGAAGCAACAAAGCGTTACTGGTCGTTCCAAACGTATCGATCATATAGTCGATATGCTCTTTTGCTTTGTGCGCTGGCGCTTTCCCATCTAATCCGCCGGCATCTTCTGCGTGCTTTATGAGCGCAAGTACGTACAAGGTGGAAAGATACTCGTCCTTATTAAGGTTATCCATGCTGTCTTCGAGCGCATGAATCAGTTTCGGTAATTCCCCGTATGAGGCCCTGGTTTGTTCTAACTCCTGAAGAAACTCATACCGGTTCGTTGTTTTTTCGCCGGAAAACACTTTCAAAAGTTCATTGTCATTTAGCGCGAGTACCATTTATTACACCTCATTCCTACGTTATATGTATGACATGGTTATTTTGGTTTCGTTAAACCGGCATCGATCGCGATCGCATAAGGTCGGTTCCCAATAGTTCTTCCACATTTCAGGATTTGTTTCTCTGAAAAGAGCTCGGGTGTCTGCTACGGATTGGTTCGCGTTTACTCCGTCGATCACCATTCGATAGAATCCGACGATCTTTGAAAGAACTGCAGGATTGGCACTTTCGCGTCCGGTAATTTTGACTGCGGAAACACCCATTTCCATAAGCTGATCGATATGACATATGCTGCAGTCGGCGGCAGCGTCCAAATATGCTACGGCGCCGTTGTATTTACCGTCATATCCCTCAACTTCAAACCCCCCCCTGCATCCCGATGATAAATCGATTTCCAGCGGGTCATGGTTCATGGTGCATCGACCGCAAATGTTGCCTCCTCCGATATGACAGAATATCTCGATTTCAATCTCCTTCTGCTTGCAAAACTCCTCAATCTCGGGTAATGTGATGTTCTGCGGAAGAACAATTCGTTGAACCTGATATTTTTTGTAAAAGTCCAGATATCCCACATTTGGAGACACGGTATTTACCCCCACAAAGATGGGAATATCCAAACCCGCCTCTCTCACCAGCTTGATTAATCCGATATTGGAAACGATAATCCCGTCGATTCCGGTTTCAAGACATTCTTTGATGTATCGAATAAATCCGTCCCGCAGCGTCGGGATCAGAATATTGGCATTCGCGGTCAGATATGCTTTAACGCCGCGTTGGTGGGCATACTCGCATATCGCCCTCAGTTCCTCAATGGTCTGAACTTGCGTATTCACCTGACCCGTCGCGATTCTCCAACGGGCATTGTACGTAAGCAACTTGAATTCCTTGGTGTCATAACCCAGGTACAACTCATCAGCGCCGGCCGCGATCTGTAGTTTTGCGGTCTCCAAAGACACGCACGGGATCATGATTTTCATAAAAACCTCCTTAAATCATTCACATATTTGTTGATCAAATCTCGTACGGTTTAATGAATGCGAACAAGGATTGTTTTCCGACTCCGAAGAGCAGCTTAAACAGGTTGCCCGCAAGATCTTTCTGCCTTTGCTTTGCCTCTCGATAAACAGCGACGATTCTTTGTTGGACTTCTTCCGGCAGCATGTACAGATCAACATACGGTAATGTATTCAAAAAGTTGGTGCTTTCGGTTTGATTCGTTAGGAATTCCATACAATCTTGTACTTGTAATTCGGATAAACCGATATCGACGATGATGCCTTCAATTTTGTTCATAACTTCTTCCATAACTCTCCCCCCATTCAAAGACCTACTCTTCATATCCCTGGGCTATATCGTCAATAATTTTGGTTAAATCACTGGGCTTTTCAAAAATGGGGTCATGTCCGCAGCGCGGAATGAGATGAAACGATGCGGCTTTGATTGCTTTGGAATACTCTTGTATGAAATTGCACGGAATGATCATATCGTTCTCACAGCCGATCACGTGAACGGGACAAGAATACTGTTCGGGCGCTGGTTCTTCCGATTGATAGTAAACAGCCGGCGCATTTAAGATTGCTTTCAAACCATCCGCTTTGTCTTGATAGTTGCGCTTCATTCCCTTGACTAAAACGTCCGTAATACTGGGGTTTTGCGAGATGTATTCGGGTGAAAAAATTCGCAGACATAACGTCTTTGCGAATACATCCATCCCACTGCCGATCAAGGTATCGTTCCAGCTCTTGATCAGCTCTATGTAATAGTCCTTGAGTAGAAGCGGGCTTATTCCCCCGATAATCAAAGCCTTAAACCTGACATTCAGCTTGAGACTCATTATCCGTATGACATTGGCGCCAAAGGAGTAGCCATAAGCTATGATTTCCTCGGGGTTTTCGTTAAGTTCCGCCAGAAGATCCCTGACAAATTCGGCGTAGTGGATCAAACTAGTATAGTGGCTGTTTTCCGGAGAAGAACCTTGGTTGGGGAATTCAAAATAAATAACCCGATAATACCTCGTCAGATCCTCGGTTATCTTTTCCCAGGTCTCTATCCGCTGGAAATGCATATTAACAAGAACCAAGGTCTGGCCTTCTCCTTTGATTTTGAACCGAACATTTGCCAATTCCATGCTGTAACCGCCTTATTATTTAACGTCCCGTTTCTGCTGCAAAAATAATATCCAGGCGTACTCAAGGATCATAGTTCCGTAAGATATCATGCAGAATGCTCATAAAATCAAAATTGTTTTCCACCGTGAACGCATGTCCGCCGTTGATAGTGTAAAACCTTGCATTTACGTCTCCTGCATACGCTTTCGCCACTTTATAATCCACATACTGATCGTACTTCCCTGCGATAATATGGATATCACATGAATACTTTTCTTCCACGTCCTGCATCATGTGATAAAAACTCTCCGAAGTTTGTATCAGCGCAATGAGCGCATCGGGTCTTTTCTCATAGTTTTCTTTCAGCTTCTTCGCTGCAAATTGGATAATTTCGATATTGTCCCACTTAAACTGATCCGAAAAAACCGATGCATAATACATCAACGCAAACTTCTCAAATTCCCCGTTTTCGATCAGAGAATAGATTTCACCGTATTCTTTTCCGTTTGCACTCCCCCCCGAGATCGGACTGATGCCTCCCATGATGATTGCCTTTAGGTTCACATTCATCTTTAAGGTCAATGTCCGAATGATGTTTGCTCCAAAAGACAATCCAAAAACAATCGCGTCATCTGGCGAAATCCCAATGCTGTCCAAAAAGTCTAATAGATACTTTGAGTAATCCAGCATTGAATTGTAGTCGCTGTATGTAGGAGAAGTGCCTTGGTTGGGAAATTCTAATGCAATGACTCGATACCACCGCTGTAGGTCTTCTATCGTTTGTTCCCAAGTACTAATCGGCATGAATTGGCCGTTAAGCAGAATTACGGGCTGTCCTTCTCCGCGCGCAATGAAGTTGTATTTGTGTGATTGAGCCATTTGAAGCTCCTTCATCAAACACGCACTGCATTAATTGTCATAGTCGGCCAGGATGTCATGAATAATGCTGATAAGGTCGAACGAGTACTCCATCGTCATAATGTGGCCGCCTTCAAGTTCATAAAGCGGAGCATTCAGTTGCTCAGCATATTCCCGGACATAATTAATCGGCATCATCGGATCGCTTTTCGCTCCTATCAGATGAACATCGAAAGGAAAGCGTTTATCGGAATCAATTTCTACTTCTGACAGGTAGTTTATGGTGGACTGAAGCAAGCAGACTAATGAATCCTTGCGGTTTTCATAGCTTTCGCTCATTTGCTTGGCGGCAAACTCCAGATACCCAGGGCTCTTCACCACAAAAGCAGGCGAGAGAAGCTTGAGGTTGATTACTCTTGAGAGGAGTTGAAGCTGATCGGAATGAATGAGGTCGATCCATAGTTTGTAATTCTCGATGATGTAATCCTTTAATTTGTAGGAAGATACGCCGGCCAAGATGGCAGCTTTGAACCTGACGCCGAAATCAAAGGTTAAGGATTTTGCAATATTTGCACCGAACGACAATCCAAACACCACAGTTTCTTCCGGGTTTACGCCCACAGCTTCCAGGAAATCCTTCGAATATTCCGCGTATAGTTTTAGATTATTAAAATCAAGATTTACTTCGGATTCGCCTTGATTTGGGTATTCCAAGACGATGACTTTATAAAACCGTTTTAAGTCCTCAAGGGTGGGCTCCCATCCCTTTAAGGTCATAAATTGACCGCCGATCAGGTATAACGGCAGGCCGCTTCCTTCGATTTTGTAGTTCGCTTTGCTCAAATCGAATTTCATCATATCGCTCCTCTCCACGATAGAAGCGATTCGGTATTTCTATAGCAGATCGCTTCAAGTTCCGCTTCATTAAACACGTATTTCAGTTTCTCGAACTCAATCCGCGGATCATGCGCCGGGAATTCACTGCCGAACAACAATTTGTGGATTAAACCTCTTTTTCTAACTTCCAGAAACGCCAATCGACTGCCGATCGATGATTCAAGAAATATATTGTCATTCGTTTGCGCTGCGGTAATGGCCGCAAAATCGGATGCCGAAAAGCCCATATGTCCAATAACGAAGTTCAGCTTTTTATACTTCCTTGCCAGCGATACTATAGCTTCGATACTGGAATGGGGATTCAAAGTAATGTGGGTATAGACAGGACACCCGGTGCTTTCAATGGAAGACAATAAGCTCATCAGATTACTGTCTCCAAAATCCACTTTGTGAACCACCGTATTTAGTTTGAATCCCCAAAAACCGTCTTTCATCGCTTGCGCCAAGTCTTCTTCTACGTGGTAGTTGGGGTCTATGGTAAAGAAGGCTGCGTAATCGTCCGGGTATTGTTGAAGAATATCCAGCAAATAATCATTATTCGGGGCATCGGTGTTCAACGGCGCAGTCCCTCTTAAAAAATCGCCCAACTGACTTGGATTCAACATATTCCCAGAGACCAGCACCGCTTTGTTAATACCGAAATCATCTTTTATTCCTTTGAATTCGTTGAATGTTTCAACTGAAGATATATGGGCATGAAAATCAATGATTGGGAATTTCATATTTCCCCACCCCTCTATGTAAAGTGCAGCTTTTGGTTCGCGGTACGTAATTATCCTCATTGCCGAACAAGTAATTGGAAAGCACAACATGCGGCAACTGGGATTGAAGCTCGTTCAACAGACTCTTATCAACGAATGCCGAACTCTTGATAATAATGTGATACTGTCCGTCCTGGGTAATATCAGCGAAAAGGTTATGTTCATACCCGTGTTCAAACAGTTTTTCCGAGACGTCCATCAGGAAAAAATCCTTCGCCACTTCATCGGAGTCTCTGCCTTTAACATTCATGGCATGCCCTCCTTGATGACATGGGCAGTTCTCAATGAGACGCCCCACATCCCGGGTGTTGTATCTGATCGCTGTCAATTCAGGTCTGATTACGGAATAATAAATGTTGCTGTAGATACTGTTTTCTCTTTCAACCAAGTCCACGAGCGTTTGCCCGTTGTTCCGAAAATGATAATTGCCGCACTCACATGCGAATAACCCAGCATTGATTTCCGTTAGTCCGTACACTGACTTAATTTCAGCATTTGGGAAGGCTTCGGACAGCTGTTGCAGTCGTCTCTGGCCTACCACCTCACCGGTTAACAAAATCGCCATAACCGAACTCATATCGAGATTCCACTTGTTGGCCAGCCGGCTGTAAACCTCAACTTCTAACGGTCTTGAGATAATCATTTCGATTTCCCGCTTGTCCACCAGGTTGACTACGTTTTGCGGCGTGAAATCGAAATTTCGGTTCCCGCCCGGATAAACATCAACGCCCAGATCAAGCAGCGCAAAAAGATGTTTTAACCCGAGCGGACTGCCTGTAAGCGGAAACGCCAAAATCGCCGAGCGAAGATTATGGTTGGTGACGTTAAACAGCTCTTCATACATTTGGCCCAGCCCAAAGGCATACTTGCCGAATAAGCTTTCTGGTTTCATCTGAAAGAAGGTTTCTTGCCCACTGGTTCCGCTGGTGAAAAAGCAAAGGTTCCCTTTGTCAGAAAGATCCAGGTTTGGTTCGATCATTCTTGTCGGCGGCTGCTTTCGCAAATCCTCAACCAATTCTTCTTTGGTGCGAATATCTTTAGAAAAGTATTTGTTCCAGTTCTCAATGAAAACGTCATTAACTTGATTTAGTAAGTAACTATCCATTCGCCTTTCCTTTCATCATGGAATGACATTGTTTTAACTTTTTGGGTCGTTCGGTAGAAGTTTTGATTGTAAATATCTTCGAACAGTTCGCCGAATTTGTAGGTTGTAACCGTGATTGGAAGATCAGTCAGCGCTTTGATCCTGCCCTCAATGATTTCGATTTCTTCCGGAGATGGGCGCATTTGCTGGATGTGCAGCTCAAGCAGCAACTCATCGTCACCCTTGGCGACCAATTTATGGATTGGTGATGTGTGTTTGAGGTCAATCAGAAGGTCCTGAAAATCGGTTGGAAACAACAATTGCTCATTGTAGCGAATTACATCTTTCAGTCTTCCGAATACTTCAACCCGCGCGTTTTTGTTTTCGCAATCGCAGCCGCCAAAAACCAACCTTCCGGCGTCACCGGTTCTGTATTTCAACAGCGGAGTGCCTTCGGATGTTAAATCCGTAAGAACAATCTCTCCTCCCAGAACCTTTTGTGCATAGCTTTCTTCTGTATTGTTGGGGTTCAGTATCTCGACAAAAAAGTCGGAATGCACATGAAGATTGCCACTCGAACAAGGGACGCCGATGGCTCCGAACTCACTCATGCCATAAAATGGGCCGACCCGTATCCCGTATTTCTCTCTGATGAATTGACGATTCTTTTCCGAAAGGGCTGTCCCGACCATGAGTATGTTCTTTAATGAAGGCAGTTCAAATAAGTCTTCTTTCAGCTCATACAGAATAATATCTCTCAATAATAATGGGTTCGAACTAACCAGCACCTTGGCATCCAGACTCTTTAACAAGTCATACACCCTGGAGTAGCTGCTAAAGGAATGCCCTTGATCAACCGCGACCGGAACAATCTCAAGCTCAGTTAAAGCTTCATGAAACGATACCCCGGAACTGGTTAAGGCATACGGGAGATGAATAACGGCAAATTGGCCTTTTTCAACATCGTTCAACCATTCGGGAATTCTCCTTATGTAGTCTCTTTGCATATCCCCGATGGTTCTTAATGAAGATGTTTTGCTGCTTCCAATCGATTCATCCGTCGTACCGCTTGATTCGAAGTATCCCCTGATTTCCGACCGGTCCGCTTTTAAGAATCCAAATGGATGATTCCTTTTTAGATCGTCCTTCGTGGTTCTAGGAATCACATTGTAAAATTCAAAATCGAAGTTCTCGCCGGATTCCATTTTTTTTACCGTTCGTCTTAATAGCCTTTTATAGAAGGGAGATGCGTTTCCCAAATCAACGATTCTGTTGCTAAGTACATCTTTTTGTTCTTCAAAATAGGCCAGCATGCTTGTCATTCTTGATACCCCTCCATCTTCAAATTTATGGTTTCACGAGCTTAATACGTGATAAGCCACTCATTTTTCTTGTTTTCCACCGACTGCAGAGCTCCCAGTGTATTCCCGGCGCTATCTGATAAAAACTCCCTACGCGACACGCCAACATTGACGGCTTCGATTTCGACGTCAATATCAAGCTGATCTCTGATCATCCGCTTTACCTCAGCCGCAACTTGTTTCTTGTTGTCTGATTCGACATCGATGACAAACGTTAATGTCTCGTCAACGAATTTCGGTTTATACATGCCGGTTAAGCATTCATGCTGATAGAAAACGTCTTCAAAATTGCAGAGTGTAAATCGCTTGCCTTGTTCCTTGAATTCGATTAAGTTTTTCAGCCGTCCAAGGACTTGAATATAGGGTGAATCACTTGAGCATTGGCAGCCGTTTTTATATATTCTCCCGATATCACCAGTCCTGTACCGAATCAGCGGGGAACCCTGTCTTCTTAAAGATGTGATGACGATTTCTCCACCAATACCGTCTTCCTTTATCACTTCCATTGTTTTTGGATTGATGATCTCTACATAGAAATCGTCACAAATGTGCTTTTTACCCTCTGGACAACACGCTGTTATCGCTCCGAACTCCACCATGTCGTACGTGTTATAAACCGGAACGCCATTAAAAGCTTCCGAGATTCTTTTCATCCCGTTGCTGGAATGAGGCATTCCGCACAATTGGATTGCCCTCAGCTTCGTGAACCGCTTGGTTGTATCTCCCATGAGTTTAAGAATTGTGGAATAGATGAAAGGGTAAGCCGTAATGATTATGGTAGGATTAATTCTCATCAAGACGTCCAGTTGTTTTCGGTAGTTATTTAACTTGCTTTCATTATCGGCAGAAATAACCATAGCTCCTTGCTTTTGCGCGGCCATATGATATCCGAGTGCAGCGCACGAATAGGCATAAGGTAACGAAATAAACACGACGTCCGTGTTGGCGAATTCCAGTGTTCCGGACGTTCGTCTTGATATGTCCCGGGCTAAATCATCATTGGTGAAAAATGATGCGCTTCTGCTGCTCCGGTTCTGCTCATTTTTATCTCCAGCGGTTTCGTAATAACCGATAATCTGATCTAACGAACACCCTGCCATTCCATATGGATAGTTTCGCTTGAGATCATTTTTCGTTGTAAATGGAAGCCTTTTAAAATCGTCTATGGTTGATATGCCTTGGTTCTCCGCTTGGCTCTTCAATAATTTTGCGTAAAACGGTATGTGGCTTTGGCAATAATCGATGATTTGCCCCATTTTTTCGTCAATCTGTTTGTCCATTTTAACCACTTCTTTATTTCCTTTTTTTATATTATTTAATACTTTTTTGAATTATTTTCTTGTATTTGGTTCTTTTTTTGAATTATACCTGCTACCATGTATTTGTCAAATTTTATATTTAATTGTAAAATATGTGCATTTTTTGGCTTTTTCAGTTTCGGGGAGGCGATTATAAAGAAAGGTTTATTGCTTGGCATGAACTGGCCACAGCAAGCCGTTTGCAATTATAGTAATGCCTGCTGCCATGTTCAAAAACGGGGAATGCAAGTTGACTATTCCACCGATGTATTATAATATTTGTAAAAATTGTCTAAGAAAGGTTGTTATTTGGGGCATTTATTTCTCTCATAATTAGAAAGGAGCTTGGTAGTGAGCAATATAGGTAATGACTTAACAACGGGAAGTGTTCCAAAGCAATTGGTGCGTTTCGCCATTCCGACTTTTATCGGGTATTTCCTCTACACCGGTTATAGTATTATCAACACGATTTGGGTTGGAAACCTGTTAGGCGAAACAGCGGTAGGCGCAACAGCGGTGAGTTTTGTAATTACATACATCATTGTTGCAGTAGCTTTTGGCGCTACGATGGCATCCACAATCCTCGTGGCCCAGAACTTTGGCGCAAAGAACATCGCTATGGTGGAAAAAGTGGTCGGGGCTTCTTACAGCCTTGGTTTTATTATCAATACGGTACTAACACTGCTTGTTTTCGTATTCAGCGATTCGATATTAACCGCCATGAACACCCCTCAAATCGTGTTTGAGAGCGCATCAACGTACTTAAAAATCTCTATTCTGGGTTGTTGGGTGCTTTACTACTTCATTTTGAATATTGCAATTCTACGCGGAATCGGCGATACCGTAACACCAATGGCCTTAATGAGCCTTTCTGTCGTAATCAACGCGGTTTTAGATCCAGTCATGATCATGGGTCTTGGACCCATGCCAAAATTGGGTCTGAATGGCGCTGCTTACGCCTCATTGATTGCACAAACCGTCGCTTTAATAACGGGCGTAATTTACGTTAGATCGAAGAATTCGCTGGTTGCTCCAAGTTTTAAGAAATTCAATCTCGATAAGAATCTCACAACGCAATTACTAAAAGTAGGTTTTCCGGCGATTCTGCAACAATCGTTGACCGCGATCGGCGGAAGTTTCATGGCCTCGTTCGTAAATTACTTTGGCGCGGTAGCAATCGCAGGATATGGCGCGGTAATCAGAGTTGACTCTTTCATCAATATTATTGCAATGTCTTTAGGGACGGCTGCCGCGGCATTTACCGGACAGAACCTGGGCGCCAAGAAGCCGGAGCGAGTGAGGGAAGCCTATAAATGGGGAATTATTCTTTCTTTACTTCTGTCGGTGGTGATTACACTGATTTGCGTCCTGATTCCGGATATTATTTTATCCGCGTTTGTCCACCAGCGGGATGTTTTGAATATAGGTTCCGTTTGTCTGCAGTATCTCGGCGTTGGTTATGTATTTATGCTGATTATGTTTTCTGTGAACGGACTTTTTAATGGTTCTGGAAAAACCATGGTATCGATGATTATCACGCTTACCTCGCTTTGGATTATCCGTATCCCGATATCGTATGTTCTAATGCGTTCCAGCATGAAAATAGAAGGCATCTGGCTGGCAATCGATATCAGCTACGTTATTGCAGCATTCGCAGGAATCGTCTATTTCTACCAGAACAACATAAAGAAACCGAAAGACACTGCCAAACTGAATGAAACTTCGTAATTCGCAAATTACCATCAGAAGTGACCCTAAGCTCATTTTGAACTTCCCCAAATCGTCGGACACGATTAAAACCGCTATCGTAGTATTTTTGTAGTTTACACAGCCTGGCGCCGTTTCTCATACGGTGTCGGGCTTGTTCTGGTCTGGATTCGATCATAGTTGATTCAATCGCGAAATGGCCCGCCCGTAATAATAATTCGGTGGCTTGCGCCGTTGGTCCTGAATCCTTTGCGCTTTTCCCTTGGAAGCGACCGATTATATCTACCTGCGGCACACAAAAGCACCCAAAACTCGGGTGCTTCCTAGTCATATTCCTCTTTCATAGCCCGCTCCCCAAGCCCCCTCGGGTCACTTCTCGTCTTCTTGCTTGCCGAGGTACTCGCGGATGATCATGCGAACCAGGGCGCTGCGCGATATCTGGTTGTCGCGGGCCAGCTTCTTTATCTGATTTACTTGCTCTTGCGTCAAGTAAAAGGTTGCGTGTTCGAATTTGTCCGTCGCCATTTCTACCCCTCCCCCTGCTATTCTCCGTCCTGTATCCGAAAAAACGACCCAAACGATACTTAACAATATGTTTTGTTGCAGGGCAAGGTTACTGTTTCAGGGGCAAAATCCCCTTTTTCCGGGCGTTTTGCGCACAAGTCGTCCCTGGGGCGGCGCCCGATTTATACCGTCAGATCGGGGTTGAGCCAGTTTTTACGCAAGAACCTTCCCCCGGCCAGGGAAACCACGGGCGCATGCAACAGCCGTGCGGCGGTTAAGAAATTCTATCCATTGTCCCCATTTTCACTGCCGCGCCCCTGGATCAGGCGAATCAAACAGGCGAGGATTTCGTGACCGTGGTTAATCGCCTCGCTCAGTTCCCGCCCGGCCCATTCATCTCGATTTTCCTGGAACAATAAATAGACATGCTCGTTAATGTTCCGCTGCTGCGCAATCAGCCTTTTGACCCGCTCCCGGAACCGTTCCCGCTCATTTGGAAGCACCAAGCACCTTCAACCCCTCCCAAGGGCCAAGGGAGGGCGGAAATCGCCCCCCATTCCTGTTTCGCCACCAGGCTTACGGCACCATTTCGCCCTGAGCTTCTCTCACATTCCCCGCCCAATCCAGTGAAAGCCGCGCCATGACCCGTTGCAATGGCAGCGCAGCTCTCACCGGTGATCTCGCACGCGGGCGGCATGCACCAGCTCGTTTCGGGATTCTCCTGCATTGACGTTGGCCTCCCCCGATCAGTGTGCATGCGAAAGGAAAACAAAAGCCCGGCGAATCCGCCAGGCCGCAGTACGATTTAGCATTCGTCCGGATCCAGCTCGCCAAACACGACGATGTCGTGAAACTTGGTCAGTTTGTCGATGATATCGACGTAAACCTTCAGCGCGAGGCAGGTGCCGGGTATGGGGGATGCAGTAAGGCACGGACTGCCGGGGTCTTCACAGTTGCCCAGAATATCGACGTCGAAGCTCCAATTTCGCAGAATGATCTCGGATTGCTCGACTTCGGAACGGAATTCCTGCGGGGTCAGCGGCGGATCATATTCTTCTAACGGGATGTTCTTGGTAAAGGTAAACCCTTCGAGGGTAACCAGTTCAAACGATCCGGGGTTGTCACCAACCAGAACAATCAGCACCACGTTAAACGACAGCGTCACCTTGACCTTCGCGTTGCCCACGAAGCTTTCTTCGGCGGACAACAGCTGCACCTTCACATCCTCAATATTGGTTATCTTGCCGCCCACATCCTCTTCAGGTACGCAAACGACCTCATCCAGAACGTTTTCCTGGCACTGGATGTTTTTGCTTTTCACAACCTTGGCAAACAAATCGAGCCGGCACGGGTATTCGCAGATTAAGCCCATTTTCTCTTCCCTCCTTTTGTCGTGAAGTCCAAAACCTCCTGTTCGTGTAAGCCCGGGGAGGGATCTATTAAAGGCTGATTTCTGGGATATACTATGAGGCCTGCTACCGAAGTGTGATTTGTTTGTGCGCAAATTGAAGATGTTTCATCCACCGCGCGTTAGTATTCCGTATCTGCGGCGGCATTGCCGTTCAGGAGCTGCCATGACGCGGCCTGTTGTAGCTTCTTTTCCTCCCGTTTCGCGGATCACGTCGAATCAGGGGCGCTATGTGCTATGCGCGTCGATCGGTGCGGTACCTGATGCCGCGTTCGACAAAGATTTTTTCTGGTTCCCGAACGGATTCTATATTATACGCAAACACACTGCTATCCGTCCGGATCGGGCCGCGCTTATTCCGGCGGCCTTTGACCGATTCTTTGCCAAGAAAATAAGATCGCCCGCCGTATTGGCGGGCGCTAGACCTCGTTTTTGCCTTTGCGGGGTCGTTTAAAAAGGAAAAGAACCGCTGATGCGGTTATTTTCCGGAACCGGCAATCCTTATTTCCTCTTCGTTCGTATCGTAGACGAAAAGCTCGACCGTGTCGGTCAATACGTCGGCATAGCTATAAGAAACGCGTCTGTCGACTTTTCGCTCGTTAATCTTAACGATAAAAATATTCGGATACGTTGACTCCAGGACGCCCTCTCTCTCTATAATGCGGTTTCTTCCCCGATTGGCTTTGAGGCGGATTCGACTGCCCACGAAGCTGTCTAGATCTCTTTTTATCTCTGATATGGCCCTGGGAGAATCCAAACATATCACCTTCTTATGCGATGATGTACACACTAGTAACTATATACTATTCCCACTGTCCAGTCAAGGAGGGTAAATATTTTAATGAAGTGCGAATCCCTTGTCAATGGCTATTATGTCAATTTTACCGCGAAATTTGGATTTATTTCGTATAACGATCAGCAACTTTGCTGGCTCCACAGGCGTGCGGCTTGATCAAAGCGTCAAAACCGCTTCCCATAACCATGCCGGTTACGTCCTTTACAATGTCCCGAGTTTCGCCATTATTGCCCACATCCAGATGGATCTCGGGCCGCAGATTTCCACACCCGAGGTCATCCAACAAACGAGAGAGTTGATCGGCCAGAGCCAGACTAAGAGAAGTCTCATAAAAAATACGCTGCCTGAGGCTTGCAATACGGCGGTGGATATCGCTGGCATAAAAATAGCGGGCACCTTTCCCGATCCGGTGCAGAATCACAGCGGAAACAAACGTCGTTGCTTCGCGGGTGGTCTGTGAATCGGTTCCGACAATAATTTTATAGGCATAATCCGGTTCTTCCCCAATGTACCGAAGAATACTTTCAGCAACCTGTTCCAGGGTCAGTTGACCTTCGGTCGGGCTGATCAGCAACATCCGTATCCCTCCCATATGCGCAAAGAGCATCGGCAATCCGCCCAAATTCCTCAAGCGACAGGGTTTCACCGCGGCGCATCGGATCAATTCCTAACGGGCCAAGCACGCAAGCGGCTCCGGGACGAAGCCATCCGGCGCTGTTCAGGACGTTCTGCATGGTCTTGCGGCGCTTCTGGAAGGCTTCCCGAACCAACCGCATAAACAGTGCCTCGGATTCTACCGAAATACGCGGCGCCGGCAGCGGAGTCAGCTTAATCACGCTTGAGTCCACCTCCGGAACCGGAAGAAAGCAGTTTCGGGATACCCGGGTAACCGGTGCCACATCGGCGCGGTATGCCACCATCACCGTCAATAGGCCGTAGTCCTTGGTTCCCGGTTTTGCCGCCAACCGGTCGGCAACTTCTTTCTGCATCATCAAAACAGCGTGTCTGACCTGCTTGCCATAATCCAGAATGCGGAAGATGATCGGAGAGGTTATGTAATACGGAAGATTAGCACAGATCGTAACGGTTTGCCCGGCCAGGCCGAGCGGGCCTAACACATCCCGGTTCCATTCCAGCTGCAAGGTATCGCCATACACAATCTGCACGTGCGGATCAGTTTGAAAAGCTTCAGTCAAAATGGGTTTCAGCGCAGTATCCAATTCCATGCCGACTACCCGTCCGGCACGTGTTGCCAGAGCGGCGGTCAGGGCCCCTAATCCGCAGCCGATCTCAAAGGCGATCGACTCGGGATCAAGTTCTGCCGCATCGGCAATTTTGTTCAGAATGTTTTTGTCGACCAGGAAATTCTGGCCAAACCCTTTTTTCGGGCGAAGTCCGTGTTCGTTCAATGCACGGCGCGCACCAGACAGGGACGCATTGTCCAAGTAAATTCGCCACCTTTTGGGAATCTAACTCATTGTACACCATTCCGGTGGCTTCCGGAAACCAACCCGGCCAGCCCGCGCGTCCGTTTTGGATGCCCACAAACGCGTAAAAACCCGGGATACAATCCCAGGTTTTTACCGTTCCGCGATCAGCGTGTGGTCGGTTCAATCCGCCGGCCCAGCTCAGAAAGCTGGCTGGTAAAGCTTGAAATCGGTTTCCCGGCAATAACGCCGCGTGCAATGTCCTCAATCCGTTTGACCAGATTGGGGTCACTGGTCACCAGTACCCGGGTCACTCGTTTATCCGCCTTCTCCAGTTTCCGGGCGACCTCTGTTTTGACCCGCTTGGTTTCAGTACCGCTTACATTGCGGTCCAGCGTTATGCCTACCATTGCGGCATAGGCATTGTTTCCGGGCTGCAGGACGACGGTCGCGGATTTTACACCTTTCACCGATGCGGCCAGGTTTGTGAGCCGGTCCGCCAACCGCCTGCTTTCGGAAGCGCTCATCGGCGCGAGCGGCTTGGCCGCTGGCCGGGTTACGGTGTTGCCGGATTTGTTCGTGTTGGGTGTTGCCGGCGTGGTCGGTGTCGCATTCGGAACCGTGCGGGTCGCGTTGACTCTATTTCCGGTTTGCGGTACCGGCTTTTTCGTCTGCGCCGTACTGCATCCGCCCAGGGCAAAGACCGCTGATAAGAGAACCAGGGTCAGTAAAGTCGCCAGTCCTTTTTTATGCACATCCTTCACCTCCTTCAGGTGGAACGTTTCCGTTTTTAGTCTGTGCATCCGTCCCAATCTCATACCTTGAATCCGCTGACTCCAGCCCGCCTAAAGAACATAAATCTTTACGTGACGGCGCCCCCACTGCCGGCATTCCCGAACACTTTCCATGAAAAGATCAATCCGGTTTCCACGAATCGCGCCGCCACGGTCAGCCGCCCGGGCGAATCCGTATCCTTCCACATACAGCTTGGTTCCCATGGGAATGACCCGGGTATCGACTGCAATCAGCCCAACCGCAGGCGAAATCCCGGAAGCGGTTCGATGACCGGTATAGGTATAAGCCGTGGCTTCCATCAGCATCGCCCGCTTGAAGTCAAGCCGAAGCGATCCACGCGAAACCGATGTGATTGTGCCCAGGGCCACCACTTCATGCTGCGGCGGCCGGATAATCCGCGTGCTTAACACCTCGCGCCGGACTTCAACTCCGTCATGATAAACGATGCGTACCGTTTCGGAAGCCATTCCCGGCACCCCTTGAGAGACCTTCCGCGAGATCCCCCGCTCTAGATCACCGTCTGCGACCTTGATTTGCCGGAACGGAATCGTCACCTGCTCCTCAGTGGTTTTCTGGCTGTATCGGATCACCTTGAGTCCAAGTGGCGCTTGAATTCGTTCGTTCAATTTCGGCGACACCAGATCGTTTGGCCCAAGCGGCACACGATTCTGGCGCAGCAGCTCCCCGACTCGGGTTCCCTTTCTCGCCCATAGCTGCCGGGTTACACCATAATCAGTAAGGGTAACCGGAACAGCCCGGGTGATCCGGACCGTCGCATCAGAGAACACCCACGACCTTAATCCGGGATAAACCTGATCCACCGACCCGACCTTGATCCCGCACTGCTGTAAAATATCACCGACGCTCACTGCACACGCGGCAAACGTTTCACGCCGGCTGCCGTCCGACACGGTAATCCTGCGTTCCGTTCCCTGCCAGGCCGTGGTCATGAGAACGGCCGCCACCAGAACGCCGCCAATCCAACAAGCGTTTTTTCTCATTTTGTTTCAGTCTCCTTCCTCCCGAACAAGACCCAGCCCAAATGGTAATTGCTGGGCATCCCTATTCTTGTCGGGATTCCAGGACTTTAAACAACAAAGCAGCAGTGTTTAAATTCTTCGCCAACCGCATCGATGCAGGACTTTCCTTTTACCTTGCTCTCGATGCGAATGCGCAGCCTCAAAGTGTTCCCTAACAATAGATAAGCGGCCCCGATTTCGGGGCCGCTTGGCGTGGCATGGATTTGTCATTGATGCGTTATCCGTTTTAATTCAATACGTAGACTTTTACGGTTCGCCGTCCCCATTTGCGGCATTGGGCCAGCGATTCAAGGAATACGTCCAATCGGTTCCCTTTGATCGAACTCCCCCGGTCAGAAGCCCGGGCAAATCCGTAACCCTCTATGTACAGCCGCGACCCGAGCGGAACGACTCTCGGATCAACCGCCACCAATCCGACCTGAGGCTTTTTACCGGTCGCCGTGTTCCGCCCAGTGTAGGTATAGGCCGTAGAAGCCATCATGACCGCATGGTTAAAGTTGAGCCGAAGACTACCGCGAGACACCTCGGTTATGGTCCCAGCCGCTACAATCTGGTTACCCGGTTTTCTAAGGACTTCCGCCTTCAAGACTTCCCTCCGGTATTCTTTGCCGTCCCGGTAAGTAATCTTGATGGTTTCCTGGGCTAATCCAACCGTACCGCGCTTGACGGTTCGCGTCAGCCCCTTTTCCAGGGTGCCGTCATTCACGCGTTCCTGGCGATAAGGAATGGCAGCCTGGACCTTAACCACCTTCTCAGAAACGCGGGTAACTCTAATCTGCTGCCCGGCTGTGATTTTCTGGTCCAAGGCAGCGGAAACAAGATCCTTTGGCCCTTGTTTTACGCCTGCCAATGCAAGAACCTTTTGCACAGATACCGGAACGGTCAGCACCGGAATCGCCTTCCCGTCTACAATCACAGTCACCGGGACCGCCCGGATGACGATAATTTTCAGACCGTCCTCCAACTCAGTAGACCCCGTCGGTTTCACCTGGTCCTTAGCGCCCAAACGAATCCCCTGTTCCTGGAGCACTTCGCTCACAGTACTTTTAAACGTCTTGTAATGAATAGTCTTGTCATTAACGCAAAGGGTACCCGATTTTTGGAGCACGTTATACGTGCCCAGGGCGATTAGCACCGCGAGAACCATGCCGAGCCAGAGCCGAAGCCTTATGCTCCTGTTCAGGTGCATCACTCCTTTTCAAATCCACCTTTATGGTATTTATCTTTTTATTTGGCGTCAAGCCATTACTGTAATTATATTCCATACATTAATATTTGTTCCAGAGAAAACCTTGTCGCAAATAGCCAGGATCACGCAAAGCCGGGCTTGGGAAAAAAGGTGCGTCGCAATTCAAAATAAATGCATTTCAATGATGAGGCCGCCTCCGGGCCAAAAAAATAGGCCGGCCCATTAAAGACCGGCCCGGTTTCTATTTCATTCGAAACACCTTTCGGGTGTTGGCGGCTGTGACGTACGCAGCTTCATCATAGGTGATCCCTCGTACTTCAGCGAGCTTTTTGACCACTTGTGTCACATAAAAGGGCTCATTCCGTTTGCCCCGGTTCGGCTCCGGGGTCAGATATGGGCAGTCGGTTTCGACCAGAATCCGGTCAAGCGGGATTTTCGCGGCCACTTCAACCGACTTCTGGGCGTTTTTGTAAGTGAGTGGCCCAGCGAATGATATGTAGAAGTTTTCCCGCATCAATTCGACCGCCAGCGGCAGGTGCCCGGAGAAACAGTGCATGATGCCTCCGTTCTTCCCCGCCTTCTCTTCTTTAATAATCGCTGTAACTTCCTGATGCGCATCCCGGTCATGGATCACAATCGGCTTGCCGATTTCCGCGGCTAACCGAATCTGGGCCCGAAATCCGCGCATCTGGTCTTCTTTGGGCGATAAATTGCGATAAAAGTCGAGTCCCATTTCCCCAATCGCTAAAACCTTCGGGTCCTTCGCCAGTTGATGAAGCTCCGAGAGCGCTTCATCCGTTATGGTCACCGCATCATGCGGGTGAATCCCAACCACAGCATAGATCGCCGGGTACTTTTTCGCCAGGGTCAGCGCGTCGCGGGAGGACTCCAAGTCGTAACCAACGCAAATGATGGCATCAACCCCATTCCCGAGCGCGTTTTGAACGACCTGTTCCAAATCGCCGGCAAATCGTCGGTCATTCAAATGAGCATGGGAATCAATAACCCGCACCGGGCTGTTTTTCTCTTCCCGGGTCATTACTTCACCCTGCTGCCGGTGGGAAGATCCGAAGTAATGGTCAGAACTTCCACCGTGTCTTCGTTGCTTGCCGCCAGAATCATCCCGTTTGATTCGTAACCACGCAGTTTAGCCGGTTTCAGGTTGGCAACCACAATCACCTTTTTACCAATCAGATCTTCCGGCGCATAATGCTTGGCCAGTCCGGCCACTACCTGGCGCTCTTCGCCGGCGATCTCGAGTTTAAGAACCAGCAGTTTGTCTGCTTTCTCCATCTTGGCGCATTCCTTCACAAGTGCAACCCGCAACTGGAGCTTGGCAAAATCGTCGATCGAGACCAATTCGGCCTCCGGTGACTTTTCGGCTGCAACCGGGACCGCGGCCGTTTGAGCCGGCGCGGGGGCCGCTTCCGTCGTTTTTGTTTCCTTGACTTCTTGATTCATTGCTTTAGACCCTCCATTTTTCGTGTCTATCCGTGGAAACAGGCTGTCGCGTTTTGTGATGCCCGTTCCAGGCTTGACCTTTCCCCAGACCTTAGCGTCATCCCAGACCAACGATTCCGGGTCGGCGAAGAAATTATACTGCTCATTCACGCGCGCCGGTAAAGTCGGCATCGCAGGTGCAAGCAGAATGGTTGCAACCCGAATCGATTCCGCCAGGTTGTACATAACGGCCGCCAATCGGCTTCGGTTCGCCTCATCCCGGGCTAAAACCCAGGGAGCTGTTTCATCGATATATTTATTGGCCCGGGAGACCAGTTTCCAAACCGTCCCTAAGGCTGCCGAATAATCCAGCCGGTCAAACTGGCGCTCACATTCCTGCGCGGCCTCCAGGGCGACCGCTTTGAGATCTTCATCGAGCGGATCGCTGGCTTCAACTGCTGGCAGAATGCCGTCAAAATATCGTTCGATCATGGCCGCAGTTCGGCTTACCAGATTGCCCAGGTCATTGGCCAACTCGGTATTGATCCGGGTAATCATCATTTCTTCGGAGTAATACCCGTCGTTCCCATATGTCATCTCTTTCAAAAGGTAGTATCGCACCGCATCAACGCCATACTGATCGACCAGAACCACTGGGTCAACGACATTTCCCTTGGACTTGGACATTTTGCCGCCTTCCAACAGCAGCCAGCCATGCCCGAAGACCTGCTTCGGCAGCGGCAGCCCGGCGGCCATGAGAATAATTGGCCAGATAATCGTATGGAAGCGAACGATATCCTTCCCGACCAGATGTACGTCGCACGGCCAATAGTGTTCGAATTTTTCCGGATCGCTGCCATAACCGAGCGCGCTAATGTAATTGGTCAGCGCATCCACCCACACGTAGATAACGTGACCCGGGGCAAATGGGACCGGAATCCCCCACTGGTACGAAGTCCGGGAGATGCAAAGATCCTCCAAACCCCCTTTAATGAAGTTGACCATTTCATTTTTCCGAAGTTCGGGCTGAATGAAATCCGGGTTGGCTTCAATATGCTGCAGCAGTCGGTCCTGGTACTTTGACAGTGCGAAAAAATAACTTTCTTCCTTGATTCGTTCAACTGGCCGGTCACAGTCCGGGCAGTTGCCGTTCACGAGCTGCCTCTCGGTGAAGTAGGTTTCACAAGGCGTACAATACCAACCTTCATAGGTTGAAGGGTAAACATCGCCGTTGTCGAAAAGGGTCTGACATATCTTTGAAACCACTGCTTTATGGCGTGGTTCCGTTGTTCTAATAAAGTCATTATTTGTGATTAGTAGTTTTTTCCATAGTTTTTGGATGTTATCGACAATTTCTTCGACATATTTCGACGGTTCGATCCCTTTTTCCCTGGCGATGCGTTCGATTTTCTGTCCGTGCTCGTCCGTTCCTGTCAAATAAAAGACATCTTTTCCCTGCATTCGTTTATATCTGGCAGTGCAGTCCGCAGCCACGGTGGTATAAGCGTGTCCAATATGTAAATTGGCACTGGGGTAATAGATGGGGGTTGTGATGTAAAAACTCTCTCGTTTCGACATGAAGCGTTCCTCCCGTTGTATGCTTATTTTTGTTGTTTCCAATCGCTTTTTTTCGCTTTGGCGTTTGGCCATAAAGCCTAAGATTCAGGGGTTGCCGTCCAATCAGCAGCGGATTCTATTCCATGTTTTTGGCCTTTTTGGCAAAATCCAACCGATACTAGTTTGCCCCAAATTGGCCAAAAAATAAAGTGACTTCCATAGACCAACGGGTTGTATAACAGGCTTATATTTCCATTTTTATGTCCGAATTTGTTGCAATTCGTCTTGACTGATTCTGCCATCTCTGGTATGGTCTATATTGGAACTAAAAAGTCGAATTTTGTTGAAGAAGGGAGTATTCCACAATGATGAAATCGACCGGTGTTGTCCGCAAGGTAGATGAGCTTGGACGCATCGTCATTCCCATTGAACTCCGTCGCACCATGGGAATTGAGGAAAAAGACGCTCTCGAAATCTACGTGGACAACGAAAAAATCATCCTGAAAAAATACGAGCCAGCCTGCATTTTCTGTGGGAACGCAGAAGACGTACAGAACTACAAAGGCAAAAACATATGCAAAGATTGCTTTGCCGAAATTGCGAAAGCTGTCGGCTAGTCTAACACCGGCATATTAGCGCTGGGTCATCAATTTGTACAAATCACCTTTTTTGATCCCATATTCTCGGGCCTTTATTTTAAGGGCCTCTTTTTTTTCCACGCCAGCTTCAATCAGAACCTCCACTTCATCCGCGATCGTTTCCAGGTCGGCGGTCTTTTCGACAATGACTGCCCCCGCCAACAGTACGGTAATTTCCCCTTTAGGCGGGTGACTTTCGTAATGCGCGGTCAAGTCTTTCGCGGTTCCGCGCCGAACTTCCTCATGCACTTTTGTCAATTCCCGGGCAACCACAACCGTACGGTCGCTGAAAATCGCATCAATATCCAGCAGTAACGCCAGCAATCTGTGCGGTGCTTCATAGAACACGACCGTTCGCGTCTCATCCCGAAAGGCTTCCAGCCGCGTTCTGCGCTGTCCGCTCTTTGGCGGCAGAAAGCCTTCAAACACAAACCGGTCAATCGGAAGTCCGGAAACCGCCAGTGCGGTAACCGCAGCGGAAGGTCCCGGAATAGCGAGGACAGGGATTGCGGCGTTGCTGGCCTGTTCGACCAGATCGGCCCCCGGGTCCGAAATCCCCGGCATACCGGCATCGGTAACCAATGCCACCGATAGCCCTTCTTTCAGCATGGCCAGTAATTCAGCACCGCGTGATGCCCGATTGTGCTGGTGATAGCTGATGGTTCGACACCGGATCTCGAAATGATTGAGGAGCTTTTGGGTGTGACGAGTGTCCTCACAGGCAATCACATCCACCGTGGAAAGGGTTTTGATCAGTCGGAAGCTAGCGTCCTCCAGATTGCCAATCGGCGTTGCGCAGATATATAAGGTGCCCATTTTCTAATCCCGGCCTCCCCGGTATATTTGCCTGATTTCCGGTGTTTCAACCCCGTCCGCGGCATGAACCACCAGCGGCGGGATCTCAATCGGGTCCGTTTTGACATTTAATCGCCGCTTCGCTTCGATCAACACCAGCATCGGAGCCCGGTTCGGCCGGTCGATGACCCGGCGAAGCCGAGTTATCGCAAAATGGCTTTGCTCAAGCCGATCTTTCATTTCATTCTCTCTCGCTGCCGGCAGCACGGCACAGATCCGCCCCTGCGGCGCCAGTGCATGGTCGGCTGCGGCAACGAAATCACCCAGCGTTGCGCTTATCTCGTGCCGTGCACATCGAATCTCTTCGTTTGGACTGTGCCGCCCCTGGCCGGCACGATAATACGGCGGATTGAAAACCACCAGCGAAAACATTCCGCTTTGCGGAATCAAATGCCCAATCTGCTTAAGATCGCCGGTAAGAATCTGAATGCTTTCCGAAAGCTGGTTCCACCGAACGCTCCGCCGCGCAAACTGAGCCAAACTCTCCTGAATTTCAATGCCAACCACCCGGGATCCTTTCGCCCGCGACCCAATCAGAAGGGAAATCACCCCGGATCCGCAGCCCAGGTCCAAAATCCGATCCTGGTTGCACGGTGCGGAAAAATCGGCAAGTAAAACCGAATCCATCGCATAGCGATAGCCTCGCGCAGGCTGAAAAATCTGAAGTCCCCAGTATAGGTCATCAAGGGTCTCCGGCCGGTCCTGGGTTTCTACGCTTTCTCCAGTAGGTTTACGCAAAACAGGCACTCTTCCTCGTCTCGGACCTGCCCGTAGGCAATTGGGCAGATATGGTATCCTTCCCGGTACAGGTTTCCAATGTTTTCGTAGCTTTCCGCCTCAAGCGCGAAATCCCGCGCGCGGCGTTCCTGGGCACGCGGCAGCGGAGTGCTGTCCTGCTCCAGCCGGTATACTCGTTCCCGTAAATCGCCGATTTCTGCGATTAATTCCTTCAGGAGGGCTTTCATTTCTTTGATTTCCCGGGAATCCATCTCCATAGAATGCTTCCTTTATTTACTGCTGACTTTCTTCTTTGACTGTCGGCGGCTGCTCTTCTGCTCGGACTTCGCTGACCGCTTCCATCTCCTGGTCCCGCTTTTTCGCGGAATCCGCTTCGCGGTTTTGATTCCTATCCCGATTTTGGTCTTTTTCCCGGGTTGCTTCCTTATCCCGCGGCAGATCTTTTCGCTTCTCAAGGTCCTTATTCCGGGTTTGATCCCGCTCCTTGCCGCGTTCCTGGTCCTTACCGCGGTTCTGGTTCTTGTTTCGATCCTGATCTTTCGGCCGTTCTTGCTCTTTATTCCGGTCCTGATCCCGGTTCTTCTCTTGTTCCCGGCCGCGATCCGGGTCCCGGTTTTTCTCAGGATCGGGGTCCCGTCTCCTCCGGTCTTTGTCGCCACTCTCATACTGTTCCGACTCAAACTTCAAACAGCACATTAAACGGCCGCAAATCCCCGATATTTTGGTTGGATTCAACGAAAGGTTTTGGTCTTTGGCCATCCGGATCGAAACCGGCTCAAAATCGCCCAGGAAAGTACAGCAGCACAACACCCGACCGCAGGAACCGACCCCGCCCAGCATCTTGGCTTCGTCACGCACGCCAATCTGCCGCAGTTCGATCCGGGTCTTGAAAATGCTGGCCAGATCCCTGACCAACTCACGAAAATCGACCCGCCCTTCTGCGGTGAAGTAAAAGATAATCTTGCCCCGGTCGAAGGTATACTCAACATCAATCGGGTTCATCGGCAGATTGTGCTGCTCAATTTTCCCCACACAGATCCCGAAGGCTTCCTTTTCCTTCTGGCGGTTCTCGTTCAGGATCTCGTGGTCCTGCGCGGAAGCACACCGAATGACCTTTTTCAGGGGTTGTACCAGACTGTCCTCAGGAACAGCGCGTCTGCCGACGACCACCTCGCCGAACTCAATCCCCCGAATCGTTTCGACTATAACGGCATCGCCAACCGACAATTCAAATTCATCCGCGTCAAAATGATATATTTTCCCGGCCGGCTTAAACCGGATTCCTACCACGACTGGCATGTTTATTCCCTCCTGCACCTGTGTATGAGAACTTGCTGAATCAGGCGTAAAAACGGACCTTATCCTATTGCGCAAGCCTGAAGCCGCAAGAACACATTCGTAAACAAAATCAGCCCATTGGCATTGGTGTTCAATGCCCGCCGTCCATCGGCAATCTGCCAGGCCATGGCATTCAAACCTTCAATTCCAATGGCAGCCAATGATTCGGCGGAAGCATCGTCTAAAAGCGCTCCGGTAGAAATCCCCGATGCCTTTCGCAGCGCTTCCGCAATCAATGCTTCCAAAACGTTCAGGTAAACGTCCCGGATTTCTTTCTCCTTTTCCAGATACTCGGCGGCCTCATACGCCGCAAACGCGTCACCCATCCGAAAAGCGAGCAGCATTTCCGCCGCCCGTTGGATCATTTGCCTCGGATTCGCCCCGGCGAACACCTGAGCCCGTCCCGGACTCCCCCCTGAAAGTGCCGCTAACAAACCAGCGTCGGCTGGCTGGGTTCCCCCGTCGATCAAAACTTGTTCAACCATTTCCGGGGATAGCGGCTGAAACCGCACGACTTGACACCGAGAAACGATTGTCGGCGGCAAGGCCTCCCGGTGAGCCACAAGAATGATGACACCGTATGGCGGCGGTTCCTCCAGAGTCTTTAACAGTGCATTCGCCGATTCAGCGTTTAAGTAATCGGCGTCGGCCAGGATCACGATTTTCCACCGGCCGGTAAACGGTTTATGCGCCATCCATTCCTGCATGCGACGAATGTCCGCTATTCTGATATTTGCGCCATCGCGTTCCAGGATCATTAATTCCGGATGCCGGTCGGTGGCAGCATTCAGTAACCGCTGCCCAAAGGCGACCGCTGACTGTCGCTTACCGATTCCTTCCGGCCCGAGAAACAAATATGCGTGGGAAGGTCCGTTCTCGACCGCTTGCCGCAGCAAGCGCATGCTCCGTTCCTGCCCCAGGGGCTCAAAAGCGAACCGCATCCGTTCGTTCTCCATCGTTATACCAGCATATCAAGGAGCATCCCGCGAATCTTGTCCATCGATTCAAGGATTTCGGTCGGCTCCCGTTTTTTGTTCGTAAAATCGCTGATCAAGGCTTCGACGTCCTGATTCACCGTGCGCACGGAAAGCATGATCGCACGCCCGCGGCGGTGAAATGAACTGTCCTTCTGCAGCGAAAACGCCAGGGAGGTTGCCTCTTTAAGAAAACCCTGAACCAGGCGCTTGTATTTCATCAAGTCATTGATGTCGAATGATTTCCCGAGCCTTTCGGTCAGCTTCTCAATCTCACCAATCAGTTCGGCCATCCGCATCCGCGACTGGTGCTCATCGCGATCGGTGAGCTCCCGGTTGAATTCGCTTTTGGACCCGGCTGCTATGCTTCGAACGTCTCCCCGTTCAGCCCGCCGGAATTCGCTCGCCGGTTTTCCATCCCGATTAATTCTGACCATCGTTTGCCTCCAGCCGTTCGAACACAAAGGATGACAGCCTTGTATAAACGGCATCCGCGTCTTCCGCGGCATCAATTTGCCGGAATCGCGCATTGGATTTCGCGAGTTCAAGATAGCCCGTCCGAACCCGTTCCAGAAACAGCACCCCTTCCCGCTCAATCCGGTCAGGCACCGTCCCCTCCGAGCGGCGGACCGCCGCTGCCGGGTCCATGTCAAGCAGGATGGTTAAATCCGGGGTAAGTCCCCCGGTCGCTAAACTGTTCAATTCGTTCAAAAAAGCAATCGACAGGCCGCGGCCGTATCCCTGATACGCAATCGTGGAATCCACAAATCGGTCCATTAGCACCACCTTACCGGCATCCAGGGCGGGTTTAAGCACCTGGGCCACCAGTTGGGCCCGCGCCGAAGCGTATAAAAAAGCCTCGGTTACCGGCAATATTCCGTGATTGCGGGTATCAAGCAGCACCTCGCGGATTCGTTCGGAAACCTCATTGCCGCCCGGCTCGCGTAAAGCAAGCACATCCACGCCGTGCCGCAAAAGTTCAGCAGACAGCCGCTGCATTTGGGTGGTCTTCCCAACCCCATCGATTCCTTCAAAGGTAATCAGCAAACCCATTTCGGTTCATCACTTTCTATTCAAGCGGTGCGCCGTCCAGGACCCGGATCGAACGAAGCGTCCGGTCCGCAGGACCATGGACCGGCGTTCGCCGGTCCCGTAATTCTTTCAGGTAATCAACGATTTCCGCAGTAATCGCTTCACCCGGAATCAGACATGGAATTCCTGGCGGATAAGCCGCTACGATTTCGCAGGAGACCCTGTTTACAGACTCTTCTATCATAACAGTTTTAGCGCTTCCCAGGAAAGCCCGGCGCGGCGTAACCACTTGCTTTGGAATGGGCGGCAATTGCACCGGCGGCTGCCGCTTCGAATGTGATGGCTCCACGATGACTCTGTCCAGTGCTTTCCCAAGCCGTTCCCAATCTTCCTGCGGGCTGAAGGGCGAAAACATGGCTAGCAGATAATCCCGCGCCGCCAGTTCGACCTCGATCCCAAACCGATCGGAAAGTGCCGCCGCCAAGTCGATCCCGCTGAATCCGATATCACGGCAATCCAATACAATTTTCAACGGATCAACCCCGACCACTCCCGGTACATTCCCAAATTCACAAACCCGGCACCGACTGCCGGGCCTTTCGTTCATTTCCCGTTTGAAACGCCGACTGTGCGAAAAGGCGGCATCCAGCAATTCCTCACCAGATTCCTCCATCAGGGCACGTCCGACATCAATCGATGCCATTAATGGATAGGAAGGGCTGGTGGTGGTTAACAGGCGGTGCACCGCACGGACCCGGACCGGGTCGAGCCGTTCCGCGTTATTGGACAAGTGAAGCATCCCTGCCTGCGTCAGCACTGGGAGCGTCTTATGCAGCCCGTGCACAACCGCATCCGCACCCGCATCCAAAGCCTGCTCCGGCGCTTCGGGGTGAAAAGCGAAATGAGCGCCGTGGGCTTCGTCGACCAGAAGTGGAATGTTTCGCGCATGAAGGATGGAAGCAATCTCAGAAGTATCGCCGACCGTTCCGAAATAGGCGGGACTGACCAGCAGCATCGCTGCCAAATTCGGCTCCGCGTCTACCGCTTCCCAAACCGCTTCCGGGTCAACCGCCAGCGCGATCCCGAGCTCGGGATCCTGAATGCAGGGAAGACTGACCGGCATTCCCCCGGATAAAACCAACCCGCCGAGAACTGACAGGTGACTGTTCCGCGGAATCAGAATCTTGTTTTCCCCAATCGCCAGTAGCAGGGTATGAATGCCTGATGTCGCGCCATTCACCAGGAAGAGGCTTTCCCCGGCCCTCCAGGTCCGGGCCGCAAGATGCATGGATTCGCCGATCACACCTGTGGCTGAATGCAAGTCGTCCAGGCCGGCGACTTCTGTCATATCAATCTTGCCTGTGCCAGCCAGGGGTGAATAAGCGTCTCCAAAGGCATCTCCACCGTGATGCCCGGGCATATGCAGCTGAACCCGCATCCGGCTGTGATAGGCAAGCAAGGCATCATATAGCGGTGTCTTCACACATCCACCCTCCGAAAAACCAGCAAAATATCGAATAATCCAAGGTTCGCCTCTTTACTTCCGATTCCTTCCGGGGAAATGCGCGTTCAGACTATGTTTGACCCTCTTTTTCGGTTGAAAGTCGTCGAAACTGTCGGTAATTGATCAATTCTCGTCGAACCACCTATAATGTTTTCGACAAAAGTGGACATTGACTCCTGTTATTATTACCATAAACTGTATCCTTGCACTTTTCCGATCAACATTACTGTGCAAGGAAACGACTCGTGTGTCGAATTCGACTATATTCTTGTCGTTTTTTGACTAAATCGACTTTTTTACTGGGAGAGGAGATGGGGCTGAACAGGTCGAATCTACTGGCTTAATCACAATCTACATGTGGTATTTTTGGATCAAGTTGGTCTATTTAGTGGGGCGATCCCGTTGGGAAGCATCATAATTATTTCCCCGGTTAAGTTATAGGCGTCTAATCAGTTTTTTCATTTCCCCCGATTGAGATTCAATCGTCGTAGTAAAGGAGCACGGTAGTATGAACACTTTTGCACAAGCCCATTTGGGTGCAATACAGACGTTGATCCATTTTTTCGGAAAGTCGTTTACCCCGGATCAGCTCTGGTTCTTCGTTCAAGGAATTCCTGAAATGACCGGGGTCATTGCCGTCTGTTGCGTGCTGGCCCGCACGAGCGTCCGTTGGAGCAATGCCATAATACTTGGCATCATACTCTGTCTTACGATTTTCGTTATCCGGGCAAGCGGCGTTCTTTGGGGCGTTCATACCCTTGCCGCAATGCTGATCATAATTCTTTACTTAATCCGTTTCCACCAGGTCTCCAGTCTCAATGCCCTGCTGTCCACTATCAGCGGCTGGGTCATATTGCTTGCCAGCGAGTATGCTTTTGGACTCGTTATTTATCGGGTACTCCAAATCGACCCCAATACTGCCTCACTGGATGCATTCCGCTGGGCAATGATCGGAATGCCGCAGGCAATCTTCTTTCTAATACTGGGCATCTTCAGCCCACAGATCATCAAGCCAAAGGAGAACCTAACGCATGAGCACCAGTCTTAACGAAGCACTGACCGAGTACATTTACGTAAAAGCGGAAACGACCCGGGAGAAAGCTGAAATCGCGGCTTTTGCCCTCGAAGTTCTTGGGATCATTCTACTCAATGTGGTTTTGATCAGCTTGGCCGGTTATGCCTTCGGGGTCTTAAGCGGAACGCTGATAGCGGCAGCTGTGGTCGCACCGCTTCGTTTCGTAGCCGGCGGCTATCACAGTGATTCACCATGGCGCTGCGCCGTTTTTACGGCCCTGCTCTTCCCAGTCTTGGCATTGCTGGCCCGTCAAATGACTGTTCTCGGGCCGTTTTTTGCCGATGTGTTTGTGATCGCGGCCATGACGTGGACCTTCTTTTGTCTGCTGCGCTGCGCGCCGGTTGATACCCCGAGCGCACCGATCATATCTACACGACGCCGGCTTTTGCTGCGCAAGTTGTCGTTTTTCGTCCTGGCGGCGGTCTCACTGCTCCTGGTCATGATGAAATCTTTCTTCCCGGGGTTTGCCGTCGAAGAAATGCTTTGTGCAGGACTGGCTGTTTTCTGGGCGGGATTTGTCCTGCTTCCGCCCGGAAAGTGGCTGTTTGTTGTAATTGATGCGATTTCGATACCAAGGAGGTGAAACTATGATGAACAAACTGCGCGCCAAAATGCTGGTCGGCCTTATGTCCGCTCTGGCCGTGCTCGCCACTGTTGCCGCATCGTCGGCATCCGCTTGCGGCATTGGTCATTATCAGCCCAGAGTTCCTAATTCGCTTCAAAGATAATTGATGCTTGATTTACCTTGATCTCTAAAAAAGGGTGCCATTTTCACCCTTTTTTAGAGATAATATTTTTGAGGTGAGAGAATTGGATCTGGGCACCAGGCGTTCCAAATTCGACTATGAGCATATTGTGACAACGCATATCGCCTGCACGTTTATTTTCCTGGCGGTTGTCATGCAGAATCAAGGGTTTAACCAGAATAACTACTACCCCCGGTTTCTTATTTATCTATTCGGAATCTGGAGTATTCTACTGCTGGAAGCGGGCTTAATTTATTTACTAAATAAGCGCGGCTATCTCACGGAAAGCCGGTTCTCGGTCGCAGAATACCTTTATGTCGGTTTTCCGGTTCTGGTCTCGATCATGATTCTTTTTTACTTCGGGGATCATCTTTCCTATGTCAAAGCGATCATTCTTCTTCCGGTTATCATCGTAGGCTCTCTTAAAGGAAAATTTTCTTCCTACGTTACCGGCTTTGCGTCCACCCTTTTATTGCTGGTTTACGATCTGATCCATGTGGAACCCTTCGATCTCGCACAATCCGTTGCCGATAACTTTTTATTAATCAGCATCATTCTTTTAGTCGCGTGGTTTTCATCGACGATGCACGACCTTGACCAAAAGTATCAGACCGAAACGAAAAGCGCCGCGGAACAGCTTAGTTCCAGCGAAACCCGACTCCGGCGCATTACCGATAATATGCTCGACATGGTTGGCGTTGTCGCCCCGGCCGGATGCTTTGAATACGTCAGCCCATCTTTCTATCGTATTCTGGGTTACCATCCGAATCAGTTGACCGGTCAATCAATCTATTCTTTTATCCACCCGCAGGAAGTCTCGCTTTTGGAAAAGGCCTTGAATCCGGGTTCGCCGCACCTGCTTCCGGAGCGGCTCGAAATCCGGTTTCAACATCAAGACGGGGCCTATATCTGGTTGGAGGTCATAAGCACCCCTCTGACCGATGCGGACGGCAGGGTATCCGGGACCATCTTCGGCAGCCGTGATATTACCCTTCGCAAGGCGATCGAAAACGCCTTAGCCGCGGAAAAAGAGCGCTTATCGGTCACACTGAAGAGCATCGGCGAGGCAGTGATCGCCACCGATTTAAGCGGTCGGGTCATTGTTTTTAACGAAATGGCCGAGCGGTTAACGGGCTTTTTCCCTTCTGAAATTATCGGAAAGCCGCTTGAAAACATCCTGTTCCATGTTGAGGTGCCCAATACCTCCGCTAAAGAACTGGCCAATCTTTTTCTCTATGCCAGTGAACCGCAGGAAATCCCGGAATGTGTTTTGAATTTCCCTCACGGCGGCGGCCGAATCGCTTCCATCTGCGGAGCACCGATTCGAAGCGCGGATGGAATCCTGGAAGGTGCGGTCCTTGCAATCCGGGATATTACCGAAAAGAAAAAGACAGAAGCGGAACTGCTGAAAGCAAGTAAGCTTGAGTCGCTCGGTGTGTTAGCCGGCGGACTGGCCCACGACTTCAATAACTTGATGATGGTGGTTTTGGGCAACATTACGCTGATTCGACTGCAGGTGGGGAACGAGGCCTGCAGCGATTATCTTCAGGAAATCCAGAAAGCTGTTGTTCAGGCTAAACGGCTCACGCAGCAGCTGCTGACGTTTGCCCGGGGAGGAGCTCCCATCAAAAAGACGCTCTCCCTGACCGACCTGTTGGAGAGCTCGCTCAGTTTTTCCTTAAGCGGTTCGAACGTCCGCTGTGTCAAACGATTTGCCAGCAATCTCTGGCCGGTCGAGGTCGACGAAGGCCAGATCAACCAGGTGATCAACAATCTTGTCATCAATGCCATTCAGGCTATGCCCAATGGGGGTACTGTTTGGATCACGGCTGAGAATATGGAAAATGAACCGGGCGGTGGTCTGCCCCAGCTCAGCAATGGCCATTATATCCATGTTTCCATTCAGGACGAGGGGATGGGCATTCCCGAAGAACACCTTCCCCGAATCTTTGACCCTTACTATACAACCAAAGCCACGGGCAGCGGTCTGGGCCTGGCAACGGCTTACTCCATCATTCGGAATCACAATGGCTGCATATCGGTGGATTCGCTTTGGCGTGTCGGCACGACTTTCCATCTTTATCTTCCTGCCTGCACGTATTCCGTGCCCGATCAGAAACCGGATGCCGAAACCATTATGTCCGGCCATGGCCGAATTCTTGTCATGGATGACGATAAAGAAGTCGGGCGTACGGTCGTCAAAATGCTGCGATCGATCGGTTTTGAAGCAGACCATGTTCTTGATGGCCGCGACGCGATTGATTCCTACCAGAAGTCATTGCACTCCGGCCAGGCCTACGATCTAATTATGCTGGATTTGACTGTCCCGGGCGGTATGGGCGGCATAGAAACAATGCAGCACCTCCTGCGCTTGGACCCCAATACCCTGGCTGTCATTAGCAGCGGCTACTATGATGAAGCGGTTATGTCTGAATTCCGGGAATGGGGTTTCCGCGGCATCGTACCCAAACCGTATGACTTAAAGGAATTAAGTGATACCTTATCACAGGTCCTGGAAACAAGGGATGCAAGGTTCGTTTGTTAATTCCGCTTCTGTAGAAGGAGAACCCGTGCTTTTCCGCGAATGTTTTGACAATCGGAATGGCATCTATCCGCTTCGGGTATCCGCTATTTCTCTTCTCTTCAATTTCAGCACAAGTGGTCGAAGGAGGAAGAATTTGATGAAAAAGAAACTCGCCCTTATGCTCGTCCTTGCTTTTCTTATGTCCCTTTTAGCTGTCCCAGTCGCTTTGTCGGAGGATTCCGCGCCCACCCCGGCAGAATCAGCGGTAACAACAGAGCCAGCACCTGCTGATTCATCACCAGTCATGATCCAGGCTCCCCTTTCCGATGTGGAAGCGTCGACTCCTGCACCAGATATCGCATTGTCAGATGCAAATGCCACCCCGGCTCCTGCACAAGGCAGTGTTGATGCGGCGGTCCAGGCAGCCAAGGATCTGGATGCGGCGATTCCCAAAGCTGGAGTAGCAAAAGACTTCGCTACCCTGAAAAATAATGCCGCAAATCCGGACGCTCTTGTAAAGCTCGCACGGCGTGCCCGTACCGTTGCAATTACATATCGTACGCAGCTTCACAAATCGCCAAAGGCGAAAAAATCACTTATCTTGTTTACCGACCAGCTGGTTCGGCTCGCATCCCGCCCCGCAATCAAGCCTGCAATTCGGCTCATTGTCTTTAGAAACGCAATGCAGACTTATGCCGTTCTCGGTGCTTACAAACGCGCGGCCGGTGTTGCCAAATTGATCGCGGTCAAGGGCAAAGACAAGACCGCCGAACGGGATCTTAAAACCCTGCTGAATAAACTGCAGGGCCGGTTGAAGAATACGTCACAAGTCCAGCCTGAGAAACCACCGGTTAAAATTACGGCAGCAAAAAAACAGCTTAAGAATGTAAAAAACAAGCGTGGCGTCGGAAAAGAAGCACCCCCCGCAGCGGATGCCCCATCGGCCGAGCCCACTCCTTCACCGGGAGCTCCGGCAGAAGCACCGCAGCCAGCCGCACCTCAGCAATAACCCTTTCGCCTCAAAGCGTCCTGCCTTTTTTGGGTAGGACGCTTTTTAAGCGATCCGCAAGCGCCCGGTTCCCTGCTTAAGACGCCTGGTTAAAAATGAGACCCGGTCTATTACCGGGTCTCATTTTTAACCAGGCGTCTTAAGCAGGGAACCGGGATTCCACAAGGAGTTTCGTGCGCGTCGCGAAGTTCGAATGCCTGACACTCGAATTTCATCATCTCCCAACTACAAGGGACCGGTCCTGACTGCGATCGTCAACCTGAATGTTTACCAGAGCGCTCATGAAAAGTGAGCCACTTTCGATCACCTGAAACTGTGCCACTCTGCTCATGAAGGTGTGAGCCACCGACCGAAATGGCAGAGGGG